>NZ_JAMFLG010000049.1 GCF_023502205.1 Aquiflexum sp. TKW24L | reverse complement strand
CCAACTTCGTACTTCTTACTTCTTACTTCCCACTTCATACTTTATTCGTCTTGGTTAATTTCCGAATTCAAGTAATTTTGTCTGTAATCATTTTCAAAGAGGTAAAGGATGCTGCTGAGTAAGCTAGAGATCAAAGGTTTTAAGAGTTTTGGGGACAAGATGGTCATCCATTTTGACAAGGGAATCACCGGAGTTGTCGGTCCAAACGGTTGTGGCAAGTCCAATGTCGTGGATGCGATCCGATGGGTGCTCGGGGAACAAAAATCCCGGTTGCTCCGCTCCGATAAGATGGAAAACGTGATCTTCAACGGGACTAAAAACCGTAAACCTAGCAATCTCGCGGAAGTTTCCCTGACTTTTGAAAACACCAAAAACCTCCTCCCCACAGAATACACGCACGTTACCATCACCAGGCGCTATTACAGATCAGGTGAAAGTGAATACTTGCTCAATGGCATTGCCTGCCGACTGAAGGACATCATCAACCTCTTCATGGATACCGGCATCAATTCTAACAGCTATGCCATCATCGAACTGAAAATGATCGATGAAATCCTGAATGACAAAAACAATTCACGCCGCGAACTCTTCGAAGAGGCGGCCGGAATCTCCAAATTCAAATCAAGGAAAAAGGAAACCCTCCGAAAACTCGAAGATACCGATGCCGACCTTGCAAGGGTGGATGACATCCTTTTTGAAATAGAGAAAAACCTCAAAAGCCTTGAAAAACAGGCAAAGCAGACTGCACGTTATTTTGAAATCAAACAAGAATACAAGGAAGCGAGCATCAACCTCGCCAAAAAATCTGTTCAAAAACATGCTGATTCGCTGATTTCTTTGAACCAAAAAGTACAGCAGGAACAAGACCGCAAGCTTCAAGTCAATACCAAAGTCGCAGAAAAAGAAGCCTTATTGGAATTCAGCAAGGCCGATCTCATTCTGAAAGAAAAGCTGCTTTCCTCCCGCCAAAAGACACTCAATGAGCATGTCAACAAAATCAGGCAGTTTGAAAGTGACAAAAAAATCAAAAATGAAAGGCTGAGATTTCTAGAAGACCGCGCACAAAAACTCCGTGAACAGATCGATGCGGACCGCAAGTCAAACGATCGTGCAGGATTCAGCATCCGATCCCTCGAGCAGGAAAGTGAATCTGCCCAAAAGATGCTCGCCGAAAAAGAAATGATCGTCGAGGAATTGCGTGCCGCCTACGAATCCCAAAAAAGAGAACAGACCCAAATCCAGGAAAATCAAAGAGAGCTGACGAGGAATTTTTCTTCCAAAAAAGACCGGGTTTATCAACTTTCCAAAGACCAGGAAATCAAGCAAATCCAGCTTTCTACCCTTAAGCAGGAATTGGAAAAAACTGCCTCAGACGATACCCATCAGGTTTCTAACTTGGCGGAGTTTGAAGACAAAATGGTTTTGCTCAAAGATATCCTTGACCTCAAATCCGCCGAACTGTCCAAGATCAAAGCCAAAGAGGAAGACCAAATCCAAAAAATAGAGGAAACCAACCGCATTATTGATATGATTCGGGAGGAAGTCACGCAGACTTCAAGGAAGTTGGATGCGAGGCAAAATGAATTTAACCTGACAAAATCCTTGGTCGAAAACCTGGAGGGATATCCCGAGGCTATCAAGTTTCTGAAGAAAAATTCAAGTTGGGCGAAGGACACTCCCCTCCTATCCGACATCCTGACCACGGAAGAAAAGTACAGGGTCACGATAGAAAACTACCTCGAAACTTACATGAATTACTATGTGGTCGAGACCGAAGTGCAGGCAATTGCAGCTGTAAACCTTTTGAGTGACTCTGCAAAAGGAAAAGCCAATTTCTTTGTCCTAGAGCATTTCAGCAGCTTCCATCCTGCGCAAACCAAGCTTTTTGCCAATGCCATTCCGGCAACGGAGATCATCGAATACGATGACAAATACGCCAAACTGATCGGTTTTATCCTCGATGATGTCTATATCGTCAAGGGCGAATACCAAGATTTTCCTTTGGACCAATCTTCGATCTTCATCACCGAAAGCGGCAAATTCACCAAAAGGAAATTCAGCGTCTCCGGTGGATCTGTTGGACTATTTGAAGGAAAAAGAATAGGGCGGGCCAAAAATCTGGAGAAACTCGAAAAGGAAATCAAGGAACTCAACAAGAAAGTTTCGGCTACTCGCGCCAACCTTGACGACAAGCTCACCGACTTGCTCAAAATCAAAGAAATCAGCTTCAAATCGACAATCGAAAAGCTGCAACAGGGAATCAATGAGACCAATCAGGAGTATGTCTCTGTCCGCACCAAAAAGGAACAGTTGGCAGAACTCCTTTCTTCCAATGCCAACAAGCGCGAAGATATCCTCGACCGGATCGAGTCACTCCAATTCAGTTTGGAAACCATCATGCCTGATCTGGAAAATGAAAAGGCGGCTTTTGAAGCATTGGAAGAAGAATTGGAAAGAATCAACCTTCAGCTCCAAACTGAAAGTGAAAGCCTCAGCCAAAAGTCTGCGGCCTTCAACCAAGAAAATATTCTCTATCACCAACAACTTAACCGCGTCAACAGCCTTGGGCAAGAGATAGAATTCAAGCAGTCAGCATTCGAAAGCAGCAAAGAAAGGATTGAAAAATCCCAAACTGAGCATGCTTCCATTGATGCAGAGATCCGCTCTTTGCTGGATAACAATGAGATCAAAGACGACGAGCTGATCGAACTTTATGCTGAGAAGGAAGGAATAGAAAAAGGTGTCAATGAAGCGGAAAAGGATTATTATGCCTGCCGTGGGGAAATCGATGATACCGACAAGCAGATCCGTGAACTCCAGAAATCGAAAGAATCGCTAGATACGCTCATCCATGAGATGCAGCAGTCCATGAATGAAGTCAAACTCAAGCTTGCAAGTCTGAAGGAAAGACTGAGTGTGGAATTTGAGATTGACTTGGATGGATTGATGGCGGATAATCCTGCCTTGGATGAAGCCTATGCCGGGATGGCCGAATCCGATATCCGTGAAATCGTCGGCAAAGCAAAAGATCGCTTGGAGAAAATAGGTCCCATCAACCCGATGGCAATGGAAGCCTATGACGAAATCAAAGAACGACACACCTTTATCACCGATCAAAGAGACGACCTGATCAAAGCCAAAAACTCCCTGTTGGAAACCATCATGGAAATCGATCAGGTGGCGAAGGAAACTTTTTTGGATGCCTTTGGCAAGATTAAAGAGAACTTTATAAAAGTCTTCCGCTCGCTCTTTACAGAAGAGGATCAATGCGACCTGACTTTGGTGGATCCAAACAATCCATTGGAGAGTCCGATAGAGATCATCGCCAAACCAAAAGGCAAGAGGCCTCTGACCATCAACCAGCTCTCCGGAGGGGAAAAAACGCTGACCGCCACATCCCTCCTCTTTGCGATCTACCTCCTAAAACCTGCACCGTTCTGTATCTTTGACGAGGTAGATGCACCGCTTGACGACGCCAACATTGATAAGTTCAACAACATCATTCAGACCTTTTCTAAAGAGTCCCAGTTTATCATCGTGACGCACAACAAGCGCACCATGGCAAGCACGGATATCATCTATGGCATCACCATGATCGAAGCAGGAGTCTCTAGAGTTGTTCCAGTGGATTTAAGGGAGTTGGCTTAAGATTTTCACTTTCAATCTTATACTTGTCGGCACTGA
The DNA here is from genome assembly GCF_023502205.1 of Aquiflexum sp. TKW24L. Taxonomy (GTDB): domain Bacteria; phylum Bacteroidota; class Bacteroidia; order Cytophagales; family Cyclobacteriaceae; genus Cognataquiflexum. Next base: position 23,406 of record NZ_JAMFLG010000049.1, on the reverse strand, counting down.
CATTCTCCTTTTTAATTTTCTTTTAATGAAGGTATATGGAGAGGTTAGAATTCATTAAACCCAACATTTGAAATTTGGATAAGAATAAAACTGAACCAGACCCATTCACAGCCCTTTTTCTCGGAATTATTTCTAATGAACAAAGATGGATCTGAAAATCAGATTTTTTTAAAATTGCAATAACTCAAACTTTACCTGTAAATGGTATAAGTCCAATTCATCATTCTTTTATAAAACTTCCTATTTTAAACCATCTTTGTTATGTAAAAAATTGAAAATTCACTTTAAACTCAGATTTGTTATGAAAACCGAAGCAGAACTCAACCAAGAAATTCTTGAAGCCACCCTCAAAATCAAGAAGTATTCACCCGAACTGGAGAAATACATCGGAGAAATGCCTGTGACCATTCCTGATGCAAATAAGGCAGACAGCGCTTTGGTAAATAACAAAAACCTGTCGGACTACCTCAATTCATTGAAGGAAGTTCTCAGAAAATATGAAGAGGGAAAAGAGATTCAGTTTAAATTGAATATGTGATAATTGACCAAAGCTATTGGTCAAAATCAGCTTAAATTCTCCATCCACATTCACTTTCAATCACGTCAGGTATAGCTGACGTTTTTTTTTTATGTCAATAGAATGAAATTAACGGAAAACCCTTTCTTAATCATAAAATTTATCTTCGTTAAATTTTCATAAAAGATCAGTTTGAAAGATCAACTGCATGGATTCTGTTTTTTAGTCTTGAAAACATAATATACTTTTAGGTGAATATCTGTTCGGAAGGATATCAAGTCCACACAATATCCCAATCTCCTTAATACCACATTTCCAATGAAAAATACCTTTCTATCAGTTTTGGCGGCAAGCCTCCTGTTATCTTCCTGCAGCAAAAATCCTGAAATCATTCATAACAGCATCACCATTGCCGGCAAGCTTGAAAATTCCGAATCTCCCGTCATCAGTGTCAGTCATGATTATGAAGAAATTACCCAAGATTCTGTTAAATCGGATGGAAGCTTTGTGTTGGCATTTGACTATGAGGAAACAGGGATTTATTCGATCCTGAACGGCGATTTGAGATTTAGCCTCTACCTCAATCCCGGTGACAGCATTTTCGTCACAGGCGACAGCAAGGAATTTGAACAGACTTTCACTGCCTCGGGTGATATGGCCCAAGAAAATGAGTACTTGAATAAAAGGGATTATTTCTTGTATGAAAGCCGTCTATACGATCCTTATGTATTTATGGCAGTGAAAAAAGATGCCTATTTCTCCAAAAAAGACAGCATTATCTCCATAGCGAAAACGTTTTATGAGGAACTGAAAATCACAGAAGGGATCGACACCGCCTTCCTATCTCGGGAGGAATCCTCTTTCCATTATCAGGACATATTTATGGACCAGCTTTACCCCATGTACCATGCCTTGGCCAATAATATTCCGCAGGATTCTGTTGATTTTCCTATTGAGGAATCAAACAAAAAAGTAGAAAATCTGCCTATGGATAGAGTGGAGCTTCTTAAGGTAGAGTTTTATGTTTATATGATTTATAGGCGGATTGAATCTTTGGCAAATGATATCATGAAGTCAGATTCTTCTATTGCATCATTTGCAAAGGCAGAATACATGGCTATAGATTCTTTAATCAAAACTTCCGAAATAGGTGATTTTTTTAAATTTAGATCCATTAAATCGAACTTGGAACTTCGTGGCCCTTTGCACCTAGAGGAAGTTTACAAGAAATTTTTATCGGAAAATTCCACTCCTAAATATGTCAAAAGGTTAGAAAAAGCAAAGGCCAAATGGGATCCGATTTTACCGGGAAAACCTGTTCCTGATTTTACCTTTACTGATATCAAAGGGGATTCGATGAAGCTGAGTGACTTAAAAGGAAAATTGGTTTATATCGACATTTGGGCGACTTGGTGCGGTCCCTGCATCGCAGAGCACCCACAATGGGATAAAGTGAAAGAGGAATACAAAGACAAGCCTGTTGTCTTTTTGACAGTATCCATTGATAATACCCGCGAACCTTGGGAGAAAATGGTGAAGAACAAAAAAATGGAGGGTCTGCAGTGGTTTGCCGCAAATGCATGGCAATCGGAATTGACCCAATTCTTTATGGTCAATAGTATTCCAAGATTTATACTGTTAGACAAAGAAGGGAAAATCATTGATCCTTCTGCTGAAAGACCTTCTGGAAAAATCAGAGAAGTATTGGATAAGCATTTGGATAAAGCTGTTTAATACCCAATCGGTCAGTGAGGACACTGAGCGCGGCGGCCAAAAAGAAAGGAGTCAGCCTCCCAACTGACCCCTTCTAACCAAACTAACCAATAAAAAAATAAACCTTTACTTTAAATGTCCTAGAAACCGGATTTGTCGCCCGGTTTTTTTATGGTTTTTAAAATGGTAGAAGAAAGGAGTCAGCCTCCCAACTGACCCCTTCTAACCAAATAAAAAAATAACCTTTTTTTAAATGCTTTAGAATCTTAGTGGTATTTTGAAAGGAGGAAAAAAGGAGTCAGCCAGATAGCTGACTCTTTTAATTCAATCTAACCAAAAAACCATTATTAATATTTTTCATTATTCTTTTATAATTCAATTTTTGGAGCCAAATGTTGGATTCCGAACCATCGGATTTATAATTTGATCAGATGGAAAGTACTCCTTCGATACCCGTCCATGACCCGCAGGATATACCTTCCCGGAGGAAACATCGAGAAATCAAAATTCTGAGTGAATTGTCTATTTTGGGATATTCCTTCGTACAATTTATTTACTTCCCTTCCTTGACTGTCAATGACATCTATCCTGATATTTCCAGAAAACACCTCAAACTTAACGATAGCAAAATCTCTGATTGGATTTGGATAGACTTTGAGGTTTGTCGGTTCTTCTTTCTGTATGGAAGTCACCAAGGCATTTTTTATTACCGGCACCTCTCCAAAAGATCCCATCATGACCGATTTGTTCACTGAATTTTCCGCTCCAAACCACTGATCAAGGAGGGAACTATAAACTTTCCTGAAGTCATGTTGCATTGGAATATTGTCTCTGTATTCTTCTGAACCATCGATTTTGGGTGGAGTTCCCTTGCATCCGCCATAGGACATATTTCCAAAGATGAATAAAGGAGCCGAGGAACCGTGGTCTGTACCACCGCTGGAATTGGACACTATCCGTCTTCCAAATTCTGAAAATGTCATCCCCATTACCCTGTCAGCACTTCCCAAAAATTCCATGTCTTCCATAAAAGCGACCACCGCATCATTAAGCTGCTTCAGCAGGTTGGCATGATTGCCTTTGGTATGGTCTCCCCCATCCACCTGATTGTCATGGGTATCAAATCCACCCATCCTTACTAGGTAAAGCGGGGTTTTTAAACCTCCTGCAATCAGCCTGGATACAATCCTGAGTTGGTTTCCAAGCCTTGTGTTAGGATACACTTTTTGTTGGGGTACTTTCTGGGCAGCGCTTCTCACTACTGCCCCATATTTCTGTGATTGCTGTGCGATCAACCTGATGTAGCGCAGTTTTTCACCTGCAGGAGTGTCGGGAGTATCTTCCTGTTCATTATTTAGCAATTGATAAAAAGAGTTGGTATTGTTGATGATCATGCTAAAACTTGCTTTTTCTCCCTGAAAAAGCATGGATGAACCATATCCTATTTCCACTGCCAATGGATCAGGGTTTTCGCCGTTAGGATATCCTTCGGGATATTGTGGATGAGTGGCTTCAAGGTACCTACCGGTCCAACCCGATGTAACCAATTCATCTGCATCTGACCCACTCATCCAAATGTCAGTTGACCTGAAGTGGGAAAAATTCTGCTGCGGATAACCTACCGAATGCAAAACCTGCATCCGACCCTCTTCATACAAAGTTTTGAATCCTGAGAGTGAGGGATGAAGTCCAAAATCAGTTCCCTCAACCGGGAGTATACCACTATCGGGGAGCACTACATGAGGCCTTACCTTATTAAGCTGACTCAGATGGGTCAATGGAATTACTGTATTCAATCCGTCATTTCCACCTTCGAGATAAATCAGCACCAATGCACGGTCTGATTCATTGGCCAGATGTAAGAATTTATCCAATGTCTGCCCAAAGCTCTTATCACTCATTGCTCCCAAAAAACTTGGGATAGCGAGACTGTGGGCGGCATGCTTTATAAATGACCTTCTTTTCATAAAATTACATCAGTTGTGCTTCTCCCATTTGCAATAAAAGCTGAAAAGCAGGTTTCAATCTGTTGGTCACGATGGTAACATTTTCCTGATTATTTGGAGATGCCAAATAGGTCAGCCAGGCTCCTGTCCAATAATAATCCTGATCCTGACCATTTAATAGGATTTTCTTGGCTTGATCGATTTGGGATTGACTCAGTTCAAGACCCAGATTAATCAGGGCAAATTCTTTGATCAATAAGACTGGATCTTCAGGTTTAGTGAATCTCCTGACATATTTCAGCAAGTCAGCTGAGATATTCACCGAACTGGAAATCCAATAACCCCAAAATAGCATAGAGTCAGAACCTGTAGCCCTTTTCAGAATGGTGTAGGTGTTTATCCAGATCTTGTCATATTGCGGTGCCTGATAGTATGGCGTCCATCCTGCCACATTGGGTGGATCGCCGACCTCCATTCCCATTCCACTCATATCCCATAAAATAGCCTGATAAAAATCCTTTTCTGCCAAAGAATTTTCTGCTACGGGCATATCAAAATTTCTCCATAAGCCAAGGATAAAATCCAAGGGGCTTTTGATCAAGGCACCCATGATCTCGGGATGGTAAAAATGGGCTGAAGCAAATAATACCTCCAAGGCAGGCATTATATTGTAATTGTTTTGTCTTATGATATTGGCCAAGGGAGTAATGACATTTGCCTCAGCATTCTCAGTAATTTCACTAGCTACAAAAAATGTATACAACTTCCTTGATATGTGCTTTGCGGATTCTTGGGTAGCAAAAATCATGTCCAACATTTCATCCAATTCACCCGCTCCGGCTTCACCTACTTTTCCTGTAATGAGCTTATTTCCGTAAAAAGCCGAAAACTGTTTGTTGCCAAGATGGTGCATTTCGGGATTGAAATAAGATTCAGGTTCTCCATCAGCATGGATGCTGTCCCAATCGACAGTCCATCCCGTCAGTACCCTTGCAGCGGACTGCACATCCTGCTCGTTATAACCGGCACCTTTTCCCTTTCCTATACAAAACAATTCCTGTAATTCACGGGCAAAGTTCTCGTCCGGTGTCTGTTTGTTATTGAATGCCCCGCTCAAAAAAACCAACATCGCTGGATCAAGCGTCAGGTCACGGATCATGGTTTTAAAATTCCCTAAAGCATTTCTATGGAGCATGTTGATGTAGCGGAAGCATGACTTTGCCACAAAAACCTGCCACATTTTGATGGGAAGGAAATTCCACCAAAAAAGTACCATTTTTTCTTGAATGCCGCTGCTCGGGCCTAAAACCCTTCCAATCATCCAGGCTTTTAGCGCAACAATCCTGTCACCTTCAAAATCTTGATTGAATTTCGCCTCTACGAAGCTCTGACCTAGAGGAACATCCGGATCAATTTTGTTTTCACTTACCTTGTTATAATTATTGACAGGCTCAGTAAACGGTGTAAATGAGGCTAAAGATTCAGCAATAATAGTGCTGAGGGTCTTACCTCTAAGGCCTCTCAATTCCTCCAAAGTGGCCCCAAAGCGTGTTCTTTTGATAAAGTGCACCAAATGTGCATCTGTCAATTCTCCCGCGAAAGGTTCCAAACCTGCTTCGATGTACTTTAGTCGGGCATTCGAGTAATTTTGGGGATCGGGAAAAGATTCCAAACCTGAAGTCAAATCAGGGGGTGCCACCTTTTGGTATTGAGGCTGAAGGTGTCTATACTGACCGGGTCTGATTGGAAACATGTGATCTGTTTTAACTTAAAAAGGATGTCAATACACTTGAACACCCATGACCGATAAGCTTCCAAAAGCGAGATATTTTGAAAATCCGGTTAATCAAAAAACGATTAAAAGAAGGTAAAATTACCTTCAAGTAAACAATCAATCCCTGATTATTGCTTTGGGTGACAAGCAATTATACAGGAAAGTATAGATAAAATAAGTATTGTACAATAACCCAAAAAAAATAAATTTTTGATTAAAGGGTTTCTGGCATTGAAAGAAAATTTATTGCATTTCAGACCAAAAAAATAATTTTGACTTTCTCCATCCCTATCATATAAGAAGGTTTTGTATTCTTTTTCCTTACACCAAAACTGAAATACAGTCAGGTTTATTTTTGTACATTTTTCACCCAATAATTCAAAAAACCTGTTGGGGTTTCCAATACCACTTTACCGTTTTTGAATGTGTATGGTGAAAAGTCAAATTCGGCAAATCCATCAGCTAGATTTACCTCGCCAAGCAAAAGGTATTCATCTTCCTTTCCGTAGCGAAACTGATTTCCGAATGTGATCCAGACTTTACCATCTTCATTTTTCCCAAATTCTTTCCAATTGATTTTCAATGTTCCTTTGTCAATGGTTCCGGTAAGATTAGAAGCAAATACTTCTCCCTGTAAGGATACTCCGTCCAACTCCATCTCATGGTCTCTTGGAATTGGAATATTTAAGAATGTGGCAACTGTAGGAAAAATGTCCACCACAGCAGGATTTTGACTGAATCTTTCATTGAATTTAATATTGCTTGCCATCCATATTTCCCTCTCCTCATCCGACTGACCGCCATGATGGAATCCACCCTGCGCCCTGCCGTGGTCTGTCGTGACGATCAGCAAATACTCTTCTTGGTGGTTTTTTTCTCTGTATTGAATCGCTTTCCAAATTTCTCCCAATTGCCTGTCGGCTTCTCGGACCGCGACATCCATTTCGGGACTGTTTCCATAGCGATGCCCCATGTCATCGGTGTATTGCAGGTAAATCCATGTCAAATCAGGAGCAAAATCTCTGATTTGTTCAGCAGCTTTTGTAGCCACCAACTTGTCAATTTCATAGATATACTGGCTTAAGGTATCATGGGGAAACCGGACAGTGTCCACTTCCAATCCATCAAAGTGATAGTCCAACTTTAAATTACCTGTTTCGGTCAAACCTTCCCCAAGGAGTTTGGTCCTGTTGTCCAGCCAAGTGGAATAAATGGCAATTTTCCTATCGGGAAAGGATTCCTTAAAATACCTGAAAATGGTCCAGTAATGATAATTCGGAAGTTGGATCTTGTTGTCTTTGACATTGTGCTTGTTGACCCAAGTTCCCGTCAGCATGCTGTTGTACCCGACTGCGGAGATGGTCGGCGTTTCGGAATATCCCCCTTTTTCTCCTCCAAGCCATGCCCGCGCATATCCTCCGGCCAAGGCAATGCTATCGAAATTAGGCGTATCAACCTTTTCAATAACCGAAGCAGGAATTCCATCCAAAATCACCAAAACAACCTTCCTTGATTTGAGATCGGTCTTTTCGGTACAAGAAATTGTGGCCACCATCAAAAAAACAACCATGCAAAGAGAAAGGATGCTTCTTCCATATCCTGCCGGAAAATCGCTACAGTTTAAGGCCATAAGGTTTTAAAATTGATTGTTAAATTCCTTAAATTTAAAGGGATTTTGATCAGGCTTCCAACCACCGATGGATAAAAAACCATTTATAGAGAATGATTATCTCCTTCAAAAATTTGAAGGCAAAGGAGGATGGACTTATGCCCTGATACCGGAGGTTTCAAAAGAAAAGCGGTTTCCCTTTGGTTTGAAGAAAGTCAGCGGAAGCATTGATGATTACAAATTGGAAAATTGCACACTAATGCCATTTGGTAATGGGCAGTTGTTTCTTCCTGTCAAAGCTGAAATCAGAAAATCCATCAAAAAAGAGGCAGGGGATTGGGTGAGGATTATACTTTTTGCAGAAGAAATCCCTGAGATTATTCCTGAGGAGATTTTGGAATGCCTCAAAGATGCTCCGAAAGCTTATCAAAGATTCAAACAACTGCCTGACCAAGAGCAAATAAATCAAATTGAAGCTATATTAGAGATTAAAAAACAAGACACCAAAGTCGAAAAAATCGTCAGGTTGATAGAAAAATTCAATTATTGAAATCATGAATAAAAACTTTACGGCCTTTATCCTTTTCCTTTTTTTCTTTGGAGCAATACCTGTTTCCTGTGACATCCTTTGCCGGGATTCCTGTGGTTGCGGCAAAATCGAAAAAGCTAATGATTTTATGGTCAAGGAATTCCAAGTCGTAAATTTCATTCGAGGCCAAGTTTACAATCCGGAAGTTTATTACAAGAAAGATGAATTTTACAAGGTATTGGATATAAAGGAGTTTGAATTCATTTCTCAATCCATCCCCAATCAAGGAATGGGGTTTATTCAAGGAGCATTTGCTTGTGATCCTGGTCCACATATGTCCGCTGAAAGCATTATTGATATCTTGATCATTAATAAAAGGGAATGGATTTCTTTTGAAGGAGAAATTTTTCCTATAGGTTCCGATATCAGTTCCCATTTTACCATTTCTGATTATCCCCATTTATCGGGAGAAAGTATATCAGATTATTTAGCCTCCGGAAAAAGAATGTTTTTGGGAGAGGGTCTTTTTCTCAAATTTGAAAGTGCATTGATAGAAGATTCTGACTTGATGTTTGATGTCGAAATCAAATTAAGCAACGGCAATAATTACTATTTTCAAAACGAAAAAATGAAGATTCAGAATTTGTAAAATACCCTATATTTCAATAATGGCGATATTCGATTCTCTATTTTTTTTGCCTTCACCTATCTCCAATTCACCATCCTACATGTTTGTGGATTGATTTTAAGAGAATATCTGTATTTTCATCATCATAATTCACCAAGCAATAATAATTACTAAATCAAAACCAAACCTACTTAACCGTACAACAAATGAAAATATACAAATCTGCCCAAGGCATCCTCATCGAATGGGATTCGAATTTTTACAAATCCAAAGAAAATGACTGGAACACTTTGGTCAACTCAGAAAATCTTTTTCAGAAATTGAAGGAAGAAGTTTCCACTTCAGAGAAAATTGATTGGTCACCAAAAGACATTTCTGCACCGATAGGAACTCAGGAAGTATGGGCCGCAGGTGTCACTTACTTCCGAAGCCGTGAAGCACGCATGGAAGAATCCAAAGAAAGCGGCGCGGCTACTTTCTATTCCAAAGTCTATGAGGCAGAGAGACCGGAACTGTTTTTCAAATCCACTTACTACCGGGTCGCCCAACCCAACGGCAAAGTCCACATCCGGAAAGATTCCAAATGGAATGTTCCTGAGCCTGAATTGACACTTTTCATCAATTCTAAAGGACATATCGCCGGCTACACCATTGGTAACGACATGAGTTCACGGGATATCGAAGGTGAAAATCCACTCTATTTGCCTCAGGCAAAAAGTTACGATTATGCTGCAGCCATCGGTCCTTGTCTATTGGTTCCCGAAAAACCAATAGATCCCAATGCCAAGATCCATATGAAAATCGAGCGGTATGGAAAAACGGTCTTCGAAGGTGAAATTTCCATCAATCAGATGAAGCGAAGCCATACCGAGTTGGCGGGTTATCTGTTTAGAGAAATGGCCTTTAATGAGGGAGTATACCTGATGACAGGAACTTGCCTTGTTCCGGATGACACATTTACCCTGCATGACGGTGACAGAATCAGCATTGAAATCGATGAAATCGGCACATTGGTCAATTTTGTTGGCAGGTAGGCATTCATCCATAGATTCCTGCAATCCTGTATTCTGATAAGGCTTGAAATAGTGTTTCGGCTTTCTTTGGGTTATAATTGAAAATAGCGGGTCAGAGGATCATAAGAGAAATGAGAAAAATAAGCCTCAACAAAAACCAACAATATTGGACAATTCAAATTCTTGGATGGTTTTCTCTGGTGTTTGTCGAAACCATCAATTACACCTTCTTCATCATCAGGGAATTTGTCTGGGAATATGTGTTTCAATTTTGCTTTTTGGCCTTAACCGGATTGATTACATCACACTTTTATAAAGTGCTTTTTATCAAACCAACAATATTTCAAAAGAGCCTTTCCAAAATATGGGGAAAGGCTCTTTTGGATACTTTTTTTATCACCTTCATTATGGTTTGTCTTACTTTTATACCTTTGGTTTTCAGTGCTCCAGAATTCTTTTCAACATCAGAATTTGTGATCCACTTTTTAGGTCAAATAATGAATATTGCGAGATACGTGGTGGTGTGGATCATTATTTATTACCTCTTCCATATTTTGGATAGGAATAGGATCATTTCCCAGCAAAACCTGATCGTCGAAAACCTAGCTAAAACTTCGGAGCTGGAACTTCTCAAGTCCCAACTCAATCCCCATTTTTTGTTCAATGCCCTCAACAGCATCAAAGCCCTTGTGCTTATCGATACTACCAAAGCAAGGGAAGCAATCATCAAATTGAGTGAGCTGCTACGCTTTACATTAAACTATGAAAAGACTCCTTTGATCAACCTTTCGGATGAAATCGACGAAGTAGTCAAATACCTAGAACTTGAAAAAATCAGATTTGGTGACCGCCTAGATGTCAATATCGACCTGCAGGCAGAAACGTTGGATGCAAAAGTGCCTCCTGCCATGATCCTCACTTTTGCAGAGAATGCTATTAAACACGGAATTACGCAGCTTCCGGATGGTGGAATCATCGAGATCAAATCGAGTTCAAATTCCCAGACATTGAAAATTGAAGTATCTAACACCGGAGAACTAAAAGAAAATGAATCCAAAGGGATTGGCTTAAAAAATTCAACCAGAAGACTCCAAAACCTTTTTGGTGAAAAAGCGGAACTGCATTTACAATCCAAATCTCCCGATAAAGTATCTGTTACGATTGTATATCCTCTGAAATATAATAATCATGCTTAAAAGATGTTTTTTGGTCGATGATGAAATCCTTGCCCTCAGGGAATTGGAGACCATGCTGAAGGCTTTTCCGGAAATAGAAATCACAGGATCAAGTGATAGGGCCTCGAATGCTGTAGAAATGATCAACAACCTCAAACCTGATTTGATTTTTCTAGATATCAATATGCCGGGAATGAATGGCTTTGAATTGCTCGAGAAACTTGATGAAGCACCTGACGTGATATTTGTGACAGCCTATGATGAATATGCAATCAAAGCATTTGAGGTCAATGCCTTGGACTATATCTTGAAGCCTGTTAATCCGGAAAGATTAAAAGATGCTATAAATAAAATACAAAAGAAAGCCATTGTAGAGAAAACCAATGAATCGGAGAAACTGGGAATTGACAAAAAAATCTTTATCAAGGATGGAGAAAAGTGCTTTTTCGTTCCGGTCAGGGATATTTTTTTGATAGAAAGTGAAGGAAATTATGTCAAAGTCTATTTTGAAAACAAAAAACCTCTCTTGCACAAATCATTGACCTATATGGAGAACAGGTTGGCTGATGAAGTCTTTTTTAGAGCAAACCGCCAATTCATCATAAACCTGAATTTTATCAAAAACATAGAGCCTTATTTCAACAGCACCTTACTCGTAGAAATGCAGAACGGTCAAAAAATAGACCTGAGCCAAAGGCAAAGTGTCAAATTCAGAGAAATAACAGGGGTATAAATTTCCTATGAAAGAAAATCTATACCCCGGAATTTTTTGAATAAATTATTAATTGCCGGTTGATTACCCGGGCAGGTATTTTGTTTTGCCATCAACTTTGACAGCTCTAAGGCATTGACGGCGGTTGGCAGCAATGTTGGGATTGTACGAGACATGCACCCACCTGTCAAATTCCTGAATCAGCTGGTCAAAAACAAGATTGCTATTTTTGATTCTTTGGTAAAGTTGTTCCGTGGTTAGGTGCCCTACTTTGATATCAGCCGCCTGCCCAAAAACATGTTGGCTGTTTGGAGCTCCATTAATTGCCTGATTAACTCTCGGACATCGGTATCCGCTACTTGTAAGAATAGCCCTTTGTAAGCCATCCCTCAGAGGTTGAAGGACATTTTGACAAAGCGCCCTTAAATTGTCTACCACTGCCTGATCGGGGGTAAACTGTTCGTCAAAGCCAAGTCTGACCGCTGATTGGCTTGTCAACATTTCATCAAGGTAAAAATTTTTTGTGAGGTGCATTATTTGATTTGGTTAAACTGGTGAATAGAAAAATTTATCTTTATTAATCTTAAATATAAAAAAATATTATAGGTAAAATTAGAAGGTTACAAATATTTTTTACCTTAAAAATATAAAAAGACACAATTCATCAAAAGTAAGTACATTATTGTAAATCAATACATTAAATAAAATATCGAATATTTTTTAGAATCCTTTTGAAATCAATACCAGCGACGCTGCTTCATCATGTTATTGTAAAAAGAACATAAACAAGCTTGATTTACTCTTGTGATATTCTCTAAGTAAGTAGTTTTAAGTAGCGCAATTACGACTGAATGAAATTATTTAGCCATTTTCTCAGTTACCTTTTTGGCGCATTTTTACTTACTAACCACAGCTATTTTATGAAAGCATCTGACCTTTTTGTCAAAGCACTAGAAAATGAAGGAGTCGAATACATTTTTGCCTTGCCCGGTGAGGAGAACCTAGACCTCCTCCAATCTCTAAAAAATTCCTCAATTAAATTAATCCTGACGAGGCATGAACAAGGGGCGGGATTTATGGCAGCGACATACGGAAGGCTTACGGGAAAGCCTGGCGTGTGCCTTTCGACATTGGGACCTGGCGCCACCAACCTTATGACTCCGGCAGCATATGCCCAGTTGGGCGGAATGCCGATGGTGATGATTACCGGACAAAAACCGATCAAAAAAAGCAAACAAGGCCGTTTTCAGATCATCGATGTGGTAGACATGATGCAGTCAGTTACCAAATTCACCAAACAGATCGTCAATTCCAACCACATTGCTTCAAGCATCCGGGAGGCTTTTAGAATTGCTATTGAAGAGAAGCCCGGAGCTGTGCACCTAGAATTACCGGAAGACATCGCACAGGAAGATTGTGAATCCAATGTTTTTGATGTAGTCGGACATATCATCCCAAATGCCGATGAAAAATCAATAGATCTAGCAGTGGAGATGATCCACCAATCCAAAAAACCATTGCTCTTGATCGGAGCGGGAGCCAATAGAAAGGTAACCTGTAAGGCTCTGAAGAATTTTGTGGATGAGACAGGAATCTATTTTTTCACCACCCAGATGGGCAAGGGTGTGATCGACGAACGACATCCGCAGTACCTTGGAACAGCGGCTTTATCGAGCAATGATTTTGTGCATGCCGCCATAGAAGACGCTGACCTCATTATCAATATAGGGCATGATGTAATTGAAAAACCTCCATTCTTCATGAAAGCAAATGGAAAAAAGGTAATCCATGTCAACTTCTCCCCTGCTGAAGTTGATCCTGTGTATTTTCCCCAGCTGAATGTTGTTGGAGACATTTCTGGATCAGTTTTCAGACTTGCAGAAAAAATTGAAAGGCAGGAAGATTGGGATTTCAGCTATTTTGAAAAGGTCAAAAAAGAAGTGGAAAGACATCTTTCGACCTACTTTCATGACGAAAGGTTCCCAATGCTCCCGCAGAGATTGGTTAATCTATTGCGTGAAAATTTAGATTCCAAAGACATCATTACTTTGGATAATGGTGTCTATAAATTGTGGTTTGCAAGGAATTATACTTGTCACCAACCCAATACCCTTATTTTGGACAATGCCTTGGCATCTATGGGTGCTGGTCTTCCTTCGGCCATGATGGCCAAAATGCTAAATCAAGACAAAAATGTCGTTGCGGTCTGTGGAGATGGTGGTTTTATGATGAACTCTCAGGAAATCGAAACTGCAGTAAGGCTAGGTCTGCACATCACTGTCATCATCCTCAATGACCAAGGATATGGCATGATCAAATGGAAACAGGAGGATATGGGTTTTGATAATTTTGGCTTGGATTACAAAAATCCAGACTTTGTCAAATATGCAGAAAGCTATGGCGCCCAAGGCCACCGACCGGCCACTGATACAGAATTCAAAGAAATTTTAACCCATTGTCTGGCTACCGCCGCAGTCCATATCATCGACCTGCCGGTTGATTATTCATTGAACCACGCCATTTTAAATGTAATGTTGAAAGAAAAAACCGAAAAACTATGAGCACTACCCAAACCTTAAAAGTATATTCCCCATTTGACCAATCTTTTCTTGATGAAATTACACTTTCTGGAAAAAAGGACGTGGAGAAGGCACTAAGAAAAGCAACAGCACTTTTTGGGGACCGAGCAAAATGGATTCCACCTCATGAAAGGATAGAAATCCTGGAAAAAGTCGGTGCTATCATGCGGGATGAGATGGAGGAACTTACCCAGACAGCTACTGCCGAAGGAGGAAAACCATACCAAGATTCGAAAGTTGAAGTAATCCGAGCCATAAACGGTGTCAAAATTGCAGCTGAAGAAATCGGAAGACTGACAGGAGAACAGATCCCAATGGGCTTAACCAAAGCTTCTGTCAATAGAATTGCATTTACTACAAGGGAACCCATTGGTGTGGTTGCAGCCATTTCAGCATTTAACCACCCACTTAACCTTATTGTCCATCAGACAGTAACTGCATTCGCGGCAGGTTGTCCTGTCATTGTCAAACCAGCCTCCACTACCCCATTGACATGTCTTGCTTTTGCAGAGATTTTGTACAAGGCAGGTGTTCCCAGAGATTGGGTGCAAGTGCTTGTCATGGACAATGAATCTTCGGAATTGCTTGTCACAGATAAAAGAATCAATTACTTGTCATTTATCGGTTCAGCCAAGGTGGGCTGGTACCTGAAATCAAAATTGGCACCGGGGACACGCTGTGCACTAGAGCATGGTGGTGCAGCACCTGTAATTGTTGAACCTGATGCAGATTTTAAAGAAATGGTTCCTTCATTGGTCAAGGGAGGTTTTTACCATGCAGGACAGGTATGTGTATCGGTTCAGAAAATATTTGCGCATGAATCGATCGCTAGGCAACTAGCGAATGAAATGGCAGAAATGGCCTCTCAACTACTGACCGGAGATCCTCTGGATAAAAACACAGAAGTTGGGCCGCTGATTTCGCCCAAGGAAGTAGACAGGGTTGAAGAATGGGTCCGGGAAGCTAAAAATAACGGTGGGGAGGTCTTATGTGGTGGAAAGAGAATTTCTGCGACGTGCTATGAACCTACTGTCCTTTGGAATCCGCCACAAGATGCCAAGGTATCCAAAGAAGAGATTTTTGGGCCGGTGGTATGTATCTATCCTTATCAGGATCGAAACAAAGCTATCGCAGAGGCAAATAGCTTGGATTATCATTTTCAGGCAGCAGTCTTTACGAAAGATCTGGATATTGCTTTTGATACTGTCCAAAAACTCAATGCCACAGCTGTGATGGTCAATGACCATACTGCATTTAGGGTGGATTGGATGCCATTTGGCGGACGGGATGCATCAGGAGAAGGATTGGGCGGAATCCCCTATTCGATGAAGGAAATGACTAGGGAGAAGCTGATGGTGGTGAAAAGTAAGTATTTGTAGGAGAAAATTATTGAGGCAATAGCCTCCTTTTCAATTGAATGAATCGTAAGAATGAATGCGTTTGCTTTAGTGCAAACGCATTTCTATTTCATCCAAGATGTCATAATATTTCTTTAACATTTTATTCCAGTCTTTGAAATTTGAATCCTCCAGTTTATCAGGTTCACCGTTTCCATATTGTGAAACCATTTTTATGGAATAATTATTTTCGGAAGTATCTCCGTTGTGGGTAATTATCACTCTTGACTTTATGGTAAGTGTCTCATCATTGAATATGTCCAGCTTCCAAGCCGTTATTAAATAACCTGCATTAAAATCTACAGTCTCTAAAACATCAAACTCTTTGGTGACAATGGAGATGAGTTTTTGCCATGCATCAGCGGAAGATATGGAAGCCCTTGTTGCCAAACGAAATCTTATATTGATTTTTTCAGATAGCAAAGACAATCCGTAAGCCTCATCTTCCATGAGTACAACATCCTCCAACATCGGTAAAGTATTAGAATTAGGCTGATTTCAATATTTTTTTGAAAAAGCAACTCATCTTTGGTAATTGTTATCCGCTGACATTTACGGCAAAAAACTGGTTTTAGCGGGCGTTGAATATGCAAGGAAAAAAAACATTAAAATTCTTCCTCTTTGTCCTTTTGCCAGAGGGGTATTCTCGAGAAAAAAGGATTTGAGAGATGTCTTGGTCTGAAATTATTTAGTAATTTGATTGCCATTCAAAACAAATCCCAAAACCATGATTAAGAAAGAATATTCAAACGGTGAGGTAACCATCACATGGGAACCTGACAACTGCATCCATTCAAAAAACTGCGTGACCGGACTTCCAGCATTTTTTAATTTTGAAAGAAGACCTTGGATCGACCAAAATGGAGCAAATACCGAATCGATCGTCTCACAGATTAAAAAATGTCCCTCAGGAGCTTTGGGTTATTACTATAATAAAGAGAGCAAAGAACTTGACAGCGCTTCTTCCGAACCGATAGTACAAGTAATTTCAAACGGCCCATTGATGGTCTATGGAAATATAGAGGTCAAATTCAAAGATGGAAGAACAGAAAAGAAGTACAAAGTTACAGCATTCTGTCGCTGCGGAGATTCCTCCAATAAACCCTTCTGTGACGGTACCCATAGAAAAATAGGATTTGAAGGGTAAAAAATCTAGAATTTTACCGAGCGCCTAAAAATGGATTTTAGATTCATCTTGGCCAACTTTTGATTTTTTATCCATTGCCTTTGTCTTCAAAAATTAAAAAAAGAAAAAATGAAAAAAAACTTTTGGTTGCTCCTTGCCTTGGGTGTTTTTGTAGGTGTCATGTTTGGATTTGTCTTGGCCAAAAATACCATTCCCATTGGAAGAGAAGACGTCAAAGCTGCCCAAAAACTACTCCACCTTGATTTCAATGAAGCTGAGATAGACACCATGCTCTCCTACCTGGAAGACAACCGAAAAGGATACGACACCATGCGGACTTTTTCTTTGGACAATGAGATAGCTCCGGCAGTAGCTTTTGATCCCTATCCGATGGATTTGGAGATCGTTCCGTCCAAAGGATCGCATGTTTGGCAGGTGGATGAAAAAGTGAAAATGCCAAAAGACAGAAACGAAATCGCATTTATGTCAGTGATGGAATTGGCAGGGCTGATCAAATCAAGACAAATTTCTTCTGTTGAACTGACCAAGATTTATCTAGAAAGAATAAAAAAATACGATCCAAAACTTCAGGCCTTTATTTCTGTCACCGAAGATTTGGCATTGACCCAATCCCAAAAAGCCGATGAAGAAATTGCATCCGGAAAATATAAAGGTCCGCTCCACGGGATTCCTTATGGGATCAAAGATTTGGCTGCTGTTCCGGGCTATCCTACCACTTGGGGAGCCGCACCCTACAAAGATCAAATCATCAATGAAACTGCCACTGTGGCCAAAAAGCTAGAAGAAGCGGGAGCTGTACTTTTGGGTAAGCTTGTCTCAGGTAGCCTGGCAAGAGGAGATGTCTGGTTTGGAGGAAAAACCAAAAATCCGTGGGACTTGAAACAGGGCGCTACCGGTTCATCTGCCGGTTCAGGTTCGGCGACCTCGGCAGGTTTGGTCGGATTCTCTATCGGAACAGAAACCCTCGGGTCGATCATTTCTCCCTCTACCCGTTGCGGTGTGACTGGATTGAGGCCGACATTCGGCGCTGTAAGCCGAACAGGATTTATGACCCTTTCATGGAGCATGGACAAAGTCGGTCCGATCTGCAGGAATGCCTCAGACTGTGCCATCGTCTTTGATTACATCCGTGGACAAGATAGAAAGGATCGCTCTGTACAAAATGCTTCATTTGATCTTGTAAGTTCGGAAGAGCTAAAACACTTAAAAGTCGGCTATTTCTACAGCCAATTTGAATCTGACACCTCAGCCAACCACGTCCATAACAAGCGCACCTTGGAGGAATTCAGAAAATTAGGAATCGAGCCTGAAAAGGTTGAACTGCCAAAAGACTATCCCTTCAGCGTATTTGACATTATCCTCAGGGCTGAAGCCGGGGCATTTTTTGATGAATTGGTATTATCCGGCAGAGACAGCCTGATGGTGGAGCAAAACAAAAGCTCTAGAGCCAACTCCCTCCGTCAGGCAAGGTTTATCCCTGCAGTAGAATACCTGCAGGCCAACCGGCACCGGCGCTTATTGATTGAAGAATTGCATGCCTTGATCAAGGAATATGATGTTATAATTTCTCCGACTTTTGGAGGAAGGCAGATGCTCATCACCAACTTGACAGGACATCCGGCATTGAGTTTACCAAATGGTTTTGACAAAAAAGGAAGGCCGACGAGCATTACTTTGGTGGGCAATTACTTTGAAGAAGGGAAGCTGATTGCATTGGCGGAGGCTTATCAGAAAAAATACCGCTATCATGGTAATATGCCCAAGGGTTTTGATTGAAGTCCTAGTTGAGGTTCTTATATGGCTTTGCATTCATCCGAACTCAACCGTCAGTTAACGCTCAACGATCAGGCTTGGGACTCTGAAGTGATGAAAGGCAAGTGATTTTCTTGAAAAGAAATATATACTTGTAGATGAAAAGAATCCTGCCGCTGATTGTCATCTCTCAATTTTTGAGTACATCGCTTTGGTTTGCAGGAAATGCGGTGTTGCCCGATCTAGCCAAGGAATTAAATCTTGCACCCGAATACCTTGGCCACTTGACGAGTGCGGTGCAATTTGGGTTTATTGCAGGCACTTTGGTATTTGCTATTCTGACTATCGCGGACAAGTTTTCCCCATCTTGGGTTTTCTTTTGGAGTTCGGTGATAGCATCTGCATTTAATTTTGCGGTCAGGATCGAGGATATCAGTGCCTTACAAATCCTGCTTTTCAGATTTGGAACTGGTTTTTTCCTTGCCGGGATTTATCCTGTGGGGATGAAAATTGCCTCAGATTATTTCCAAAAAGGTCTTGGTAAATCTTTGGGGTTTCTGATCGGAGCTTTGGTTTTGGGTACTGCTTTCCCACATCTAGTCAGAAGCTTGCTTAACCCACTTCCCTGGAAATATGTGATCGATGCAACTTCGGTGTTGGCTATGATCGGTGGATTTACCATCGTAATGTTCGTACCAAACGGGCCATTCAGAAAGAAAAGTCATGGATTTGATTTCACTTCTTTTTTTAAGGTTTTCCATACAAAACCTATCCGTTCCGCTGCCTATGGCTATTTTGGTCACATGTGGGAGCTTTACGCATTTTGGGCTTTTTTGCCCTTTATCCTTCAGTATTACAACAAAATCCATGACTTGGAATTGGATTCTGCGTTTTGGTCCTTTACGATTATCGCAGTCGGTGCAGTTTCCTGTAGTGTCGCAGGAATATTGTCGGGGAAATTCACTCCAAAAGCAATAGCCTCTTTTGCACTCGCCGTATCGGGAGTCTGTTGCTTTATTTCTCCTTTGCTTTTTATTCAAGGTTCACAAGAATTGCTACTTGCATTTTTGATGGTTTGGGGCTTGGCGGTCACGGCGGATTCACCGATGTTTTCGACGATGGTCGCCCAAAATGCCCCTGAGGCAACACGGGGAACGTCCCTAACAACCGTCAACAGTGTAGGCTTTGGGATCACAATCATCAGTATTCAATTAATCAATCTCCTTTCTATTCAAATTGATCCTATCTATTTGTTTCCCGTTTTGGGACTTGGCCCTGCCTTGGGATTGATGGGGATGTGGAGGGGAAAGAAAAATTAAAAAAAACACCTGAAAGGTAAAAGCTGATACTGTCAATAAAAAACCTTCGAGGTTCAAAAAAATCTAAAAGGAGAAAGCGAATTGATCAAAAAACTCAAAAGACCTTCGAGGTTCGAAAAAACCTCAAAGGAGAAAGCAGATTTACATCTAAAAACTGAAAAGACCTTCGAGGTTTGAAAAAACCTCAAAGGAGAAAGCGGATTTAGATCAAAAACACGAAAGACCTTCGAGGTTCCAAAAAACCTCGAAGGTCCAATACTTCGTACTTCCAACTTCGTACCTCCTTCCTACCCTCTCATTTCCTTGTAAGCATTAATCAGTCCATTGGTGGAGGCATCATGGCTGATTACCTTATTCTCATTTACAAGTTCAGGAAGAATGGCATTGGCCAAAACCTTTCCCAACTCCACACCCCATTGGTCAAAGCTGTAAATATTCCAAATGACTCCCTGCACAAAAATCTTGTGCTCGTACATCGCCACCAATTGTCCCAAAGTGTATGGAGTAAGCTGTTTTACCAAAATAGAATTGGTAGGACGGTTTCCTTCAAAAACCCTGTGCGGAGCGATTTCGGTAATTTCCGCTTCTGATTTTCCTGCTTTGCTCATTTCTGCAGTTACATCCTCGAGCGTCTTCCCATTCATCAGGGCTTCTGTCTGCGCAAAGAAATTGGAAAGCAACTTCACATGATGGTCAGAAATGGGATTGTGGGAAACAGCCGGAGCGATAAAATCACAAGGTATCAGGTGTGTTCCCTGATGAATCAGCTGGTAAAAAGCGTGTTGACCGTTGGTTCCCGGTTCTCCCCAAATCATCGGCCCTGTGCTGTAATTGACCTTTTGGCCATCCCGAGTCACATATTTTCCATTGGACTCCATATTTCCCTGTTGGAAATAGGCCGCAAATCGGTGCATGTATTGGTCATAAGGCAGTATTGCCTCAGAGGTCGCACCCAAGAAATTGGTGTTCCACAATCCGATCAAAGCCAAGATTACCGGAATATTTTTGTCAAAATCAGCATTTCTAAAATGCAGGTCCATACTGTGTGCACCTGAAAGCAGTTTCTCAAAATTGTCAAATCCAATCGCACAGGCAATTGGCAATCCGATGGCAGACCATAGCGAATACCTTCCTCCTACCCAATCCCAAAAAGCAAACATGTTCTGAGGATCGATTCCGAATTCGGTGACTGATTTGGCATTGGTAGACAAGGCCACGAAATGCTTCGCAACTGCGCTTTCAGCTTTGGCATAATCCAAAAACCAATTCCTCGCTGAGTGGGCATTGGTCATAGTTTCCTGAGTAGTGAAAGTCTTGGAAGCAATAAAAAACAAGGTAGTCTCCGGATCCACTTTCTTCAATGTCTCGGAGATATGTGTTCCGTCCACATTGGAAACAAAGAAAATCTCCAAGTTGGGGTTTTGGTAAGGTTTCAAAGCTTCAGTCACCATCACAGGACCCAAATCCGAGCCACCGATTCCGATGTTGACGAGGGATTTGATGGGCTTTCCGCTATATCCCAACCAAGTTCCATTCGAAATTTGATCTGCAAAACCTTTCATTTGCGCCAAAACAGCAGTGATGTCAGGCATCACATCCTTTCCTTCAAAATAGACGGGGGAATTGGAACGGTTTCGCAATGCGGTATGTAACACAGCGCGACCTTCAGTGCCGTTGATTTTTTCACCAGAGTACATCGCTTCGATAGCTTCTTTCAGGCCTGTTTCATTAGCAAGGTCCAGCAAAGCCGACAATATGCTTTCGTCGAAGCGATTTTTGGAATAATCCACCAAGATATCTTCAACCTTGATGGAGAATTTTTCGAAGCGGGAACTGTCAGCAAATAGGTTTTTGATATGTGCATCCTTATTGGCATCAGCCAATTGTTGGAGTTGGTGCCAAGCTTGTGTGGTGGTGGGATTAATATGATTCATCTCAGGTAGGTTTTAAAAGATATGCGGTGCAAAAATAAGATTTAATATGAGGGGATGAAATGAAGTTTTGGTGATGCTGTACTCATGTTCCAAATTTTTCAAAAAACAAATTTTCTTTTATAAGAATGCTTCAGAAACTCTCATAAATGAAAACAAGAAAAAATAAGAAATTTGAGTAAAACGAAAAGCCTCCCAATCAATTAAGAAGGCTTTTTTACTTTTTATTCAAAAGAATTTATGATTTATTTTGAAGGCAATATTTTCCCCTCCACTTCCCCAAAACCAATCCGGATTCCGTCCTTTTCGGCATAGCCTTTCATGATGACGGAATCGCCGTCTTGGATAAATTTGCGTTCGCCTCCTTCTTCCAATTGCACAGGTTTTGTTCCTTTCCATGAAAGTTCAAGCATCGAACCAAAGCTATCTTCTGTCGGTCCAGAGATCGTACCGGAAGCCATCATGTCTCCGACATTGATATTACAACCGTTGACGGTATGATGGGCAAGCTGTTGGGCAATATTCCAATACATGTATTTGAAATTGGAAGTACAAACCTTGGTGGCTTTAAGGCCCTCAGGTTGGATCGAAACTTCAAGGTTGATATCAAAAGCGTGATCTGTCTGATATTGGAGGTAAGGCAATACTTCCGGTTCTTGCTTGGGGCCTGCAACTCTGAACTGCTCCAAAGCCTCCAAGGTCACAATCCAAGGAGAAATGCTTGAAGCGAAATTTTTTCCAAGGAAAGGTCCCAAAGGCACATATTCCCAAGCTTGGATATCACGTGCGGACCAATCGTTTAAAAGCACCATTCCAAATATATAATCTTCGGCATCCTCGGTACTGACACTGTCTCCCATTTTGGTGGGTTTACCGATGACAAATGCCATTTCCAATTCAAAATCCAATCTCTTGCTCGATCCAAATTCAGGAACTGCCATATCAGGATCCTTGAACTGACCTTTGGGTCGGAAAATGGGCGTGCCTGAAGGTACGATCGAAGAAGCCCGTCCATGGTACCCAACGGGAAGATGCTTCCAATTTGGCAGGATAGCATTTTCGGGATCGCGAAACATCTTTCCGACATTGGTCGCATGCTCGAGGCTGCTGTAGAAATCTGTATAATCACCGATTTTGACTGGAAGCAACATTTGCGCTTCATTCCTGCTGACGAGGGCCTTTCCCCTGCTTTGATGGTCACGGAGAGCCCCGTTTTCTTCCTTCAAAAATTCCTGCACCTTTTCCCTGACCTTTTTGGTGGTTGCCTTTCCTAATTCAATAAAGTCATTGAGTGAGTCTTTTTGGAAAACGCCATGAGGAATCTGCGTCATGTCAGAGAAAAAACCTTCCTCATGCAAGACAGCTAAATCAACAATTTTATCTCCGATAGCAATGCCTGCTCTTGGTGTGATCCTTTTGGTCTGAAATATTCCAAATGGCAAATTATAAATACTGAAATCTGAATTTTTTGGGACTGGCACCCAACTCTTCAATGGTTTGGCCGGTGATTCACTCATGTTTAAAAATTTGGTCTTCGGGCTAAAGATAGGCTTAAAACAGGGAAGAAAAAATCAAGGGTGGTTACTGAAACCTGAAATCATTATTGGCTATATTTATTCAGTCTTTTATGAATTTAAATATATCATTAAGACTAATAATAAAAAT
>NZ_JAMFLG010000048.1 GCF_023502205.1 Aquiflexum sp. TKW24L | reverse complement strand
AATTGAAAAATTTTAAGATGCCTTCTATTTCATTGTCTTGATTCTCGTCTCTATTTTTTTTAAAAAAATGGAACCTCCTATAAATAACAACCCAGTTGACTCCCAAGCCCCAACCCTTTTATAAAAAACCCTGGTTCCTGATCTTGGGGATTTTGTTGGTTTCCTTCAACTTGCGGCCTTCCATTACTGCCGTCGGACCATTGATACCCATGATCCGGGAGGACTTGGGCCTTTCCAATGGTTGGGCAGGATTTCTCACCACCTTACCGCTGTTGACCTTTGCTACGTTTTCTCTTTTTTCGGCAGCCATAGGCAAGCAACTCGGTAACTCAAAAGCCATCCTTTATGCCTTGGTCCTGATCCTTATCGGCACAGT
This sequence comes from Aquiflexum sp. TKW24L, assembly GCF_023502205.1. Taxonomy (GTDB): domain Bacteria; phylum Bacteroidota; class Bacteroidia; order Cytophagales; family Cyclobacteriaceae; genus Cognataquiflexum. The sequence goes on along the minus strand of NZ_JAMFLG010000048.1, from coordinate 29,512 downwards.
CATCAGGGTTCAAGGCGGACCGGAATGGCTTTTTATCGGAACAGGCCTGACCGGAATCGGGATTGTCATCTGCAATGTGTTGTTGATTCCTTTGATCAAGCACCTTTTGCCTACCCAAATCGGGCTGATTACTGCGTCCTATACCACAGGCATGAGTTTATTTGCTGCGGTTGCATCCGGCATTTCTGCCCCCATGGCCATTGACTTGGGTTGGGGATGGAGAGGATCGTTGTTGACTTGGGCGGGATTATTGGTATTGGGGATTTTGATTTGGTGGCCTCAGGTCAAGTTGCATCCCAAAAACAAAAAGACTGCTGATACCCATGCGAAAGTAAATGTCTGGAAATCGAGCTTGGCATGGAATGTTTGCCTATTTATGGGCGTGCAGTCTTTGCTGTATTTCACCATCATTGCCTGGCTTCCTGATATGTTGGTTTCAAGGGGGTTTTCAGCAGTTGAGGCTGGATTGATTTTATCCATTATGCAGATGATCGGGTTGATCGGGTCATTTTTAGCGCCGATGATTGCGGTCAGGTTCAAGGACCAAGTTGGTATTGCCGTGGTGATAGGGTTTATGTACCTGATCAGTTTTTCCTCGCTGTTCAGCCAAACGCATTGGGTGAATTATGCCGGACTTGCCTTGGCAGGATTGGGATTGGGTTCAAGTGTTTCACTTGCCTATACCTTGATCGGATTGCGTACCCACCACCAAAAAACTACTGCCTCACTTTCCGGAATGGTCCAATCCACCGGTTATTACCTTGCCGCTTTGGGGCCGCTTCTATTTGGAATAACCTTCGATATTTTTCATGATTGGGATTTTCTCATCTACCTGATGCTCAGCTGTTCGGTGTTGTTTATCTATTTTGGAGCAAAGTCTGGAGTTGCCAAAGTCATTTAATACCCAAAGCGAGTTGTCAAAATTCCTTTTTTCCAAAAAGATGAAGTCTTGAAGTTCATTTGAGCCGGCGGTTGTCCGTCGTCTGTGGACAGTGGACGAATGTCAAAGAATATTCTTTGGTTTCGGACGTTTCCAAATGGCGAAGCTGTTACCTTTGCAAAAAAATTAAACTGCGATGCAAGAGTATTTTACTTCAATAGGGATCCCGCCTGAAGTATTCAATTATGTGATTATGCCTTTGCTGATATTCTGCGCAAGGGTGATGGATGTGTCTATCAACACGCTCAGGATCATGTTTGTCATGAATGGCAAAAAGAACATCGCTCCTATTTTGGGCTTTTTTGAATCCCTGATCTGGCTTTTGGCGATCGGGCAGATTTTTCAGAATATCGACAATCCCATGTCCTATGTAGCTTACGCAGGAGGCTTCGCCATGGGAACATATGTAGGCATGACGATTGAGGAAAAACTCGCCTTGGGAAGGGTTTTGGTCCGTGTGATTACTCCTGAACCGATGCCTGCATTGATCGAATACATGAAGGAACGAAATTTCAGGTTTACTTCTGTGGGTGCTGAAGGACGCTATGGCAAGGTGAATCTGCTCTTTACCGTCATGAAGCGGGATGACCTTACTGGCTTTATCGGAAAAGTAAAGTCAATCAATGACAAAGCATTCTACACCATCGAAAGTGTCAAAAGAATCAGTGAAGATGACCTCAATGTGATGGACGACAAACCGAGATTTACGACGAAGGTATGGAGTAGGGTGAGGAAGTAAGGGTTGAAAATATTAGAATGTTAAAAAGTTGGAAGGTTATAACGTTATCGAAGACGAAATAAAATCCATCTCCGATTTTTTTGCTATTCCCTTTCTTGCGCGGAAAACATCAAATCCTACTTTAACTTCCACTTCGGTCCAATATCCATCAATATCTTTTTCTTTAAGGTTTCGCCTGCGGAATGAAGCTCATCAGTTCTTTGGCGGCCCCGTCAAGTAAGGTTAGTTTGTTTTTGTTGACTTTGAAGTTGGCAACTTGGGACAGGGCGGAGGTGAAATCTTTTTCCCCATCTCCCTCACAAGCTTTTCTGGTCATGGCACCGGGGTCTAACTTTAGGGTGGTTCCTTCCAGGTTGAAGTTGCCGTTGAAATTATTACATCCAGCAAACCCTGCTAATTTTCCACCTTCCTGAAAATTGAGAAAAGGTAGGCCACCGGCAAATTTTTCAGGATCCAAAGCTTTTCCCAACATGGAGTTCAGCACCCAATTGTTTCCGGTCAAAAGGCTCATTGGATTTATATTACCTACCGAACTGCAGGAGGAAAAACCCAAGAAAATCGTCAAAATAATGATACCTGAAATTTTTTTCATAAGATTACATGTGAAGAGTTGACCTAATTTAGTCAGGGAATTCCAATAAAATCAAATTTCAATCCTTTATTTTATCCCAATGAGAAGTACACCATTTCAATTTGAGAATGATCTGCCATGGCAGGATGCCGATCAGGGAATCCAAAGGAAAATGTATGGTTATGATGAGTCAGTCATGATGGTCAAGGTCAAATTTGAGGCGGGCGCGATCGGTTCCATGCACAGTCATCCCCATAGTCAGGTGACGTATGTGGAAAGCGGTATTTTTGACATGACCATTGGAACAGAGACTAAAAGGATCAAAACCGGGGACGGGTACTATGTCAAGCCACATGTCATGCATGGAGTGGTATGCATCGAGCCGGGAGTGCTGATCGATGTGTTCAGTCCCATGCGGGAGGACTTTTTGAAAACTGAAAAATAACGGCAGTTAGCTATCAAGCCACGACCTTAGTTTCCAAATTATCTTTTGCCCATTAGATTAAAATAAAATTAAGATTTCTCCATAATGGCTGATGAATTGATAATCAAACTCCCAATTCTTTAAAATAACAACAAAACATTTTTGCATTTCGGGAAATTGTCCTTAAGATTGCCGCATCAAAAAAAGCATTCTATGTTTTTCACAGCAAATGAACTCAACAATTGGAATCTCTCCCCTGCCGGAGAAAGCTGTGTTTTGGGTGGATCTACTTCCATGTTTTTTACAACCACCACTATTACGGGGTAATCCCGTTTTCAAATCCATATAGACCCCTTATCTTTAGGTCCATTTTGGACCTCAACAGCATTGGATATACGCCAAAATCAAAAAATTCATTTTTATGAAAATCTTAAAATTCGGAGGATCGTCAGTAGCCAACCAGGAAAATATCCGGAAGGTGTTTCAGATCATTAAGAAACAGGCCAAAAAGGATGAAATCGCAGTTGTTTTTTCTGCTTTAGGAGGCGTCACGGAAGTTTTGCTCCGAAGTGCCATCAAAGCCCGCGAAGGTGACAAATCCTACACCGACGAGATCAAGGTTTTGGAAGACCGGCATTATGATTTGGTCAGACAACTGATTCCCATTCAGCAGCAATCCACTGTCCTGACTTATGTCAAAGTCCGCTTCAATGAATTGGAGGACCTTTTCCACGGTATTTACCTGATCAAAGAATGTTCCCCCAAGACCTTGGATTATGTGGGAAGTTTTGGGGAAAGGTTGTCTGCATTCGTTTTGGCGGAAGCCTTGAAAGTCGAAGGTTTGGATACCCACTACCTGGATGCGCGAGAAGTCATCCGTACCAATAACCGCTTTGGCAATGCCAAGGTGGACTTTCCTGTAACCAATGACCTGATCCAGGATTACTTCCATTCCCATCCCGGGATGAAAATTATCACAGGTTTTGTAGCCTCAACCGAAAAAGGCGAAACCACCACACTTGGCAGAAGCGGTTCGGATTATACTGCTGCGATTTTTGCGTCTGCTCTTACAGCGGATCTTCTAGAAATCTGGACAGATGTTTCCGGTGTGATGACTTCAGATCCAAGGTTGGTGTATTCAGCGTTTACCATTCCTCAGTTGACATACAATGAGGCCATGGAGCTTTCCCATTTTGGGGCAAAAGTAATTTTCCCTGCCACAATGCAGCCTGCGATGCGGAAGGGAATTCCGATTTACATCAAAAATACCTTTGAACCTGAGCACCCCGGAACCCTGATCAACAGTGACGCGCCAACAGGAAAACTTATCAAGGGGATTTCTTCCTTGGCGGGAATATCTCTTCTGAATATTCAGGGCGCAGGGTTGATTGAAGTTGTCGGGGTTAGCTATAGGGTTTTTGGGGCTTTGGCAGATGCCGGAGTGAATGTCATCCTTATCAGTCAGGCTTCCTCAGAGCACAGTATCTGTGTGGCCATCCGAACCAATGAAGTTTACCTTGCCAAAGAAGCGATAGAAAAGGAATTTATCAATGAAATCCGAAATACGGAAATGGATCCTGTGATCGTGGTTTCGGAGATGGCTGTAGTCGCTGCTGTGGGAGAAAATATGAAACACAATCCCGGTGCGAGTGGCAGGATGTTTATGGCTTTGGGAAGAAACAATGTCAACGTTTATGCCATTGCCCAGGGAAGTTCAGAATTGAATATCTCTGCGGTAGTCTCCCAATCCGATCTTCAAAAAGCACTAAACGCACTCCATGAGGCATTTTTCCTTTCGGAAAACAAAGTGTTGCACGTCTTTTTAATAGGGGTTGGATTGATCGGAAAAGCTTTGATCAAGATGATTTCCTTGCAGAGAAAAAAGCTTCAGAAAGAAAACGATTTGGATGTGCAGATCCACGGGATTGCCAATTCAAGATTTATGGCTTTCCATGAAGATGGTTTTGACTTGGCAAATTGCCCGGCACCTGAAGACGCCAAAGGAGCTCGACCAATGGATTTACAGAAGTTTATCACGCAAATGGAAGACATGAACTTCTCCAACACGGTTTTTGTGGATTGCACAGCAAGTCAAGAAGTGGCGGATACTTACGAGCAAGTTTTGGAAGCCAAAGTGGCAATCGTCACTCCAAACAAAAAAGCAAACTCAGGTTCTTTGGAGAATTACAAGGCCTTAAAAAAGCTCGCCTACAAGCGGGGAGTGAAGTTTCTCTATGAAACAAATGTGGCCGCCGGCCTTCCGGTAATCAACACCCTACAAGACTTGATGCTCAGCGGAGACAAAGTCCTCAGAATCGAAGCGGTCTTGAGCGGATCGATGAATTATATTTTCAGTGAATTGGAAAAGGGTGCGCCTTTTTCGGAAGTAGTCAAAATTGCCAAGGAAAAAGGCTATACCGAACCGGATCCAAGGGATGATTTGAGTGGCATGGATGTAGGGAGAAAAATCCTGATTTTGGGAAGGGAAGCCGAGCAGGACTTACACTTTGAAGATATTACTATTCAAAGCATGGTTCCGGAAGATTGCAGGGAAACAGCCTCGATAGAGGAGTTTTTTGTCAAACTTCAAGCGCATGATGGTGAGTTTGCCCAAATGCTGGAAACCGCCAAATCCAAAGGCGAGAAACTCAGGTTTATGGCCACTTTGGAAAACGGCAAAGCAAAAGTAGGTTTGAATTCTCTTGACAGCACACATCCCTTTTACACTTTGAAGGGTTCTGACAATATGATCTTGTTTACTACAGAGCGCTACCATGACTTCCCGATGATCATCAGAGGTCCCGGTGCAGGTGCGGATGTGACCGCCGCCGGAGTATTTGCGGATGTGATACGGTTGGGTAACTTCTCCAGATAATGGGACAATTCGTAACAGCTTTCGCCCCGGCAACTGTCGCCAATGTGTCCTGCGGATTTGATATCCTTGGATTTGCCATCGATAGATTGGGCGACAAGGTGACGGTTTCTTTCAATCAGGATTCAGTTTTAAGAGTGACAGGTATCGAAGGGGATGGGGGAAAACTTCCTTTGGAGCCGGAGAAAAACACCTGTTCTGTAGCCATTCAGGCCATGCTAAACAAGCTTGGCTCTAAACAGGGAATTGATATTTTCCTTGAAAAAGGATTGCCGCTCGGTTCAGGAATGGGTTCCTCGGCTGCAAGTGCCGCCGCCGCTTTGGAAGCTGCCAATGTACTTTTGGGCAATCCATTTACCAAAGAAGAGTTGGTTCCTTTTGCGATGGAGTCAGAGCGGATCGCATGCGGTTCGGCCCATGCGGACAATGTTGCTCCTTCTATCTTGGGCGGATTTGTGTTGATCAGGGATTATGATCCTTTAGATATTGTGAAGCTTCCTGTTCCGGAAGGCATTTTCTGTACGTTGGTACATCCCCATATTGAACTGAAAACATCCGATTCGAGAAGTGTGCTGCGCAAGCAGATTTCCCTCAAAGAGTCGGTGATGCAATCCGGAAATATTGCGGGATTCATTGCGGCATTGTATAAGTCCGACTTGGCTTTGCTCAGCAGGTCTTTGAAGGATGTCATCGCTGAACCTTCCCGGGCATTGCTGATTCCGGGATTTTATGAATTGCGGGACGCAATCAAGTCCATCGGGTCTTTGGGTTCGGGAATATCAGGTTCAGGACCGACCATATTTGTCCTTTCTCCAAATGGGGACATCGCACATGAGGCAGGTGAAAAAGCCAAAGAAGTATTCCAAAAAATCGGTCTTGGCGTCGATGTGTATGTCTCGGAAGTGAATAAGCGGGGAGCTTTTGTAGTATAGGAGATGTGAGATTTGAAACTTGAGATTTGAGACAGGAAGCAAGAGCCTGTAATTCAGAATTATGAATTAATAATGAAGAATGCTTGGACACGACAACCATTACAACCTGAAAACATTAAGATCACTACAACCACTACAACAATTAAAACCAAAAATAGAGGTTCTTCTCCAATACAGCGGACAGGATCACTACTAATGAAAGATTTGAAAATTCACCCTTCGACAAGCTCAGGGAACGGGAATTTTGTGATCTTGAAGGGGAGGAGGGAAAAGCGGCTGCGCCGCTTTTCCCTCCTCCCCTAGCGCCCAATAAACCCCGATGGCTAAGCTTGTCCAAGCCAATTTGGTTTCACATCAAGATCACTCCTATTTCTGAACATCTTTTTAAATGTTAAAGACTGAGAATAACGGAACCCCCAACTTGACAACAATTAAACCCGACAACCCGAAACTCGACAACCTGACAACGGGAAGCAGACAACAATTACAACCCAAAAACTTTCCAACCTTTAAACCTTGAAACCTTCCAACCCTTTATGCACTTCTACAGCACCAACAACCCCCACCATATAGTCAGCCTAAAAGATGCCGTGGTCAAAGGACTTGCTCCGGATCAGGGTTTGTATATGCCTACGGAAATTCCGGTTTTGCCAAAGGAGTTTTTTGAGAATTTACCCAAGATGACTTTCCGCGAAATCGGATATGAAGTGATTGGAGAACTATTCAGTGATGATTTGACTGAAGATCAGATCAAAGAATTGGTTGACCATACGTTGGCTTTTGATGCGCCATTGGTGAAAGTGGAGGAAGAAGTGTATGCCTTGGAATTGTTTCACGGACCGACATTGGCATTCAAGGATTTTGGGGCAAGGTTTTGTTCCAAGTTGATGGCGATCCTCATGGAAGGTGAAGAAAGGAAAATCCGGGTTTTGGTCGCAACTTCCGGCGATACCGGAAGTGCTGTAGCCAATGGATTTTTTAAAGTAAAAGGAGTCGAGGTCATTGTTCTGTATCCAAAAGGGAAAGTGAGCAAATTGCAGGAAATGCAGTTTACCACCTTGGGAGAAAACGTGACTGCCCTTGAAGTCGATGGTGTGTTTGATGATTGTCAGACTTTGGTGAAGCAGGCTTTCTCTGATCCCGAACTCAATCAAAATATGCTCTTGACTTCCGCCAATTCGATCAATGTGGCAAGGTGGATTCCCCAGTGTTTGTATTATTTCTATGCCTATTCCCGACTTCCAAAGAACAATAAAAAATTAGCCATCTCAGTTCCAAGTGGAAATTTTGGAAATCTCGGGGCAGGGATTTTGGCTGAGAGAATGGGTTTGCCGATTGATACTTTTATCGCTTCCACCAATGTGAATCGGGTTGTACCGGATTTTTTGGAGGGTAATCCTTTCCAATCCAAGCCATCTGTGGCCACGATCAGCAACAGCATGGATGTGGGCAATCCGAGTAACTTTTCAAGGCTTTTGGCACTTTATGGCAATGATGAAAAACTTTTCCGCAGTAAAGTGAAAGGCTTCTATTTTGACAATCAGGATACCCAAAGAGCCATGGTCCAAATCAACGAAGAAACAGGTTATATCATGGATCCCCATGGAGCTGTGGGCTATTTGGGTTTGAGGAATTACATGAAAATGAATCCAGATGAATATGTCGGTATTTTCCTGGAAACCGCCCATCCCGCCAAATTCAAATCTGTAGTAGACGAAACTTTGGGCATTGACTTACCGATACCTGAAAGATTGATGGAATTTATGAAAGGGGAAAAACAATCCCTGCAGATGGGGAATAGCTATGAGGAGTTTAAAGGATTTTTAACTACAGATTTAAAAGATGGACACAGATAAAAAAGGTTAATCCCAAAGTGATTGTCTTTAATGTTGGGAAGATATTTTCTCACCTGGCCTTAGTGAGTGTCTTCACTCACTTCGATTACTAGTTTAATAAGTGGTGGCTTTAAATTGAGGCTTGTCAGTGAATAAACTGACTTTGGCGGATCGACATAAAAAAAAGCCAACTTAACGTTGGCTTTGGGAATATCTTTCTAATGATTTGATCTATTTATTCTCTGCCATGAATTTGTCGAGGTCCTTGAGTGTAATCAGCCCTTCATAATATGCCCTTCCAAACACCGCTGCAGTCACGCCCAAATCTTTCAGTCTTTTGAAGTCATCAATATTCCTCACTCCACCACTCGCAGCAAGGTGTATCAGCGGATACTTTTCAACAATTTTTTGATACAATTCAAAATTTGGTCCTTCCATCACGCCATCCCGTGTCACATCGGAAACCTTCAGGTATTTCAAGCCTCTTTCATAAAAATACTCAATATGGTCAAAAAGGTCTATTTCGGTCTTCTTCAGCCATCCCCTTGTTTTGATCTTCATGTGCTCGGGATTGGTATCCGCTGCCAAAATAATTTTTTCGCGGCCATAGGTCACCATCCATTGAGCAAATCTATCGGGGTAGGTGGCTGCGACAGAAGCAGCGGTGACTGTTTTGGCTCCATATTCAAAGCATTTCAACAGATCTCCATCTGTCGAAACTCCTCCTGTAAAATCCACAATCAGATTGGTATACCCGGAAATGGCTTCAAGAATATGATAATTTTTTGGTTCTCCTCTTCTTGCTCCATCCAGATCGACCAGATGTAGCCACTTGATGCCATGGTCTTCAAATGCCTGTGCAATCTCCAAGGGGTTGTTGGAAATCACTTCCTCGGTAGCAAAATCGCCCCTTTTCAGTCGGACACATTTGCCGTTGATGATCCAAATGGAAGGAATAATATCAAAATCAGTCATAGCTACAATAGGTTGAGATTGGGAAATCTATCGATTTCCTGATCGGCTAAGTTCAAAACCTAATCTCTAATCAGGATTTTAAATATAATACAAGAAAGCAGAAATTGACAATAGCGTCTTCAAAGTTTACCTATTTTTAAATGGGGAGGCTATTTGCCACTCCCGAGATTTAATAAATAAGCTTCGCCACAGTTCCATTGGCACCCGAAGCCCAGACAGAGGTGGTGGTATGATCCACTTTGACTGCATGAAATCCATCATCAGAAAACCTTTCCCAATCATCACCTCTATTAGTGGAAAAATCTGAACCGTTTGGTCCGACGGTAATCAACCACCCGAACCTCGAGAAAAATTCAACCCCTGACCTATAGCCACTTGGCCGTTTTCCAGGAGTAAGCCTCCATGTTTTTCCTTTATCTATGGATATAATGCAGTTGTTTAAGTCAGAATCTGACTTGGTGAAATCTCCTCCCACAGCAACTATGGCATCTATATCAATCCTCGCCATTGAAAAAATGCCTTGGGAGTCCTCATTTTGTATGATGGGAGTGCTGTACTTTTCCCAATGAAAACCCTTGTCTGCAGAATGGTAAATCTTACTGTCTTTCCCTGCACTGGCAAACCAAATATTGTCCTCATCTGCCAATATCCCTGAACCGCTCGCAGCAAAGGACCCTCCGCCTATTGGACCATTGGGACCTAATTCCAGTTCGTGCCAGGTTTCTCCCTGATCTTTGGTTTCCAATACCATCCACTTTTCATCTACCACATCACCGATTACATAACCTGCATTTTTAATAAAGAACATCCCGTCGAGAAATGCTTCCTTGGGTCCATCATACTTTTTGATCCATGTTTTGCCTCCATCACTGGTTTTGAAGATGACTGCAGGCTGACCGGAGGCCATCGCAATGGCGGTATTGGCATCAATGCCCTCGATGTCCCGGAAATCAGCGGAGTCAAGCCCATCGATTATTCCTGATTCCCAAGTTTCGCCTCCGTCTAAAGTTTTAAGCCAAGTTCCATCGGATCCGCTTGCCCATACTATCTGTTTTGTAACTGGAGACAGGCCACGTAATGAAGCTTTGGTAGGAGTTTCTATTTTTTGCCAGCCCGTGGGTTTTTCAGGAATGACAACTTTTTTTGGTTTGCTACAGCTGATAAATAACAAGCTGAGCAAAAAAAGGGACGTGTACTTTTTCATAGTTGGGGAAGTAGATTTATCAAAAAGTCTAAAAACAGTCAGATTTAGAGGATTTGTTTGGATTATTGATTGAACAGAAATTTTTTGAATTTGATTTCATCCAACACTTCCAATTCCTTTGGCCATCAAACCTGCAAGAATCGGAATGACAAATAAAAGCAACAATTCTAAACGAACCATCCAAAAAATGGATTTTGGAACCAAAATATTTTCTTGCTGGTCACCGTTTTTGTTTCGGATAAAAAAGACTGTAGGATAGATAGAGAGGATTCCTATGACGATAAACAAAGTAAGTTTGGTATGGAAAAGGGAATTATTGCTGTAAAACTCAGTTGGCTTCCCGTAACCACCCAACCAAAGGGTCATGCCTACAGCTAATAATATCAACACAGCCAAGCCATATAAACCATCAACTTTTGCCAGTCTTCCGATCTCAGAGCGGGACATTGTATTTTTGAGCAATAAATGTTCAGAAACTAGGGTCCCCACTATTGTGAAAATGCTGATAAAGTGAACATACCGGAGGAGGATTTCTATGGTCATAGAGATTATGTTTTTATTCTAAAGCTTTTCTTAATTCACCAAGCAATTCGGGGACTTTGGTCATGGCATCATAAGGCACATTTGGATCGGGAGCGGGAAGGGTCTCTATCGGAACATATCCACGATAATTGGAATTCCGGATGATAGCCACCAATTTGTTCATGTCAATCTTACCGCCTTTTCGGTCTCCAAGTAATTCCTTGACTTGCCAATTGACCGCATAGGGAATCACACGTGCGATATCTGCATAAGGGTCAGGTGTCAGCAAAAACCCGGTATCAACGATCGTTCCTAGCCAATCCGAATTGACCATTTTTAGGATTTTGATAACTTCATCGGCGCTTTTGAGCATGTCTCCATGGTTTTGTACGCCCACGATCACGCCATATTGCTTGCCATGCTCAGCACATTCGGCCAAAGCCTCTGCCATCCAAACGGCTGTCTCATCCCAAGTATGTTCTTTGGGCTGCACACCAGCAAAAACCCGTAGGACAGGTGCACCCATCTCCGCGGCTACTTCTATCCATGTTTTGGCTAAGGCGATATCTGCATTTCGTTTGGATTTGTCCACAGTGGCAAAATCATTTCTGATACCCGTTCCGCTTATTCCTAACCCCAATTGAAATGCCCTACGCTTGAAATCGTTGATAAACTTCCGTTCCGGTTTTGCCGGATATCCGGGGAAAAAATATCCTGTCGGATCAACAGCGTCAAATTCTAGACGGGCACATTCTTCCAACATGTCAATTAGACTCATGCCACCGACCTCTCCTTTTTGGTATTTGTAGAGCTGCACATAGTAAGACCATGCATTTAAGCCAATTTTGATTTTGGCGGAGGAAACTGCGGCGACATTTGGTTTTTGGGCACCAAATATCTCCTGCATCGGCAACACCCCCAATCCCAAACCTAGTGGTAGAGCAGATTTGAGAAAATTGCGGCGATCGGTCATTAGAAGTCAGTGGTCAGGAAGGTTAAAATCCAATATCAAGATATAGGTAAATTTGTAAATAATCTACTATCCTAATAGGCCTTAGGAAGATATTAATTGATATTGGATATTTATTGATATTGCCCCTAAAGCCAAATTTTTAATTAAGGTTTGAGAAATCCTTTCAAAAATTTGAATTGTCGTAAAATTTTTTTGCGACAATCTGCATCATCAGCGGGAATCAACTTTTTGGTTAAAAGCCTTCCAAGTAAAATCCTGATAGCTGACTCCCTCTTTTCCTGATAAATACCTATATTTTGCCCTTCAAAATAAACCTATTGTAATGGCCAATTTTAATATCGATGCAAAAAAAGAGATGACCTACGATGCTATTGTCATCGGTTCGGGAATCAGCGGAGGATGGGCTGCCAAGGAACTCTGCGAAAAGGGATTGAAAACCCTCGTCTTAGAGCGTGGCAGAATTGTAGAGCATGTTGTAGATTATCCCACTATGACTTTGGATCCGTGGGATACAGAGCTCCGAGGTGGACTTACCCCCGAGCAGCGGGACATTCACCCCAAAGGAAACAGGTCCGGATTTATCGGAGAGATGAACCATCATTTCCACGCCAATGACCTAGAAAATCCATATACTGAAGTCAAACCTTTTCTCTGGATCCGTGCCCATCAGATGGGCGGACGGTCCATCCTATGGGGAAAGCAGTGCTACCGTTGGTCTGATCTGGACTTCGAAGCCAATATGAAAGACGGTCACGGAGTAGATTGGCCCATCCGATACAAAGATATCGAGTCATGGTACACTTATGTCGAGAAGTTTGCCGGAATCAGCGGTGAAGCACTTGGACTACCCCAGTTGCCGGACAGTCATTTTCTACCTGCAATGGAGCTCAATTGCGTGGAAAAACACGTAAGAGAAAGAATAGAAAAAGAATTTTCAGGAAGAAATATGATCATCGGAAGGGTGGCCCACCTGACCGAACCGCTTAACGGACGTGGCAAGTGCCAATTCCGAAACCGCTGTGACCGTGGCTGTCCTTATGGTGCCTATTTCAGCAGCAATGCCGTAACACTTCCAGCTGCCCATGCGACCGGAAACCTAACAATCCGGCCTTTTTCCATTGTACAGGAACTGATCTATGACAAGGAAAAAGGAAGGGCAACCGGAGTAAGAATCATCGATTCGGAAACAAGCGAAGTCATCGAGTACAATGCCAAAATAATTTTCTGCAATGCCTCCACGCTAAGCAGTACACAGATCTTGTTGAATTCTACTTCTGACCGGTTCCCTAACGGACTCGGCAATGACAGCGGGGAATTGGGACACAACCTCATGGACCATACTTACCGTGTCGGTGCAATGGGTGTTGTCGAAGGATTTGACGACCAATACTACAAAGGCCGCCGTCCGAATGGCATCTACATTCCACGCTATGTCAACCTCGATGACAAAACCAAATCTGACAAATTTGTCAGAGGATTTGGTTATCAAGGAGGTGGCGGAAGAGGAAATTGGGGCGGAGGAGCCAATGCCGATGATTTTGGCGCAGACTTCAAAGACCGCATGATGAAGCCCGGACCATGGGAATTCTTCATTACGGGTTTTGCAGAATGCCTTCCATACCATGAAAACAAAATCTACCTCAACAAAGACGTCCTCGACAAATGGGGTCAGCCGACATTGTCGATAGATGCGGAATGGGGCAAAAACGAACTCGCCATGAACGAGCAAATCCGCATCGATGCCAAAGAAATGTTGGACCGTGCCGGATTGAAAAATGTCATGGACTTTGACAACAAGCATGAAATGGGCTATGGCATCCACGAGATGGGTACCGCACGCATGGGACGCGATCCAAAGACTTCTGTCCTCAATGGAAATAACCAAGTGCATGACTGCAAAAACGTGTTTGTGACCGATGGCGCATGCATGACTTCCTCTTCCTGCGTCAATCCATCGCTTACTTACATGGCACTCACTGCCCGTGCAGCCAACTTTGCCGTCGACGAACTCAAAAAAAATAACCTCTAATGCCATGAACAGACGAGACGCACTTAGAAAAACAGCCCTATTCGCAGGATCGGCAATAGCCGCCCCGACAATACTTTCCATGCTTCAATCCTGCGCCAAGCAGGATAGACTGACTTGGCAACCGGTCTTTTTGAATGAAGATCAGACGAGGTTTATCTCCTCATTTGTAGATACCATCCTGCCAAAGACCGAAACACCGGGCGCTTTGGATGTGAAGACCGATATCTTTATGGACTTGGTTTTTGCCAAGACCTACAACAAAGAAGCACTGAATAAATTGGTGGCGGATATTGAAAAGTTCAATGCTGACTGCAAATCCACCTATGGCGATGTCTTTGCTGACCTGAGTCAGGAAGACAAAACTGCCTGCCTCAAAGCCGCTGAGGCGAGTTCCCCGAAATTCAATCCAAGGGTTTGGGGTACTGCCGTCGGGGACCAGGAACCTGTTGGTTTCTACCGTTCACTGAAGGCCATGGCAATTTCCGCATACTTCTCTTCCGAGGAGATTGGCAAAAACGTCCTCAGCTATGATCCTATCCCGGGAGAATACCTCAGCTGTATTCCCCTCTCCGATGTGGGAAATACATGGAGTCTATAAAAAACAAAAACCGTCGAAAGGCGGTTTTTTTGTTTGAGGTGTTTTTGGGCAAAGGCTCTTAACCTTTGTGGGAAATTGGCATTTATTAAAGATTTCAGGGCTACGCCCCTCTGGGTCCGTTTTTAATTTTGTTTATTACAAAAATTTGAGGGCTAGGCCCCCTTTGTCTATCAGAATTGTTCTTGATTTGAAATCCATTGGGATATTCATCAAATGGGAAGATTGAAGAGCAGGTATCCCGATTCTTTTCAAGGGGCATAGCCCTACCATCTTCGTAGCAAGAATTTATGAAGGGAAAAACGCAAGGGGCGTAGCCCTGCGATCTGTCATTCACGCGTATTTGCCAAAGGTTTTTTAAGATTTCAGGGCTACGCCCCTCCTGGGTCCGTTGTTGATGTTGTTTATTACAAAGATTTGAGGTCTATGCCCCTTGATTTATCCGATGGCTTTTCTTCTATCAATTTCCGCTTTCTTCATCTGGGACAGCCTATCAAGAGGCGGTCCCTTTAGCGTTTGAATAAAACTGTCTAGCAATTCGCTAGATATGATTTCTAGGGTCATATTGATAAATATAATAAATTAAGCAGTGGGGGATTTTAAAAGTGGTGGTTCAATTGAACCTCCTTGATAGTATCATATGATGCTATCAAGATAAAAGCGTTATTCTTTTAAACGAAAAAAATTCTAGGAATTGCCTCCATATTTCCTTGGGTAAAAGGCTATATTGGGATATTGGGATCAAGATTATCTGGATCTTAAAAGAGGAAAGTTATATTTTGCCTAGTTGGAGCCAAGTTCCCCGGCTGCAAATAGTCTTCTAATTTCTTTTTTGTCAAATTTACCCACACTGGTTTTTGGGACTTCATTGATAAAAATATAATCTTTGGGAATCTGATATTTCACGAAATCTCTGGATAAAAACTCAATCAATTCTTCCATTGAAACTTCCCCTTTATTGTCCACCAAGACTATTAATGCCAAAGGTTTTTCTACCCATTTTTCATCAGGTATCGCAATTACAGCCGCTTCTCTAACTTTGGGATGAGCCATCAATGCAGATTCCAGCGCGACACTCGAGATCCATTCGCCGCCACTTTTTATAAGGTCCTTGGTTCTATCTTTGATTTCCATATATCCATCTTCATCGATCGTGCACACATCGCCTGTTTTAAACCAACCATCTTCTGAAAAGCTTTCATTATTATTGGTTTTAAAATAGGAACTTAGAGTCCATGCCCCCTTAACGTGTAGTTCTCCCATAGTTTTGCCATCTGTTGGAGCTAAAGCCCCATCATCAGTAACAATCCTTAATTCCACACCGGGAAAGGCAATACCTTGTTTGGCACGAATTTCCATTTTTTCATTTTCAGATAAATGCTCATGCTTTGGCTGTATTCGACTTACAGTTCCCAGTGGAGAGGTTTCGGTCATTCCCCAAGCCTGAACACCTTTTATTCCAAAGTCTTTTTCAAAACCCTCAATTAGGCTTTTTGGAAGTGCGGATCCCCCGACCAAATATTCTTGAAGCACCAATTTTTCCTTTGGTGGATTCAATTTCATTGCATGATAGACACCTAGCCAAATGGTTGGAACGCCGTTGGCTTTGGTCACTTTTTCTTCTATAAGGATTTTGATGAGATCATCAGGCTGTAAATTAGAAGAGGGGAGTACCATATTTGAACCAGACAGGAGACACAGGTATGGAAAACCCCATGCCATCACATGAAATTGGGGTACGATCAAAAGAACGGTATCCCTATTGCTAAAATTTCCTGCATTTGGGGACATAATTGTGGAGGCGTGTAAAAATGTTGACCTATGAGAATACAAAACTCCTTTTGGCAAACCTGTAGTTCCACTCGTGTAACACATGCCGCAAGCGTCATTTTCATTTAGTTTGGGCCAGTTAAAATCTTCCGATTGATCGGCTAGCAATTCTTCATAATGCAAGGTATTAGGCAAAGTGGTTACAAAGTCTTTAGGTGCATTCAATAATATAAAATGTTGCACAGTTTCTAGAAGCGGAGCTATTCTTTCTAAAAGAGGAACCAATGTGGCATCAACAAAAATTACTTTATCCTCCGAATTATTGATAATATACTCTATTTGATTGCTGGACAAACGGATATTTATAGTCTGACATACGGCCCCAATACCGGAAATCGAATAATATAACTCTACATGGGGACCATGATTCCAAGCAAAAGTTCCTACCATGTCACCTTTTGCTATTCCCAATTTATGGGTTAATGCATTGGCTAACTTTTTACAACGCCTGTACAGATCCCCAAAACTATATTCATGTCGGGTTCGATCTGGTAAATAAGTTACTATTTTTTTATGGTGATAAACACTGTTTCCATACTCAAGAATAGTATTAGTAGTGAGCGGGTAATCCATTATTAGGCCTTCCATTCTTAAAAATTTAGATTATTGTTTTTTATCCTATATGCTGCATTCAATTATATTGCTAAAATCGCTTCAGACTGTTCTAAAATCTCCATTCGAATTTATTCATATTCTAAATATAACCTCATTTCTATACTTATTTTAATTCTAATAATTCGATCGGGTATTTTCGTTAATCCACTGTTGTTCAGTGTTGAAACGAAAAAGCAATTGAGAAATTTCTATTGTAGTAGTTGCGATTCCGCCCCTCAGTATGAATCCCGGGAATTATCAAATTTTATAAGAATAGTGGTCGCTTTCGAGAGTCAAATCTTTCAATCAACAAGAAGGTTGAAGCGGGCTAAAACCATTGATTATACTACTACAACAGCTATTCTTTTTCCATCCATCTTGGTAATTATTAAAAGGATATTCCTTCTCTGAAAGGTTCATATTAGTCATGGTGAAAAAATAGATGTAAAAAATTTATGATCTGATGGCATGAAGCCATCCGACTGAATCCATTCTGGGGATCAGCGTGAGAATGAAAACTGGTTGGTTATCCTGCTTCCGGAGAAGCAGGATAGTGGGAGATTTCCTGCTTCTGGAGAAGCAGGAAAACCAAAAAAGCCATCCAACCAAGACAAATCCGTGGCTTTGCGTGAGTAATGTTTCAAAAAAACAACCCTTCCAATATCTTAGAAGGGTTGTTCTTATTATTAGCTGTGTGATA
The DNA here is from genome assembly GCF_023502205.1 of Aquiflexum sp. TKW24L. GTDB lineage: Bacteria > Bacteroidota > Bacteroidia > Cytophagales > Cyclobacteriaceae > Cognataquiflexum. Next base: position 11,777 of record NZ_JAMFLG010000048.1, on the reverse strand, counting down.
TAAAGATTTTAAATATCCTCTTCAAATTCATCATCCTCAGCATTACCCATGTCGAACATCGAGCTGAAAAGGTCCTTGAACTGCATCCCAGTGTCGAGCATTTTTTTGCTGAGTTGGCTGTACTCGGCAAGTCCATGAAGGGCAAACTCCATGAAGAATTCTTTTTCTTTTTCAGGAAGTGCTTTAACTTGTTTGGTTACGATATTTTCAAGTCCCGGAACCTGATGCAGGAGTGTCTTGTACTCTTTGTCGCTTTGTGAAGCCAATAAATCCAAGGTATTTCCTTCCCCAAACCACGAAAGCGGTAGGGTATAGAGGTTATTTGCTTTCTCTTTTTTCTTTTGTTCGGGAGATGGGAAGAAATCAGTAAATAAGGTTCGGATGGCTTTGCCGATCAAGGTATAGGCCACAAGCCCCGCACCTTCCTGTTCGCCTTCGTAGACCAATTCGACCTTCCCGGTGATGGCAGGAATGACGCCGATCAGATCAGAAATCCGGATGACAGTATTTTCCTCATTGTTCATATAGATCCTTCTTTCGGCAGCGGAAATGAGGTTTTCGTAAGCAGAGATAGTCAGTCGGGCAGAAACCCCACTTTTCTCATCCACATATTCGCTCTTTCTTGCCTCCACGGCGATCTGCTCGATGAGGTCTTTCATCAGCATCGGCACGTGGATTTTATCAACAGGTTTTCCGTGCAATTTTGCTTCCTGCGCAGTGATTCTTTTGCCGATCTCGATGCTCTTGGGATAATGCGTGATGATCTGACTTTCAATCCTGTCCTTGAGTGGAGTGACGATCGAACCTCGGTTGGTATAATCTTCAGGATTGGCCGTAAATACAAACTGAATATCTAGCGGCAATCTCAATTTAAATCCACGGATTTGGATGTCTCCCTCCTGCAGGATATTGAAAAGTGCCACTTGAATCCTCGCCTGAAGATCGGGGAGTTCGTTGATGACAAAAATTGAGCGGTGGGATCGCGGCACGAGTCCGTAGTGGATGACGCGCTCGTCGTTATAGGAAAGCTTCATCGTCGCGGCTTTGATCGGATCGACATCACCGATAAGATCGGCCACCGATACGTCAGGCGTCGCAAGCTTTTCGGTATATCGGTCATCTCGGTGCCACCATGAGATGGGCGTATGGTCTCCTTTGTGCTGAATGAGTTCTTTGGAAAAAGTAGTCAGAGGAGCAAAGGGGTCGTCATTGAGTTCGGATCCTTCGACCACAGGAATATACTCATCCAACAAGTGCGTCATCTGCCTTGCAATCCTCGTTTTGGCCTGACCGCGGAGACCAAGGAGGTTGATATTATGTCTTGAAAGAATCGCCCGCTCAATGTCAGGAATGACAGTGTCCTCATAACCCCAAATGCCTTCAAAGACATTTTCTTTGTTTTTGATTTTGTAGATCAGGTTTTGGCGGAGTTCTTCTTTGATGGTTTTGGATTGGTAGCCGGCGGCTTTGAGTTCGCCAAGTGTTTTTATCTTCAATAAGTCTTTTCCTGTGAGTTTGATGTAATCCATGTGTTAAAATTTTTTGGTTCGGTTTCTTTTATAATCTTCAAAAATCAGGTCTCCAAGACCCTTGAGGCTACTGTAATAGGCATTTCCGTTGTTGACTTTGGTAAATTCCTTGACAAATTCCTTCAGGTAAGGATCCGAAGCAATCATAAATGTGGTAACAGGAATCTTCAGCTTGCGGCACTGCGCGGCCAGCTTCAGGGTTTCATTCAGTATTTTGCTATCGATGCCAAAGGCATTCTTGTAGTATTTAATCCCAACTTTGAGACAGGTAGGCTTTCCGTCGGTGATCATGAAAATCTGCTTGTTGGGGTTTTTTCTCTTTCTCAGTAGGTCCATTGCCAATTCCAATCCTGCGACAGTATTGGTATGATATGGCCCAACTTGGAGGTATGGCAAATCTTTGATTTCGATCTGCCAAGCGTCATTGCCAAAGACTATGATGTCGAGGGTGTCTTTTGGATATCGGGTTTTGATGAGTTCGGCGAGTGCCATGGCGACTTTCTTTGCTGGCGTGATCCGGTCCTCACCATACAAAATCATGGAATGCGAGATGTCAATCATCAGCACGGTTGAAGTTTGAGAACGGAACTCGGTTTCGACGACTTCCAAATCATCTTCAGTCAGCAGGTAGTCTCCACCAAAACCATGGTTGACCTGTGCGTTTCTGATCGAATCGGTCAGCGCGATCTGATCGAGGTTGTCCCCAAAATTGTAAGGCCTGCGGTCGGTTCCTTTTTCCTCTCCCTGACCGGAGTGCGTGGTTCGGTGTTGGCCGCCTTTTCCGCGCTTGAGTTTGCCGAATATTTCTTCCAAAGCACTTTTCCGTATTGTTTGCTCTGCTTTGGAAGTGACCTTAAATTCTCCTTTTTGGTTTTCTTCAGTGAGGTAGCCTTTGGTCTTGAGGTCTTCAATAAAATCCCCGATACCGTAGCCCGGATTGGTCATGTTGTAGCGCTTGTCCAGATTGGTCAACCAAGACAAGGCTTCCGCCACATCTCCGCCTGTCATCGTCACGAGTTGAAGAAAAATATTGAGCAGGTTTTCGAAGGTGTTTTTCTCCGGGTCGTTGGGCGGTACGTACTGTGTAAATCGAAATCCTTTCATAGCAGTGACATAACACAATCAGACCAAAGCTGGTTTGGATTCGGGTAAAAATAATTGGGTGGCGTTAATTTGTTTAACTGGTTAATTGGTTAATTTGTGAGGAGGTTAAAGGGTATGAGTTATTGGTTAATTGATGAAAGGTAAGAGGTAAGAGGCGGGTTTGTTAGACTATTTTCTAATACCGATCCTGTTGGGTAAAGGCGCCCCTGCACCAATGCCATTGTTTTTATGGGTGCGATTGGAGGATTTATTTTCTCAGGGTTTATAGGATTGTTTACCGGAGCAATTATTTTCACACTTGGCTATAAACTGACAAAAGCATGGCTAAATTCTGAAAATGAGGAGGTCCATGAAATACAAATTATTGAATAAAGAAGGATTATATCAAAATGATACTCCCGGTTCTGTTGCCCTATTTTTCTTGATTTTTATGGTGATGCAACAATTCACTTTAAATTTTTGTTAATAAAGTCTAAATAAAAAATTAATAGCCATGAAAAACTACCTATTTCCGGTCTATCTAGTTACTGGTGTCTTGATCATTTATGTCACAGCCATTCAGGTAAGTCTCAACACATCATTGATCCTATTTGTATTTTCTCTTTCTCCTGCACTAATCCTTTGGATGGTATATCGTGTCCTCACCGCAGATGTAGAGGTGACTTCTACTTTCGAAGAAAAATGGTATGAAGATCAATAAAAGGATCAAAGTATCAGGTAAAGTTCAAGGCGTTTTCTTTCGGAATAGTGCCCAACAAAAAGCCTTGGAATTTGGGATTAAAGGATGGGTGCGAAATGAATCAGATGGAACTGTCTTGATGGAAATAGAAGGTGGTCCGGACGCAATTTTAAAAATGGAAAACTGGTTAAGACAAGGTCCTCCTCTAGCAAAAATTCAATCAATCGAAATATTCGAAGGCGATCCTTTGGGTCACACTGGTTTCATAATCTTAAAGTAAATTATACAACTCGAAAAATATAATTCCAAATTTTTTCCCCCCCAATCAAGAAATCAATACTCATGGAGATTTTTATCCTCTTATACTTTCTGCGAAAGTTTAGTTCATTTATGGGATAAAAAAATATATTTTTTGTCCTGCTGATCACGCGGACCGGCGCAGAGCAATTATCAAGAATAAATTAAGGGTACACCGAAGGAAAAAATAATATCAATTACAAGTTCCTGCAGTAAAAGTGAGCACTCCTGCATTGATGGCCACACAGCTATTTCCGTAAGTTTTGTTGTCGCAACCGCATACAGGATCGTAAACCAAGATACACGCAGCATCTTTTTTAATCTTGGTAGGATCAATACACCCGTCAATGATGGTCTCAGCAGGATTGTTTTCTTCACACTGAAATGAAAAAAGCAAAATGGCTGATAATGTTATGAATAGTGATAAACTCTTTTTCATTTCAAATTATTCTTAATATTTTTATTACGTTGCTACACAAGAAATAGCCACATAAATTCAGAATATTTTCATTGGTTTCTATTCGGAAAAAACAATTCTCAAATCTTTATTATTTAGATCTTAATTTTTATATTTATTCCCATTTATCTCGCAAATAGTGTAGTTAACCATTACGCGCATGTAATCTTTTATGGTAATCCTTGGCCTAAATTACTATTTTCATGATTCTACTGCTTGTATTGTAGTAGAAGGAAAGCTCGTCGCTGCAATAGAAGAAGAGCGTCTAAACAGAGACAAACATACCAAACTTTTTCCTGAATTGGCCATAAACCGTTGTTTAGAAATCGCAAATCTGAATTATAAGGACATCGATCACATCGCCGTATCCATAAAGCCAAGCTATAATCTTGCCAAGAAGTTGCTTTATGGTGCAACTCATATCAGGACAATCCAGCATTTCATCAGTCATGAATTTGTCCATTCTTACAGAAAACAAAAATATTTTTGGAAATGGTATGCCGGTATTTTTGGATCCAAAACAAAAGGTCCTAAGGTCCATTTCATTCCCCATCACTTTGCCCATGCTCCGGGTTCTTTTTTTGTTTCACCTTATAAATCAGCCGCCCTTTTGGGTATAGATGGATCAGGGGAGTGGGCCACTACTTGGCTGGGCAAAGGCGAAGGCAACAAAGTTGAAGCCTTTGGAGAAAGCTTCTTTCCACATTCATTGGGCTCATTTTATGAAGCAGTGACTCAATTTTGTGGTTTCAAGACCAATTATGATGAAGGCAAAACCATGGGACTCGCTCCGATGGGAGATCCGGAAGTATTCAAAAAGGAAGTTGAAAAGATTGTTTCTATCGACAAGGAGGGCAGGGTAAAACTAGATTTGAGCTATTTTAACTTCCAAAACATGCAGTATAATCCGCTGAAATTTTCTCATCTATCTCCAAAATTTTTAAGGGTTTTTGGAACTCCGAGAAGACCGGGAGCGGAATTTAAAAATCACCATATGGATGTTGCTGCTGCTTTTCAAAGGGTTTTGGAAGACAGTGTTCTTGAAATATGTGAGATACTCCACCAAAAAACCAATGCCCAATACTTGGTAATCTCGGGAGGTGTTTCTTTGAACAGCGTCATGAATGGCCGTATCGTCCGCGAAAGCAAATTCAAAGATGTCTATGTCATGCCGGCCGCTGGAGATAATGGAACAGCGATAGGGGCCGCTTATTACCTATACAATGGAATACTTGAAAATAAAAGGAATTTTGTTCACATGAACCCTTATGTGGGCACAAGCTATAGCAATGAACAGATTGAAAAAATCCTCACGGGCTGCAAGCTAACCTATAGTCGGCATGATGATATCTGTGAAGTAGCGGCAAGTTTGTTGGAAAGTGGAAAAATTATAGGATGGTTTCAAGGTCCGATGGAAATCGGTCCGCGGGCTTTGGGGAGCAGGAGTATCCTTGCCAATCCTGCATTTCCTGATATGAAAGCCAAAATTAACTCTGAAATCAAATTCCGAGAGGCTTACAGACCATTTGCCCCTTCAGCAATCGTCGAAGCCAAGGACTTGTTTTTTGACTTAGAAGTCGAAGCCCCATTTATGCTTAAAGTATGTAATGTCCTCAAAGACAAGCAAAGCGTGATCCCTTCCGTCACGCACGTCGATGGAAGTGCGAGATTGCAAACTGTCAGAAGAGAGCTTCATCCGAGGTATTATGATGTCATCAAAAAGCTTGGTGAAAAAACAGGCGTACCTGTAGTACTCAATACAAGCTTCAACATCCAAGGCGAACCTGTTGTCGAATCCCCAAAAGATGCCATCAGGTGTTTTTATTCAACAGGACTTGATGCGTTGATCATTGGAAATTTTGTGGTATATAAAAAAACAGTTTCTGGGGATATAATCCAGTCGCAAATGGAAAGCAGTTTTGCTATCGGTAAAAGCTAAAAGTCCCTTGGTAGTCAACAAAATCCAAAGATGTAAGGCTCTTTGGGTTTTGTTTTTTACTTTTGGTACATGGCAGAGAAAAAATGTCCCCATTGTGGGAATTGGTCGGCATGGTCAGGAATTATGACAGAGGCCTGTACTTCTTGCGGAAAACCTTTGGGAGGTAGAGACCTGGAATACCATATCAATAGAGAAAAAGATAAGAAAACAAACGCTGAGAACTGGATATTTTTTATCAAAGAATCTGATAATACCTTTGTCAAATATGCTAAAATCGTGGGTAATTTTTTCTATACCATTTACATGGCCATCATCACCTTTTTGGTTTGGCTGATAGCGATGTTGCCGGGATAATGACTGTTTTCAAAAATCCCTACTTCATTTTCCCCTGTATTATTTTTTGGGCAAATCAATATTTCGAAAGGATACATCACCTATTTATCCCTTTTGTCCATGCGTATTTGGATGACCTGATGGCGATACCCGTAGTCCTCGGAATCACTCTTCAGGTTTTTAGGTGGATTCATCCTTCAAAGGATCAGTTTGTTTTTACTAAAAAACAAATCCTTGTCGGTTGGCTATATTTTTCTTTTATGTTTGAATTTGCCCTTCCAAAATGGTCAACTACGTATACTTCCGATATTGTTGATGTGATTTGTTATGGTATTGGTGCAGTATATTTTTATAAATTCATCAATATATTTGAAACAAAGCCATGATTTCCCTCCAAGTTCTTTTTCAAGAATATTCCAAAAAACTACAGTCAATTTATTCCAAACAGGAAGCAGAAAGTCTGGTTTTTTGGCTTTTTGAAGAATTCCTTGGCAAAAAGAGAATGGATATTTTGAAGAATGACACCTTAGAAAAAATACCGTCAGATTTGTCGCTAGCCATTGAAAAACTGGTTGAAGGCATGCCCATTCAATATATCTTTGGCAAAGCTCCTTTTTACGGAAGGGAGTTTGAGGTTTCTCCGGCGGTGTTGATCCCGAGAAATGAGACTGAGGAACTTGTACACCTGATTATTAAAGAAAACCCAATAGAAGGATTGAGAATCCTGGACATCGGAACCGGATCGGGATGTATTCCGATTACGCTTGATCTGGAAATGAATGCTCCTGTATTATTTGGTATTGACATCAGTGAGGAAGCTTTAGAAATCGCCCAACGGAATGCCCTCCTGCTTCAATCCAAAATAGAATTCAGTCAATTGGATATTCTCAAGGACGATCTTTCTTTTAAAGATATGGATATCATCGTCAGCAACCCCCCTTATGTCCGGCATTCCGAAAAAGAACTGATGCATACCAATGTATTGGCCCATGAACCTCATCTGGCATTGTTTGTCTACGATGATGATCCATTGCTTTTTTATAGAATAATCAGCCAAAAAGCGAAGATTTCACTTAAACCCGGTGGAAAACTTTATTTTGAAATCAATGAGGCGTTGGGGATCGAAATAATTAATCTGTTAAATGATGAGGGCTATAAAGAAGTAAAACTGCTTACTGATTTAAACAATAGAGATAGATTCATAGCTGCAGTTTTTTAAAAATATTTATAAATATTTTTGAAAATGATGTTTCTTCATCAAATCTTCATTTAAGCGCCTTTAATTTACTTCCATATTAAACAATAAAATCATGAAAAAGACAATTTTAATTGCCCTCACTTTCTTTTTCGGATTTGCAGGAATGGCGCAGACCGAAGAAAAAAAAGATGTAAAAGTTCAGAGAGTTGAAAAAGAATTGCCTGAACAAGCAGCAAAAGGTGCTGAAATAAGTAAAATGGCGACTACACTTGAAGGTGGTAAAGAAAAAGGAATTTCTATTAGCAGCGCAGCAAGAAAAAGTAGCATGGGAAGAAATACCGTGGGTGCTGAGAATGCTGAAAAGGCAAACGATAGAGCTGCTCTAGGTTCAGATAATGCGGAGAAAGGGATCGAAATCTCTGAAAATGCAAAAAGCAGGGCTAATGCTCCGGTAGAAAGACCCACTCCACAAAACGGAAGGCCAACTGTTGTTCCTGCCAATAGACCCAACACCCCTATTGTCAGACCGAATACGCCTGTTAATCCTAACAGACCTTCTACGCCTTCACCCACAAGACCTACGCCTCCTTCAAGGCCAACTCCTCCTACGGGTAATCCAGGCGGAGGCATATAATACTTTTTTGGAAGCGTCCCAGGTAAGGATCGCTTCCAATTCCTTTTGGATTAATATAATCCAAACTTAAATTAGAATTAACGCTTAACACCCCAAACATGAAATTCAAATTAAGTTTGAACTTGATATTGTGTTTTCTTTTTTCAGTAAATTCATTTGGACAAGAACCTGATTCTACTGCAAAAGAAGAAAAAGAAGCTGTGTATGATTTTTTGATAATAAACGGCAGGTATCAAAACACCTTTACTTTCTTAGGAAGGGATTTTGGGCAGACCATTCCATTTGGGGCCTTGGATATCATGTATTTCTTTAATTCCGGGCTATACTTCAATATTTCATCATTCAAATTCCTACAGGATGAAATTCCTTTTCAATATGGAGCGACCATAGGATATACTACAGAATTCTCGCAAAAAACTGATTTTAATATAAGCTATTCACAGTTCTTTGTCGGCCAATCCAGTGGCGTTTCCGGAATTGAAAATATGGGCTATCTGCAGACCACCTTTGGATTGGACTGGGGGATAATGTACTCTACAGTCCAACCTCAGTTTCTATTCAACGAAAAAAATGATTACTTTATAGGAAGTCACCATTCCAGATACTTTGAAATTGATCAAAAGTTATTCAATATTCTGACACTCTCCTTTGAGCCCAAATTCTCCATATTAGCAGGAACAAGCAGGTTTTATCAGATAGGATACGATGGGCAGATGGAAAATGCTTTACTTGATGAAACTGAAAAATTCCAATTATTAAGCACTGAATTTTCTCTTCCTATTAAACTTGCTAAAGGGAGTTGGGAAGTGGAGTTTCAGCCTAGGTATGTGATACCTATAAATCTGCCTGAGTATGATTTTTCCACTGAAAGGTTTGTATGGGGTTTTCAATTATCCTATGCGATCCCTGTAAAAAAAGATAAACCTTAAAGCTATGCGGGTATTATTAGTAGAAGATGAGAGAACATTAGCCAGCGAAATACGCACATATTTGAAATTAGAGGGTTTTGTATGTGACCATTCTGCAACATTCGCTTCTGCCTCTGAAAATATTGCGGTTAATCCTTATGATTTTATATTGCTTGACCTTGGACTTCCTGATGGTGAAGGTTTAGACTTGCTTTATGAAGCAAAAAAATCACAAAAAAATGTTATTATTATTATTCTGACTGCAAGGTCAGAAATCAGTGACCGTGTAAAGGGACTTGAAAAGGGGGCTGATGACTATCTTGCTAAACCTTTTTCTTTGCTGGAGCTCAAAGCGAGGATGCAGGCAATCATTAGAAGAAAAAGCGGTTGGGTCAAAGAAGAAATCAGCATTGGAAATTTTACTTTGGATTTGGGAAACAAAACAGTCAGTTTTTCAGAAAATCATATTTATCTGACGAAAAAAGAATTTACCGTACTCCACTTTTTACTGATCCATAAAAACAGGGTTATAAATAGGTTCCAGATTGCAGAACACCTTTGGGGAGACACAAATGAGGATGATTATCAATCCAATTTTATTGATGTCCACATCAAAAATATCAGGAAAAAATTAGGTGAATATGCGGCTGTTGATTGGCTCGAGACAATAAGAGGTATAGGTTACAAAATCCAGGCATAAAATGCAGCTAAGTTCGAAAATGATTTTATATAACCTGCTGGCCAAAGGAGTGATCCTTTTGGTTTTTTTGATGTCAGGGCCTTTTTTTCTTAAGTATTTTGCAGTAAAAAACACTGATAACCGACTGCTTGAAAAAAGAGAACAGGTATTGGAAATAATCCGAATTCAGGGCTTGGAAAACTTCTTTTTGGAGGAAGATTACAGTAGTGGGTTTGGAAGCTATAATATTTTAAAAGAAGAGTACATTCTTTTAGAACGGATTGCTGAACCCTTTCTGGTAGACACCATCTACAACGAGGAGCGAATTATTGAAAATGAATCTGTTACCTACCGTGTCTGTTCTTATGTGTTTTCTTCTAAAGGAGAATACTTCCTGTTAGAAATTGGAAGAAGTCTCGAAACAATCAAGGATATAGAAAAAATCATTTTTCGTATCCTCTATATCACTTTTTTTATCTTTTTGTTGCTTACGTTTTTTTTAGATACCGCTTTTGGTAAGTGGCTGGTAAGACCTTTCAAGCAAATCGTGGAAAATAAACTCCTTCACATAAAAGAACCACAACAATTCCAATACAGTCCTATCGAGACCTCCACAGACGAATTTCGTTTATTGGATGTATCTCTTTCAGATATGATGAAAAGAATACAAAAAGCTTTTAATCAGGAACGGGAATTCATTTCCCACGCATCCCATGAATTAAAAACGCCCTTATCCATTTTACAGTCAAAGGTGGAAGGTTTTTTCAACCAGGATAATCTCAATCAGGATCAAATGGAGAAACTGATTGACATGCAATCTACAGTTCAGAAGATGAAAAAAATGGTCAATTCACTGCTTTTGATATCCAAAGTAAGCAATGCCCAGTTCTTAAAATCCGATTCTGTAGTGCTTCAAAATCTCCTTCTTGAACTTTATGAGGAATGGAAACCTATGGCAGATGAAAAAAACATAATCCTTTTACTTGAAAAAAACGATCATTTTGAATTTACCACCAATGAGTCTCTTTGTACGATGATGGTACAGAATGCTTTGGTAAATTCGCTTAAGTATACTCCTGAGGGAGGTCAGATCAAGATGTCAGGAGTAAATTCTACAATGGGATATCAAATCACCATAGCAGATAATGGACCTGGCATATTGGAGGACATAATGGATCAAATCAAAGAGGGAACAGTTTTTTTAAAAAATGCAAGCAAAGACAAGTCAGGGTTTGGTTTACAATTAATCTACAAAATCGGTCTTTTTCTTAATATCAAGGTACAGATTGATACCAAGCCTACGGGGACAACCGTGTTTTTTAATTTCAATAAAATCATTTAGTTTCTAGACAAATTCCCCTATCCAAAAATTCCCTTTCCCTTTGATGATGGTGGTTCCTTCTTCTACCTCGATAAAGGTGGCGTACTTGACCTGAACGATCTCATTTCCCTCAGGATTCTGTATTTCCAAAATCGTCCCTTCAGGAGCATGGAGCTGGATTGAAGTTTCAGGAAACCATTTTTTGAATTGTCCATTTTGGATTGGGAAATAGCGGATGGGACCATCCCATACAACAATATCCAAAAACTCCAACATCGGTTCAAGGTCAAATACCTTTAAATGGTCAAGTCCTATAATATTCACCGCGCCATGTTTGGAAGCAATCAGGTATTGAAGTCCTTCATCAAGGAACTTGTCTCCTTGGACACCCAAAAACTTTACAGGGTATTGCTCTTCGAGAAGATGGTAATTGCTCTTTTGAAATTCCATTTCAGCCAAAATCAAATCGATTTTGATACCCCAAGAAAGAACAACCGGAACAGCTTCCTGTGCTACCAAAAGCGTGGGAACCCATTCCAACAAGGGTGCAACTTGGTCAAAACTGATTCCGGCAGTATTCAAAATCAGCAAAGCCGGCTCTTGTTGTTCTTTGACAAAATGGTGGGAGGACATAAGGGATTGGAAGGTTGGAAAATTGGAAGGTTGGAAGGTTGAAAGATTGGAGGTATTAATGATTTG
>NZ_JAMFLG010000047.1 GCF_023502205.1 Aquiflexum sp. TKW24L | reverse complement strand
TGCACTCCGTGGTCAAAAATGAAGGCGAGGCCCACTTTGCGAAACCTTTGCGCTCATTGCGGTTAAAATAATGAATAAGGATGAGTGTCAGTTGAATCACTGACAACGGCAATAAAAGCGGTTTCTCAATTACCAAAAACCGATTTCAAGATCAAATCCTGGATTTCAATGGGAGAGAGTTTTGCTTTGGAATTCTTCTGCCCATTCGGTGTCTCCAAACTCTGCGCCCTCCGTGGTCAAAAATGAAGGCGAGGCCCACTTTGCGAAACCTTTGCGCTCATTGCGGTTAATTTATCAAATATCTCAATTGCCAAATACTGATTTCAAGATCAAATCCTGGATTTCGATGGGAGAGAGTTTTGTTTTGGAATTCAATGTAGGATCTTGGCTGATGAATACAGGATGGTCCAAACTGTCTTTTGGAATGGAGCCATGAGAACCTTTGACCAAGTTCGCATCCAAAGGAATGATGTCCATCAGGTACCGGAAGCCAAGCTTTTTCTTCAGGATTTTGAGCCCAACTGTGGCTTTCAGCATTTTGATATTTGGGTCGGCAAACATCTCCACAGGATCATATCCCGGTTTGCGGTGGATATCCACGCAACGTGCATAGTCCGGGGCTATGGCATCATCCAACCAAAAGTAATACGTAAACCAAGAATCTTTGTCAGCGACGGCGACCAATTCCCCTGACCTTTCATGGTCAAGGTGATAGGCTTTTTTGCCTGCTTCATCCAAGACCGATTCTATACCGGAAATACTTTCCAATAAGGATTTGACTGCCGGAATATCCTTTTTGTCTTTGACATAAATATGTGCCAATTGGTGGTCAGAAACGGCAAAGGCCTTGGATGTCCCTGCGTCTAAAGTCTCCAATCCCAATTCATTTTTGACAGCGATGTAGCCTTTTTCTCTCAGTATCCTGTTGATGTGAATCGGATGGTTGACTGAAGTGATGCCGTATTCGGACAGCAAAATCACCTTTGTGCCCTGCTTTTCATAATAGCTGATTAGGTCTTTGGCGACTTCATCTATTTCACTCAATTCTTTTCCGATTTTGGAAAAATCGATCCCGCACTGTTGCAGCTTATAATCCAAATTTGGCAAATAGATCAGGGTCAATGTCGGATTGTGCCACTCGTCCACTTTCTTGGAAGCGTCCGCAATCCATTTGGTGGAGGCAATATTGGCGTTTGGTCCCCAAAAGGAAAAAAGCGGAAACTGTCCCAATTCTGTTTGCAACCTGTCTCTCAATTCCATCGGATGGCTGTGGCAATCAGGTAATTTTAAGCCGTTTGCCGGGTAAAGGGGCCTTGGGGTCACCTGATAATCTGCGTTGGAGTACATGTTGTACCACCAAAACATGTTGGAAACGGTGAACTCAGGATTGATTTTTTTGGCCACATCCCAGATTTTTTCGGATTGGACCAAGTTGTTTGACTGCCTCCAAAACTTTATTTCGCATTCGTCCCTAAAATACCAACCGTTACCTACGATGCCGTTTTCGGAAGGCCATTTCCCTGTCAGGTAGACAGATTGAGCCGAACAGGTAACCGCAGGCAGAACCGGCTCGATGGTGGCGCTTTGCCCTTTTGCGATCCAATCTCTCAAAAATGGGGTATGCTCGCCGATCACCCGACCGGATAAAGCGACGATATCTATGACTACTGTTTTTTTCATGGATTGCTGCTGTTTTGAATGACCCACTGCAGTTCCCGGATGATCGATCCGCCCAAATCAAGGTTGATACTTTCCGGCAACACTTCCCAAGTGTATGTTTCCACTTCGAGGTGATTGCAGACTGGGTCTTTGGCGATGTAATCTAACACATCAATGATGTCTTGTTGTGTGGAGGAGATTTTTCCATAATCCGCCAAAAATACCGGGACATGGTAATGGATTCTCCATTCTTCTGATGCTGTATTTGCTAAGGTTTCCATTGCCTGCGGCAAATCATTGAAAGAAACCAAGCTGCTATCTGAGTTTCGGGCTACGACTTGGTGCAGGTATGTTGACTCTGCAAAAGGGCTAAGCAGGGATTCTAATTCTTTCCTTGCAGATTGGTCCTTGGGGATATTTACCTTCAAAGCAGCACTGATCTGGATTTTTCCGATTTTGATTCCTGCTGATCGGAATGCCTGAAATATTTCAGAAGGTTTTTCATAGACAACCGCAAAATGACAGACGTCATAGCAGATCCTGATATGTTCTTTGAGACTGGATTCCGCTTCTTGGGAAGAGATTCCAAGTTTCTCGGTCAAGTATTTTCCACCGACAGGAATCAACCAATTTTGATAGAAATCAAGCACTTCCTGGGTGTTTTCGAGGATTCCATCAGGTTCTGGCTCTATATCAAGGTGAAGGAGTTTGCCTGTATTTTTATGGATTAAATAGAGCTTTTCAGCAATTTTGGCAAGGTTCAGCGTGGAGGAATGAATCGCTTGATCCATTTGAAATTTGTCTTTGTGCCAATGTCTGTAGGATAGCGGAGAAGTGGATATGCCGCCATCTATGCCTTCGGGAATGAGAGCTGCAAGGATATCGAAAAGTCGGTCTGTGTAAGCCCATCTCTCCCGAGTTGTCCAATCAGGTTGATGGACTTCATCTTTTACGACCTGATTATGGAAACCTCCGTATGGAAAGCCATTGAAAGTAAATACGTAACAGTCGTTTGCTGCTAACCAAGATTTGAATTCCTCTAGGTTTTCGGTTTTCGCCAATTCCAGGCTAGCCTCATGGGAAGACCGGAGTCCGATTCCAAAAGATGCGTTTGGAGAAACTGCCGCTTTTATCCTTGGGATGTATTCTTTGAGATTTTGGAAAGTCGCCTCCCAACTTTCTCCCGGATGGATATTGGTACAATAGGTTAAATGATGACCGTTTTTAAACATGGGTTTTATGGAATTAATCAAATTAAACCCAAAAATTAGGAACGGGCAACAAGATTTTCTAGGTGAAACAATTTTAGATGATCAATGGATTTCAAAATCAGGTCATTGTCCATTTGGTGAACTTCAACTCCTTTGCCCAAAGATTCCAACAAAGTAATGGTGAGTTCACCGCCTAGATGCTCCCGAAACTCTTCCAGGCCTTTCAGCAATGCCTGACCGGACAATTCCGGATGGTAGATTTCAAATCCCAAGGTTTTGATCAGGTTGATGATCCGCATCAGGTCGGCTTGGCTGATCATTCCATTGAGATAAGAATATGTACTGTCCAAAGCAATTCCAATTGCGACAGCCTCCCCATGCCTGACCTGATAGTGGGTGAGGTGTTCGAGTTTATGTGCTGCCCAATGTCCAAAATCCAAAGGTCTTGCCGAACCCGTTTCAAAGGGATCTTTGCCTGCGATATGGTCCATGTGCATTTGGGCACATCTGATGATCAGTTCCTGCATGGGTTCCATCACCCTGTTGGCGAGCTGATCGGCATGTTCTTCCAACCACTCAAAAAAGCTTAAATCTTTGATCAAAGCGACTTTGATAGCTTCAGAAATACCAGATCTCCAATCCCTGTCATCTAATGTTGTGAGGAAATTAAAATCATTGATGACTGCATAGGGAGGCGCAAAAGTGCCGAGGTAATTTTTCTTTCCGTAGGAATTGATACCGTTTTTGACCCCAACACCTGAGTCATTTTGAGAAAGTACAGTAGTCGGGATCCGAATATGCCTGATTCCTCTGTGGGAAATGGCTGCTGCAAAACCCACCATATCCAACACCGCTCCGCCACCGATTCCTACGATATAGGAATGCCTGTCAATTCCGAAAATGCTGGTGGCATCCACGATTTTCTTGAAAATGGTTTCGTCGTTTTTAGAAATCTCCCCACCCTCAACTACCAAAGGTGCTGTGCTGAGCAAAAACTTGTTTTCATAGGCCTTTGCGTAATCCGTGATTTCGTTGAGGAGATTGGGAAAAGCATCTGCCACACCGCTGTCCACCACAAAAAAGGCTTTCGCTTTTTTTCCGTTGTCCAGAAAATCGGCAAGCATTGGGTTGTTAACATTAAAAATTCCTTCCAAAAAACAAACCTGATACCGGAATGGGACGGTGAAGGTCTGCTCAATAATCTTTTCCATTGGTATAAACTTAAATTATCAAAGTCTCTATTTAATCCCAAATATGGCCTTTTTGTTTTGTTTGTGATTCAACACAAAATTGCCAGAAATCAGTTTAGGTGACGGCGAATTTTTTGGCAAGGTAAATTGAAATGGGCAATAACAATAATACAATTATACCAAATTGCCATCCGGCAAATGCCGCTGCAAGGGAAGCGTTGAGGATAATCAGGGAAATCACCCCTGCTTTGACAGCTTTTCCAATCAGTTGAGGGACTTGTTCACGGATAGCTTTTATCAAAGGTGGGAAAATCATATAAGCAAACAGCGCTAGAAAAGGGATTACTTGGAATATGCGATTTGTTTCTAGATTACTCAATGCCAAGATGGCGACGATGATGGCAGCGTACATCAAAAATCCAGCTTTTAAAGCTTTTCTGTTTTTTCCATGAACTTCCCCACGGCTGATCATCGTAATGGCAGCCACAAATACCAGCGGTATAAAACCTAGGAACCAATAACTTTGAAGCATGATGGGGAAGGCGCTGATTCCCAAAAGAAGGTTTCCCGCACGGCAAAGTCCCATATTGATGGGACCAAAAATAAATTGGTGTTTGCCCCAATAATCATACAAGACCGCCAAAACAGCGACAGTCAAAGCAATCAATGCACTGAGAGTGCTGACGTTCCAAGCGGCTATAACTCCCATCAAAAGCAATAGAAAAGCCATCAAAGCAGCTTTTCCCTTGGAAACTCTTCCGCTTGGGATAGGCCTTTCGGGTCTTTCTTTTGCATCCAATTCCGCATCAAACACATCGTTGAAAGCTACACCTCCGCCATACAATCCGATGGTGGAAAGTGTCAACCAAAGAAGGTTATGGAAAACGGGCGAGTCTATCAAATTGGTCTCGTCAGCAAAAATAACCAAGGCTCCGCCTGCGATGGCGAAGCCTGCCCAAATATCAGCAATGGCTGTGACGATGTTTGCGGGGCGGGTGAGTTGTAGGTAGGCTTTGATTTTTGACATGCTTAATTCTCCACAATGTCAGATCCTTCAACTCTTGGGGTCTGTCCGCCTCTAAGGACCGAGTTGCCAAATTGCCTTTCTCTTTGGTCAATAGGTTCCGGTTTTAGCCAATCCATTTCATCCATCTGTCCACTTTGGGAGTAGGCTGTCAGGGCGTTTTGGTAGCAAGTCATGCGGATATGTTCTTCAGGAATTCCCATTTTGCGCATCAGAGCGGCTGTTTTTGGAACGGCCAATGGATCACTGATGCCCCAATCCGCAGCACTGTCAACGATAATTCTTTCCGGACCATAATGCTTGACAATCTCTGCCATCCGCTCACTTCCCATTTTGGTATGGGGATAGATGGTAAATGCCGCCCAATAACCCCTGTCCAAAACCTCTTTGACTGTTTCTTCATTGTTGTGGTCGACGATGACCATGCTTGGCGGCAGGCCATGTTCCTCACTGACATCCATGCTGCGGTAAGTTCCTTTTTTCTTATCCCTATGTGGGGTATGGATCAAAACAGGGAGATTCACTTCTTTGGCCAACTCAAGTTGAAGGCGGTAAAAGCGGTCCTCAGCTTCCGTTTGGTCATCATAGCCGATTTCTCCTATGGCAACGACGCCTTCCTTCCCTACATACAATGGCAACAATTCCATTACTTCTTCCGCCAAAGGCACATTGTTGGCTTCTTTGGAATTCAGCCCCATGGTGCAATAATGGACGATGCCGAATTGCTTGGCGCGGAAACGCTCCCAACCAACCAATGTGCTGAAATAATCTTTGAAGCTTCCCACCTCAGTTCGTGGCTGACCCAACCAAAAAGCCGGTTCGATGATCGCCACGATACCTGCTTTGCGCATGGCTTCGTAGTCATCAGTAGTCCTGGAAACAACATGAATATGGGGATCTATAAACATTTCCATTTTGTGATATTTTTATTTGAGTAACCTAAATGATATACTTTTCAATTCAAAAACTAACTTGATTAATGGTCTGGTTCGCGTCATCCTGAAGGAGGTACGACTGAAGGATCTAATTATTTTCGGTAAGACTCTACTTCCGATAGCCGGGATCATTACCAATGACCTGAACATACGGGCCGTCAATCTGAACGTAGTGAAGAGTCTTACTGATTAATGAGATTCTTCACCTCCGCAAGCTCCGGTTCAGAATGACGGTCCTCCATCGTTAACTCATTTCTGTTCATTTTTTTCCATGATGAACACTCATAAGGACGATAAAACAGCCGATACTGAGCCTATTTCGGTAGCGTCTCCTGAAATTCCTTTCCGATTGATTCCCAGGTAATTCCTCCGGTTTCGATGGCTTCTTTGATGACATGGTTTTCATCGAGCAGATTTCTCGCTTTGTCAAAACTGCTTTTGCTACATGCCAAAAGCGCGGCCTTTTCCTGAAGCAGGTCTCCGGTCTGTAACACTACCTCTATGTCTTTTATGTTTTCTTCGTTGATAAAAGGTCCGACAAAACGCCAAAGTTCAGGCATTATCTTACGGCCTGCAGCCCATCTTTCATGCGCAAAGTCGATCAGGATATTGGCAAGTTGTGGATTAGCCCTTTCATCCGCACCCTCGATTTGGTATAATGGACGGAGGAGGAAAATGGCCTTGATCACCATCTGATTCCAAGCCCTTTCTTCGAAATTTTCGGCAGGATAAGGATTGTTCAGCGCAATGGCATCAAAGATAGAACTGATATTAGTCCTGAGACCTTCGATGGCCCTTTCCTTCATTTCTTTTTGGAATGGCATCAAAGGAATGGCTGCATAAAGCGACTGCTGTTCGTGCATATCACCAGTTTCAAAAAGCTTATTCAGCGACGTCACCCAAGAGGTAGGGTCTCTTTCTTCAAAGTGAAGCAAGAGGTAAGTTCTTGCTGTCTGCAGTTGGTCCCAAGTATCGGGACGGAAACCTTCAAGCAAGGTATTTGCCTCTTTTTTTTGAATTTCCGAAGGCTGTAAAAGGTATTTTTTGAAATACCTAGAGGCCTGACCAAAGGCCATATAAAACTTCAGGTAAGAAGATTCATTTTGGATTTTTTCCTTTTGAAGCAAGAGCCATTCGATGGATTTTGGATCGGATTCTTGTTGTAACAGTTCAAAAAGAAAGGCTTTGGCTTTATCTAAATCTATAATTTTGTCCATGGTTTAGACTGTTATTTGGGTCAAATAAATCAGCATTTTAAAGTTAATGGTTTTTTTGAAAATATGGACGAGATCGATTTTGAAGGGTAAAATCTGACTTTGACTTGCTTTCTGTAATCCAACCGTTTTTTTGTCAGACAAATTTATTTCATAGGAAAAACATTCATTTTACATCTATTTTGGCCATTTCACTGCCTTCTAAATAATTGATTGCTGTAGAATAGGGTTTTCATGTTTAGGATTTGATTCAAAAAGATGACTAAAATCATCTATGGAATTTTCAATCCAAAATCCTGTTTTGGAATAAATTAACGCAAAGCGAAATTGGTCGAAATCGGAATCTGCAGAATTCTATTCTTTGGATAAAAGAATCGTGATCTACACTTTTCCAAAGTAATAAATGCTGAGGACAAAACTTTTTCAAATGAATAAATGTGAATCATCACACTTTTCCTAAGGAAAGTTTATCCTTTGGGTTGAAGTTTGTGTCATAATCTCCCAATTTTACCTTCCTCCCGGAGGGCAATATTTTTTCAGATAGTCTGTGTAAAGTGTAGAAAGGTGGAGGAAAGTCCCTTGTCCTTCAGAAATGCTGTGTGACCTGTTGGGGTAGGGCATGACCTGAAATTGCTTGTTGTGCTTGATCAGCTCATTGATGAGCATGTCGGCGTTTTGGTAATGGACATTATCATCGGCAGTACCATGAATATAAAGCAGGTTACCCTGTAGGTTTTTTGCATGGGAAAGAGGAGAACCGTTTACAAAGTCTTCCAGATTTTCCTGTGGCAATCCCATGTACCTTTCCTGGTAAATATTGTCATAGGTGAGCTGATTGGCCACCGCAGCGATAGAAATGCCTGTTTTGTAAATTTCAGGATATTGGAACATCAGGTTAAGCGTAGCCGTGCCGCCACCGCTCCAACCCCAAACTGCAATCCGCTCGGGATCCACAAATGACCATTTTAGGATTTCCTTTGCGCCTAGCGCTTGGTCGCGGATATTGATGTCACCGATTTTTCTGTAAATGGACTTGCGCCACTCTCTACCTTTTGGTGCGGGAGTTCCGCGGTTGTCAAGAGAGATATAAATATACCCATCCTGTCTCATGTCCCCTTTGTAAAGTCTGTTTCTTGATGATCCAAATCCGTCAGCGACTGTTGCACCCCAAGGTTCTGAGTAGACATAAAACACTACAGGGTACTTTTTGGAAGGGTCAAAGTTTGCTGGTTTGACCATCCAACCATCCATCTCAATACCTTCTTCGGTGGTGATTTTGAAGAATTCGGTTGTCTTTTCCACTTGGGCGGAAGAGAGTTTTGCAGCTATACTTTCTTTTTCATTAAAAGCCTGATGCTTTGGCAGGCTGACCATTTCGCCCAATGGTCTTGTGTAATGGTTTGAAAAGCGGTGCTGTGCAAATTTTGCTGTTGGAGAAAGATTGTAGCTGTGCGTTCCGGGAAATCCTTCAGGAGTGACCATTTCCAATTTGCCTTTGCCATCCAATCGGCTGCGGTAAAGGTATTTTTGGGTGGCATTGTCAGGAGAGGCGATGAAATAGACAAAACCGCTTTTTTCATCATAGGCTTTCATGGAAATCACATCATAGTTTCCGGGTGTGGCCAAAAGTTCTTTTTTGCCATCTATGCTGATTCTGTACAATTGCTTCCAGCCCCCTTTTTCGCTTGGCCAAAGAAATTCTTTGCCACCGGCAAGCCAATGTACCGGATGTTTGAAGTCGATATCATACGTATCGTCACCCGGGCTCATCACATCTACCCACGCAGGGTCAGTTTCAGTGTGAATTAGGGTGATTTTACCTGTCGTCGCATCACAACGTAAAATTTTGCTTTCGTTTTGTTTGCGGTTTAGCTGCTGTACAAGAAATTCATTGGTACCGGGGATAAACTCCAACCTCACGAGATAATGTTGTCTTGGATCACCTTCAATATCCATCCATTTGGTGTTGGTAGTAGCAATATCAATCACGCCAATCCGAGCTGCTGAAGGGCTTTCGCCGACTTTTGGGTACTCTACAGGAATGATTCTGGAATACACCGAATCGGTATTGTTGATCATGTAATAATCCCTTGTCCCCTCGGCATCGAGTTGCCAAAATGCAATAGACTTGCTGTCATTACTCCAACGGAAACCGTCACGGCAGGCAAATTCCTCCTCATATACCCAATCAAAAGTTCCGTTGATGAATTTTCTGTTTCCGTCTTTGGTAAGCGCGGTGATGGACTGGGTTGCGAGGTCTTCTAAATAAATGTTGTATTCGCTGACATAAGCTGCTTTGGTGCCGTCGGGAGATATTTTGGTAAACATCAGTGAAGATTCAGGCCTTGATTTGCCCAATTGTTTTAGGCTATTGTCCTTCATGTCCAAAATCCAATAATCACCACGGGTATTGATTCGCCAGACCTGCTTGGAATTGGTGAAAATGAGCAGCTTGGTATTGTCCTGCGAAAACGCATACAAGTCCAACTTAAGCGGATCGCTTTTTCCGGATGGAGTCAGTTGTTGTTTGCTGACGAGCACTTTCCTGTCGTTTGCCGGCAAGGTGTATTGGGCGATCTCATTTTGTTCGACACTGAAATAAGCCGTGCCATCATTAGACCATTTGATATCGCCTTGTTGGGCTTGTGCATAGGGAATAAAAAGAAAAACAAAGAAAACCAAGAATAACTTCAGGAAATGATAGGGTTTCATAGGGATTGGTTTTTTATTAAAGAAAAGGATATTTCAAATTTCAAAGAATTTCATTTTTGCAGAAGCGTTTTTAAAGCACACGCTGCACCAATAAACTCCTTCGATCAACATGCTTTTGGTATGCCAAGGATCGGTGTTGTCCGGCAATTTAGCAAAATCTTGGAGTGTATTCAATTCATTTAGGTTATCCATCAATCCTGTTCCTTCGGCTTTTAAAATGGATTCTTTGATCGTCCAGATTTTGAAGAATTGTTCTTCAGGTTGTTTTGATTTTTGGATAAAATCAATTTCATCGGGATGGAAAGACATTTTTAAAACAGATGGATAGTCAAAATCAGGATTTATTTTTTCTATATCGATTCCACATGGATTTGAGGAAAAAATAAATATGAGCCAATCACCCGAATGTGAGGTATTGAAATGGATGTTTTCTTGATTTTTAATTTTAGGTTTTTGGAATTCGTTCATCTCAAATTCTACTGATTGGGGTTCACAGCCGAGGTAGTATCCGCAAAGGATTTTCTTCAGAATAGTGCTCGCCAAAAAGGTATTTTTGTCCTCTTCTCTGACAATCCGGGCCAATTTTTCTGATTCCTTTTGGGAGAGCATTCCTTTATTGCCAAGAATCCAATCAGTGTTTTTGGAAATCCTAAACCTGAAGACCTGGATTTCATCTAAATCGTTTTTTTTTCCAAATTTTTTCCAATTAGGATCTATATCTTTCCAATCGATGATTATATGTAAATTCATGAATCCGATTTTTCATCAAGGATTTTTTGAATCTTCTCGGCTATTTCTTTCAAGATTTCAGTTTTTTTGAGAATAATGTCATGGTGTCCGCCGATATTTATCACCTTGACTTTTTCAACAAATGAGGTCCATCCATAGAATTTTGGTTCTTCTATATAAGTTTCTTTGGTTTTTGCCCGCAATAAATACAAGGTGCCATGATAACAAGGAACTAACTCGTATTTATTTAATAAATAGGTATTATTTTTTGAAACTTTATTGAGGTAGTCTTTAGATGTATTCACAAATGATGGATTGGGCTTTAATTTTAGTGTTGAAAATATCAAAGCCATTTTTCGTTTAAGATAACTTTTTCTATTCTTTAAATATCCCACAGGTTCATTCAATAAAAAGTTTCCCAGAGCTAGGATGATGTTTAACTGAAGTTTAATAATTTCAAATGGTGAATGTCTTTCTCGGTAATCGAACGCAGCTGTGTCAAATAAAATAAGTTTATTGACTTTTTGTCCCATAGATTGAAGTTGCTTGGCCATTTCATAAGCCACAATTCCACCAAAGCAATAGCCTGATAAATTGTAAGGGCCATCCGGATTTTGTTCAATCATCAGTGAAATATAGTAAGTAGCCATTTCTTCAAGAGATTTGTCAGGTTCCTCGATTCCATCCAAGCCTTTTGGTTGAAAGCCATAAATAGGCTGGTCTGTGTCAATGTATTTTGCTAAATTATAATAAATAGA
The DNA here is from genome assembly GCF_023502205.1 of Aquiflexum sp. TKW24L. Classification (GTDB taxonomy): domain Bacteria; phylum Bacteroidota; class Bacteroidia; order Cytophagales; family Cyclobacteriaceae; genus Cognataquiflexum. The sequence goes on along the minus strand of NZ_JAMFLG010000047.1, from coordinate 19,335 downwards.
TGCAGAGGATCCTCCTCCATGAACCATATATAATGGTGGTTTGCTTCCAGAGGTTTTTACATCTAATAATGATTTCAAACCAACCTGATTTTGATTGATGTTCTCAATTGCATTTGCGAGTTCTGATATACTCGAGTATTTGAATATCAGATTAATGGTAAGTTTTGACCCAATTTCTTTTTCCAAAGCTGACATTACTTTTACAGCCAGCAGGGAATGTCCCCCCAATGCAAAGAAATCATCATGGATGCCTATCCGATCCAAACCGAGGATTCTCTGCCAGATAGCTGCAATCTGTTTTTCCAGATCATTCCTTGGTTCAGTATATCCGGAGGTCACCATATCGCCGATTCCGACATCGGGCAGTGCTTTTCTGTCGGTTTTGCCACTGTGTGTGAGGGGTAGTTTTTCGAGCCCTACCCAAAGAGCCGGCACCATGTATTCTGGTAGTTTTGACCTGAGGAATGCGCTGACGGATCCTTTGTCGAAAGTCCCGTCGCAGATGACATATCCCACGAGCCTTTTGTCACCCTGTCCGTTTTCTTTTGCCATGACTACCGCTTGCTTCACACTGGGATGGAGTAGTAGGACGGATTCGATTTCACCGAGTTCGATTCGGTATCCCCTGATTTTGACCTGGTCGTCCAACCTGCCCAGATACTCTAAATTACCGTCCCCGCGCCATCTGCCCAAGTCTCCCGTTCTGTATAATCGTTCTTCAGGCCTGTACGGGTTTTCTATAAATTTCTCCCTGGTGAGCTCTTCCCGGTTTAAATATCCCCTTGCTAGGCCTACTCCGCCTATGCAAATCTCCCCGACAGTACCGTAAGGAACGAGGTGGTGGGTGGGATTTAACAAGTAAAGCGCTGTGTTGTCAATCGGTTTGCCTATTGGAATGTTCAGTTCCTCAGCTGTCTCACAGGCATAGTAACTCACGTCTATACTCGCTTCTGTAGGACCATAGAGATTCATTAGACTTACATCCGGGAGCAATTCTTTGAAACGCTTTACTTGTTCCGCTTTTAAGGCTTCTCCACTGGTATATACTTGCTTTAGACTGCTTAGCTTCGAAATGTTTTCTGTTGAGCTGCTCAGAAATTCTAAAAAGGCTTCAAGCATACTTGGTACAAAATGTAACACCGTAACCTGTGAGGCTTCTATTGTCGAAACAATTTTTTCGGGTTGTTTCTCTCCTCCTGGTTCCAACATACTCACACAGGCCCCCTGCAAGGACCACCAGATAAGTTCCCATACCGATACATCAAAAGTAAAAGTGGTCTTTTGAAGGATACAATCTTTTTCTGTCAAAGCATAGGACTTCTGCATCCAAGCCAATCGGTTGACCAAACCCCTGTGCTCGAGCATACAACCCTTCGGTTTACCCGTTGAACCTGATGTGTAAATCACGTACATCAGGTTCTCGGGACTTATCCTGGTTACAGGATTTGTGTTTGGATAGTTGCCTTCTTTTATCGCGCTCCTGAATCCTTCCAGTTCAACCTGATTGATAACTATTTTCAACTTTGCATCTTCTTTGATAAAGTCCTTTCGTTCCTGAGGAAACTCTGGATCTATCGGTACATATGCAGCTCCCGATTTGATAATCGCCAATATGCCTATCACCATCCACTCACTGCGCTCCAACTCTATTCCTACCAGATCATCGGGCTGTATATTGTATCTTTCAATCAGATAATGTGCAAACTGGTTCGAACATTCATTCAGCTCTTTGTAGCTTAGCTTATAATCCTTGAACATTAATGCCACTGCATCAGGAGTTTTATTCACCTGTTCCTCAAACAAGTCCACGATTGTCTTGTCGTGGGGGTATTCCGCATCTGTAGCATTTAAAGTTTCTAACAGAAGGGTTTTTTCCTCTGTGGGAATAATGTTTAAGTGATCCAGGTTTAAGGATGGATTTTCTAGGATTGATTTAAGAAGATGAATATAGTGGGTCACGAAACGTTCTATTGTGTCAGGTCTATATAGATCTGTATTGTATTCTGCTATCCCTTCTATGCCTGATTCAACTTCTATGAGTTCAAAAGTCATGTCAAACTTTGAAGTGAAATGCTCATAAGTTTCCTCTGATACTAAGACATCCTCAAGTTGCACCTCGTTTTTTGGAACATTTTGCAAAACGAATAGAACCTGAAAGACAGGGTTTCTGCTTAAGTCTCTTTTTTGTCCAAGGCTTTCTACCACCATTTCAAATGGTATTTGTTGGAATTCGAATGAATCGAGAGCAGTTGAACGGATTTCTTTGAGAAGTTCTGTAAAGGTCATGGTTCCCCTTAGGTTAGACCTAAGTGCCAAAGTGTTGACGAAAAACCCTATAAGATTTTCTGTTTCGGAACTTTCCCTACCCGCTACAGGTGTGCCTATACAAATATCTTCCTGACCGCTGTACCGATATAGCAGTGTTTTGAATGCGGCAAGCAATGTCATAAAAAGGGTTGTCTGTTGGCTATGTCCCAATTCTCTCAATTGAGATACCATAGAATTATCAATTGAAAAACGGTAACTATTCCCATGGTTACTTTGAATCGGAGGTCTGCCAAAATCGGTTGGCAACTGAAGCGGGGATACGTTTTTTAGTTTGGCTTTCCAATAATCGATTTTGGTCTGGGCAGCATTGCTTCTTAGTAAACTTCTTTGCCAGAGGGCATAATCAATGTACTGGATAGGAAGAGGGGGCAATGAAATCTGTATTCCGTTGACCAGGGAATGATAGGATTCCCAAAGTTCTTTCCTGAGGATGTAGGAAGACCATCCGTCTGAGGCGATGTGGTGCATGTTGATGACAAGGCAATGTTGTTCCGGTGCCATTGTAATGAGCCAAGCCCTCATCATGTAGTCTTTGGTCAGGTCGAAGGGAATTCTGATTAGTGTGGTTATTTTATTTTTAAGGAGTGCCGAATCCTGCACTTCTATCCTGTCAAGTTTCCATTGGTCTATACCCAACACGATCTGGCAATCCATCCCGTCCTTTTCCCTAATTACAGTACTAAGTGCTTTATGGCGGTTGAGGATTATTTTGAATGCCTTTTCGAGTGAGCTGATTGCAATATTTCCGCTGATACGGAAGATCAAAGGAACATGATACTGAATACTTCCAGATAACTGATGGATAAACCAAAGGCTTTGCTGATTGTGGGAAAGGGGGATAATATTTGGTTTTTCAGAATTATCAAGTAGAATGAGGTCATTTCCTTCACTACTTTTGGAGGCTAAGATTTCAGCCAACTGCCTAATGGTAGGGAAATTGAACATCTCCCTGATCGAAAGTTCGATACCCACCTCACTTCTGATAGTGGCAATAACTTTCATCGCCAGTAAGGAGTGCCCTCCCAAAACAAAGAAATTATCTTGGACACCAATCCTCTCCAATCCGAGAGTTTTTTGCCAGATCTTTGCGATTTGATTTTCAAGTTCAGTTTTGGGAGCCTCGTAATCTTCACTTTGGATCTGTTCAATTTCAATTGCCGCGAGAGCTTTCTTGTCGACTTTCCCACTGAATGCTAGTGGTAGATTTTCAAGTTCCATCCAAAGGGATGGAATCATATAATCCGGTAGTTTGGATTGAAGGAATGCAATGACAGCATCCTGATCAAAGGTTCCATGGCAAACTACGTAGCCTATTAGTCTTTTATCCCCACTTGGACCTTCTTTGGCCAGAACTACAGCTTGTTTTATAGATGGATGTAGTTGTAAAATCGATTCGATCTCGCCCAGTTCGATTCGATATCCCCTGATTTTGACCTGATCGTCCAACCTTCCCAAATATTCTATATTACCGTCAGGCAACCATCTGGCCAAATCTCCTGTATGGTACATCACTGCATCTTTGTCATCTGAAAAAGGGTCAGGGACAAATTTTTGAGCTGTCAGTTCAGGTCGATTGAGATAACCTCTTCCTACACCTTTTCCACTGATGCATAATTCTCCAGGGATTCCCAATGGGTTCAAACTACCCCTCGGACTCAGGATATAGATTTTGGTATTGTCTATAGGTTTACCAATGGTGACCTTTTCATGAACTTCCAGCTTTTTGAAAGCAGATGTAATGGTGGTTTCGGTTGGACCATAGAGATTCCATAGTTTGCCTGTTCGGGTAAGCCTGTTTTTGGCCTCTTCCCCAATCGCTTCCCCACCTGTTGTCATAATTATCCCTTCCGGATTGTTCCAGCCCGCATTGAGCAGCAATTGCCAGCCAGAGGCAGTTGCCTGCATGTGCGTGGGTTTATGTTTTTTAAGCTCTTTGGCAAGTTTGAATCCGTCCATGGAAACTTCTTTGCTGACCAATATTACCTTAGCCCCAACTGCAAGAGGCACAAACAGTTCCAGACAAAAGGCATCAAAAATATATGTGGTGACAGATAATTGGATTGATGCCGAATCATACTCCACAATTTTGGACAAACTGTTTACGAAGTTGACAAGGTTCCGGTGCTCCACCATGGCACCTTTAGGTTTGCCTGTCGATCCTGAGGTATAAATGATATAGACCAGATTTTTGGGGGAAGGAGAAGGGGAGACTTTTTCTGAAGGCATTTTACTGATGACTTCAAGTTCTCGGTCCAATATCAAGCGATTAATTTCATTTCCGAAGTTTTTTGAAGTTTCAGTGGAGCATATTACGATGTTTGCTCCTGTGTCTTCGATCATATAATCGATTCTGTCAGCAGGGAAAAAAGGGTCAATGGGAACATATGCACCTCCAGCTTTGATAATTCCAAAAATTGCAATGATCATTTCCAAGGAACGGTCAAGACATATTGGGACAGGGTTTTCAGAAGTGACACCAATACTTTTCAGGTAATGTGCCAGCTGATTGGACTTTTTATCAAGTTGGCGGTAGGTAAGTTGATTGCTTTCAAATTCAAGCGCAATAGCATCAGGAGTTTTATTCACCTGTTCCTCAAACAAGTCCACGATTGTCTTGTCGTGGGGGTATTCCGCATCTGTAGCATTTAAAGTTTCTAACAGAAGGGTTTTTTCCTCAGTTGGAATAATATTTAAAAGGCCAAGAATCATGGAAGGATGGGAATGAATAGATTCAAGAAGTGTTGCATAATGGGAAACCATCCTATTTACGGTTTCAAAGCTAAAGTACTCCTTGTCAAAGGTGATACACCCTTCAATTTTTTCATCATTTTCTACAATTCCGAAAAGTAAAGTTGAATTGAAATTCTCAAGGTTTATTTTGGATGATTGGTTAAGACCATCTAAATCAGTATTCTTTTGATAGTCGAAGATGACGGGGAAAAGTAACCTCAAATCCTTTTCATTCTTTTTTTCTAATAAGGAAATTAGTTGATCAACAGAGATTTGATTATTGGAATTGGCTTCAATTAAATCGACTTCTAAGCTTTGAAGAAACTCACCAAAATGTAGACTATCATCTATTTTGGTAGCAATAGGAAGGACGTCCAAATAAACGTTTTTTACATCTTTTTGGGTTGGATTGTCAAGTGCTGTTTCTTTAAAACTTGTACCAATGCAAAAATCAATTTGATTACTGTATCTATAAATTAAAACCTTCAATGCAGCAAATAGGACGGTAGATTTAGAGGGTTTTGATTCTGAAAAGTGACTAATAATATTATCAAGGAGAGACTTGTCTATCTGGAAATCGATGGTGTTATTTACGGTTCTAGGGGTCAAAGACCTTGAATGATCCTTTGGCAGTTGTAGTTCTTCGATTCCTTCAAGCTTTTTAATCCAATAATCTTTGATTAAAAAGAAAGACTCCGTCGCTGATTGGGTGATTTGCGATTTTGTTAATGGCATGATCTTTTTGTTTATATCACTAAAAAATACGTCAAAATTTTATTCGAAACTGGTATTTGTTTGTAGGAAATATAAGCGTTTTCGATATCCGGGCCAATTTTTCGGATTCCTCTTGAGTAAGCATTCCTTTATTGTCAAGAATCCAATCAATGTTTTTGGAGACCTTAAGATTAATTAAATGAATTTCATCTGACAATGGAATTGAACTATACAATTTCCAATTCGGTTTGATCTGCTTACAGTCAATTTCAACATTAAATTTCATAATGAGTAGTTTCCAAAATCCTGACTCTTGATTTTTATTTTAAAATTTCGGCAATTCCCAGGGAGTTCTGTATGCTGGGGTAATCAATCCATTGGCTTTTTTACTGTTTGTGAAGATTTGCTTTTTATCATCCCAATCCAAAACAGGTTCATTTGTCCTTCCTGAGATATTTGGTATATGGGCATACAATGCAGCAATTCTGCCTGTTTCGGGTGGACAAATAGGAGTCTCCCTGGATTTTATGCAATCGATGAAATTTTTGACATGCAGGTTATGGGATTCACTTCCTTCTGTAAAATGGATAGCTTCAGCCTTTGCCTCCTTTTTGTCATTGTCCCATTCAGGATATACCTCGAAGGATTTTCTGTCAGCCACAATTGTTGCTTTTTCACCTATAAATGCGATACCATAGGGTTTCTCATATGGACCTTGCTGTATCCCTGCAGTCATATCCCAGTTAATTGTAAATTCTTCATTGGTATAGATGACGGACATAGTATCAAAAGTTTCCCTGCTTCTGACATCGTTGGAGGTATTGGTGGCAGAGGTAATTACTCTTGTGGGGGCTTTGGGATTTTGCATGGCCCAAATGCCCATGTCCAATAGGTGTACGCCCCAATCAGTCATTAAGCCTCCGCCATAATCCCAAAAATGCCTCCAACTTCCATGGAAGCGGTTAGGATTAAAAGGGCGCTTTGGCGCTGGGCCAAGCCAAAAATCGTAATCCACTCCTGAGGGGGCAAGGCTATCATTGGCCGGAACGGCACCTGTTCCATAATTGAAATTGGACCAAATATTTACTTTTCTGATTTTTCCAATCTCTCCGTTTTTAATCATTCGGATAGGCTCGCTAAAGGAATAGCCACTCCTTTGCTGTTGACCAACTTGAACTACACGCTTGTAATAAGCAGCCGCATCGACCATGATCTTGCTTTCACCGATTGAATTAGCTAAAGGTTTTTCGACATAGACATCTTTTCCTGCTTCACATGCAGCTACCATGATGAGACAATGCCAATGGTCAGGAGTGCCAATAATGATTGCATCTATATCTTTTTGTTCCAAAACTTCCCTGAAATCTTTGAATGGTTTTGGGTCCTGTCCAAAAGTTTCTTTGACTTCTTTGATCCTCTTAGAAAGTACATTTTCATCTACATCACAAATCGCTACACAATTCACTCCCGGCAAATTCAGATGGTGCCTCAAAATACTGAATCCATGGCCATTGCAACCAATCAGAGCCACATTGACTTGGTCGCTTGGTCTCACCGTTTTTGCCCAAACATTTGATGGGATCATGTTGAATAAGCCAAAGCCAACAGTGGTGGTAAGCGTTTTCTCAATAAATTTTCTTCTCGTCGGTTTCATGGGTTGTTATTTTAGGATTCTAAAAAAGGAAGAGATTTATTATTCTGAGTTGGATTTATTTTTCTGTTCAAATCGATGGTTTTTACTCAGAATTATGGATCCGATTATTCATCAAGGACCTTTTGGATTTTTTCAGCCATTTCTTTTAAAATCTCGGTTTTGTGAAAGATGTTGTCATGGTGTCCGGATACATGGACAACATGGACTTTTTCAACAAAAGGAACCCAACCGTAATATATTGGTTCTTTGACATAAAACCCTTGGGTTTTTGCGCGAAATAAATGAAGTGATCCATTGTATGGAACCAACCTATATCTCATTAATATATCGGCATTATTTTTTGCTACTCTATTAAGGACGCTTCGCGAATCGTCCAAAAATTTTGAATCAGGTTTCAACTTCAGCTTTACGAGCACTTTATCTCTTTTTCTTTTAAATGACCTTGTTTTCTTTTCCAAATAACCCTGTGGTTCATGCAAAACAAAGTTGATCTCATTGAGAATAATTTTTGATCGAAGTTGGATTTTCTCAAAAAGCGAAAGTTTCTCTTCAGAGTCGTAAGCAGATGTATCAAACAAAATGAGCTTTCCGACTTGTTTTCCCATTGAAAGAAGCTGCTTTGCCATTTCGTAAGCCACATATCCACCAAAGGAATAACCGGATATATTGTATGGTCCGTGTGGATTCTGATCGATCATTAGGGAAATGTAATAAGAAGCCATTTCTTCAAGGGACTTATTAGGAACCTCAATCCCATCCAAACCTTTTGGCTGAAATCCATAAATGGGCTGGTCGTCTTCTATATATTTTGCCAGACTATAATAAATTGAAACTGTCGATCCCACACCATGGACAATATACAAAGGGGGTTTGGTGCCAGTTGGTTTGATTGCCACAAGGGAATTCCAGCTTGCATGATTTTGGCTGCTGTTTTCTATTGCTTTCGCCAGTTCCCTTATATTCGGATGCTTGAAAAGTTGGTTAATGGCGAGTTTTGAACCAATTTCTTTTTCCAAAGCAGTAATCACTTTGACGGCAAGAAGTGAATGCCCCCCCATTTCAAAAAAATCAGATTCAATATCAATATCTTCTTTTTTTAAGGCACTGCACCAAACTTTTGATATTTTCTTTTCAAGATTGGTCAGTGGTCTTTTATTTTGATCTATGATCTCGACGGGTTGGGGTAGATTTTTTTTATCTATTTTATTATTGGCAGTCAGAGGAAGATGCTCCATCAAAACAATCTTACTAGGCACCATGTAGTTTGGTAATTTTTGCTGCAGTCCTTTTCTTATCTCGTAAACAAAATCCTCATCAATTAATGAATTTAGAGGTTCTTCACCTACCACATATCCAACCAATTGTTTTTGTCCAGGCACATCCTCCCTCAAAATCACAGCTGATTCTTTTACCCCGTCCAAGGTATTGATGGTGGATTCAATTTCTCCCAATTCTATTCGGTAACCCCTTATTTTGACCTGATCATCGATCCTTCCCAAATATTCAATATTGCCATCGGGCAGCCACCGGGCCAGATCACCTGTACGGTACATTTTGGCATCTTGGATTAAACTGAAAGGATTTTGGACAAATTTTTCTGAGGTGAGTTCAGGTTGGTTGAGATAGCCTCTGCTTAAGGTTTCGCCTGCAATACAAAGCTCTCCGGTGACATTTACCGGATTCAGTTGATTGTCTTTATTGATGATGTAAATTTTTGAATAATCAATCGGTTTCCCAATGGTGACTTTCTCGTGAGGTGATTGAATATCAGCGACTGAAGCCCAAACTGTGCATTCTGTAGGGCCGTATTCATTGTAAAGAGCAGCTTTTCCGGATTTTTCAAAATGAAGCTTCACCAAAGACCCATCTAGGTTTTCCCCTGCTACTATCACATTCTTCAGTTTTGAAGAAGCAAGCAAATCCTCTTCCAACAAAAAACGATAATAGGAAGGCACACAAAGGATAGCCTCTGTTTCCTGAAGGAGTTCTTTTATATGGTAGGGATCTTTGATTAACTCACTTTTGCATAAAATCAACTTTCCGCCGGTGGTCAAGGCGCCAAAGATTACAGCTACGGATGAATCAAAAGCAAATGAAGGAATCAGCAAAACTGACCCCAAATCGTTGTAGTAGGATTTTCTCGCTAAAGTGGAAGCAGACAAACTCCTGTGTTCTATCATTACCCCTTTCGGTTTTCCGGTGGAACCGGAAGTGTATATGATATAGGCCAAATGATTTTGTCGAATGTCTAATGGAATTAATTCTTGCGACATCTTTTCAATTACAGGCCAATCTTCATCTAGGATGATTAATTCCCCCAGACTTTGTATCCTGTTTTTTAAGTCAGATGTTGTAATTGCAAAATTTGCAAGGGTATCAGAAAAGACATACTCAATTCTTTCATCCGGATAGGTTGGGTCAACCGGCACGTATGCACCGCCAGCTTTTAATATTCCCAAAATGCCGATGATCATTTCAAGGGAACGATCAAGGCAAATCGGAACCAAGCTTTCAGGTTGGAGATTTTTCTTAAGAAGAAAGTTGGCAACCTGGTTGGACTTCTTATTTAATTCGCAATATGTGAGTTGCTTGCCCTCAAATTCTACCGCAAGGGCTTCAGGTGATTTTTCCACTTGCTCCCTAAACATATCCAGAATTGTTCTTTGATGGGGAAGAGCTTGAACATTGGAATTAAAAGATTCAATCAATTCTTTTTCTTCTGTGGTAGAAAGCATTTTTAAATTCCCAACTTCCTCATTTGGGTTTTCCAGGATTGATTTTAACAAATGAGTATAATGACCTACAAAGTGCGCTATCGTTTCATGTTTGTAAAGGTCTGTGTTGTATTCTGCAATCCCTTCTATTCCAGTGTCAGTCTCCGTAAGTTCAAAAGTCATGTCAAACTTTGAGGTAAAATGCTCATAAGTCTCTTCTGAAACTACGGCATCTTCCACGTAAACCTCGTTTTGTGAAACATTCTGTAAAACAAATAAAACCTGGAACAAAGGATTTCGGCTTAAATCTCGTTCTTGCCCAAGCGCTTCTACGACCATTTCAAACGGGACTTTTTGGTTTTCAAAAGCCTCAAGGGTGGTACTGCGGATATCTTTGAGGACATTAGAAAAGACCATGTTTCCCCCTATAATGGCTCTTAGTGCTAAGCTGTTGACAAAAAGTCCTGTTAAATCTTCTATTTCATGACTTTCCCTACCGGCAATAGGTGTTCCGACACAGATATCCTCCTGGCCGCTATACCGATAAAGTAGGGTATTAAATGCAGCAAGCAAAGTCATGAAAAGGGTGGACTGGTGATTTTTTCCTAACTCTTTCAATTGGGATACCAAAACACCTTCTATTTTAAAGCGGAAATTGTTGCCTCTCTTGCTTTGCATGGAAGGCCTGCTAAAATCCGTTGGAAGCTGAAGAGGGGCTACGTTTTTGAGTTTGTTTTTCCAGTAGTCGATCTTGTTTTGGAATGAATCACTGTTAAGGAAGTTTTTTTGCCAGATGGCATAGTCTATATACTGCAGGGGTAGTGGAGGCAGCGGTATGGTCTTTCCGTTGGTGATGGCTTGATAGCATTGGGAAAGTTCTTTTCTCAGGATGTTGACAGACCATCCGTCGGAGGCTATATGGTGGAGGGTGATGACAAGGCAATACTCGTTGGGGGCTAATGTGATGATACAGGCCCTCATCATGTGGTCCCGGGTGAGGTCGAAAGGTATCCTAATCAATCCGGTTATTTCATTGTCAAGGAGTTCGGGATCGGGTAACTCCATCCTGTCCAGCTTCCAGAGATCTTTGCCGAGTACGGTCTGGTAATCGTTGCCGTCTTTCTCCGTGATGACGGTCCTGAGGACTTCGTGGCGGTTGACAATGGTTTTCAGCGCTTCTTCAAGGGCAGGGATATCGAGCTTTCCCTGGATGCTGAGGATCAAGGGAATATGGTACTGTATACTTCCTTCGAGCAGGTGAATAAACCAGAGACTCTGTTGGTTATAGGATAGGGGAATGTTTTCAGGCCTTTCCACGGGATGCGGAACGGCACTGGAGAATTCCCCACTTCGGGAATGGATTATCAGGGCAAGCTGTGCAACAGTGGGTGCTGAGAACAGTTCACGGATCGAAAGATCTGCCCCCAATTCTTTTCTGACTGCCGCAACGGTACGCATTGCAAGAAGGGAATGTCCACCTATTGAAAAGAAATCATCATGAACGCCTACTCTGTCCAAACCGAGGATTCTCTGCCAGAGAGTAGCAAGCTTTTTTTCAAGTTCAGACCTTGGCTCGGTATAATTCGCAGTCACCATATCTTGGTTACCGACATCGGGAAGTGCTTTTCGGTCGATTTTCCCACTGAACGAGAGGGGGATTTTTTCGAGCTGTAACCAAAAAGCAGGCACCATGTATTCAGGCAGTTTTGACCTGAGGAATGCACTGACGGATTCTTTGTCGAAATTCCCGTCGCAGACCACATACCCCACGAGCCTTTTGTCACCCTGTCCGTTTTCTCTGGCCATAACCACGGCCTGCTTCACAGCGGGGTGGAGTAGCAGGACGGATTCGATTTCACCGAGCTCGATGCGGTATCCCCTGATCTTTACCTGGTCGTCCATCCTGCCAAGGTATTCGATGTTTCCGTCGGGAAGCCACCTGGCCAGATCACCTGTACGGTACATCCTGTCACCGGGGACATTGCTGAATGGGTCGGGAAGGAATTTTTGGGAGGTAAGTTCAGGCCTGTTGAGGTAACCACGCCCGACCCCTTTTCCCCCAATGCAGAGTTCACCGGGGATACCGACAGGGTTTAGGCTTCCGTCTGAGGACAGGATGTAGACAGCGGTATTGTCGATGGGTTTCCCGATGGCAACCTTTTGGCCGACCTCCATTTTTTTAAAGGTTGACCAGATGGTTGTTTCGGTTGGACCATACATGTTCCAAAGGGTGCCTAATCCCACGAGCGTATTTTTCAATTCCTCACCGAGGGCTTCTCCACCGACGAGCATTTTGATATTTTGAGGATTTTTCCAGCCTGAATTAAGAAGCATCTGCCAAGCCGAAGGAGTAGCCTGCATATGGGTAGGACGGACTTCTGCCAGTTTTTTGGATAGGCTGAAGCCGTCCATGGCAATTTCCCTGCTTACCAAAAAGACCTTTCCACCGTTGATAAGGGGAAGAAAAAGCTCAAGATAAAAGATGTCAAAACTATAGGTAGTGACTGAGAGTAAACCTGAGGAAGCGTCGAATTCTACGTTTTTCGACATACTTGTCAAGAAGTTTACCACATTCCGGTGTTCTATCATAACACCTTTTGGTCTTCCTGTAGAACCTGAGGTGTAGATGATGTAGGCAAGGTTATAGGGTAATGGTGAATTTAGGATTGCTTCAGAAGGCATCCTTAGGATTGACTCCATTTCTTTGTCTATGATAACACGGCTTATCTCACCATCGAAAATGTGTTCAGTTTTTGAAGAGCATATGACAAAATTCGCCTTGGTATCTTCAACCATATAATCAATCCTATCTTTGGGTAAGGCAGGATCGATGGGGACATAGGCTGCACTCGATTTAAGGATTCCAAAAATCCCAATGACCATCTCCAGAGAGCGGTCGATACAGATCGGAACAGGGTTTTCAGGCTGGAGGCCGGTTCTAGTCAGATAATGGGCCAGCTGATTGGATTGAACATCCAGATCCCGATAAGAAAGGTGTTTGCCTTCAAACTCAACTGCAACTGCATTTGGGGTTTTGATGACTTGGCTTGAAAATAGATCTAATATTGTTTTTCCTTTTGGTAGAGGTGAGTCAGTATCATTGAGGTCTTTAAGAATATAGGATTTTTCAAAACCTGATAATAACTCAAATTTCCCTATGGTATTGGTTGGATTTTCTCTGATAGATTCCAAAAGTTTAGCGAAATGGCCAGCCATCCTTTCCACTGTCTCTCGCCTGAAAAGTGCTTTGCTATATTCTATTACTCCTTCGACCTTTCCATTTGCCTCAGTAAGGTCAAAGCTCAAGTCAAACCTTGAAGTGAATTTATCTTGAATATCTTCCGACCAAGATAGTTCTTCTGAAGATCTATGATATTCAAGCACATTTTGAAGGGCAAAAAATACCTGAAATACCGGATTCCTGCTTAGATCCCTCTTGATTTCAAGCGATTCCACCATTTGCTCAAATGGAATTTCGCGGTTATCGAATGCATCCACAGTATTTGATTGAACTTGTTTCAGCAAGTCATCGAATCTCATTTTACCATCAACCCCAATGCGTAAAGGAATACTATTTACAAAAAAACCCATCATATTCTCAAACTCCTGATAATCCCTACCGGCAATAGGTGTTCCGACACAGATATCCTCCTGGCCGGTGTACCGGTACATCAACACTTTGAATGCTGAAATAAGCGTCATGAACAGTGTCGCATTGTATTGTAATCCTATTCTATTGAGATCGGATATCAATTCTTTGCTGATTGAAAACCGAACTGTTCCTCCCTCTCTGCTGATTTCAGCAGGCCTGCTAAAATCCGTTGGAAGCTGAAGAGGGGCTACGTTTTTGAGTTTGTTTTTCCAGTAGTCGATCTTGTTTTGGAATGAATCACTGTTAAGGAAGTTTTTTTGCCAGATGGCATAGTCTATATACTGCAGGGGTAGTGGAGGCAGCGGTATGGTCTTTCCGTTGGTGATGGCCTGATAGCATTGGGAAAGTTCTTTTCTCAGGATGTTGACAGACCATCCGTCGGAGGCTATATGGTGGAGGGTGATGACAAGGCAATACTCGTTGGGGGCTAATGTGATGATACAGGCCCTCATCATGTGGTCCCGGGTGAGGTCGAAAGGTATCCTAATCAATCCGGTTATTTCATTGTCAAGGAGTTCGGGATCGGGTAACTCCATCCTGTCCAGCTTCCAGAGATCTTTGCCGAGTACGGTCTGGTAATCGTTGCCGTCTTTCTCCGTGATGACGGTCCTGAGGACTTCGTGGCGGTTGACAATGGTTTTCAGCGCTTCTTCAAGGGCAGGGATATCGAGCTTTCCCTGGATGCTGAGGATCAAGGGAATATGGTACTGTATACTTCCTTCGAGCAGGTGAATAAACCAGAGACTCTGTTGGTTATAGGATAGGGGAATGTTTTCAGGCCTTTCCACGGGATGCGGAACGGCACTGGAGAATTCCCCACTTCGGGAATGGATTATCAGGGCAAGCTGTGCAACAGTGGGTGCTGAGAACAGTTCACGGATCGAAAGATCTGCCCCCAATTCTTTTCTGACTGCCGCAACGGTACGCATTGCAAGAAGGGAATGTCCACCTATTGAAAAGAAATCATCATGAACGCCTACTCTGTCCAAACCGAGGATTCTCTGCCAGAGAGTAGCAAGCTTTTTTTCAAGTTCAGACCTTGGCTCGGTATAATTCGCAGTCACCATATCTTGGTTACCGACATCGGGAAGTGCTTTTCGGTCGATTTTCCCACTGAACGAGAGGGGGATTTTTTCGAGCTGTAACCAAAAAGCAGGCACCATGTATTCAGGCAGTTTTGACCTGAGGAATGCACTGACGGATTCTTTGTCGAAATCCCCGTCGCAGACGACATATCCCACGAGCCTTTTGTCACCCTGTCCGTTTTCTCTGGCCATAACCACGGCCTGCTTCAAGGTGGGGTGTAGGAGCAGGACGGATTCGATTTCGCCGAGCTCGATGCGGTATCCCCGGATTTTAACCTGGTCGTCCATCCTTCCTAGGTATTCAATATTTCCGTCGGGAAGCCACTTGGCGAGGTCACCTGTACGGTACATCCTGCCACCGGGGACATTGCTGAATGGGTTGGGAAGGAATTTTTGGGAGGTAAGTTCAGGTCTGTTGAGGTAACCCCGTCCTACCCCTTTTCCCCCGATGCAGAGTTCACCGGGGATCCCGATAGGGTTTAGGCTTCCGTCTGAGGACAGGATGTAGACAGCGGTATTGTCGATGGGTTTCCCGATGGCAACCTTTTCACCAACTTCCATTTTTTTAAAGGTCGAAGTTATCGTAGTCTCAGTAGGACCATAAAGATTCCAAAGCTTTCCTGTTTGGGCCAATAGATTTTTTGTTTCTTCCCCGAGTGCCTCTCCACCTGTGGTCATAATAATTCCTTCAGGATTGTTCCATCCCGAGCTGAGAAGTAATTGCCATCCTGAAGGTGTAGCCTGCATGTGGGTAGGATGAACTTCTGCCAGTTTTTTGGAAAGTGAGAAGCCGTCCATTGCAATTTCTTTTTTCACCAAAAAAACACAGCCTCCGTTTATCAAGGGTACAAAAAGTTCCAAGCAGAATGCATCAAAAATAAAAGTAGTAACTGATAATTGTCTCGAGAAAGAATTGTACTCAACAATTTTTGTTAAGCTGATCGAAAAGTTAATAAGGTTTTGATGGTCGACCATTGCGCCCTTTGGCTTTCCTGTAGATCCTGAGGTGTAGATAATGTAGGCAAGGTTTTCGGGTGATAGAGGACCCGGGATTTTTTCAACAGGCAGGTTGTAAATGGCCTCCATTTCTTGATCCATGATCACCCGGTTTATCTCATTGCTGAAACTGTGCACAGTTTCTGAAGAGCAAACGACAAAACCCGCCTTGGTATCTTCGATTATATAATCGATCCTGTCCTTGGGGAAATCCGGATCGATGGGGACATAGGATCCGCCTGATTTGAGGATCCCAAAAATCCCTATGACCATTTCCAGAGAGCGGCCGATACAGATCGGCACAGGGCTTTCAATTTTAAGACCGTTTCTAGTCAGATAATGGGCCAGCTGATTGGATTTGATATCCAGTTCCTTGTATGAAAGCAATTTGCCTTCAAATTCAACTGCAATTGCATTTGGGGTTTTGATGACTTGGCTTTCAAATAAATTTAAGATTGTTTTGCCTTTTGGTAAAGGTGAGTGAGTATCATTAAAAGATTTCAGAAGCTGGAATTCTTCCTCTTTGGGAATAAGGTTTAAGAGATCAATGTTTTGGGAGGGATGGGAATGAATGGATTCAAGAAGTGTCACAAAATGGGAAACCATCCTATTTACGGTTTCATAGCTAAAGAACTCCTTGTCAAAGGTGATATGGCCCTCAATTTTTTCTTCATTTTCTACAAAGCCAAACAATAAAATTGAATTAAAATTTTCAAGGTTTATTTTGGATGATTGGTTAAGGCCTCCTATCTCAGTATTCTTTTGATAATCGAAAATGACAGGAAAAAGTAGACTCAAATCCTTTTCGTTCTTTTTTCCTAACAAAGAAATTATCTGATCAACAGAGATTTGATTATTGGAATTGGCTTCAATTAAATCGACTTCTAAGCTTTGAACAAACTCAACAAAATTTAGGCTGCAATCTATTTTGGTACGGATAGGAAGGAAATCCAAATATGGGCTTCCCCTATTTTCCGTGGCTGGATTGTCAAGACCTGTATCCTGTATGGTGGTGCCAATGCAAAAATCATTTTGACTACTGTATCTATAAAGTAAGACCTTTAATGCAGCTAACAGGACAATAGGTGGTGTTAAATTTGGTTTGGTAAATCCGACTATAATCTTATCGAGGTCAGCTTTGTCTATCGAAAAATCAAGGCTGTTATTTTCGTATCCTTTGACCAAAGATTTTGAAGGATCCTTTGGTAATTGTAATTCTTTAACTCCTTCTAGTTTTTTAAGCCAATAATCAGTGATGAATTGAAAGGAATTGGTCGCTGATTGGTTATTTGGCGATTTTGTTAATGGCATGATTTCTTTATTTTGGGTACTAAAAAAATAGTATAATTACGTGTAGAAAATCTAACACTTGAATTTTCATTTTACAACCTTTTCAACAAAAATTTGGTGAACCAAATTTTTGTTGATTTAAAATCAATTGATTTTGAGATATGTGTTAATTAACTTAAAAACCTTATTGTATCTTCACAATTCCAATTAAATAAATCCAAATGATAAAATTATGAAAAACACCAGAATCTATTTCTTTGCATTAACCTTGATGTTGTTTTTGGCAGCTACAGTGCAGTCTAATGCCCAACTTCAATCTCCTGCCGCCAGCCCTGCGGCCTTTGTATCTCAAAATGTTGGGTTTACCAAAATCAGCATTGATTATTCTTCCCCTGCTTTAAAAGGAAGAAAGATTTTTGGAGAAATCGAAAAGTACGGGGTAACCTGGAGAGCAGGTGCCAATGCAACTACCATCATTGAATTCAGTACAGGAGTAAGTGTAGGGGGTAAAAACCTACGTGCAGGAAAATATTCCATTTTCATCACACCAATGGCCTCAGGCGAGTGGACTGTTCACCTCAACGGTAAAGCCAATTCCGTTTTTACCTACATGAAAGATGGTAAAATCGACGAGGAAGCAATGGCAAAAGACGATGCAGTTGCCATCAAAGTAACTCCCGAAATGGCAGCGGATTCTCAGGAAAGACTTTCTTATGCCATCTCTGCTGAAAATAACAAAGTTGCCAAAGTGACCATGGCTTGGGATAAAGTGAGATTGTCATTTATGGTGGACACTCTAGTTGACCAAAAAATGGAAGGCTTCAAAGGATCTTTTTAACCCAGATCCGTCATTAGGTTTTTACAACCAAAGGCCAATTCATGAGTTCGGTAGAACTCCAAAGTCCTGTAAACCATTCAATCGCCTAAAAAAATAAAAAACCTCCATAAAGGAGGTTTTTTTATGCTCTTTTGGTTCACTTCTCTGTCCATTCTACTCCGGTATCTTTCCAACTTTTTGAGGCTGCAGAATCAAGAACAGCCTGACAGACTTTCTGGGTTTCGTAGGCGTCTTTGAAAGTCGGTGAGCAAGGTTTTCCGGTTTCCAAGCTATGGAAAAAATCCGCAGCATGATGGATAAATGAATGCTCATATCCGATACTCGTTCCGGGAATCCACCATCTTTTCATGTAAGGTTGCTCGCCTTCGGTGATGTGGATTTTTCTCCATCCCCTTACATGTGGATCATCCTTATGGTCAAAATATTCCAGCCAGTTCATGTCGTGTAAATCCCACCTGATCGAAGCGTGTTCCCCATTGATTTCGAAGGTATAAAGTGCCTTATGACCTCTTGCATACCTTGTGGCTTCAAAAAGCCCTAGAGATCCATTTCCAAAGTGGCAATGGAAAATGCAGGCATCATCAATGCCGACTTTTTGAACCTGTCCGCTTCCCTGATGAACCCTTTCTTTGACAAAAGTCTCGGTCATGGCTGATACATCCTTGATGCCGCCGTTAAGCCACATCGCAGTATCGATGCAATGTGCCAATAAGTCTCCGGTCACCCCCGAACCTGCAGCATCCACATCCAACCTCCAAAGTCCATCTCCGCCTTGGGGCAGTTCGGGATTGATCGTCCAGTCCTGAAGAAAATTGGCTCGGTAATGAAATATTTTTCCCAGTTTTCCCGAGTCTACGATTTGCTTGGCCAGTGTAACGGCAGGTACTTTCCTGTAATTGTACCAGACAGTATTGGGAACACCTGCTTTTTCTATGGCTTCGACCATTTTTTCACCTTCCTCCAAAGTTTTGGAAAGTGGTTTTTCACAAAGGATCATCTTTCCCGCCGCTGCCGCCGCTATGGCTATTTCTGCATGAAAAGCGTTGGGCGTACAAATATCCACCGCATCTATGTCGGCTCTCGCAATGATTTCCCTCCAGTCTGTCTCGTAGGAGGCATAGCCCCACTGTTCTGCAAAGGCTTTGACCTTATCTTCTCTCCTTGCACATACAGCCTGAAGAACAGGTTGGTATTGAAATTCTGGGAAAAAGTCAGGGATTCGCTTATAGGCGTTGGTATGGATTCTTCCCATCAGGCCCGTTCCTATTAGTCCGATTCTTATATGTTTTTTGTTCATGTGTTATTCTGGTTTTAAAATTCTATTTGAAAATTGA
>NZ_JAMFLG010000046.1 GCF_023502205.1 Aquiflexum sp. TKW24L | reverse complement strand
ACTCTTCAAGGTAGTGTAAGACCGTTGTCTTAGGGTATTTTTTCCGTTCCTTACAAACAGGAGTGCAAAGGTATGAATTAATATAAATTCTACAAGAGAGAATCTTGAATAAAATCAATATTCAGATTCGGTTTCATCTAACTTGTTGAATCTGTGGGGAAAATTCTTTCTAATTTTAACAGAGTTCCCTGTAAAGAATGAAACCACTCAAAAACCTTCTTTTTAATTGATACCACATCTCTTATTGATGTGAAGTGTGACCTCGTCAGGATTCAAACCTGAAACCTCTTGAGCCGTAATCAAGTGCTCTATTCAATTGAGCTACGAAGCCGTAATGGGGATACAAAAGTAGCTATGAATTCCGGATTAACAAAAACATGCTCAATTGTTTTAACAATCAAAAATAAATTTCTCGAAAAACGATATGAGTATTCGCAATGCTGCACGTTGGGATGGAAGAGACTTTATGAGATGCGAATACTCTTCCACGGACGACAGTCGACCGGCCACAGAACTGCTGTCCTTTCTCCAACCATTGATTATTTGTCTAGGTGCAAGAAAGCGGATACACAAAAAAACAATTAAGAATTATTAAGACAAAAAGAAACGCAAATCAAGTATGATTTTATAATTTAGCCGCAATTTTAAATATAATACCCCTTCATGAAAAGATTCACAGTAGTAATTTTACTTAATTTAATAATAGTAACATCTATTTTTGCTCAGAAACGAGAAAAAACGCCAATAGGCGGTAGGCCAAATATAAAAGGCGATTTATTTTTAGAATTGGGTTTTAATACTCTAAACAATAAACCTAGTGAGTTGAATACCGAATTTTTTAAATCCAGAACCTTCAACATCTATTATCAATATCCAATTAATATTGGAGAAAAATCCGGGTTTACTTTTAATCCAGGAATAGGTATCGCTTCAGATAAATTTGCCTTTGAGGGGGGGAAAAATCTATTCAACAACCCTGAAATAGGTCCAAATTCAAGTAAATTGCTCCCTGTAACAGAGGTTTATGGAAATAACATCAATGTGGGCGTAAACAATGTAGGCATCAATTTCTTGGAAGTACCATTGGAATTTAGGTACCATTTCAACAAAAACAATTATGATAAAAGTGTCAGATTTGCTTTTGGTGGAAAAGTAGGTTACTTATTTCAAGCACAGACAAAGATTTCATATACCAATCCAGCCGGCCTTGAAAGAAAAATCAAAGACAGACAGGATTTTGGTTTCAACCAGTTCAGATATGGCGTGCATGCTAGATTGGGATTCCCCGGATTTAACCTTTGGGGGTATTATGGTCTTAATGAAGTATTTCAAAAGAATAAAGGACCATTCAATACACAAGCAACTCAATTTAATTTTGGGGTTTCTGTTGCCTTATTTTAACTATATGATTTCCCTCAATTAAAGAAGGAAGCTAATTTTAACTCTTTCTAGAATCATATAACTGCACTTAGCTATCTGTCAAAAGTGCTCATGTTAATATTTTAAACCAATGAATTAATTAATGTATGCCTGCTTTACGTCGGCATATGTCAAGATCTATAAGCTCATTTTTTTACAGGTACAGAAAGAAGCCGCTGAAGCAAATCGAAAAACCCAACAAGAACCCACCAAATATTTCCATAGGATCATGGGCATTGAGATAGAGCCTTGATGAAGCAATAATACCTGATAGGATGATTACGGCTAACATAATGTAAAGAAGATTTAAACCTTGATTTTTTAAAGCAATTGCAATAATTATTGCCAAGAAGCCTGAAATAGCTGTCATGTGTGCGCTTATTTTCCAAAAAAATGTAATACTTGTAAGTATAATGACGCATATAGTTATACACCCCAAAGTGAGGATAAATACAGGCTCAATTTGAAATTTCAAGTAAAATAAATAGGTTGATATGACGTAAAAAAGACTGACCATTGAAAATGGAAATACGCGCTCTTCTTTATCGTAAAGATGTACTGATGAAATATTGCCGGTAAGTTTCATAGACAATATACTCAATGCGGGTATCATGAATGTGGTCAAAAATACCATAAACAGAATAATCCATTGATTATAGAACTGAGAAGCAGATACTTCAGGCACACCAAATATTAAGAATAAAAAAATCAAAGTAGGAATTAAAAGTGGCTGAAATAAAAACGAAAGCAACAATGCAAATTTTTGTACCACTTATAGTTCCTTTCTAAGTCTAGCGACAGGGATTTGTAACTGCTCTCTATATTTTGCAACTGTTCTCCTTGCGATATTATATCCTTTATCATTCAGTATTTTGACCAGTTTATCATCAGAAAGCGGTCTTTTTTTACTCTCTCCATCCACCATAGCCTGCAAAACACTTTTTACCTCTTTATTACTGACGTCCTCACCAGAATCTGTAGCTATACCTTCCGAGAAAAAATATTTCAGGGGAAATATACCAACTTCGGTTTGTATCGATTTGCTGTTTGCCACACGGGAAACTGTCGAAATGTCCATTTCAATTTTGTCAGCAATGTCCTTCAAGATCATAGGCTTTAACTTTGTCTCCTCTCCATCTACAAAAAATTCTTCCTGATAATCCAAAATTGCCTGCATGGTTTTCAATAATGTTTGCTGTCTTTGCTTGATGGCATCTATAAACCACTTTGCAGCATCCAGTTTTTGTTTGACAAATGTGACCGTGTCTTTCAGTTTTTTGTCCTTTTTATCACTTTTGTCATAAGCGTCAAACATCTCAGAATAAGACCTACTCACACGGAGTTCAGGTGCATTTTTTGAATTTAATGAGATCTCAAACTTACCATTGACATTGTTCAGAATAAAATCCGGGATGATATATTGGGTCTTTATCAAGCCATCTGATGTACCGCCCGGCTTAGGATTGAGCCGCGTAATCATATTGACAGCCTCTTTAATGTCTTCATCATTCAGGTCAAGCTTTTTCTGAATTTTGGTGTAATGCTTTTTGGTAAACTCTTCAAAACAATCAATGATGATTCTAATTGAATTTTGGACAGCAGGATCGTCGGGGTGCTCTTTCCTTTCAAGCTGGATTAATAGACATTCCTGAAGATTTCTTGCAGCAATCCCGGCAGGATCAAAATTTTGAATCTTTCTCAAAATCTCCTCAATTTCATCCAGGTCTGTTTCGATATTCTGACTGAAGGCCAAATCGTTGATAATAGCTTCAAGATCTCTCCTTATGTAACCGTCATTCTCGATACTACCGATAAGTTGTCTGCCAATCAGCTTCTGTCTTTCGTTTAATTTCAAAAATCCCAGCTGGGTAATCAGCTGCTCATGTAGGGAAGCTCCACCTGATATCGGAACCTCTCTGTCGTCCTCATCGGGAGAGTAATTGCCATCGCCCTGCATTTTGTATCCACTGTAATCATCACTTAGATAATCATCAATATTTACATCCTTGTCTTCAAAACTTGATTCCTCTTCAAAGCTGTCCTCATATTCGTTCTCTTCTGATTCATTGCTGTCTTCTTCCTTTCCTTCCTCAAGTGCCGGATTGATTTCCAGCTCTTCCTCTACACGAGATTCCAATTCTGCAGTCGGAACCTGCAACAGCTTGATGAATTGAATCTGCTGGGGAGAAAGTTTTTGCGAAAGAACCTGACTTAAATGTAATTTTTGCATACTCAAATATATTTCAAAAGAATTTAGAATGAAGGCTATTTAAAAACGGTGTATCTTATTTTTCAATAATTCAAATTTAGGAAATAAGAACAAATTATTGATAAAAAGCTTATTTAATCGTTTTTTTGCATTCCCTTTAATCATCCATCAATTGTGGATATAATTCATTCAAAATCAATCTTTCTTTTCTATGTCTTTCAATAAAAGAATCAAAATAAAAAATCTTCTCGAAAATGACCTCATCGGTCAGGATGTGACAATTATGGGCTGGGTGAGAACCAAGAGAAGCAACAAAAATGTGACATTCATTGCCATCAATGACGGATCTACCATCAACAACTTCCAAGTAGTGGCAGATCCGGTTTTTATTTCTGAAGATATACTAAAAAAAGTAACTACTGGCGCCTGCCTAAAAATCACCGGAAAGATAGTGGCCTCCCAAGGCGCAGGACAGCATTCAGAATTAGCTGCGGTGACCATTGACGTTCTTGGAGAAGCAGATGCAGAATCCTATCCCCTCCAACCCAAAAAACATTCTCTGGAATTTCTCAGAGAGATTGCTCACTTGAGAATCCGAACCAATACATTCGGTGCAGTTTTCAGGGTAAGGCATGCTTTGGCTTTTGCTGTTCACAAATATTTCAATGACAAAGGCTTCTTTTATATCCATACACCGATCATCACCTCCTCGGATGCAGAAGGTGCAGGTGAGACATTTAAAGTTACCATTCTGGATTTGAAGAATCCTCCCTTGACGGATGAAGGAAAAATCGATTTCAAAGAGGACTTCTTTGAAAAGGAAACAAACTTGACCGTATCAGGTCAGTTAGAAGGTGAACTTGCGGCAATGGGCTTGGCTGACATCTATACATTTGGTCCTACGTTCAGGGCTGAAAATTCAAATACGGCAAGGCATCTTGCTGAATTTTGGATGATAGAACCAGAGATGGCCTTCTATGATGCCCAAGACAACCAAGATTTGGCAGAGGATTTTCTCAAATATGTAATTTCCTATGCTTTAAAAAATTGCAAAGATGACCTAGAGTTTTTGGACAAACGGGCTGCAGAAGAAGAATTGGCTAAAAAAGCAGACCAAAGAAGCGAAATGGGACTTCTTGATAGGCTCAGATTTGTGGTTGAAAATGACTTTCAAAGAATCACCTACACAGAAGCTATTGATATCCTGCGAAATTCAAACCATAATAAAAAGAAGAAATTTCAATATTTGGTCGAATCATGGGGAGTGGATTTGCAGTCGGAGCATGAACGATACCTTGTCGAAAAGCATTTCAACAAGCCCGTAATCCTCACCGATTATCCAAAAGACATCAAAGCGTTTTACATGAGACAAAACGATGACGGAAAAACCGTGGCTGCAATGGACATTTTATTCCCGGGAATTGGAGAGATTGTCGGAGGATCACAAAGAGAAGAAAGGTTGGACCAATTGACCAAGAGAATGGAAGAAATGAATATCCCTACTGAGGAAATGTGGTGGTATCTTGATACGAGGAGATTTGGATCTACGCCCCATGCAGGATTTGGACTTGGATTTGAAAGATTAGTATTATTTGTCACAGGGATGGGAAATATTAGGGATGTAATAGCCTTCCCAAGAACTCCGGGACACGCCGAGTTTTAATTGATAACAACCCTAAAAAATCAACAAGCCCCTATTGAGCAATTACTTAATAGGGGCTTTTCTATACTATTTTTTCGATTTTCAATTCCTTAGACTCATTCAAATCCAATATTGGCGCATCGATATCTACGACCTTGATCCTTCTCGCCAGAGGAATACATAATAAGCTAAAAAAAATAGCCATATAACCTACAATATTGAAATTCAACAAGACCCCTCCGTTTCCTTCAACAAGGATCAATCCTGCAACAAATGACGCTATTCCTGCTGCCAGCTGCTGCACGGCAGAATTGAAACTTAAGAAACTCCCTCTATTTTCGGGTTTAGCTGTTCCGGTGATCAAAGCTGCGGCAGGAACCATCCTTCCATTGGAAGTCACAAAAAACAGGGTTGAAATCATCAAAACAAATGGAATTGGAGTTTGTCCCAAATGAGTAATCAATCCAATGGGGATGATGTTCAAGGTCATAAAAACTGTAAACACTTTTATTTTCCCGTGATTATCGGTCAATTTCCCAACCCAAGGTGAGGTGAAAATGGTAAATAATCCTCCTGCCATATAGATGTACGTCAACTGAATTTCTGAAAACCCAACATTGGCTACCATATATGGGCTCAAAAATGGGATGATCATAAACTGACCAAACATCATCATGATGGTAAGGGAAATTGCCCTCATTTGATTGCTGTTTCCTGTGACCCGTCTTATTACCTGAATCGGAGTTGGTTTAACTTGTTGGTTATAAAGGTGATCGGTTATTGAGGGGATGTATCTGAAAATCAATATCAATATAACTATCGAAAGTCCCGAGAGAAAAATGAATGGCGCATGCCAATTGGAAATACTGGCAATGAATAATCCAAAAGGCACGCCAACAACTGAGGCCACAGAAAATGCAGCCATAACGAGTCCCATGGCTTTACCTCTACGCGAGTCAGGTACAACATCCCCAATAATCGCCATGATCAATGCGGAGGTAAGACCTCCAAAAACCCCTGAAATTATCCTTGAAAGCAACAGTATTGGATAATTAGGAGAAAGAGCACAGGCAATTGTACCTAATAAGAATCCAACAAACACCCAAAGAAGGATCGTTCTTCTGTCATATTTGTCCAAAACAAAAGCACCCAAAAAACTACTTACACCGGCGCTGAGTGTGTAGGATGACACCAACAATCCGAATTCACGCGGGGTGATTTCAAAAATCCTCATCAACTGTGGGCCAAGGGGCATCAATATCATGAAATCCACAATATGGGTGAAATTGATTGCTGCTAGAGTCCAAAGAATTAGTTTTTCTTTTTTCATGAGATTGAAAAGACTTGTAATGCAACCACGGCCTAATTGTTAAAGTTCTTAATTTGGTGGAAAAAAAATTATTCGATCCCGAGTTCTAAAAATGTAGCAGGAATTGAGTCAATTATATCCGAAGCAATCAATCCTCTTCTTTTTTGTTTTGCAGCTAAGTCACCTGCCAAACCATGATGGTAGACGGCACATATTGCAGCGTTTAAAGGCTCATATCCTTGTCCCAAAAAGGAGGTAATCATTCCTGTCAACACGTCGCCAGCCCCTGCTGTAGCCATATACTTATTGCCCGAGGAATTAAAATATTGGGATCCGTCTGGACAAGATATCGAGGTGAAAGCACCTTTCAAGACCAAAAAAATTCCAAATTTAAAGGAAAAATCTAAGGCCTTTTGTAGCCTTTCCAAGTGATCTCGGCTTGGACCAACAAGTCTTTCAAACTCTTTGAGATGCGGCGTCAAAATGCTGTTTGGAGGCAAATGTTCCAACAAACATTTATTCTTTGAAAGAAGATTTAAACCATCCGCATCGATAACAATGGGCGAATTATAAGAAGTTAGAAATTTTCGGAAATCATCAAGCTCAATTTCCAAACCCCATCCAGGTCCAATTCCGATGGCGTCAAACTGAGCGAGATCATGAATCACATTTTCCTGTGCAACCATCACTTCAGGAGCCCCGACCTGCAAAACCATTCTTTCATCAGATGGAGCAAAAACATTGACCAAACCACTCCCGCTCCGCAAAGCAGCCTTTGCGCTGAGTAGGATGGCTCCCATTTTACCTTTGCTACCTCCTACTAGGAGGATCCTGCCAAAATCTCCTTTGTGACTGAACCTATGGGAATATTTATGCAACGGTTTGATATCCTCCTTTTGTACAAAATATTTTTTCTGACCAAAGGATTCCAAAAATGCAGATGGAATTCCGATATCCAGAATTTTGATATCCCCTGTATATTCAGCATGTTCAGGAGCCAAAAGACCAAGTTTTGGGAATTGGAAAGTACAGGTTATATCGGCCTTGAATGCATCCCCAAGAAATACCCCGTCAGATGGAATGCCTGAAGGCATGTCAATAGAGATTTTTACAGCTCGGGTTTGGTTAAGGGAGTTGACAGTCTCAAGGTATTTTCCAGAAAGTGGTCTTTTTATTCCAACACCAAAAATCGCATCAATACATATGTTATCGTCAACTAGATTAACATCAAATTCTCCATAGCCAATCACCCGAATACCAATCGGAAGCTTGTTGAAGTTTATTTTATAGTCATGGCTACAATTTAATGGATCTTCAAAAGTTACAACAGTCACCAAAAAACCTTCCGTTTGAAGTAACCTCGCTATAGCCAAACCATCACCGCCATTATTTCCAGGTCCGCAAAAAATGAAAACCCGTTTACCATGATCTTTATATTCTAGTAAAAACCAATTGAGAAAGGAGGTAGCAGCCTTTTCCATCAAATCCCAGGATGTAATTCCCGCTGATTGGACATAAGCCTTATCCAAATCTGAAACCCGATTTCCTGGAATAATCTCAAGCATTTTTTATTTCAACAATGGTTTGAAAATCCTGTTTGGGAATTCTTAAAAGAAGTAAAAACCCAAGGCCTACAAAGAAAAACAACCCTAAAGCCAAGGAACTGTTCCTCATGTTTCCTGTAATTTGCTCAATTACGCCATAAGAAAAGGTGCCTAAAACAACAGCAAGTTTTTCAGTAACATCATAGAAACTAAAGTAAGATGCATGCTGTGTTGTTTCTACAGGTATAAGTTTGGAATAAGTTGACCGTGAAAGTGATTGAATCCCACCCATCACCATACCTACTACAAAAGCCAAAGCATAAAATTGGTATTCACTGACCACATAATAGGCAGCACCACAGATTAAAACCCAAACAAAAACCATGATTACCAAGGAAATTTTATTCCCATACAGCTTAGAAATGTAGGCAAAAAGGTAACTACCTCCGATTGCAACAATCTGAATAATCAAAATTGTGATGATCAATTTATCTCCGGGAAGACCCAATTCCTTGTCTCCAAAAGTTGCTGCCAAATACATAACGGTTTGCACGCCCATGCTATAGAAAAAAAACGCTGCAAGAAACCTATGCATCACTTTGGTTTTTCTTACAATCTTAAAGATTTTGTTAATTTCCCGATACCCTTTGAGAAAAAGAGCAGACTTAACTTTTCTATTATAAGGATTATCAGGTAAATATTTAAAAGGAATCTGAGCAAAACCTGCCCACCAAATCCCAGTGATTAAGAAAGACCATCTAGCGGCATCTCCCCCATCCGACAGGCCGAAGGTTTCAGGGCTCTGAATCATGAAAAGATTCAATATCAATAAAATCACACTTCCAATATACCCAAGGGCAAAGCCGCGGGCACTCAGAAAATCAAATTCATCTTCAGTTGCTATCTCAGGCAAAAATGCATTGTAAAAAACAATACTACCCGCATAGCCTATACTAGCCAAAACGGCACAGATAATCCCATACTCTAAATTATCCCCATCAAAAAAGAACAAACCCAAACAGGCTGTAGAACCTAAATAGGCAAAGATTTTCATGAATAGTAACTTTTTACCACCATAATCGGCCATACCGGAAAGCAAGGGAGAAATTAAAGCAATTACCAAAAATGAGAAAGAAATAGAATAGGAGTATAAAACAGTGTTCACAATCCTGAAACCAAAAAAAGAAACAACATCCCCATATTCTTCCGACTTAGTGACGCTATTAAAATAAACAGGAAAAATCGTGGAGGTAATCACCAAACTATATACAGAATTGGCCCAGTCATACATAGCCCAAGCATTCTGCACTTTCTTCTTTTGGCCAATTTTCAAAACATTCATTTTCAACAAAAGTAAAAAAGCTATCCCTGGGGGATAGCTTTATATTTTTAAATCTGAATTAAATTAATTCTGAACCTTACCGGTCGATGCATATAATAATTTACGAGCATCTGCCTCTCTCAATTCAAATTGAATATCTGAAATTGGGCCCATCTTCACGTCCCTATCAGCTTTCATTGAAATGGTGATTTGATCTCTTTCAGCCTCAGATAATTTGTCCTTTTCCTGATTCACCCATAGGATAATATCCTTTGTATTGATCAACACGTCATTTGCCTGTACTCTTGGTTCTGTTCCATAGAGATTGCTATTCTTGGGCTTTCCAACAAAAAGGTAGGAAATCAAGGTCTTTTTCTCCAATTTTTGAAGCTGTGTAGCTTGTGGAAGTTTTTGTTCTACCAAGATGTCCTGTTCTCTCAACACAGTTGTCACCATGAAAAAGAACAAAAGCATGAAGATGATATCAGGTAGTGCTGAGGTCGGGATGTTTTCCGAGGTTTTGGTTTTTTTCTTAAACTTTCCCATATCAATTTCCTCCTATTTTATCTGGTTCTGCAATTGAGATCGCCATTGGAATACCTTCTTTACCTCTGTCAATCAAAGCTTTTTCAGCAGGACTTTTCCCGGTCAATGCTCTATATTGATCTGAAGTCAATCCTACTCTTTCTGCATAAATTTCAAAGTAAGCTCTCTTTACTTGGTCAAGTACCTCAAGATATTTCTCGTAGCTCGTGCCTCTGTTTGTTTTGATAGAAACAACAGCACCTCCACTCATCGGATGATCAGATGATTTAGAGTCTCTGTTGGCTCTACTTTTAAGAGATTGGGGAAGACCGTTAAATAAGGCTACCGCATCCTCATCAGGTGCACCAAAATTTAAGAGAAAATCTTTAATGTCCTCTGAAAGCAATTCTGTATTGTCTACATATTCGCCTTCAACAAGAAGCTGATCGTTCGCATTCACTAGGATATTGAAGATGTTTCTTTCATTCAATTTTATATCCGGTGGCGGAACGTTAGGATCTTGCTTAGGAGGAAGTAGGTTTTGAATCCCTTTATCAGAGGCAATGGTAGTAGTGACCAAGAAGAAGATAAGCAACAGAAAAGCAATGTCCGCCATGGAACCTGCATTTACCTCTTGAGATGTTCTGCTTTTACCTTTTGCCATTATTTTATTGCTTTAGTGATTTCAGTAATTACTATACCTGCCAATGCAACAAGTGTCATTATATATGTCATAATCAAGGAGCCACCTACAAATTTGGACATGCCTTCTGTTAAATTAAAAGGCGCTTGGGCAAACTTAGCGGTAACCTCCCCATCGGAAATGGAATAGGCAATAAAGAACAATACTGCCAAAGCCACAACGGCTAATGCTGATTTTAGCAGACTTTTAGGATCGTCAAGTGATTTTATCAATGGCAATACCACTGCTAAAATAACTCCGACAATTACTAGAAAATCAGCTACGTAAAGGAAAATATCTATAGAATCCATATTAGTTTTTCTTTAGTTAACGTGAAGAATCAATTGGGTATTTGCCCAATCAATATTATTTTGACAATTTGTGCTTCACTAGGATGTCTACCAATGAAATGGAAGCATCTTCCATATCATTCACTAAAGAATCGATTTTGGATACTAGATAATTGTAAAACAATTGAAGAATGATCGCAACGATCAAACCTGCTACAGTTGTTAAAAGGGCGATTTTGATACCACCGGCAACCAAAGAAGGAGAGATATCACCGGCAGCTTCGATGGCATCAAATGCACCGATCATACCGATAACTGTACCCATGAAACCCAACATTGGAGCTAGTGAGATGAATAGAGATATCCAAACCAATCCTTTTTCCAATCTTCCCATTTCTACAGATCCGTAAGCGATGATGGATTTTTCAACCATCTCAATACCTTCTGTATATCTCATTAAGCCTTGGGTGAAGATAGATGCAACCGGACCTTTTGTGTTTTTGGTTACGTCCTTTGCTGCTTCGATTCCGCCTTGTTCCAAAGCAGTCTCAACTTTTGACAATAATTTCTTTGTGTTTGTGGTAGAAAGGTTCAAAGTAACAATTCTTTCAAGTGCAACAGCAAGACCTAGAATCAAACAGATCAATACCGGAGACATGTAAGTTGGATCACCTTCGATGAACTTTTCTTTGATAACTTGGTGGAAACTTTGCTCTTCAGCGATGACCTCGTCATCGACGATTACTGGTGCCGGAGCGGCAGCTTGAGGAGTTTCAACTGCGGCAGTGTCTGCTGCATCTTGAGCTTTCGTAGTCACCGGAAACATCAATATTCCGGAAAGCATGAACAAAGCGATTAACTTTTTCATAGAGTAGATTTTAAAGAGAATTAAATAAAGGTTAAACGGTTTCTAAATTAATTATGAGATTTTAAAGTTATCATTTTTTCATTTCAAATTGCAAAGGAAACTTTCATAAATTTTTTTGAAATAAATTTTCGTATACCTCTTTTTGAAATTTCCGAAAGCTAATCCAAGTATAATGAAAGGTTTGAGAATATTATATAAAAGGAGTTAGATTGGAAATAAATGGATAGATCAGGTGATTTAGGCGGATTATAACCAAATGATGCTTATTGTTAATTTTTGAAAATAGACAATTGAAAATCCCAGTAGGTTCACTCCAGGTATATTGAAAAAGAGGAATTACATTATCATCTTTGAAACCAACACCTTGCATAAACTCAAATCCTTCAATTAGTTGTGAATTAGAAGTAACCTTTAGCCTTTAAATATTTTTCAAAATCAAAGTCAAAAGATTCCCTTTTTTGCAAATAAACGTATCCTATTTGCTGCAAATAATAAAATACTTGAATAGCATCCCCACTTCCCCCAATTACCCTTCGAAAGGTATCTAAAAAAGTTATTTTCCAACCCAAATTCAGAAAATCTCTCATGAAAAAATTTTCAATCCTTTCAATTTTTTTAATATCCACTCTGACTATTTATCCAAATTTTGCCCAAAATCAAAAAGCAATCAATCCGACCATCCATGCTGATGGACTGGATTTGTCGATGATCGGGGTAGGTGACACTTATTATATGAGTAGTACCACGAAGTAAGAGATTCCAGACTTGCATTTTCAGGATTAAGTATTGTTAAATTGTAATAAACTGCCTACCACATTTGTTAATTAGCCTTAAATCAGCGTTTTTCAGTAGCATTTTCAATTTTAGGATTTCTATGTTTAATCTTTATTCATTGAGAAACTTTTCTAAACGAACTATGAAATCAACCTCCACACAAAAAAAACCAATGTTTATTGAATGGCGGAATGCCCTTGTCTTTGCAGTCATAGTCGCCTCCTTGTTCCGTTGGTCATTGGCGGAAGCTTTTGTGATCCCGACCAGTTCGATGGAAAACTCATTACTGGTTGGCGATTATATTTTGGTGAGCAAAGTCCATTACGGGCCGAGGACACCTGCCACGCCTTTGCAGGTGCCTTTGACACATCAGAAAATCTGGGGCACAGATATCCCTTCCTACCTGGACTGGATCCAATTCCCGACTTTTCGTCTCCCCGGAATGAGGGAAGTGGAAAGAGGAGAAACCGTGGTCTTCAATGCTCCCAAAGATCTCCTAGATCCTATAGAAAGCCTTTGGACCTGATGACTTATCTGGTCAAGCGCTGTGTGGCGATTTCAGGGGATGTGATTGAAATCAGGGACAAACAAATTTTTGTCAATGGCAAGGCAATGGAAAATCCTCCCGGTATGAAATTCCGCTACGAAATGTCGACTTCCTACCCTCTTCAATCCCATCACATGGCAGCCTTAGGTTTGGAGGGTGAGGATTATTGGTTTCTAGGATATGAAAAAGGAAATACTCCGGTATATAGCCTTTTGCTGACAAGTGAACAGTTAGAGAAAATGGAATCCGCACCTTTTACGATTTCTTTAAACCTCGCTTCCGATTCCCCATCTGGTTTGGAATTGTTTCCTTCATCGATGGCAAATTCTTGGACGATTGACAATTATGGACCATTTACTGTTCCAAAAAAGGGAATGCAAATTACCATCAATGCCTCCACTTTAAACTTTTATGGAGAATTGATCCAGAAACATGAAGGTCAGGATCAAGTGAGAATTTCCGATGGGAAGTTGGAAATCGGAGGAAAGTCCATGGAGCAATATACCTTCCAACAGGATTATTATTTTATGATGGGTGACAGCAGGGACAATTCCATTGATTCGAGGTATTGGGGCTTCGCACCGGAGGACCATATTGTCGGCAAACCGGTAATGGTTTTATTTTCAAAAAATGTGGAAGGAGCAGGTTTGGACAGGATCCGATGGGAAAGGATATTTATGGGGATTGAGTGATTGAAAAACAGATTGGTAGAAGGTGGGATTCATACTTCATAAGAATTAAGTTAAATGTGTTCGACCCCTTCAGGGTCGTTGTGTTCCCTTCGAATCTTTTGTTCCCCATGGGTTTCACCCATGGTAATTGAGAAGTTAGACCACTTTGCGGTCATTAAACTAGCCGCATTATCCCATATTCAAGACCCCGGACGGGGTCGAACTTTTCAATACCTGTCCGCCATGGCGGAGCCCCCGGTAGAACCGGGGGAATTTATGGATGATGATTGAACGACCAACCCTAAAAGGTTTGAACTTGTGAGAAAATGGAATTACAAATTCCAAAAAATAAAACGGTGTAATTACAAATTACACCAAGATGGGGCTATTAGGTACCGTAAAAAGCGTAGCCACACCTTGTTTAGTGAACATAAAAGGAGGGGTTTTCCGTCCTCCCCAACTTGAGGTCGCAAATTGCGACATCAAGTTTTTACATTCTTCTTCAGTCGGATGTAACATAAAGTATTGTAGAAAAAATAAAACGCCTATTGTGAGTTTAGTAGGTTTTCAACTATCTTTAACTCTTAAGGAATAGAACTAGGAGCCTCCTCAAACACGGTGAAAACACGGTATAAACACGGTCAAAGTGTAAGGGGACTACTACGGAGGGGTAAGAGAAGGTGTACTTTGATATAAAGGAGCTATGGCTAAACTCGTAAGTTGGAC
Source organism: Aquiflexum sp. TKW24L (assembly GCF_023502205.1). Taxonomy (GTDB): domain Bacteria; phylum Bacteroidota; class Bacteroidia; order Cytophagales; family Cyclobacteriaceae; genus Cognataquiflexum. Next base: position 16,432 of record NZ_JAMFLG010000046.1, on the reverse strand, counting down.
CAAGTTTGTAGGCACTCTTGGTGGCATTACATTTTACCTGATGAACGGGAAAAACATTGCCCGGCAGGCAAGACAAAAAAACAGGAAAAGGTATTGGCTGAGCAGGTTTTTTGTTGGAACCAAAAAGGAGAATGATGAATTTGGAAGGGCTTCCCCGCTCAGCTCATCATTCAGAAACTTGGCCCATCCCCTATTGTACCAAATCCATACTGGGTATTTACATTCCCAACTCAGTGGGGTTTTTAGGAAGATCATGCTGACCGACGGCATCCACGGAAAGGGGAAACGAACCCTACTTGCCGGAGATGTCAGCCTGCTTAGAGGGATGGAAATCGCCAAGCAAGCCAAACTTCAAAACCTGCTAGGCCAAATGCCAATAGTCCAAATAGATCAAGAAGCCGGTATGGTGAAAGTTGATTTCTCAAAGGTGGGTCGCATCAATCAAAATGCTATACCTGCAGGGGCAAGTCATTTTCAAGTCAAAATTGGGATTGTCCAAGTCCCCGAGAAACCAAAAGTCAAAGGAAAATCTTTTTTCTCTGGTGAGGAAAATTATTATAAACAGGATGAATCCTTAGCTCAGTTAGGAGAAGTTCCTATTTCCTATGACCCCGTACTCCAAGACTATTTGGGGACGGTGATGGTAGGTATCTACTTTTTCCAAGAAAGCAATGGGCAATTTTATCCGCTCAAAAGTGGCGGTGCGGTCAGGGTTGTGGAGGTGTGGAAAGGGTGAGGGAAAAATTAATGAAAAATGAAGAATTAAAAATTCCTGGAAACTGGAAAGTGGAATTTTAAAATACGCCTAGGCGGGAAGCCTATAATAATGCAACCCACTTCTTTAGTCACTTCTTCTCCTTTCCTTGGTGGAATTTCTAATTGTGTGACAATATGCGTCGGAAGGAATAAAATCAATTAACTCCTCAATTGGAATTTCCTAATTTGATGGAAAATTGAGGATATGGTAATTTTTGAAATCGACTCCAAACAGGCCAAGAAGGTTTTTTTGGAAATTAAAAACCTTATGAGGGCCTCCAAAACATGGAAATTGACCTCTTCAATTGAAATCACTGTCCTGGATGGAAAGATCCAACTGGTAGGGCAAGGATTTGTTAAGGAAATGGATGCTTTGACTACCGGTTCGTGCAAGATGGTGGTCAGGGCGCTTTATTGGTTTGACTTGGTAGACATGACCCAAGACAAAATCTTCAAAGTCGTGGTCACGGATGGAGAAGCCATGGTAAGGACGGTGACTGTTCCTGTGCAGACCGCTTTTTTTGAAACAGACAGGATTCTGAGAAGTATCCCGCTTCCTGCCAATCCTGAGTCCATTGATTATTGGAAACTGGAATACCAAGGGTACACTATGGACGAACTCCAGTTTAACAATGTGGCTACCAAAATCCCCAAGGCAAAAAGAGAATTCGAAGCATGTATCCGAAAAGCTGCCCTTATTCTTCATCCTTTTAGAATTTCAAATACTGAGTTGAGGGAAATAGTCCTTAATAGATTGAGAGAAAGGGAAAAAATTGATTTTAAACTCTAATCGGCTCCTCTATTTCCCAAAGCTTACTTGGGATTTTTTAGTAAAAATACCCTGATCACGGGATAGGATTACATGTAGTAAATCGACTAAATTAGCAGAATACAAATCTGTGATCAATAAGTAAAGATAATGCCCAAACTAAAGGAAGAGCCCGCCAACAAAGCCACGGGAAAAGTAAAAGTATCCAAGCAAATCCAGGATAAGCCCATTGAAGTCACCCTATGGGATGCTGCCAATAAATTGAGAGGTAGCGTTGAGCCTGCAGAATACAAACACGTCGTATTGAGTCTGATATTTTTGAAATTTGCCAGTGACAAGTTTGAGGACCACCGCGCCAAACTGATCGCTGAGGGCAAAGAGAAATACATTGAGATGCCCGATTTTTACAATATGAGCAATGTCTTCTTTTTGGAAGAAAATAGCCGCTGGGGATTTCTGATCAAAAAGTCAAAGCAAAATGACATTGCCCTGCTTATTGACACTGCCCTGCATACCATTGAGAAAAACAACAAAGCGCTGAAAGGTGCCTTGCCCGATAATTACTTTTCCCGCTTGGGACTCGACATCACCAAGCTTGCCTCTCTCCTTGACACCATCAATGACATCGATACCCTCAAGGACCCCAAGCAGGATGTGGTAGGCAAAGTGTATGAATACTTCCTATCCAAGTTTGCGCTTGCCGAAGGAAAAGGAAAAGGGGAATTTTATACACCCAAGAGTATTGTTAACCTGATTGCAGAGATGATCGAACCCTACAAAGGGATCATCTATGACCCGGCCTGCGGTTCGGGAGGTATGTTTGTGCAGTCCATCAAGTTTATAGAAGCGCATCATGGCAATAAAAAAGAGATTTCGATCTATGGGCAGGAATATACCAACACTACATACAAACTGGCAAAGATGAACCTTGCCATCCGGGGCATCAGTGGTAATCTGGGAGAAAAAGCAGCGGATACCTTTGCCGATGACCAACATAAGGACCTGAAAGCAGACTTTATCATGGCCAACCCTCCTTTTAATCAAAAAGACTGGCGGGCAGAAAATGAACTGAAAGACGATCCGAGATGGAGAGGCTACGATGTGCCGCCTAAGAGTAACGCCAATTATGGATGGATTTTGAATATGGTATCGAAGCTATCCGAAAACGGGATTGCGGGTTTTATTCTAGCCAACGGTGCCCTCAGTGGCGGAGGTGAAGAATACAAAATCCGCAGGAAGTTGATCGAAAATGATTTGGTAGAGGCAATTGTTGTTTTGCCAAGAAACATGTTTTACACCACCGATATCAGTGTTACGCTTTGGATTCTTAACAAAAATAAAAAAGCCCGCTCGATAAAATCGGGAGATTTGGAGAGAAACTATAGGGATAGAAAAGGTGAAATCCTTTTTGTTGATTTGAGAAGGTGGGGCACAGAATATGAAAAAATGTTTGTGGAGTTAATTAAAAAGGATTTAGAGAAAATCACCTTTACTTACCATGGTTGGCAGCAAGTTGATTGGCAGAAAACTTATAAAAACATTCCTGAATTTTGCTATTCGGCTCAATTTGAACAATTAAAGCGCCATAATTATTCCTTGGTGCCAAGTAAATACATTGAGTTTATTAACCGAGACAGCGAAATAGATTTTGACACTGAAATGAAGCGGATACAAAAGGATTTTAAAACCCTTTTGAAAGAAGAAAAGCAATCGCAGGAACAATTGATTAATGCTTTTAAAACTTTGGGCTATGAGTTATAAGCGTATTGGTAATTATATTCATTTGGTTGATAATCGTAATAAGGATTTAGCGATTACAAACTTATTGGGCATAAACATTACCAAAAACTTTATGCCTTCGGTTGCCAATACTTCTGAAACGGATTTGTCTAAATACAAAATAATTCAGAAAGGTCAATTTGCATATAGTGCAATGCAAGTAGGCAGAGATGAAACTATCCGTTTGGCATTATTTACAGAAGAAAAACTTGCCATTATTTCCCCTGCTTATTTGGTGATTGAAGTGAATGACGAAAATGAACTGCTGCCAGAATACATGATGATGTGGTTTCAAAGACCCGAATCAGACAGATACGGGTGGTTTATTAGCGATAGCAGTGTAAGGGCAAGTTTAGAATGGGAACGTTTTTCCGAAATAAGGATACCCATTCCTGATATTGAAGAACAAAGAAAATTTGTTGCTCTTTACAGCGGCTTGCTGACCAATCAAAAAACTTACGAAAACAGTTTAGCTGATTTACAATTGATTTGTGATACCTACATTGAAAATCTGATAAAAACGGAAGAGCCGAAAGTGCTTGGAGAATATATTGAGCAATCGGATGAAAGGAATAGAGATTTGAAGATTGACAATCTTGTGGGAATAAGTGTGAACAAGATATTTATTGAAACCAAATCTAATAAAGAGCAACTAGAGTTATCGAATTACAAAATTGTTCGCCAAAGAGAATTCAGCTATGTCTCAGTTACTTCAAGAAACGGTGAGAAAATTTCAATCGCACTTTTAGATGGCGAAGCAGGACTTGTTTCTAGTACTTATACAGTATTTAGAGTAAAAAACGCATCAATTTTACTACCTGAATATTTGTTTTTGTTTTTTAAAAGAACTGAATTTGACCGTTATGCAAGATTTAATTCTTGGGGCAGTGCAAGAGAAACTTTTGATTGGGCTGATATGTGCAATGTAAAATTGCCCATTCCCGATATTAAAATCCAGGAAGCCATTGTAACTATTTATCATACCTTGGAAACTCGAAAACGTATCAATGAGCAACTGAAAAACGCTATTAAACCGCTTTGCCCTGTCCTGATGAAGGGGGTGGTGGAGAGTTTGAAATTAGAAAAAGTAAATACCCAATGATTACATCTATCAAAGTAAAAAATGTAGCTACTTATGACCCTGTAAATGGGGTGCAAATAGATGGGTTAAAAAAAGTGAACTTTATCTATGGGGCTAATGGTTGCGGCAAAACCACATTATCAAACTTTCTCCAAAATCCAGTTAATTTAAAATTTGCTAATTGCACTGTAAATTGGAAAAACGAAACACCAATTAAAGTATTGGTTTATAACAAAGAATTTAGAGAACAGAACTTTGGAAAGGGTAAACTAAACGGGGTTTTTACGCTTGGTCAAGCTACTAAAGAAGAAATAAAAGTAATTGAGGATAAAAATGAGGAATTAAAAAATGTAAAAGCTGACGGAATAAAAAAACGTGAAACGCTTAATGCTCAAAAACAAAGGAAGGACGACTTAGAAAAAGAGTTTACTGAAAGTAGTTGGAAAAAGATTTATAAGAAGTACGATAAAGAGTTCAAAGAAGCCTTCGTAGGCTCAATGAAATCTGGGGAACTTTTTAAAAATAGATTGTTACAAGAGTTTTCAAATAACATAGCGACTTTAAAAACTTTGGGGGAATTGAAAGAAAACGCTAAAACCATTTTTGGAGAAGTTCCTCAAAATATTGAACCAATAAATACAATTAGCTACGAAAGAATACTTGATATTGAAGTTGAGTCTGTTTGGAAGAAAATAATTGTTGGTAAAGCAGATGTGGATATTGCCAAACTAATTCAGAAACTGAATATCAACGATTGGGTAAATCAAGGAAGAAGTTATATCCAAGCAGATGAAGATATTTGTCCTTTTTGTCAGCAACCAACCATTAATGAAGATTTTAAAAATCAGTTGGAGAATTGGTTTGATGTAACTTACTTAAACGATATCAAAGTAATAAAAGAGCTAAAGCAGGAATATAATTTATTGACACAAAATCTTATCAATGAACTAAATGATATTGAAACGAGTCAAAAGAATTTTAAAGATACAAAGCTAAATGTCGATAAATTTTCAGCCTACCTTAAAACTCTAATAAGTCAAAATACAACCAATAGCGAGTTTTTAAACAACAAAATCAAAGAGCCTAGTAGAAGTATTGAGTTAGTTTCTCTAAAAGAGCAACTAGATTTAATTGCAGACTTAATCAAAGATGCCAATGATGAAATCAAAAAGCACAATGATATCGTAGCAAATTTCAATGCCGAAAAATCTGACTTAATTCGATCGATCTGGAAGTATATTATTGAAGAATTCAGGACTGATATTGCTAAATACCTTTCAGACAAAGGAGGATTAGAAACAGGAATAACAGGTTTACAAACACAATTAACTGCAAAGCTGACTGAGTTTCATACCCTACAAAGTGAAATTCAGAATCTCAGTAAAAATGTAACCAGTATTCAGCCAACAGTTGATGAAATAAACAGACTTCTAAGGTCGTATGGTTTTTTAAACTTTGAAATTGTCCCCACTGCAGAAAAAGGATTTTACCAAATACTACGTGAAGACGGAGAAATCGCTGAAACAACTTTAAGTGAGGGAGAAATTACCTTTATTACATTTTTGTATTTTCTGCAAAGAGCAAAGGGTGGAGAAACTGAAGAGTCTGTAAACGAAGAAAGGATTTTAGTAATTGATGATCCTATTTCTAGCTTAGATAGCAATGTATTATTTGTAGTTAGCACATTGATTAAGGAAATAATTAAAAACGTAAAATCAGATGTAGGCAACATCAAACAGATAATTCTACTAACCCACAATGTGTATTTTCATAAGGAGGTCTCTTATGAAGGATTGAACAGGAAGGGAGAAAAATCTCAATTCTGGATTCTACGCAAGAATAACAAAGTTTCTACTATTCATTTCTATGGGTTGAATAATCCAATCCAATCATCTTATGAATTACTGTGGAGAGAAATAAAGGAGTGGGAAAATAACTCGGGTATTACTATTCAAAATACACTAAGACGAATCCTTGAAAACTATTTCAGTATTTTAGGGAACAAACGAGATGATGTTTTAATCAATAAGTTTACAACTCAAGAAGATAGGGAAATTTGCAGTTCTTTATTAAGCTGGGCAAATGAGGGTTCTCATACATTGCCTGATGATTTATTTATTGAAGCACCAGACGGAACAATTACCAAATACTTAGAAGTGTTTAAAAATATTTTTAGCCACACTGATAATATTGGTCATTATAATATGATGATGGGAATGGAATTAGACTTCGAAAAAAATTAGCATGAAAAAAAAGCATAAGGTTAAAAAAGAAATTAACGAAAAGACTTTTGAATTGAATATCACAAATGAATTACTCACCATTAGTAAGTCATTTTTATGGTATTTAGACTTCTCCCCTATTTCTCATTTGCTTTCTGGAAAAACTTGGTCACACTTTTTGAACCAATCCACATTTTTCGCTGAAGGTCTTACCCAAGAAGAGGAGGCAAATGCCGGAGGAGGTTATGACGTTTCTATAAACATAAACAATCCAACCTTGGCCGATAAGCGACTCTTAATGCTTCAATACAAATCCGGTGAGCATATGGATTATAGTGTAAAAGCAAGATCTCTGTTTAAAAAACCCAGCGCTCCATCTGAACATGTTTTATTTAAATTCAATGAAGCAGCTGGTAAAACACAACATATTATTCTTCGAGCCCTTGCAAACACTCCCGGCATAAAAAAGGAGTCAGTAATGTATGTGTTTCCTAGAATTACATCAAAATCTGATTTTCATAGCAAAATTGGAAACCTAATTTGGCATACTAGTTTCGTCCCCGTTCTTGAATTAGATGATCAAGGGAGTATTAAAACCCCACCCTGCATAATTAATGCAGGAAAAACACACAACTATAGAACTTCTTACGATGGAATAAAAAGTGAAGTGAATTACTTTTTATTTATATTTTTTCCCAAACAATTAATTATACTTGAAATTTTGACTGAACTTATTTGTATTCAAATTGAAAGGTTTCTAAAATTCCTTAAGAAAAAAGCGGAATTTATATTAGAACGATATATTGATTTGATTATAGAATCATTAAATCTATTTGTAAAAAATGAACTTGAGGAGATTGACCAAATGGGGAAGAGTTTTTTACAAAAAGAGGTAACTAGTTTCATTGAAAGGGTAAAATCAGAGTATATTCCAAACAAAATAATTCCTATTGCACATAGTAGGTTTACTACTATTATTCCAACAGAAGGTCTAAAACTAAAATTTGAAAGCAAAAATGACTTTTCCTCAATAAATTATCAGGTCTTTTAAATACAAGAAAGAATAGACAATTAATCAAACCTAAATACTACAAATACAACTTTTATGAAGCAGCTAATTATTTTATCCATCCTTATTCTTGGGATTTCAAGTTTTTGTTCAGCCCAAAAAATTAAAGATTATGATCTTGAAAGAGAGGTGAAAATTAATTTCGTTCCAGGAGATAAGGTTACTGTTCCCAAAAGGATAAAGACCGGCGACTTTTATCGGGTGGTAGTGGACAGCATCAACCTCAACAATTATCGGGTAGAAATAAATGTCAAGGACACTGTGTACTACAGCAAGGCATTGGATTTCCCGGTTTTTGGATCGATTGATTTAACTGGCTTAAGTGATATATTAGGTAAATTCAATGCTGCAGAATTGGCTAAAGCTTTGGAGGCTAGTCCGGATTCAATTGCTATTGACAATAAAAAATTCAAGGTCGATCCTAAAAAAAAGAATCCACTAACCGAAAAAATTCTTTCAAGACTCAAAGATGAGGAGGAATATCTTAAAAAATTCGGTATAATCCTCAAGGCCGAAAATGAAAAAATAGACAGTTTGAGCTATGAATTAATGACAATAAGGATAACCTCCAAAATAAATCCTATACCTAGAGATTTTAATTCTATAGATATCAAAGGAAAGCTTCAAGGGTTTACACGAATCAAAATAATTCTTTCAAAATTAGAAGCTGACTTGAAAGCAAATGAGGATAAGTTAAAAGAATATTTTAGCAACCCAGATGTTATTCTTTTAATGAATACCCCTGGAATTGATTCCATTCTGATAAACACTGAGAAAACAAAGGTTGATAAAGCTATCTCCGAATTGAAAACAAATACCGCAAAAGCAAAATCTCAAGTAAGTTCAGAAAATGCTGAAAAAGCACTTGTCTCCATTGTACATCTTTACAATCAAACAACTTATACCTCCCTTCCCATCCAATTTACCGGAGAAGAAGCAGAAATCAAGATGAGTTTTATTCCTAAGGATTCGGCTTCAAATCTTCAGACGTATCACCTTTCCCCTATCAAGTTTGGACGTTCTCCTTGGTATTGGGCTGTTGGACCTGGATTGTATTATTCTAATCTTCAAAGTGAGCGTGTTGGCTTTGAGACGGTTCAAGTGAATGACTCTACCCAGAACTTCAAAGTGTTGAAGGAATCTCCTTTAGAAGGAGAAATTGGGGTTTCGGCACTTTTTCACGCTGGGTACAAGCTTCCGATTTTGCATGAATTCTTTGGTGTTCACGGAAGTATAGGTACAGGCATTTCCTTAGGTGAAGAAATAAGGGCTAGATTGCTTTATGGGTTTGGCGTTTCAATTGGAAAGAAAAATCATCTTACTGCAAATATTGGCTGGGCTACCGGTTATGTGGATAATGTCTCGGCGAGTTTTAATGAAGAGGATTACGGAACAAAACTATTTGTAGAAAAACCATCCGTTCTGATAAAGAATCTAGATACAGGTATTTTTTATAATGTAGGTTATGTCTTTACATTCTAGCCTAACATGAAATTCACTGAACGAAAGTTGGAAAGTGCTTTTACCGAGTTGTTGGGGCAATTCAATTACCAGATGATCTGTATATAAAAAATGAACAGCGATATCCTTATCTACCAAAACCCTGATGGCAATATCAAAATCGATGTGCGCCTGGAGGAAGAGACTGTCTGGCTTACTCAGGCACAGATGGGGCTATTGTTTGGTAAAGACAAGCGAACCATCAGTGAGCATCTTGGCAATGTCTTTCAGGAAGGGGAATTGGACAAAAGTTCAACTGTCCGGAAATTCCGGATAGTTCAACTGGAAGGTTCCAGAGAAGTGGAAAGAGAAATCGATCATTATAATCTTGATGTGATTATCTCGGTAGGTTATCGGGTTAAATCCGCTCAGGGTACACAGTTCCGTATCTGGGCTACGCAGCGCACAGCGTCCTAGAAAAAGAGGAAAGCTTGAAAGAGATCGAGGCTGACATTAAAAAACTGGGGAAAGCAAAGAAATGAAATTCTCTGAAGGAATTTGGAAAGTGCTTTTACCGAGTTGTTGAGGATGGAATAATTGTCAAGTTTTACACGTAAAAAACTTGACATTTTAATTAAAACAACTACCTTTGACGTATGAAAATTGCAGCGCAGATACGGAAAACAATTGAAAGCATACCCGAAGGTAAGCCTTTTGGATATGATGATTTGGGTATAGGCCAAGCTGATTTTGTGACTGCTGCCAAGGCATTGGAACGACTCCAAAAAAAAGGAATCATCAAAAAAATATCCAAGGGGATTTTTTATAAACCTGAAGAAACCCGGTTTGGAACCTTAGGTCCGGATTACAATGCCCTATTAAACCGGTTTTTGTTTAAAAAAGGAAAAAGAGTGGGCTATGTAACCGGTGGCGAATTGTACAACCAATTAAACCTTACCACTCAAAATTACTTCAGAACAAAAATAGCAACCAACAGAAGCCGAAAAAAAATAGAAAAGGGATGGCTTAAGACTAGTACTGTAAAATCGTATGCAGAAATTACGGAGGACAATTATCAATTGTTGGGTGTATTGGATGCACTGAAAGATATAAGAAACATTTCCGATACATCCACTTCCCAAGCCATCAAAATTTTAGCAGGTAAATTGGTGAATTTCAGTAAATCAGCCATTGGAGATTTGATCAGACTTTCAATGACCTACCCACCAAGGGTAAGGGCATTGTTAGGCGCAATAATTGAAGAAAAGTTTACCACTGAGTTTGATTTATCTGATTTAAAAAGCAGCTTAAATCCAACAACGGTATATAAGTTGAATGTTAAGGAAGCCGAATTTCCTACCATTAAAAACTGGAATATTAGATGATACTGCACCAAAATCTAACTGAATTTGTGAAAGCAGTAAATTTTACAGCCGAAACAATGGGAATAAAATCCATATATGTAGAAAAGGACTATTGGGTTACCTATGCTTTGTTTACGATTTTCAACAATGAAATCGGTAGGGATACGGTGTTTAAAGGAGGGACGGCGCTCTCAAAATGTTACAATATGGTGGACCGTTTTTCGGAAGATATCGACTTGGTGGTATTGAGGCGTGAAGGAGAGTCAAACAATAAACTAACGACAAAAATCAGAACAATAAGTGATGTGGTAAATAGGGTTTTGCCGGAAGTAACTATTGAGGGCATAACCCAAAAAATGGGAATGAACCGCAAAACAGCCCATTCTTACAATAAAGAATTTAGAGGTGATTTTGGACAGGTCAGGGATGCAATTGTGGTAGAATCCACTTGGCTCGGATATTTCGAACCATACACCACCAAAAGCATTGTTTCATTTGTTGGTCAAATGATGTTGGAAAATAAGCAATCTGATTTTGCAAAAGAAAACGGACTGCTTCCTTTTGAATTGCAGGTATTAGAACCCATCAGAACCATTTGTGAAAAAATTATGAGTTTAGTCCGTTTTTCTTACAGTGAAAACCCGATAGAAGATTTAAAGAAAAAAATAAGACATACTTACGATTTACATCAGTTATTACAGCAAGCGGAATTTTCAAAATTTCTTCATTCAGAGGCTTTTGATAGCATGCTGTTGAAAGTAGCCAATGATGATGTGGCAAGTTTTAAAAACAACAATAAATGGCTGATTTATCATCCCAATGAGGCGCTCATTTTTAAAGACCCGGAAAATGTCTGGACTGAACTGAAAGCAGTTTATAAAGGTGACTTTAAAAACCTGGTATATGGAGAGTTGCCCAAAGAAGAATCCATTTTGGAAACCTTAAAGATGATTCGAGAAAGAATGCAATCAATTTCCTGGACAATAAAAATTGAAGGTGTAAAATGAAATTCACTGAAGGAAAGTTGGAAAGTGCCTTTACCGAATTGTTGGGGCAAGAAGGATATCCCCATCATTTGGGCGTTACCCTTTCCCGGCCGCCTGAGGAGGTCTTGATTGAGGAGGATTTGACAGGTTTTCTTTTGGAACAATACAGCAAGGAAGGAATTACGCTAAACGAAACCAAATCCATTGTTCTCCAACTCAAATCCCTCTCCTCTTCCGACCTGTACGAAAGCAACAAAACATTTTTGAGGATGCTTTCGGATGGTTTTATACTTAAAAGAGAGGACCGCAGCCAAAAGGACATTTATATCCAACTGATTGATTACAGTGGCTTGGATACCCAACGCCAAGCTGATGCAGTTGACCTGATATCCATAGCTGGAGAAGATGTTGAAAAAAACTTCAGCTTTGATGAAAAAGCTCAATATCAAAGGGACAACAACATCTATAAGTTTGTCACCCAATTTGAAATCTTCGGATCGGAAAAACGCATCCCGGACGGCATTGTCTATGTGAACGGTTTGCCACTCGTGGTCTTTGAATTTAAAAGTGCGATCCGTGAAGAGGCCACGGTGTACGATGCCTTTAAGCAACTGACAGTCCGATACCGCAGAGACATTCCTGAGCTATTTAAATACAATGCCTTCTGTGTCCTCAGTGATGGAGTGAACAACAAAGCCGGTTCCTTCTTTGCCCCTTATGAGTTTTTCTATGCCTGGAGGAGAGTTCTAGGTGGCGTGAAGCTCCCGATTTACGAAAAAATCGACAAGCAGGAGCTTGCCGAAGCTCAGGGAATAAACAGCATGTACACGTTGGTTCAGGGCATGTTTGATAAGAACCGTTTCCGAGATATCCTCCGCAACTTTATTTACATACCTGACAGCTCCAAGAAAAACGAGAAAATTGTCTGCCGCTACCCGCAGTATTATGCGGCAAGGGCATTGTATGACCATATAAAATTGGCACAAAAGCCCCATGGTAACGGAAAGGGAGGGACTTATTTTGGAGCCACGGGTTGCGGAAAGAGTTTTACCATGCTCTACCTCACGCGGTTGCTGATGAAAAGTGAATATTTTGAGAGTCCTACTATCATCCTGATTACCGACCGCACCGACTTAGACGATCAGCTTGCGGGGCAGTTTACCAATGCCAAGAAGTTTATCGGGGACAATACCGTCATCAGTGTGGAAAGCCGGGCCGATCTCCGGGAATTATTGGAAGGCAGACAAAGCGGTGGCGTTTTTTTGACCACCATCCACAAGTTTACCGAAGATACCTTATTGCTGACAGATCGGACAAATGTAATCTGCATCTCAGATGAGGCCCACCGCAGTCAGGTGAACTTGGACCAAAAAGTAAAAGTAACTGACAAGGGTGTTACCAAGACTTTTGGCTTCGCCAAGTATTTACATGATTCCTTGCCGAATGCCACTTTTGTAGGTTTCACGGGGACACCCATAGATGCCACGCTGGATGTTTTTGGCAAGGTGGTGGATGCCTATACCATGACCGAATCGGTGAAAGATGAAATCACGGTTAGGATCGTATATGAAGGCCGGGCGGCCAAGGTATTGCTGAACAATTCCAAACTCAAAGAGATAGAAGCTTACTATGCCAAATGTGCCGAAGTCGGGAGCAATGAAAATCAGATAGAGCAAAGCAAAAAAGAGATGGCGCAGATGTATGCCATTATTGGCGATCCTGCCCGATTGAAAGCGGTTGCCGAAGATTTTGTAACCCATTATGAAAACAGGGTTTCTGAAGGTTCGACTGTCAAAGGCAAAGCCATGTTTGTGTGTAGCACACGGGAAATCGCCTATGAGTTGTATAAAAATATCATAGCCCACCTGGGCTCTCGAAGCTCCAGCTTCGAGCACATTGAAAGTACAAACTACGCTCAGCACTTCACCAAAAACTTTGGAAATCCTGAAGAGTGGCACTATGGTAATCTACCCCACCGAAATAAAGAAGGTTTAATCCAATTCATCACATTCAGATTAGCAGATAGCCTTCCACAGGAAGTTTTAAAAGAAATCGAAGAAGAAATTCAACATCTTTCTGATGATATAAGAGACGTAGAAAGGCGAAAAAAATGTCAATACTGGCTTGATCAAGGATTAGGATGTTGCGCTTTGGCAAACAGAGAAATGGCTCAAGTAGTGCAGGAAGCCCTTTTACACCACGACGGGGATAAATATAATTTATTGGCTTGGTCAATTATGCCAAATCATGTTCATGTTTTGATTAAGACAAACGGAGATTTGGTAAGGATAATTCAGTCATGGAAATCATTCACAGGGAAATGGGCCTTGCAAAACAATAAAAGGTTTAATCTCGGGATTGACAAAGACGCAACAAAATTTTGGATGTCTGAATATTGGGACAGGTTTATCAGAGATGAAGAACATTTTAACAATACTGTTAGATATATTCTGAATAATCCTATGAAAGCAAATTTGCCTGAAAATCATATTGCTTTTTTGTACAGAGGAATACAGCTGGAGCTGCATTCAACCCAGAAGCTACACCCCACCCAGATTAAACTCATTGCCACAAGAGGACAAGATGACCAGAAAGAACTTTACGACTTATTAGGTACCAAAGAATACCGCAAGGAATTGGACCGGCAATTCAAAAATGAAAAGTCCAACTTCAAGATCGCTATCGTAGTGGATATGTGGCTGACAGGATTTGATGTGCCATTTTTGGATAGCATCTATATTGATAAACCGATTCAAAGGCATAACCTGATTCAGACCATTTCAAGGGTAAACCGCAAGTTTGAAGGAAAAAACAAAGGCTTGGTGGTGGATTACATCGGTATCAAAAAGCAAATGAATCTGGCTTTGAAGCAATACAGTGAAGGCGACAAAGACAACTTTGAGGACATTGCCGAATCCATCATTATCGTCAGGAATCATTTAGACCTATTGGCTAGACTTTTACACACCTTCGATAGCTCCAAGTATTTCAATGGAACCACCATTCAGCAATTGCATACTTTGAATTTGGCGGCTGAATTTGTTCAAAAGACGAAGGATTTTGAGACGCGGTTTATGGGTTTGGTGAAGCGGTTAAAGGCTGCTTATGATATCTGTGCAGGAAGTGAACAATTGAAACAATCAGAAAGAGACTATACCCATTTCTATTTGGCAGTCAGGTCTATCGTCTTCAAACTTACCAAAGGAAATGCTCCCGATACTGCCCAAATGAATGCCAAGGTTAGGGAAATGATCAAAGATGCCCTTCAAAGTGATGGGGTGGAAGAAATATTCAAACTCGGTAATGAGGAAGAAACCGAGCAGGATATTTTTGATGAAGATTATCTGGCTAAGATTGACAAAATCAAGTTGCCCAATACCAAAATCAAATTGCTACAGCAACTCCTTGCCAAAGTGATCAAGGAAATGAAAAAGGTAAACCGGGTCAAAGGCATTGACTTCAGCAAAAAAATGCAGGACCTGGTGGACCGGTACAACCTAAGGGATGAAGCAGATATTTTGAGAAGTGAGGTTTATGAGGAAATGGCTGAAGCGCTTACCAATATGATTTGGGAAGTTCACAGGGAATTCTCTGCCGGAGATGCCTTGGGAATTGACTTTGAGGAAAAGGCATTTTACGATATCCTGAAGGAATTGTGCGTGAAGTATGATTTCAACTATCCTGAGGACAAATTGATAGAATTGGCTAAGGCGGTGAAGGACCTTGTGGATGGGCAGGCCAAGTTCCCAGATTGGAATAAACGGGACGATATCAAGTCAGCCTTGAAGGTTGGGTTGATTTTGTTGCTGGATGAATTTGGCTATCCCCCTGTAGAGAGAGATGAAGTGTATGTGGAGATTTTTGAGCAGGCGGAGAATTTTAAGAAAAATCAGGGGAGGTAAAGGATGGGAATAACAGAGAATATTCAGATTTTTTCAGTCGACATAGGAGGATGATCCAACCATTTCGGTAATGAAGATTCTCCATCTAAGAAGATTCGTGACCGAAATACCTTGGAACCCGCCATTTTATCCCCGAGCGGCGGTGCATGGAGATTTGTTTGAGTATGAGAATTGGAGCAGCACCTTGCACGGGGTAAATAATATTCAGCCCACTTCGGGGCTGTTGGTCGAAGGGGGGGAAATGAGAGGAGTTTCCAACCATTTCGGTATTGAAGATTCTCCTACTTAGGAAATACGTGACCGAAATACTAAACAAACTGCCCTTTTATCCCCGAGCGGCGGTGCATGGAATTTATTTGAGTATGAGAATTGGAGCAGCACCTTGCACGGGGTAAATAATATTCAGCCCAATTCGGGGCTGTTGGTCGAAGGGGGAGAAATGAGAGGAGTTTCCAATCATTTCGGTATTGAAGATTCTCCTACTTAGGAAATACGTGACCGAAATACTAAACAAACTGCCCTTTTATCCCCGAGCGGCGGTGCATGGAATTTATTTGAGTATGAGAAGTGAAGTAGCACCTTGCACGGGGTTATTAATATTCAGCCCGCTTCGGGGCTGTTGGTGGAGGGGGATTTATGAATAGAATTTGGAATGGGATACAATTCAGAAATCTTATTCTTTAGAAAAATTATATAATGGAAAACTAGTGGGGAGGAAGCGCAATTCCAGGCCGGCGGTGGCCTTGTGTGGGGAAGGATTATTGCGCTAGTCCCGATAGCTCGGGATGGTTACTTTTTGTGGTAAAGCCTGCCCCGTATTTATCGGGGACAAAAAGTGACACTAGGACAAAAAAGAAAAGAATTTATCAAATGATTGAAACAGGAAAACGATAAGATTCTCTCCACCATTTCGGTATTGAGGATTCTCATTCTTAGGGGGTTCGTGACCGAAATACCTTGGAACCCGCCATTATATCCCCGAGCGGCGGTGCATGGAATTTGTGGAAAGTATGGAAATTAGAGTAGCACCTTGCACGGGGCTACCAATATTTCGCCCCGATGGG
>NZ_JAMFLG010000045.1 GCF_023502205.1 Aquiflexum sp. TKW24L | reverse complement strand
AAAAAGACATAAGATGCAAGACACAAGATCCAAGACTTGATTTCTCGACAACTTTGAGAACTTGATAACAAGATAACCATTACAACCACTACAACAATTACAACAAAATACACCCCTATGTTTTCTATGACCCTATGTGGTAAAAAATTCATATTGTTCCATCTGTGACCATCCTTTAAATCTGTGGTAAAAAATTCCCTTCCCTGTTTTGGAGTAAAAAGACACAAGATCCAAGACACAAGATCCAAGACTTGATTTCTCGATAACTTTCCCAACCTGACAACGCGCAGCAGATAATCTGACAACAATTACAACAACTAGAACAATTACAACCACTGGAAAGAGACCCTTCGTTCCTCAGGGTGACGCGCCCGACAACCATTACAACCACTACAACAATTACAACATTTTCCCCCTATGTTCTCTATGACTCTATGTGGTAAAAAAAAATCCCATCTGTGACCATCCTTTAAATCTGTGGTAAAAAATTCCCTTCCCTGTTTTGGAGTAAAAAGACATAAGATTCAAGACACAAGATCCAAGACTTGATTTCTCGACAACTTTCTCAACCTGACAACGCGCAGCAGATAATCTGACAACAATTACAACAACTAGAACAATTACAACCCTTTCAACCAGAAAACCCGACATCGCGAAGCTGAAAACCATTACAACAATTACAACAACTATAACAATTACAACTTCCCCAAACCGACAACGCAAAGCAGACAACCATTACATTTTCTTCCAGATTCTCCAAAAAATGCAACACTCCCCTTCTTAGAAAAGGTCAATTCTAAAAAAAATAATTCAATAAAAATTCCATAATTAGCCATTTTACCCCCCAGTCTCCCCCCACCTTCCTCCCACCTTCCCCCCACCTTCCGTTATACCCTCCCCCACCATTCGTTAACTTTTGACCAATTTCCAAGAAACCATATAATTATACCGATATTTTCTACACTTGTACTTTTCCAAGGTGAACAATGACACCAATTTACCTTTTGAACTAAGTCTGAAAATAATTTGAACAAGTTTTCTATTTCAATGAATCTGCTGTGGTCTGTGGACTACGGACTGTGAACTAATTCACAAATCCAGCATAATCCGCAGAAACCGCACTTTTCCGCAGAATCCGCAATATCCGCAGGATCCGCAGATTGCTTTTTTTTCCACAGCCAGCCTACCCACATTTGATCATGTTTCACATAAACCAAATCAAAAATGGCAAAGCAAGCAAGTGCATTCAAACTCGAAGGTAACATAGGAGGATTCTCCTTCTACAAAACCAGGGACGGCCACATGGCCCGAGAAAAAGGAGGCGTCTCCAAAGACAGGATCATGACCGATCCCAAGTACGCTCGGACCAGGGAAAACCTGAAAGAGTTTTCCGAAAATGCCAAGACGGTAAAAATGCTTAAAGATACCATCAGACCTGCAGTTCTCAGAATAGCAGACTCCAAATTTCACGCAAGATTGATAAGGGAGATGATGAAAGTCCTAAGAACAGATCCTGTCAATGGCAGGGGGAAAAGGATTGTGGCGGAAGGTGACTGGAGCCTGATTCAGGGCTTTGAAATCAATTCCAATGCCGTCCTCTCAGGCTCGGTCAAGACAGAAATTGCCCTGACCAACACCCCGACAGAATGGGGATTTTCCATCGACCCTTTCCTGCCGGTGGATTTCCTGTCCATTCCCTTGGGAGCAACACATTTCAAATTGATGGCTGCAGGGGCATCATTTGATTTCCAGGCAGGGACCAAAAGTTTCATTCTCGATGCCGGAATAAACCATCCCGTGGAGCAACTTACCGGACTCATCACCATGACTATCCCAAAGGCAGGTTTACCTGAACCCAACAAGCTGTTTATCATAGGGATCGAATTCCTGCAGGTGGTCAATGGGCAGAACTACGCTTTCAACAGCGAAGAGCACAATGCAGCAGCAATTGTCACCGTAGAAAAAGTCTAAGGCCATGAAGCTGCTCATGAAAAGGGAGTATGGAACGCACGTAACTAGGGGAGAAATTTCCCTCTACGGAAAGCTGCTTTGCAAAACCCTGGAACCTTCGATATCATCAGAAAGTATCCCCTGTCCGGAAGGATTGTTCAGATTGGAATGCGAATATGACGAGAACAGCGGTTGGCACCTCTATTTTGATGTGGATGACAGACACATAAAAATCAGGTACAATGCGGTATCAGCTGCAAAGGACTGCATAGTCCCGGTCACCTGTTTCAAAGAAAGCATACCCTTGTTCACCCGACTTGCATGTAGGAAGTTGACCGACAGGTTGATGGATTGCATGGAAGAGGGGGAAGAGGTATGGCTGGAGATTTACAGTAAGCTCAAACCTTCAAAACAGACACGATGGAAATTGAATCCGCAGAATACCTTGCAGGTGCAGGAGGGGTAATTTCTTTGATGCTCTCCATCATTGCATACCTGTTGAAGTTCCTCCTGCAGGACTTCAGGGCCCTGCAGCTCAACCTCCATGAGGTGCAGACCAGGTACCAATTGATGGAAGTAGCCATGCAGGCCATGTCCAAGGACTTGAATGCTCTCAGGTTACAGCTGCAAAAGAAAGCTCCGCCAGTCTAGGCAAGAAATAAAAAGTAGCCTTTTGACCAATCATCCCTGTCTTATTGAGATGGGGATGATTTATTTCTTTTATTCTTCATTTCTTCAACAATAATCCTCCAAGCTCTTAATTCCGACAAATTCCCTCTTGTTTAATTTTGAATAGGCCGCCATCCCTTCATAATTGAAGATAAATTTAAAAGAAATTCAAGCATTACATTATTGCAACTGTCAAGCTTTGAAACACTCATAATTTTTATTTTGAAATACCCCACAATTCTGTTTTTAAAATCAATTTAATGATTACTTTTGAGCCTTCGAACCAAAAGCAGGTTCTGAATCCAATGTCAAAAGTGAATTGGAAAGTATTTTGAATATACAAGTCTTTATTGTTCAGATAGTTAGATTTTGAAGTTTACTTCTTAATCTCACAATTGAAACAAAGGCAAAAATTAGCTCGGGGTGTAGCGTAGCCCGGTATCGCGCCACATTTGGGATGTGGAGGTCGTAGGTTCGAATCCTGCCACCCCGACTTATAATTATTATTGCGCACGTGGCGAAATTGGTAGACGCACTGCTTTCAGGTGGCAGCGCCCTTGGGTGTGGAAGTTCGAGTCTTCTCGTGCGCACAAAAACAAAAAAGAGGCTAATCAGCCTCTTTTTTGTTTTTTACCTTTCTCAAAAATGCCTTCAAGAAATTCTCATTTTTTTCATTCACCGGAAATTTATCCCCTAACAAATAGCCATAAGGCGCCAAAGAAGGGATCCTGTCAAATGTGATTTTTAAAACTCCCATCAAAGGAATAAACAAAATCATCCCGGATACACCCCACAGGCTTCCTCCAATCAATATTGCCAAAATCACCACCATGGCATTTACCTTGACCTTTGAACCCACTATCACTGGTGTAATCAGGTTATTTTCAATCAGCTGAATGATCCATAGGACAAACATGGTAAAAAATGGATAGAAAAGGCTGTCAGTTGTCAATAGCACATAGATCACAACCAAAAAAGAGCTGATGATCACTCCTACATAGGGGATAAGGTTCATCACTGCGATCAATACTGCGAATAGCAAGTAGTATTTGATGCCTAAAAAATAAAAAAACACCCCAGACATCACTGATACAATCCCCGTCACGATCGTTATACCTACCAAATAGGACTGAATGACCTTGCCTGAATCATCTATCCAGGTTAAAAGGGAATGATTGTCCTCTCCGGAAATTTTTTTGAGAAACTCCATGAAGAAATCAGTGTAATAAAGCATCAAAAAAATGAATAAAGGAACGATTCCTGCCAAAGTAAGGGATTTTCCGGCACCCAAAAGTGTAGCATTCAGGTTTTCGGGTGTAATAAGACTGCTGATCTTAGGCATCGATGATTCTTCAAAACCAACCATGCCACCCAAGTCTATAAAATAGGCGGAGATCTTTTTATTGAACGATTCGCTGATTTCAGGAATATCCAAAATCAAACTCAGCACCTGATTGATCAATGTATAAAATACAAAGAGTGCAATGGCTGATATCAGAATGATGGTCAGGGCAATGGCAAGTCCACGGGGGAGTCTTTTCTTTTCAAACCAGTTTGAAATGGGGTACAGGGAAAAGGCAAAGAAAATACCCCATACCACAGGAATGATGATGAATGATCCGACCTTCAAGATCCAAAAAACAATGACAATGATGAAGAGGATATAAGCTGTTTTCTGGACGCGGGCTAAAGAAACTGCCATTTTTGGTGATTTTGATTCAAGTTAAAAATTTTACAAATCAATGGTATCAAATAGCCTCAAATAATAAACAAGCCACCATCTTCCAACACTTCTTGGTATTTTTTGCGATCGAAAGAATATAGATACGGTGACTTGTGGGCCACGCCCCTTTTTACCTCATCCAGTTTGGTCACTATCCCCGAATGGAGGATTTTTTTTTGAAAATTTCGGGGATCAATTTTTCTTCCCAAAATGGCCTCATACATTCTCATCATTTCCGGCATCGTAAATTTTTCGGGGAGAAGATTATACCCCACAGGCTGATAACTCAACTCCAACCTCAAAGAATGCAATGCCTTTTTTAAAATGTCGTAATGGTCAAACAGCAATTCAGGAACTTCCTCCAAATCCCACCACCTGCATTCATCTGTAAATTCATCAGGATTGGGAAAAACGGCAGCATAATCCACCAAAGCATAATAGCCGATGGAAATGGTCCTGTCAAACCATGCTCTAGGGTCGATGATATAAGAAAGCTTATCAGAAAGTTCCTGACTATCATACCTTTCTGTTTTGCCAAAAGTGTAAAACTGCCTCAAAAAAATATGATCTAACCCTGTCCTTTCCTGCAAAATCCGGATGGCAGCATCGTCGATATCTTCCATTTGCCGGATCCATCCTCCCGGCAAACTCCAATATTCCCTGCTTTTCCACTTGAGTAAAAGCACTTTCAAAGACCCGGCATGAAAACCAAAAATGACACAATCCAGCGAGAGTTGGGGGAAAACCTCCTCATTATCAAAATCCAAATTCCCGGTCCTCAGTTTTGCCATAGCATTATTATCGTATAAACGATGTGATTCTTTTGAATTCGCTAAATAATTAAATCCATGAATAGAGGGGAAAATCAGTTACCACCAGATACATCTTCGGTCTTCCCTGCCTACCGGAGGCAGGCGTCCCCATCATTAATGAATTTTGGCTTACTAACATTAATGCGATTAATAACCTGATTCAATATGTCCAATTTACACAATGATCTGAAATATTTTTTTATATTTGAAATACGAACTTGATTCATTTCAAAAACAAATATTACTTGATGGTTATCCGCTTCTTTGCAAGTAACCCTATATCCTTTTACAGTCGGGACGGAAGACCGAAGTCGGAAGACCGATGTAGCGTGCAGTTAAGTTCAAAGCCCAGAATTTGAATAGATTTCATACTCACGGGCTTCATTTCTTACATACTTAAATTTCTTAAAGAAATCATCCAATAGATCAACAAGTTATCATTTCCACTGAAAGAAAAATATCAACCATTTTATAGCAATCAAACTATAAATTTTAAGATTAATTAAGCCAAATTGAACTTAAACCAAGTAAAATCCCCCTGATGTCTCATTAGGGGGATTTTTATTTACATCCCGACTTAACAACAGGTAACAACGCGCAGCAGACAACCAAAAAAGACACCAGAAACAAGTACCAAGAATCAAGTACCAAGTACCAAGAAGGCGCAGCAGATAGCCTGACAACAATTACAACAACTACAACAATTACAACAACTACAACAATTACAACCTAATTCCCAGCTCCTCCTATCCCTACAACTTTTTCCAACTCGACAACAACGACAACGCGAAGCAGACAACCAAAAAAGACACAAGATGCAAGACACAAGATGCAAGAATTGATTCTCTGATAACTTTCCCAACCTGACAACGCCCAGCCGACAACCATTACAACCACTACAACAATTACAACTTTCCCAACCTGACAACGCGAAGCCGACAACCATTACAACCACTACAACCACTACAACAATTACAACCTAATTCCCAGCTCCTCCCATCCCTACAACCTCTCCCAACCTCCCCCCTCCAAACAATAAAACCAAATATCAACCTTTCAACAATTATCAATGATTTCATTTTGGGGTTTGGATATATTTGTGAACAGGTGATTTTCTAAAACAAATTCTATGAAGAAGCATTATTTAATGACATTATTAATGGTGGGATGGGTTGCGCTGCAGCTTCACTCCCAGACATTGGACGGATTCTCAAAAAATGCTGTAACCAAACAGTTGGACTTTGAAAAGCAATTCAAAGAGACCGTTGACTTTAGCAGGTTTAGAATCCACCTGGAAGCCATCACCTCAGAACCGCATGTTTCTGGCACCGCTGCCAATGAAAAAGTGAAAGATTACATGGCTGAATCCATGAAAAAGTCAGGTTGGGATGTGGTCGTCTATCCGTATGACCTCTATTTGTCCAAAGGCCCGGGAGAATCCATTGTGGAAATCGTCACCCCTATCAGGCAACCCCTCAACCAACAAGAGAACATCCTAGCCGAAGATCCTTACTCTTCTAATCCAAACCTTTGGAAAGGTTGGAATGCTTTTTCTGGGAATGGAGACGTGACCGCAGAAGTGGTCTATGTCAATTATGGTGTCAAAGCAGACTTTGAAAAGCTCAAAGAAATGGGAATTGAAATCAAAGGAAAAATAGCATTGGCGAGATATGGTGGGAATTTCAGAGGCTATAAAGCCAAATTCGCAGAAGAATACGGCGCGGTTGGTTTGATCATATTCACAGACCCAGCAGATGCCGGGTACATGAGGGGTCCGGTGTTTCCTGAAGGGACTTTCTATGATGAAAGCTCCATCCAAAGGGGATCTTTGTTAACAGTCGATTGGACCGGAGATGCATTGACGCCTTTTGAGCCTGCACTTCCTTTGGATGGCAAAGTCAAAATTAAAAGATTGAAACCTGAAGAGGTAAAAGGATTGCATACCATTCCTGTCACACCCATTGGCTATGGAGCTGCCAAAGAAATCATTGGCAAAATGAATGGAAAAGCCGTTCCTGCAGGTTGGCAGGGAGGTTTGCCTTTTACCTACAGAATTGAAGGCGGCAAAGATTTGACTGTCAGACTCAAAGTGCAGCAGGAAAAAGGCATGACGCGTGCAAACAATGTGGTAGGAACCTTAAAAGGTGAATTGTATCCTGACGAATGGATCATCCTTGGATGCCATTATGATGCTTGGGGTTTTGGTTCTACCGATCCCAATTCCGGCACGGCAATGTTGCTGAGCATGGCAGAAACCATGGGGAAAATGGCGAAAGATGGGAAAAGACCTGCCCGATCCATCTTGATAGCCCATTGGGATGCAGAAGAACATGGCGTGATCGGATCCACAGAATGGGTCGAGCAATTCCGTGATGAATTGGGAGCAAAAGCGGTTGCCTATATCAACCTGGATGCTGCTGTATCCGGAAGGAATTTTGGTACAGCCGCCTCTCCTACTTTGAAAAAAGTGATCATGGAATCAGCCAAGCAGGTGGCCTATCCCGATTCGGCCAAGACTGTTTACGAGGTTTGGGCAGCCGGCAAACCTGAACCAAGCATAGGAAATCTAGGTGGTGGTTCGGATCATATCGGCTTTTATATGCATGTTGGTATACCCTCCATCAGCGGGGGAGCTAGCGGCCCTTCGCTGTACCATACCAACTACGATGACCTTTATTTCTATGAGAAATTTGCCGACCCCACTTTCAAAATGGGGGGTATGGTAGAGCAGGTTATTGGAGTCATGGCTCTGAGGTTGGCCAATGCGGAGATTATACCCTATGAGGCTTCCAGATATGCTACTGACCTGGCCCTGCATTTTGAAAGTGCAGAGAAAAGTGTCAAAGCGTATGACAAAAATTTTAAGGGCTTTGAAAAATCAAAAGCAGCCCTTGCAGGTTTGAAGACAAGTGCAGAAGCCCTCGACAGCAAGATCGCTGCCACTTTATCCGGAAATCAGCTTGATTCTAAAAAGATCAAAGGCGTCAACAAAGACCTAATCGCCTTGGAGAAAAGCTTTATCGACCCAAAAGGAATGTATTATGGGAATTGGTACCGGTCATTGTATGCCTCCACAGATCCATTTAGTGGATACGCATCATGGATGCTTCCCGGAATCCAATACGAAGCGGAAATGAAATCCTCTGCAAGGTTAGCCGAATGGGATGACCGATACAGCAAAGCCATTCTGGATCTCAAATCAAAGATGGATACACTTCTGAAAAGCCTTTAATCTATCCAACAAAAAAAACCGGCGTCTGCCGGTTTTTTTTATTTCTACATTTTTGCTCCGCACTAGACATATCAAATTCAAATATGGCATGATGGTGGGTATCTCCCACTGTGGACAGTGGTCCGTGGACTGATAACTAATCAACCTTCTCCCTCGTCCCTTTATACAATTCAAACTTCAAAAGCCTGCAATCAATTGTCCCGTTATAAAATTCGATTTTTCTTGCAGCACGCAATCCTACTTTTTTGCCAAGGGATACATTTCCTGTAAAAATAAAACCGGTATATCCGGGACACTTTTGTTTCATAAAATCCCCCATTCTCTTGTAAGTAATGGCCAAATCCTCCTCTTCACCCAATCTTTCTCCATATTCAGGATTGAAGAATACCACCCCGGAATCAGATTCAGGAACGGTCGTCTCTTCAAAATCACCCACTTCAAATTCGATCAAATCCTCCACTCCTGCCATAGCAGCATTTTCTCTGCTGAACAAAATCGCCTGCTCGCTGAGGTCACTTGCGATGATCCTTAGCCCCGGAACTTCCTTTATTTCCGATTGTAGTTTTTCCTTTGCTGTCAAAAATAAATCCTCCTCATAGCCTTTGATATGCATGAAAGCATAATGGTCTCTGAGTAGCCCCGGATACCTGTTGGTAGCCATCATGGCGGCTTCTATCGCCAAAGTTCCTGACCCACACATGGGATTGACAAAGGGGCTTTGCTTATCCCATTCAGTAGCAATGATTGTTGCAGATGCTAAGGCTTCCAACATCGGTGCCTTACCCGGAATTTTTCTATAGCCGTGTTTGGCCAAGGTTTCCCCGGTAGTATTGATATAGAGATTAGCTTGTGTTTCTTTCCAAAAAAGCTGAAATACGGCTCCTTCCAAAGCAGATCCCGAATCCGGCCTAATCCCGGACTTTTCCCTGAATCGGTCTACAATGGCATCTTTGATCCGGACATTGACAAAAAGGGGATTGTCTACACTCTGATTGTCCACATGGGAAATCACAGAAAAATAAGAGCTTTCGGAGATATAATCCTCCCAAGGCAATGCCTTGATCCTTCTATAAATATCATCGGCATGATGCAGGTAAAAAGACCTGATTTCGTAAAGCACATGACTGGCAGTCCTCAGATGAAGGTTCAAAAAAACACAGTCGGACAATGATGCTTCCAATTCGATGGAAGTCCTTTCTGTTTTTACAGGCGTAAAGCCCAAATCAATCAGTTCCTTTTCGAGATATGACGAAAACCTATCCTTGCAGGTGACTACCACCTTTCCTTTCAATCCAAAATCTACCATAACCACAAAGGTAAAAAATTTATAGTCATATGTCTCCTTCCCTTTCACCCAGATTAAGAATCGGGTTGGAAGACCGAAGTAAGAAGTAGGAAGATCAATTTACCTGCAATTCCGGCATCCGCCGAAAATTATTTGCTGTTACCCTATATGCTTAGATTTGATTATGTGTATTTGCGCCATGTTAGCCTGAAAAATGATCACCCTGTATAATTCATGGCTGGAAATCAGAATGTCCGGTACATCGGTCTTCCGACTTCGGTCTTCCGTCACAACTAAAGAAGAATATAGGATTACCGGCGAAGAAGGGTATACTCATTAATTATAAATACCGAAGATAAAATTCAAACTCACTCTAAATCAATATATCAAGGTTGATCATCAGGAATCTGAACAGTTTCACTCAGAAAAGGGCTCGTCATAAAATACCCCAAAACAATTCCCTGACCATTTCTCAACTTGATGTTGGATTGGGGATTTTGGGGAGGGGGAGAAAAAAGACCTCCGTCATTAAAGAGTAAGCTGACCAGTTGGTTCAAATAATCAAAAGCACTGCGGTTGAGGCGGAATAGTTCCAATCGGATCTTGTCATTAGCCTTAAATGGAAATCCCGAAAGCTCAAATCCATTGTCCAAAATAGCCGTACCAAATGAATCGTCAAACAAAAGGTAATCAAACCTGCTGTTTCTCAAAGTGTCATTTTCCACAATCCTGATCCGATAATTATTATCTTCAGTAAATGGAATCTTGCCATAAACGGTCAGGTAATATCCAGCCTCCCTAAAAAGCCGCTCTTCTTTAAATTCCACCACTACACTATCCAAAACCGGAGGACGTAAGATAGTCCCTTCTGACACATATTCTTTTCCATCCATCAGAACATTCAACTCATATTTTTGACCGACAATACCTCTAATGCTATTTTGGGCTAAGTATTTTTCATTGGATGGAGAATAAAAGAAATTCACCTTTGCTCCGGTCCTGACATTGGTGATACTCACCTCAGCATCTTTCACTATCTCATTGCTTCCCTGTTGGTAATAATCTTTTGAACGAGAGATTTTTACTTGGTTGAGTGCATTATTATCTGTCCAAATAGCCTCGATGACCGGAATGGGTTCGAGGGTATCCAAATCCAGTGTCACTTCCTCTTGGCAAGAAGAAAATAAAATCAGCATCAAAAGTAAGATCCGGCTTTTCATCAGAATTTGAAATTATAGGTCAATGCAGGCAAGAAAGTAAACAGGTACGTCATAATCACTCCCGGTCTTTGGGAAATAATTTCTCCGCCATCATCAGGATCAAAGGTGATGTCATCATTATAAATATCGGTAAACTGAAAGGTAAATGGATTTTTTCTTCCATAAAGGTTGTACACGCTAAAATTCCAACTGCCTCTCCATTTTCTTCCCTTGTCTTGGTTTCTCCAAGTGACAGATGCATCTACACGATGGTAATCGGGAAATCTGTTGGCATTTCTTTGGTCTCCATATACCGGCACCCGCTGGGTATCTACGACATAGGTGCCCGTGGGAAAAGTAACCGCCTGCCCGGAAGTGTATACAAATGTCAATCCCGCACTCCACCTGTCTGAGAATTCATGGTTCACGACCAAGTTGACATCATGTGGCCTGTCAAACCTTGGGTTATACCAATTGTCTCCGCTGATCCCTATGATTTTTCTCCAAGTCCGCGAATAGGTATATCCCAGCCATCCGGTAGTCTTGCCGACATTTTTTCGGATCAAAAACTCTGTACCATAGGCATAACCAACACCCGAGAGCAATTCCGTTTCAACATTGTCAGTGAATAGCACGCTTGCGCCCTGGCGTAAATCGATGACATTTCTGAAATCCTTATAATAGGTCTCCACGGACACTTCCCAAGTTCCTTTGGCAAAGTTCTTAAACACTCCCAAGGAAACCTGATCTCCTCTCAAAGGTTCGATGTAAGTGCCCGAAGGCACCCAACGGTCTATGGGAAGCCCGGCTGAACTGTTTGTGGCCACTTGGACATATTGGTGATTGCGGTTGAAGGCCGCTTTAAGGGAAAGATTTTCATCAATTAAGTATCTGAATGAAATCCTTGGCTCCAACCTTTGGAATCCTTTCATCTTTTCCAACCTTCCAAATGTCAATGTATCCGTCACATCTGCCTCAGGACTCGGAATCCCATTTTCATATTGATACAATACCCCTTTTCCCACCTCTTGGTATAGGCTCAACCTAAGGCCTGCCTCCATGAGGAGTTTGCTTCCCAATTCCGTTGTTCCAGATAGGTATAGGTTATTGAGCAATCCATTTTTTTGGTTGGTATTGATATCATTCAGGTTGGACTCGGGTGCGAGCTCCAAGCTGATCGGGGCAAAATGGTACCATTGCCCATGATAGCCGGCTTTTACCACCGAATTATTGCCTAAGAGCCAAGTCCACCCCATGTTGACGCCGCTTTCAGAAAGGGAATTAGACCAATTGAATCCATCCTGCGGATCGTCAAACAATACTTGGTATTGATACCTGCTGTGATACGCACTCAGGTCAAAGAATTTGGTGGAGCTGATATTTCTGTTCCAATTAAAGGAAGAAACAAAATTATTCCATCCCAAGCCAAACTGTCCGGACAGGCCCAAAAAGTCGGAGCCATAATAAGTAGAAAATGAAACCTTGTCTTTTTCTCCAAGTTTGAAAGTGAACTTTCCGCTGAGGTCGTAAAAATAAAGCTGGTTGTTTTTGATATTTTCATTGTTGGAAAGCCCTAAAAACAGATCCGCATAAGTCCTTCTTCCTGATATAATAAATGAAGACTGATCCGAAAATAGAGGACCATCTACCGTCAGTCTGGAACTGATCGTTCCTATCCCTCCTTCTCCCCTGATTTTTTGGAAATTACCCTCACGCATCGAAACGTCAATCACCGAAGAAACCCTTCCTCCCAACTCGGCAGGAATATTCCCTTTATAAAACTCTATACCCGACAAGGCATCTGGATTGAATACGGAGAAAAACCCGAAAAAGTGGGATGGATTATAGACTGGGGCGCCGTCCAGATTGATCAGGTTTTGGTCTGCCGAACCACCCCGCACAAACAACCCTGTCGTACCCTCTCCTGCAGTCTGTACACCTGGCAATAGCTGCAAACTTCTCAGGATATCTACTTCACCAAACAATGCAGGAATATTTTTGATCGTTTCGATGGGCACGATCGATTTTCCCATTTCGATTCCTTTTACATTTTGTTCTGGGTTGACATCTCGGATGATGATTTCTTGGAGAGAAAGCTCTTCAGGTTTGAGATAAAACTTAACCGGCTTTTCCAGATCCTTGACATTAAGTAATCTGACAGACTGCGAATACCCGACAAAAGAAATGATCAATTTTGCCGGAAGCGGCACAGTGGCTAAGCTAAAATCACCATTGATATCAGAAACGACACCTTTCTGTGGTGCTGATTCCCAATAAATATTAGCTCCCGGCAAAGGTGTACTTCCTTCTACTTCATAAACGGTTCCTTTGATAAAAGTCTGTTCTTGGGAATAAAGTAAGGTGGGCCCCAAAAATAAAAATACAATGAGCGTAAGTGGCAAAAACTTCATGTAGAAAATTTGGTTTGCAAGGATAACGGATTTTGGCCTTTGGGTGTTGAAATTTAGGTCAATAATTTCTTTTCCTTTTCTTTTCATCAATATTTTATAATTTCAGGGCATGATTTGGGCATACCCTGACACGAGATTGATTTATATATTGGCCATCGTTTTTGGCTTTTTGTATTTGGTATACTTATACCGTTTTTACATGATCAACAAAAAACTTGTGGTTCAAAAACACAGGTTATTTTTAAAACTGATTCTCAGGTTTTCTTATTTTATACTGTTTTTGATTGCATTGGCTGGGCCCTCTATTGGCACTTCCATGAAGGAAATCAAAGAAGAAGGCAAGGATATTTTCATTGCGATTGACCTTTCCCAGTCCATGAACGCGACTGACATCGGGCCAAGTAGGATTCAACGGATCAAATATGAACTCAAAAATCTCGTCAAGAATTTTACCGGAGACAGGATTGGTTTGATCATTTTCAGTTCAGAAGCATTTATCCAGTGCCCTTTGACCTTTGACCAAAATGTCTTGCAGCTGCACCTTGATGGCCTGAATACTGCCTTGGTTCCCAATCAGGGAACAGACATTTCTGCTCCATTGAATATGGCGCTGAATAAATTTGACTTGGAGGAATCAGCAGAGGCCAATTCCAAATCCATCGTCCTGATTTCAGACGGCGAGGATTTTGGAGAGGATTTTCAAGACATCACTTCCCAACTCAATGACAAAGGAATCAAAGTGTTTTCCTTAGGTGTGGGTACAAGTCAGGGAAGCAATATCCCAAAAGGAAGTGGAAAAATTATCGACCCAAACACCAACTTGCCGGTAATCAGCAGACTCGAATCAGGCAATCTGAAGCTGATAGCGTCACAGACAAACGGCTCGTATTTTGAGCTGAGCGATGAATTACAGGAAATCCCAGACCTCATGGCAGCCTTGGAAAGACAGGAAGCCACCGTCACCGGATCCAGAATGGTGGAAGCTTCTGCCAACAAGTACTTCTATTTTCTGTTAATTGCATTGGGATTAGCGCTTTTGGACCTGATGTTGCCATTCAAAACTATCAAATTGTAATAACGTGTAACCACCATGATGACTTCATTAAGTGTTTTCTTTTTAACAATCCTGATGATCACCTCCTCGTGGAATGAGGTGGGCAAAAGAAATGCTGCCATCAAAGCCGCTACAAAAAGTTATGAAGAGACGGATTATGAAGCCTCTATAACCAACCACCTCAGACTGATCAGCGAGTATAATCTTGGCACCCCCAATGTCAGCTATGACCTTGCACTGAGTCAGCACTACGGCGGGCAACCGGAACAGGCAGGACTTACTTACCAAAGTCTCTACCAATCCACGGACAAAAACATTGCTTCTTTTGCTTACAACCAAAACGGGATCCTCCTCGGGGAGCAAAAGAAATATGACGAAGCACTTGAAGCTTTCAAAATGGCTTTGATCAACAACTCATTTAATGAATCCGCAAGGTACAATTATGAATTGCTGAGCAGGTGGCTGCAACAAAATCCTGAACAGCAGGAACAGCAAAAGCAAGAGCAACAAGACAAAGAAGAACAGGAAAAACAAGAGGAGCAGGAAAAACAGGAGCAGGATAAAAAATCAGAGGAAAAAAAGGACGGCGAAGGTGAAGAGCAAACTGAGGAGGATGAGGCCACTGAATCCCAGAAAAAAGATGATAAAGAAGGTGAAAAATCCCAAGAAGAAAAAGATTCCGAGGAAGCCAGTGACATTGAAAGTGACCTGAGCGACAGAGAAAAAGCCTTAGAAAAAGTCAAGGAGAAATTAAAGGAAATGAACCTCTCTCCCGAGCAGGCCGCCCAAATCCTCGAAGCAATGAATGCTGCCGAACTCCGCTATATCCAGCAGAACAAGAAAAAACCAACCAAAAAGCCGCAGAGGGGATTGCCGGAATGGTAGTTAGAAGTTTGGAAGTTGGAAGTGGGGAGTTTGGAAATTTGGAGGTACGAAGTAACAAGTAAGAAGTAATAGGTAATAGGTAAGAAGTAAAAGGTAAGAAGTAAAATGTGAAAATTGCGAATCTAAGTCTTGAACCTTTTCCTATCTATTCTGAATAGTTTCCCTCGGCTTTCAAAGCGAAGTTGAAGGTCTTGAATCTTGTGTCTCTTGTCTTTTGTCTATTTGGGTCCCTGAGCGAAGTCGAAGGGTTTGCTTCTTGAATCTCAAATATCAAATCTCATATCTAAATTATAAACCCAAATGAAAGAAGTCTTTATCGTAGCCGCAGTGAGAACTCCATTGGGGAGCTTTGGTGGGAAACTATCAAGTTTGACCGCCATAGAACTCGGTAGCATCGCTATCAAAGGTGCCCTCAAAAAAGCAGGAGTAGATCCATCCGAAGTACAGGAAGTGATGATGGGTAATGTGATTTCTGCCAATCTCGGTCAGGCACCTGCCCGTCAGGCAGCTATCGGGGCCGGATTAGGATATAACGTCCCATGTACCACCATCAATAAAGTATGTGCTTCCGGAATGAAAGCGGTCATGTTTGCTGCACAGTCCATCATGACCGGGCAAAATGACCTCGTCGTGGCAGGCGGAATGGAAAGCATGTCCAATGTTCCCTACTATATCCCAAAAGGTAGATTTGGCTACAAATATGGAAATGCAGAACTCGTAGACGGTCTTGTCAAAGACGGGTTGTTTGAAGCATATTATAAATTCCCGATGGGAAATTGTGCTGACAATACT
Organism: Aquiflexum sp. TKW24L; assembly: GCF_023502205.1. Taxonomy (GTDB): domain Bacteria; phylum Bacteroidota; class Bacteroidia; order Cytophagales; family Cyclobacteriaceae; genus Cognataquiflexum. The sequence continues at coordinate 17,465 of NZ_JAMFLG010000045.1, read as the reverse complement.
GCCAAAGAAATGAACATCAGCCGGGAAGAACAGGACGCTTATGCGATCCAATCTTACACACGCTCAGCAGATGCCTGGAAATCCGGTGCTTTCAAGGATGAAGTAATCCCTGTGGAAATCGCAGGAAGAAAAGGGGAAACGATCATCATAGATGAAGACGAGGAATTCAAAAATGTAATGTTTGACAAAATCCCTTCCCTCAGACCGGTTTTTGAAAAGGACGGAACGGTGACTGCCGCCAATGCCTCCACGATGAATGACGGTGCTTCAGCCTTGGTTTTGGCAAGCAAAGAAAAAGTAGAGGAGCTCGGACTTACACCCATCGCAAAAATCAGAGGCTTTGCAGATGCAGCCCAAGACCCGCTATGGTTTACCACCGCTCCGGCATTGGCTATCCCAAAGGCAATCAAAAATGCAGGATTAACGGAAGCCGATATAGATTACTACGAAATCAATGAGGCATTTGCTGCTGTAGCCATAGCCAACCAGCGTGAACTACATCTTGACAATGACAAGCTAAATGTCTTTGGAGGAGCAGTTGCATTGGGACATCCACTCGGAGCATCCGGTGCCAGAATCATCACCACGCTTCATTCAGTCTTGGACCAAAAGAAAGGTAAAATCGGCGTAGCAGGAATCTGTAACGGTGGCGGAGGAGCTTCAGCCATTGTCATCGAAAAACTATAATATTTCGGGGGTAAAGGGTTAAGTCCCTTTATCCCTATTTTTTTTATTCCTACTCAACCCCTTTAATTCCAAATGAAATCACTCCTTCTTTTATCGCAAAATCATCAAATTCCATACGGTTTGATAAGACTCGCGATAGTAATCTTTTTTGTTTTAGGGATTTTTGCTCCGGTTTTCTCTCAGGAATTGGTTAGGGTATATTATGATGAGGACAAGAAATTATTGAAGGAGGAATACAAAACCATCAATGGCGTCCCTCAAGGTGATTTCAAACTGTATTTGGCCTCAGGGGAATTGGCGCAGACTGGCCAACTGAAAGATGGTAAGAAAGAGGGTTTGTTTGTCGATTGGTATCCAGAGACTGGTGATACCCTTCGCAAGGTAAATTATGCCAATAACCAAAAACAAGGCAAATCCATCAATTACTTTCCTTCGGGTAAAATTTCCCAAGAAGTATATTATGTCGACAATAAAATCGAAGGTGAGATCATTTCCTATTTTGAATCAGGAGCAATCAAACAAAAATCCCAATTTAAAAACGACAAAATCAATGACTGGACTTTGGTGTACAGTGAAGAAATACCGGAGACCATTGTAGAAAAAATATACTTCAATGAGGGAGTAATTGAGATCAGGGAGAATTATCTAGAAAACCAGATCACAAACAGGTCAGTCTATAAAGCCGGTAAGCTGAACGGTCCTCAGTTTACTTTTTACCCGGGGGAATTGATTTCTTCCAGAATAGAGTACAAGGATGGATTCCAAGAAGGAGATGCGACTTTTTATTTTGAAAACGGACAGATCGCCAAGCAGGGAAAGTATAAAAAAGGAATTCCTGTCGGAACTTTTAAGAGTTATTATGAAAGTGGTAAAGTCGAAAAAGAAGTCAATTACAAAAATGGAAATATCATTGGCAAGGCAATCGGCTATTTTGAAAGTGGAAAAACTGCAGAAATCACCACTTTCAATTCCTATGGAGAAATAGTCCAGATTTTGGGTTTTTACGAAAACGGCCAAAAGGAAAGAATCCTCAATTTTAGAAATGGCTTGGAAGATGGAGAGGCACTTATCTACCATTCCAATGGCAAGCTAAAAGAGTCCATTTTTTACAGAATGGGAAAACCACACGGAATCCAAAAAATATTTGATGAAAATGGAAACTTGATTTCCGAGCGTGTATTCAAAGAAGGCAAGCCTGTGCCACAGCCCGCAAAAGAAAAGCTGGAAAAAACCGATAATTAATTAAATACAAATCCCCAAAACAGTCATCTTTTTCTATTTTTGCCAAATAGATTTAATTCATGAAAAAAGCCATAAAAGAAACCCATTTTCAATTCCCAAACCAGGTGGGTTTTTACATAGGTAAAGTGAGGGACGTGTATATTTTTGAAGACAAATTGGCTGTGGTCGCCACTGACAGGATCTCCGCTTTTGATGTGGTCTTACCCAAGCCTATACCTTTTAAAGGCCAGGTTTTAAATCAGATTGCAGCCCGTTTTCTCAAAGCAACTGCTGAACTGGTCCCCAATTGGGTGACTGCCACGCCGCATCCCTACGTCACTATTGGAAAGAAGTGTGAGCCTTTCAAAGTGGAAATGGTCATCAGAGGGTACCTTGCCGGCCATGCTGCTAGGGAATACAAAGCAGGAAAGAGGAGTATATGCGGGGTTTCCCTTCCTGAGGGATTGATCGAAAACGACAAACTCCCCCACCCGATCATCACTCCCACTACCAAAGCATCGGAGGGTCATGATGAGGATATTTCAAAAGAAGACATCCTCGCACAAGGTATCGTCAGTGCTGGGGATTATGCAGTATTAGAAAAATACACCCATGCACTCTTTGCCAAAGGAACTGAAATGGCAAAGGAAATGGGATTGATCTTGGTGGACACCAAATATGAATTTGGTAAATATGGAGATCAGATCCTCCTTATTGATGAAATCCATACGCCTGATTCTTCGAGGTATTTCTATGCGGACATGTATGAGGAATACCAAAATGCCGGTTTGGCCCAAAAGCAATTGTCCAAAGAATTTGTGAGACAGTGGCTGATTGCAAACGGTTTTCAGGGAAAAGAAGGTCAGTCTGTTCCGGAAATGAAGGATGTTTTTATAGATGAAATCTCCAACAGGTACATTGAACTCTATGAAAATATTATCGGGGAGCCATTTGTTAAATCTGCTTATACAGATTTGGAAGGAAGTATAGAAAAAGCCATATTGGAAAATATTTAATATGATTATCCGCTACTTTTGGTAATAGCTCCAAGTTCAGGATGAAAGCTGCGGATAATCACCATACACAATAATTAATATAAAAGACCGTCCTTATTTGAGGACTATATTCAAACATCAGTTGCTATGAAATATTCAGTAGATAAAAAAGAACAGTACGTAATTTTTACCCCAATGGAAGAGAAGTTGGATTCAGCCCTTTCTCCAAAACTCAAATCGGAACTTTTGACTGTTCAGGCCGAAGGTTATGAAAATCTGGTCATCGACATGAGTAATGTGAAATACGCCGATTCAAGTGGGCTGAGTGCACTTTTGGTAGGTAACAGGGAATTTGGGCGTAATGGGGGTATTTTCATTATTGCTGCTCCTCAGGAACATGTAATGAAATTAATTAAACTTTCCATGCTGGATAAGGTTTTCATCATTGTAGATACCATTGAGGAAGCTGCGGAAGCAGTCTTTATCCATGAAATTGAAGGAAAAGAACAAGAAGAGGAAGATTAATTTTGGATTTTGAAGTCACCATCCTAGGATCTAATTCCGCCATTCCTGCCCACGGAAGAAACCAGACATCACAACTGGTATCCGTGGGCAATTCTTTTTTATTGATCGATTGCGGAGAAGGGACACAGATTCAGCTTCGCAAGTTCAGGCTGAAATTTGGCAGGATTGATTTTATTTTTATTTCCCATCTTCACGGGGATCATTTCTATGGATTGATGGGGTTGATCTCAAGTTTCCACTTGGTCAAAAGGGAAAGGCTTTTGACCATCTTTGGGCCGAGCGGATTAGACGAGATCATCACCACCCAACTCAAATATACCGACACAAAATTGGGGTTCCCTTTGCGCTTTGTCCCCACAATCGCAGAGGGCAAAAACCTGATTTTGGAAGAGCCAATGTTTAGGGTATTTACATTTCCACTGCAACACAGAATCCCCTGTACCGGGTTTTTGGTAGAGGAAAAGCCTGGACTACGAAACATGGTCAAGGAAAAATTGGTGAAAAATAAATTACCTATAGAAGCTATTCTGTCCTTGCGTGAAGGAAAGGATTTTCAAGATCCGGATGGCAACATCCTGTACAAAGTGGAAGAATATACCTACCCGCCCAAACAGTCAAAAAAATATGGATACTGTTCCGACACAGTATTTGATCCGGGTATTGTGAATTATATTCAAGGAGTGGACCTTCTCTATCATGAGGCCACGTTTGGGGACGAGGAGGAGTTCCGGGCAGGAACTACCTTACACAGCACTGCAAGACAAGCAGCCATGATTGCCAAACAGGCAAGTGTGGGTACTTTGCTTTTAGGTCATTACTCCTCAAGGTACAAAGATCTCTCACCTATTTTAGACCAAGCTCAATCCGTTTTTGAAAACTCATTGTTAAGCGTAGAAGGAAGCACCTATCCTGTCTGATACATCTCCTCTTATTGACCAAACGCATTTATGGAGCAAAGCCTCAACCAAATGTCCTTTCAATCCAAAAAAACCAATCTGTTCATTATTCTGAGCGGGCTTTTTCTGACCAATGCGATTTTGGCTGAAATCATCGGTGTAAAGATTTTTTCTGGGGAAATGACCTTGGGAATCGAGCCTGTGGGCTGGAAAATCTTCGGAGACTATATCCTCGACTTCAACCTGACTGCAGGTGCGGTGATATGGCCTGTGGTTTTTATTACTACCGATATCATCAACGAATATTACGGAAAAAAGGGAGTTAGGAAAATCAGCTTCATGACTGCCTTTTTTATTGCATACATTTTTATTGTCATATCTGTGGTCACCGTCCTTCCACCTGCAGCATTTTGGTTGGAGGTCAATACCCCTGATGCTGATGGGAATCCCTTCAATATAGACACTGCTTTCAATATGATTTTTAGGCAAGGATTGGGAATTATCATAGGATCATTGACAGCTTTCCTTTTGGGGCAGTTGATCGATGTGTATGTCTTCCAAAAACTAAGAAAAATAACAGGTCCCAAAATGATTTGGCTCAGGGCCACCGGCTCTACGTTGGTTTCTCAATTGGTTGATTCCTTTGTGGTATTGGGAATTGCATTCTATGTTTTCGGAAATTGGAGCTGGGCACAGGTGGCCTCGGTCGCGATCATCAATTATGTCTACAAATTCAGCGTAGCCATTCTTTTAACACCTTTGCTCTATGTGGGCCACTATTTGATCGATGGATATCTTGGAAAAGATGTCGCAGAAAAAATGACAAAGGAAGCTTCTGAGGACACCTCATTTTTGTAAATTCCTTTATGATTATTTAAACAACACCTTCATTCTTTTCTGTGAAAGAGAAAAATTGATTTATTCCAGAACTTTTCAGTTGGAATTTTAGCCTGTAGAATCATTTTTTGAGATACAATCAGTATATTCCGCACAAGTATGTATATATAGTACATTTTACTATTGTTGAATAGATGAGTACCTTAAAAAAGCTTTTCGTATTATTCTATCTGGCCTTATTTTTTTTGGTAAGTGGTGTTAGTGCTATGTTGATAATCTCAAATAATCCTTGGGAACCTAACTTTATCATAAATCAATTAAATTTTCAAAATGACCCGCCAGTTGCGAGTTTTACATATCAAGCGGAAAATAATTGTTCCTCCTCTCAAGTTCAATTTACAAATACATCAACCGGGGCTGAATTGACTTATTTCTGGCAATTTGGAGACGGGAAAAATTCACGTGAGCCCTCACCAACATACTCATATGTATCTGAAGGAAATGGGATTCAAGAATTTACTGTAACCTTAACAGTCACTGATTCTCTAGATGTTTCTGATGAAACAAGTCAAACCATTACAATAGCACAAGTTCCAAACACAGATGTGGGAAGTGATAGAGACGATAATAACTTTGAAAACCTTCCATTTTTTATCGTCTGTGAAAATGAGCTTTCATCCTTTACCTTTTACAACAATTCCACTACCAAAGAGACAAATGTCTCCTACACGATCGAATGGGGAGATGGCTCGGAACCATTCGTGGCCAATGAATGGGATGAGGTCACCCATAATTATCCAATTGGGGTTTTTTACCTGGAATATACCATAGTAGGAGGAAACGGCTGCTCTATCACAAAAAAGATTGGGGTATTCATTGGATCAAATCCTGCTGTCGGTTTTGGAAATCCGGGAAATACCAACATCTGTTCGGGTGAGGCTTTAACCTTTCCCATTACCGGAACTGAAAACAACCCGGAAGGAACTACCTACACGGTAACATTCTCGGACGGAACTCCCCCACAAGTCTTCAATCACCCCCCACCAGCCACTGTCAGCCATGTTTTCACTGAAACTTCCTGTGGAAAATCCGGCGGTCAGGGTTTCCCAAATTCTTTTTCCGCCACCATATTAGCAGTAAATCCCTGCTCTGCGTCCTCCGCCCAGGTAGTACCCATATATATTACTGAAAAACCTGAACCCATCATCGGATTGGCAGATTCAGTTTACTGCCAAAACACTTTTTTCAATATCAGGAATGAAACACTTTATGGAAATGAAGTAAACAACAACGGTCAATGTACCAATACAGGAAAATTTGTCTGGGAAATCAGCCCTTCAACAGGTTGGGAATTAAGTGCAGGAAATACTTTAGGAACAAGGCCCAATCCCAATATCCCCAATTCTTGGCAGAATGGATCCATGATCCTGACCCCGAAATTTACCGAATCGGGAACTTATACCATCAAGCTGATTTCGGGCAACCGATGTGGAATCGAAGAAGTCAGCGAAACAATCTGCATCATACCTGAACCCATTGCTGCCTTTCAAATTGATAAAACGGAAGGTTGCGGACCGATTCAGGTCTCAGCTACAAATTCTTCAAATTTATTGGAAACCTGTGCCCCAATAGAAAATTTCCTTACTTGGTCTGTGGCCTTCGAAGGCGGGGAATGCAGCACCGGCGGATCATGGGAGTTTGCCGAGGGAAGCACCGCAAAGTCCATCAATCCCGTTTTCAATTTTACCGGTCCGGGAAACTATATAATTACCCAGACGCTGACGACCAATTGCGGGGTATTTACAGCAGCTGAGGTTATTTCTGTTTTTGCGCCACCTATCGTGAACCTAGACAATGTGCCCGATGCCTGCGGAGAACTTGTCCTAAATCCCGTGGCGGATGTAAGGTTCTGTGGCACAGATGCGACAGTTTTCAACTGGACATTTGAAGGTGGGATTCCTGCTACTGCCAATACCTTAGATCCCGGAACCATCACCTATAATACTCCGGGCATAAAAACCATCACCCTCGAAGTCACCAATTCCTGCGGAACTGTCCAGAAATCCACACAGTTTACGCTCAATCCACTACCTGTGGTAGATGCAGGGGAGGATCAAGATATCTGCAAGGGAGAATCAATTACCTTAAGCTCGGATGTTGCTCCTGAGGGAACCTACACCTATGCCTGGACCGCAGATCCGGCAAGTCCTATCCAAAATGCCAATACAAAAACTCCAACCATCAAACCTTCAGAGACTACTACATATTCTGTTTTGGTGAGAAATACCGTAACAGGCTGTGTTAATTCTGATGCAGTAACAATCACCGTCCTACCAGCTCCGGTGGTTGGATTTTCTATTCCTGATCAGGTTATCTGTTCTGGCGAAACTACAGCTCCGGTTACCCTCCTTTCTGACCCATTGGGTTTTGAAATCGAGTGGGATGCCCAAGCCAATGGTGTCCAAGGTGTCATTGAAAGTGGCATCAATCTCATCCCAACCCAAACTTTAAAGAATACTTCCAACAATCCTATTGAGGTGATTTTCTCGGCCAAAATTGTAGCAGAAGACCTCGGTGCCTGCGAAGAACTTGTCGCTGTTTATAAAATCACAGTCAATCCTGAGCCTGTCTATTTAGATGAAACCTTGGAAATATGCAGTGAGACAGCTCTGAATTTTACACCTCAAGGGTTGGTTCAGGGTTCTTTATTTACATGGACTGTGGTCGCGGAACCCAACATTTCGGGAGCAACAGATGCTACTGAACCAGTGACTGCCATCCAAAATATTCTCATCAACAATACCAATCAACCAGGAATAGTCACCTATCAAATTACACCGTACATAGGCGTCTGCCCGGGTGCACCTTTCACCCTGACTGTTACTGTCCAACCTAGACCTTCGATTGCTTTCTCCCTCCCTGACCAAACTTTGTGTACAGGAACATCCAACGAACCCATCATCATCTCCAGTGACGTAGCCAACGCAACTTTCACTTGGACCGCAATTCCAAACGGTGCACAGGGAGTGGCTTTGTCGGGAACAGGAAATACGATCCCCGTCCAATCATTGACCAATCCGACTCCTAATCCTGTCACTGTAACTTATCAGGTAATTGCTTCAGTCGGTACACAAGCCATTTGCTCGGGAACACCTCAGGTCTATCGCATCACAGTCAATCCCTCGATTACCCTGCCTAACAATGTGTCTGATTTTTCTGGATTTGGAATCAGTTGCTTTGGGGCCAATGATGGTAAAATCACCGCCAATCCAACCGGTGGGAATGGTAATTTTATATTTACCTGGACAGGGCCAAATGGATTTACAGCAAATACATCAATTATCGAAAACCTAATTCCGGGCGGGTACTCAGTCTTGATCGAAGATGAATTTGGTTGTAGCATTTCAAGGGATTATTCCATCACCCAACCGGAAGCATTACAGGTTTCACTTGTTTCCACGAGAGATGTTTTTTGCAAAGGAGATGCCACGGGAAGAATTGAAGTGGCCGCTTCGGGAGGAATCATTTCACAGCCTTACCGATACAATTGGACAAGGAATGGTCAGCCATTTCCTGCCAATGGACCAATCCTTCAAAATATACTTTCAGGTACCTACCAACTGACCTTGGTAGACAACAACAATTGCGCGGTCTCTACAGGTCCGATTGTCATAAAGGAACCTGATACCCGCCTCGCAATCCAGATCACGAAAAGAGATATCTCCTGCTACGAGGCATTTGATGGACAGATCGACCTTACGGTGACCGGGGGTGTGGCACCCTATGAGATTAACTGGGATTTTGGATCAAAACTTACTTCTTTTCAAAATGTGGGCCCCGGCACTTACACTGTGACAGTATCAGATCAAGCTGGTTGTATTCTGACCCAGTCTGTAAGTATCGTGGATGCGCCGGTTTTCAAAATCAATTCTCAAGTGAAACAAATCACCTGTTTTGGGAAAAATGATGGTGCCATAGATCTCAATATCGAAGGTGGAACTGAAGGTGTCAATATCAAATGGGATAACGGGCAGGAGTTGCCAGGCTTATTTAACCTAGCACCCGGAACATATGGTGTGACTCTGACCAAATTTGGGATCTGCCCGATCCGAAGTGAATACAATATCATCCAGCCCGATCCTTTGGTATTGGAACCTACCGTGACAGATGCACTCAACTGTAACAATCCTCAAAGCGGAAGTATTCAGGTCAATGTAGCCGGAGGAACACCACCCTTTACTTTCAGGTGGAGTAACGGCAGTACCCAACAGAATTTGACAAATCTTTCATCCGGTCCCTATTCTTTGGAAGTCAGAGATGCCAATGGCTGTTTGACCCAAGGCAGTTATATCATCAAAAGACCCGCTCCCCTAGAAGTAGTGACGGTAAGAAATACAAGGGTGGTTTGTGAACCAAGAGAAATCATTGAAGAGTTTACTATTGCTATCGCAGGTGGAGTCCCCCCTTATTCGATCCAATGGTCAGGAGGAGAGGCAAGTCAAGGAGGTTTGAAAATGTCTACCAATAGGTCCGGACTGTTTATCCTGAATATTACCGATGGCGCAGGCTGCACATACAGAGAATCCTATCAAGTAGACGACTCCAATGTGGTCTTAAATACTGATATCAAATCAATTGGGTATGACCAAAATGGGTCCTTCCTTGTCGGTATTCCCATCACTTTTGAAAATAAAACCATAGGCAATATCATCACCTACTTCTGGGATTTTGGAGATGGAAATACAAGTTCAGAGACCAACCCAACTCATACCTATCAAAAAGGAGGAAAATATGTTGTCATCCTTCAAGCGATTGATGCCAATGGTTGTATTCAGGAAATCAAAAGAGAAATCGAAATCACAGACTTTTTCTTGGTAGTTCCCAATGTATTCTCTCCTAACGGGGATGGTGTCAACGATTACTTCTTCCCAAAATTTGTCAATATCACAAAAGTTGAATTCTGGATCCTGAACAAATGGGGAGAAACCATTTTCTACACCCAGGACATCAATTCCCAAGGATGGGACGGGAAAGTCGGCGGTGATTATGCCATGCCGGGCAATTATGTGTATAGGCTCAAATTTGAAACCGTAGATGGTCGGGTACAAACACAAACGGAGGTCTTCCTCTTACTGAAATGATGGTAAAAAGAATCATAACCTCGTTGATCTTACTCCTTGCCTTCCTTCATGTGTCGGCACAGGATTTCCATTTTTCGCAGTTTTATGCCTCTCCGCTCAACCTTAACCCTGCCCTGACCGGCTCAACGGAATTGACCCGGGTGGGCGTCAATTATCGCAAACAGTGGCCCGGACTGAATTATGACTTCAATGCCTACTCAGCGTATTTTGACCATTACAGTTTTGACCTGAACAGCGGCTTTGGCTTTATGGTCAACAGCTTCCAAGAATCCAACATGCAGATCAATACTACGGATGTATCGCTTTTGTACAGCTACAACCTGCAAGTAGCAGATACTTGGAATTTCAGGTTTGGAGGGCAAGGGGCATGGGTAAGACGAAGTGCGCAACTCGACAACCTCGTATTTGGTGATCAGGTGGATCTTTTTAACCGCACAGTCAACCAAACCACCATCGACCAAATTCCGGAATTTGAGCCAAATGGATACCTCGACCTTTCCTTTGGGGCTTTGGTCAACAACGAATATTTTTGGTTGGGTGGCTCGGCACACCATGTCAATAGGCCTGGACTGAGCTTTTTCCCTGACAACGAAGCCGGCTTCCTTCCAATAAAATGGAGCTTTCACGGTGGAATCAATTTCCCTTTGGGCACAAGCAATTATTTCGGATCTAAGTTTGAAAATCAGGTGTCTATCCTCGCCAACTACAAAAACCAAAACCCTTTTCAGCAACTAGACCTTGGCGTTCAGATGCTCTATGGAAATGTGATTGGCGGATTGGGATTCAGAGGTATTCCTGGTGTAAGGGACATGCCAAATCAGGATTCTATTATTTTCCTGTTGGGCATTAACTTAGACAATGGCATGGTTATCGGCTATAGCTATGATTTTATGATCTCCAACATTGGCTTCCAAACCCAAGGCGCCCATGAAGTTTCTTTCCGCTACCAGTTCCTGATGGGCGATCCCAAATCCCGTAACCAAAAAAGCAGGGTTTTGAAGTGCTTTAATTTTATGATGTAAAGATTGGGTTGGCTTTTAGTAGAGTATGTGGATGTGTCAAAAATATCGATATTGTAAATCTTCCTTAAAGAGCTATACCAGTCAATTTTGGGTCGCACGTTCTATCTGTCCTACTTTACTCATCATTCTTGGCGTTTAATTTTTGATGGGCTATCTCTACCGCTCTATGCAACTTTTCCCGCAATATTTTTTGTGAGGGCAAGATAGTCATATAGTCTGCCACCCGAATATTGCTTTTATCCAATTGCATCAACTCCACATGTTCTTCGTTTTTTCCTGTGCATAGGATCAAACCAATCGGAGTATTTTCCCCTTCCACTTGCTCGTATTTTTCTAGATATCTCAGATAAAACTCCATTTGACCTTTGTAGCTTGCTTCAAATTCACCGATTTTTAGGTCGATGGCTACCAAGCATTTCAACCTGCGGTGGTAAAAAAGCAAATCAATGTAGTAATCCCGGTTATCTATGCTAATCTGTTTTTGTCTGGACAAAAAAGCAAAATCGCTCCCCAATTCTATTAAAAAGCGCTGCAACTCAGCAATGATGCTTGTCTCTAAGTCTTTTTCAGAATACAGATCACCCAAACCTAAGAAATCTAAAAAGTAAGGGTCTCTGAAAACCAAATCAGGATTTAGCTTTTGCTCGTTTTTGAGTAGTTCTAAATCTTGCCGGATGGTCAATTCCGGTTTTTTGCTGATGGCTGTTCGTTCATACAAAAGCGATTGTATGCGTTCTTGAAAAACCCGAACACTCCATTTTTCGAGTATGCACATTTCGATGTAAAACTCGCGTTTTAATGATTCTTCAATGGGGATGAGAATTTTGATATGCGACCAACTCAATTGTCGCATCAGTGATACGACAATCTTTTCATCTGGAAAAACTTCAGCAAACTGCATCATTCTGCGGAGATTTTTCTCAGAAAAGGATGTTCCGTATTCTTTTTCTAATTGTCGCCACAGTGTAGCGACAATCTGTTTTCCATATTTTTCACTGTGGTTTTTATTTTCAATCTCTTGATTTATACGCTTTCCTATTTGCCAATAGAGCATACTCATGGTAGCATTTACAGAAACAGCTATCTATTGCTTACTTTGCTCTATTAATTCTTTGATCGAAGCAACAAGTGGATGATATTGAAGTTCTTTGCTCATCGTCAGAATCAGGATTTAATGATTTTAGAATTTTCAGGATTACTGTTTTCCTGATACTTTTTATTGAATACTTTTTTGAATTGCAAACTTGTACCTCCAATTCTTGATCGGCTAATCTAGTTTAAAAATCCTTTTGTTCCCTATCCCGTGATCAGGGTATTTTTCAAAAAACAGGTAAAGGTTTGATAATCAAGAAAAGGTGATGTCATGGGTTTACGTGCATGTTCCCCTATCCCTCAGGTATAGTCCCGCCCACCTTGTCCTATATTCCCCTTAACCATACTCCGCCTCTCAGTTAAGGATACTCCGTGTCCTAGCTAGGGATACTCCGCCTCTGGGTTACCCTTGAGCTACCTCCCATCTATACCATTCCTTGTAGTACCTTACTTGATTTCCCCTACCATTTCGGTAATAATGATTTTCCTGCTTTACTAAATCCGTGACCGAAATAAAAAAAACGGCATTCCTATTTCACCAAGGGCCGCGGTGCATGGGAATTACTGATAGTATGAAGATTGTTATAGCACCTTTCCCATGGCTACCAAGATTTCACCCCGATGGGGCTGATTGTCGAAGAAGACTAAAGAATAGAAATTTCATTGGTTTATAAATCAGGAATCTAATTTTTAATGAAAATCATAAAATGGAACAACTGTGGGGAGGAGGAAATTTTTCCGGGCCGGCGGTGGCCAAGTGTGTGGATAGGATTAAAATTTCTTGCCTTTTTTGGTTACTTTTTGTGGTAAGACAAAAAGTGACAGAGAAAAAAACATAAAGAATATATCTACACAATTGAATTAGAAAAAATACCCCTACCATTTCGGTAATGAGAATTCTCCTATTTATAAAATCCATGACCAAAATAAAAATAACGGCATTCCCATTTCACCATGGGCCGCGGTGCATGGGAATTACTGATAGTATGAAGATTGTTATAGCACCTTTCCCAAGGCTACCAGAATTTCGCCACTATGTGGCTTTTGTCCCAACCCCCCCATCGGTTACCCATCCTTCTACTTCCGTTTCTCTCACCGCAACTTCATCAACAAATAAGCATACATCAAGGCAGTGGATTTTGCCCGCTGTTCATTAGTGGATGAACCGGCATGACCGCCTTCAGTATTTTCATAATACAAGATAGGATATCCCATGTCCATCATTTTTGCAGCCATCTTACGGGCATGACCGGGGTGAACCCGGTCATCTTTGGTGGAAGTGAAAAAGTAAACTTCAGGATAGGCGACACCTTCTTTCAGGTTATGATAAGGAGAGTATTTTTTAATAAATGCCCATTGTTCGGGCTTGTCAGGGTCTCCATATTCTCCCATCCAACTTGCTCCTGCAAGCAATTGGTTGTAACGCTGCATGTCCAATAAAGGTACCGCACAGACGACAGCTTGATACAAGTCAGGCCGCTGTGTAAACGCAACCCCTACAAGCAAACCGCCATTACTCCCGCCATATATTCCCAGGTTTTTATTGGAGGTGATTTTCCTTGAAATCAGGTCTTCTGCCACGGCGTGGAAATCATCATAGACATTTTGTCTTTTTTCCTTTAATCCTGCCTGATGCCATTTTGGACCAAATTCCCCTCCTCCACGGATGTTGGCAAGGACATACACGCCCCCATTTTCCAACCACGCCGTTCCTGTGGTAGCAGAATAATTGGGAACTTGGGATACCTCAAATCCTCCATAAGCATAAAGCAAAGTCGGATTTGTGCCATCTAACTTGGCTGATTTAGAGGATACTACGAAGTAGGGAACCAACGTCCCATCTTTTGACTTTGCTTGGAATTGTTGCACCTGGTATTTACTTCCGTCAAAATAGGCAGGCAAAGATTTAAAGGGTTTATATGAATTATCATCGGCATTTGCTATAAATAGCGTAGTTGGCGTAAGGAAGTTGGTGAATGTAAAAAAGTACTCACCCGAAAGCTCGTCAGTGGCAGCAAGGCCAATAGTCCCCAAGTCTGGCGCATTGACTTTTTCCTTTTCCCATTTTCCATTGTCAAAAGAATAGATGTACAATTCGCTTTTAACGTTGGTCAGTAGATTCACCAACAGCTTGGATTTCGTTGAACTTACACCCTGCACACTTGTCTGCTCATCCGGTTGGAATATCACTTGGATCTTTTTTTGCCCATCGATCAGTTCCTTCAAATCCAGACTTATCAATGTTCCTTGTGCGTAAATCTTGCCATTGACATTCCAGTCTGATTTCAGATTCAAAACCGCTTGATTGTTTAACAATCCTGAAATGGAAGCATCTTCAGGAATATCCAATTTGACAAGTTTATTATTCAACCAAAGGTAGGTATGGTATGAAAAAATAGTTATGGCTTTGGTAATGAGCGTATAGCTTTCAGAACCGTCTCTGATTTGTCCTCCGAATGAGCCCAAATCTGTTTCTTCTGCCTCATAAATTAACAGGGCATCTTGAAGAGTGGTTCCTCTTTTCCACATTCTGACCTGTCTTGGATACCCTGAAGTGGTCATTGAATTCTCCCCAAACTCTGTGTAAACAATCAAAGTGTTTCTGTCAATAAAATCAGCTCCCCCTTTTGACTCGTCAATAAAAAAACCATCATTGACAAAGGCCTTTTTGTTAACATCAAATTCTCTGATCTCAACCGCGTCTCCACCTCCTTTTGACAGATTGACGAGGAACAAATCATAGGTCGGGTGCAGGCCCGAAGCTCCTTTAAAAACCCATTGGACATTATCCTTTTTGGACATTTCATCCAAATCCAGAAGCACTTCCCAATCAGGGTTGCCGGAAACATAGCTTGATTTAGAAGCCCTTCTCCAAATCCCCCTTACATGCTCTTTGTCCTGCCAAAAGTTATAGATGAAATCCCCGTTGATGGTCGGATAAGCTATTCTATCCGGTGAATTATAGATCTCCAGACTTTTGTTAAAAATATCCTGGTACTCTTTTTGGCTGCTGAGTCTTTCTTCTGTGATCTTGTTTTGCTTTTTCACAAATTCTAGGGCCCGATCTCCCTCTACCTCCTCCATCCACTTATAGGGATCTTCTTGGGATATAGCGCTTAAGCAAGCTGCGAAAAATAGCATTGGAATTATTATGTGGTTTTTCATAAGGTATATTTTTTTTGGTTAGAAAAATTGCAGGAATTATAAGGAATTGATTGAAAAAATGAGGTTTTGGATTTTTGGCTAATTATCGTAGCAACACTCATTCTAACATGTCTTCACAAAGGCTAACTAAGTCGTTTTACCGTTACGATTACAAGTACCAAAATACTAATTTTTCATGGTTTCGTCTATAGAAAAAATACTGATACCTGATTCAACCAACTAATTTAAAATCTTCTCTGACCTTTTGATCAAATCCTGAAGGTCATTTTCCTCCTCGATCGTACGCTTGCCGTTATTCAACACCATTTCGGCATGTTTGACCACCGCCTTTTTGTGCCTTTCATTTGTAAATCCACCGATGGTAATCAATGCCTCCATCAACCTGATGATCACCGCGGGACTTCCTTCTGAAAATTGCCGGATCTGGTTGAATGCCGCATCCAAAACTCCTTCAAAATCTATCACATCAGCAATCACCCTTAGATTTCCTTCCTCATCATATCGGTATTTGGACGGAAATTTTGCTTGTGCCAAGTAAGACATCGTTGCTGTCAGGTTGTCAATGCAAGCCAAGGCTGTATAGGGATCATTGACACCAGGAGAAAGTGCGCGGACAGCAATTTCGACCATCTGATGGACAGAATATTCAAGGTCTTGTTGCGAGGTTTTTGTTTTCCCGATTACTAATTGCTTGTTAATCTTTTCAAGTTCTTCTTCTTCCCAAATGCTTGTAGTATACAGTGTCCCGATTTCAATACCCTCTACAAGGTGTGAACCAGGTCTGTGAAATATATCAAGCAATGAATCATTTTTGCTGATAATTTCCACCAAATTTTCACCGTCGATATACTGGAGGTAACCGCTTTTTGAGCATTTAATGGAAATACGTTGTGAGTAAGCTGAAATAACTTTGGAGATATCCATATTGGCTTCTGACTCCTTCTCCTCCCCCATTTTTTCAGGGAAAAGAGTTTGCACTTGTTTGGAGATAAAGTCAGAGATGTCAGAGATCACATGATCCGCCTGAATGCTGGTAGCGATGCGGTGGATAAACACAATCAGTAAAACAATATTGGTGATGGCGGCCACAATTGCCACCAAAATGGAAATGGAAGGAATGAAGGTATAGTCATCGCCGGCCTTGACGGCATTCAAGACAAGCAGGCAATACAAGTAGGTAGAAACATACGATCCCAACACCACCTGATTGAGTCGGACATACATAAAGTTTTTGATAAGCCTCGGCCCGAATTGGGAGGAAGCGAGCGTCAAGGCAACTAAAGTGATAGAAAAAACTGTACCTGCTACGCCCATCATTGCCCCGGATATCGTGGATAGAATTGTTCGTGCTGAATCCGAACTGTTCACCAAAAAGAGCCTCGCTATTCCATCTTGAGAAATATCAATTAAGCCATCTAAATACACCAAACCTATCGATAGCAGGATGGAAAGAATGATGATAATGACCGGTACAAACCAAAAAGTTGCTTTCAATTCACTCCATTGAAACAGCATTTTTTTCATGGGACAGGTTTTTAGATCAGAGGTTTATAAATGAAAAGTTAAAAAATTTATAGTGGATCGGAGCATTGAATGAAGTTAGACAGAAAATATTCTATGAAAACAGGAATCTAACTTGCAAATAGCGGACCATGTTAGGAGTTATTTATGCTGACGGTTTGGCGGCTTTGCTTTCGGGCAGGCACTTCAGCACAACACTTGAAATTAAGAACCCCCATGGGCGTAGTTAAGACCTTCGGTGGTGGCTGGGTGGATGCCGATAGCTATCGGCATGTAATTCCACCCTCTTATCCTTGCCAATATATAATTGGAAATAATCAGACAATCCCAAACTTAAGGATAATTCTCGGTAGATCGAATTAT
>NZ_JAMFLG010000044.1 GCF_023502205.1 Aquiflexum sp. TKW24L | reverse complement strand
TAAGGAAGTTGGAAGTATGATTTACGAAGTACGATGTACTAGGCACAAAAGTATTAAGAAGTAATTTATCAACCTATCCACACTATATTCCTGTTTTTTCCATAAGAAATGCAGGTAATTTTATTGAAATATTTAAATTAGAAATTCATTCAAAATTTTTCAAAAATGACAACAATAGATCCAATGATTTTGGCCAAAGCAAACAGCTGGCTAAGCAGTAACATTGACGAAAAGAGTAAAAAGGAAATAAAGGCTTTGCTAGATTCACCTGATAAAACCGAATTGATTGATTCTTTCTACAGGGATCTTGAATTTGGAACAGGAGGTCTTAGAGGGCTCATGGGTGTAGGTTCCAACAGAATGAATGTCTATACCGTTGCCATGGCCACTCAGGGATTGGCAAATTACTTGTTGAAATGCTTTCCCGGCGAAGACATCAAAGTCGCCATTACCCATGATTGTCGGATCAACAACACACTTTTTGCAAGTACAACTGCCAATGTTTTTACTGCCAATGGGATTAAAGTGAAGTATTTCAGACAAATGCGGCCAACTCCGATGCTATCTTTTGCTATCCGCCATTTCGGTTGCAAAAGTGGTGTCATGGTCACCGCTTCACACAATCCAAAAGAATACAATGGGTACAAGGCCTATTGGGATGACGGCGGTCAGGTAGTGGCACCACATGACAAAAACATCATAGACGAGGTCTTGAAGATCACTTCGATGGATGATGTCAATTGGAATAAAAATGACGAGCTGATCGAATATATTGAGGAGGATTTCGATGAGATCTATATGGAATTGGTCAAAAAACTAAGCCTTTCCAAAAATGAAATCCAGGCACAGAAAAACATGCCAATAGTTTTCTCTCCGATTCATGGCGCTTCGGGTGTAATGGTACCTGCGGCTTTGAAGGCTTTTGGATTTGAAAATGTCCATATTGTTAAAGAACAGGAACAGCCGGACGGCACTTTTCCTACTGTCATTTACCCAAATCCTGAAGAGGCCGAAGCACTGACCATGGCGATTGAACTTGGAAAGAAAACAGGTGCTGAACTTGTTTTGGCCTGTGACCCTGACGGAGACCGATACGCAGCTTGTGTCCCGGATGGGAAAGGTGGATATGATTTATTAAACGGAAATCAAACCGGTGCATTGCTGACCTATTACCTTTTGAGCAAATGGAAGGAACTTGGGAAACTTGATGGAAATCAATTTATGGTGAATACCATCGTAACCACAGAGCTTATCGATGAGATCTGCAAAGGTTTTGGAGTAACTTGTTACTCAGTATTGACTGGATTCAAAAATATAGCTGAAATCATCCGCAATCTGGAAGGCAAGAACCAATTTATCGCTGGCGGCGAAGAAAGCTATGGATACCTTGTCGGGGATTTTGTAAGAGACAAAGATGGCGTTTCTGCCTGTGCGATGGTTTCCGAAATAGTCGCCTACTACAAAACCCAAGGCAAATCCATTCAAAATGTATTGGCTGAAATTTATACACAATTTGGGTTCTACAAAGAATCCCTGATCTCTGTTACCAAAAAAGGGAAAGATGGAGCAGAACAAATCCAAAATCTCATGACCGGATTTAGAACCAACAGACCAAAAGAGATGAATGGCATCAAGGTGGTAAAAGTGGTTGATGTCAAGGAAAGTAAGGTTTATGATACTGCCAATGGCACTGAATCCACACTAAAAATGGATAAATCGAATGTCATTCAATTCTATTTGGAAGACGGGAGCAAGATCTCGGCAAGGCCCTCTGGTACCGAACCTAAAATCAAATATTATTTCTCGGTAAATGAGCCACTTCCAAACAGAGAAGCCTACAAAGCTGTGGAAGCATCTTTAGAAGGAAAAATCGAAGGTTTAAAAAAGTTTTTTAGCTGATCTGGCTAAAACATGAGTGTTCCAAAAAGGTCATCCTGCTATCCAGGGTGGCCTTTTTAATTTTTTATGATTAGCTGTACAATTTAATAAATCCAAGCTCTTGGCTAGCCTGGTATCATTAATTTAATTTTTACCCTATTTTTGTCACTTACAAAACATCCTCCCGGGAAAAATTTCCGTTATTCCAAAAAACCTTATCCTACTATGAAGAATTTCCTTACCCTGATAATTTTTTCTTTTTCTATTCTTATTCTTACTTCCTGTGGAAAGGACGAAGTTCCTAAACCTGAATATTATTACAAATTTAAGGTCAATGGCGTGCAAAAGGAATTCAAAGCCAGTGATGACGCCAGCATATTTTTTACCCAAGACCAAGGATCTACTAACAGACGGACTTTATTTACCATGGTGTCAGGAACAGATCCACTCAAAAACACCATCGTAATGTCCTACCGAAGTCCGACTTCAATTGTCGTTGGAAATACTTATCAGATGCAGGCTCCGATTATAATAGGTGGTGTCGAAAACCCTTCTATACTTTTCTTCTATTTTGATGAAAACGGGAAGGAATACGGGGCATCTCTTTTAAAAAGCAGTAATCCTGGAGCAAATGACAATGTATTTTTCTCTTTCACCGAATTTTCAAATGAAAATTCAAAAGGAAATTTTGAAGCTGTCATTTTTGACCTCTCAGCAACAGGTGATCTTAACAGAAGAGAGGTAGTGGAGATAACAGAAGGAGAATTTTTTCTACCAAACTTTATCTCAATTTTGTAAGGATTGACAAATCAGACCTCTAATTGAAGATTAGGAAATTTCAGAAAACAATTATAACCAAATAAAAATATCCTATTGATGGGGAGCATTTTTTCAATCTTAAACTCTCCCCACATGCACCAAAGCGTCCCCTGAGTTGACAACCGGATTATTATTTAGGCCAACGACATGGCCATTGTGCAGGGCCTTTACCGGAACTTTTACCTGTCCGTATGGGTCTGTAATTTTAGCTAGAATCTGTCCTTTTCTCACCGCCTCACCCAATTTGACTGTGGAAGTAAAAATGCCGGAAACTTTTGCTCTTACCCATGAGCTTTCTGAAATCAAGATGGTAGGCTTTGGTGGAATGGAACCTTTCATCATTCCCAAATGGATCAACATTCTTTGCGTGCCTAAAAGTGCTTCATCTACGGCATATTCATCCAAACGCATGGATTCACCGCCTTCATATACCAAAATGTGTTTCCGGCGCTTATAGGCTTCTTTTCTGAAAGATTTATCGATATGAGGTGAATTTAAAATATAATGCGTACCAAATGCAGTGGCAAGCTCCACTCCTTTTTTGTCTTTATAATCTACCCTTATTTGTGGATAATTGGAGAGCATTCTTCCGCCAGTATGAAAATCTATGCCGTAGTCAATTAGTGGGATTATTTCATTGGTTAGAATGAAGGCAATCTGAGAGGCCAACGAACCTTTTTTATTTCCAGGAAAACTCCTGTTGAGGTCTCTTCCATCAGGAAATGTCCTTGAACTGCTCAAAAACCCATAAACATTTACTAAAGGCATAAAAATTACTGTTCCTTTTATGAGGGAAATCAGTTTTTCTTCAAGCATCCGCCTCACAGCCACGATACCATTGATCTCATCTCCGTGGACTCCACCCGAAATCAAAACTACCGGACCGTCTTCTTTGGCCCGATTGATAAAAATAGGCAGGTCAATTAAAGTATGTGTGGGTAACCTCGCAATTGCAATGTCAATATTCATCGATTGTCCGGGGCTAACTTTGACCCCATTGATGACCATTTCTTTCATATAAATAGATTCTAAAAGGGCTGTATTCTTTCTATTTGACCAAATTCTTGTTTAATTCGCAGGTACGGATCAAAGCCATGAATATACAAGAAAACATTTCTCTATTGCCCTTCAACACTTTTGGAATTGATAAAAATGCGAGATTTTTTGCTATCGCAAAAACTACTGAAGAAGTAAACCAGCTCCTCCTAAAGGCAAAAGAAATGGATCTTCCACTTTTTATTTTGGGAGGTGGCAGCAACATTCTTTTGACAAGAAACATTGAGGCTTTGGTATTAAAAATAGAAATCAAGGGATTTGATTTGGTTGGAGAAAGTGATAAAGATGTATTGGTCAAAGTTGGTGCGGGAGAAAACTGGCACGACTTTGTAATGCATTGCATCCAAAACAATTATGCCGGGGTGGAAAATTTATCTTTGATCCCAGGTACGGTAGGCGCCTCCCCTATGCAAAATATCGGTGCTTACGGCGTTGAAATCAAAGAAGTCTTTGACCATTTGGAAGCTATTGACAGAAATACTTTAAAACTTAGGACATTTTCATCGGAGGAATGTGAGTTTGGTTATCGTGAAAGTGTATTCAAACATGAATTAAAGGACCGTTTTGTCATCACCCATGTCGTCTTCCGCTTATCTAAAACATCCCACATAAATGCCGAATATGGGGCAATTAGACAGACATTGGCGGAAAAGGGGATTCAATCCCCAACCATCAAGGACATCAGCGATGCCGTTATAGAGATCAGACGGAGCAAATTGCCAGATCCTGCCATCATCGGAAATGCTGGAAGTTTTTTCAAAAACCCAACAGTTTCAGTCTTGTCATTTGAAAAAATAAAATCAGAATTTCCAAATGTCCCGGGATTTCCAAATGAAGACGGTATCAAAATCCCTGCTGCATGGCTCATTGAACAAGCCGGATGGAAAGGAAAAAGATTCGGAAACATAGGCGTTCATCAATTTCAGCCATTGGTATTGATTAATTATGGCGGCGGCGATGGAATCGAAATCAAAGACCTAAGTAAAAAAATCCAAGATTCTGTTCAGGAAAAGTTTCACATTATCCTTCATCCCGAGGTCAATTTTCTCTAAATCAGCGGATCTTCAAATATGACTTCTTTTTCATATTTGAAAACTTCAACACCAAACTTTTTCAAAAACTCAAGGCCTTCATCAAAAGGTAAACCCTTGTATTCCGCATAAGAAAACATGTATACCACTTTGACGATTCCCATTGAAAAGATGATTCTTGCACAGGCAAGACAGGGTGCCAAAGTCACATAAAGCGTGGATCCATCTACCGAAGTACTATTTTTGACGGCATAGAGAATTGCATTTTGCTCGGCATGTAAAGCGAGCGTGCAGCTACCTTTGCTGTCTCTGGCACAACCTGTCTCGGGAAATTCCTCGTCACAATTATGCGTCCCGGCCGGAGGTCCGTTGTACCCAATCGAAATGATCCGGGTATCTTTTGTCAAAACCGCGCCGACATGCTTTTTGATGCAATGCGATCTTTTGGCCAAGTTGACCGCCAACTCCATGTAGATATCATCAAAATCAGGCCTTATTGTATTCATCATTTTAATCGGATTGGTGCGCAATTTATGTCCATTCTTGACAATTTTATTCAAAAACCAAAAGTAAAAAAACTGCAATTTCTTTTAACAATTATCAAGGATTACTCATCATGTATCTTAAATCACCAAAATTTAAGCTGAAAATAAGTTTTCTTTGTACCTGACAAGAAATGAACTTCTATGGAAAAAGAGAATTTATCAGAACAGGATTTAATCGTAAGGGACTATTTAGCCAGACAAAGGACCTACCTTGCCAATGACCGTACCTTGCTATCCTTCATCCGAACATCCTTATATTTTTTGGTCAGCGGCACTGCTTTGATGGAAGTGAATGCTTTGGATCATGTCCGACACCTTGGTTGGGTGGCATTTGCACTAAGTCTAGGAACGCTGGTTTTGGGAATCTACAGTTTTATCAAAGTGAAGAAAAGGCTTAAGGAACATTACTATCAGAAGATGTAGTTCTTCTCCCAACGTTTTTTTGGACAAAAGCGAAGAACCTTATCTAAAAATTATTTGTAATCAATATTGAGATTGTATTTTTGATTCACAAGTTATTCGCAGATTCCTGAATGGGTTGTTTCAAATTTCAAAACATAATAAAAAAAAAGGATATTGAAATTAGCCGCAGTTGATATAGGTTCCAATGCCATCAGGTTGCAAATCACCAATGTGACCCACTACGAAGGTAAAACCAATTTCAAAAAATTAGAATACCTGCGATTTCCATTACGGCTAGGGCTTGATGTTTTTCATACTCAAAAAATCTCAGACATAAACCGGAAGAAATTTATCAAATTGATGAAGGCCTTCAAACTCCTTATTGACCTTTATGAAGTCGACGACTACATGGTATGCGCTACTTCAGCGATGAGAGAATCCGTGAATGGAAGGGAAATCTGCGAGGAAGTCAGGGAAGAGATTGGCATGAAAATCAACATCATAGATGGAAACCATGAAGCCGAATTGATCAACATGGCCCTCGGTGGATACATTGATGAAAAATCATACCTCCACATTGACGTCGGGGGAGGAAGTACCGAATTGAATATCTACATCAACCAAGAAAAAATCGCTACCAAGTCTTTTAAAATCGGTTCTGTCCGTGCCTTGGATGATAGCATCCCGTTATCCGTTTGGAGAAGCATGAACAAATTCATCACCGATCATGTGACAAAACAGGACAACATCACCAGTATTGGCACCGGAGGCAATATCAGTAAAATTTTGGATCTCACCAGTCCAAGAAAAAATGTGAGGGCCTTAAGTATCGAAAAGATCAAAGAAGTACAAGCCTACCTAGAATCCTTTACTTACGAAGAAAGGATCAACAAACTAAACCTCAATCCTGACAGGGCAGATGTGATTATTCCAGCTTCCAAAATTTACCTTGCAGCGATGTCTGCAGCATCCTCCAAAAAAATGATAGTACCGGATGTGGGGCTTAAAGATGGCCTGATGCAGGTATTATACAGAAAAAATAAAAACAAAAGGCTGTGAAATCACAGCCTTTTGTTTTTGGGAATTATATAGAATCTAGCCTATCAATTTGACTTGTCTGATATTTTCAGCATTAAGTTTAAAGAATTCCTTGTGAACATTAAATTCCACTTCTCCGTCATGGGCAATTTTAGGTAAATAATTCCCATCCTCCTGCATGATGTATGAGTTTACATTGTCTCTTAAGTTGAAAGCAATAATGTTCATCAGCTGCTTTTCAAGGAAGGGATCCTGCACCCTGAAGAGGGACTCGAGTCTTTTATCAAAGCTTCTTACCATCATATCGGCACTTCCAGCGTAAGTTCTTGTTTGACCATTATTGTGAAAATGGTAAATCCTTGAATGCTCCAAAAAATCTCCCACCAAGGATAAAACCTGGATATTTTCACTCAATCCTGTTCTCCCGGGACGCAGGCAGCATATTCCTCTAATGATCAGCTTGACAGGAACACCTGACTGAGATGCCCTATACAAAGCATAAATGATTTCAGAATCTTCCAATGAATTGACTTTGATGAAGACGCCTGAAGGCAGCCCTGACCTGGAATTGCTGGCCTCCTGCTCTATAAATTCAATCAACTGATTCCTCATATCCCTCGGTGCCGTGATCAGATTCTGATAAGTGGAAGGCATTGAATGACCGGTGATGACGTTGAAAAACTCTGAAACGTCATTTGCCAAAGTTTCATTGGTTGTCAATAGTCCGATGTCCGTATATAGCCTTGCGGTTTCCTCATTGTAATTTCCGGTTCCAAGGTGGATGAATCTAGTTACCCTGTTTTCATCCTTTTTGACGATCAATAGGAGTTTGGTGTGGGTTTTCACGTTACTGATGCCATATATCACAAAACAACCTGCCTTTTGAAGTTTTTTGGCCTCTCGGATATTATTTTCTTCATCAAACCTCGCTTTTACTTCAAAGAGAACGGATACGTGCTTCCCATTTTCAGCAGCCCTCAGCAATGCTTTCGTAATTCGGCTTTCTTTGGCCAACCTGTAAATGGTCATTTTGATGGCCATTACAGAAGGATCATCTACGGCTTTTTCAATCAGTTCAAGAATCGGATCAATGTTGTTATAAGGGTGATGCAAAAGGATATCGCGTTCTTTAAGAACTTGAAATATATCTTCTGATCCCTCCTCAGGATAAGAAAGTGGGGGAACAGGTGCAGGTATCTGCGGTAATTTGTCTTTGAAACGTCTGTTGCCTATCACTTGCCAAAGTCCTGTAAAATCCAGCATGCTCGCTCGCTCCACTTTGAAGATACTGTCATCTCCAATATTCCATCGCTCTTTCAGCAAACTTACCATCCAACGGCTGTATCCCTCCTCGATTTCGATCCTGACGACCCTACCTGTCTTGCGCTCATTCAGTTTCCTTTTGACTTCTTCCAGAAAGTTCGCATCCATGTCCTCACTTTCTTCCAAAGTAAAATCCCCATTTCGGGTAATCCTAAATAGGTTGATGGACTCAATATTTACATTACGAAACAAGGAGATGATATTCTCACGGATGACTTCCTCTATGGGAACGTAAACAACCATATCTTCTCTTTCGATCTCAAAAAAACGTGGGATATTGGCTGGAATCTGAACAAAAGAAAGTTTTCTGTTATCTTTTTTGTCACCCGGCGCCAAAGTGACCACCCCAAAAATCAGGAGCTTATTCATCAAAATCGGAAAGGTCCGATATCCATCAAAAACCATGGGAGTCAGCATGGGGTATACTGCCTTTAGGAAATACGACTTGATATATTCCTGCTCTTCGGGTTCAAGGTTTTTTACATTACTCAGGCTAAAACCATCTTCTGACATCTTGGGAAGAAGTTCTCTGAGAAAGTGTTCCTGCTGTCGTCTATGGAATTCCTGACATTCCAGCATCAGCTTCATTTTGAATGGTTCCTCTCTCAAACCAGAATAATCGACCCTTTCTTTGTCATAATCCAGGTAATTATACAATGAACCTATTCTAATCATAAAAAACTCATCCAGATTGGATGCTGTAATGGCCAAAAATTTCAATTTCTCAAAAATACACCGGCTCTTTTTCTTGGATTGATCTAGGACCCGGTCGTTAAATTTCATCCAACTCAGGTCTCTACTGATCAGATCACTGCTTACAATGATGTTTTCAAATTTATCTTTAGAAGTTACTCTCATGATAATATGCTGTATGATACAAATCTAATAATCTATGGAATTCATTTTTCCCCAAAGGGTTAATTAATCTTTAATAAACAAAAAAAAAGGGCTTAAGGCCCTTTTTCAATCGAATTCTTGAAAATTAGGTGTCTATCTTGGCGTATTTCGCATTTTTCTCAATGAACTCCCGTCTCGGCGCTACCTCATCCCCCATCAACATGGAAAATAAATGGTCGGCTTCTGCGGCTGATTCTATGGTCACCTGCTTCAAAGTTCTTGTATTCGGATCCATGGTGGTATTCCAAAGCTGCTCTGGATTCATTTCACCCAGACCTTTGTATCGCTGGATATTGACACTTTCCTCTTTCCCTTCACCGGCCATTTCACGGGTCAGTCTTTTTCTTTCTTCTTCATTCCAACAATACCTTTCGTCTTTGCCTTTCTTCAACAAATAAAGTGGTGGCTGGGCAATATATACATAGCCATTTTCTATCAAAGGACGCATATATCTGAAAAACAAGGTCAAGATCAAGGTCCTGATGTGAGATCCGTCAATATCAGCATCCGTCATGATGACGATCTTATGGTATCTCAAGGATGACATATCCAGTCCCTTGTCATCATTGACAGTCCCAAATCTTACTCCTAGCGCAGTCAGGATATTTTTTATTTCTTCGTTGTCGTATATCTTATGCTCGTGGGCTTTTTCTACATTTAGAATTTTACCTTTGAGCGGGAGAATAGCCTGAAAATCTCTGTCTCGTCCCTGCTTTGCAGATCCACCGGCAGAGTCCCCTTCGACAAGATAAAGTTCACATACAGTTGGATCGGAGTTGGCACAATCGGCTAGTTTACCCGGAAGACCTCCTCCTCCAAGGACATTTTTACGCTGTACCATTTCACGTGCCTTACGAGCCGCGTGTCTTGCCTGCGCGGCAAGCACTACTTTGCCGACAATAATCTTGGCTTCTTTTGGATGTTCCTCCAGCCACGACTGCAAAGTTTCCGAAACAGCACTGTTCACAGCTCCCTGTACATCGGAATTTCCGAGTTTTGTTTTTGTCTGCCCTTCAAACTGCGGTTC
This sequence comes from Aquiflexum sp. TKW24L, assembly GCF_023502205.1. GTDB lineage: Bacteria > Bacteroidota > Bacteroidia > Cytophagales > Cyclobacteriaceae > Cognataquiflexum. Next base: position 25,821 of record NZ_JAMFLG010000044.1, on the reverse strand, counting down.
TTGTACTTTTACTGAAATCACAGCTGTCAAACCTTCGCGGAAGTCATCACCCGAAACTTCAAGCTTTAACTTTTCAAGCATCCCAGATTTATCCGCATAGCTTTTGAGTGTTCTTGTCAACGCCATTCTAAAACCGGAAACGTGCGTTCCACCTTCATAAGTATTGATGGTATTGACATAAGAAACGACATTTTCAGAATAGGATGAGTTGTAACTCATAGCTACCTGAACCGGCACATTTCCTTTTTCAGATTCTATGTAAATAGGATATTCAATGATTTTTTCTTTGGAGGCATCGAGGTATTGGACAAATTCTACCAAACCACCTTCCGAAAAGAATTCGTCGGATCTTGGTGACCCATCGTCTTCCAATTCCCTGTAATCTTTTAAGAATAACCTGATTCCGGCATTCAAGAAAGACATTTCCCTTAATCTCGTGGCGATGGTTTCATACTTAAACTCCGTATGGGTAAAAATGGAGTCGTCAGGTTTGAAGTGAATGGTTGTGCCTCTTTTATCAGTGACTCCAATCTCCCTTACGGGATATTGAGGAACACCAATTTTATATTCTTGCTCATAAACCTTCCCATTTCTGTGAACAGTTGCTTTTAAATCTGTTGAAAGGGCATTCACGCAGGAAACACCTACACCATGAAGGCCACCTGATACTTTGTATGTATCCTTATCAAACTTTCCTCCTGCGTGAAGGACCGTCATGACGACTTCAAGGGCGGATTTTTTTTCTTTGTGGTGCATATCCGTCGGAATCCCCCGACCATTATCTTCCACAGTGACAGAATTGTCAACATTGACGGCGACGTGAATGGCGTCGCAATGTCCGGCTAGGGCCTCGTCAATGGAGTTATCTACTACTTCCCAAATAAGGTGATGAAGTCCTTTGACTCCAATGTCACCGATGTACATAGCAGGTCTTTTTCTAACTGCTTCTAAACCTTCTAAAACCTGGATATTATCTGCTGAATAATCCTGTTGATTTCCTTCTTTTTTTTCGCTCATAACTTGGTTAAAATGCCTTTTTTCATTAAAAAAAAGAGATTTTTTCATTCTTTAATTAACCCGTAATTATACACAAAAAAATCGAGAGCGCCTACCCAAATTTTACCTTAAAAAAGGCTAGTACGATCATTTTAATTCGATTCTACAAATTTGCCAAAGTCCAAGATTTCTTATGGTATATAATCCCTAAAGCAGAATAATTAAAATTTGTATTTTAGACATTTTTAGGATGTTCATACCTTTTTTTTAACATTTTATTTACAATTGTTTAATATTTATCTGTTTATGTTAAACAAATATTACGATGTTTGACTTAAACACGGGAGATCTCACCCTTTCAACATTATTCAAATCCATACTAACTAAAATAACAAAACTATGAACACCCTATTAGCAGCAGAATTGATTGGTCTCGATAAGATCATCAACAGTGACCCCGTAGCCATAACCTTTTTCATGGGGTATATGGCTATGTTTGCATCAGCAGTTTTCTTTTTCGTAGAAAGAAATTCTGTGAGCGACAAGTGGAAAACATCTTTATTAGTTTCTGGTCTAATCACCGGGATTGCAGCAGTACATTACTATTACATGAGAGATTTTTATTTACAGACTGGGCAAAGCCCAACAGCATTCAGATATGTCGATTGGACCTTGACAGTTCCATTGATGTGTGTTGAATTTTATTTACTCACCAAACCTTTTGGTGCAAAGACCAGTACCCTTACCAAACTGATTCTTGCGTCTTTATTGATGCTGATAGCAGGGTATATCGGAGAGACTTCAGGTATTGAGAGTAATGTGATGTGGGGAATTATTTCAACGATCGGTTACTTATACATTGTATATGAAGTGTTTGCAGGTGACGTTGCTAAATTGGCGAAAAGTTCCGACAGCCCTGCTTTAGGAAGAGCAATGTTCCTTTTGAAAATATTCATCACTCTAGGCTGGTCAATCTATCCTTTGGGTTACATGGTATTGCCGGGAAATCTATTGTCGGGTGCATTTGAAGTTAGTAGCATTGATTTGTTTTACAATGTGGCTGATGCTGTCAACAAAATCGGTTTCGGTTTGGTGATCTATTCAGTAGCCATTTCTGAGACAAACAAAAATAAAAAAGTACAACACGCATAAATTCTGAAAAAGACCTCTCCCAAATTGGAGAGGTCTTTTTTTTCCAACCCAAAAAGACCTATGGTAACCTACGATTATATCATTACAGGACTTGGATGCGCAGGTTTAAGTTTGATTTATTATTTGCTTGATAGTCCTCTCAAGGACAAAAAGATCTTACTTATTGACAATTCATCCAAAACTGAAAATGATCGTACATGGTGCTACTGGGCAGAAAAACCTTTTGAAATCCATCCAAAAAACAGCCCTTTAATTTTTTGGGATACTATCAAAATTGCTGAATCAAAAGAATCAGTTTCCGCTTATCTCGAGGATCTCAAATACTTCCATATTAAATCCTCAGATTTTTATAAGGAAGTGATTGACAAAATTAAAAAGCATCCAAATGTCTCATTTCTGAAAGACAGTGTAGAACAAATCCAAAGTTCAGGAAAAAGTATTGTGCAAGTGAAGACTTCCAATTCAGGGATATTCAGGTCTGAATTGCTGTTTAACAGTATACCGATGTCTTCCTATCTAAATGAATCTCCGATTTTAAAGCAAGTATTTGTGGGATGGAATGTTTCTAGCAATCAAGAAAGTTTTGATCCAAGTGCTGTCTCCTTGATGCACTTTGTTTCGGATCAAAAACGCAAAACGGATTTCTTTTACATCCTACCTTACACTGCGAAACACGCTTTAATAGAATACACCCTCTACACCAAAAATGAGATTGACATGAAGGTGATGGAGTCAAAGCTTTCAGAATATTTGGAAAATGAACTTGGCCTGACTGATTATCAAATCCATTTCAAAGAATCGGGCAGTATTCCAATGTCAACGTTAGGATTTCCTCCACCCACTGACCCAAATATCATCCATCTTGGAACTTTGGCTGGTTGCTCCAAACCATCCACAGGTTATACTTTTTATGATATCCAAAAACATTGTAGATCAATTGTCAGTGAGTTAAGTTTTACCGGCAAAGTGAGTTCCAGAATATGGGACAGAAAAAAAAGGTTTGGCTTTTATGACAATATTATTTTAAACATTGCTGTGAAATGGCCTGCTTCATTGCCCGACATATTCCGGAAGATGTTTGCTAAAAACCAAGCCAAGCTGGTGTTAAAATTTCTTCATGAGGAAACAAGTCTTTGGGAAGAAATTAAGTTGCTGTCACGGATGAATTATTCCGTTTTCATAAAATCCCTGTTGAATTATGAAAAACATTGAGACGGCAGGCAAATTGTTGGGGACAGCTATAGGATTGACTTACCTCCTGTTTTTCGAAGGAAATGAGGTCTATCAATGGCTTTGTTTTGCAATCATCTTGATCACCATCGGAATCCCACATGGAGCAATTGACCACCTCCTGCTCAATCCGATCACAGATAGAAAAAACCTGATCAGATTCATACTCAAATACCTTGCAATCATCCTCGCATACCTGGCTATTTGGCTTATTTTCCCAATCTTGGCTTTGATTGCCTTTTTATTGATGTCAGCTTATCACTTTGGCCAAAGTCATTTTATCAAACTGAGGTTGGAAAAATATGATCGCTTGACCTACCTTTCATTAGGTTCATTTTTTCTTAGTGCAATTCTTTGGGGAGACTTTGGCTATACCACTTCTATATTGTCCAATATCACGGATGTAAGCTATTTAAACTCATATGGAATATTTGTGATCCTTGGAACATTTACCCTTTCCGCTGTCCTTATTTTGGCTAATTTCCATACCAAAGCTTTATGGCTCTTATTAGAAATCAGCCTCCTGGGTCTATTTTTATTTTATTTACCACTTCTTTTGGGATTTATCATTTACTTTGGATTTTGGCATTCCTTGCCAAGTATGGCTGAGGAATTTGAGGCGCTTAAAGATTACCTTGAAGATCAAAAAATCAAAAATTTCATTCAAAAACTATTGCCTTTTACCTTGATGAGTTTGGCTGGAATAGGCTTGGTCTTATTATTTTTTTATACTGTTATGGCGGTTGATCAATTGACCCTGCTTTTCTTTATCATGGTTTCATTGATTTCAGCCCCACATATTTGGTACATGAATTTATTTTTGGATAAAAGAAAAAATCAATATTGACCGGTACTCAATAAAACCAAAGTACAAGCCTCTAGTGTTTCAATACCGTTATCATTGGCAAGTTTTTCAAAGACACGATTCTCCGTCCCAGGGTTAAAAATGATTCTTTTTGGCTTCAGGGAAATAATGTAATCATACCATTCCGTTTGATTTTGGGGACCAAGGTAAAGCGTAACTGTATCAACATCCTTGATCTCGGGCTTTTGTTTGATATTCAAAATATCATTTCCGAACAAAACGCCGGTTTTGATTCCTACAGGCACGAAGGATAAATCCCTCTCGGCAAACATGCCAGCTGCTAAATAAGCGTATCGGGAAGAGTTTGTTGACGCTCCAATTATAACGGTCTTTTTCATATTGTTAATCTCTACTTCCCAAAACCTTATCTCTTTCAAAAGTCTCGATATGTCTTTGTTTTTTACTTTCGTATATGTCTTCTAAAGTGATCAGAATCCCTGTTTCTTCCACAGCACCAAACTCATCGTTCATTGCCGTGCCAAATGATTTCATCGTCGGGGACAGGTTCATGTAGGTATTGATCAAAGGAGGGATATTTTCCCCTAGGGCTCTTACCCTGCTGTTGAGCACTTTATATCCTTCCTTATAATCCAAGCCTTCCAGCATGCCTGAGAATCCCGAAATATCTGTCTCAAAAGTGAGGCGCAATTCTTCATATGGCCTTACCAGAATTTCACGATCAGGAAAGTAATATTGGAGAAAAAACAATAAAAAATCCCTCGCCTCTCTGTTGTAATGTGGGTACATCGTCACTTTCCCAAAGAGATATTTGATTTCGGGGTTGAGTTTCACTACAGCGCCAAGACCGTCCCAAAGATTGTCTAAAGAAAAAATTCCCTTTCTATTATCCAGGCTTGGTTGGTATTGGGGCTGAACAAAAGACCTCCCCAACTCAATAGTGTAGGGTATGTATTCTGTCAGAAATTTATCAGAAAAAGAAAATAAATGTGCAGTCGACAGGTTGATATTCCCCTTGTCGTCTTTTCCTGCTTCTTTGCATTTAATTAACCTATATCCTGCTACAATCTCTTCATCTTCCGGATTCCAGGTAATGAGTTGCTGGTAACAGTTGGGAATAATGTCATTGTCATCAATGTCAAGTGAAAGTCCTGTCCCTCCTCCGGCCGCCCTAAAAGTCAATTCCCTCAACCTTCCAATTTCCCGCATAATATTGGGTGAATTGTGGTGGTTGATCAAATAAATCAAGTTGTTACCGTTATTGGAATAACGCAAAAACCGATCGGAAGTAAGTTCCTTTTTAATCAATTCTCTACTAATTGCCGGGATTACCGCTTGCATAACTCTATCATTTAGGCCATTCTATAAACAATCTGCTTTACTTCCTCGGCCCATTCGTTTTCACTTTTTGACTTATCAAAATAACTGTAAGGAATCGGTTTTCCTACATGGATAATCACTTTTTTACCTCTTTGAGAAAACATTTCGTCAGGCAGATATAACATTTCAATATTGGTCTTGATGCCGATCCGCTTTCGGAGATTGGCGAAGTTATAGAAGAAATTTGAATTTCTACCTTCTATATATACCGGAACAATGTCCTTTTTATATTTCTTTGATTTGCTGATGAAACTTTTTTTCCACTCTAGGTCCTTGATACCGATTTCCTGCTTTCTGGAAACCAATCCTGCAGGAAAAACCAAAACCGCATAATCACCGGCATAGGTTTCCTCGATCAATTTGGAAACATCCCTGCTATTGGATCCAAGTTTATTAACAGGAACAAATAGCGGCTCAAAGTTTATGATATTGGTCAAAATGTCATTGACCAAAAACCTCAAGTCGCTCCTGTATTTACCCAAAGCAAACATAAAAGCTATACCGTCCATACCACCCAGGGGATGGTTAGAGGCAAAGATGACTGGTCGGTCCAAAGGTATATTTTCTGCACCTGTCAGTGTCACCTCTACCCCAAATTCACCGATCAAAGCATTGACAAACTCAAGCCCATGAAGGTGTCCGATATTGGCCATGACTTTATTGATCTCATTCTCATGTACAACTCTTTTGACATAATTGATCACAAAGCTTGGCAGCCAACGGTGTAAGCTCGCATTCTTGGATTTGAATACTTGATCAATGTCAATAAATGGCTTTTTCTCTTCCACTTTGTAAAGGCGATTCCGATCGATGATTAAGCAGGTTTCTTGTAACTTCCTTGTCCCCAACACTTATCAGGAATTAGGAAGGTTTCAAGTTTCTGTTAAAGTGATTTAACAAAAATCACGCGGCTAAAAATACAAATTTTTTACTTGGGACACGTAAAAATCATGGGTGGTGAAAATTAGTTTCTTGAACCATATTGGGAGTTTTATGTTTTAAAACAAACCTAACTCTTATGAAACTCGCCATCACAGGGCCTACCTCCGGAATCGGAGCCGTTGCTTTCTCCAAACTCACACCACATTTCAAAGAAGTCTTTATGATCGCGAGGAATGAGGCTAAAGCAAAGAAGCTTATCGAGACCCTCACCATTCAAGATCAAAAAAAAGTCAAATTTATATATTGCGATTTGACTGACATGGAATCAGTAGTCGCAGCGGCTAAAATCATAAAAGAGAAAACTTCTAATTTGGATGTATTGATCAACAATGCCGGCGGGATTTTTCAAAATAAGGAGATCACCAAAGATGGTTTTGAAATGAGTCTCGCTGCCAATCATTTGGGTCATTTTCTGTTGACACACCACCTTATGCCACTGCTATTGACTTCAGGAAGTCCAAAAGTAATCAATGTAAGTTCGGAAGCTCATCGTGCCGCAAAAGTGGATTTTAATGATTTGAACTATAAGCAGAAAAAATTCAGCTCGTTTACATCGTACGCCAACGTGAAACTTTTCAATATATTGTTTATAAAATCCCTTGCTGAAAAATTTGGAGAGAAAGGCCTGAATGCATTTTCACTTCATCCCGGAGTAGTCAAAACCAATTTCGGGAAAGAGACCGCAGGGATTTTTGGTTTTTTTTGGAAGCTTGCAGCGCCATTTATGATCACTGCAGCAGATGGAGCCAAAACGACTATCTATCTGGCCAAAACCAAAATCGATTCTCTAAAAAATGGATATTACTTCAAGAAAAGTAAACCTGTCAAACCCTCAACTGAAGCAAATTCCGAAAAAATGAGAGACAGGCTTTGGCTAGAAAGTGAAGCGTTATTGAAACATTGGTTATAATATTCAAAAATCAAAAGGAGGAAAATTTTCCTCCTTTTGATTACTTTAGATCATCCCAATTCCAATCTGCATTGATCTGACTGATCGCGTGGTGGGCGGTGAGATCGTATTGGCAGGGAACGATGGATACAAAGTTATTTGCAATCGCCCATTCATCGTTGTCCTCACCTTTGTCAAAGTTTACAAAGTTGCCTGCCATCCAGAAGTATTTCCTTCCATTTGGATCATATCTTTCGTCAAATTGCTCTTGCCACTTGGCGTGGGCCTGCCTGCAAACTTTTACGCCACGGATCGATTCGTTTCTTTTCGGAGGAAAATTAACATTCAAAGCGACTCCCTTGGCAATGCCGTTTTCTAATACCTGTTTGGCAATCTTATATACATACTCTTCAATATGGCTAAAATCAGCTTTGGAAGAATAATCGCACAGACTAAAACCTATGGAGGGAAGTCCTTCCATTGCTCCTTCAATAGCTGCTGACATAGTTCCGGAATATAAAACAGAAATCGAAGTATTGCTGCCATGATTGATTCCACTTACAACCAGATCCGGCTGCCGGTCCTTCATTACATGGTGCTTTGCAAGTTTGACACAATCTGCCGGTGTTCCACTGGATTTGTAAGCTACTACATCTTCGAAAATATCTTCTTCGTAAAGCCTGAGGGTTTCACCAATAGTAATTGCGTGGCCCATTCCGGATTGGGGGCTGTCGGGTGCTACCACCACTACGTCCCCTAATGTTTTCATAACATTTACCAATACCCTGATGCCTTTTGAAGTGATTCCATCATCATTGGAAACCAAAATCAATGGTTTTGTTGACATAAAAATTATCTAATTTGATTGTAATATGCGGTGATGCGGAGCAAATCTCCACGCTGGTCATGGGTCAACCTGTTCTTTCTCATGTATAGTTCCACCTCATCTGACCTGTCATAGAGAATGTCCAAAAGTTCTTTTTTCTTTTGGGAGTATTTCTGGATTTTTCCATCCTTGAGAAAATAAAAATTAAAAGCAAGTTTGTAAGCTCCGGACATCGGAGGTCCCCATATCGGGTTCATGGCCATGGGGGCATACATCCCCATACCCCTGTTATCAGTGGTAACATACTCCCTGCACAAGAGCACGATGTTATTTCCTTCTGTCAAGATTTCGAAGAAAATCGGGGTTTCGTATTCTCCGGTAAGAGAAAATGGCAATGAATAGAAAGTCCTTATTCCTCCATATTGCTCATCAAATATTTCAAATTGGACAACATTGGAAGCCCCGAAGGTTTCAATTCCGCTATTTTGAAGCTGTACAAGGTTATTTTCTAAATCATATTTCAAACTTCCCTGAAAAACCTGCCCGTTGGTGGTGTTAATCTGTCCCTTGTGCCATAGCTGTGAAGGAAATTGACCACTCTGGGCAAATCCATAGAGATTGACAAGAAATAAGAAAACTAATGTAAGTTGTATGTATCTCATCTCATTCTGTTATTGGGTTCTAATGAATAACGCAACCTAGATTGAATTGGTTGATACAATTTATGTTTTGTTAGGCAGAATATCGAATTTCAGACCAACAATTAGGTCCATTATTTGGCATTCTTAAGAATGGTATGCCCCATCTTGTCACGCTTAGTAGTAAGGTACTTTTCGTTATGGGGGTTTGGTGATATCTCAATAGGTATTTGATCTACTATTTCCAGTCCATATCCATTCAGGCCGACCCTTTTTGTAGGGTTGTTTGATATCAATCTGATTTTACTCACACCCAAATCCCTTAGTATCTGCGCTCCTACACCGTAGTCCCTTTTATCCATCGGAAGTCCAAGGGCAAGATTGGCCTGTACAGTATCCATTCCTTGTTCCTGGAGTTTGTATGCTTTGAGTTTGTTCAGCAAACCAATTCCTCTTCCTTCCTGATTCATATATAGGACAACTCCCTTTCCTTCCTTTTCGACCATTGCCATGGCCTTATGAAGCTGAGGACCGCAGTCACACCTGCAGCTTCCAAAAATATCACCTGTAACGCAGGATGAATGAACTCGGACCATGATGGGTTCATCAATCGTCCATGAACCTTTGATCAATGCAAGGTGCATATCATCCGTATTGGTTTGTCTGAATGCAATCAAATCAAAATCTCCTAGGGTGGTAGGCAATTCTACACCAATTTCTCTTTTAATCAAGCTTTCATTTTTCAACCTGTAGGCAATCAAATCTTTGATCGAAACCAACTTAAGATTGAAACGCTTAGCTACTTCCACGAGGTCTGGTAACCTCGCCATGCTTCCGTCCTCATTCATGATTTCGACGAGAACTCCTGCTGGAGACAATCCCGCAAGTCTTGCAAAATCAATCGCTGCCTCGGTATGTCCGGACCTTCTCAGTACACCTCCCCTTTTGGCTTTCAAAGGAAAAATATGTCCCGGCTTGCCCAATTCATCAGGATGAATACTGTCATCAATTAAAGCCCGGATGGTTTTTGCACGGTCGCTTGCTGAAATTCCGGTGGTACAGCCATGTCCAATCAGGTCCACAGATACGGTAAATGGCGTTTCAAAAGCTGCTGTATTATTTCCAACCATAAGCTGTAAGCCGAGTTGGTCACATCTGTCTTCAATCAGTGGTGCGCAGATCAGTCCCCTGCCATGAGTAGCCATGAAATTGATGATTTCGGGAGTCACTTTTTCGGCAGCACATATGAAATCTCCTTCATTTTCCCTGTCCTCATCATCGACTACGATGATCACTTCCCCATTTTTTATTGCTTTTACTGCTTCCTCTATCGGATCGAGATGTATTGAATTTGACATGGTTGATTTTTGAATTCTGGAATATTTCGGGTCAAAATTAGTACCCTTTGAGATACAAAACAGGATTTCGCCAATTTAAGTTTGGTCAATAACTGACAACGATACCCAATTGTCGGTCGATTTCAACTTGAAATTTTTTGAGTTCCATGTAGACTTCGATTCTTTGGCTGGTAAGTTCTACGTCTAACTTCTCATCATCCGCCTCTTTAATTTTATTTTTTGCCTCTTCAAGCAATTTTTTGATCACTTTTTTCTTCAAATGCAAAACATTATCATAAACAGTCTTGGCCAAGTCATCAGCTTCATGATGGGTGAAAATCTGAAATCTGGTTTCCCAAAGAGTCGAAAGTTCATACTTCCTGGTAATTAGATGAATGACTTCATTCTTTACTTCATGATCACCAAAATTCAAAAAATATTCCGGTTGGGGAAGAACACCTTCTGATAAGGCGTTTTTATAAATAGTGAGGATTTTGTTAAAAACAGCAGTTTCAAAAGCAAGTTCTGAGGTTTCCTGCAAGAGATACTCGCAAACCCGAGTTTCTTCAGAAACCATTTCAAATCCATAGCTGACCAAAAGGCGCATCATTTCCCTCTCCTGAATGTAGATGAGCGACGAGGAAGATGTGGGAGTTTCCTTGGTAGGAAGAAGATCTTCAAAATTGGTTTGTTGATCTGAATCCCTTTGTTCTTTAAAGTATTTTTCCTTTTCGGTTTTGACAAAAATCTTATTCAGTTCAGTCTGGATGATATCTTCATCGATATCGAGCAGATTTGCAGACTGCTTGATGTATACAGACCTGATGATTGGATCGGGGATTTTCCCTAGACTGCTTACCACCTGACGGATCAGATCTGCCTGTTTGATAGGGTCTTTGGCTGCTTCCTCGGCATAAAGTCCAATTTTGAAAGCAATAAAATCTTGTGCTTTTTCTTCAAGGTATTCCTTGAAGGCGAGTGAACCGACCTTTCTAGAATAACTATCTGGATCTTCACCTTGAGGGAATACGACGGCTTTGACATTCAAGCCACCTTCAAGGATCATATCAATACCACGGAGGGATGCTTTGATACCGGCAGCATCACCATCATAGAGGACAGTAATATTGTCAGTAAACCTCTTGATAAGCTTTATCTGATTTTCGGTGAGGGAAGTACCGGAGGAAGCCACGACATTTTCGATTCCCGCGAGGTGCATCGAAACCACATCTGTATAACCTTCTACGAGGTAGCAGTTTTCCTTTTCCCTGATGGATTTCTTGGCCTGAAAGATTCCATAAAGGATATCGCTTTTGTGGTAAACCTCCGTCTCGGGAGAATTGATGTACTTGGGTTGCTTTTTGTCCTGAGTAAGGATTCGGGCACCAAACCCTATTGGTTTCCCGCCAAGGTTATGAATGGTGAAAGTCACCCGACCTCTAAACCTGTCATAGAGTCTTTCGGTGTCACCCTCTTTTTGAAGGATCAGTCCTGCTTTAAGCAGTATTTCATCAGAATGGCCTGCCTGTTTTGCAGCTTTGAGCAAATGGTCCCAACCGTCCAAGGCATAACCCAAGTCAAACTTTTCAATGATCGAAGGATTGAATCCTCTTTCTTTGAAATAACTCAAACCAATAGCTTTCCCTTCTTCGGTTTGGAGGTTTTGCACAAAAAAATCCTTTGCAAAATTCAGAACAATGTAGAGACTTTCCTTTTCATTAAACGCCTGAACTGCCTCCGGAGTGACCTGTTTGTCCTCTTCGATTTCTATCCCATATTTCTGTGCCAATTGACGGATTGCTTCATTGAAACCGATCCCTTCGATATCCATGACGAATTGGATGGGATCACCTGCTTTGCCACAGCCAAAGCATTTGTATATCTGCTTGGCCGGAGAAACTGAAAAGGAAGGCGTGCTTTCATTGTGAAAAGGACAACATGCCCAAAGGTTTTGACCTTTCTTTTTCAAAGGAACATAATCATTGACCACCTCCTCGATGTCTACCCTCTCTCTAACCTTGTCTGTGGTATTTCTGCTGATCACTTTTTCTTTAATTTTGGGATTCAAAGATAAAAAGTATTCCTTCAATAAATAGGAATGCGCGTTGCTGAAACTTATTGCTACATAAGAAAGTTAATCAAATTGAAATATTATATGTTATCACCTCAAAATTGGCTTTTCAATTACTATAATAATAGCCTATTTTGCAGATCGGTTTACCTTATTTAAAATGGATATAGAAAAAAACGATGTCCTGAATGCACTTTCAAAAGTCCAGGATCCTGATTTGAAAAAGGATTTGGTTACTTTGGGTATGATTCAAGACTTGGCTGTAGATGGGCAAAAAATCAGGTTTAAGGTTGTTCTCACCACTCCAGCCTGCCCACTCAAAGAAGTTATCAAAAATAATTGCATAGAAGTCTTAGAGGAGACATTTGGAAAGGAAATAGACTTGGATATTCACATGACTTCCAACGTGACAAGCAGCCGGACTAATGCGCCTTTGCTGCCCCAAGTTAAAAATATTATAGCCATTGCTTCAGGAAAAGGCGGAGTGGGTAAATCTACGACTGCTTCAAACCTCGCCGTGGCACTTGCAAAGATGGGAGCGAAAGTCGGATTGATAGATGCGGATATTTCAGGCCCATCCATCCCGATTATGTTTAATGTAGAAGCTGAGCAACCTTCTGTGAAACAGGTAGATGGGAAAAACATCATTATGCCCATCGAGCAGTACGGTGTCAAATTAATGTCTATAGGTTTCTTGACTCCTGCTGACTCTGCTGTGGTGTGGAGAGGTCCGATGGCAAGTTCTGCCTTGAAGCAATTCATCGGGGATGTGGAATGGGGAGAATTGGATTATCTTTTGATCGACCTACCTCCGGGTACTTCTGATATTCACCTGACTATGGTGCAGACTGTACCGGTCACAGGTGTTGTCATTGTCACCACTCCACAAAAAGTCGCTTTAGGCGATGCAACGAAAGGTTTGACCATGTTCAGGCAACCCCAAATAAACGTACCTATCTTAGGTGTTGTGGAAAATATGGCTTATTTTTCGCCGGAAGAGTTACCCGATAATAAGTATTATTTGTTTGGAAAAGAAGGTGGCAAGAGACTTGCTGAAAGGTTTGATGTTCCTCTCTTAGGAGAAATTCCGATCGTACAAAGCATCAGAGAAAGTGGAGATTCCGGTTTTCCTGCTGTATTGAAATCAGGAATTACAGAAAAAGCATTCTCGGCATTGGCAGAAGCAGTAGCAAGGCAGATAGCCATAAGAAATGCTGAGAAAAATAAAACAGAAGTTGTACATGTAAATTGAAAAGATAAATGGGTTTTTCCTTAAATGAAAGAATTGAAGAAGCATTGGATAGTATCAGGCCGTATTTGGAAGCTGATGGTGGAAATGTGAAAGTAGTAGAAGTTACGGATGATTTTGTATTGAAATTAGAAATGACAGGATCATGTAGTTCCTGCCCTATGTCAACAATGACGCTGAAAGCTGGAGTAGAAGAAGCAATCAAAAGGGCAGTTCCAGAAATTATAAAAGTAGAAGCTGTCAATATTGTAGTTGCTTAATTTAATAAGAATGAAAATCAAGCGTTTTGGCAGAAGAATCGGATTTATATTTTTATCGTTATTTGCCCTGATTAATTTCAAAGCCACAGCCCAGAATTTTTTTGGCCAACCCTTCCAGCATGTCCATGACGAAAAGTGTGCCCATGTTTTGATCGAAAAAATGCAGGAGGAAAAACTCGGCATTTTAGGAAGCAAAGAGTTTTTTGAATCTTGGATTACTGATAAAATAGACCAAAGGAAAAAAAATACAACTGCGCAACAAAGAACTCAAGCCGAACCAAGGCTTATTCCTGTTGTGGTTCACGTCATTCATAACGGCACACCGATAGGATCCGGAGCAAATATCCCATTTTCTCAAATCGAAGCACAAATCAGAATTCTAAATGAAGACTTCCGAAGAAAAAACGCAGACGCAAATCAGACCCCTACTGAATTCCTAGGAATAGTAGCTGATGCAAATATTGAATTTGTTTTGGCAAAACAAGATCCCAGGGGACTACCCACAAATGGAGTGGTTAGGGTTCAAGGACCAAAAAATATATTCAATCCCCAAGATGCACAACTGATTGGACAGACATCACAATGGCCACCTGAAGATTATTTGAATTTATGGGTAGTCACTTTGGTGTCACCATTTATAGGATATGCTTCTTTCCCAATTTCAAATTTGCCTGGCCTAAATTTTCCTCCAAATTCTCGAGAAACAGATGGCGTAACAATTGATTACAGGTATTTTGGAGAGGGTGGTACCGCAGTGTTAGGTTCTAAGGGAAGAACCGCAACGCATGAAGTAGGTCACTTCCTTGGTTTACGCCATATTTGGGGAGATGGTGATTGTGCAGTAGATGATTTTGTTGAAGACACACCTGTTCAAAGTGGTTCAAATAATGTCTGCCGTACCGAGAACCCTAGAATTTCTTGCAATACCCGGGATCTTGTTGAAAATTATATGGATTACACTCCTGACAACTGTATGAATAATTTCACCATTGGTCAGGTAGCTAGGATGGATGTGGTTTTGGCCAACAGTCCCAGAAGGGTTTCATTGGTCAATGGGAGAGGAACTGTTATGCCTGTCCTTTTAGCAGTTGACCTCGCCATAGAGAATATAATTGATCCTCAGAATCTCGTTTGTGATTTGAACGTGATTCCAACTTTGAGTATTCTTAACAGAGGTTTGAACAGAATCACCTCAGCGAGAATTGAAATAAGGAACAACGGATCTTTGATACAATCAAGCAATTTTAGCTTAAACCTAAATACCGGTGACGAAACCACAGTAAGTTTTAATCCACTCACTTTAAATCCTACGGGCAACAATTTTGTGGCAACAATTACACAGGTAAATGGAACAACGGATCAAAATACCTCCAACAACAGCATTGAATCAAATCCGAGTTTACAGCCGGTAGTTCCCTTGCCTTATGTTTTTACCTACACAGACATCGGTAGTAAGTGGGTGATCCAAAATCCTGACAACTTATTTACTTGGGAAAAAACGCAAGTTGTTCTGGATGGACAATCACAAGATGCCATTTTCATTAGAAACTATGAATATGAAGCATTTGGAGAACTGGATTATTTTATCTCTCCTCAGATCGATTTAAGTACATTCCAAGATGCACAACTGACCTTCAACATGGCATATGGTCCATTTGAAAATACCTCCTTTGGGGATTATTTGATTGTGGCTGTCTCATCTGATTGTGGAAATACATTTGACATATTAGATGCTCCATATGATAAGGATTACAATTTCTTGCGAACATCTACCCCAACTTTGGAAGAGTTCATTCCTACATCAAACAGTCAATTTAGGAGGGAAATAGTCAACCTTAAACAATATGCAGGTTTAGGAAATGTACGGGTAGCCTTTATCGCAAGAAACGGATATGGCAACAATCTGTATCTCAAAGACATTGAAATTCTAACTCAAGAAACTTACAAATACGATATTAAATTGAATGAATTGGTAACTCCTTCCCCAATTGGTTCAAATAACCATGCAAATGAAGTCATCTCGGTCACTAATACAGGTAATCTTCCTATTTCAGGATTTATTTTCCGAAGGATTTCAGGAAGTTTAAACCAAGGTTTTATTGCAAGGGCCGATCCGTTGCCTCCAGGTGAATCTGCAAGTATAAATCTTCCAAAGTCGACTGCACTTGGGTTAAACTCATTGACTTTTACTATTCAATTCCCAAATTTTGATCAAAATGAAAGAAACCCCATAACCTTGAGAAGATTTGTCTACATGGATACAGAAAAGATAAGTGTTCCATTCCGACAATCTTTTGATGGGTCACTAAGCATTAATCCATGGATCAGCATCAATCCTGAGAACCTACTACCTTCTTGGGTTATTTCTCCGCTACAAACAGGTGCTATCGGGAGTAATGCAATTACAGTTAGAAACCCCGAGGCCGGAAACAGCTTTTGGCTTGGATCTCCAAATTTGGACTTGTCCATAAGTGCACAAGCAAGTGTTTTCTTTGATAGAGCAGTCGGAATAGTAAATCCTACGACAGTATTGAAGGTAATGGCTAGTGCCAACGGTGGAGATACTTATACTGAAGTTTATAGAAAAACAGGCGCTGAAATCACCACTGTTCAGGCAGCTAATGCCAATCCAAACAATAGTGCTGAGTTTGTGAGAGATTTTGTGGATTTGACAGCTTTTGCAGGTAAGGGCAAGGAAAATTCAAGGATAGCTTTTGTTTTGGAAAACAGTGATGGGGTAATCAGTTCTGTTTACCTTGATAATATTGAGTTGTTTCTTTCTGCAAATCCAGAGCCAGTTATCCCTCAATTAGGGAAAATTACATTGTATCCAAATCCTGCTACGGACTACTTTAATATAGCTTTTAATTTAGCGCAATTTGAAACGGTTAATATCCAGATTATTTCTTCCACAGGGGCTTTATTGCATGACGTTGATTATTCAAATACCCTCAACCAGACCTATACCTTCACCTCACAACAGTTTTCAAAAGGATTATTTATCTTAAAAATTACAAGTAGGTCCGTAAATGAAACCCGTAAATTATTTATTCAATAATGTGATTACGGAAAACTTAGGAGGAAATTATTGAAATTAAAAACCATTTTATTTTGACAATTTTCAGAAATGGAATCAAGATTTAAAATGTATAATGAAAGAAGCTGAATATCCTTAGAAAGGGTTTTCGGCTTTTTTCTTTTTATATTAACTTTTTACAAAGTGTCTATTTGCCGTAATTTGTACTTTGGAAAACAAATATAATTTTACCTTTATACGTTAGCTTAAAGAATTCATCTGATACATGGGTAATACAAGAGATTTGATTAAAAAAATTGCCATCCACATCGGTTTGGTTCTACTTACCATCACCTTATTGTCTTTCATATTTCTAAAGGTCTATCTTCCTTCTTATACCAATCACGGGCAGACAGTAACTGTACCTAATCTTGAAGGATACGAAGTCAGAGAGCTTGATAAATTTCTTTCGGATCGTGACCTGACTTATGAAGTCAATATTGATAGTGGTTTCAATGCAGAGGCAAAACCATTTTCGGTTCTCAAACAAACTCCAAATCCTGACAGCAAAGTCAAAAGGGGTAGAAAAATCTACGTTACGCTCAATGCAAGGAATGCACCATTGTTAAAAATGCCAAACCTTGTCAACAGCCCTTTGAAGAACGCTCAGGAAATACTTGGAAACATTGGTTTGCTTCGCGGGGAAATCATTTATGTCCCTGATATCGGGACCAATGTCGTTTTGGAACAAAAATACAGAGGGAGAAATGTACCTGAAGGTTTTGAAATCCCTAAAGGTGCCCAAATTGACCTTGTTGTTGGAGATGGTTTTGGAAACCAAGTCTTAGAAGTTCCTTCCTTAACTGGAATGGATGAAATTGATGTGGAATTTTTGATCATTGGATCAGGATTGAGAATGGGAAATATCAATTACGTACTCACTGATAGCGTCGCATCTGGGATTATAATCAGGCAAATGCCCCCTGCAGGTGCTCCTGTCAAAACCGGTGAACAAATACATATCTGGATTTCGGAAGGAAAGAAAAGTGCAAATGATTTTTAAATGAGTTTATTAAGACCAATATTATTTCTTCTCATTTGTTCGGTGCTTATTTTAAGTCCAATTACCTCTATTGCTCAATTTCGCCAGCTTCCCACTCCAATTCAACTTAAAAAAATAGAGACAAAAACTGAAAATTTTAGAATGCAAGCAGGTCCTTTGACACTGCCATTCTGGGATGATTTTTCCAAGTCCGTCCTAGATTCCAACAAATGGATCGGCGAAGGAGTAACACTTTCCAATACTGTGGCCAATGCCGCACCAACCAAAGGTACTCTGCTGCTTGATGGCATAGATGAAATGGGGAGACCCTACTCACAGGTCCAATTTGAGCAGGGATTTACTGATAAAATCACATCAAGACAGATCAATTTATCAGGTTTAAGCATTGCAGAAGCAAACTCGGTGTATTTAAGTTTTTTTTGGCAACCTGGAGGGAAAGCGGAAATTCCCGATGAAAATGACAATTTGGTCCTGCAATTTTTAGATCAGGATAGTCTTTGGGTCAATGTCTGGGAACAATCCGGTGGCCTTATCGCGGAGGAGTTTTTCTTTACCCAAAAAATCATCAAGGTGCTTCCACAATATTTGCATAGTGGTTTCCAATTTAGATTCCAAATTCAGGGACGGCGTTCGGGCCCATTTGACAGTTGGATTCTAGATTACATTTACCTTCACAAAAACAGGAGTCTAACAGATGTATCGTTTCCCGACCGGGCACTTACACTTTCAAATGCAAGGCCTTTTAAAAAGTATTCTGCTGTTCCACTTTTCATGTTGAAAAAAGACCCTGAATCTTTTTGGAATGTTACTTCCAATGAGTTCAAAAACCTCAATAATGGTTTCCGGGCCATGGAATATTCATTTGAAATAAGGGAAAAAGAAAGTCAAAACCGTATCAAATCCATCAATACAAATACCCCTTTCAACCCAGTCCCTATTGGTCAGGAAAGGAGAGGATTTTCCAGTATTCCAATCACCAATGTTCCCTTGCCTGAAGTGGAAATGGATTATGAATTAGTCAGCTATTTGGTCACTGGCGATGGATTATTGACGGGTATTGAAAACGGATTACCGGTCACTTATCCGGAAGTAGATTTCAGGATCAATGATACTGTAAGGACAATTGTACCCATAAGAGATTTTTTAGCTTATGACGACGGGAGTGTGGATTATTCTGCCGGTATCAACCAAAGATCCGGCATGCTTGCCGTCCGGTAT
Organism: Aquiflexum sp. TKW24L; assembly: GCF_023502205.1. Taxonomy (GTDB): domain Bacteria; phylum Bacteroidota; class Bacteroidia; order Cytophagales; family Cyclobacteriaceae; genus Cognataquiflexum. The sequence continues at coordinate 6,731 of NZ_JAMFLG010000044.1, read as the reverse complement.
GAAGTAAACAGTCCATTGTTTTTGAAAGGATTGAGCATCAATTTTACAAATTTCACCCAACTAGGAGGTGTAATTGATTTGATGGTATGGGATGAATTAGACGAGGAGCCCATTTATAAGAAGGAGGTATTTATCCCGACCAAAGACTCCCTGAATGAATTTGCATATTTTGAAATGGACAAAAACGTTGTGATCGACGGGACTTTTTATATTGGATTTACCCAGTTTACCAATGATTTCCTATATGTGGGATTGGACAAAACCTATGATAACGGTGGGGAAATTTTCTTCAATGCTACCGGTTCTTGGGTACAGAATGAAACCGTGGAAGGTTCCTTGATGATGAGGGCACATGTTACAGAAAACCAACCCTACGAAGCTGAGGCCGAATCGGCAATTCCTTTGAAGATATACCCTAATCCTGTATCAGGATCATTGTTTATTGAAGGCAAAATTGAAAGTGTTTATATCTATGACCCTATGGGTCGAAATATTGTCCTGACTATTTCAGATAATGACAAGGGGAAAATTGTTAATTTTGAAGGAATGCAGAAAGGGGTCTATGTAATAAAGACCACCATCGGCAAGGAACAAAAGTCATTTAGAATATTAGTAAAATAAGAGAAACAATGGAAGACATTACAGTCACAGAACTCAAAAAGAAATTAGAAGACAAAGACGACTTCGTGTTTATTGATGTAAGGGAAGAATGGGAATACGAGGAAGATAACCTTGGAGCACTCAACATTCCCATGGGTCAACTTGCACACCAACTTGATGAAATCAAAGATTTTAAGAATAAAGAAATTGTGATGCAATGTAGGTCAGGGGCGAGAAGCGGAAATGCTAAAAGATTTCTTGAAAGCCATGGTTTTATGAAAGTCAGAAATTTGCTCGGAGGAATCATAGCCTTCCGGGAAATGGAAGAAAATGAATGATTAAAAGGTAGTATCCCCTCCGACCTGAAACCCAAAATTCTTTTCCAAAAAAGACAGGGCACCGAAGTCATATGTATTGTTCATTTCTCCATCAATCCCAGGTTTTGATTGAATCATTGAGATTATATATAACATCGATTAAATATTGAAAATCCATAATTTAAAGGTAAACAGTCTATTGACTGTTTACTTTTTTTGGGTGGGAAACATATTTTAATTCTTGTCTTCTTATTTGAATACATTTCAAATATCAAAAAGCTATTAATTTAAGGGAGTTTGGTTTTAACCGCTTTCTCTTATTCTATTCTTATTTATCCAGAAAAGCAACATTATCATGTCAAAAACTCAATCAATCATATTTGCTTTATCGGTATTGACTTTACAAGTTCATGCCCAGAAAGAAAGTATCGAATCAGAATTTAATGAAAGGGAAGCTATTTCGCACTTTCGGTATCTCGCATCAGATGAACTGATGGGCAGGGATCCTATAAGACCTGAAATAGATGCAGCAGCAAGGTATATATCAGAGCAATTTTGGAAGTATGGGGCTACACAAATTGATGGTGCCAATGGATACTACCAAAATATCCCCTTTAGACTTTCGTCCCCACCCTCAAAAGGTACAGTTTCTCTCGGAAGCAATGTTTTTGAACAGGGAGATGGACTCCTTGTATTGGACGGACCTTCTTTGGCTGGTGAATTTGAAATGGTAGTGTTAGGTTATGGATTAGAATCTGACTATGCCGGTAAAGAGGTAAAGGGGAAAATTGTGGTTACCAATGTCGGAACACCAAACAGGTTGAGCCCTGCCGACTTATTCAGTGCAGGGAGAGAAAAAATTTCATTGGCGAAATCCAAAGGCGCCATTGCTTTGATAGAGATGTACAATGTCCCTTCGGTCCCATGGAATCTAGTTTCTAATTTCCTTAACAGGCCTCAATTGACTGTAGACAATACTGATGGAGAAGAATCAATCCCTTATATCTGGTTAAAGGATTTGAATAATGAGCAAATCAATGCCATTGGAAAAGGTAATTATGCCAAAGCAGATGTTCAGATACAGGGCAAGGTCAATAGGAAAATCACGGGAAAGAATGTGGTAGCAGTTATTGAAGGGACAGATCCAAAACTCAAGAATGAATACATCATGTTGTCAGCACATTATGACCATGTGGGAGTCGGCAAGCCAAATGCAGAAGGTGACTCTATATATAATGGTGCAAGGGACAATGCTGTCGGAACCGTTGCTGTCATCAATGCTGCAAAGTATTTTGCAAAAAATCCGCCAAAAAGGTCCATTCTACTTTGTGCCTGGACAGCAGAAGAAAAAGGACTTTTGGGATCAGGTTATTTTGCCGAAAACCCTATGGTCCCACTTCACCAGATAATTTTCAACCTCAATATTGACAATGGCGGATATAACGACACTTCCATAGTGACGGTTATTGGATTGGGAAGAACATCTGCTGATCCTATGATAGAAAAAGCTGTTGCAGATTTTGGATTGAAGGCGATCTCAGACCCATCACCTGAACAAGGCTTATATGACAGATCGGACAATGTCAACTTTGCAAGGAAAGGAATACCTGCACCTACCTTCAGTTTAGGATTCACGGCTTTTGATGATGAAATCAATAAATATTATCATCAGCCAGCTGACGAAGTAGACAGCTTCGATCTTGATTATGCCCTGTTATATTGGAAATCCTACATTTTGGCAGCTCAAAACATTGCCAACTGGGCTGAAAGGCCAACTTGGAAAAGCGGTGATAAATATGAAGCAATAAGTAAAGAATTGTACGGTATAGACTAAAGCAGTTTCTAAAACAAATAATTCGGTTTTTAAAAAGGCCACCTGAAAATCAGGTGGCCTTTTTTTTTTCTTTTTTTAAATTTTTTTTTGAACCCTGATTTTTTGATCAAAAAAGACTTTTTTACCATTTTTTGAAATCCAAGAGGCATACAGTATCCGACATTAAAATAACAAAATCCTTTAAATTTGAATAAATAAGCACTTTTTTAAAAAATTTTACAAATTTACTATCCAAAATTCACCCATTTAAACACTTTTTATTATTAGGTTAAATACTCAAAAAAACATCTTTTAAATCTTATAAAATGTATTTCGTAAAATTATTTTTAAATATTATTTGGATATGAAATACATTTTATACTATATTTACATCATAATAATGTATTTAAATCATTTCATAACGATTTGAATCATTTTTAAAAACTCTAAACAAATAATCTTCTCGCAATCTGGTCACCCGACCTCAAATTTTAAAAGTTATGAAAACAACATTTAGATTACTCGCAATCGCATTATTGATTTCTTCTTTCATTTTTACAGAATCAAATGCACAACAATTACCACAGTTTAGCCAGTACATTTTTAATGGCTTACATATCAACCCAGCTTATGCCGGATATAAAAATGAAGGTTATGTTCAAAGTACCTATAGAAGTCAGTGGGTAGGATTTGAAGGAGCACCGGAAACTTTTACAGTTACTGCTGATTTTAGTGCAAACGAAGGAATGATGGGTTTTGGAGCCCTTATTCTAGCTGATAAGATCGGTCCCACCAAGACTACTTCAGCGCTTTTGAGCTATGCCTACAGAATTCAAACAGGAAGAGATTCTTTCTTGGGATTGGGTGCTAGTGCAGGTGTAGGACAATACAGTATCAATGGAGATATGTTAAAAGCGCTCCATGACAATGATCCTGAGATCCCAACAGGTACTGTGAATATGATGACCCCAAATGCCAACCTTGGACTATTCTTTCACACCAGTAAATTTTATGCAGGCCTAAGTGCATACAACCTTATCGGGAAAGGTGCTTTGGAAAGAGAAGATATAGCTCTCGCTTACCATGACATTCACTTTTACTTAACTGCGGGCGCTCTGTTGGATGTTTCAGAAAACATCAAATTCAAACCATCTTTCTTGGTGAAGCAAGTAAAAGGATCTCCAACTACTTATGATCTCAACGGCATGATGCTTTTTATGGACAAATTATGGTTGGGCGCTTCATACAGGTCAAATCTAAATATCATGAATGAAAACCCTGAGGCAGGCTCATTGAGCAAAAGAAATGCGGTCGCTTTTATAGGAGAAATATTCGCTACCCCAAACCTTAGAATTGGATATGCTTATGATCAAAACCTTAATGTCCTACAGAATATGGGAGCCAATTCACATGAAATCTCTGTTGGATACTACCTTTCTGCAAGAAAAGTGACTATGAAAAATCCAAGGTGGTTTTAACCATCAGCTCTCTATATAAAGAGAAAATCTTTTAGAAATTAAATTTTGTTGCATTTTTTAATGTTTAGAGTCTATTTATTCAAAAGGCTGTCTGGGACTAACGTCTTACAGACAGCTTTTTTTTATTGCAAAAATTCCTGTTCGGAGGAAACGGAATTGTATAAAATAGGTAAATATTCCCAAAGGTCAGATATTCAAGTTCATCATTCATATGCCTGAGAAACCTTTTCTATTGACATTCCATAGGTAATATAATGAGATTAAAAATGCCAAAAGTTGGTAAATTATAGAAAATCTCTTTTTAAACTACAAATATTGTTTTACAGAAATCTGAAAAAAAAAGTAAATTAAGCCCACATTTTTGCTTTGTAAAACAAAAGTTTCCTTTTGTACAATAAAATTAAAACTTTTGAAGGGAAGTTAAAATCCATATATCACCCACTTCTTTGGATTCTTAACATTCATCAAATTTTATAAGAATCCGGATTCAAGTATTGTTTTATAGACACACCCATCTGTAAAACTTCAATATTTTCCCGGGACTCTTCCCTAAAAAAAATCAAAAGCATCATCCTTGCTTTTGAAAACTAAAGATCAAACCAATTTTTGGATTTTGCTTTTTAGTAATTGTAAATGGTGAGCGATCACCAAACTCTTCAATTAAATGTAGTTAAGATGAAAAAAATTAACACTACTGTAGCCTACCTGGCTATATTTTTCATTTGGATTTTTTTGGTAGTCCCATCTAAAATCCAGGCACAGAATCAACCCACTCTCTTAGATCTAAGGGATTGCGGCAATAACTGTTCCTCCAACAACTTTACCATCAAACAGGTTTATCTGAGTGATGCATTAGGGGTTCCATTAGCAAATTCCCTTGCGACCTGTACGCCGGGAGTCCAACAAACGGCCTATATATCCGTAGTATACAATTCCAATTCAGGATCAAGTACAAATAATACTAGACTATTTGCTGATTTATCTATTGGTGGCTCAACACAATTTTTAAATGTTTGGTTAGGCGTTTTGCCTTCTGCTAAATCAGAAAATAAAATAGTCACACTCAACCATTCTTTTACTTGGACTTGCGGAGCGCAGGTCAAGTTATTGAACCCACTTTTAGCATGGACCACCTCAGGCTCTGCTGATTTATCTTCAAGTTACAAATGCAATGACTACCCTAGTGCCCAATGTCAGTTTGGGGAGGACATTACCGTAGACGCTCCCTTGGCTGTGCAGTTTGATTACACAGCCTGTACAGAAAATGGAGCTACAAGTGTCAAATTCTTTTCAACAACCAATGGAGGAAGTATTCCTTATACTTACAATTGGACTTTTAGCCCAAATACAAATCCTTCCACTTCTACTTTGGCTGATCCAATCGTTGCATTTTCAACTAATGGTACAGCGACTCTCGTTGTCACAGATTCAAAAGGGGTCACCAATACATTTACAAAGTCCATTACGCTACCCAGTGAGTTGACTATTTCTTCAACTGTAAATCAACCAACCCCAGGAATTGACAATGGATCCATATCATTGGTTGTCAATGGAGGGACCGGTACAAAGACAGTAACCTGGAACGATGGAACAATTGGCTTAAACAGGACCGATTTACCAGCTGGAACATATATCGCTACAATCACTGATGAATTTAATTGTCAAAAATCAGAAACTTTCATCCTGACTTCTCCTCAACCTAATATCAGCCTTATAAAATCCGGAAATTATGAAGATACAAATGGCGACGGTGTTCAAAATGTGGGAGATAGGATAATTTATAATTTCCTTTTAACCAATATTGGCAATTATCCACTTTCTGATGTTACAGTTTTAGATCCGTCAATTTCGCTAACCGGATCTTCTATTTCATTAGCTGTTGGGTCCTCAAATAACTCTGGGTTTTCCGGTTTTTATAGTTTAAAGCAAAGTGACATTGAAGCAGGATTTTTCACAAATAATGCGTCTGTTTCGGCTTCTGCCGGCAATATCATAGTCACGGCATCTGATTCTCATACTGAGAATCTTATCCAAGTACCAAATTTATTAGTATCCAAAACCCAAATTGGGGGACCAAACCCTGTAACATCTGCGGGGCAACAACTTGATTATGAAATAACAGTCACCAATACCGGAAATATTAACATTACAAATTTAACCACTCTTGATTTTTTACCAGGTTCTCCTTCCGGAATTACCCTTACATCACCTGATGGAGATTTATCTGATCCCGGCGTTCTAAATGTGGGGGAAACATGGGTTTACAATGTTTCTTACATTGTAGCCCAAGAAGTTTTTGATCTTGGAGACAATCTAGTAAATGTTGTAAATGTTACAAGCAATCAAGTCCCAGGTCCTGTTTTTGCTTCCGCAATTACCCCTGTAATCCTCAGCCCTGCCCTATCCATCACCAAGACTGCGACTGAGTCAAGCTTTGCTGCAGTAGGCGATGTACTGAATTACACCATTGTGGTGACCAATACAGGTAACGTGACTTTGAGCAATGTTTCTGTATCAGATCCA
>NZ_JAMFLG010000043.1 GCF_023502205.1 Aquiflexum sp. TKW24L | reverse complement strand
AAGGTAAAAATATGCTTTGCGAAATAGATTGAAATAATTTGAGCAAAACCCACCCATTCCTCACAATTAATAAAACAAAAAAAGCCCGCATTTCTGCGAGCTTCTATGTACCCAGAGCCGGAGTCGAACCGGCACGAGTGTAACCTCATTGGTGTTTGAGACCAACGCGTCTACCAATTCCGCCATCTGGGCATTTCAATTTTGAAATAACTGCTCATTGGTGTTTGAAACCAACATACCTGACTGTTGTTAGGTACGTCTACCATCCCGATAGCTATCGGGACCGCATCTGGGCATTTCATTCATTTTCCCGTCCCTTCCTGAACGGGATGCAAATATGAGTAAAGATTTTTTTTCCTGCAACACCTTTCAGGACAGCTCTTGGATTTTTTTGGAACTGAATGCCACCGGTTTTTCTGCAAAAAGGGTTTTGGTAAACGACCACACAGTTTTAAATAGCTCGGAATCACGGTATTGATTCAGGGCTTCTTCGCTTTGCCAATGGCTGTAAGTCAAAAAAATATTTTTGTGGTTTTCATCCTGCCAAAGTTCAAGATGGCTGCAGCCGGGAAAATTCCGGATGTTTTGTTTGTTGGCTTCAAAATTTTGCAGAAACGATTCTACTGCTTCTTCTCTGAAAGTCATCCTCACCACCCTGACTAGCATATTATTCTGCTTCAAAATTGATAAAAACAGGGCTGTCATGTCTCAGACCCAACAAATCCGCGCCATGCCCATGATTGATACCGATTTCCAGAAGTTCGATGCTGTTGAAAAACGCAAAGCAGTCACCGGCATCCACATTGTCATAGGTTTTGTTGAGTCTGTTGATTTTTTCCCTACCAAATTCCACGTTGTATTTGCCAGGATTGAGTTTGTCAAAAACTTCCTTTGGAATATTCGTGATCAGGTTACCATAGTTGTCTACTCGGATTACATGGCCGATGATTTGTTTTTTGGTGGCTTTGAATTGCCTTGGGATCATCTTTTTGATCTGCATTAGCGGACCTCCAAAATCATGTATAGCAGCTCCTGAGGCGACTTTGGCTGCGATGGGTGCAAGGATGTCTTTTACCGGAAATGTACTCTCTTTAATATGCACTTCGGAGAAAAGAACCACTATCCCCGGATCATAATCTGATAGCAGACTGAGGACCCCATTGTTTGGACCTAAGAAAATATGCTCCTCAAGCTTGACCCCAATGTACCCTTCGGTGCTGTTACTTGTGCTGTTCATAGCGACTAGATGAACGGTCCCTTTTGGAAAATCTCTGTAGATCGCTTTTAGGACAAATGCTGCATGGGCTATGTCGTAAATGTCGATTTTGTGAGTGATATCGACGATGTTCAATTGGGGATTGAAAGATAACATTTTGGCCTTCACCGCCGGGACATAGTAGTCGGCGTCTCCAAAATCTGAGGTGAATGTTATCAATGCCATGGAAGCAAGTCTATTAAAATTTTTGTAATTTTGAAGCGGTGGGAACAAAATTAGGAATTTTATGCTTACACCCTCTATAGACTTCACAATTCAAGGAAATTAGATTGGTAGAAAAAATAATCACTCTCGAAAACATCCCGCTACTGGACTTTTTAGGCTCAGAAAATGAGAACATTCGTCGCATTGCTGATGCTTTTCCTGAAAGTAAGATAGTATCTAGAGGCAACGAAATCCGCATTCAGGGCCGTGCCCCGGAAATTCTCCGAATCAATGATGTGATCAATATGCTCTTGCAGCATTTTCACAGATTCGGTCACGTGACTCCTGATAATGTAAAAGAATACATTGCTTTGGAAGGTCAGCCTTTTGAAGAAAATGAGAAAAATGATGTCATCTTATATGGCAACAAAGGCCTTGTGGTCAAGCCAAAATCTCCCAACCAACGCAAATTAGTTGAATCGGCATTTAAAAATGATTTGGTTTTTGCTTTGGGTCCGGCGGGCACAGGTAAGACTTACATCGCTGTTGCTTTGGCTGTCAGGGCGCTTAAAAACAGGGAAGTCAAAAGAATCATCATCACACGTCCTGCCGTAGAGGCTGGCGAAAATCTGGGTTTTCTTCCAGGAGACTTGCAGGAAAAACTCGATCCTTATTTAAGGCCGATCTATGATGCATTGGCAGACATGGTTCCTGCAGAAAAGCTAAAGTATTATCAGGAAACAAGAGTTATCGAAATCGCCCCTTTAGCCTACATGAGGGGAAGGACGCTGCATGATGCCTTTGTTTTGTTGGACGAGGCGCAAAATACCACAAGTGAGCAGATCAAAATGTTCCTGACGAGGATGGGACCCAATTCCAAGGTAATCATAACCGGTGATCAGAGCCAAGTTGATCTTCCTTCCAAGAAAAAATCAGGACTAACCGAAGCTTTACATATCTTAAAGGATGTCAAAGGTATAGGCGTTGTCAGTCTGAGTGGGAAGGATGTCATCCGTCATAAATTAGTCAAATCCATTATCGAAGCATACGAAAAAGATGATGCCCAAAGAGATGAAAGGAGAGAATCTTATCTCCGTAAGAAAAGTACTGACGAAGGAGCAGCTTGATTTAGTTTTTGCCATCCGGGAAAAGGTTTTTGTTATTGAGCAGGAAGTAGATCCTGCAGAAGAGTATGATGAATTTGAAGATATATCTATCCATTTTTTGGTAACATTGGGTGATGAACCGGCCGGAACGGCACGGTGGCGATTTACTGAAAAAGGAATCAAATTGGAACGTTTTGCCGTATTAAAACCCATGCGTGGCAAAGGCGTCGGTTTTGCTTTGGTCAACGCTGTAGTGGAGGATATCAAGTTGCACCCGGATGCTAATAGCAAAAAACTTTACTTGCACGCCCAACTGGATGCCATGCCGCTCTACGCAAAATTTGGATTTCAAAAAGTTGGCGACATGTTTGAGGAGTGTAATATCAAACATTTTAAAATGGAACTATATTTGTGATATGCGAAAGGATTAATTTTATCATAAACCAATTTTATCAACATGAAAAAAATATTACTTGCTTTTACCTGTTTTATCATTTTGCAATCGGGTTCTATTGCTCAAGCTCTTGAAAATCCAAAAGGAGAAATAAGACTCAACTTTCTAAATACTATTTTGATGGGCTCTGTTGAAATCGGTTATGAGACTTTTTTTAAATCCGACCAATCACTTGGAATTGAATTGCATTTGAATGACAGGTTTGGCTATAGTGGGCAGAAAGATGGGAGGAATTTTGAAACCACCTCAATTCTGGCGTCCTATAACTTCTATTTTGCAGGGGATGAAAATGGGAAAATGTATATTTCTCCTTTTTTAAAATACCGTTTTGGAAATTTTACGGAAGTTATTAACAACGCCACGGCAGTGACCAACATGAACAGTGGAGCGATCGGTTTGTTGGGAGGTTACAGATGGAATTTTAATAATTTTGCTTTTGGTCCATTCGGATCCATCAACAGACAGTTTTCCCAAGTTGTACAAAATCGCTTCTCAGCAGTAGAATTAAATGCAGGTTTCAATGTCGGTTACCGTTTCTAAAAAATATTAAACGTTTAAATTGAGTGTCAAGGAGTCTGAAATGGCTCCTTTTTCTTTTTTTGTATTTAAATTCCAAGAAACAATATGCCATGCGTTTTTCGGAATTTCCTTTTTTGCGTTATGCTCTTTTCTTCATTCTGGGGATAGTTTTTTATCCTGTGTACCAAAAAGGATTTTGGGCTTTGATTGGGGTTGGTGGCGCTTCCGGTTTGATTTACCTTTTTTTGGTTTTTGTCAATGACCATCATGGCAGGTACAAATCCAGAATCATACTTCCAATTTTGGGATATGTCCAATTGATTGTGGCAGGGTATTTTTTCACTTATCAAAAGGACATCCGAAACCATCCCGACAACTTGGTGAATTCCTGCAAAGAAATCAAGGCCTACCTTGCAACGGTCATCAGCCATGATGAACCAAAGCCCAATTCCATTGCAAATAGGGTAAAGGTCAAAAAGGTGTTTGATGGGACATTTTGGGAAGAAATAGAAGGAGAGGTCTTGATATATCATCGGTCAGAGCGGGGACTTTCTTCCGGAGATTTGTTGCTGATATCGGGAAGCCCACAAAAAATTCAGGGTCCAACCAATCCTTTTGAATTTGATTACCGCAATTTCATGCTCAATCAACAAATCTCCCACCAACATTTCATTGGAGATCGTATTGAAATCTTGGGAAGCCTTCGGGAAAATCCGATTGAATCATTTTTTATCGAAATTAGAACGGATATCCTTGCCGGAATGGACAGCCTTTTCCATAACAGGGAAGCAAATCAGGTAGCAAAAGCTATCCTTTTGGGACAAAAAAAGGATATGGATAAAGAGATTTCAGACGCCTATGTAACCGCAGGGGCAATGCATATTTTGGCTGTTTCGGGATTGCATGTTGGCATTGTTTATGGGTTTTTCTTTTTGTTTGTCAAACCTTATCGGCTCAAAGTCAGAAAAAGGGTCATTTATCTCAGCTTGATTATTTTATTGATTTGGGGATATGCGCTGCTTACAGGAATGTCGCCTTCAGTTATGCGGGCTGCGACCATGTTTTCGCTGATGGCTTTGGCACAAATGAAATCCCGAAACCCTTCTATCTTCAACGCCATTGCCTTGTCTGCTGTGATTTTACTTTTGTATGATCCCTTTCTGATCTATGCTGTTGGATTTCAACTTTCTTACCTGGCGCTTACGGGGATTTTGGTCATTCAGCCATTGTTGGTTCGCCCTTGGAGTCCGACTAATAGGATTGTGAATTATATCTGGCAGATTACCACTGTGAGTTTTGCTGCCCAATTAGCCACTTTTCCCATCTCTGCTTATTATTTTCATGTGTTCCCAACCTATTTTGCAATCGCCAATCTCATAGCTATTCCCGGAGCGTTTTTGATGATGGCTTTTGGAGTTCCATTTATGGTTTTGGTCAAAGTTCCCTATGTCTCTCTCGCGTTGGCTTGGATTGCCGAAAAGATAATCTTGGTGGTCAACACGCTGATTTTTTGGTTTCAGGAACTGCCGGGATCGAGGATTTCTGATATTTATTTTTCAGAAGTTTTCATTTGGGTTTATTGGTTGATCTTGGCAGTAGTCATTTTGCTTTGGCTATATCCGGGCAAAAAATTAGCCTATTCCTTGCTGGTGATGTTGGGTATAGTTGGGATTTCCCGGGCAGTTTTTGATTTTATTTCAAATGAAAAAAAGGAAATCACTTTATACGCTGCCGGAAAGGGATTTGCTATTGATTACCAAAATGGAGAAACTCTTTTTTGGTTTGACCAAGCTTCAGAGCAGGATATCAGCTACAAAGTGAACCCAAACAGAAATTCATCCTCCTCCAAATCCCGAATTCCAATGGTGGCTTTTGAAACCCAATATGGACTTGAAATTCCACTTCTTGGTCTACATCAAAATCTGGTTATTCAGAAAAATGTTTGTCGCATACCGCAAGAGAGGGATTATTCAGTTTATAGATGGGATGAAAAAAAATGGGAATCGATCCCCAAAACAGATTCCATTTTCTTGGACGCTTATCCACATAAAATAACATTAAACTCTCCCTAACCTTGGAAGAGCAAAAGCAGTCGGTTATCTTTCAATAATCGATTTTATTCATGTTTACCAATTTCCGACCGCCATGGACAAACCCATAATTACCCTTATAAAAGATCGGATAGGTTATATCATCCTCAACAGACCCGAAAAAAGAAATGCACTCAACGGCGAGATGATCGCTTATCTTGATGCAGCATTGACTGATTTTGAAAGGGATGATTCCGTCAAAGTGATTGTAATCAAGGCTGAAGGAAAAGTCTTTTGCTCAGGCGCTGACTTAGCAGCACTTCATGCTATGCAAAACAATACTTTTGAAGAGAACCTGATGGACAGCAGGGGACTCAAAGATCTTTTTCACAAAATCTATACTTTTCCGAAAGTCATTATCGCGCAGATTCAGGGACATGCCTTGGCCGGTGGATGTGGCTTGGCAAGTATCTGCGATTTTTCTTTTGCCGTTTCGGAAGCAAAATTTGGTTATACTGAAGTCAAAATCGGCTTTATCCCCGCGATTGTCATGGTTTTTCTCCTTCGGAAAATTGGGGAAGGAAAAGCCAAGCAACTACTGTTGGAAGGAGACTTGATCTCTGCCACTTATGCCCAATCCATGGGACTGATCAATAGGGTGGTCGAAGCCGCCGAGCTGGAGGAGAAAGTCTACGGATTTGCCCAAAAACTAATCGAGCAAAACTCTGGTGAAGCCATGTCAATGACCAAAGAAATGATCGGAAGGGTGCAGGAAAGGACTTTGGAAGATGCTTTAGAATACGCTGCTTCGATGAATGCCAAAGCAAGAGGAACAGAAGATTGCCAAAAAGGCGTCACCGCATTTTTGAACAAAGAGCAAATCAAATGGTAAATTGAGAGAAAAGGCTTTCCATATTCTGAGTACGGTTTTTGGATACAGTGACTTCCGTCCTGTTCAGTTGGAGATCGTGCTTTCTGTTTTGGAAGGAAAGGATACACTAGCACTTTTGCCCACAGGTGGCGGAAAATCAATTTGTTTTCAGGTTCCGGCTTTGACGATGGACGGAATATGTGTGGTGGTAAGCCCGCTGATTGCCTTGATGAAAGATCAGGTGGATAATCTCCGGAAAAAAGGGGTTTTGGCTGCAGCGATTTATTCGGGAATGGGCAAAAGAGAGATTGACACCATCTTGGACAACTGCATTTACGGTAATTACAAATTCCTGTACGTTTCCCCGGAGCGACTCAAAACCGAGATATTTATTGAGCGCTTCAAAAAAATGAAGGTTAACCTGATCGCTGTCGATGAAGCGCATTGCATTTCCCAATGGGGATACGATTTCAGACCGCCTTATTTGGAGATTGCGCTGATCCGTGAATTTCACCCGAATGTTCCTTGCCTCGCCCTGACTGCTTCCGCTACTTTGAAAGTAAAGGCAGATATCCTCGAGAAGCTAGAGCTCAAAAAACCTTCTGTTTTTGTCCGTTCTTTTTCCCGCAAAAACCTGAGCTATTCGGTCCGATTGGTGGAAAACAAGCTGGAGAAAGCAATTGATATTTTGAATAAAATACCCGGTTCGTCCATAGTTTATGTCAGAAACCGGAAGGGTACTAAGGATATCGCCAATGTGCTCAATCAGATGGGGATATCGGCGAGTTTTTACCATGCCGGCCTTGACAACGAGACGAGAGACAAGCGGCAAAATGAATGGAAGAAAAACCAAATCAGGGTCATCGTCGCCACTAATGCTTTTGGGATGGGTATCGACAAGCCGGATGTGAGGTCTGTCATCCACATGGACCTTCCCGAAAACCTAGAAAACTACTATCAGGAAGCGGGCCGTGCAGGTCGGGATGAACACAAAGCTTATGGGGTTTTACTCACGAATCAGCAGGATATGATGGTCTTGGAAGAACGTGCCGCGATGGCTTATCCTCCGATTGATTTCCTGAAAAAGGTTTACCAAAGTCTGGCTAACCAATACCGGATTGCGGTGGGAAGCGGATTTATGGTCAGTTACGATTTTGACATGTCTTCCTTTACGTCGACTTACGGGCTTGATTTGCTGACGGCATACAATGCCTTGAAGGTCCTGCAAGAAGAAGGTTTTTTGGAGTTGAATGAAGGTTTTTACTCGCCTTCGACAATCCACTTTTTAGTAGACCAAAGCAAACTCTACGAATTTCAGATCGCCAATGCCAAATTGGACCCATTGATCAAAGTCTTAATGCGAACCTATGGAGGGGAGCTTTTTGTCGAATACCTCAAAATCCAAGAATCCAAAGTGTCCAAAAATGCTAACATGGAAGAGTCCGACCTGATCAAACAACTTGAATATTTGGATCAGGTGGGGATTTTGGCTTATCATCCCAGAAAGGACAAACCCCAAATTACTTTTCTGACAGCGAGGTTTGATGCGGGCAAGCTTCCACTTAATGCCAAAAGAATTGAGGAAAGGAGGCAAAATGCAATCTCCAAAGCCAAATCGATGGTTAGTTATATCAAGAATGTTTCCCTTTGTCGGGCCAATCAGATATCCTCTTATTTTGGGGAAGAGGGAGATGATTTTTGCGGGATTTGTGATGTCTGTCTGGAAAACCGAAAACACCATGACACCGAATCGGAAAGAGTCAGGAAAAAGATTATTCAAACCTTAAGTGCCGGTACCTTGTTTTCCCTTCATCAAGTCCATGAAATCCCCGGCCTGAAGAACGATTCATTTACAGTCAGGATTTTGAGAGAGCTCGAGGAAGAGGGCTTGATCATCACAGAACCAAATGGAACCTACAAAATCAAACATTGATGGCCTCTTTTATTGATGATGTTTTGGGAAAGTTATTTCCTAAAAAATCAACACCCATGAACCTGAAAGAGAATTTTTCCCAATCCGAAGAGGAAAAGGACATGGTCGCCAACTGGATGGAATCAGAGGATGGGATAGCAATCCTGAAGCTTATCAATAAGAATTACCATTTCAAAAAATCAGGAATTACCGGTTCGCCCGAAGTCCATATCCTCAATTCTCCATACGCCAATGGATTTGCCGTGACTTTTGAAAGCCCTTTGGACGAAAAAACTTTTTCTCATCTTTTCTTTGCTTTTGGCAGACGAATGTTAGATTTGGGATATCATCGTGTAAGTCTGGACAGAAAAATGGAAGAAATCCAGGAATATGTCAGGACTACTGAAAAACAGTATTTCAAGCCACCCCTGAGTAGCACTGATTTTTCCCAAAAAATTGACCAGATGTTTGGCAATGTGAGCATCGAAAAGGTCAATATCAACGATAAACCCAGCTTCCTAAAGGTTTTGGTCACGGTCTATTCAGACCATTTGTATCAAGACGCCAAGCCCTTTGATCAGTTTATCGACGATTTATTTCAAATCTACCCTTAGTATGGACCGAAAATCACTTAGAGAAAACCTTGAAAATTATAGAACACCCTTTGAAGATGAATCCTCATTCGTGGATGATTTCATTGAACTGACTTTCGATGACAATGCTTACGTCAGAGAAAGGCGGGAGGGACATTTTACAGGTTCGGCATGGATTGTCAATAAGAGAAGAACGCATACTTTGTTGACTTTGCACCGTAAACTGAACAAATGGCTACAGCTCGGAGGCCATGCCGATGGACATGAAAACCTGCTAGAAGTGGCCATGGCAGAAGCGCAGGAAGAAAGCGGATTGACCTCATTGAGGATCGTGGATTCAAGGATTTTTGACATCGACAGGCATACGATTCCTCAGAGAGGCGATGTTCCTGAGCATTTTCATTATGATGTGCGTTTTTTGTTTGAGGCTGAAATGAATGAGCCTTTGCAGATTTCAGCGGAAAGTAAAGACCTTGCCTGGATACAGTTTGATGCAGTGGAGGATATGGTTGGTCCCAATCCATCGATATTGAGGATGTTGGAAAAAACCTCCAAATCAGAAATTTTGATGTGATCCATCAAAGAATCAACGCCATGGATAAATATAAACCAGAGGATGTACTGTCCTCTTTTTCTTTTTCAATCCCGATCCAAGTCCGTTTTTCGGATATCGATGGTTATATGCATGTCAACAATGGCGTCTATTTCAATTACTTTGAGCATGCAAGGGCAGAATTTTTATTTCGGGTGTGTGAATGGGATATTTTTACAACTGGCACCGTCGTGGCCAATATCAACATCGATTTTAGGATTCCAATCCATGCTGACGACAAACCTGAAGCTTTTGTGAGGTGTACAAAAATCGGGAATACTTCCTTTGTCTTGGAACAAGTATTGATGGGTAAGTCAAAAAGCGGAGAAGATAAAATCTTTGCCCAATCATCTACTACCATGGTTTTTGTGGATATGAAAACCATGCGTCCGGTACAGGTGCCCAAAGACTATGCTGCAAAATTGTTGGGAGAATCTTCCAAAGAGGCATAATTCTTTATCTTTGCCCAAAATTAAACAACCGTGAAAAAAAATCTCCTGTGGCTGATGGCCATTATCACATTTTGGTCCTGTAGTCCTTCCGAGCAAGAGCTCTTTGATGAGGGAATCAAAATGATGGAAACCGAGCAGTACGACAAAGCCATTGAGTTCTTTGACAGGACCATCGAAAAAAATCCGTCGAATACAGCTGCGCTAAATGCCAAGGGTGTTGCACTTTTTCAGCAAAAGAAATATGATGAGGCCATTACCTCTTTTTCGGCTTCCATAGCCGTGGATTCTACTTCCTACAAACCTTACTTCAACAGAGGCAATGCCCATTTGGAGAAAAAATCATACAAAGAGGCACTTTTGGATTACAATACCGCCAATGGTCTCGATACAAAACAAAACGACATTTACTATAACAGAGGGCTTGCTTTGTTGGCTTTGGAACAATATGAAGATGCCATCTTCGATTTTGATGTGTCGCTTCAGGCCGATCCAAACAATGCCTTGGCGCAATTCAATAAAGCTAAAGCACAGCTTGGCAACAATGACCCTGTGTCAGCAATCAACTCCCTGATCAATACTGTCAACCTTGATAAGCAAAACGGAGCGGCTTATTACCTTTTGGGTGTGACTCAGATGAGTGCATTCGGTCAGAAAGAAGACGGTTGTGCCAATCTCAAACTTGCCTTGAGCCTTGGATATGGGGAGGCAAAAACTTGGATAGACGATTTTTGTAAAGAATAATGGCCATAATCGGTAAGGACATATCGGAAGCAAAAACTTTGCTCCAACAAGGTCAATTGGTCGGAATCCCAACCGAAACGGTTTATGGATTGGCCGGCAATGCCCTCAATCCCGATGCGGTTGCGCTGATTTTTGCCACCAAAAACCGACCTGATTTTGATCCTCTGATCTTGCATACTTCTTCCGTGGAGCGTGTGCATGAGTTTGTTACACAAATCCCTTTTCCCTTGGACCTACTTGCTTCAAAATTTTGGCCCGGGCCATTGACTTTACTTTTGCCAAAAAAAGGAATAGTACCGGACTTGGTTACGAGCGGTTTGGATACTGTGGCAGTGAGGGTACCGAGTCATCCACTGACCAATAAATTGCTGTCAGAATTGGATTTCCCTTTGGCAGCACCGAGCGCCAATCCATTTGGCTACATCAGTCCTACCAAAGCAAGCCATGTCAATGACCAATTGGGAGACAAAATCGCGTATATCCTTGATGGGGGGAGCAGTGAAGTAGGATTGGAAAGTACGATAGTGGGCATGGAAGAAGGAGAGGTGACCATTTACCGTTTGGGAGGATTGGAACTGAATGCAATCCGTGAGGTGGTGGGTGAAGTAAAAGTGATGACACATTCGAGCTCAAATCCCAAATCTCCCGGAATGCTCAAGAGCCATTATTCTCCAACAAAACCATTTATTCTCGGTAAATTAGAAGAACTTATCTCGGAATATTCCACAAAAGGAATTCCTTTCGCAGTTTTGTCTTTCCATCAAAAATTTCCATTCCTTGACCAAGCAATACAAATCCAATTGAGCCAAAGAGGTGATTTGAATGAGGCGGCAAAAAATCTATTTGCAGCCATGCGGACTTTGGATACCATGGATGTTTCCGTAATTTTAGCAGAACTTTTCCCCGAGGAGGGATTGGGTAGGGCGATCAATGACAGACTTCGGAGAGCAGCTGTACAGTAGGCAGTTTTTCAGTGGTCAGTATTCAGTCAAAGGTGATTAGTGGCAGTGATCAGTTTCCAATATCAGAATTGAAATTTCTTTATGAAATGAAAAGTCAAAACTAAAATCCAACTTCCCACTTCCAAACTTCCCACTTCCTTACATCTTCAAACCTTTTAAACAACAATAATCATGAACAACAGAATCAAAAGTGTGGACAATATTGATTTTAAGGGTAAAAAAGCCCTTGTCAGAGTAGATTTCAATGTCCCTTTGGATGAGCACCAAAATGTATCAGACGATACTCGCATCAGCGCTGCCATACCCACGATCGAGAAAATATTGAAAGACGGCGGTTCAGTGATTCTGATGTCCCACCTCGGAAGGCCAAAAGATGGGCCTGTGGAGAAATATTCTTTGAAACATGTCATCAACAACCTTCAAAAATTGCTGGGGCATTCTGTAAAATTTGCGCCCGATTGTATTGGAGAAGAAGCCAAAAATCTAGCCTCAGGATTGAAACCTGGAGAAGTGCTTTTGCTTGAAAACCTCAGGTTTTACAAAGAAGAGGAAAAAGGAGACGAAGCTTTTGCAGAGAAGCTTTCCAAATTGGGTGATGTGTATGTCAACGATGCTTTTGGTACCGCCCACCGTGCGCATGCATCTACGGCTGTGATTGCCAAATTTTTCAATACCAAAGCAGCCGGTTACCTGATGATTTCAGAACTTAACAATTCTGATAAAGTCCTTGAAAATCCCGAGAGACCTTATACTGCCATCATGGGCGGTGCAAAGATTTCTGATAAGATTCTGATCATCGAAAAGTTATTGGATAAAGTGGATAACCTCATCATCGGAGGCGGTATGTCCTATACATTTTCTAAAGCAAAAGGAGGTAAAATCGGAGATTCTCTTTGTGAACCTGACAAGTTGGATTATGTGCTGGAGCTGATGAAAAAAGCAGAACTAAAAGGAGTGAAGATCATTCTTCCATTGGATACTGTTACTTCAAAGGCTTTTGCCAATGATGCGGAGCAGGGTTTGGCCAAAGCCGGAGAAATTCCTGACAATTGGATGGGATTGGATATCGGACCCGAGACAAGAAAATTGTTTGGTGAGGTCATCAAAAACTCTAAAACCATTCTTTGGAACGGCCCAATGGGTGTTTTTGAAATGAGCAGCTTCCTTCATGGGACTGTGTCGGTGGCCCAAGCTATCGCTGATGCTACTGAAGCAGGAGCATTTTCCCTTATCGGAGGAGGTGACTCTGCCGCGGCTGTTAACAAATTCGGTTTTGGAGAGAAGGTATCCTATGTGTCTACCGGTGGCGGTGCATTGTTAGAGCACATGGAAGGCAAGGTATTGCCTGGAGTGGCGGCATTGATGCCATGATATGAGTTAATTGAAAGTATGTGAATAGATTACGATAAAAGGGCCGACAAAATCGGCCTTTTTTCTTTTACCTCTTTACCCTCAAAAATGATTCTATAAAGAATAATCCAATCCCTCTTGCATTTTGCTACAAAATTGTAATTTTGATTTTTATCGCAAAATCATCACCCATGAAAAAAATCTTTTTTGCATCCATCCTGATCTTGGGATTGGGAAGTTGTATATCCGATATCGAAGAAATCTCAGAAACCTGTACTGTCCTTCTGAAAGATGGAACAACCATCGAAATGAGTCAAGACATCAGGCAGAATACAAGAACAGGGACCATCACCTACCGAGATGGAGAGGGTAGATTAAAGTCAGTTTTCAAAGAAGACTATGAGACTTTTGACTGTGGTTCTTGATTTCTGTCCTTAGGGCTATTTATTTTTTCTGATACTTTTCTGTTCGCGAGTCTTTGATTACCCCTTTCCAATTTAACCCAAAAGCGAAATCATAGGTATTGCCTGCCTCATCCACATGACAATCCATATCATGGGCGACATCTTCAAATTGGCTTTCTACAGTTTCCATATTGGCAGGCATTTGCACGGGTAATAATCCGCTTGGTTCTGCGGTGCCGGATAAAATATCCAAAATAGCCTGATCCTGAACATTGAAATGCAGGACGATACCCTGAACTTCTTTTTCAAATTCTGAAAAAACCATAGGATTGGAGACCGAAATGATCGTTACCACCGGTTTTCCATTCATGGCTTTTTTAGTATCCATGATGTTTTGAAGGTCTTTCAGGTTGGAAGCTGTGATGGTTTTGTTTTTATAAGACCTGTTGGTAACCTGAGGCGCAAGCACAGGATCTCCTGCCGCAATGCTTTGTTCCCGCGCAGTAGCTGCCGTGTAGGTGCCATATTGGAGACTGATGGGAACATATCCATTGCCTCCACTCATCCTGTCAGCAGGGTCATAGCCGGTGCCTGATTCAGGATTGCTGATAAAGACCAAAGCAAAATCAGCTTCGTTGGGATTTTCGGTAACCTGAAAGTATTTCTTGGCAATTTCTAGATTGATGGCATCTACCCATTTTTCTTCAGTTTTGACTCCAAACCAATTGGTAGTAGAAGGGATAAATTTCTTAGGGATGTAAACCTTGCTGTTTTTGGCAAGAGGGAGAACGTTTTCTTTATTCTTCAACATCACGATTGACTTGACTTGCGCCTGAAACCCTTCTTCCATATATGCCGAATTTCCGACCGTTTCCTTGGTATGGGCGATTTCGAGGTAAGGATTTTCAAATAAGCCTGCTTGGAAAATATTCCTCAATAACCTCACCGCTGACTTTTCAAATCTTGCCCTCATCCATTCTTCTCCGTGTTCTTTTACACCCAATTGGTAGGCTTCCAAGACAGGTTTGATGTCATTGTTGCCGCCAAACTGATCTGCACCTGCCATGATGACCCGGTAATGTCTCTCCGCGATGCTGGCAGTTTCCATGCCCCAAGGTTTCCCAGCGAACACTTCCACATTGTCTCTTTCATTGCCCGTCACTCCCCAATCGGTACAAACCACACCTTCATACCCATATTTTCCTCTCAACAAATCGGTGATGAGGTATTCGCTGTAGGCATTGGCTACATTTTCTCCATTTTTACTATCCTGCCCATAAGAAATGGTGTAGTAGGGCATGACCGCTGAGGCAGACTTGGTTTTTCCGCTCAACTTAAATGCTCCTTCTGTGAAGGGTACCAAATGCTCTTCGAAGTTGTTCCCAGGATACACAGCAAACTTTCCATAAGCGAAATGTCCATCCCTTCCGCCTTCTTCAGGTCCGCCACTTGGCCAGTGTTTGACCATAGCATTGACGCTTTGAAAACCCCACCCATTCGAGATTTCAAATTCAGGTGCAGAGGTTTGAAACCCATCCACATATCCTCTTGCCATATCAGCGGAAAGTCTTGAATCTTCTCCAAAAGTACCTTTCAGTCTGTTCCACCTAGGTTCGGTTCCCAAATCAATCTGTGGAGAAAGGGCAGTCGTCACTCCCAATGCTCGGTATTCTATTGAAGCTACTTCTCCAAACCTTTGCACCAAAGCAGGATCAAAAGTTGCCGCCAATCCAAGCGCTTCCGGCCACATGGAGATATTTCCTCCTGCGCCTGCATTGTATTCAGTACTTGCGATTGGGCTATGTCTTGGGTCTGAACTGTTATTGGTCGGAATCCCTAGACCCAAACCTTCGACGTAAGCTTGGGCATTGTTGTTCCATTGGGCAGCTACTTCGGGGCTTTCTACCCTGGTGATCAGGACATGCCTGAGATTGTCTTCTGTCAAAAACTTCTTTTGTTGGTCTGAAAGCGAGGAAGAAGGCATACCGCTCTCAGGAAATGGTTTGCCCTCATACGTCCCCGCGCCAAATCCTGCGGGAGCGGCTGGAATCGCCTGATGGGAACTGTAGAGCATCAATCCCGCTATTTGTTCAACCGACAACTTGGAGGCCAAGTCTGTTGCTCTTTCCTCAAAGGAAAGTCTCCAGTCTTCGTATTTGTCAAGTTCTCCGTTCTTATTCAGGTCCTTGAATTTCAATCCGTTTTTTTCAAGAATATTGACTCCGGAAGATTTGGAATAACCGAGTTTTACACCTTTTGATTGGGTGAGTAGGGTGATATTTTCATCAATTTGGGTTTCTTCCACCACATTTTTTTCACAGGACAAAAGCAAGACTGTTACAGCAATGAGGGCGATGGTTTTTATCGGTATTTGTTTCATGATCAGGGCATTTGAACCCAAATATATTTCAAAATGTAAAAAATACATAATGAAATTTTTGTAGGTCAATTTTATTAATTAATATTTGCTTTTGGTTCAATGAAAACAACCAATCTTACGGCCAAATGCCCACTTAAATGATTCAACCGCAAGCACATTGAGAATCTCTTTATATTTCCAAATAATTCCAAAATACAATAACCTATGTTAACCCTTAATTCCTTGAAAAGAAGTTTATTTCTTCTAGTAATGGTCTTGGTGGTTTTTTCTTCCTGCAATAAAAGAAGCGGAAAACCAAAAGTCCTAGTATTTAGTAAAACGGCAGGATTTTACCATGAATCCATTGTGGATGGAATCGCCGCTATCCAAAAGCTCGGTGCAGAAAACGAATTTGATGTGGATACCACCACCAATTCAGAGATGTTTACCGAGGAAAACCTGAAACAATATTCAGCAGTCATTTGGTTGAGTACGACCGGTGATGTGCTCAACCATTACCAAGAAGCAGACTTTGAGCGATACATCCAAGCAGGTGGAGGGTATGTAGGTATCCACGCAGCTGTGGATACAGAATACGAGTGGGGCTGGTACAATAGACTTGCTGGTGCATATTTTTCATATCACCCGGGAATTGGGGATCCACATCCAGGTGTTCAGGATGGTAAATTGAATGTCACAGACAGGAATCATTCTACCACCCGTTTTTTACCTGAGATTTGGAACAGAAGAGACGAATGGTATCATTTCCAAAAGCTGAACCCTGATGTCAATGTCTTGATGGATATCGATGAATCAAGCTACTTGCACACCAAACCGATGGGATTCCACCCGATGGCTTGGTACCACGAGTTTGATGGAGGAAGAGCCTTTTACACAGCAGGTGGTCATACCAAAGAATCGTTTACGGAAGAATTATACCTTCAGCACGTTTTGGAAGGAATCAAATATGCCATTGGAGAAAATAACGAACTTGATTTTTCGAAATCAAAGACCCAAAGGGTTCCTGAAGAAAACAGGTTTGAGAAAATCAACCTTGTCGTAGGGGAATTTACCGAACCTACGGAAATGACCATTTTGCCGAATCTTGACATCTTGATAGCCCAAAGAAGAGGGGAAATCATGCTGTACAAAAACGGTGATTCTACAGTAAGAGAAATTGCCAAATTGGATGTGTATTGGAAAGCAAATGTTCCGGGGGTGAATGCAGAAGAGGGAGTTATGGGGATTCAAAAGGATCCAAATTTTGACAAAAATGGATATATCTTCATTTTTTACAGCCCTACAGGCAAGGAGGTCAACCGTTTATCTAGGTTCAAATATACCGATGACAAACTAGACTTGGCCTCAGAGAAGATTGTATTGGAGTTCTATTCCCAAAGGGAAATTTGCTGCCATACCGGTGGTTCTATTGCTTTTGACAAGGACGGTTTGCTTTATGTGTCCGCGGGAGATAACTCTACACCATTTGACCAAAAAGACAGCAAATTTGTCAACAGAGGTTATGCGCCTTTGGACAACAGAGATGGTTTTGAGCAATATGATGCAAGAAGAAGCTCGGGAAATGCCAATGACCTGAGAGGAAAAATCATAAGGATCAAAGTAAATGAAGATGGTAGCTATGATATACCTGAAGGAAATCTTTATCCTAAAGGAACGGAAGGCACAAGACCTGAAATATATGTTCAGGGAAATAGAAATCCATACAGGATATCTGTGGATCAAAAAACTGGGTTCCTCTATTGGGGTGAAGTAGGTCCGGATGCTGCCAATGACAGCTTGGACACGAGAGGTCCAAGAGGATACGATGAAGTCAATCAGGCAAGAAAAGCGGGGAATTTTGGTTGGCCATATTTTGTAGGGAACAATTACCCTTACCGGGAATTTGACTACGCTACGGGAACTCCGGGAGCACCTTTTGATCCTGAAAAACCTACCAACAACTCAAAAAACAATACAGGCGCAAAAGTGGTAGCCCCTTTGTCCCCAGCTTTTATTTGGTATCCGTATGGTGTGTCTACTGAGTTTCCACAGCTCGGTACAGGAGGCAGAAATGCCATGGCAGGTCCTGTTTATTACACCGATATGTTTCCGGAGGAAACCAGATATCCTTCCTATTATGACGGAAAGTTTTTTATGTACGATTGGGTGAGGGGTTGGATCAAAGTGGTGACGATGTTGCCAAACGGTGACTTTGACAAAATGGAGCCCTTTATGTCCAAAATCAAGTTCAATGCCCTGATCGATATGGAAGTAGGTCCGGACGGAAAATTCTATGTGTTGGAATATGGAAATGGTTGGTTTACCAAAAATGCCGATTCAGGTCTTTCGAGAATCGACTTTAATTCCGGAAACAGAACACCTGTAGTCCAATCGATATCAGTCGATCAGAAATCAGGTTCAATTCCTTTCACGGCAACCTTTACAGTTGAGGCCAATGACCCTGAAAATGACCCCATGAGTTTTAATTGGGATCTTGGAAACGGCGAGACGGTGACTACTTCAGAGCCAAAGTTGACACATACCTTCAATACTGTTGGAGATTATGATGTGCAGGTATCAGTATCTGACCCGGGTAAGATGAGTGCAAAGAGTACGATTACATCTGTTTATGCAGGAAATATCGCACCGATAGTGAATATTGAAATAAAAGGTAATCAGACATTCTATTTCCCAGGCAAAAAGGTGGCGTATACAACTACAATCTCCGACCCTGATGACGCAGAAGCGGGCCAAGATCTATCTACCCTCTATTTGGCAGCAGACTATATCTCAGGATTGGATCAGGCAGAGGCGTCTAAAGGTCACCTTATCATGACCGATGCTATGACCGGAAAAAGCATCATCAGTTCGTTGACCTGTAAGACTTGCCACAAAGAAGATGAAGCCTCTATAGGCCCTTCTTATGTAGACGTTTCAAGAAAGTATAGAAGAAATCCTGAAGCTGCTACTGCATATCTGGTAAACAAAATCCAAAAAGGTGGAGGCGGTGTATGGGGTGAAACTGTAATGCCCGCAAATCCAAACTTGAAAAATGAGGACGCCAAAAAAGTGGTAGCTTATATCCTTTCGCTCGGACGCAGAGATGCTGTGGAGAAGCCATCGTTGCCTGCCACTGGATCTGTTGAACCAACAGCAGGAAAGCCACTCAGCGATAATGGTGTGTTTGTCCTTTCAGGAAGTTTTACCGACCGTGGAGGTGACGGCATCAAACCGTTGACCGGAAATAGTTCGGTAACACTCCGCAATCCAAAAATGGGAATGCATCAAGCTACAAATCTGGTTGAATTCTCTACCACGACTTATGAGGGAATGATCTTTATGATGATTCCTTCCAAGGAAGCATCCTTTTCATTCCAAGGAATTGATCTGACTGATGTTGCTTCTATCCAAGTAGTGGGAGGTGGTCAGGAGCCTGGAAAAGAAGGATTTGCGATTGAAGTCAGGTTGGATTCTCCAAGTGGACAGAAAATCGGGGAATCCAGATTCATCACTCTTGCCGGTGGACCCGGAGGAATAGCGGCAGGAATAGCCAACATTGCCATTGAGCCAATCACTGATGGCAAAAAGCATGATGTTTATTTTGTGACGAGACCTGCAGCGGCAGGTGAACCTATAGCGACAATACATTCAGCCGAATTCAAATCCAAGTAAAAGTCCAATATCGGAAGCATTAACTAGTACGCGTGATTTATAGCCAAAAGAAAAGCCCCAAGGAAATCTGTTGATTTTCTTGGGGCTTTCTTGATTTATTTACGGGATGCTACGGATGGTTCTCTTTCACCTAATCCTATATTCTCAAAAGCAATATCTATAAATATCAACAAGTATCCATCAATATCTTTTAGAATCGGTTTAGGTTTTTTATATCTAGAGATGAGTCGAGTTTAATTTATACCAGGAGACAACATTACTTCAAGGGAGAAAATGGCAGAGGCTTGAGATAAACTGAAGTTATCTTTTCAACTATTTTTCCGTTTTGTTCTGAAGCATCACGGACGACAATCCAAGAAGGATCTTTTCCGAATTGCTCAAAAGAGGCTTTACCCGCTTTCTCATTTTTATGCGCCAAAAGATAAACCAGTTTGGTTTGCACAGCAGGATCTTTTTCGACTGTATACCAATACATCACATTGATCATGCCATGCTTTTGGAATAATTCCCTCGTATAATCCCTGAATCTCGCGTGGATAGCATCCACTTTACCCGGCAACATGTAATATGTCCTCAATTCAAAAATCCTTTGGCCAATGTTATCATCCCGAACGATCTCCGGTGTAAGGTCAGGCGCATTTTCCATAAATACCTGATCCACTTTTGCGACTAATGGACCATTTGCTTCAGAGGCTTTGTGAGCGGCTTGCCACTCAGGGCTGTTGGCAAATTTATTCCACAGTACATCCCTTGAATCCTTGTCAGGATAAGCAAGGATAAAAGTCAAGGTGTTGTTGGTTTCGTCAGTGGGGATAAAATAGGCAATATTTTCAATTCCGTTTTTCTCAAACAACGTTAAAGTATGGTCTTGAAACCGTTTGATCAGGTCAGGTCTTTTTCCTTCATGGGCAGTGTAAGTCCGCATTTCAAAATACCGGTTATCCTGCGCCAATATCAAATTGGGCATCAGAAGAACTACTGCAAAAAAGATCAAGAATAATTTTTTCATTTTAAGGGGATTTAAGTAATAGTGTGAATCAATAATTTTTTTTCCAACCAATATAGGCAGAAACAGAAAGGACAATTGCCATAATCATCAGTCCAAATGTTTCCCTAGCTTCCTCTGATTGTTGGGTTTTCATAGTCAGGTCTTTGTTTTCAAGTTCGTAATTGACCCATTCGGATACAGAAGAAGGATAGAAATAAACAGCTCCGATGATACATGCTACAATTACTATTCCCAAAGGGATCAGGGGATGTTTTCCTTTGACGGCCATTGCTGAAAATAAGGCCGCAACCACATAAACAGACACCCAAATCTCAGGATCCGGATCGTTGATCTGCCAATATGCAAAAAGAAGGAACACGATGGTCCAGAAAATGAAGAAGTATTTTATGAAATTTTTCATGGTATGGTGGGTTTTGAATTCAATTTAGGAATTTAAAGTTTTCCTTTTAAAAACTTTTATAACCAAAGGGATATGTGAATGGATAGAAAAATCATAACCTGAACATTTCCTCTAAAGGAATACTTACAGGAGAATTGTCCTCATTGGTTATTGAGATATCGGCCATAAATTTCCACCATTTTTGTACCACAGGATGGTTGCCTAGTTCTTGGGAATTGCCCTTACCGGTTATTTTTTGAAAGGCAAATAGGGTCGATGTTTCTCTGTCCAAAAAAATGTAATATTCAGAAATCCCCGAATCCTCGAGTAGCATTTTCAGTTCAGGCCATATTTCGTCATGTCTCCGCATGTACTCTTCTTCCATGCCCGGAAGGATAGACATTTTGAAAGCAAAGGTGCGCAGTTCTGTTTTCATTCTGTTTAAATTCAAAGTAAAAGTCCAGCTAAAATCTTGACCAGATTTTGTCAAAACTTCGAGGTTTTGGAAATCTCAAAGGTTAAACCAATACCACCCTCAGACTCTTTGCGCCATGGGCGCCGATTACTAAGGATTGCTCAATGTCAGCCGTTTTTGATGGTCCAGCCAAAAAAAGGCCAAAACCTGATTCCTTTAAACCTATTCTACCATAAGCCTGATGCATATTGGCCACCAAATGGGCAGAATCCAACACGATCACCAAATGCTCAGTGATAAAAGGAAGAGCTCGCAAACCCATATCCTGATCTTCCAACCATATAGCACCGTTTTCTGCCACCCCAAATTGTCCCCGTATAATCGCAAGATTCAGGTTATCGAGGTGATGGGCATCTTCAGTGATTTTGATATTCGTGAGGGATGAAAAATCTTCAATATGAGAATAGACTTTTTCGAAAACTCCAGAATCCAATAAGCTTAAAAGTTCCTCTTTCGAAATGACTTCCCCTTTGTTGGCTTGTATGGAAGCTGTAAATCGAGCTTTCAAATCTCCCTCAAATTCAAATTCAGGGATAATTGGAAGCGCTTTCGGTTCCAAAGGAACAGCCTTGATTTTGGACAATATCAGATCCCTGCAGCTCATTTGCGGTTTTTTTTGTACCAGTCCTTGAATGATTCTTTGGGCAACTCGGGCAAGTCCCGTTGCTTTCCCCAAGTATTCAAACCTGAATAGGTGATGCTGTCAGGCAGGATTTTCAATGCACCGCGCATCATATTTCCACTCAGGTTGTAGGCAAATGGAACAGCGAAAACCCCGTTAGCAATCTTCATCGCCAAGCTTTTTGTCCTGTCAGGCAGTGCTTTGGTGATTTCCTGCCGCCACTCATAGAGTTGCTCGTGGATGTTGATCTTGACCGGACAGACATCGGTGCAGCTGCCACAAAGGGTGGATGCGAAAGGCAAAGAACTGTGTTTTTGTAAATCGATGCCTGGTGACAAAATCGATCCTATAGGTCCGGGAACCGTGCTTTCGTAGCTGAATCCCCCGCTTCTTCTATAGATCGGGCAGGTATTCATACATGCCCCACAGCGGATACATTTGAGGGAATTTTTGAATTTTGGCCTTGCCAATTGGGCGGTCCGGCCATTGTCGACCAAGACGATATGGATTTCTTTCCCAGGAGATGGACTTCTGAAATGAGAATTGTAATTGGTAACGCTCTGTCCTGTCGCAGACCTCGCAAGCAGGCGGAGGAATACTCCCAAATGTGCCCGCTTCGGAATGATTTTTTCTATTCCCATACAGGCGATGTGCACATCTGCGAGGTGGACACCCATGTCGGCATTGCCCTCATTGGTGCAAACCACAAACTCTCCCGTTTCGGCAACTCCGAAATTCACTCCTGTGATAGCGACTTTTGCGGACAGGAATTTTTCTCTCAAATGGATTCTTGCCGCTTGGGTGAGGTAATCCGGATCTTCGTTTCCTTTTTCGGTATGAAGTTTTTCGTGAAAAATCTCAGAAATATCTCTTTTCTTCAAATGGATTGCCGGCAATACAATATGGCTGGGAGCTTGGTTGAGGAACTGCACGATGCGCTCGCCCAGATCGGTATCCACGACTTCAATACCATTTTTTTCCAGATAGGGATTCAGATGACATTCTTCTGTCAGGATGGATTTACTTTTGACGATGGCATTGCAGCGCTTTTCCTTCAAGATTCCAAGGACAATCTCGTTATGTTCTTCTGCATCTTTTGCCCAATGGACGTGGATGTTGTTTGCTTTGGCATTCTTCTCAAATTCTTCCAAATACACACCCAAATTTGCCAAGACATTGTCTTTGATCTGTGAGGCAAGGTCCCGGAGATTTTCCCATTCAGGGACGGATTTACTGATTTTATCCCGCTTGTCCCGGACAAACCACAGGGTTTCATCGTGCCACTTGGACTTGGCCTGATCCTGCAAAAATTCAGCTGCCTGTATGGGATGACTCATGAGATGGCTTCGTTTAGGATTTCGGCAATATGCTTGAATTGGATCGGATTTCCGTTTCGCTTGGCGATTCCCTGCAAATGCATGATGCAGGACATGTCGCCTCCGGTTAGGATTTCAACATTTTGTGCTTGGTGATCGGCCAACCTGTCTTTGCCCATCTGGATGGAAAGGGCTTCTTCACTCACCGCAAATGTGCCTCCAAAACCACAGCATTCATCTTTCCTTTCCAATTCAACCCATTCCAATCCTTCCAGATTAACCATCAATTGCTTCGCTTTGTTGAAAGGAGTTTGGTGTAATTCACTTGAAGCCGAAAGCCTCAAACCCCTTTGTCCATGACAGGAAGCATGGTAGCCGACTCTATGGGGAAAGTTGCCTTTTATGTTTTCGATTTTCAATATATCAGTCATAAATTCCGTCAGTTCAAAAATCTTATCATGGATTTCGGATTGCTCTTTTTCCAAACCTTCGATGACAGGCGCATGTTCTTTGACGTGGAGGACACAGCTACCTGATGGCGCGACGACGTAATCAAAGTCTTTGAAAATCCTGATAAAATGCTTGGTAGTCGCTACCGTATCCCGTTCATACCCTGCATTGGCCATGGGCTGTCCGCAGCAGGTTTGACCCATGGGATAAGTGACCTGACAACCCAATTTCTCCAGCAATTCCAAAGTCGCAATCGCCACCTTGGGATAAAACTGATCGACGTAGCAGGGGATGAAGAGGCCTATATTTTTTGTGAAATTCATTGTTTGGTGAATTCGGGAATATTGAGAAGATATTAATTGATACTGGATATTTGTGGATACTAGTCTCTTGATCTAAGGCAAAATTAGAATTTTACAGAATGCAAATTCCTACCTCTACAATATCCAAAAATATCAACAAGTATCCACCAATATCTTTATTTTCTCAATTTCAAAAAGTATGGGGAATGAAATATCCTGTAGTGTAGGGTTTTGAGAAAAACCATTGGTTTTGAAAATGCCTTTTTCGCCTAATCGAATTAATATGCCTGATTTTTCGATTGCGATCTAAATATTAGGCCTAAAATTTAGATTACAATCGGGAAATTCAGCCTATTGGTATTTGTGGTTATTTGAAATTCTTTGGATAATTTTTTTGAAGCCTTGATTAGGTTGATTTATTCATTTTGATGTATAGAATTTATTTTTTAGGTTTAATAGTCGTCATTTTCCAAAAAAATAAGTGTGATGATTTGTTTCAGGTTTTAAAAAATTGATTCTATGCGGTTTCTGGCCTTCTTTATTTTGTTCATTTTATTTTTTTCCTGCACTTCGAAAAAAGAGAATTCTGAAGTTATTGAAACTGGTTCAGTTCAAAGATCAATCTCTTTGGTAAAGCTGGATAGTATTCAAATTGATTACATAGGCAATCCCACGGTACATGATATTGACCCCAAATCCGGAACGATTCTGTTTATGGATCATAAAGAATTTTCAGAAGATATTTTTATTGCTGACTTTGAGGGTAAAATCCTTTCATCTTTCACAAAATTTGGGGATGTGCCTGATACGTATGGAGCCTTAATGAGTACAATTAAAATTATTGGATCTGATTCTTTTTTAGTTTATGGCTATAAAGGTTTTTTTACTTATGATTTCAGTGGGAAGTTATTGTCTTTAGTAAAATACGATGATTTTCAGGTCCCCAACGAACGTATGACTGCAATGGGATTTGGTATGGAAAATTTAACAGATAAGCTCCTTTACCTTAATTTTGAGCCGAGGCCTTCGGAAGTCCATCAATATAAAGACCTTAAATTGTTATCAATAATTGACCCCGTAGGTGGAAAAAGAAATGCAATCATCGGGTTTCCGGAGAACAGTGTTTTTTTAAATGGCAACTATTTCTTTTCTCCCACATGGTTTCCTGTTTTTACCGTTGATAAAGAGCATATTTATGTATCATTTGGTTCTGAGCCAGTCATTTATGTTTATGAAGCAAAAGAGCCTTATTCTCTAAAATCCTCCATTCAACTTAATCTTCGAGATTACAATTATTCTAAAGGAACAGAAGATCCAAACGATATCAGGTTTATAACAATGCTTTTTTCATCTGGTAGGGTTGACAATATCAAAAAGATTGATGGAGTATTTGTAGTTGCCTATTTTCAGGGATATAATGATACTGATACCAAAACCAATTTTGAAAACAAATCTCCAGTAGAAGCATCGATTTTTAGAGAAAAGATGATGGAAAAGTATCCAAAAAGAATTGCCATCCTAGACTCACTTGGAAATGTGATCAATGATTTTGTTCCGGATGGCCTGGAACCTAGAAGTATGCTGCTCCGAAACGGAGAACTTTGGATGATGGGAAAACCTGATGAGGAAGAAGAGCAGGATTATTTCAGGCTGTTCAGGGTTGGGCTGAAAATTGAGGGATATTGAAGGGGGCCTTATTAGCTATGGGATTTACAAAGTCACAAAATAAAGACACAGCCGGAACTTGGTTTTAAGCTCGGTTTACCATTCAATCTTATGATTGATGGATAGGAGTTCGATACTTCCCACTTCCGACTTCCAACAGGTTAAGAAAGAAAATTAAATACTTGGTAAAATTTCAGTTAACCACTGTTCTCCTCACAACGTCTTCCTCACCGTCATCTTAAATGGATTTTTAGAGACTTTTTCAGCGGTTTTTCCCAAAATCAGTTCTGCAATCCTTTTCCCCATATGCTCAAAATCCGTGGAAATGGTCGTGATGCCATCCGCCAAAATCTCTTTTAGCGGCGTGTCATTGTACGAAATCAATCCCACTGCTTTTCCCAATTCCAAACCTTGTTCCCGGCTTTTCTTCACGACATTCACCAGATCCGTTTCCGCCAATGTGATATAGACATCGCCTTCGTACAGTGGTTCGGCGTCGATACCGTCAAGGATTATATTGTCAAAATTGTAGTAAAAGCAGAATTTCTTAAAGCCATCCACTATCTCCGGCGGATACATCAGTCCCCGCGGATAGACGAGTTTGAGTTTTTGGTATTTTTTCAAATGCTCGATCCCATCTTCCAAGGCATGGAAAATATCCTTTTCAAAATCCTGATATACACCCGGAAATTCATTTTCGTGGCCTTTGACCGCACGGTCCATGATCAGCAGTTTGTTTTCCGGAAACTGCCGAGCAATGTCATAGGAATCCATCAGGTGGGATTCTTCATCATAAAAATGAGGCGCAAGCACGTAGTAGTGGTATTTTCCCATGTTTCTTTCGAGCAATTCCTGCACCATCGACTTGTTGTAATGATGCACATGGATGTCCACGGTGGCTTTTTCGCCGAGGGTTTCCAATACCGAATAGTAGATGATTTTCTTGTAGGAGCTGAGTTTGTTGAATAGGAGCAGGACTTTGAGTTTGTTGGAAATATTGGTCGAACTCACATAAAAACCTTTTCCTTTGACCGAGGTAATGATGCCCCGGTCTTTGAGTTCATTGTACGCTTTTTCGACTGTATCCCTCGAAAGCAAGAAATCAAAGCTCATCTCGTTGATCGAAGAGATGCGCTCTCCGATCTTCAGCCTGCCGCTTTCGATATCTTCCAAAATCAGGTTGACTACCTGCTGGTACTTCGGGGTTTTGGACCCGTTGTTGATTTTGTCCATTTTGTCGAACATCGTCTTTTTGGGGTTAATGTGAATTCATTTCAGAATCTTTGCAAATGGCTCATTATCCTAATTCAGACTGGACGGAAGACGGAAGTCGGAAGACGGAAGTACCGTAGAATTCAGTCTTCTGCCAAGAATTTTAATGATTATCATTTTACTTTTAACATAGCTAAATAAATATGTTGGTGCACATCTCTAACCAATTCCGAAATTTTCAATCTTAAATCTGCCTCCATATGTTCACGGTGGGGAGGAAAGTACCTGAAATTTCGGGAGGCCAATGCAGGCCTTGTCCAGCTAAAAAGGATTCCGCCGTCTATTCCTTAAGTTTTCGGGATTAATAATTTTGTGCCGGATACAATGCTTAAATCTTGCTTTAACATTTTCTTGTCCGGTTTTTCTGTCTTCCGTCTTCTGTCTTCCGTCCCATTTGAAAAAGAAAACAATCATTACCCGCAAATCAGCACTTCACCCTCCAAATCCGACTACCTCGGAAAAGAAGCTGCAAATCCGCCGTCTACATTCAGCATATTTCCTGTGGTTTTGTTGAGCATGCCACTCACAAAGACAAAGGCCGCCATGGCAATGTCCTCTGTCCTCACTTCTTCCTTCAAAAGTGTCCTGCTTGCATAGAATTTTGGCAAATCCTCTAAAGGTACGCCGTAGGCTTTTGACCTGTCTTCTGCCCAACCACTCTGCCAAATCGAGGAATTTTCGATCACCGCATCGGGATTGATGGAATTGACGCGGATTTTGTAATCACCCAATTCGGCTGCCATCAATCTGGTAAGGTGGAGTTGGGCGGCTTTGGCAGAACCGTAACCTGCGTTTTTTGGACCGGCCACCAATCCGTTTTTGCTGACAATGTTGACGATATCTCCGCCTTTGTTTTGTTTTTTCAGCACATCAAAAGCCATTTGGGAGACGATGAATTGGCCTTTGACCAAGATGTCATACAACCTGTCCCACTCCTCCAAGGAATGCTCTTCCAACGAACGGCTGATGCTGATGCCGGCATTGTTCACCACAATATCCAATCCGCCATAGTTGAGGCAGATTTCCCGGATACATGCTTTCAAGGTTTCAGGCTTGGTCACATCTAGGTACACCCCGATGACATTGTCCTTGGTAAATTTTTTCTCAAACTCAGCCAAAGAAGCAGCGAGTTTGGTATTGTCTATATCAGTCAAAACGACACAGGCGCCTTCTTTCGCATATTTTTCAGCGATTGCTTTTCCGATACCTCCGGCACTTCCGGTGACAAAGGCCACTTTTCTTGACAGGGGTTTTTCGGCAGGCATCCTTTGGAGTTTGGCTTCCTCGAGCAACCAATACTCAATATTGAACGCTTCCTGCAAAGGCAGCGACACATACGTTGATATCGCCTCAGCACCTTTCATGACGTTGATGGCATTGATATAAAACTCCGCCGCAACCCGTGCGGTCTGTTTGTTTTTGGCAAAAGTAAACATCCCGATTCCCGGCCAAATGATGACTACAGGATTGGCATCCCGAATGCCGGGACTGTTTGGATGCTTGTGGTCTTGGTAGTATTTGGCATAATTGGCCCGATATCCTTCAAATTGGCTGTTCAGTTTTTCAAGCAGACCTTGATTGGTCAAGTCCTCTTCCGGTGCCAAATTCAAAACCAAAGGGCAGATTTTGGTGCGGAGAAAATGATCCGGGCAGCTTGTACCCATCGCCGCAAGCGGCTCGACATCCTCGCTGTTGATGAATTCCATCACAGCAGGGGCATCTGTGAAATGTCCGACCATCAGGCCTTCCGAAGAACAAAGACCACGAAGTGTAGGAGCAAGTTTGGCCGCCTGATCCCTTCTTTGGGTTTCGTCCAAGGAAGTTGTGGTCTTGGTTCCACCAAAAACCGGCCTGTCTTTTCCATAATTTGCGTGGAGGTATTGACTGCAGATTTCTATGACTTCAAGGCTGTTGATATAGGATTCGTAGCTTGTTTCTCCCCACGTAAAAAGTCCATGCTGACCGAGGACAATGCCCCGGAGGTTTGGGTTTTTGGTGATGGCTTCTTCGAGTTTCAGGCCAAGGTCAAAACCCGGTCTTTGCCAGGGAACCCAAGCGATGCTTCCGCCAAATAAGTCCTGAATGATTTTTTCACCATCCTTTGCGGCCGCGATAGCGATCAGTGCATCCGGATGCAAATGGTCGATATGGGTATATGGCAAAAATGAATGTAAGGGCGTATCAATGGAAGGCGCTTTGGAATTCAGGTCGTAGATGCAGTGGTTGAAAAGCTCCACCATTTCATCTTCGAATTCCAGGCCTCGGTATATTTTTTTCAGGGAATGGAGTCTATCGAGGTACAGGCCAGCCAAGCCGCTTTTGGTCAAAGTTCCGATATCACCGCCGGAACCTTTCACCCACATCACAGGGACGTCATTGCCGGTCAGCGGGTCTTTTTCAATGGTTTTGCAACTTGTATTTCCACCTCCATAGTTGGTGATTCTCAGGTCAGCGCCCAATATATTGGACCTGTAGATGAGCATGGCCACTTCATCGTGCTTCAGTTGGTCTGCTTTGGCATCATCCCAGAGGTAGCTGACGTGCTCATATTTCTTGCTGTTGTTTCCCATTTTTGTTTCAATTTTGATAGGTTAAAATTGACGGTTTGGTACTGTTAATGTGTCCTGTACTATCTTGGAATTTGTCTCTAAGGTAGGAAGAATGGCGCTATAAGCCGGTTTCAAATTCCCTAATTCGGAGAATATCCTGTTTCAATTTGCTTTGGTCCAGAGCGAGCAAAGCCCCCAATGCAGATGCCCTTGACTGACTGCTGAGGTAGATTTTTTTGTTTGGATAAAGGAGCTGCAGGAAAGCCAAAAACGTTTTGTTCTTGGTAAATCCGCCGGTGAGGATGATATCCGAGACATTATTTTTATCCAGAACCAGATCCGTGCTGCATTGCTGCCATTTGGCCAGATCGAGCATGAGTTGCAGGCAGGCTTCTTCGGCATTTGTAAATTCATCTAAAGGATTTTCACGTCCTTCCCAATTCACTTTTGGTCCGGAACCTTGGAAGCTAATAGGATGGAAGACGTTTTTTTTGCTTTCTTCGAAAAGAGATTTGATCCGTTTTTGGGAGAACTCCAGTTTTTGTAGCCTTTCGACAGTATCTCCAAAATGAGAAGCAATCCTGTTGATTTGTACTTCATATTCCTTTCCAAGGAAAATCCGCGCTCCTTTTACTTTCCTTCCGTCAGGCTGCAAGAAACTCAGACAGTCGCTTTCTAATTCTTCAGCAGTCAAAGTTTGCTGATCAAAAGGATTCAGCGAAATGCTCCAGGTTCCTGTTGAAATCAGGATAAAAGGCCGATCCATCAAACGGATGTACGGAAGCAAAGCCGCCGAACTGTCATGCATCCCAAATCCGATTTTTACATTTTGGCCAAAGAGATTTTTGTCAACTCCGGTTTCCGTGGGAAATGGAGGAAGGATGTATTCAATCCGGGATTTTTTAACCCAATGGGCAAAATCCTTTTCTTCAAAATCCCAAAAACAGGTGTGGCAACCTACTCCAGTATAGTCATTCCATTTTTCTCCGGTCAAAAGAAAAGAAAAGTACTGGGGAAGGTGGAAACTGAAACGGATATTTTTGAAGAGTTCTGGTTTTTCATGCTTCAGCCAATAAAGCTGAAATCCGCTGTTGAGCATCCTCAAAGCTGGGCTTGCGGTTTTTTGGAGGAGATTTTCTTCTTCCGCCAAGAACTTTTCCCAAAGGGATTCAGGAATAGGTTTCAGGTAATTGTAGAAAGGCGTACAGACTTTCCCTTCTTCATCCACATGTACCAAACTGGCTCCATAAGCCGAAATGTTGATTCCGATGACCTGGTATTTTGGATTTTTAAGGAAATTTTCAGTCACATCCATAACCCAATCACTGACCTTCATCAGGTCATCGCAGGGAAAACCATCATCGTCTTGGATCTCTGCCACGTGCATGCTGGACTCTTCGAGGATCTCAAAGTCCGGGTTGTAGAGGATCGCTTTCTTGTTGGTTTTCCCAATATCAAAGATCAGATAGGCTTCCATAATATTTCCGTCAGGGATAATTCTAACCCATGGAAAGCGGATCCAACAGGTTATTTTGAGTTTGAGGTTTTGATTAAATCAATATGTATTTTCGCAATGATGCCAATGAAATGGTAAATCTATAATTCTTGGCAGAAGTCTGAAATGTCCGGTTCTTCTGTCTTCCGTCATGTCTGAATTAGAATCTTGGCATACTTGCAAAGAAGTTGATAACCATTTAATTTCCCCCAAGATGGTAATAAAAGCAGGTTTTTTAAATTCAATTTATTCAAAATTTTGCATTTTTGTTTGGTAGGGACAGTGCAGGATAGCGACTGAATTTTAATTCTTTTACTTACTAGATTAACCCGATCTTATGAGCCCACCAACCCAAAATACTGGCCCGGTAGTCAATGAATACGAGCGCGAACCTGTTCCCGCTTCCGCGCAGAAAGGTTGGCGGAGTTTCCTTGGAATGTATGCCGGAGAACATACCGCAGGAACGGAATTTGTCATTGGGCCGCTCTTTGTCGCTCACGGGGTCGGTGCCTTTGATTTTTTTGCAGGATTGATTTTGGGAAATATTCTGGCAGTATTGAGTTGGGGACTGATGACTGCGCCGATAGCCACTTCCAAAAGGATGACGCTGTATTACCAATTGGAGCGGATCTGTGGGTACAAGATGGTATCGATCTACAATGTGGTGAATGCGCTGATGTTTTGCTTCTTGGCAGGATCGATGATTGCAGTGTCAGCGACAGCCGTCGGCATTCCTTTTAACCTGACCATGCCAACGCTGACTTCATGGCTCCCGACTTCAGTGGGATGGGTACTGGCAGTGTTGGTGATCGGATTCGTGACCACTTTGGTGGCAATCAAAGGATATAATCAGGTGGCAAGATTTGCGAATGTGGCGGCACCTTGGATGATTTTGATATTTATTGCAGCGGCTTTGGCGATTTTGCCGGAGCTTGGAGTTACCCGTTTTTCAGAGTTTTGGGCAGTCGCCAATAAAGTGATCTGGACAGGAATTCCTTTAGAAGGCGTGAGCAAGTTTTCCTTTTGGCATGTGCTGTTCTTCGCCTGGTTTTGCAATATGGCGATGCACATCGGAATGTCTGACCTGACGATTCTCCGCTATGCAAAATCCTGGAAATATGGATTTCTTTCATTTTCAGGGATGTTTATCGGGCATTTCATTGCATGGATTTCTTCTGGAATTCTATATGCAGCATTTCTTCAAAGCAGCAATTTTTCCACTGAATTTGCACCCGGACCGATAGCTTATGGTGCTGCAGGAGTGGCGGGTGCTGTGTGCGTGGTAGTCGCTGGTTGGTCGACAGCCAATCCTACGATTTATCGTGCAGGACTGGCCTTGCAGGGTGTTTTTCCAAAAATGAAAACCTGGAAAGTGACCGCTTGGGTCGGTGCAGTGACAAGTATCGCGGCATGCTTTCCGGCTTTGGTGATGAAGCTCTTGGACTTTGTAGCCTTGTATGGCTTGGTATTGATGCCGATGGGAGCGGTGATATTTGCGGATTTTTACCTTTCTCCGAGGTTTGGGGTTACGCAGGAAATGGCTTATCATCGGAGCATCTCTTTTTCCAATGCCACTTTTTTTACCTGGCTGATTACTTTGGGAATCTGTCTGGGTTTGAATTTGGGTTTCGGAATCGACATTTTCTTCTTGGGATTACCGGGATGGTTTATCGCCGTCTTCACATTTTTGATTTTATCCAAAACATTATATCCAAAAGGAAAGGAGGCGTTCGTATGAAAATCCTATTGATCATCATTTCTTACATCGGTTTGGCCTTGTCTATCATACCATCGGTTTTGGTATTTTTGGGTAAAATTGACATGCCGACCAATACGACCCTGATGGCGGTCGGGATGGTGTTGTGGTTTGGCACTGCGCCTTTTTGGATCAACAGTAAAACGGACAAAGACAATGCATCTGACAACTGAAAATATACAGGAATCGAATTCCAAATATGTAGCCCTTCATCAGAAGTCCTTTGCTGCTTTGTCTTCGCAATTGGAGGATGGAGGGTTCTCGGTAGAGAAAATACTTTTTAAAATCCGCAGTTTTCAGATCGCTGTCCCTAGTTGGGCCTTGGGTGCAGGAGGAACAAGATTCGGGAGATTTGGAATCGGGGGAGAGCCGAGGTCTTTGGAAGAGAAAATCGAAGATATCGGCCTTTTGGCCAAACTCACCAAAAGTACAGATGCTGTTTCTCTGCATATTCCATGGGACATTCCATCGGATTATGCAGCAATCATACAGCTTGGCAAAAGCCACAACATCGGTTTTGATGCGGTCAACTCCAACACCTTTCAGGATTACGGTCAGGAGAAAAGCTACAAATTCGGTTCTCTGAGTCATAATGATTCAAAAATCAGAGAACAAGCTATTGCCCACAACAGGCAAGTGATAGAAGTTGGGGAAAAATTGGGAAGCAAAGGATTGACTGTTTGGCTGGCGGATGGAAGTAATTTTCCCGGTCAGCAAAGTTTCCGCAGGGCTTTGGACAATACCTTTGATTCCCTGCAAAAAATATATGCGGCGATGCCCGAAGACTGGAAACTGCTGTTGGAGTACAAGCCTTACGAACCGAATTTTTATAGCACTGTGATTCCTGATTGGGGTACCTCGCATTTGCTGTGTAGGCAATTGGGAGACCGCGCCAAAGTCCTTGTGGATCTTGGACACCACCTTCCCAATACCAATATCGAGCAGATTGTGGGGATTTTATTGGGGCAAAATCAGTTGGCAGGATTTCATTTCAACGATTCGAAGTTTGGGGACGATGACCTGACCACGGGCAGTATCAAACCTTATCAGTTGTTTTTGATTTTCCTTGAACTTGTGTCAGGCGCAGAAGACGGTTGTCAGACTTGGGAAAGTATCTCTTGGATGATCGATGCGAGCCACAATACCAAAGATCCCTTGGAGGACCTGATGCAGGCTTTGGAAGCGATCAAGATTGCCTATGCCAAATCCTTATTGGTGGATCGGGCGAAACTGACCGAACATCAACTCAATGGCGATTTGGTGATGGCACAGGAAATCCTGCAAAAAGCCTTCTTGACAGATGTGAGGCCATTATTGAAAGAAGCCCGGATGCAGTCAGGCGGGGCTTTGGAACCCATTTCCATTTACAGACAATATGAAATTCGAAAGCAGCTGATCCAAAAAAGGGGAGAGAATACGAGGGCGACGGGGTTGTAAAATCTGAATTTGGGAAAGGGTTTTCTTATTCCAATCTTCACAATTTCAGACAGTTTTACCTCACTTATCCCGATAAGGAGATTTGCTACGCACTGTGTAGCAAATTGACTTGGACACATAACCGATTGATAATTAGAGTTGAAAACGAATATGCAAGAAATTATTATTTGAAAGAAGCGGCAGAGCAAAATTGGAGTGTTTGGGTTTTAGAGCGCAATATCAATTCTTCGTACTATAAACGATTGCTTTCTTAGAGAAATTGTCTACACAGTGTGTAGATAATTGAGTTGGTCGAATAATCGGTTGATAATTTTTCCCTCTGCCCAAGTCAGAATTTTCACTGATTCATTTAAAATTTGGTTCGGCATTGCCGAACCAATTGCTAAATAATACTTCTGAATTCAGTTCGGCACTGCCGAACCAATTACCCGAAAATTTTGCTGAGTTCTTTTTTTCCGTCAGCTTTACCCACCACCTTGTTTTTCAAATCTTCAACTTGAAAATACAATCCTTCTATAACTCGTCAGGGGAATATATCCGGAATCTTTGACCTCCAAAATCAGATTGAGTTCTTTGCCCGGGAAATCCTCAGGAATAGTAAATTCAATTTTTGCTGCGCCGGAATCCCCGATTTGCAAATCACCCGGATAGGTTCCTGCTTCGGGGTACACATCCCATTTGAATGAAATGGGATCTTCATCTGGATCGGATGAACAAGAGGCATCGAGTTGGATTTTTTCTCCGGCTTTGACTTTTTTGTAGACAATGGAATTTCCAGAATCCCCATCCAAGCAGGCAATTGGCTCGTGGTTAATCTCATTGGGTTCTTTCACTGACCAATCTAATCTTGCAAAAAAGCTGTTGGTAGCAGGTTCAATCCATCTGGTAAGTCCTTCTTTTCCCAATCCGCAGGTGTAGAAATAGTTTTTGCCATAACTCTCATCCATGGGAATGAATTTTCCTCCCCAAGAACCCATCGTCGGGTCCAACGGGTCATTCAATCCCAAATAAGCGGAAATCAAATATAGAAATGAAGGGGTATCGCCCTCGCCGCCACCGTCATAAATATTTGACATCTTTCCATGGCCATTGACTTCTTTGTAGTTGACCGCCTTGAGGTAATCCCAAAAATGGCCATCGTCATAAATGAATGTACCCACTTGCGCCCGCTTACCTTGATACCCTTCCTCTTTTTGGTAGGTGTTGAGGTCAATGCAATTTTGCTCCTGAAGTTTTGCTAGGTCCACAAAATAATCCGATGTGATGTCTTGAAGCAGGATTCCATAAATGAAGATTTTGCCCAATAATTTCTCGAATTTTTCCTCTCCAAATTTCTGATTGTACCTGTAAAGCGCCTGAACCAAGGTGATTGGGCCTCCCCAAAGTTGGACATAAATAGGCCGGTCGTCTTCTTTTTCGAATACTTCCATGAGGTATTCACTGCCTTCGGAGTCCTTGGATTCGCCATTGGGATTGATGCCCTCGCCTATGTAATCGTGAAATCTCTGTCCTTCCTGAAGGAAATTGATGACCAAAGCGCCACGTCCTTTTTTGGTTTTGGAAAGCAGTTCTTCATAGGAAGGGAAATCAAGAGCATGTTTTTTCAATTGCGGCAATTCATCCCGGTACGCAGCGAGGATGTTCATGCCTTTCTCCCAAGGTTCTGGAGCATCAAAATCATAATCCGGCAATTGCTGGGTGATGACCATGCCATCGATATCGAAAACCTCAGGGTAATACAGCATCCGGATCAAAGAATTCCCATCATCATGGGTCATGTCTGTCATGATCACGACCCTGTATTTTTCCCGTTTTTCCTCAGAAGAATTACAACCGATTAAAAGTAAGCCAAATAAAAAGAGGATAGGTTTGATGGGTTTCATGATTTTGAGGGTTAGAATTGAGCTGATGTTTGTTGAAAAAGCGGTTATTACTAGAGATTAATCCGTGACGCACCTCACGCACAATCCGGAGTTTTTCAACATGACATTTCTATTGATAATGTCCCGGTAATAGGAGAGGTGTCTTTTCCAGGCAAATTCTTCGCTTTCTGAACTTGACGACCACCAATAAGAGAATTGCTTTTGAAATTGGAATGTACCTGAATTGGTTCTGTACCCTGTCGGAAATGCGGAAAATCCTGTTTCATTCGAATAATATTCCCGGTCTACCTGCCACACTCCTTTTTCGGTGGTTTTTAATTTTCCATCTATTTTTAGGGTCCAACCCCTTGCGCCAATCGTCTGAATCAGGTTTTCGTCTAAACCGATAGCCTTTTCCAATTCCATCCATTCAGCGTCAGAAGGAACGTGCCAACCTTGTGGGCAGAGTTTACCCGAATTGACCGCATACCAATTGTAAAGCACATTATTGTTTGGAGATTCGGTATTTGGATAGGTGCTGAGTGCAGCTTGCTTGGTGGCGAGCCATTCTTCTGCATTTGGGATTTCGGGAATCAATGTTCCATCCAGATATCTTGTGGTACGGAGGTTTTCTGCCATCCAGATTTGGGTTCCAATTTGGATGGTTTGATAGGTGTTTCCCTCAATGTCTTTGACCGTTCCAGATTGGGAAAATGAGGACTGTATGGAAAGAAAAACAAAAGAAAGCACCATCAGAAAATTGATTTTCCTTTGAAAGGCCTTTCCTAGATAAATATTTACCATGAGTTTGATTTTTGGATATCAACTCAATTTATAAAAATGATTTGAAATCATTGCCGATTTTCTCTAAAAACCGATTTCCTCTGCCCAAGGCAGTGTCTCCACTGACTTTTCAATGAGCAATTACAGTGTTGTCAAATTGTAAATTTCAGGAGAGTTTAATTTGTCAAGAAATCAAAAACCTCACTTCACTCAATTCCTTTCCAATCTGATGCACACCTTCAAGGATTCTTTTGGTTTGGCTTGCTGATGGCTTTTTGATTCCCTTGATGTATTGGGCTAATAAACTTTGGTTCATTCCAATTCTTTCTGATAAAGCTTTGGCATTGATCACCTTGTAGAAATCAAAAAAACTCTCCAAATCGAATTCAAATTTTATATCTCCTATTTCATAAATAAAATCTTCCTCTTCAAATGACAGGTTGACCACATCCAATACCATTTCCTTTAATTCATCAAAGGTATCACCTTGAGTAGCAATTAATTTTTCTCCAACTTGGGCAAAGGCGCTATAACCCAAATCTTCTTTGATTACTTTTATATTTATTTTTGGCTTTTTCATCCCTTTTTTGTTTCTATTTTGGCCTGCTTAAGAATTGCATTCAACAATCCTTTCTTCACTTCTTTGGAAGCATGAAAAGGAACAGGAATAGTCCCATCCTTGGAAGGATGTTTCATTATCACATGACTGCCTGATTGTCGGATTTCATACCACCCGTCCTTTTTGAGAAGTCTCATGAGCTCACTACTTTTCATCTCTGCAAAAGTAATAAAAATATTACTTCATAATGAGGATTTAATTTGAGAGTTGTCAGTGGAGACACTGACAACGGCAATAAAAGCGAAATCTCAATTACCAAAAACCGATTTCAAAATCAAATCCTGGATTTCGATCGCAGAGAGTTTTTCTTATAATTCTTCGCTGCCCAAGTCGGTGTCTCCAAACTCTGTGCC
>NZ_JAMFLG010000042.1 GCF_023502205.1 Aquiflexum sp. TKW24L | reverse complement strand
CCATGCCTGAGGCGATATATTCAACCCTATTTCAACTTTATTTCCACCATATTTCAACCT
Source organism: Aquiflexum sp. TKW24L (assembly GCF_023502205.1). Taxonomy (GTDB): domain Bacteria; phylum Bacteroidota; class Bacteroidia; order Cytophagales; family Cyclobacteriaceae; genus Cognataquiflexum. Next base: position 38,407 of record NZ_JAMFLG010000042.1, on the reverse strand, counting down.
TATATCAACCTTATCTCAAAATCAATATCCATCAATATCCAATATCCACTAATATCTATAACAACCTTATCTCAAAATCAATATCCATCAATATCCAATATCCACTAATATCTATAACAACCTTATCTCAAAATCAATATCCACCAATATCCAATATCAACTAATATCAATTATTTGAATTTATTTCTACCTTATTTCAGAATAAATATCCACCAATATCCAATATCAACCCTATTTCAACTTTATTTCTATCTATTTCTAACATATTTCGAAATCACGAATACCCCTGACAGATACAGAAACACCACATAAGTACTCCTCATCCTCACCATTATCCCCAGATTATTCAAGGTCATGCAATACACCACCCCCATCAACACCATCACCGCCAATCCCGCATAAAACACCCTCGGTATAACTATCGGGATCTTTCTGTACCAGCCATACACCAGTCCCAACACCAATCCAATCATTAAAATGAAACCTATGCTGTTTTCAACCACAGCCGCCAAACTCCAAATATCCCAAACTTCCCCCCAGAAAGGCCTGAAATAAAAAGTCCATAGCTTATTCCCCCATCCATAGTCATCCATCGGAACCTCCGACCCTGCCCCAAATCCCCTCAAAAACTCCATTTGCCCGGCATTGAACTGCCTCAGACCCTCCAAACTATATTCCTCCAGGTGCATTGCTAAAAAGATCCTGTCCAAAGCAAAAAATCCGGCCACAAGCACCATTGCACTGACTACGGATTTGACCGAAACCGAAATCCCATGCTGCAACAAGAAACAAACCCAAACCACCCCGCCCAACACCAATCCAGCAATAGGCCGCACCCAAAATGAAAGTACCACTCCGATTATGAGATGAATCCAAAACTTCGGAAGGTTATCCAACCCTTTCACTGCCAAACCCAACCCCAATATCAAAAGGGCTTCCTTGCCCACCCCTGCAGACCAAAAATGAAGATTGGGAAGAAAGAACACCCCCAACCAAGCCATTTCAAACCATTTGGAAGAAGTGACAGGCCAATACTTCACCGCCACCAAATAAATCTCCCTGATCCCCAAAAAGGAAATAAACCCATACAGCACATTGCCAAACAAAAACCCCGATCCAAATACCTCGGAGGGAATATAATTCAGCCATTGGATAAAAAAAGTGCCCCTACCCCAATACCCCATCCAACCCTCAGCACCTTGGGAAATATCGGCGGTCAAATTCCAATAACGGATGGCATCTCCCCCGTTTTCTTGCAGGTAAAAGTAAAAAACAACAGAAAACAGGATATGGTAAATCCACAAGAACTGAAGTCCTGTGGCCTGTATCTTGGACAAGCCTCTGCTTAAACTAACTTTCCGATTGGAAAAGGTGATTAGAATAAAAGTCAGAATAAGAAAAAGAGTGGACATCTTTTATAATCAAAAATTCTTATTGATAGCTATTCCTTGGTAGAAGGGAAGTTGGATATCTCAATTTCACTTTACAATTTTCAGAATTTGATTTAAAATCTCTTGAATTTTCCTATTTGGCTTGTTCTGGTCTTAGCAATACTTTTTCCTTATTTTTTGCCTGAACCTTTTTTATAAAAGTTTGATATCTCTCAAATACCATTTGATCATAGATGTAAATCAGAAAAAACAAAAAATAAATGAAGGTCATGTTTTTCATCCTCACCATGATACCGAAATTACTCAAGGCCCCCGCAAAGGAAATAGAGGCAATCAAGAATGTCAAAATCATAATTTTAACTGCATTGGGCGATTTTTGATACCCTTTGAGGGGATTTACTCTTGCAAATACGGCAACCGTCAGCAAAAGGGAGATCAGGTTTTCTACCGAATTTAATAAACTTGAAAAATTATGGGCATCAAAAAATAAGGGCCTATATAAGAATGTAAGCACCTTCAAAGGATACGGATAACCTGACATATCTACAAATGACTTCCCGTAGCTTAAATTTTCACTTGTGAAAGCAAACCTTCCTTCAATGCTTTCGGCACTCAACTCTTCTATTTTCAAGAATTTCAATACCTCATCAAAAATAAAAACAAAACCCACCATAGCGAACATAAAGAAAATTAGCTTGTAGGACAAATGAAGCTTACTGTCCAATATCAACAATACAGCAGCGGAAAATAAAACTATAAACGCCATGTGGGGCCTGACATGATACAACAGTACAGCACTGACCCCAACCAAAACCACATACTTCCTCAAGTCACGCATGCCATAAAAAAGCATACTCATAAACAAGAAAACCAGAGAATCCTTCCCAATCCCGGAAGACCAAAAATGGAGGCTAGGCAACAAAAGAATCAAAGGCCAAACCTTCACCCCAGAAATCTTAAGGTTCTCAATTTTGAAAAAATCCTGCCCCGCTAAGAACAACAAAACAAAAGCCCAAGCGGAAACATTGGCATATAAAAAGGTTCCTGTCCAGTAATTTAATTCCAATACTTTTGAAAAGGGATAGTTCAAAAAGAATACGAAATTATTGTGCGTACCGTAGGTATCAAACCAACTCTCAAAATTGAATTGCCTATACCTATCCCCCAAATTCCAATAAAAAGTCGTGTCGGTTCCTTGGGCAAACCAACCATAATAAAAACCAATTAGAACATGATAGTGAAACATTAATATGGAAAAGTTCAATCCTTTAGAATCTGTCCTTCCTTTCAAGAATTCAGAAAGAAGGATAAAATTTAAAATATAGAATACAGTCCCAACAAGAATGTCAAACATACAGATAAATTAAACTGAATCTCTTGAGTATTTGCCCAATTTAAGCAGTACAAAAATAACTACCCTGTAAATAAAAAAATAACCAATGGAATAAATCAATAATTGGGAAAAACCATAATTCAATACCAACACCAAAGACAGAATTAATAAAACTCCGTAGTATTTAACTCTGAATCCATCGAGAGACCCCAACCTTTTTTTAAACGTTTCAAGTTTATATTTTCCTTTTACTGAATGTTCTATCGTCCTGATAATTGGAAAAGACAACAACACTATCAAATAAGGTTCAAAACCATAATTCCGTCCTAAAAAAATGGCAGGGATCACAAAATATTTGACAACACACAAAACAAAATAGGTTAGGATATTTAACCTTGAGCGGATTAGATTATGAAAATAAAATGCTGTTCTTCCCAAACCCACAGCCACCAAAAAAATATAAATCTGTAAGTGAGTGAGCAGATTAAAAAGAAATATAAGCCAAACAACAATTACTAAAATTCCATATCGGATCCCCGAGATTTTATAGAAATTGTGCTGGATATAGAGTATGTCCTTTTGAGGAATCCTGATATTGGGATTTGTTTCATGCCTGATGGTCAGTGCGTCATTTTCCATGTATCCGATTTCATAAACCGACATCCACGAAAACAGAATCAGTAGAAAAGTAATAAAATTGGGGTAAAATTGGACTCCGTAAAAAACAAAAATAAACAGAAATAAATAAAATGGATAAATCCATATCAAAGACAAGGCTTCAGATTTCCTCTTTAACCTTGAGAAATAAAGGTAATGAAAGGGAATAATGAACTTAAGCATTAATAATTTGGCTTTTTGGATGATTTTTCAATAATGATTCCCACATCTTTTTTCTTTTCCTCTTAGATATTATATAAGCCTGTCCCGATAATCCGATCAATGAAATATCATCAAAATTATCCGTGACAACGACTAAGCTACTCGGATCTATCAAAGTATTTTCAAAAATCATTGATTCTTTTTTCCCCTTTGGATCATGATGAATTTGTCCTGTAAGCTTCCCTTTGCCATCCTCTTTTAAATTGGCCGAGAAGAAATCCTTGATAGACAAGTGTCTTGAAATAGCTTTTACTACAATATCAATGGACCCACTTGCCAGAATTAATTGATTACCTTTTCTTTTTGCATCCATTAATAAGTTGTGGGTAAACTCAACTTTCCTTGTTTCTAAAAATTCTTTGACAAATCGATCCGCATATTTTTCCAGCTGCTCAATACTTTCACCTTTAAGCTGAGAGATCAAAAAGCCTCTCAAGTCAGGTTTAAAACCCAATTTAGATAGCAATACTACTATTGCTTTTGTTGGAGTAGAAAGAACTAACCGACAAAGAAAAAACTTTACTGAATTTGTTCTTTTAAAATAAAAAAGTAAAAAATCATAGGTTGTATTGGAATGAAACAAGGTACCACATACATCGAACACATATACCTTATTTAATTCCACTTGCATATTGAATTACTTTTTGATAAGTAAGACTGATTCTTTCCAATGAAAAATTTGAAGCTGCAAAGTCCCTCACTTCCTTTCTTTGGTTTTTACCCAATTTCATTTTAACCCATTGGATCAATTCAGGATGATGGGTGGGGCTAAAATCATGGATACAAAAAGCAAAATCTTTGCCCTCTAATAGCGTTTCCACATCCCCGGTTCCAGAATTATAAATCACATTCAATCCGGCACTAAGGTATTCTGAAATTTTAATAGGAGCGACTCCCTGAACAGAAAATGATGGTGTCCTAAATGAAATCCCAAAATCCGCATTTTCCAATTCCCCCATAACCTCATCCGGACTAACTGTCCTCACTTCCACAACAGAATAAAGAGTTGGAAATTTCTCTTGGATAAATTCCTTTACCTGATCTACCTGAAAGGTCAAAATCCTAAAGGAGGCAAATCCAATTTCCTCCTTGACCATTCCAAAAATCTGAAGCATCTCGCCTAACATGTATTGAGGTCCCGATGAACCCAGATAGACAAACTGACACCTTTCAGCATTTGAATCTGTGGTAAAAGCTTGAAGTTTGGAGGGTTTAAATGTCCCATTATTAACGACAAAAACTTTCTTGTCATTAAATTTTGCCCCAGCCCTGCTTGCAATGATAAGTTTTGCCTTCTCTGATCGACATATAATGGAATCGGCCAATTGATACCCCTTAAATTCAATATCCCTAAAATACCTGTACCGCAAACTTAAAGGTGAAAGTCCGCTGAAATCCACTCTTTCATCAAGAGGAAACCCATCAGCATCAAAAATAAGTTTGAGGTTTGGATTTTTGACTAATCCATGGACTATTGCCAAGGAAGTCACCGCTCTTGGCATAATGATTTCAATGCCGTGCTTCTTGATATATTTTTTGATTCTGAGAGTATCAAAAAAAACGGCTTTCAATAAACTTGTCAGGGGATATTTTTGGGAGGTCCGGAAAGCTTGGTATGGAATACCTAATTCTAAAAATTTTTTTCTCCTTTGCTGAATGAGTTCATTAGCACCCCACATAAATTGAACGATATGAAACTGAATTCCAAACCTTTCTTTTAATTCCTGAAAAATTGGAATAAATAGATTCTCGAGATAATTTACATGTGGACTGTCCCAGGTAACAAACAGTACCTGTTTTGGCGCCAAATGCTTTGTTTGAATTGTTTTTGAAGTACTGGAAGGATCAGGGTTGCCCATTTCTAATTTTTCTTGGTTTCGGCCAATAACCTGTCATAAAACCGTGTCAATTCCTTGGTGTAGATTTCAACAGAAAACCTGCTTTTGACATCTTCCATTCCCCTCATCCCCATTTGCTTTCTTTCTTCAGCATCCATCTCTACCATGGATTTCATCTGGGCCACCATATCCTCATGATCGTTAGGATCCAGTAAAAGTCCTGTATGGGATTTGATGATCTCACTAGGCCCACCGATTTTAGTAGCTACACTTGGCAAACCCAATTGCATGGCTTCTGCCAAGGACAATGAAAATCCTTCCGAAAATGAGGGCAAGATAAAAGCGTCCGCTGCCAACAAAAAACGATTTACATTGGCATGAAATCCTAAAAATTTTACCTGAGCTTCTACACCCATCTTGTGTGCAAGGGCTGTTAAACTTTCTTTTTCAGGTCCCTCTCCTATAATCCAAACCTGCACTTCTTTATCCATTACCCTTGTCTGCAGCTTTGACAAAGCCGTAATCAATCCATCCAGATTTTTGATCCCCACCAACCTGCAGGTAGTGATAAAAATAAATGGATCATGCGCCCCTCCCTTCAATTGCTTGATCAATGCATCTATTTTCTCCTTTTCCTCTCTAGGCAATTCTAATTTAGGCTTGCCCATGGGGTAGTAAATCACTTCAATTTTTTGATCCGAAGCTTCTCCCAATTCCATCAATACATTTTTGACCGCTTTGGAGATGGCGATGATTTTGTTGGCTTTGGTATAGGTCAACCGGAAAATCTGCTTCCAATAAGAATGGTGATTGGGAAAACCCACCTCCTCTCCTATCCTCAGTGGGGCCCCTGCCCACCAAGCAGCCCAAATTCCATGGAAATTCCCTTCTCCATTGGAACAATGCACCACATCAGGTTTTTCTTCTTTGAAAATCCGGATTAGTTTCCGGATCAGTTTAATGTTTGGGATTTGGGGATTCTCATTCAAAACCATCACCTGATATCCCATTGCGGACAATAGCTTGCTGGTCTGTCCCCCCTTGCCCAAAGCCAAAAAAATCATTTGATAATCAGGATAAGCCAACATGCCATCGGCTGTCAACTCCATGTGTTTTTCTACCCCACCAAAATCCAACTCGGTGACTATTCTAAAGATTTTCATCGTCTATTTAGGTAGTATAGTTCTTTTTTTGTCAGCATCTATCGCCTTTGAAATGCAGAGGTAATTGGTGGTCTTAAATACTTCCAAATCCTCTGAATATTCCTGAATCGGAAACAATCCGTCCTTGACAATTCTGTAAATGTGATAGGAAGGTGAAAGCAGATAATAAAAATCCTGAAAAAATGTCCTCGAGTCGATATTACAGCCCCCAAATTCAAATTGGATCACATGGATCTTTCCGGCTTCAAGCATTTGCTTAGCTCCTTTCAGCACAGCGAGTTCATGTCCTTCCACATCGAGTTTCAAAAAATCAATTTCTGATATGCCGTTTTCCTGACAAAAGCCATTTAGGGACATTACCTCTACTAGCTCTGCTTCTTTGGTTTCTATCCCAAAGTGGTCTAATTTTCTATCATACAAGGAAGCCAACCCCGCTCCTTTTTCCGGGTAGAAAAGTGTCAGTTGAGCAGCTGATTCACCCAGGGCCTTTTGATGAAGAAAAACTTTAGCCTGTTTTCCAACCTTCTCCTGCAACATCTCAAATGTATGCTTAGAAGGTTCAAAGGCATGGATGATAGCATTCTCTTGAAACAGCTCTTTGAGCAAGGCTGAATAATCTCCTTTATTCGCTCCGACATCAAACAAAACCAGATCACTTTTATGTGAAAATAAAGACCTCACCTGCTCAAGTGCCGCTAGCTCACCACTCTCGTCTATGTCCCATCCACCACCTATGTTCATCCCTGATAAACCCATGCGATAGAGGTACTGAAAAGTAGGCTGGTATTTTTGTTTTCCTTGATGCTGACTGAGCGCATACTTGATGACTTGATTGAGTATTTTCATCTAAATAATGATCGATTGTGGTTGGTAAAAGGCCTTTTTGTCTTCATATATTTTTTGGGCTACTTCGTCATTGTACCACCTTTTTGGTTGGATAATGATCTTATTTGGATTGGGATTTAATCTGGAAGCCCACCAACTGAAGGTGCTATTGGCAATCACCTGATGCTTGCAGGATTTCAATAGGTCAAATTCCAGATAGTCTTGATGTCCACACAATTCCCCTGCAAAGACCGCATTTTCTAAAAACGGCATATTTGCTTTAACCCATTCCTGATCATCTGAAAACACATAGAAAACAGGCTTATCTACCTTTGAATAGATAAGCTTGATCGCAGATTCATAATAGCTGACCGGTGTCAGGCCAAAGTAATGATTGTATTGGGTATTGCTGGCGTAGTCCCCTCTTCTGATATGAATGCCAACTGAATTCACCGCCTTGACTTGACTTTTCTCTTTTAGATATGCCTTACTGGTGAACTTCGGCTTCAATTCTAACTCCTGGGCCACTTTATCTACAAAGTCATCAAAATACCCATTCCAAGTCCAGTAGCCCCTGAGGTACAAATTCTTTGTTGGAGGAATATCTAGCCATTCATTGTTTGGTTCTTCTATATAATGATGATGGAGTTTGATAGGCGAAACTTGGTCTAGTTTTTTTAAATAAGGTTTGGACAAAAAATTGATCAGCTTCTTGGGTAGGTGTTTAATCTCAATCTGGAATTTATCTAAAATAAAATCCCGCTCTCTAAAAACACTATAGGTATGAATATCTGACCCGAGAAAGGTACCCTTTTCGGCCGCCAATTTTCTCCCATGTACATACTGGAAAATCTGGTTGCCAAGTCCTCCCAAAAATTTTATGATGATCATCTAAGAGCAGTTTATTTTAAATGATACCACTGAATTAATTTTTTATATAAATAGGGCAATTTTAGATCATGACATTCATAGTAAGAATAAGCATCTGCCATTTTTCTGGCCAACTTCAATTGAAAGTAAGGATGCCTCAGATTAAGTCTTCTTTTTAAAAGTTCTCGGATCAAAAAAAGATTGGTTTTGCGATAGCCATCATAAGGAATATGCACTATACAATCCTTAAAAACTTGGATGTGAAATTTCCAGCAGGAGAATACGCCAAACACTAACTTTCGGCAGTATTGAATATTGGCTTTTTCATTTTCAGTCCAATGATTTAAAACTAATTGAGGAGCAACTCCAGCTGAATATCCCATCAAAAGCGCACAATAAACAATCTGACTATCCTCCCCTGAAGCCAACGATTCTCCACTTCGGTGGGTGGAAGTCATAACACCTGATTTTACCTTTTCAAGGTATAACTTTGCTACTTCATTTTTTAATATAAACCCTGTTCCCGAAGGATAATAGGAAGTCCAATATTGGACATTTCCGAATTCAACTTCCGTATGTGCCTTCTCTTGAAAAAGCCATCTTTGAGAAGAAACCCAATAAGGTACATCAGATACAAATTTAACTTGAATAGTGCCGGGACCCCAAACCCACACTTGGGGATATAATTTGATAAGTTCATGAAGCCGCAGCAAATAATCAGATTGGATTACATTGTCGTCATCGATAGATACTATGTAATTCCCTTTACATAAAGCATATCCATTTAATATAGACTGTACTTTTCCCTTTTTTTCTGTGTTCAATACTTGGAGTGAAGGCAAAAGTGCTGCATACTCATCGATGACTATATCTTTCCATCCATTTTTACTATTGTTATCAGAGATGATATACTCCACTTTACAGTCTTCAGGTATTTGAAGCTTATGCACAGCATCCAACACTTTTCGGATAATAACAATATTAGGATTGTAAGTGAATACGATAATAGAGAAATCTACCAAAATAAAAATAAGTCTAAAGTTCTATCAATCTAATTTAAGTAATTGTTTTTAACCCTTATTTTAAATATTAATCATGTGAAAAGTAATTTTGTAATTAATAGTGAATAATATTTAGGATAAAAATAAAAGGGTAATTTAGGAAAAAAATATCTTAATCTCCTCCTGCCACCAATTCTATGCATTAAAAACACATATTCTACTAGATGATTATAAACCTTTCGATCCTTGAAACCTATTTCCCTTTTCCCATCAATTTTTCTTGCAAAATTTATACATTGAAGAGCCTCTCTTAGCCTTTGGGATTCTTTATCAAAAGACTTAAATGCTCTTGTAGTTTGTTCATGAAACCTAAACTTATTTAACGGTTCATTATAATATTTAATTACACCACCTTGAGAAAGTAAATAAATCCAAAAATACCAGTCACCTGCAAATTTCATATCTTTAATTATTTCAGGAAAGCTAGGTGGTTTTCTAAAAATAACGGCACTTGCGTTAGGTATGACCGTACTAATACTTAAATAATGGGAAATAAAACTTTCTGCAATTATTTCAAAATAAGATTTAAATTTTTCTTCGAAGACAGATATTTGATTAAAAACACCTAAAGGAGTATCCTTATTATCAATATAAAGAGATCCACAGAAACTTAATACTACTCCATTGTCAAAACCAGACATTAATACTTCCAAAAAATTTTCTTCCGCTAAATCGTCACTTTCAGCTATCCAGATAATTTCTCCTTTTGCCAATTCAATTCCTTTTTGCCACTGACTAAATGGACTTCCTGAATTAATATTATTTCTAATACAATGACTTACTTTTGGATGAGTTTTAAATTGTTTTAAAATTTCCCAGCTCTCATCAGTGGAACAATCATCCAACAAGATTATTTCAAAATTTATATATGTTTGGTTTAGAATGGAATCAATTCGATGCCGAACGAATTGTGCATGATTGTAGCAGGGAACAATTATGGAGATACTCAGCATTTTTTATAAATAATGTAGTTGATAGTAAATAACTAATTATTTGTTGGGTGTCAGTAGAATGTTGGGAATATAATATAATAGCCGGATAATCTGCATGGTATTTCGAAACTTTAATTGATTGATTAACTCTCGCTTTATCAGAGAGAGTTTTTTCCTAATCTGAAACTTTTTTTTAGAATAAAGAAGATAGTTCAACATTTTGTCTCTCTCAAAAGTCACGTCGGTGAATACGGAACTAAAGCCTCCAGGAGAAAAGTTGGCAATTACTTCGTCAATAAAAAAATGATGAATGTCTTTTGATAACATCCAACGCATATTATGATCCCAGTCTGCGTATGACTTATAGCGAATATTAAATTTACCGATCCGTTGGAAAAGTGATTTTTTTATGAAAATCGATTGATGACAGATGTTATGGTAAAAAATTTTATCCTCATCAAACAAGCCATCATAAATCCCATTGAAACCAGTACTGTAAACGTTTCCATACACAACATCCATTTCTGCACGAATTGCTAATTTTATCTTATTGAGAATATCATTTGAGTACAACCAGTCGTCACTACCCAAAAAATATAACCACTCTCCTTTTGCCAAATCCACACCCTTATTCATGGCATCGTAAATACCGTCGTCGTATTCGCTAATGATTTTGATACGTGGATCATTGTAATCCTTTGCAATCTGAACGGTATTATCTTCCGAATTGCCATCCATAACCAATACTTCGTAATTTTTATAGTCTTGATCAAGTATGCTTTCTAACGCTTGAGAAAGTGTGCTTGCGGAGTTGTAGGTTGGAAGTATAATTGAAAATAAAATATCACTCATTAGGTTTTAGGTGACGAAGATTTTAAAAAGACAGCATCTGCTTGTAGTATTGAATTATCCTTTGATGAAATTAATTGTTCAACATTCCCGAAATATGCAAAACCCAAGTTCAAAAGATGTTGGTAGATATCATGAAACAAGGGCTGCCCCTCATATAATGGATAGAAGCTGGTTTCGATAATGATAACATCTGCCTGTGATAGAACATTTTTACCTCCCATTAAAACAAACATCTCATAACCTTGTACATCAATTTTTATCAGTAAAGGTTTCGGTATACTTAATGGAAAAAAGCTATCAAGAGTGCGTACCTCAATTTTATCTGGTATGGTTTGGACTGCATATTCAAAATTGGTTTTATGCAAGTCCGACATCGGCAATAAAGATGAAGAAGGGGAGTATTCATTTACAAAGATGTTCACTACTTTTTCAATATCACCCAATCCGTAATTATAAAACTTTACTTTTGGTATGTACGACAAATTTTTCTTCAGCAGATTAAACACACTTGAAATAGGTTCAAAGCAATGAACATCAGTGTTTGGAAATAGAGTTAATATTTTTTCAGTAAATTGGCCTTCGTTTGCACCGATATCAATTATACTATTAAAATTATAGGGCAAAAGCCAACGAAAACGTTCAGCCTCTTTAAGAATAGCGTTTCTTCTAAAATCCTTATTCGAGTTTTTATTAATCTTAGTCACCTTATAGCCAAGACGATTAAATATATAGAATAGACCATTTTTTATCATCATATAGCAAGATTTAAGAAATCAATTTTTATTTAAACCTCAATACCCACAAGAGATATCGTTCAAATGAGGGGAACATAAGACTCATCCTTAGTATATATAACTCAAAGCGATGTGTTATCCCATACATATTCTTTAGAAATTCCTTTTTATCTTTAATGGAGAAATCAGATCGACTTGTTAATAATTTATAATATTTCCAAACTCGTTGAAAGATGAGATCTTTATCTTCCTTTGTGTTTTTGGGATGATTATAATACTGTAGCAACATTTTAGCTTGAGACTTCCACACTTTAAATATTCTGGCCTCCGTCCAAGTTGTTCTTCCTATGGAAGCTTCGTGATACCTATACCAGCCATAGACTTCTCGAACACCCAGAATATTAAAATTCCGTGATAATCCTAATTGCCAATCCCAATCTTCGGAAATTATTTCAGTGTTAAATTCATAATTTAATTTCCTAAAATGCGCTAAACTTATCATTGAGGCCTGAATAAAAAAATAAAAATCTCTGACAACTTCCTTAAATATATTTCCTGACGGAGGTATAAAATCCTTGCCTCTATAATTTTCAAACATAGAATCTTTTAATACTTTCCGATCTTTGTCAATCATTTTTGTATCACCATAGATTAAAGCATAAGATTCATCCAGGTCTTCAAACATATTGACACGCTTTATCAGTGTAGCATCTAACCAAAGATCATCAGAAATCATAACAAGGTATTTACCTTGAGCCAAGTTAAAAATCTCTTGCAATCCAAATTGAACGCCTTTATTTACTATGTGTTTTATAAACGTGCAGGAGTAATTATTAACCAAAAGCCACTCTTCTATAACTTGAACTGAATCATCTTGCGAACAGTCGTCAATAATGATATGCTGAATATTAGGATATCCTTGCTGCTTAACACAATCCAAAGCTTCAATAACGTAATGACCAGTATTGTAAGAGAGCGTTCCAATTGTTAGCAAAGGCAATGACATCGTTATCTTAAGAAAATTAAATTAATTTAACCTCAACTTCTATTAAAATAAATTAATAGCCTCTTTGACATACATCAAATCATCTTCTGGTATTTCAGGCCAAATGGGTAAGCTTAAACACGTATCCGATATTTCCTCAGTAATAGGGAAATAACCTTTTTTATAGCCAAAATCATTATATGCACCTTGCAAATGAGGAGGAATTGGATAATGGATCACGGTTTGAACTCCCTCTTTAAATAAAAATTTCTGCAACTCATCCCTCCTTTGAGATCTTATAACAAATAGATGCCACGCATGTCCATTTACATTATGAATTAATGGCAAATTAATCGTTGGATTGGTTATGGATTTTGTATAAATCTCTGCAATGCTTCTTCGCTTTTCATTATCCTCATCCAAATACTTAAGCTTGATCGTTAAAAAAGCAGCCTGCAGTTCATCCAATCTTGAATTAATCCCTTTAAACTTGCATTTGTATTTTTCTTGTGAGCCATAGTTACGATAAGCTATTAAAACTTCGGCGAGTTCATCATCATTTGTTGTAATGGCCCCACCGTCACCCAATGCACCTAAATTCTTTCCCGGATAAAAACTAAACCCACTGGCATCACCCAAATTACCACAACGCTTTCCTTGATAATAAGCTCCATGAGATTGAGCCGAGTCTTCTATCACTTTTAAATTATGTTTTAGTGCTATTGTATTGATGGCAGTCATGTCGCATACCTGACCATAAAGGTGAACAGGCAAAATAGCAACTGTCCTATCAGTAATCCTTTCTTCAATCTTAGAGCTATCAATCAAATAATCATCCAGTCGCGGCTCAACTAAAACCGGTTTCAATCCTGCTTTAGAAATGGCAAGGATGCTGGCAATGTAGGTATTGGCCGGTACAATCACTTCGTCTCCTATCTTCATCACACCCAGCTCTTTGTAGGCTTCCAATATTAGAATCAAAGCATCAAGTCCATTGGCCACCCCAATACAATGTTTTACGCCACAGTATCGGGCAAATAGCCTTTCAAATTCTGTTAGCTTTTCTCCGAGGATAAACCATCCTTTTTTTAAAAGCTCGTCCAACTCATTTTTAAAAGCCTGCTCATGCCGGATATTTATTTTTTGTAGATCTAAAAATGGAATCATACCTTATTCTTCAACTAATTCTGCAACACCAAAACCCGTTTCCCCATTGTTATTACCGTTATAAAATAAATAGGTTTTATCATGCACGGTAATTACCGCGGGGTAGCATATCATTTCTGAATCCCAGCCTTCATTTGAAACATCGATACCTATTTGACTGTCTTTTCTTACCCAGTCACAACCATTATTAGATTCAGCGAAACCCAATCGATACGAAACTGATTTTCTTCTAATGGAATAGAATAATTTATAATTATCCTTGTCTTTAAAAATATAAGGTCGTCCAAATCCAAATTCGTCTTCATGTAAGTTAAAAACAGGATCCTCTGAAGTATCCCAAGTTTTTCCATCATTAGATTCTCCGTATTTTAATTCATAAATAGGCATTAACTTATTTTTATGTACCTCTCCCTCTATCATCTCCCATTTTTTACCAGCGACATACCACATTCTGAACTTTCCAGCTTCATATAATACTGTCGGAGCCGATCGTAAATCCAGCTCTGTATCTATCCTCTCTAAAACTGGTGTTTGGGAATTTCTCTTAAAAGTTTCTAAATCTTTGCTTATCGCCAATCCACTCAAAATTGAAAAAGGTGTTCTAAAATGTCGTTGATATCCGGCATAATACATGAAATAATCCGAATCTGTTTTTATCACTGATGAAACATTAACCCCACAGTCATCAAAAGCCCCCTTAACCCCTACATCCAAAACAATATTTTTAGGATTAAATATAATGTTTGTTGGTTGTTCAGGATCGAGGTCAATATACGTGATTCTTCCAAATTTCTGCTCGCAGGTAGTAGCAAAAAAGACCCGAATTAAATCCAAATTATCTAAGTAAACCGGTGTAGGTAATATGGCATATAATTGATTCCACCATAGTTTTTTAGAGGGTGCGCAAACCAATCCTAATTTCTTCCATTTCATAATTTATCTATTCCGAACCGCTCATAGGTGGTGGTCTCATCACTATGTGTGGGTGCACCTTTCATAAGCGAACCATCTTTTACCGGACGAACAATATGAACCGCTGACCCAATTAAGCAATCATTACCAATGCTGAGGTTATTTCCCATTGTGGAATTTACCCCCATAAAATTTGCATCACCAATTTTACAGAATCCCGATATCACCACATGCGAGGATATGAAATTATGAGAACCAATAAGTGAATGATGACCGATATGATTCCCGCTCCAAAAAACATTGTTATGTCCTATCTTTACAAAAGGCTGAATAGTGTTGTCTTCAAAAACAAAGCAATTATCGCCAATTTCCACATTATGCCATACAAATGCACGACTACTTACGTAATTGGCTAATGTGTAACCTTTAGCCTTGGACTCATCATAAAATTTCATTCGCGCCCGGTTAAGATTATTGTAGACGAGCGCAATATGCATATCATGGTTTATCGGACTGTAAGTTTTTTCAATAGTTTCAAATGCTACGATTGGAAGGCCAAAAAGCGAATCCCTTTTCAAGTATTCAGTGGTAACTGTAAACGCCACAACTTCATATTCAGAATCGTGGGTAAAATATTCAAATGCTATTTCCGCAAATGCACTATCTCCAAAAATTATCAACTTCTTATCTTTAACCATAGCCTTAGATTTTGTAAATGACTAAATCCTCTCTTCTATTATGGAAAGGCAATGTTGACGGCTGGGGCAAAAGATAGGCTTCAAACCCAAAGTTTCGGTACCGCTGTACAATGCCCATCAATACACCGTCATCGATATGGGTGGGCTCCAGTTGCAAATGATTCACTTCAGGTAAAGTATCCGTCCCTGTAAAGTTCTTATGGAATTCGATGCCTGTTTGCGTTGAAAAGAACCGTTTGCGTTTAGTGATATTAGGAATATCTCCAATAAGCATTTTTCCTCCGGGTTTCAATAATGACAAAGCAGTATCCAAAAATTTAAAGATGCATGTGTTGTAAAATACATAGTGAAAAATACTATACCCTACGATATAATCAACCTTGTTTTGATATTGATTTACTAAATCCAGAACATCATTTGGGAAATAACCTTCAAATTTCGTGATAGATTTTTTTGTCGGAAGTTGATCAAGCATCTCTTTGGAATCAACCAAAAGAATTTTAAAATTTAATTTATCACAATGATCAATGATCATCTTTGGCAAGTCACTACAGCCCGGGCCAATATCCAATAAAACACCCGATCCATTCTTATCCTCAAGTTGAAAATTCAACTTATTGATAATATCCTCAAATATAATATGCTCTTTATTTTCCCGATAGGCATCGGGAAATCCTACTTTCTGATATTGCGATAATGAATCATCTTTCGCCAGTTTTTTAAAATCTTCGAAAGTAAGATTCTTAAAGCGGTCAAAATCGCTTTGCTTATTCATAATTGTTATAATTGTAAGTGCATCGTTTCACGCAATACATTCCGTCCCCCAAAACCCTCCTTAAATCGAAATAATCCTTCATTGATTCCTTTGCCTGCATCAAAATTGGATGTTCCCAAATTCAAATAATGAAATCGCCTAGAGCAGGCCCATTGAATAATTTCATCAATTACAGCATTGAGTGGACGCAGTTCCTGAAATTCTGCATCAGAGCAAATGTATTGCGCATGCACCACAAATGGATTCTTAATGAATAGAACTATTCCAGCAACGATTTCCTTATCCACGCAAGCTACAAACAATTTAATTTTTTCATCACCCACCGACTCTATAAGTTGTATAAACTCTGGATAGGCGTGGGTAGGCAAAATCCCGTGCTTCTCTGAAAGGTTTTTTGTTAATACTTCCCAGTATCCTGAGTAGTCGCTGCTTTCTTTAATGGTCAAATTTTGCCGACCTTTCTTTATATTTCGTTTTGTAGAGGAGGTAAACGCATTGCTCACGATACTGTACTCTCCCAACTTAATTGTTGTCTCTAATTCTCGGTATAAAATTTCAAATCCGTGATACCACATTGCATAGTCTGTTTCATCACAAACTTTCGCATTAAATATTCGAAATGGATTTCTTATAATGATTTGATGAACTCCCAACTTCTTTGCCTCAATTTTTAAGAGCGCTACCATATCCACGGCTTCCTGCGCACCAATTAAATCACCCACGACAAATCCTCCATATGTGCCGCGAAGGGATGAATGAAGAATTCTCCTATCATTTTTTAAATATAGATTGCAGGGTATTAAAGCTACAATAGTGTTCTTTTTAACAAAAAGAAAAGAATTATCATCAAGTGCATTTTTTGGATTGTGATCATAGAAACTTCTGCTATGCAGGAACGTTCCGTTAATCGAGCCTAACACAAATTCATCCCACTTTTGTCTGAATGATTCAGTGTAACGGATAATGCCTATGTCCATCGCTTAAAGGAATTATAATCCCTGATATAATCTTCTTCTAAAAATAGGTCTGAAGCAAGGCAAAGCAATACAGCATTATGAGAAAACTGCATGGTTCGCCAATACAATTTTGGAATGTACAATCCAATATCCGGTGAATCCAAAACAAATTTGGTTTTTTGACCCGCAATGTTTTCCAATTCAAATTTTATACTGCCACTCACAGCAAAAATCACCTGTTTCAATTCTTTATGTGCATGGTGACCTCTGGTTACTTCGTGCGGTGCATAATAAGTCCAATAGACGCGTTTAATTTCAAAAGGCAATTCTTCAGCAACACTGATATACCCTAATGAGCTTGATCCCACTTTTTGAAAATCAACTAATTGAGGCTTATCAATATCTATTATATCAATTTTCATATTGTTGAATTTGTTTAGTTTCCCAAGAGCAAACGGGATGAATTATTCCGGGAAATTTAGCAAAATTAAATCCTCTGGTTTCAATAGCGTCTTCAATTTCCATGATTAAAATTTCTTCGTGACGATAAAGTACTTCTCTTTGGTTTAGTCCAAATAAGACATGAAAAATGTATCTTCTGGTATTTAATAAATTACACGGAAGAACACCACGAGTTCTATAAAGTCCTTTCATTAGCCCATTTTCCTTGTCACAAATCATCCCGAAATGGGTAACATGTACACCCTCACTGTCAAAAATATCTACCGTTACATCAACATTTCCATGGTCAAGCTGATTCAAAAAATCGAATTCCATCACAATATTATCAGCTGTTGTGATCGGTTCCGAACTCGGTTTATTTTCTGCAAATACCGCGGCACGTTTTAGGCGAATTTTATCATTTCCAGGTGCATCAATTCCTATTTCCCAGTTCTGTTCTGTAAGGTTATTTACTCCGCCTTCCCGGTATAATTGAATGATATCATTTACATTTCCTTCAGAAAGCAACTGCCCGTTTTCCAAAAGAATACCCCTAGAGCAAAGAGCTTTTACGCTTACTAAATTATGACTCACAAACAAAATGGTTCTACCCTCCCCTTTCCTAATATCCCCCATTTTCCCAATGCACTTTTTCTGAAATTCGGCATCACCTACGGCCAACACTTCATCCACGATCAAAATCTCAGCATCCAAATGGGCAGCTACAGCAAAAGCCAACCGTACATACATGCCGGAAGAATAACGCTTGACGGGGGTTTCCAAATACCGCTCGATTCCTGCAAAATCCACGATCTCATCCAAACGATGTTTGATTTCATGCTTGCGCATCCCCAATATGGCACCATTCAAAAATATATTTTCTTTGCCCGACAATTCAGGATGAAAGCCTGTCCCCACTTCCAACAAGGAGGCTACCCTACCTTTGATTTTAAACCCTCCTTGGGTGGGCGAGGTAACCCGGGAAAGAATTTTCAATAAGGTGGATTTACCGGCACCATTTTGTCCAATGATTCCCAATGCCTCCCCCTGCTGTACTTCAAAGTTGATGTCTTTTAGGCTCCAAGCAATGTTACTTTTTCCCTTAACACTTCGCACATTACTTTCCCCGATAATGTGGAAGGGATCTTCTTTGCCCAATATCTTGGTCGTCCACCAGCGCTGTACATCCCCTGAAATGGTATTGGTACCAAACTGTCCCAATTGATAAGCTTTAGAAAGGTTTTCTACTTTTATTGCTTTCGCCATCTTACACAGTATCTATAAAATTCTTTTCGGTTTTATTAAAAATTAGTACCCCCAAAATCATACTTCCCAGCGCCACAAAAGTACTGTAGCCCAATAATGCCCATGAAAACATCCCTTCGCCCAAAAATGCAAACCGGAAGGTTTCAATAATTCCGGTCATGGGATTTAAGGCTACTAGGTGTCGGTATTGCTCAGGAGCAGAAGAAAGCGGGTAGATCACAGTCGTCGCATACATCAGCAACTGTACACCGAAATTGACCAAAAAAGCCAAATCCCGGTATTTGGTGGTCATGGCCGTAATCATCAATCCCAATCCCAATCCCAGAAATGCCATCAGCACCACCAATAAGGGAAAAAGCAAAGCCGCCCAGGTCAAATATATATCGGCACCTTGAAGATAAAAGTAAAGCCAAACACTCATAAACAACAAAAATTGAACCCCAAAACGGATCAGATTTCCTGTCACGATACTAAAGGGTACCACCAACCTAGGGAAATATACCTTTCCGAAAAGCTGCGCATTGTCACGGAATACCGTTGAGGTCTTGATCAGGCAATCTGCAAAATAGTTCCACGCAGTGATGCCCGCGAGATAAAACAAAAACTGGGGCAATCCATCCGTACTCAGTCCGGCAAGGTTGCCAAATACAAAAACAAAAACCAAAGTGGTAAACACCGGTTGGATAAAAAACCAAAGCGGGCCCAAAATGGTCTGCTTGTAAAAGGACACGACATCCCTCCTTACCATCAGCACCAACAAATCCCTAAAATGCCAGATATCCTTAAGGGGAAGTTCAAACAGTCCCCGATCCGAGGTCACTTCCAAATCCCACTCTTCTTCTTCAATTTTTTCCATTCAAGGATTTTAATTTATTCGACAAATAAAAGATCTTTTTATATAGAATAGGCCAGTTGAATAATATCTTTTCCCTCAGATTGAAGTGAATTTCTTCTTCTTTCAATAATCTCTCAAATTCTTTGAAATTGATATCTCTTGGCTGTCTTGTAGCCAATTCATGGGCAGTGTATTTTAAATATCCAATCCTAGCAATTTTGTCAACACTTTTTCTTTTATACTTCTGATAAAAATAGAGACAATCCGCATAATTCACTTTCTTTAGATGGTTATCCTCCCAGTGCACCAATACATCCTTGGAAGAGAAAAACGACCAAGGCACCAATTCACCCACTTCAATGAAATAGGCAAAGTCCTCATGAAACCGGATAGCCTCAGGAAACGCAACTTGTTTGGCGATTTCGGATGAAACAAGCAAAGTGGATGTCTGAGCAAAACTGTCACCATTGATGGTAAAATCAAAAAGGCTTTCCCCTTTTCTGATTGCCCTGGATTCTCTAAAATATTTACCCTTTTGATCTATTACCCAAGCACCTGAGTAGATGGCTTTGGCACCTGTCTCTTGGATAAATGTGTAAGCATGTTGCAATCGGTCTACCGACCATGCATCATCCGCATCCAAAAAAGCAGTGTATTGTCCCTTAGAATTTTCAACCCCAATATTACGACACGCACTTGGTCCCTTACTCCTGCTTTTTGGCCGCTGATCAATCTTGATCCGGGTATCAGTACTGACTAATTGCTTCAAGATCTCCCAAGTCTCATCAGTCGATCCATCATCCACCATCACCAATTCCCAATCTCCAAAGCATTGCCCCCTCACCATCTCCACAGTTTCCCTGATAAAATCAGCGCAGTTGAAGGTAGGGATGACGATGGAGAAAAACATGGGGAGAAGAAGAATTAAGAATGAGGAATTAAGAATGCTGAATGGATGAGACGTGAGATTTGAGATTTGAGATGTGAGATTAGCGAAGTCGAAGGGCTTGGTACTTTATACTTGGTACTTTGTACATCAAAACCTCCCCCTAATCCCCTTCTCCTCATACTCCGCTATCAAATCCAAATACACCTGTTCCTGCTTGGCAGCGAGGGTTTTGATATTGAACTTGTTTACTCCCAGGTCATAGGCTTTTTGGGCCAATTGCTTACCATGCTCAGGATTTTGGAGTAGTATTTCAGTCTTTTCGACCAAACTTGGGATATCGCCCAATTTGCAGATCAGGGCATTTTCATTATCAACAAGATTTTCGGTAACCGATGGAATGTTTGTGGAAATGATAGGCAACTTACAGACCATGGCTTCGATGACTACTCCCGGAGAACCCTCAAAGTGGGTAGGAAACCAAAAGATGTCGCAGGCTTTTAAGATCTGAGGCATGTCCAATCGGGGACCTAGAAACCTGATTCTATCGCCCCTTTTCATTTGCTTGGCTCTTTCTTGATAATGTACATAGTCATAACCATTTCCCACCACGATCAGATAAAGGTTAGGGTACTTTGCAGCTAATATTTCAAAAGCCCCAAACATCTCTTCAAAGCCCTTGCTCCTGACCACACGGGAATTGGAAACCAAAAACACATCTCCCTCCCGATATTCCGGAACGATTGTTTTTTTATCCAAAGGGTCGGCACTATGGTAAAAATCCATGTCCCTTCCATTCTGTACTACTACCATCCGGTCAATGGGAAGGTTTAAATACCTACTGTTGGGTTCTAGAATGCACTCGGCCACTGAGATATATTTATCTGCTCTCCTCGCAGTCCACTTATCGATCAACCTGAAGAGTTCAAGTTTTAAAATTTCCCTTTTTCGGAACAATGCATACCGCTCTTTGCTGTAGCTGTCATTTAATAAGGAACAAATCAAAGGGATTTTAAACTTTGGAATGGCAATCCTGCAAATGACTTCAGCATTATAATGAGTGGCATGAACGGCATCCGGTTTTTCCTTAATGACCAATTGATTTAATTTTTTGATAGCTTCACCTACTCCAAACCTTTTTTGAATATCAAAAAAAACCAAAGGGATGTTTTCTCTTTCAAACTCCTTTTGCAGACCATTAGCTGCCCTGTAAAGCACACAGACAATGGGTTCGGTGTTGGTAAGGTTTTTTACCACTTCATAGATGGACAGTTCAGCACCACCCACTGATATCGTATCAATCACAAAGAGTACTTTCTTTTTCATTCCTGCCATATTTTAGAATGCTTTTTTAGCTGCAAAAAAACCCTTTCTGTTTCTTTTAAATTCTTAAAATACGATCTAATCAATTGCCTATAATTAATCATTAAAACTTTATTCTTTAAATCCCTTTTTATAAAATAAATTATAGAGGAAAGCACATACCCTTTAATATGTTGATAATTCACTCCTCTTAATTCCGCACGTATGGGGGAAAATGACTTATGATTTTTAAATTTATAAGCATATAATACCGGAAAGGAGGATGCTATGCCTTTTTTAAGTTTGAAAAGATAATCCTCTGTAAGTTTTCTATCTTCAATATCATGAAAAAATTGAAGGGATTCTTCATACCAAACTTCATAACCAAATAACTTGACAACTTCACATAATTCTGTGTCTCCACCTGAGGTCAATTCAGTGCCTTTTCTACATGAAAGAAAATTAGTAAATCCTAATTCAGACCATTTTTCCAATATATCTTTTCGGAAGAATGTACCTGCACCATACAGTTCTCCATTTTTTCCAAGATTACCATTTTCTCTGCCTTGTGGTCCAACTGCATAAGTGGATTGATATATTTCAAACCAAGAGGGAAAGTCATTAATATTATGGGGAATTCCCTTCCCCCCTAAGGCGCCTATTGCTTTGTTTGCTTCCAATATTTCGAATGCCTTTTGAAGGTAATCTGGAAAAAGCCAATTATCATCATCACAGTCCAAAACAAAGGCATATTTTGCATTTCTTACCCCAAGCCAGAAAGCATTCATTTTACCCGGTGTATTGCATTGATAGATTGAAAAATCCAGAACAGATTCATTCAATTCTTGACCCACAAAATCAAATGTATTATCAGTTGAATTATTATCTACAACTATCAATTCCCAAGGATGATCAAACTTTAGTTTTTTGATGTAATCCAAAGTTTCCTTAAGCTTGGAGGAACCATTGTAAGTGCAAATTAAAATTGATATTCCTCTAGTCATGCTTAAAAGGATTCATACCAAGTCCAATGCTGTTGCAAATCATGAGTTTTTTTCAATGTCGAGATGTAGGGCGTAGAGGTCAGGAGATAGGGCGCAAGTTTGATGCTATCTAGGCTTAGATAGTAAATGCTCCAAATCTCGGTAGGAAATGGTAATTTTACACAGGCATATACGCAGCCTCGGCACGAAGCACAGACCCAAAAGTATCCATTGATTATATCCAATCTTGAATTGTCAAGTTAAATAGTTATTTTTTGCCGGTGAATCCACATTCTATACTTTAGCAGCAATTATCCTTGAAATTGAATATTCCTCTAAACATGAAAAGAAATATAATTAAAATTATCTTATTCTTAGGAACCCCTTTTACTCTTCTATCTTCGATGTGGTTGAGATTTGTAAAAAAGGCAGGGACAGGTAAAATTGGGAACAGAATTTTTATGAGACTGGGTATTTTTCCCATTTTAGATCATTATTATGAACCAATGATCAATCCGAAAAAATACCTGACCAAATCATTAAGGGAGGATAGAGAGCTTCCCGGAATTGATTATAATGTTAAAGAGCAATTGGAGTTATTAGCCAATTTTAAATACAATGAAGAACTTCTAAAATTTCCAATCAGTAATAAAATAGACACTGAATTTTGCTATGACAATAATTATTACTCTTCAGGAGATGCAGAATATCTCTATAACATTGTTAGACATTTTAAACCCCAAAGAATAATTGAGATTGGAAGTGGAAATTCAACTTTAATGGTGAGAAATGCGATTGAAGCAAATAAAATCGACCATACTGATTATCAATCTAAACATATCTGCATCGAGCCTTACGAACAGCCTTGGCTTGAAAAATTAGATATTGAATTAATAAGGGAAAAAGTCGAAAACATTGATAAATCATTCTTCGAAATACTTGAACAGAATGACATTCTATTTATAGATTCTTCACACATAATTAGACCACAGGGAGATGTCTTATTTGAATATTTAGAATTACTACCCACCTTAAAATCAGGCGTTTTAATTCATGTTCATGATATTTTTACGCCCAAGGACTATTTGAATGAGTGGGTATTGGAAAATCATTTTTTGTGGAATGAACAATATTTATTAGAAGCATTTCTAACTTATAATTCTGAATTCAAAATTATTGGAGCATTAAACTATTTAACACACAATTATAGAAATGAATTTGCAGCCAAATGTCCAATTTTTGCAACCCAGCAAGGTAGAGAGCCTGGAGCATTTTGGATGATGAAAAAATAGAACCAAGGACACCACCAGCGGCATCAGAAAGAGGGAGTTCCGGTTGATGCATCATCCAGACTGTCAAGGGCAATAACAAAAAGCTTTTACTAAGATCCTTGTTTATAAATAGAAATCAATGCCAATAATCCCTCATCCAAACTTTTTAAATCACGATTAAGTAATTTTTTCATTTTGGAAATATCGGGACAGCGCCTACTCATATCACCTTCGGGAAGTGGGGCTTTGTGGATGATTTTTGATTTATTGCCTGTCAGCTTGACGATCTTCTGTGCCAATTCCAATACACTTATTTCAATATCACTGCCCACATTGATGACTTCGTTGATGGTTTCCGGGTCAGAGATGGCTTTGACACAGGTCTCTATATTGTCATCGATGTAGCAGAAGGAACGGGTTTGGCTACCATCCCCATAGATCACAATGTCCTGCCCCGAAAGTGCCCTTTTCAAAAATCTCGGCACCACAAAATCCTCACTTTGATTAGGACCATAGGTATTGAAAAAACGGAAAATGGTATACTCCAATCCATATTCTTGGTAATAACTCCTGCAATAAGCCTCAGAGATATTTTTGACAATGGCATAAGGCAACTTGGAGTTCAAAGGCGTGGTATGTTCCCTTTGTGGAATTTCAAAAGGCTCTCCATAGACTTCGGAGGAACTGCTGTAAAAAATCCGTCTTACCCCTGTGTTTTTAGAAAGCTTCAGGATATTTTCCATTCCTTTACAGTCATTCAATACCTTCAGCGGATTTTCCAAGGTACGTTGCACCCCCACCACGGCTGCATAGTGAAATACATAGTCAAACTGAAACCTGCCAAATACAGGGGCTATATCCGAGTAGTCGTTGACATCACATTTGATAAATTTCACATTTTCCCTTATGGGGATTTTGGACAGATGACCTGTAGACAGGTTATCCAAGATGACGATCTGATTGTCCATGTTATTGGACAGTTCCCGGGCCAATGAGCTGCCAATGTTTCCTGCTCCTCCGGTGATTAGGTAGTTCATGATAAATCTAAATATTTAACGATAGCAAAGTAAATAACTCACCTTTTAACAACAATTAGTTTGGGGTTACCAATTCTAGTTGCAGCGATTGAAAAAGTACTCCAATAAGAACCATATATAAGCTCGGTTTTTGATAAACACCACAGGTCAATTATTGCATCTTCGATTCCTTGAACAGTCTCTCTTGACAATACTTTTTGTCTAACAATCATCGAAGAACCATATTTTTCAATTAGTTTGTTTTCAACAAGTTTATCATCTGTGGCAAGAAAAAACCTTACTTGGGGATTATTTCTTTTTTCTTGGTCTAATAGTTCTATAAAACTTTCTAAAGGACTATTAATAATTGACATTTCATTATCAGTTCTCCTAATATGAATCCCTATAACATTCTTATTAAAGTGTTGTCCTATAAAGTTGTTTATTTTGAAGCTGAGTTTGAAATTGGGTTCAAAAATAGAATAATGTAGAAAAGATTCACCAAATTCTTCATAGGTTTTAAAATAGACTTTTTTGTTTCTTCTAATTAAATCTAAAATTTTCTGTTCTTGATTTTTGAAATGCGGATCAGTCATAAAAAAATCAAATCCTAAAGTCTTGTTGATCAAAAAAATAACAGCTTTTTTTATTAAATTCTTCTGTATATTATTTTTTAAATATTTGTATTTTGATTTATAGCTAACTATTTCAAATTTATCAGATTCTAAAAAATGGTTTTCAATTCGTGAATTAAATTCACTGTTTTGATTCCACACAATTATTAATTTGGAATTTGTGACTTCAGCCGCCCATAGACATGATGCTATCGATCGCATTCTGTTTCCTAAACCTCCAATAGGTTCGAGATAAAGCTTTTTCATCATTCATATTTTTAAATAAAGATCAGATCTATTTTTAACACAGAACAAGTCAACATTAACATTAAATACTAAATATCCTTGTTCCTTCATTAAATTACGAGAAGCCTTTTTATCATCTTCATTTAAATTGAAAATTTCAAACTGAATTATTTTTGAGTCAAATTCTTTGAAATCAATAGATTTTAAAATTTCAAAGTCGTATCCCTCAACATCGATTACGAGATAATCGACTTTATTAAATCCTGGATTATTATTCATAAGTGTTTCAAAGGTAATTCCCTCAACCTCATAGGAATCAATATTATCAGTAGAAATATTATGATTTAACAAATGTCTTTGATTTAAACTTCCCAAACCGGATCCCCATTCGGGTAAAGATTTAAGACCATTTTCATTCACTTCATACAAGGTTACATTTTGGTTTTTTGAATAAATAGCTTTTTGAACAAAAATGATTTCTCCCAGAGAACTTAAGTTTTCTACCACTTTTGGGAAATATTTAGGGGAAGGTTCAATAACTAAGCCTCTTGAATTTACTGAATTTAAAATTTTGTATAAAAAATCAAAAGTAATTCCATCATTGGCTCCTATCTGAATAAAAGTAAATTTGCTGCCATTTGGAAAATTCTTTTCAAGTGTTTTGGTCACATCCACCTTTAATATCCTTCCTAGAAATGAATATCCAACAAAATGAGAAAATATATAGGGAAAACTATTAATCCACGAATTAATACCTTTTGAAATAAATCCTTTTAGTTTATTTTTTTTCATTTATGTATCAAATTATATTTTAAAGTTCATTTACGCAAAAAAAAAAATTAGATTAACAACTAATGTCTTGGATTGGGAATTATAAATCTTTTAGAATCAACAAGAAAAGCCAAATGGTGGAATCAAAAAGAGATTTCAAAAAGCTCTATTATTTAAAAAATTTAAATCGAATAATACCATCTCCCTCACCATTTCTTTCAAGCTAATCATAGGTTCCCACCCTAATTTTTCCTTTGCTTTGGATGCATCACCTATTAGCAAGTCCACCTCTGTGGGTCTAAAATATGCGGAGTCTATCTTGATGATGGGTTGATTTATGAGGGATTTGACAGCTGTGGGTTCTACTTGGTTCCTGGTCTTGGCATGAAATTTTTCCCAATTAATGCTTTCCAAAATCCCCACTTCTTCTGCACCGGATCCTTCCCATCGGATTTGAAATCCAACCTCCTCGAATGCCATCTCAATAAAGTCCCGAACTCTGATGGTCTTCCCTGTAGCGATCACAAAATCCTCCGGATGCTCCTGCTGAAGCATCAGCCACATGGCGGCTACATAGTCCTTGGCATGTCCCCAGTCTCTCTGCGCATCAAGGTTGCCCACGTACAGGCATGTTTCCAATCCTAAGGCTATGCCTGCCACGGATCTCGTGACCTTGCGGGTAAGGAAGGTTTCTCCCCTTCTTGGTGATTCGTGGTTAAACAATATGCCATTACAGGCATAAATCCCATAAGCTTCCCTATAATTTACCGTAATCCAGTAGGCATATAGCTTTGCTACCCCATATGGTGACCTTGGATAAAAAGGAGTTTTTTCAGTTTGGGGGACTTCCTGCACCATTCCATACAATTCGGAGGTGGATGCTTGGTAAAACTTCGTTTTTTTCTCAAGACCCAAAAGCCTTATCGCCTCTAAAATCCGAAGCGTCCCAATCCCATCGGCATTGGCAGTGTATTCAGGAGTTTCAAAACTCACCTTCACATGGGACATCGCACCTAGGTTGTAGATTTCATCAGGTTGGGTTTCCTGAATGATCCGGGTGATATTCATGGAGTCAGTAAGGTCTCCATAATGAAGAAAAAGTCTTGCCTTAGGGTCATGTGGATCTTGATACAGATGGTCTATCCGATCAGTATTCAGGGATGAAGATCTTCTTTTGATACCATGGACAGTATATCCCTTTTCTAAAAGGAGTTCTGCCAGATATGATCCGTCTTGTCCGGTGATGCCGGTGATGAGGGCTGTTTTTTTCAAAGTAATATTATTTATATTTTACTTCCTTTAATTGGTCTCTTTTTCCCAAAAACCATTTGTAAGTATTATGTATACCGGTTTCCAAATCGATTTTTGGCTTCCATCCCAATTCAAAAAACCGGGAGGAATCCATTAATTTCCTGGGAGTCCCATCAGGTTTACTTGAGTCCCATAAAATCTCTCCTTGATGGCCAATGATCCTTTGGATTAATTCAGCCAGATTTTTGATGCTGATTTCAGTGGCAGATCCAACATTATATAAATGACCTTCCATGTTGCTATTCATTGTAAAATAAACCGCATCAGCTAAATCGTCCACATGTAAAAATTCTCTGAAAGGAGTTCCTGAACCCCACAATTCCACTGCCTCCTTTTTTACTTTTGCTTCATGAAATTTCCTGATCATTGCCGGCAGCACATGGGAACTTTGCAGGTCAAAATTATCAAAAGGCCCATAAAGGTTGGTTGGCATCAGAGACACAAAATCCTTTCCATATTGCTTCCTGATAGCCTCACAGGCTTTGACTCCCGCAATTTTAGCGATGGCATATCCTTCGTTAGTAGGTTCCAAAGCTCCTGTCAAGAGATATTCCTCTTTGATCGGTTGCGGAGCAAATTTCGGATAGATACAGGACGATCCTAGAAAGATAAATTTTTCACATCCAAATCGGTAAGAAGCTTCTATCAGGTTGTTTTGGATTTGTAGATTTTCCATCAGAAAGGTATAGGGATGCTGTTGATTTGCCCATATACCCCCCACTTTAGCAGCAGCATCGATGACGATGTCAGGTTTTTCAAGCTCAAAAAATCGAATTACGTCGCTTTGATTTCTCAAATCCAGTTCCTTGCTAGATCTTCCGATTAAATTGGAGTATCCTTTTTTTTCTAAAAGTCTCCAAACAGCTGAGCCTACCATTCCTTTATGGCCGGCTATAAATATCTTAAGGTCTTTGTTTTTCAATACTGAAAGATTTATAATTTTTTTCCCCCGAAATAGGGTGAATACTCAAAATTCAATAGCTTATCTCTATCATCTCCGGTAATCCTACTGCTAAACCCAGCCTCTGAGAAGGTCTCTTGGATTTCTTGTAGGCTATCTTTCAAGTAGTCAGGGGCATAATGGTACTCGATGATATAACGCTTGGATTTTTGCAATTTACCGGAGGTCTTCAATTCCTTCAATACCTGACGTTCTGCTCCCTCTATATCTATTTTGACTAAGTCATAAACATCTTCGGAAAGGAAATCAGACAACAGCAAGGAATCCACTTCCATCAGATAATCTTTCCCTATCTCCGCAAACAATGAGGCATTCGCAATATTTATCTTGTTGGAATAATAGAATTTTTCCTTTCCGACCTTATCAGAGATACATGCCTTTTCCACACGGACACCTTCAAGAAAGTTTTGGCTGATATTTTTTTCCAAATATTGCAATGCCATGGGATTGGGTTCGATGGCTATTATTTGAGCATTGGGATAAAGAGACTTAAAATACAAGACACTGATACCCACATTGGCTCCTGCATCGATGATCTTGGGTGCAGGATGGCTTGCATGAAAATGATACACTTGATCTATAAAAATTTCTTTGACTAACAATAACAAAGTCTGAGGGGAATTGGCACTGACCTCAAACCCAAACAAGCGGACCTTCACTTCCTTTTCATTGCTAAATTTTGCTTTAATCAGGAGAAGAAGAATTGTGAAAAACAACCCAACCCGCCGCTTCCTTTCCTTATAAAACGCATGCCCTGATGCCGGAAAATAATACACTTTGATAAGCGAATAAAAATTAACCAATGACTTCAATTTTCTATGAATTGCGGTTCTGAAGCAGACGACAGGATCGGATTATTTCCAAAACGGACAGCATATGTCAACCCAAAACCTGCCGTTTACCACTTATTTTTAATCCATGAATTTTGAATGTAAGTTTTTTAAAGAATTCAAAACCATATTTCCTCATGCTGTTTGCCCCAAGGATAAACAGCACGTAACCGATATACCAGAAAAGGTGAGGTTTGAAGAACAGACCGTTTTCCTTGATTTCATTAGCGTATTGCAAATACCCCCAAGTATCATCATCCGTCATGATCCCCATTTTCCAAAACCACAAGCCATTCACTAAAAGGAAAATTCCAGTCAAAATGGAAAGGTTGAAAAGGTGAGTTTTGGACATCTTAAAAAAATTTCAATCCTAGATGGAAATAAAAATCCCGGTATCAACTACCATTCTTTAATCGAAAGGCTTTGCATGGATTTATTAACTGTTCCAATGGCATCAACATCTTTTTCTGTCCATACTGAAACGTTTGTCAAAGCTTCTTTTTTCGTTCTGTTTTTTGGAAGGTTGCTGTGTTTTACCCCAATGGCTTTCAGGAGGTCTTTAACCATTTGAATTTTTTCACTAGGAACTTCAATAATCAATTTTGTCATTTCTTTCTATTTCCAAAGAGTTAGCTATGATTAATTGAGTTGCTGGTTTCGGATTTGCAATTAAAGTCCCGTCCTTTAGGGCTTTTTCATAAACCGCTATTTCTTTCATTATACGTGGCATTTCCTTTTTTAATCGGACTTCAATTTTTTCTATTTCTTTCTTTTTTTGCTCGGTAGTCATATTACCTCCAAAATTAATGAAGTACTATAAAATTTCCTTAAACAGCTCAATCAACCCAACTCAAAATTCTCGCAACCTCTAAACATTTACCTCTATTCTCTTTCTAGCAACTTCCCCAGTCTCGTCTCTAGTATCTCGCTTCTCGCATCCCTTTTCGCGACCTCTAATCTTCAACTTTACCTGTCTCATGTCTCATATCTCACATCTCGCTTCTCCTAAAATTCATCACTCATCATAACCATGAATTGCCTCAGTCTCGAATCTCGGCTCTCGAATCTCGCTTCTCTTAAAATTCATATTTTTTTATAAATAATCATATTATTTTTCAGAAAAAGGGCAGTTTTAGGGTATGTTCCCCCCACCTTCTCCCGACCTTCCCCCCACCATACGTTAACCCCTCCCCCACCATTCGTTAACTTTCGACCATTTTCTAAGAAAACGTATCACTTTTCCGGGATTTAAAATAGGGTCCAGAATTTTTCATTTTCAGGCTCTATATTTAGCGTCTTGAACTCCTCTACCCCCACCTATTTTCCTGCCCTGACCGGCATCCGTGCCGTCGCCGTGCTGATGGTTTACTTCCACCATTTCAACCCCTTTGAAGGTTCCACAGGATTTGGCTTTAGGCTCTTTGCCGAATTCCACATTGGCGTCACTGTATTCTTTGTCTTGAGTGGATTTATCATCACCCATAAGTACTTTCTCCACCGTTCGGTTCCTGTCTCTGTTTACCTTTGGAACAGGTTTACCAAAATATATCCGGTTTTCTTTGCCCTGACTTTACTGACATTTGTGGTTCGTGGGATTTACTTTGATGAGGCGGGGAGAGAATTGAGTTTGGCTTTACTGCTCAACCTCCTCCTTTTGAAAGGGTATTTTTCTGATTTCCTTTTCTCGGGAATTGCCCAAGCTTGGACATTGACAGTGGAAGAAACATTTTACTTGTTGGCACCGCTTTTGGCTTTGGGTTGGAAAAAGTGGCGGTGGCCTTTGCTTGTATTGCCGATCCCCATCATCGGGTCCGGTCTATTGTTGCACTATTTGTTTCGGAACCTGATCCCCTTTGGGTTTTTGGGAGACATCCAGTTTCTGTTCAATTTTACTTTTTTTGGTCGGTGCTTTGAATTTATCCTTGGAATGGCTTTGGCGTATCACTTACACACACAAGCAAAATGGAAGCACCTGACTTATTTTGGAATGGTCTTTATCCTACTCTCCTTGTTGGCCTTGGTCTTTATCGGCAAAGAAGGGAAAACAGGAGACAACTTCCCTTTGGGTATTTTGGTCAACAATTTGGGTTTGCCATTATTGGGGATCGTTCCGCTTTTTTGGGGATTGATAACAGAAGACACTTGGCTGAGAAAACTCCTGTCGTCCAGACTGTTTCGGATTTTGGGCGAAAGCAGTTATGTGTTTTATTTGATCCACATCGGGATTTTTCAATTGGCCTTGTCATCCCTTGGCTTTTCTATCTACACCAACCTTATCCTCCTCTACCTTGCCGCCATCTGTGGCTATTACTTATTTGAGTTACCGGTGAAGGTTTATCTGAGAACCAAGTATCATGTACCAAGTACCAAGTAAAAGAAGCGAAAGTAACAGTCGGTAGTATCAGTTCAAAGGTAACAGCGCCAAGATTATCAGATTCAGTTAACCATCCCGATGGCTATCGGGACCATTTAATCAAATAACCAATTCCGACTACCCGACAACAATGAGTACCAAGTATTATGTACCAAGTACCAAGCCCCGTACCCACAACCCGACAACAATTACAACAACTAGAACAATTAGAACAATTAGAACCAATACTCAGTCCAGTTGCAGAGATTCTTCGTTTCTCTCAGAATGACGGATTCTCCGAAACCCGACAACGCGCAGCAGACAACAATTACAACAATTAGAACAACTAGAACAATTAGAACCAAAATGAGACCCTTCGTCCCTCAGGGTGACGCTACAACCCGACAACAATTACAACCACTACAACAAAAAAATCAAGAGACCCTTCGTTCCTCAGGGTGACGGTAGAAGGTGGTGATCAGTTAAACAAATAACCAGTTAACCAAATAACCCCTTCTCAAATTTCTACTACCAAAAGGATTCTCCTAGCACAGCTCCGCCCTTTCAATCCCATCCGGGACATCCGACCGAGTACTAAAATTACTCATGAGTAACAAAATTACTCGGGCAATTGGGATTTGCAAACCAATAAAAAACATTTTCGCCATCGATAAAATACCTGCCTATTCGCCCTGATTTTTAAGAAAATATTTATCCTGAATAAAATGCGAGTGAAAAATTCTAAAATGCATTTCAAGCCTTTAAATTGATTCTTATCAAAATTTAGATAAACTTTTATTTTTCAGAATATTAATGAAAAAAAATTGAGCCAAATACCTCTTTTTAAAAAATCCTCTTCAGCAATGCTGACAACTCAGTCCATGTGATTGAATGTGGTCTCTCTGACGAGTAGACATTGCTTTCCACACTTCGGAAAAATTAAGGTCTGCGTTCCAATTTAAGGTTCCTTCAAAGCAATGCCAAAGTAGCCTCAAAGCAATACCAAAGTAGGCTCAAAGTAGTACCAAAGTAGTACCAAAGTAAGGGATATTCCGACCCTACCCCCATTACAAATCAAAACCTCAAACACCAAAATACCACTCCCTCACATATTCTAAAAAGACAACCCTTGCCCCCCTCCTGCCCATCAAAACCAAACGAAGCGGAGTTTGAATGTCAAAAACCCAATCGGAAGCATGGTATTTTACCTGACTTTGTCGGATTGACCAGTCACTCATCAATCGGAGTACCTCTAATTTAAAAAACATTCCATTGGCCGGGGACCATCCTACCCCGCAGGGAAGGGCAGGGGTAGGAAAAAACCACTATCTCCACCACCCTAATACCTGGAAAACACCTGTTATTGGGGATCAGCAATCCATAACCCACGAATTAAACAATCGGATGATCATATTTTTGTGATGTTGTTGAAAAGCTTTTCTATGGTGAGGGCTTTATTTTTCGACATTTTAATTTTGGACATGTCGATCATTTGTACAAAACCTCCATCCACTCTCAAAAACTTCTTCATATAAATTGGATTAATCAGATGTGAGTTGTGAATTCTTAGAAATCCATTAGGACTAAGTGCCGTTTCCAAATCTTTTAAATTTTTGGATATCAGGTATGGCTTACTTATACCCATTACGTGAATATTAGTGTAATTTCGATTAGCTTCACACCTGATAATCTGGTCAATATCAATAATTTCATAACCCTCCAAGGTGGGAATTGCCAATTGATTTTTTACTTCATCGGATTGATCTAAAAACTCTTGAGGGAATTGTGTTTGTGTCGGATCTACACAGGGAAATTTCTTTCTTTTCCAATTTTTAAGGCAGAACTGAAGATCTTCTGGTATTAAGGGTTTGTGCAGGTAATCCACAGCATGATGCTGGAAAGTATTTAAAGTGAAATTGTTGTTAAGAGTTAAAAAAACAATATCGAAATGAGGCAAAGCATGGTTTTTCTTTATTTCATTTATACGTTTTATACCATTGAAGGATAACACATCAAAATCCAAAAATAAAAGATCAAAGTCACGCATACCCGCTCTACAGTCTTGCAAAAAACTATCGGGTTTGGAATAGTTCTTTACGAGTTGGGCACCTTCCATCGTATTTTCAAGAATGTGCTTTAAGGAATTCAAAGTTTGAACTTCACTTTCTACACTAACTATCCGAATAAGATCTTTCATAACATAAACACTATATATGACTGGAAACTATAAAAATTAAAAGAATCAATCTGCCTGTAAATAATCTTAATGGAGGATTTTTA
Organism: Aquiflexum sp. TKW24L; assembly: GCF_023502205.1. Taxonomy (GTDB): domain Bacteria; phylum Bacteroidota; class Bacteroidia; order Cytophagales; family Cyclobacteriaceae; genus Cognataquiflexum. The sequence continues at coordinate 3,670 of NZ_JAMFLG010000042.1, read as the reverse complement.
TACTCCTTTGACTGCAAAAACCACCAAGATTTTAAATTTCCCCTCTGATAATACCATTTAATATAATAGATAATTTAGTTTTTGGCTCAAGATGTTTGTATTTTCAACTTACCTTCTGTTTCCGATTAGCTATTCAGCCGTCTGCACATCCGATAAAATTGCTTTTGAAAAACAATAAAATAATTTATCCCACTCTTTTATTTCTGCTAAAAAACCACTGAAAAAAAGAAAGAGGAGTTCTTCAAATTACACTCTGTATTTAGTACCGTATAAACTGGTATAAATCAAAATTCCTAGAGGATTTATGATATTGCAAATTACTATATATTTTTAATAATCAAGCTTTTACTTGCATAAAATTTTGTCTATAATACAAAAAAAGGCATTTATAATCCTACTGTACATTCAAAAAAAAATATTCATAATCCACCTGTACATTCAAAAAAAGCATTGGGACACCTAGGCAGTCCAGCTGTACATTCTTTGTTTTCATTGAGGGGATAAAATATAAATTTACGTCGTTGATTCAACTCAGTCTGTAAATATAGCTATGATATTAAGGTCTGGATTTTTAATGCTTTTCATTAAGCCTCCGGTTTTTCAAAAAAATTAATCAAGGTCAAATTTAAATTTTAAACGTTATGAAAATGTATAAACTAAGAATTATTGTTATTTGTTTAGTGCTATTGACTTCCTGCCATGAAGAAGTCAATTATGTTCAAGATGAGAACCTAGAAAATTCAATGAATTTTCCAGAAAGGCCAAATCTTGGGATTGGAGAAAGCAATTGGGTACCTGCAGAAGGTAATTCTTCAGCAAAAATTCTTTCGACTGGACTTGCTACGGTAGATTTGACTAACCCCCTAACTCTAACTCCGGAGCAATTGGTCGCGTCATTAATTGGAACTGGTACGAATGCCCCGGTAATTTCCAATGTGGTTTTTACAGGTAATCCAATTGCAGCTGGTACTTTCACAGGGGGAACAGGTATAATTGGTTTTGAAAGTGGGATAATTTTGAGTTCTGGAAACATTGCCTCAGTAGTAGGTCCGAACACATCCAATTCTACTACCACAGTTTTAGGCACCTTAGGTGATGCTGACCTTAACGGCTTAGGGGCTGGAACCACTGGGGATGCGACAGTATTAGAATTCGATTTTACTTGCGAAAGTATTCAGGTAATTTCATTCCAATATGTTTTTACATCTGAGGAGTACAACGAATTTGTGAATAGTTCATTTAACGATGTATTCGGGTTTTTCCTCAATGGGGTAAATATTGCATTGATACCCGGATCAAATACTCCTGTGTCAATAAACAATTTAAATTGTGGTAATCCTTATAACCCAGCAGGAGGAGTTAATTGTGATTTGTTTGTAAATAATGAAATAAGTACCAGGGCTGTTGAAATAAATACTGAAATGGATGGATTGACAGTAGTTTTGACTGCTACAGCAGAAGTCACTCCCGGTACTAATCGTATAAAACTTGCAATTGCTGACGTAGGTGATAGGTCCTTGGATTCGAAAGTTCTTATCAAGGCAGAAAGTTTTGTCTGCGCTCCTCCTGTTGTATTTGTTCCTTTTGACGTGCATCCCGGAAGCTGCCCTAATCCGATTAATTTGAGAAGAAATGGGGTCATTCCTACCGCAATCCTTGGAACAGCCGACTTTGATGTTACCGACATTGACTTATCGACGATTACTTTGGAAGGCGTTTCACCAATACGTTCTGACTTCAGTGATGTGGCTACACCTTACTTACCAATAGTAGACAAGCCTCTTGAATCCGGTGCATGTAATACCTTGTTAAGTGATGGATTTATGGATTTGACCCTAAAATTCAGTGCTCAGGCTGTAATTAAGGCATTAGGAGCTGTTTCCAAAGATGACGTGATCAAAGTTAAAGTAAAAGGTCAGTTAAAGGACGGAACAGATTTTGAAGGAGAAGACATCATTATCATCAGATAGTCTTAAAATTTTCACAATTAAAAAGGAGGTTGGTGATTACCAACCTCCTTTTTTTTTAAAACCAGAATAGGATAAAAGTTTCCTGTTCCAATTGAATCCCTTACATCCCAAAAATCCTCAATTCATTTTTTCCTACACTTGAGAAGACGGTGCGTGATGGGTTGGTAGCAACCGAAAGATATTCCAAGCACCTTGCCCATCGCTATTAAATCTCCCGCCCTCCCGATTCTCGGGACAGGCACCGCTAAGGCTACTATGCTATTACCTTCCAATTATAAAATATCCTTCAGGCCGGGGTGGGGCACACAGAATAAAAAGACAAAAACAAGCCCACTTGACCACTTCCGGGCAGCAAAAAATCACTTTGCTCGAAAATTCTTCACAACGATTAAAAAGATGCTAAATATTCAATTATTGCATTTCAAAAATCTCAACCAGATCTCATTCCATAATACCTATAAAATTTATTTTCAATACTTTATGATTAAAATTTCAACCCAAAAAACAATAAAAAAAACTGAACTCCAAAAGAAGTATCAGTTTCAAATTCAATTATTAAATGTGGAAATTATATTATTTCTTCGATCTCCGATAACCCAAAAACCAGAATATTGTTGTGTTTGACCCGATTGCCAAAGGTGATCAAAAGATCTAACTGTACATCTATCTCAATTAATTTTATGTGTATCCGCATTGTTGCACGTCCCCGACGAGTTCCGAAATTTTCGACTATAAAACTGAACTCCATATGTTCGAGGTGGGGAGGAATGACGGCGGACCGGGCCGGCACAGGCCTTGTGCGCGGATAGGATTCTGCCGTCTTGGCTTTTTTGGCTACTTTTTTTGCTAAGAAAAAAAGTAGCTGTAAAATTGATTGACCGATTTCCTGAAGCCCCAAGAAAATCTTTACCGTTAATTTTGTTACATGCATTCATGCGAATACTCATAATTTATTTTAAGTCAAAATAGTAAACCCGATCTATGCTAATTATCCAACACTTTGCCCATGATTACTTTTCACACAAATTTGAAGAAAACTACATAGGTCTTTCTTTTAATATCAAAGGCAAATACAATGGCGATTTGGATGTTTTTGCTCCCTACAAACCCAAAATCATCATTCATGAAGGGTTTATCTGTATCAAAAAACTGGAGCTGAATGCAGGTGGGGCAAATGAGACGAGCAGATTCAAAAAGAACCTCGACATAGAATTCAACGAAGTCAAAAAAGTGTATTTCGATAAATATGATGACAGCGAGGATTTTTTTATCAATATCCCTGAAGGTCATTACGACAGATTGGGCTTTGGCATCCATTTGTCAGACCATCTTGACAACCCATCAGTATTTATCACCGCTTCCTATTACAGCAGCGCCTGCAAACTGATTCCTGTGACGATCGAACTTTTCGGAGCCAAGCCAAGATTCGACTTGGAAATGAATACCGACAATTCTCCTATGCTTTCCTTCACCTCCGACAGGACCATCAATCCCTCCATCATATTTGAAATCAACGCCTCCAAGTGGCTTGACACACTGTCCATCGACGACCTCGAAAATGCGCAAAAAGTAGAAGACAGCATCCTGATCAACGACAAACACAACCGCCACCTCTACTTCAAACTCGCCGCCGAAATCCACAAGGGAGATGAGATTTATGTGGAGTTGAGGTGAATTAATTCAGAATTATGAATTATGAA
>NZ_JAMFLG010000041.1 GCF_023502205.1 Aquiflexum sp. TKW24L | reverse complement strand
CTACTTCCTAACTTCCTACTTCCCAACTTCCCTACCTCTACCCCAAAGCATCCGTCATCGGTCATCGGTCATTATTTCACTTCCAAACATCCCAACCTCCCAACTTCCCAACTTCCCTACTTCCCCACCTCTTTCTCAAAGCATCCGTCATCGGTCATCGGTCATTATTTCACTTCCAAACCTCCCTACTTCCAATCTTCCAATCTTCCCAACTTCCAACTTCCCCCTCACCCAATCGCCATTGACTTCAGCTGCATCTGATGAAGTTTGGAGTAATAGCCGCCGAGTTCCAATAAAGATTCATGATTACCTGTTTCCTTGATTTCACCTTGGTGTAGTACCATGATTTTATCTGCTTTTTGGATGGTAGATAGCCTGTGAGCAATTACGATGGAAGTTCTTCCTTTCATCATTTTGGAAATGGCCTTTTGGATCATTTCCTCCGTCTCTGTATCCACAGAGGATGTTGCTTCATCCAAAATGATGATTTCAGGATTATAGACAATTGCTCTTACGAAGGAAATCAACTGGCGTTGGCCTACGGAGAGTGTGGCACCACGCTCCATGACATTGTAATCCAAGCCACCGGGAAGTCTTTCGATAAATTTCTTTGCCCCGACCAATTTTGCGGCTTTCATTACTTCTTCCCTGGTAATTTCAGGATTGCCGAGCGTAATGTTATTCATAATCGTGTCCGAGAAAAGGAAAACGTCCTGCAAGACCACCCCGATATGTTTTCGCAAAGTGCCTAATTCATAATCTTTGATATCTGTTCCGTCAAGGGTTATTTGGCCTTTATTGATGTCATAGAAGCGGTTGATCAGGTTGATGACGGAAGACTTTCCGGCACCAGTGGCACCCACCATAGCGATAGTTTCTCCATGTTTGACTTCAAAATTGATGTTTTTAAGTACCCATTCTTCTTCGTTGTACGCAAACCAGACATTCTCCAATTTGATGTTCCCTTCTATTTTGTCAGGCTTGTGCTTGCCTTGATTCGGGATTTGATCCTCACTTTCAAGCAGTTTCAAAATCCTCGATGAACTTACCACGCCCATCTGTAAAGTGTTGAACCTATCAGCGATCATCCGGATCGGTCTGAAGAAAAGCTGCAGGTACATGATAAAAGAAATCAGAATTCCGATTTGGATCTCCATGTCAAATACGCCTGTGGCACCATACCAGACCACAATACCTGTACCTATGGCCTGAATGATTTCGGCCACAGGATAATAGATCGAATAGTACAAGACGGACTTGACATGGGCCACCCGGTGTTCGCGGTTAATGTCTTTGAATTTTTCGTACTCTCTTTTTTCCCGGTTAAAAATCTGAACAATGTTCATACCAGTAATGTGCTCCTGCAAAAAGGAATTGAGATTAGAAACAGCATTTCTGACATCATTGAAGGCCACTTTGATTTTTTCTTTGAAAATATAAGTCGAAATAATCAAGAGTGGCAAGGTGCTCAAACTGACTAAAGTCAACTTCCAATCCACATAAAACATGACGGCCAAAATTGTAATCAACTGAAGCAAATCACCAATGATGGCAGCCAAACCTTCACTGAATACATCAGCTAATGTTTCTACATCGGAGACATTCCTTGTCACCAATCTGCCTATTGGCGTATTGTCAAAAAACTTCAACCTCATCTTAAGCAAATGGCGGTAAAGTTTTATCCGGATGTCTTTGATGATGACTTGTCCAATCCAGCCTGAGAGGTAGGTATGCGCAAACTGCACCAAAGACTGGAGCAATAACAATACAATCAGTAAGTAAATGACATTCAATAAGCCGTCACTGTCTCCCACCGCGACATGATCATCTATTGCAATCTGGATAAAGTAAGGTCGGGTTGGTGCCAATAAGGCCATGGCGATAGTAAGGAATACCAAAAAGTAAAATCGGGCTTGGTATGGCTTGACAAACTGATACAGTTTCTTTAATACCTGGGCATCGATGATGTCACCACTTTTGATATTTTCTTTTTCCAGGCTCAAAATGATTCAGTATTTAAATAAATATTTCTTGGGGATAAACAATCTTACAAAGATAAAGCCCATGGGCGGGAGAAGCGGATTTTGCCTGACTACGGCTTTTGCTGTCCAAAATTTCCTGAAACTGATCACAATCAAGTCTTCCCAATCCCACTTGCACCAAAGTTCCGACAATTGTCCTCACCATTCCACGCAAAAATCTGTTGGCAGTTATATGAAAGAGCAATTGATGGTCTTTTTGTTCCCAATAAGCTTCTTTTATTTCACAATTAAAGTGATTTACATCGGTATGGACCTTGGAAAAGCACTGGAAATCTTTATGATTCAACAACAATTTAGCTGCCTCATTCATTTTTTCCATAGAAGGCAAATGATAAACCAACCAAGCACTTTCCTCTTCAAATGGATCCTTACGCAAAGTGATCCGATACAGGTAGCTTCTCCACCTCGCATTAAATCTTGCGTGGGCATCATTCTTTACTTTCAGCAAAGCATATACCGCAATGTCTTTAGGAAGTACGCCATTGATCCTTTTGACAAAATCCGCTTCCTCAAGGTTTAATGCCGTATCAAAATGAGCATATTGTTGGGAAGCATGCACACCGGTGTCTGTTCTTCCGCTTCCTGTCAAAAATGAAGGTTGCTTCAAAATTACCGACAATGCTTTTTCCATTTCTGCCTGCACAGAATGGGCATTTTTCTGAAATTGCCAGCCATGATAATGCGTCCCGCGGTAAGCGAATTCTATAAAATACCTTTGGATTTCCATTTTACAGTGCAAAGATATTATTCGAAGGCGAATAAAAACCACCTTTTATACAAACCTTGCGAATCAAAAAATTACCCTGTTTCTTTGTCAAAATTTAAAATCAAAATGATACAACGCATCCAAACCGTTTTTCTGTTTCTTGTGGCAGTGGCCATGATATTGGTGATTTCATTTCCCATCTGGCAGCAGGTCAACCCAAGTCAGACCCAATTAATGACTCTTACTGCTTGGAATCTGACCACTATCGATGTCGCTTCCAATGATGTTGTCGATACTACTTCCAAGATTTTCATAGCCATCCTCGCTATTGTAGCTGCCGGGATTGCGATTTTCAGCTTGATGCAATATAAAAACAGGACCAAGCAGATGTTTTTGAATATGGTCAATTCCTTTTTGATGGTAGTCAATGTCGGTCTGATCGTATGGACCACCCATACTGCTAATGCACTGATTAATCCTGCTGTCAATGGTGCTTTTGTTATTGGGTTTTGGGCGATATTTGCCGGGATGATCTGTAATCTCCTTGCAAATAGGTTTATCCGCAAGGACGAAATGCTCGTCAGGTCGGTGGATAGGATCAGGTAATTTTACCACAAAAATAATCATACAAAAGCCGGCGGTTGATTTCGCTGGCTTTTGCTTTTATAAATAGTAAGTTTGAAAAAAAACAGCCATGAGACTCGAAACACTCGCCATTCACGCCGGAAATATCATCACTGATTCCAATCAGCCTGCAGTACAGCCCATTACCACTTCTACCACATTTATTCACCACGAAGGTTCGCTGATTTACTCCAGGGCAAATAATCCAAATAGAATGGCTTTGGAAAATGTCTTGGCAAAACTCGAACATGGCGAGGATGCGGCTGCTTTTTCATCGGGTAATGCAGCAGCATTGGCGGTCTTTCAGGCTTTAGAACCAGGCAGTCACATCATCGCTCCGGACGACATGTACCACGGAATCCGCCGGCAGTTGGTGGAGATTTTGAAAGGGATCGTTGAGGTAAGTTTTGTGGATTTGGCTGATCTTGATCTTGTCAGGGCTTCTGTCAAACCCAATACCAAACTCCTTTGGATCGAAACGCCTTCCAATCCCTTGCTCAAAATAACGGACATCCGTGCGCTTGTGGCAATTGGCAAAGAAGTAGGAGCGAAGGTGGCTTGTGACAATACATTTGCAACGCCGGTTTTTCAAAATCCGATTCTTCTTGGTGCAGATATTGTCATGCACAGCACGACCAAATACCTTGGTGGACACAGTGATATATTGGGTGGTGCGTTGATTTGTAAAAAAGCAGATGACTTTTGGCAAAAAATCAGGGTTGTCCAACAAGTGGGTGGTGCGGTACCTTCACCTTTTGATGCCTATTTATTGACGCGAAGTATCAAAACTCTTGCTTACCGTATGAAGGGCCATGGGGAACATGCAGGTATTATCGCTGAATTTTTATATCAACATCCCCAAGTCGAAGAGGTGTGTTATCCGGGATTGAAATCCCACAAAAACCATGAAATAGCAGCATCCCAAATGTCGGGTTTTGGAGGAATGCTCTCCTTCCTTGTCAAAGGCGGAGCAGCTGAAGCCGACAAGGTAATTTCAAAATTGAAATATTTTACAAATGCAACGAGCCTTGGGGGAGTGGAAAGCTTGGTCGAAAGAAGGGCAGCATCGGAAGGAACCGACACCAAAACACCGGAAAATCTAATCAGAATGTCAGTTGGTTTGGAACATTTAGACGACTTATTGGAAGATTTGGATAAGGCTTTACAAGAATAAAGGCTGTTAAGAACAGCCTTTATAATTTTGAAACGATAAGCTTAAAAAGGGCGACCAACACAACTGTTTCGTATGCTTAGTAAATAAAATGAATTTTTGCTAATTACTAAAATTTTTGGTGCATTATTTTCTTGTTCATCGAAATTTTACGGGAAGTAATTTTTATCAAACTTTACCCTGCCCAACCTTCTCTGTCCAGACTTCTGTATTGGATAGCTTCTGCTAGGTGTTCTACTTTGATGGTTTCACTTTGGCTTAGGTCAGCAATAGTCCTTGACACTTTCAAAATTCTATCATAAGCCCTTGCCGACAAGCCAAGTCTCTCCATAGCTGTTTTGAGAAGTACTTTGCCGGCATCATTGATCTGACAGACTTCTTTGACCATATGCGATGGCATCATGGCATTGCAATAGACTTCGGGATTGTTTTTGAAACGCTCGATCTGAACTTCCCTGCCAATGATGACCCGCTCTCTGATGGATTTACTGTTTTCAGTTTTTCGGGTGGAGGTCATCTCTTCAAACCTCACCGGAGTCACTTCCACATGCAAGTCAATCCTGTCAAGGAGTGGACCGCTGATTTTATTAAGGTAGCGCTGCACGATTCCCGGACCGCAGACACATTCTTTTTCGGGGTGGTTGTAGTAGCCGCAAGGGCAGGGATTCATACTTGCAATCAGCATGAAGTTGGCAGGAAACTCGACAGAAACCTTAGCCCTGGAGATGGTTACTTTTCTTTCTTCCAAAGGCTGACGCATGACTTCGAGTACAGTCCGCTTAAATTCCGGCAATTCATCCAAAAACAAAACCCCGTTGTGCGAAAGGGATATTTCACCCGGCTGAGGATTGCCGCCACCGCCGACCAAAGCCACATCGCTGATGGTATGGTGTGGTGAACGGAATGGTCGGTTGGCAATCAGTGAGGCATGCTTTCCAAGTTTGCCCGCCACTGAATGGATCTTGGTTGTTTCCAGCGCTTCCTGGAGAGAAAGTGGTGGAAGAATAGAGGGAAGCCTTTTGGCAAGCATTGTTTTGCCGGCGCCAGGAGGACCGATCATGATGACATTGTGTCCACCGGCTGCTGCGATTTCCATAGCCCTTTTGATATTCTCCTGACCCTGCACATCGGCAAAATCAAATTCATATTGCTCCAAGGAATGGTAAAAAATATCCCTGGTATCAGTTACCAATGGCTCGATCTGAAGTTCGCCTTCCAAAAACTTGATGGCTTCCTCCAAAGTATTGACACCAATAATGTCGATTTTATTTACAATAGATGCTTCGGAGGCATTTTCTACAGGAAGTATGAAGCCTTTGAATCCCTGCTTTCGGGCTTCAATTGCAATCGGTAGCGCGCCCTTGATTGGCCTGAGATTGCCGTCTAGGGACAATTCGCCCATGATGATGTAATTTTCCAATTCTGGAAATGCCACTTGTTCGGATGCTTTCATAATTCCAAGGGCAATGGGAAGGTCATAGGAAGAACCTTCCTTTCGGATATCGGCAGGTGCAAGGTTGACGACCATTTTTTGCCGTGGCATGCGATATCCGAAATATTTCAGCGCAGATTCTACACGCTGCTGACTTTCTTTGACGGCCGAATCAGGAAGTCCTACCATAAAAAAGCTAGTCCCTTGACCTACATTCACTTCTATGGTGATGACCTTTGCGTCGACACCTGATACTGCACAGCCATAAGTTTTTGCAACCATATTTTAGATTTTAGGCAATAAAAAAAGGAAACCTGTTGGGTTTCCTAAATTAACTATTTACTCCAAATATCCTTTAGTTATTTGAAATTTTGTCTTTTGCGGATGACAGAAGCTTCCTTATCCTCTTCAATAGTGTCCAATTTCTTTTCGATATTTTTGAGTTTGACACCCTGTTCAAAATCGTAGAGCCTTGCCTTCAGTTCGTTTTTCTCTGTTTCCTTTTTGGAAAGTTCTGCTACGAGATTACTCTTGACCATGGTGTTTGTGCCCCACGAAATCAGGAACAACAGTAAGCCGATCAGGAGGAAATTCACCACCAATGTAGGTGTCAGTTCATCCACTTTCAGGATGCCCTTTACGTTTTCGAACAAAAGGAAAAAGACAAGTGCTATTCCGAAAAACAGTGCGGTTACTAAGTGGGAAATTTTATCTATTTGTTTCATATAGGTGCTAAATTTAAATTGATTCCTAAATTTACTAAACTGACTGCATTGTAGAAAGTTTCCGGTATAATCCTTCCTCCAAAATAAGTTTTTGATGGTTTCCACGCTGGACGATTTGACCTTTTTTGATCACAAGGATTTCGTCTGCATGCTGTATGGTACTGAGTCTGTGGGCAATTACCAATGTTGTACGGTTGGCCATCAGATTGGTTAAGGCTTCCTGAACTAATTTTTCTGATTGGGAGTCCAAAGCCGAAGTTGCTTCATCCAAAATCAGAATCGAAGGATTTTTCAATACTGCTCTCGCAATACTCAGACGCTGCCTTTGTCCTCCAGAAAGTTTAGATCCGCGCTCCCCAATGGAGGTTTGATAGCCATTTTCCAATTCGATAATAAACTCATGGGCATTGGCAATCTTGGCCGCTTCGATGACTTTCTCTTCGGATATTCCTTCAAGCCCAAAAGCGATATTATTGAAAACAGAATCGTTGAACAAGATAGACTCCTGTGTCACGACCCCCATCTGTTTGATAAGGGAATTGATTTCGATGGCTTTCAAATCTGCACCATCCAAGGTAACTTTCCCTTCTGTAGGGTCATAAAACCTCGGAACAAGATCGGCAATTGTTGATTTTCCTCCGCCAGATGGCCCGACCAAAGCAATGGTTTTTCCTTTTTTAAGTGTGAAAGAAACATTATCCAATACTTTCTCTTTTTCGTAGCTGAAAGAGACATTATGGAATTCTACAGCATCCCTGAATGTATCGATTTTAACCGGATTTTCAGCATTTTGGATTACGCTTGGTGTATCGACAACTTTAAATATCCGGTCTGCTGAAGCCAAACCCCTTTGGATGGTACTTGCAGCTCGGGAGATTTCCTTGGCTGGATTGAGCACTTGGGTGAAGATTATAATATAGGTAATAAAATCCGAAGCGCTGAGGTCAGAGTTATTATTCAGTACCAAGCTTCCACCATAAACCAAAATCCCTGCCACAACCGAAACCCCCATAAACTGAGAGATAGGAGAGGCCAACTCGTTTTTCTTGGCCATTGAAATATTCACATCGGAGTAAAAGTCCGTCTCGCTGTCAAACTTACTTTTCACATATTTTTGTGCCCCAAAAGCCTTGATTACCCGCATGCCGCCGATGGTTTCATCCAGGATATTGACGATCCGGCCTAGAGATTCCTGACTTTCGATGGCCGTCTTTTTCAATCTCTTTGTAATCCCGCCGATGATCGCTCCGGATATTGGGATGACCATAATGGTGAAAAGGGTTAATTTGAAAGACATAAAAAACAATACCGCAAAGTAGAGGATGATGGTTACTGGTTCTTTGAAAACTACCCGGAGGGATTGCACTACACTGTTCTCTACTTCTTGGATGTCATTGGTCATTTTTGACATCAGGTCTCCTTTTCGCTCATTGGAAAAGTACCCGATGTGCATCCTTGACACCTGCTCAAAAATCGACATCCTCATTTTCTTAATTACTTCTGCACGGACCTTTGCCAAAACTACTCCTGAGAGGTAGGTAAATAGGTTTGCCAGAAAAACTGAAATGACTATGATGATACAGACATAGACCAAAGTTCCAAACTTGCCATAAGTCTCTGAGATCTGATGGAAAAAGTAATTAAACAGGGTCAGAAAATAGTCAACGGTGAAAGCAAAATCAGGCTTGCTGAGGTATTTGCTCATGTCTGCCTGCGGTGCCTGCTCGAAGATCACATCGAAAAGGGGCTTCAGCAGCGTGAAATTCATCAGCCCAAAAATGATGGCCAAGAGAGTATATAGGATGTATATCGGAAAATACCTGCGGTAAGGCCGGGCAAAGGACAATATCCTAAGATAAGTATTCATGAAATGCTTTTACGGATTAGGGGCGCAAGTTAAGGAATAAAAATAGGTTTTGGTTTTATGTTGAATTGCTGAAAAGCCGATTTATGGATTTACGCTTTTTTGCAAATAACCCTATATTCTTTTTCATCCGGGACGAAAGACAGAAGTCGGAAGACCTCCGCCTGTCGTCGGGTAGGGATGTACTGGGCATTAAAGTTCAGGGCAAGAATTAAAAATAGATATCCAATCCACTTGCATCAGTGCGTACATAGAATTATCCGATTCCTCCGAATAACCAATAACCATCCCGAGCTAGCCGAACCATTAACCAAATAACCAATAACCAATAACCAATAAACCAAATAACCAATAACCAAATAACCAATAACCAAATAACCATTTCCCAATTTCCATCTCAAAAATTAAAATCATTCCTCACAATATTCATCCGGATGGAGAATTGGGTAAAATTGGTCACTGTCGGACTTGGGAGATCTTCAGCGGTACGCTTTCTGTAGGAATGGCTTATGTCCAAAAAGACATTTTGCTTGACCATATAGCTGAGGTTCAGGTTAGCCATCGTGACGGTAGTCTCTACGCCCTGACCGATGACATGTCCATAGAGGCCTAATCCTGTATTGGCTTCAGTTCTGTTTTTTAATACATCCTTTCCATAATTGATATCCTCAGCAGGATCTTCGCCGAAGTATTGGTACATGCCGGTAAATGTGGCAAACAACCTTGGAAGGAACTCAGGCTGATAACGGATGATGCCGATGGCTTCTTTGAAGTTGGCACCGAGCGGGTGGGTCAGCGGCGTACGGTAATTGGAATAGGATTGGTAGTCGAACTTTTCCTGATAGGTGTAAGGCCTTGCTTGGTTGTATTCCAACTGAATATCCAAATTGGAGACTTTGAATGCATCGATATACTTATAGCCGGCTTGGATGCCGTGTTTGTTGCGGGAGGAATTTTCCCCTGTCACTTCAAAAAATTCACTGAAAACAAACTCATCCAAAGCCAACTGTCCATATAGCTGCATGCCGGGGGTGAAATTCCATTTGAAATCCGTTCCCAACATCACCTTGTCCGGTGTGCCGAGTTGCTGTTCTACCCACCGGTAAAAGATGATCGGGTTGAGATAGTTCCAATCGAACTGGTTTTTCATCACGGACTCAAAAATCCCCACATTAAAGTTCTTCCCGATATTCATTCCAAGGCGGTGGATCGAAAAATACTTTTGCGGATACCGCCCGTCAGTCGGTCTGCCCTGTCCGTCAAAGATAATATCGGCGGTTTTCTGTGACCAAAGGTTTGTAAACTGAAACCGCCAGATTTTGGTATTCAGCTTGAAAAATATGGCCGGATTGGAAAAATCCGATAGCACCATCGAGCGATACCCTTCCCCGACAAAATTTCTATCATGCCCAAACTGTGCTTCTATATGTTTGGTAAAATTGAAAGCAATATGGCCTCTTGCCGAAAAATAATCATATCCCTGTTCGTTGTACCTTTTCCAAAAACCCTCTCCCGGCACCGCGCCGTTGTGTTCGGCGTACTCCTTTACCCAACTTGGGAAGATGGTCTGTGTCGAGGTGAAGTAGGTGTAGAAAGCGACTTTTCTGTCAATGCTGCCTCGGAGTTCTATGCCGCGGGAATTGCGGAACCGCATCTCCTCTTCCCCTTGTTCAAATCCCGCAGACAGGTAAATGACCGGATTGATATGGATGTCTACCACCGAATCTCTGTAGTAAAAGAAATCAGCGGGCTTTTTGTACAATGCTTTTAGAAAGGGCTTTTTGGAGTTTTCTGTTTCCTGACTGACAAATTCCCAGTTGTCATTGCTGAGGTAGTTGAGGTTGAATTCGTCAGCCTTGTTGAAATTTATGTCAGAAGAAGACAGAGAATCAAGGTAAGCAGCGAGATGATCCCGCCTCAGCGGTTTGTATCCGGTGTGGAAACTGTCATTGTTTCGGCCAAGCCTGATTTCATACCGCTCCAGCATATGGTAATAGTCCCTATTAAAAGGAACATAGGCACCTTGGGCAAAAACATCAAGTGTAAAAAAAGCAGCAAGACAAAAAATCAGTAAGGACAGTTTTTTCATAGAGGGTGAAGCTATACTGCTGTAAAGCTAAAAAAAACAGCGGAAAATGGAAGGAGGTGGGCAAGTTTTGAAAAGCCGTGGGGTGGAGTTCTAAAAGCCTAGAAAAAAATAGAAAAACTTACCCTTGTCATTTAGAAGGAGGTACGACTGAGAAATCTTTTAGGGTCGGTTTAAAATGGAAAGATCTCTCCTACGTCGAGGTTACAAAGTAAAGCCTTTAGCAAATATTAGATCTGCATAAATTTTAACCACCAAAAATAAAATGCTCTCAAATTCCATTAATGGGTTTTGGATTTTTCCTTTGCGTCCTTGCGGTTTTGCGTGGTGTATTTTTCTTAAACAAACCCAAAAAGAAAACCTAAGTAACGAGAGACCCTTCGTGCCTCAGGGTAACGGAATCCTTCAATCCAACAACTACAACAATGACAACCACTTCAACCATTACCACAAAGCAACAAGAATCCCAAAAACCTTTTTTAACTTCTTTGTGCCCTAGCGTCTTTGCGTGGTATACTATTCCCTCACCCGCCAAATTATTACCAAACAAGATTTGGATACATTTCAAAAAAGAAATAACTTTGTGCCTCATTTCGGAAAAGCGATAAAAGATAAATAACAATACAATGAGAAAAGACATTCATCCTAATTACAGAGAAGTCGTATTTTACGATACTTCAAGTGAATATAAGTTCATCACCAAATCTACTATAACGACTTCTGAGACGATCGTATGGGAAGACGGCAAAACTTATCCATTATACAAAGTTGAAGTAAGCTCTAATTCACACCCTTTTTACACAGGTAAGAAGATGATGTTGGATACAGCAGGTCGTGTTGACAAGTTCAACAAGAGATACGCCAAGAAATAATTTTATTAGCCTGCTAGCAGGTAAAGGTCTCTCGGAATCGGTTTTCCGGGAGACTTTTTTATTTTTGTACCATGGACAATCTGATTCTATTCGATGACCCTGCCATCCGGGGTTCTTTGTTGCCATTTACTTTTACCAGGCCTATCGGGGATATCCGGGTAGGGATTTTGAAGATTTCGGAGAAATGGGAAAAATACTCAGGCCACCAACCGGGGTTTTTGACGCAGGATTACCTTTCTGTAAAGTTTCCCAAAAAAGAAGGTGCTGCTTTGATGGTCAACGGTGCGGTTTGTCCAGACCAGATGCTTTGGTCAGCCATCCACCAACTGAAAAGCACCGAGTCACTTTGGTCCAATAACCTCTTGGTTGCTCTCTTTTCAGAAAATCCAAGCGCCTTTCATCCAGATCAGGCCAAAGCTTTGACAAAAATCCATTATGAAGGATCGGTCACAGCGATTCAAAAATCATGGCATATTTTTCAGGTCAATGCTGCTGAGATCAGGAAAGATTACGAGCTGATTACTGCTGGCAGACGGTCCGAGGCTTTGGGAGATCCACATACGATTGTATATAATGTGGCGCAGATTTTCATTGAACCGGGAGCAAAAATTAAAGCCGCCGTCCTCAACGCCGAAGGGGGACCGATCTATATCGGGAAAAACGCCGAAGTGCAGGAAGGTTCGCTGATCAGAGGCCCATTTGCGCTTTGCGAAGGTTCGACGGTAAATATGGGAGCCAAAATGCGGGGAGACACTACTGTGGGGCCATTTTCTAAAGTTGGCGGAGAAATCTCCAATGCGGTCCTTTTTGGCTATAGCAACAAAGGTCATGAGGGATTTCTCGGCAATGCTGTGATCGGTGAGTGGTGCAATCTTGGTGCAGACACCAACACTTCCAACCTCAAAAACAACTACGCAGAAGTCAAAATATGGGATTATACCAAAGGCGGATTTACCAATACAGGCTTGCAGTTTTGCGGCTTGATGATGGGAGACCATTCCAAGGCGGGCATCAATACGATGTTCAACACCGGGACGGTTGTCGGTGTCGGAGCCAATGTTTTTGGTGACGGCTTTCCTAGAAATTTTATTCCCTCCTTTTCTTGGGGCGGAGCTTCGGGATTCAGTACTTTTCAAGTAAGAAAATTTGAAGAAACAGCCATCGCGGTGATGAAAAGAAGGGGATTGGAATACAGCCATACTGAAAAAGAAATTATCCAAAAGGTTTTTGAATTGACCAGACATTACCGTATTTGGGACAAAGAAGTCTAATAAAAATATGCTGTTTTCATCTATTCCGGGTTTGGTCGAAGTAAAGGAGAAGATCGTCCAAGCAGTCAAAAATAACCACCTTGCCCATGCACTTTTGTTTCATGGACCGGAAGGTTCGGCTAACCTACAGATGGCATTGGCACTTGCGACGTATACGCTTTGTCAACAACCCGGTGAGGGAGATTCCTGCGGAACTTGTCCTTCCTGCCAAAAAATGTCCAGACTTGTCCATCCGGATATGAACTTTGTGTTTCCGATGCCAGGTGAAAGTAAAGATGATGAGGATGATGAAAAGAAAGGTAAGAAAACTGACTTTCCGGCTTCATTCAGGAGTTTTGCGACTACTACGCCTTACAATAATGTATCTGACTGGATTTATCTCAATGACTTTGAGAAAAAGCAACTCAATATTTCCAGAGGAGCTGCCCGTCAGATCATCAAAACACTTTCCCTCAAATCATTTGAAGGGGGATATAAGATCATGCTTATCTGGTCTCCGGAATATTTGCACAACACTGCGGCAAATTCCCTTCTGAAAATATTGGAAGAACCGCCTACCAAAACACTTTTTATCCTGGTGACTTCCCATCCGGAGCAATTGTTGACGACCATTCTTTCCCGCACCCAGAAAGTCATGATCAGGGCATTTTCGGATGAAGAAGTGATGCAGCATTTGATGCAGAAGTTTCACATTACCCGAGATACGGCCATGCAGATTGCTCCTTTGGCTGATGGCAATATGCGGGAGGCCGAAAACATGATCAATCAGGTGGAGGATGTATTCACGAGATTGGTCAGGGACTGGTTTCGCGCCTGTTATTCAGTCCATGTCAATGACATGTTGGAGTTTGTAGAAAAATTCAGCTCCAAAGACAAAGAAGCCCAAAAATCCCTGCTTTTGAGTGGGATCAACGTGATCCGGGAAGTGATGCTGGATAAATCCCAATTGGCAGAATTGATGCGAAGTATCGATTCAGACAGGGAATTTATCCATAATCTGGGAGTCCATGTCCTCGATGAAGAAAAGCTAACTGCAATCTATGAGGCATTGAATGAATCCCATTACCATTTGGAAAGAAATGCAAACGTCCGGATACTTTTTGCCGATCTGTCGTTTCGTCTGGCACGAATCATGAGGCCGATGCAAACAGCTTAGCCATGAAAAAGACAATCGGAAGAAGGGAAAAAATTCATTTGCCATTGTGGGGGCTGAAATATGTCACCGCCAAAACAGATACCGGGGCCTATACGTCTGCTATCCATTGTGAATTTACTGAAGAGAAAACCGAAAATTCTGTTCCGGTGCTATACTTCAAAGTCCTTTCGCCAAAGCACAAAAAATATAAAAACAAACTCATTCGGACTGAAGATTTTACCGAGAAGGTGGTAAAGAATTCCTTTGGTCAGGCCGAAGTGAGGTACAAAGTGAATACAAAAGTCGTTATGTTTGGGGAGGAATTTGATGCCGAATTTACCCTTACAGACAGGTCAAAAATGAAGATTCCGATACTTATCGGAAGGAAGTTGTTAAGAGGGAGATTTTTAGTGGATGTTGATTCTATAAACCTGTCAAAGAAATCACAAAAATGAAGATTGCAATACTTTCAAGAAACCCACACCTTTTTTCTACCAAAAGGTTGATAGAAGCCATCCGGGCTGCAGGCCACGAAGCTTTGGTCGTGGACCATTCCCTTTGCGATCTGATTATTGAGCAAGAGGGCCCTTACATTATCTACAGAGGGGAAAAACTTGAAGGTGTCGACGCAATTATCCCAAGGATCGGAGCGTCCATTACTTTTTATGGTACTGCTGTGGTTCGTCAATTTGAGTTGATGGGTGTATTTTCTGCTGTGGATTCTCAGGCGATTGTCAGAAGCCGGGATAAGCTTAGAAGTTTGCAGATATTATCCAAAGCAGGTCTGGGTATGCCTAAGACGGCTTTTACCAATTTTTCCAAAGGAGGCGAAAAAGCACTGATCGAAAGGGTCGGCGGAGCCCCACTGATCATCAAGTTGCTGGAAGGAACCCAGGGACTGGGTGTGGTCCTCGCCGAAACCAAAAAAGCCGGGCAGTCTGTCATTGAAGCTTTCCATGGATTGAAAGCGAGAATCATCGTGCAGGAATTTATCAAAGAAGCAAAAGGTGCCGACATCCGTGCATTTGTTGTCAACGGCAAAGTCGTGGGTGCCATGAAGAGGCAGGGTGCAGAAGGAGAATTCCGTTCAAATCTGCACCGTGGAGGAATTGCGACAGTCATCAAATTGTCCAAAGAAGAGAAAGCAGCCGCCCTAAGTGCAGCCAAAGCCTTGGGCTTGGATATAGCAGGTGTGGACATGTTGCAGTCTGATAGGGGTCCTCTGATATTGGAAGTCAACAGTTCGCCGGGATTGGAAGGAATAGAAGAGGCGACCGGAGTGAACATTGCAGGAGAGATCGTCAAGTTCATCGAAGAATCAGTCGAGAAGAAAATAACCAAAAAAAAAAGCAAGAATGAGCAAACCGATCCGGATAGGCACTAGGGGAAGTAAATTGGCCCTGTGGCAGGCGTATCACATCGCTGACCTTCTCAAAGCAAAAGGACTAGAAAGTGAGATTGTCCTCATTGATACCAAAGGCGACAAAATTTTGGATGTCTCCATAGCGAAAATCGGAAGCAAAGGGGTTTTTACCGAGGAGTTGGAAGAGCAACTGTCCGCTGGTTCTATTGACATCGCCGTCCACAGTGCCAAAGACATGCAGTCCAAGTTGCCTGATGGGTTTGAAATCATCGCTTTTACCGAAAGGGAAAAAGAAAATGACATTATCCTGAGTCATCAGACAGATATTGACTATACCAACCCTGACAAACCACTTCTTTTGGGAACAAGCTCCACTCGAAGAGTAGCTACCCTGAAGCATTTTTATCCCCATATCAAAACAGTAGAAGTCAGGGGAAATCTCCAAACGAGAATCGCCAAAATGGAAGCCGGACTGTGCGATGCCCTTTTGCTTGCTTATGCAGGGGCTCACAGAATGGGATACAACAAGATGATCCGCCATGAACTTTCTTTGGATGAATTTACACCGGCTGTTGGTCAGGGATCGGTAGCTATTGAATCTTCAACAAACCTTGATTCCAAACTCAAATCAAAAATCGTAGAAGCCTGTCACCACCAAGCGACCGGATATAGGTTGCTCGCAGAAAGAGCGTATCTGCGTGTCTTGGAGGGAGGATGTAGTATTCCTGTATTTGCATTGGCAGAAAATCAGGCTGATAAACTCCATCTCAAAGGTGGAATCGTGTCCCTAGATGGATCCAAAAGAATTATGCACCATGTATCTGGACATGAATCACAAGCAGAGGAATTGGGTCGGGAACTGGCGAAAATGGTATTGGAAAGTGGAGGAGATCACATTTTAAAAGAAATCAAATCAGATCTAAAAAAATGAAAAGACTGAGTTTTATCCCTGTTGTACTATTGACTGTGTTGCTTTTCTCCTGTTCAGTAGAAAAGGATTATGTCATCAAAATTCAGACAAAGCATGGAGATATGTATGCGGTTTTGTTTGATGAAACCCCAAAGCATAAAAAGAATTTTATTGACTTGGCGGAGGCCGGAAGATTTGATTCGACCGAATTCCACCGGATTATCAAGGATTTTATGATTCAGGGAGGGGATATTTTTACCAAAGAAGCTCTACCTGCAGACACTTGGCCAACTGTAGATGCCGAGATTGTTCCGGGCTTGATCCATAAAAAAGGGATGATCGCTGCCGCAAGAATGGGAGATAATGTCAATCCTGAGCGGAAGTCAAGTGGATCACAGTTTTATATTATTCAAGGTAAAACTTATACCAAGGATGAATTGGTGACGGACATGAAGCTATTGTCCGAAACCTATTTTAAATATATCCAACTCGGCAGCAATGTGGCTTTGAAAGAAGAATATGCGAGGCTATATCAAACCCAACAGTTTGACAGTCTCAACCAAAGGATGCTTTCCGAAAAAACCAATCTGGAATCTTTTTACAGCATGTCATTAGAAAAACAGCTGTCTCCCGAGCAGGTGGGTGCATATACCACAGTGGGGGGTACACCACATCTGGATGGAGAATACACGGTGTTTGGGGAAGTGATCAAAGGTCTCGAAATCATGGAGAAAATCGCCACAGTGCCAATAGGTGAAAGGAGCAAACCACTTGAGCCCATCTATATGATCGTCACAGTAGAATTGATTTCAAAAGCTAAAATCACAAAAGAATTCGGCTATGTCTATTGAATCTGGAAAGAGAAAGAAAGTATTGATCACAGGAGCCAATGGCTTATTGGGACAAAAATTAGTTGGGTTGCTGAGAAATGACCCCACTCTTGAGGTAATTGGTACCGGAAAAGGACAATCACGATTGCCTGAAAGTTGGGAAGGAAGTTATTCTTGGATAGAGCTAGATATTACTGACCGCAAACAGGTGATGGACGTTTTTTCTATTACGAATCCTGATTCGGTAATCCATACTGCGGCAATGACCCAAGTGGATGATTGTGAAAAAGACAGGGAAGGCTGCTGGGTTTTGAATGTCGATGCAGTCCAATACCTGATCGAAGCTTGTGAAAAACATGATTCGCACCTGATCCATCTTTCAACAGATTTTATTTTCGACGGGGAGGATGGACCATATACGGAGGAAGCTCTTCCAAATCCTGTCAATTATTATGGAGAATCCAAATTGGAAGCGGAAAAGCTCTTGTTGTCTTCCAATATCAGATGGGCAATCGTCAGGACTGTTTTGGTATATGGCATAGCGCAGGATATGAGCAGATCCAATATTATTCTTTGGGTCAAAAAATCATTGGAAGAAGGAAAAACCATCAAGGTGGTCAACGACCAATGGAGAACACCCACATTGGCAGAAGATCTTGCCGAAGGTTGCATTTTGATTATGAAAAAAGGAGCAACGGGAATTTTCAATATTTCAGGTGCTGATTTTTTGACACCTTATGACATGGCGATACAGACTTCGGAATATTTCGGACTCGACAAAACCCTGATTACAGAGTCAGATTCGACACTTTTTACCCAGCCCGCCAAGCGTCCACCACGAACTGGTTTTATCATTGACAAAGCGAAGAAGGAACTTGGGTATTCGCCCAAATCTTTTTTGGCCGGAATTGGTATTTTGGCAAAACAACTTAAATTAGCCGATTCTTAAATTTAAAAATTCATAAAATCACAACAAATTGATAAACTATGGCGATTAATACAAATGCTCCAGGAAGGGGTCAATTCGGCTCAAGTTTTGGATTTATTATGGCTGCGGCCGGTTCAGCGGTGGGTTTGGGTAATATATGGAGATTCCCTTATTTGACCGGACAGAATGGTGGAGGGGCCTTTGTTTTTGTATATGTCATATGCGTTTTGTTGATTGGTCTTCCTTTGTTGCTAAATGAAGTATCCCTTGGAAGACTGTCCGGAAAAAATCCAATAGGAGCCATCAAAGGAACAGGAGGGAACAAATTTTGGCAACTAGCCGGCATTCTCTGCGTGTTGGTTTGTTTTTTCGTATTGAGTTACTATTCAGTTATCGCCGGCTGGACCCTGGGCTATATTTTCACAGAAGTCATTGATATACCTGTGGATTTTGAAGAGTTCCAACAGACCCCGATGTATATCATTCCTTTGACCTTTGCATTTATTTTGATGACAATTGGGATTGTGTTGGGTGGTATCTCAGGAGGTATCGAAAAGGCTGCTAAATTTTTGATGCCATTACTCCTAATTATAGTAGTTTTTATTGCAGGCAGGAGTGTTACCCTCGAAGGTGCTAGTGCTGGAATTGAATATTACCTGAATCCTGATTTCTCTAAGATCAATTCCAAAGTAATACTTCAGGCATTGGGGCAAGCTTTCTTTTCTATGTCCGTGGGCTGGGGTCTGATGATCACTTTTGGCTCTTACTTGCCAAAAAATGGAAACATTGTAGCTTCCTCAGGGTGGATAGCCGGGATGGATACTGCGGTGGCGTTAATGGGAGGATTAATGGTATTCCCCGCTTTGTTTGCATTGCTTCCCGGTAAAGATCCTGCTGCAGGACCTGCATTGGTGTTTGATGTATTGCCAAAGGTTTTTGATGCTATGCCTGGTGGAAATATCATCGGTGGGTTATTTTTCCTTTTATTGATGGTAGCGGCCTTGACTTCTACAATTTCAATGTTGGAAGTGCCCGTTTCTTATTTAATTGATGATAGAAAATGGAGTAGAAAAAAAGCAGCTTGGATAGTAGGTATTGCTGCTATGGCGCTTTCCGTTCCCTCGGCTTTATCCTCAATTGAGGGAAGTTTCTTTAACAGTATGACGCTTTCCTTCTTGGGAAATACCAAAATCGGATTTTTCGACATCATGGATTTTACTTTCGGTACAGTAGCTGTCGTAGTTATCTGCTTGATGCTGAGTTTGTACACGGGATGGGCCAAAAAAATAAGTGTTTTTGCAGATGAAATTGCTCTTGGTTCACCGGGATTTGCAGGTGCAGCAAGAAAAACCTGGATATTTTTTATCAAATGGGTTTGTCCGGTCGTCATTTCATTGGTATTACTTGATCTGTTAGGCGTATTTGGAACCCCTCAAGAAGGTGGTTGATATGTTATTAAATACATTTAAAAAGGGCCGTTTTAGGCCCTTTTTTGTTTTGAATAGGGATATTTGTTTTTTGATAAAATTTTAATGTAAATTAGGATTGCCCAAACCACCTTATTTAATTCTTTTATTAACCTGATCACCCGTAAACGTATGAAAGTCTTGGTAGTCGATGATGATGCTATAAACAGGCTTATCCTGCAAAAATTATTTGAAAGAAGAAACAATATCGTCGTGACTGCCCAAAATGGACAGGAGGCGCTTGATATTTTTATCGGAGATGAGGGGATCAACATTGTGATCACTGATATTATGATGCCTGAAATGGACGGCATTGAATTACTTGCCGAAATCAAACAAAGGGATAAGAATGGTCAGATTCCCATTATAGGTTTCACTGCAGGAGATATTGATTATTTCAGAAGCATCGCTGTGATTCCTTTTGACCGTTTATTACCAAAACCTATGGACTACACCGAGCTCTATAATATTGCAAATCAATTTGTATTGGACAGGGCTTGATTAGTATTGGGGCTAAAAAACCCAACAAAACAGTTTCAATTTTTATATTTAAAATTTCCAGAAGGAATCTTCTCTTGGAGAAATCAGCTTAAAAAATCATTTTTTTGGCAATTTCCTCTATTTAACTCGTTAAATTGATAACAGTCTAAACCCTTAAAGAAAATGAAACACCTCCTATTTCTTATTTCAGCAATAATCCTGAGCTTCAGTGTGATGGCACAGGATTTTTCCATTGGCCCAAAAGCAGGTATTTCTACCGCCAATATCAAAGTAAATGGCGATGGGTTTGAATCCGGAGATAGCGAATTTGGGTATCATTTAGGGTTATTTGTCAGGATGGGAGGAAGCTCAATTTTTATGCAACCCGAAATTCTATTTACCAGTACAGGAGGTTCGGTGATCAAAACAGATAACAATGGAGTGCAGACTGATTTCAATGCCAATTTCAACAGGCTGGATATTCCAATAATGTTTGGATTGAAATTTTTAAATTTCTTTAGGGTTCAGGCTGGCCCGATTGCTTCGGTACTTGTAGATTATCAAATTGAGGACGCGCTGAAAGTACCTGTGGAAGTGGATTATAAAACTTCCTCTTTCGGCTATCAGGCAGGCTTGGGTATGGATTTGGGTAATTTGATTTTTGACCTTAAGTACGAAAGCTCCTTAAGCAAAATGTCAAAAAGTTCTGTGGCATTTCAGACTGACCAACGCCAAAATCAAATCATTTTATCGGCAGGTTTCAGGTTATTCTAAAAAATAAGAGGTCCAGATTTCCGGACCTCTAGGGTATTATTTGATTTCAAAGACCAACTCATCGGTACCAGAATTTTTCTTTATTAGGATGGTATATTTCCCTTTTCCGATATTTCCGTATTCCCAATCTGTCGAATTCACTCCCTTGGCAGATGTAAAACTCCAAGATTTCAGGCTTTCTCCCTTTTCGTTTTTCACTTCAAAGTCAGTTTGTCCTGTCTGATTTACATAATAAAGAATGGACTGTTTTGGTTTTGTAGTGGGTTCCTCCGACCAGGAAGACCTTCTCTGATTGATTCTGATATCTGATACGCTTAGCAACTTGGACTCAGCTGTTGTATTTAGGGCAACTTTCTGAAGCGGATCCAAATCCACAATGAATACACTTCTGCCGTGCGAACCAATGACTATGTCATTTTCTCTTTTTTGGATTACCATGTCATAAATGGCGACATTGGGTACATTTCCCTGAAACAATTCATAGTTTTTTCCCCCATCAAGAGAAACATAAAGTCCATGATCTGTTCCAAGATAAAGGATATTGGGATTGGTGTGGTCTTCTTTGATCACATTGACAGCCTCTTTTGGCAAGTTGGCCGAGATGGATGTCCAGGTTTTTCCATAGTCCTGACTTTTATAAATAAAGGGAGAAAATTCATCATACCTATATCCAGTCAAAGTGACATAAACAGTCCCTTCTGTATGCTGTGATGGTGCAATGGAACTAATCCACCTGTTTGGGGGAAGACCTTTGCTGATGTCCACCCAGCTGTTTCCATGGTCTTTTGTGATCCAGATATTTCCATCATCCGAACCGGCATAGAGTGTTCCAAATTCAAAAGGAGACTCTTCAATTACC
The DNA here is from genome assembly GCF_023502205.1 of Aquiflexum sp. TKW24L. Taxonomy (GTDB): domain Bacteria; phylum Bacteroidota; class Bacteroidia; order Cytophagales; family Cyclobacteriaceae; genus Cognataquiflexum. Next base: position 17,181 of record NZ_JAMFLG010000041.1, on the reverse strand, counting down.
GAGAGTGTGGCAAAAGGAACGTTTCCGCGTTTCTTGTTTTTGGTTAGATCAGGAGAAATGGTTTCCCAGGTATCTCCCCTGTCCAAGCTTCGGTACACATACTGCGAACCCATATAGAAAATATCCTGGTTGTGGCCACTGAGTATAGCAGGCGTCCTCCAGTTCCATCTGTTGGGTTCCCTTCCGATATCATGACCTGGGGTAACTGATTTTCTTTCTTCGGTTTTGGTATTGATCCTGAAGTAATTTCCGAACTGGAATCCTGTGTAGATTACATCATTGGATCTGGTGTCCACGGCGACTACCATTCCGTCTCCTCCCATGAGGGAAGTCCAAGGTACTTTGGGTTTGTTGGTTGATGCACCGTACCAAACACCATTGTCCTGCATGCCGCCATAGACGTTGTATGGGGTCTTTTCATCCACCAAGATGGAGTAAAACTGGCTGATCGTCAATTGGTCATTGAGGTGGTTCCATCTTTCTCCTCCTCCAAAGGAACTGTATATTCCTCCATCAGTTCCAAGAAGCAAATGCTTAGAATCTTTCGGGTTGATCCACATGGACTGATGGTCCGAATGGACATCTCCGACAGTATCTGTTCTTGCAAAGTTTTTACCTCCATCTCTTGAAACCAAAATCGGAACTCCCAGAATAAACATTTCATTTTCGTCCTCAGTACTTACCCTGATTTCCCCAAAATAATAACCATAGGAATTATACAGCCTATCAAGATTAGATTCACTTACTTTTTCCCACGTTTTGCCGGAGTCGTCAGAGCGGTACACTTCCGCACCAATGACACCGGAATTGAAAAGCGAAGCATTCGCATCCGCACCATCTCCGTTATAATTAGCGATCTGCAATGGCGTAATCTTTCCTGATTTCAGCAATTTCTTAACTGTCGCGGCATCGTATTTGGTAGCAAAGCGATTGCTTCTAAGGAATTTATCCAGTTTTTCATTTTCGAGGTTTTCAATATCTGAGGCAGACATTGTTTTGAAATTTTCAAATTTCAAGTCCTCAGAATTTTGGGTCGGTGTTGGTCTTGCAGCCCTTTCCTGCATTTTTTGGTAATCGTGGAGGGCATAGACCACATTAGGATTGCCGAGACTGAAGTCAAATCCAATCCTTCCGACGAATTCATCCTGAGGAAATCCAGAAGCAGATTTCTTCCATGAATCTCCTCCATCTTCTGATCTCCAAATGGTTGATCCTTTGCCGTTACCTATAAAATCATGCGCCTGTCTAAATCTTTCCCAAGATGCCGCTAACATTACATCAGAATTGGAAGGATGAAATTTCAAATCAATCACTCCTGTATTGTCATCAACCGAAAGTGTTTTTTTCCAGGTTTTGCCCCCGTCTTTTGTTTTGTAAAGACCTCTTTCCTCGTTTTTAGAATAAAGGGAACCCATTGAAGCTACCCATACAATATCCGGGTTGGTGGGATGGATCTGAATCTGACCGATATGCTGAGAATGTGGCAATCCCATAAACTCCCATGTCATTCCTCCATCGTTTGATTTGTAAACTCCGGATCCCGCGTAGGTGGAGCGGCTTGAGTTGTTTTCTCCGGTACCTACCCAAATGATATTACTATTGGAAGGAGAGATAGCCATATCCCCGATTCCGAGCGCACCTTGATGGTCAAATACAGGTTTGAATGATTGACCATTGTCCTTTGTCATCCAAACACCACCTGAAGCCGCTGCCACGTAGTAAATTTTGAAATCATTGGTTACTTCTATGTCGACAATCCTACCGCTCATATTAGTTGGGCCGATATTTCGTGCAGGATAATTTCTAAATGGAGAATTTAAAAGCATCTCCTGATGCAAAGTCACCGCTTCTTTCATTTCTTTAGAAGTAGTGGGTTTTACATCTTGTGCTTTTACAGCTGAAGAATGAAGCAGGAGAAATGCCAGCATCAGACTAGTACAGACCTTCATTAAATTTCTATTCATAAGATTGTTTGATTGATCCAACAATATAAATATTCGGGAATTTATTTAGGCACAATTAGATATAAAGTGATCCTCCTAATGGATGACCGGAGGCTGGAATACTTTAAAAATCTAAGAAATTCAAAAAATGGGTAATTGTGGAAATAATTGATTGCTATGCATATATTTGTTTTTACAAATGGTAATATCATGAAAAAGTACCTCAAATACACCAAGAACTTTTATTTCTTATTTACCTTATTTTTTATAGTCTGGATGGTGTTTATTGATTCGAATGATATTCTCACCCAGTTCAAGTTAAGTTCAAAAGTAAAGGAGCTTGAGAAGCAAAAAGAATTCTATCAAGAAAGGAAAGAAAAAATTCTGGCAGATAGGGCGGAATTGATGAGCAACTATGAATTGTTGGAGAAATTTGCCCGTGAAAGGTATCTGATGAAAAGGGAAAGTGAGGATCTATATGTGGTGGTCGAAGAGTAAGCTAATTTTTGTGGCATTTTTGTTTTTTATCTTCTTTGGAATAGGAAATCTTTATGCCCAAAGGGAAATTCAGCAAGGCGAAAAAGCATCGTTTAAAGACAGGGTTTATTTTGGGGGAAATCTTGGACTTGCTTTTGGAACCATCACTTTTGTGGATGTTTCGCCCTTAGCAGGTGTAATGCTGACCAATACACTTTCAGGGGGACTCGGAGGTACTTTTCAATATTTCAACGACTCAAGATTTCCTGAAGGGGACAATACCATTTATGGAGGTCGGATATTTCTAAGAAAAAACATTTTCCAGAGTTTCTTTTTGCATTCAGAATATGAGGGGTTGAACTTAGATCTTTACAATCCTGTTTTTGACAGATTCGAGAGAGATTGGGTTCCTGGATTATTTCTTGGAGGTGGGTACTTTACCCCTTTTGGAAAAAGAGGAGGAGCTAATTTCACATTGTTATACAATTTCCTATACGATCCTTTGAGGTCACCTTACAACCAACCCTATGTCATTAGATTAGGGTTTTTTCTCTGATCAACCCAAAACCATATGAATACCCTGATTCAAAAACTCAGTAAATCACACCGGGATTGTCCGCAATGTCCTTCTCCAAAATTAATCCATACTTTTTTTGAAAATGTTTTGGGATTATTGTTTCCGGATTTTGCTAGCGAACTTTTAAGAGAAGAGGATCAGGTTTCCGAAAAAATCGAGGAATTGAGACATAAACTATCACAGGTTTTGCTCAAGAATAAGCATTTGTACAAGGGAGATGGAATAGAGATCGCCAATGGTTTCTTTGGGAATTTGGAGCGGGTATATGACCTATTGATCCAAGATGTGGAGGCATTGTACGACGGAGACCCTGCTGCCAAATCCATGACAGAAATTATCAGATGCTATCCCGGATTCTATGCCGTGGCGGCTTACAGGATTGCCCATCTGTTACACTCTTATGGTGTGACGCTGATTCCGAGGATGATCACAGAATACTCCCACAGCAAAACAGGTGTTGATATCCATCCCGGAGCCAAAATCGGGGAGCGCTTTTGTATCGACCACGGTACGGGCATCGTTATTGGGGAGACTACCGTCATCGGTGATTGTGTGAAGATCTACCAAGGCGTCACCTTGGGTGCATTGAGTGTGGACAAAGAAGATGCAGACAAAAAGAGACATCCTACTATCGAAGATGATGTGGTCATCTACGCGGGAGCGACTATTTTGGGTGGCAATACGGTGATCGGAAGGAATTCTACCATCGGGGGAAATGTTTGGATCACCAAAAGCGTGCCTCCAAACAGCAAGATTTATTACCAGGCAAAAATGTATAATCCTGACTTGGATCAGACTGATACCTATATCATAAAAAATGAAGGATGAAATTAACTGACCTGATTGGAAATACGCCCTTGGTGGAGGCAGTCAAAATCCCAACCAATCCAAAGGTGAAGATTTTTTGCAAAATGGAGGGACAAAACCCCGGGGGTAGTGTCAAGGACCGTGCAGCTTACAACATGATCAAATGTGCGCTGGAAAGGGGAGATATCAAACCGGGAGACAGACTTGTGGAAGCAACTTCAGGCAACACAGGCATTGCTTTGGCCATGGTTGCCAATATTCTCGGCCTCAAAATGACCTTGGTCATGCCCGATAATTCTACAAGAGAAAGAATACTTTCAATGGAAGCTTACGGTGCAAAGGTAGTCTTGACACCTGCAGAAAGGACAATTGAATATTCAAGGGAATTAGCAGATAAAATGGCATCAGAGGAAGGTTATTTTATGCTAGACCAGTTTTCCAATCCAGACAATTACATGGCGCATTATTACAGTACCGGTCCGGAGATTTGGAACGATACTAATGGGAAAGTCACGCACTTTGTATCGGCTATGGGGACTACAGGGACCATCATGGGTGTATCAAAATACCTCAAAGAGAAAAATCCCACCATTCAGATTGTAGGAACCCAACCTACCGACGGTTCGCAGATTCCCGGAATCAGAAGATGGACACCTGAGTTTTTACCAAAGATTTTTGATGCTAGCCGGGTAGATCGGGTTATTGACGTCAGTCAAGAATCTGCAACCATGATGACCAGAAGAATGGCTAAGGAAGAGGGAATTTTGGCAGGGATGAGCAGTGGCGGAGCTTTGTATGCAGCATTGCAACTCGCTTCTGAGTTGGATTCAGGCCTCATAGTCTGTATCACCTGCGATAGAGGAGACCGGTATCTGAGTTCTGACCTTTTTGGGTAAAAAAATCCTGGAAGCATTGCCCCCGGGTTTTCCACAAAAATCAATTTTTAAAACTTAATAAAGTTGGTCAATAACTGGACGCTGATCGGGTTATTGCCATTGGAAGGATTTTCAAATCCACGGATAATCAGAGAATAAACTCTATTGCCCAATAACTCAATTTCGTCTACAGTCACCAAAATCTCTCCGGAAGTTTTAGATTTTACCACCACTTTCACTTTTCCTTTTCCATGTTGAAGAAAGTCAGTTACGGAGAGGTAGCTGGTAGCTGTCCCAAATGGAGTCTGATCAGCAATACTTACCTCCAAGTCTCCCGAATCAGGAGATAGGTGTACAAGTCTCAATTGGGACTTCACTCCGTCCGGTTCTTCCCAAATGTCTTCTACCTGAATGGCATCCAAATCTGCGGCTTTGTTCACCAAAAATACTGTGTAAATTTTGTCTTGGGCTAGGTTTACATTTTTCTCCAATAGGGTATTCTGTGCATTGAAAGGATTGAAACGTAGTCTTCTTTCTCCAGCAAAAAAACCACTGTATGGGAAGGTCTGACCAAATAGCAACGCTTGGTTATTGATTTTTCTTGATTCAGCATATATGTCCAAATCAGGCCCATCTGGCGAACCATGATAAATGGCGACAAAAGCTGAGGGTGGTTGAGCAGGTTGGTCCAAATCAGGGACACATCCCGCAAATAAGAACAGTGATAAGAATAATGCTGAAACCGACCTCAAGATGCCGGAAAATTTTGTTTTTAATTCAGTGATCATCATAGTTGGTTAAGTTAATACAACTACTAGACGGTGGTTGGTTAAAAACTGCTACAAAAGGAAAAAAAATCCCTGAATTTATTTGCAGGGATTGGATCTTAGACTTTATCCGGTTCGGGATGGACCCAAGGACCTCTATAAGGCCTTCTGAGTTTTTGCGTCGCTTCGGCATCACCTACCACAATTCTCTTTTTTGGATCATAGATGAGTGGTCTTCCAAGTTCCATAGACATATTTGCCAGAATGCAACTTGCTGTGGAGATGTGTCCTTCTTCAATATCTGCAACAGGGAGTTCTCCGGTTTTCATGGAATCCAATAGGTTTTGCATCTGTCTTCTGGTGGCAGGTGCCGCATTTAGTTCGATCCTGTTTTCTGTCAAGTCTTCGGGATATTGTTCTTTTTCAAACAGAACATCGAAAAGAATTTTTTCACCTTTTCCAAAAGGGATAAATTCAGCTTTCATGGTGCTTCCGGCCAAAGTTCCCTTCTCACCAAAAATCTTGAAAGACCAAGGATATTCAGGATCAACAGGATTGCCCCAGGTACGGTGCTGCCACACGACATTCAGTCCATCAAATTCATAGATAGCTGTCTGGGTATCTGCAATATTGGATTTTCCCTCTTTTTGGACATAAATTCCTCCGGTTGCAGTTATTTTGCTTGGCCAGCCAAGACCCAAAAGCCAACGTACTGTATCCAACATGTGAACACACATATCGCCCGGGATTCCATTTCCATATTCCATAAATGTTCTCCACCATCTGGTATGCGGAATTCCATCATAAGGACGCAGGGGGGCAGGACCGGTCCACATGTCATAATCCAAAAATGCAGGTACCGGCTCAACAGGTGGGTTTCCGTTGGCTCTCATGTGGTAATAGCAACAGATCTCAACATGCGAAATCTTACCCAACATGCCGCCATCCAAAACCTGTTTTTTGGCATCCCAAAGGTGGGGAGTGCTTCTTCGTTGAGTGCCGACCTGCACCATTTTGTTGTATTTCCGTGCTGCAGCTACCACAGCTTCACCTTCGATGACATCTACTGAGATGGGTTTTTGGAGGTAAACATGGGAACCTGATTTGATTGCTGCTATAGCTTGTAGTGCATGCCAATGATCGGGAGAACCAATCACGGTGATATCTAGTTTATTTTCTTTGAGCAAATCCCTGTAGTCAGCATAGAGCTTAGGAACTTTTCCTGACTTCTGTCTTTTTGCTACCAAGTCACCGGCCTCCTTCAACATATTTTTATCCACATCACAGAGGGCCACCACTTCTACATTTGCCACCTGAATCAATCGGAAAAGGTCACTTTTCCCATACCAACCCGATCCTATCAAAGCAACTTTTAAGGGTGTTTCGTTTTGGATTGGATTCATTCCCATCATTCCCATGCTTGCCAGTGCCAAGGTGGCAAAACCGCCGGTTTTTAGGAATTGTCTTCTGTTGTAGGTGGATGTGTTCATAAGTGTTTTTGGGTATCTAGGTTAAGGATTTGAAACAATTACAATTTACAAAAAGGTAAAAACCAAACAAATGTGATTTGATGGGTGGTCAACAATTAAGGCCTTTTCAAATGATTTTACAAATTCTGCAAATCATCCATGTCCTTTGGTCTCATTACAGACTTTTTGGCTTTGATGAGGTCCTCTTTTGAAATAGTTCGGACATAAAAATCTTTATCAGAAAAAATAATGGAGGATTCAAAGGCCTTTCCAAAGTTGAGACCTTTCACCTCAACCATTAAATCTATTGCCACAGGAGATCTTCCAAAAGTGAAAACATCCCAATTTTTATTATGTAAAAAGTTTTCTGAGGTCATATCAAATAATGGCATCCCAAAATCCAAAAATGCTTGTTCGATTTTCTTGAAGTTTTCAAAACTTCTTTTTACCCAAATATCCATATCACCCGTGTTTCTAGGATATCCATGTAAGATTACAGAAAAACCACCAACCAAAATATAGTCAACATTGTGCTTATTGAAGCAACGGATAAAGTCCTTGAAATCATTAGGGAATATGTTTTCCATTTTATCTCTTCCTTGCGCTGAAAACAGTTTTATCCATCTTAGGTGGATTATCTAGAGAAAAACCATAGGCCAAGCTATTTAGATAAAATGCAATCTCCAGCAATTCCCCTGGACTTTTTCCACGGTATTCCTCGCCGTAGTTCACTTGTTCATCTGCCTTCGATGCTCTGAATGCTGTCCTGTCTAATTTAAATTCCATGAAGGTCAATTTACCAAAATGAACTCGGATTGAGAATTTATTCAAAAAATAAATGAAGATGGAGTATGATTTGGGTAGACTTCTGTTTATAATTTTACTCCAAATCTTTCTCCCAAACTCCTCAAATCTTCTTCCACCGGTTTAAGCAGTGGAATTCCACTGACCCTTCTTTCGGCTTCAAGTTCGCGCTCGGGATCACCGGGAATTAATACTTTTTCATTTCCTTCGGTTGGTTTTGCCTGACGGAATCTGCTAATCCAATTGTCCATATGGGATTTGAAGTCATCTGCAGGACGGAAAGCATCCACCCGCATCGCTCCAAAAAAATGTCCTAAACCCTCACCGACCGGATTGGGGTCTGGCTCAAGGAATGCCACAAAGGGTGGAACCCAAGGTCCATAATTTGCTCCCGAAAGCACAGCGGAAAATATATCCACAATCGCTCCCAAAGCATATCCTTTGTGCGAACCATGCTCTCTGTCTCCTCCGAGCGGAAGCAAAGCCCCTCCCTTTTTCACACCATTGGAATCAGTGGTCTGATTACCGTCTTTGTCCTGTACCCATCCAAGAGGTGCATCCATTTCTTTTCTCTGCAGGATTTCCAATTTACCATTCGCCGCAGTTGTGGTGGCCATATCGGCGACAAAAGGAGGTTGGTTTTTAGCCGGAATAGCCACGGCTATGGGATTGGTTCCAAGTAATCTTTCTTTGGAAAAAGTCGGACTTACCAAAGGACTTGCGTTGGTAAGTGAGATACCGATCATATCATGGTCGAGTGCCATCATGGCATGATATCCCGCGATGCCGTAGTGGTTGGAATGCTTCACCGAAACCCAACCTGTACCCGCGATTTTGGCTTTGTCAATCGCCACTTGCATAGCAAAAGGTGCGACAACCAAACCCAAACCACCGTCACCATCCACCACAGCCGTGCTCGGAGTTTCGTGGACTATCTTGATATTTGGAGTGGCGTTAATTCTTCCTTTTTCCCACAGTCTCACATAACCGGAAAGCCTTGCCACGCCATGAGAATCCACACCTCTGAGGTCTGCCGATAACAAAACATCAGCGGCAAGCGCTGCATCTTTTTCAGGACAGCCGATTTTTAAAAGTATGGATTTGGTAAAATCGAACAGGTCGGCGTATGAAAATATCATGGTTGGGATCCGGATTTAAAGGATTGGATTACCTGCTGATAAGCGTTTGGACTTGGGAATGTTTTCCCATCAATTCCGCAATAGCCCCTTCTTTCAGTGCAAAATTGGAACAAATCAAAGTAGAAACAGGAACAAACTTCAAGATATATTCGATCAGGCAGGCTGCCACGACGATCATATCCACCCGCATTTCGATCATGCCGGGGATCAAAAGCCTTTGGTCTCTATTGAGTGTCAAGAGCTTTTGGGCGATCAATTCAAATTCTTGTGTGGGCAATTGAAAAACCTGTTGGGTCTTCAACTTGGTTTCATGCAGAGAAGCAAAATAAATGTCAGTCAAAGTATCGAAAGTCCCTGAAGAACCAACCAAACAAGTTGGATTGAAGGTGTTGATGGCTTCAAGAAGTTCCACAAGTTTTTGTTCGAGATAAAAAGTGAGGTTTTCGGCCTCCTCAGGCAATATTGGATCATGATAATGAAACAGGTCAAGCATCCTCTGACCACCAATTTCAAAGCTTTTTCTCCAAAAAGCTTCTTGGGAATTGCCAATAATAAATTCAACTGAGCCGCCTCCGATATCCATCATCAGGCAAGTTTCACCCGTGAGTGAACCGCTAAACCTGATGCCTTCATAGATCATTTGGGCTTCCTGTTCCCCATCGATGATAAGTACATCAATCTGAAACTCGGCCTTTATTTTGGCTACAAATTCTTTTCCATTGTCAGCATTCCTCACCCCACTTGTAGCAAAGGCAAAAATGCTTGTGATTCCTTCACCGTCAATCAGATTTTTGAAATGATGTAAAGTATGGAAAGCTCTTTTTTCGGCATCGGGATGAATGGTGTTGCGGCTGATACCACCTTGTCCGATTTTGACGGGAATTTTCTCCTTATATATAGTCTCGAACCTGTCTGCATACAATTCCACTAAAAGTAGGTGAAACGTATTGGTACCCATGTCGATAATCGCAGCTTTGGTCGGAATCATACCCCGTAATTTTTGAATGCGCGAATATAAAAAGTTTATTCTAATTCCATTGTTAAGAATTTATCTACAACCCCGAAATCGAATTTCCCTGATGTTCCTCAATTTAAATTTCCTCGCTAGATTGTCCCGCATTATATTTGACCTAACCAAATAACTTTAGCAACATGGACAGCAAAATCAAAGGTGTATATACCCTTCCCTCCAATAAGGACAAATTTGAATTATTGAATAAGAAAAACGAGGAAGCTTTGCTCGGTGGGGGAGAAGCAAGAATTGGTGCCCAACACAAGAAAGGAAAACTTACTGCAAGGGAAAGAATCCACTTTTTGATGGATGGAGGTACTTTTCAGGAAATCGACAAGTTTGTGATGCACCGTGCAAAGGATTTTGGACTGGACAAAGAGCATTACCTTGGTGATGGAGTGGTGACTGGATATGGAGAAATCAATGGCCGCTTGGTCTATGTATATTCCCAGGATTTTACCGTTTTTGGAGGATCCCTTTCCGAAACTCATGCTGAGAAGATCTGTAAAATCATGGATATGGCCATGAAAAACGGTGCGCCAGTGATCGGCTTGAATGATTCGGGAGGAGCAAGGATTCAGGAAGGCGTTGTCTCCTTGGGTGGATATGCAGATATTTTTTATAGAAATACTTTGGCTTCAGGCGTGGTACCTCAGATATCGGCCATCATGGGACCTTGTGCTGGTGGCGCTGTATACTCCCCAGCGATTACGGATTTTATTCTGATGGTCGAAAACACCTCCTACATGTTTGTGACCGGACCCAATGTCGTAAAAACCGTCACTGCTGAAAATGTCACCGCAGAGGAATTGGGCGGGGCGAGCACACATTCCACCAAAAGTGGGGTTACTCATTTTGCCTGTGCCAATGAATTGGAATGTATCCAACATATCAAAAAACTGCTCAGTTACATGCCGCAAAACTGCGAGGATACAGCCCCTGTTTATGCCTATGATCTGAAAGAAGATGAATCTAGAAAGGTTTTGGATACCATCATACCTGACAACCTTAACCATCCATATGATATCCGGGATGTGGTAAATGGGATTTGTGATGAAGGATCATTTTTGGAAGTGCACAAAAATTACGCAGACAATATTGTCGTAGGATTTGCAAGACTTGCAGGTAGGAGCATCGGAATAGTAGGAAATCAACCGCAATCACTTGCCGGAGTTTTGGACAACCATGCATCAATAAAAGCAGCAAGGTTTGTGAGGACTTGTGACTCCTTCAATGTCCCACTTTTGGTATTGGTGGATGTTCCGGGATTTTTGCCGGGAACAGATCAGGAATGGAATGGAATCATAACCAATGGAGCGAAGTTGCTCTATGCTTTTTCGGAAGCCACAGTTCCAAGGATAACCGTGATCACCCGAAAAGCTTATGGAGGAGCTTATGATGTGATGAATTCCAAGCATATCGGTGCTGATCTGAATTTTGCGTGGCCCACAGCCGAGATCGCCGTGATGGGCGCTAAAGGTGCAGCTGAGATTATTTTCAAGAGAGAAATAGCAGAAGCAGAGGATCCGGAAGCCAAACTTCAAGAGAAAATAGATGACTACACCGCCAAATTTGCCAATCCTTACCGTGCTGCCCACAGGGGTTTTATAGACGAAGTCATCATCCCCTCCGAAACAAGAGAAAAACTGATCCGAGGTTTCAAAATGCTCGAAAACAAAGTGGACAAGCTACCTAGGAAAAAGCATGGGAATATACCGCTTTAAAATGTCAACAGACCACAGACCACAGGTCCCGGGCAATAGGTATTCTTACCATGGTTTAAATAGTGATTGAAACAAAATAGATAAGGTATGGCTTTTAAGTTCGAAAACTTGAGGGTTTGGGAAATGGCGTTGGATTATTCATTGGAGATTAATAAACTGATTAAAAAATTTCCAACAGATGAAAAATATGTTTTGGCCCAGCAACTCCAGCGTGCTGCTGATTCGATTGCTTTAAATATTGCAGAAGGATCAACGGGCTAATCGAATGCCGAATTCAAGAAATTTCTAGGTTATTCTATCCGATCAGGAATTGAAGTAGTAGGTTGTCTCCACTTAGGGAGAAAGAGAGGAATTATTTTTGAAGATGAATTTTTATTTCTTTACACCTCAATAGAGAATTTAATAGTAAAACTTCAATCATTACGAAATAACATCAACTGACCTCTAGACCTGCTGTGGACCGTCGTCCGTCGACAGTTGACATTATTAATAAAAAAATTCAATATGGAAAACAAATTAAACTTCCTCTACAAATACCTCAACAACGCCTCGCCGACGGGATTTGAGGCGTCGGGCCAACAGATCTGGTTGGATTATGTCAAGCCTTTTGTAGACAGCTACTTTACTGATAGCTATGGAACAGTCGTCGGGGTGATCAATCCCGAAGCGGAATACAAGGTTGTCATCGAAGCCCATGCCGACGAGATCAGTTGGTTTGTCAATTATATCAATGCCGACGGCTATATCTATGTCCGTAGAAACGGCGGGTCTGACCACATGATTGCACCATCCATGCGGGTGAATATCCATACGGACAATGCCGTCATTCCCGGAGTTTTTGGTTGGCCGGCAATCCACGTAAGGAAAGAAGGTAAGGAGGAAGCCCCGACTTTGGATAATATTTTCATCGATGTCGGTGCAAGAAACAAAGAGGAAGTGGAGGCATTGGGAATTCATGTCGGTTGTGTTATTACCTTCAAAGATGAACTACAGGAATTGAATGGGAAATTCTATTCAGGCCGGGCTTTGGACAACAGGATTGGTGGCTATATGATCGCGCAGGTGGCGCGGAAAATCAAAGAGTCAGGCCTCAAACTTCCGTTTGGTTTATATATTGTCAATGCCGTGCAGGAAGAAATCGGTCTCCGAGGCGCAGAAATGATTGCTGCCCGCATCAAGCCGAATGTAGCGATCATCACCGATGTGTGCCACGATACTACTGCACCGATGTATTCCAAGATAACAAGTGGCGAGCAGGTAGCAGGAAAAGGACCTGTCTTAACTTATGGTGCTGCAGTCCACAAAAAGTTGTTGGATTTGGTCATCGAATCCGCCAAGAAAAACAGCATTCCGTTCCAACGGGCGGCCGCTTCGAGAAGTACTGGAACAGATACAGATGCTTTTGCCTATTCCAATGAAGGCGTCCCTTCAGCGTTGATTTCCCTTCCTTTGAAATACATGCACACCACTGTGGAGACTGCCAGCAAAGAAGATATCGAAAATGTCATCTTGCTGATGTACCAATTCTTGGCTGAATTGGATCCGGAGTTTGATTTTAGATATATAAAATAAGTCCATAGACCATAGTCCACTGTTGGGAGCAACCACCGTGGACTGTGGGCTGTGGTCGGTAGACTATGATATATTTAGACCAACTCAATCGCACCATTTCCCTTCCAAATCCCCCAAAAAGGATTGTTTCCTTGGTACCGTCGCAGACAGAGCTTTTGGTGGATTTGGGTTTGAGAGAGAGAATTGTAGGTATTACCAAATTTTGTATCCATCCCAAAGGATTGAAAAAAGAAAAGATGATCATCGGGGGAACAAAAAATTTTTATTTTGACAAAATAGAATCGCTTCAACCGGATCTAATTATTGGAAACAAGGAGGAAAATTACAAAGAGGGAATCGAAAAACTAGCTGAGAAATATCCTGTTTGGATGAGTGATATTTACACTTTGGAAGATGCTTACAGAATGATTTTGGGCATAGGGGAGTTGACGGATACTTCCATCAAAGCCATCCAAATCTCAGATCAAACAAGGATTGGAAAAAGAGTTCAATTTCAAAGGATCCGCCATTTACCTGATTTGGAAAGATCCTTTAATTGCTGTCGGAACCAATACATTTATAGATTCCATGTTAGAAAAAGCAGGCTTCAAAAATCTCATCAACCAGTTTCGGTATCCCGAGATTGATTTGGAAGAAATAGTCAAATTGAATCCGGATTATCTTTTGCTCAGTTCAGAGCCTTATCCATTCAAAGAATTGCATATCTCATTTTTCAAAGAAAGATTACCCAAAACCAAAATTCGAATAGTGGATGGGGAAATGTTTTCTTGGTACGGAAGCAGGTTGGTTTTAGCGGGAAAATATTTTTCAACCCTTTAGGAGAGAGATTGCTTATCTTGGTCAGATTCCGTTTATAAAATTATAGAGCATTGAAAAATACTTTTATAAAAAATTTAAGTAACTTTTCGATTCTTAAAATTAAATAATAACTAACCCAAGACAATGAAGCAAAACAGAAGACATTTCTTAAAAAAGCTAGGTGCAACAGGAGCTGCTGCTGCGATTAGTCCCCTGGCATTTTCAGAAGAAATACCCGATAAAAATTTCCTCGAAAGAGATATAGCCATTGTTTCCGCCAATGACACGCCCATCAACCTGGCGTTGATCGGTGCAGGAATCATGGGAACAGAAGATACCAATTCTGCTCTGAGACATGCCAATGTCAAGTTGGTGGCTGTTTGTGATTTGTACAAGGGCAGACTTGAGTCGGCAAAGCAGAAGTGGGGAGCCGATTTGTTTGTCACCCAAGATTATCAGGAAGTTCTCAAAAGAAAAGACATTGACGCTGTTATTATTGCGACTCCCGACCATTGGCACAAGCAGATCAGTATCGATGCGATGAATGCCGGAAAGCACGTTTACTGCGAAAAACCGATGGTACATTCTGTCAAAGAAGGAATGGATGTTGTCAACGCATGGAAAAAATCCGGTAAAGTGATGGTAGTTGGCAGCCAAGGTGTTTCTTCATTGGGTAATGAAAAAGCCAAGGAACTGCTTGCTGCAGGAGCGATAGGCGACATTGTATATGCAGAAGGATTTTGGGCAAGACATTCTCCCGAAGGCGCATGGCAATACAATGTTCCAAAAGATGGAAATGAGCAGACTGTTGATTGGAAAAAATACATTTCCAATACCACTGCAAGAGATTGGGATCCTTTGAGATTTTTCAGGTGGAGAAATTACCTTGATTATGGTACCGGCATGTCCGGCGATTTATTCGTCCACCTGTTTTCAAGTTTGCATTTTATTACCAATTCCAAAGGCCCGACCAAGGTATCCTCTATGGGTGGGTTGAGGTATTGGAAAGACGGCAGAGAAGTTCCCGATGTGCTGTTGGGTATGTTTGATTACCCTCAGACTCCCGAGCATCCAGGATTCAACCTTTCTTTAAGGTGTAATTTTGTCGATGGGACGAGCGGTACCACTTATTTGAGAATAGTGGGCACCAAAGGTTCTATGGACGTCAAGTGGGAAGAAGTGGTCGTCAAACTCAATCAGAATGCTGAAAGTGATGATCCGTTTTTGAGAGAGCAGGCGAAATTGAGAGGAGCTACAGAAGAAAGTAGAGCCAAAATCCTTCCTCCTCGTGAAACAGTTTATGCTGCGGAAAGAAGCTGGAAAGGCGCACATTATGACCATTTTGGAAATTGGTTCAATGCCATAAGAACAAATGGCACCGTAGCCGAAGATCCGATATTTGGATTTAGGGCAGCAGCTCCGGCCTTGTTGTGCAACGACAGTTATTTCCAAGATAAGTTTATGAAATGGGATCCCGTAAATATGAAATTGATATAGTTATGAAATACACAAGAATAGCTTGGATAGCTTTGATCTCCTTTGCTTGGGCCTGTAGCCCAAAGCCTGCTGAAGAAGTGACAGAAGAAGTAGCTGAAGTAATTCTTCCTGATAATTCCCTTTCCGAAGATGAAAAATCAGCAGGATGGATGTTGTTGTTTGACGGAGTCAATACTGATGGATGGAGAGCTTTTAATGGAGATTCTTTACCGCCAAATTGGACTGTGGAAGATGGTGCGCTCAAAGGTCTTGGCCATGAGGGAGGGGATGTTGGCGGAGATATTGTATTCGCACCTTTGGAATTTGAGCAATTTGAAATGGAATTTACTTGGAAGATAGCAACAGGTGGAAACAGTGGCGTCTTCTACCATGTAGTGGAGGACCAGAAATATGCAGCGCCATATTACACAGGACCGGAATATCAGGTGATAGATCAGTTGGGATTTCCGCAGCCTTTGGAAGATTGGCAATCTTTGGCAGCAGACTATGCGATGTATGTCCCTGACCTCGAAGGGGTGGTAAAGCCTGCAGGGGAATGGAATGTTTCAAAAATTATTTTCACCAATGAAAAGGCGGAATACTATTTGAATGGAAAGAAAACAGTCGAATTTGTGCCTTACTCTGAGGATTGGAAAACAAAAAGGAACAGTGGTAAATGGGATGCTTTTCCCGATTACGCGATTTCAAAATCTGGATTGATCGCACTTCAGGACCACGGAAGCGAAGTTTGGTTCAAAAACATTAAAATAAGACCATTATGAAGAAGTTATTAATTGTATGCTCATTCCTTTTGTTGGCTCAAGTATCATTTGGTCAGAAAAAAGAGAAGCTGTTCAACGGCAAGGATTTGACGGGTTGGATAGTCTACGGCACCGAAAAATGGTATGTGGAAAATGGATTGATTGTCTCTGAAAGTGGATCGGA
The DNA here is from genome assembly GCF_023502205.1 of Aquiflexum sp. TKW24L. GTDB lineage: Bacteria > Bacteroidota > Bacteroidia > Cytophagales > Cyclobacteriaceae > Cognataquiflexum. Next base: position 796 of record NZ_JAMFLG010000041.1, on the reverse strand, counting down.
CAAAGGTTATGGCTATTTGGGAACAGAAAAGCAATATAAAAATTTTGAGATCAACCTTGAGTTCAAACAGGAAGCAGATGGCAACAGTGGGGTTTTTATCCGATCTACAGTTGACGGTACCAAGGTTTCAGGTTGGCAGGTAGAAGTAGCCCCTCCCGGGAATGATACTGGTGGGATTTATGAAAGTTATGGTAGAGGTTGGTTGATTAAGCCTGACCCTGAAAAGGACAAAGCCTTGAAATATGGAGAATGGAACAAGATGAAGATCATTGTAAAAGGAGATAGGGTCACTTCTTTTGTAAATGGAGTGGAGATGGTCGACTATACTGACGAAAAAATCGGTCAAGGTGAAGGAGGCATTTTGTTGCAGATCCATGATGGCGGTGGGATCAAAGTTTATTGGAGAAATGTCTCTTTGAAATCACTTTAGGAAATAATATTCAATTATAGTGAAGTCCTGTCTCGTGTTTAAAACGGGACAGGATTTTTTTATGATTTTTTCTTGCTGAGGTTCAGTGACATTTGTCCTAGAATTCATTTTTTTTAGAATTCAACTTTGTGGTTATAAAAATGATTTACACCTTTGCACTCCCAATCGGGGGGCAGGGGTATTGAAAAAAGCGAGTAAAATAAATTATTCATTTTTCATTATTTGTTACAAGATTAATTCTTACCTTTGCACTCCTGTTCGTAAGGAACGGAAAAAATACCCTAAGACAACGGTCTTACACTACCTTGAAGAGATGAGGTAAAAGTTCATTGAAATACTGGAGAAACGGAATTAATGGATTTTCAC
>NZ_JAMFLG010000040.1 GCF_023502205.1 Aquiflexum sp. TKW24L | reverse complement strand
AACGAAAATGACCTCCAAATTAATTTTCTAGGTTTGAGATGGAAAAATTTCAGCCTCCATTCAAAATAGAAAGCAAGGGAGCAATTCGCTCCCTTTCCTACTTCAACCTATCCATAGTCACCACCGGAATATCCTTTTTCCCCATTTGCTTCAATGGCTTGATCTCTGACTTTGGGTATTCAAATCCATAGTCCGATAATTCCCAAAGCAAAGGCGCCAGGTTCTGCACCGCAGCTTTGCAACCTTGGACAATAGCCCCCATTTTTCCTGTTTGCTTGGACAGTTTGGCTTCATTCTCGATTTCGAATGGTCCGGTAAATCCCTTTTCCTTCAGGATATTGACAAAGGCTCTCCAATCCATGCTGTCGCCCAACCCAAATCCCGGCAAGGTCGCTTCGTAATGGTGCCTGTCCCATTCATTTTGACTAAATGGGATTCCTGCTTTTGCAGCCCATTCGGGTTTGACGCGTTGCATGGGGTACATATTTCCCCAGAAAGGATCTGAAATGTTTCTCGTCGACTTGACATGGATGCGCTTCAGCCTTGACATATCTGTATGTCGGATGACTTCCACAGGATCAGTATGTTGCCATACATCGTGGGATGGATCGTAGATTTCCCCGTGATTTTTGCTTGGGATCAGGTCGTACATGATTTTCCTTGCGGCCAAGACTCCTGTCAGGTTGTTGTATGTCGTCGAGTATCCTGAAGAGCGCCAACCTTCCATGGGACAGTTTTCATACAATACGGTGACGCCAAGGTCTTCCGCATATTTAATGATTGGAGAAAAGACTCTTTGGTATTCTTCCAGATTTTTCTCGAAACCGTTTTCCTGAATGCCCAATTCATGGTTGTAACCAACAAAAGTCCCAACTTTCACATCATTTTCATCTCCGCCCATCAGGTAAGCCATCCGGATCAATTTCAGCAAATGGTTTTGGTTTTTGGTCCTGTGAAAAGGATCGCCTCCAATTAGGTTTTCAAAAGCGCCGATGGACAGCCGAAGTTGGGCCGCATTGAATTTGTCGATCATCCCTTTGGCAGCCTCAATATCAAAGTTTTGATAATCCATATGAGTAGCCACAAAATCTTCCCTTGTACTGTCTTTTCTAAAAACACAAACATCCAATCCCTGCACTCCGATTTCTGTTGCTTTCTCAATAGTCTGATCCAAATCCAATTGGTCAAATGCAGAAGTCATGATCCAAATCTGATTGCTCATTTTTTAGTTAGTTTGGTTTTTTCTAAATATATAAACCCGCTTTTGGTTTTAAAAGGATAAGGAAGGCCGTTTATAAAAACCAACAAAGAATAATAAGCTGAAATGATTAAATTTGTCCAAAATCATTTCAAAAATAATGAAAACACTAAAAAACCTATCTTTAGTATTGGCTACCGGACTTGCCTTTGGTATTTTTTCCTGTGGGGGAAATACTGAAAAAACAGAAGTAATCGAACCAAGTCCTTTTGCTGTCAAAACTGAAAAATTAACGATTCAGGTGGATACCCTTTACACCGAGTTTGAAAACCCTTGGGGTATGACTTGGCTTCCTGACGGAAGAATGCTCGTTACAGAGAAAAAAGGAGAAATCCTGATTTTCAAAGATGACAAATTCACTGGTGAGAAACTGACGGGTGTACCTGAAGTCAGTACGGTCAATCAGGTAGGTCTTATGGACATTACCGTTCACCCAAAATATGCCGATAATGGATGGATCTATATGTCTTATGCCAGAAAGCAGGGCAAAGGAGAAGTCTTGGTCATCTCAAGAGCAAAGCTGAATGGCAATGCACTCGAAGGACTTGAAGAAGTATTTGTCTGCGGACCGGAATGGGAAGGCGGAAGACACTTTGGCTCGAGAATCGTATTTGACAATGACGGATACCTCTTTTTCTCCAACGGAGACAAAGGTTCCAGACCTGCCAATGCGCAGGAATTGGATAATGACCATGGCAAAATCCATAGAATCTATGATGACGGTAGGATTCCTGAAGACAATCCTTTCGTAGGGACAGCAGGAGCTTCTCCATCGATCTGGACTTATGGCAACAGAAATCCACAAGGCATGATCTATGACAAAGCCAACAACCGTCTTTGGGCTGTAGAACACGGACCAAAAGGTGGAGATGAATTGAACCTGATCGAAAAAGGCAAAAACTACGGTTGGCCGGTGATCTCTTACGGGATCAATTACGATGGAACGATCCTAACCGAATTGAAAGAAAAAGAAGGAATGGAACAGCCGGTTACCTATTGGGTGCCATCAATCGCAACCTGCGGGATGACTTTGGTGACTTCTGACAAATATCCCGAGTGGAAAGGAAATGTATTGGTAGGTGGACTTGCAGGTATGCAGATCGCGAGGGTAGAACTTGATGGAACCAAATATGTTGGTGAGGAAACACTTTTGAAAGACATTGGCCGTGTAAGGCAGGTTTCTGAAAGTCCGGAAGGCTATATCTATGCTGTAACTGAGGCTACCGGACTGATGGTGAAGCTGGTTCCTCAGAGATAAGGATCAATTTAAATGTGAAACTCGAAAGCCCTGTTAGATATAAAATTCTGGCAGGGTTTTTTTTATGCTTCCTGATTGTTTTTCTATACCCTTAGGGAGTTTTTATTATTTTAGAAATCCAAAACCATGAAAACCTGAGAACTCGACAACAATTTGAACCAATATAACAACTACAACTTTTTCACTCCCTTACCCTATGATTCCAAATGGTTTCGAATTCTGCCCATCTGTGCAAATCCTTTAAATATGTGGTTAAAATTCTATTATCTGTTTTTGGCGGAAAGCCAAAAAGGTTTCAAAAAGCTTGGAAATTGGGGAAGAATTATAAAACAAAAAGCCCGACCAAATGGCCGGGCTTTTTTATATTAATAGGTTTGAGATTAATAACCGGGATTCTGATCAGCATTTGTTAGCGCATTGTTGTTATCTATTTCAGAAAGTGGAAGAGGCATCAACAAATACCTTGCATTCCAGTTGGGAATAGGTTCGCTTGCCAAGAGGTTTTGTTTTCTCCATCTCCTGATATCTCTGTTTCTGATTTGCTCTCCTGCCAACTCTACTTGTCTTTCATGCTGAATAGCTCTTAGCATTTCTGTTTTGCTTCCGGTAGGATATTGGGCTGTTGGATATGGAGGCATGGCCACATCTGCCCTTGCCCTTACCTGATTGATATATGGCAAAGCAGCCGCAGGACCTGTGATTTCATTTTCCACTTCTGCCATCAACAGCAAGATATCTGCATAACGGATTGCCCTAAAGTTGATTCCTGATTGAACGTCTTCCGCTCCTCTTTTGTAGATCATTTGGTATTTTCTCCAGCTTGCCCTTGCAGTATTACCTTGAACTTTATCAGCAGTTAAAACTGAGTTTCCACCGTTAAAAGTATCGCCGATCTGGAAGAAGTTGTAGCCGATTCTAGGGTCATCTTTGGTAGCACCATTTGCAACCCTTTCATAAGCATTGAAAAGAGGCAAGCTGGGGATTACGTTTCTCCAAGCGGTTGGACCATATTCCTGACCACGGAAAGTCACTTCGGCAATCCCGCCTCCATCACCATTCCAAGCACCTGCAGTTCCAAAGGCCTCAGAAAATTGGATTTCCCAAATTGATTCAGCGTTATTCTCTCTTTCTTCTTCAAAATTATCAAGATACCTGTCGACCAATCTATATTGGTTTGAATTAATAATTTCTAAGAGGAAGGGTCTTGCTGCGGCATAATTTCCTCTAAATAAGTGGGCTTTGGCAGCTAGGGCTTGGGCTGCACCTTTGGAGGCTCTTCCAATGTCTGTACCGGTATAGGCACTTTTCAAAGGAAGGTTTGCTATCGCAAAAGTTAAATCTGAGAATATGAGGGTGTAAACTTCTTCCTCAGATACTCTTGGATTTGCATCAGGAGAGGTAGCTGTTGAGGTCATCAATGGGACTCCACCCCAAAGGGTGACAAGTTCATAATGAGCCAATGCACGTAGAAATCTAGCTTCACCCAATATTCTGGATCTAAGTGCCTCAGTTATTTCTTCAGTAGCCTTGTTAGCATTTTCCAATATCAAATTGGCTCTATGGACTATTCTGTACCAACCCCTCCAGTTCGCTTCATTGAGAGGATTGGAGGCATCAAATACATGGTTCAATACCTGTGCCCTTGCCGCTTCCAACTGGGGACCTCCTGTATCACAATCATCAGATAGGAGGTCTTGGAAGAAGAAATACTCCCTGTTATAGAGGTTATTGGCCTGAAGACCTGCATACACTGAGTTCACAGCTGCCACCAACTGGGGGCCAGTTCGGTAGAATGTTTCTGCCCCTAACTGATTTGGGTTAGTAGGACTTAGCCTACTTTCATCGCAGGAGTTAAACCCCAGCAACAACACTAATGAAGTAAGAATTAATCTCGTTTTCATATACTTTAACTTTTGATATTGAGATGTTTATTAAAATGTAAACTGGATACCACCGATGAATGTTCTAGCGGCTGGGAACTGACCATAATCAATACCGGTACCCAAAGATGAGTTGACACCTGTGCGGACAGCAATCTCCGGATCATAACCAGTATATTTGGTGAATGTCAGTGGATTTTGAGTCAATAGATATACCCTAATTCTACTCACATAGCCATTGGTAATTGAATTCAATGTGGCAGCAGGTATTGTATATCCCAAAATGATGTTTTTTACCCTCATGTAAGAACCGTCTTCAACAAACCTTGAACTTGCTCTTGCATTTCTGTTTGGATCGCCGGATACAGCTCTTGGTACGTTGGTATTGGTATTTGTAGGTGTCCATCTGTCAAGCACAACTGTCGAGGCATTAAATAGCCTTGTCATCCCTTCAGTATGGAATCTCAGGTTGTTAAATATCTCATTTCCCTGCACACCTTGTAAGAACATGGTAATGTCAAAGTTTTTATAACTTCCATTAAAGTTCAAACCGTAAGTAAAATCAGGTAAGTAATGGCCTAGGTTGGTTCTGTCGCTTGCATTGATCACCCCATCATTGTTAATGTCTCTGAATTTGATATCACCAGGTCTTGCATTCGGTTGTGCCGCAGTGCTCTCTCCTGTTTGAAAGATTCCATCAGCGATCCATCCATAAAAGTAGGCAATAGGCTGACCTTCTTCTGTAAAAGTCATGGGATCACCATTGAATCCAGGGCCAAAGATTGTGTTACCGGATCCAAGTGAAACCAGCTCATTATTCACAAAACCGATGTTGCCATCAATGGAGAACTGGAAGTCACCGGTATATTTTCGGTATCCCAAAGTAAATTCAACACCATTATTTTTGACAGTTCCAACATTCGCTACCGGAGCCCCGTCAAATCCTAAAGAGGGAGGAATGGGTACACCAAGGATCATTCCCTCTGTGGTATTGTCAAAATATTCAAAAGAAAGGTTAAACCTGTCGTTGAAAAGACCCAAATCCATACCAATGTTCTTCATTTTGGTTGATTCCCATTTCAGGTTGGCATTGGCCAATGCGCTTATTGTACTTGCACCTTGCAAACTTCCGGCAAAGTTGTAGAAGTGGTTACTATTAATCGTTCCCTGATAGACATAATCTCCGATACGGTCATTACCTGTTTCACCATAACTCGCCCTCAATTTCAAATCACTGATGGCAGTCAAAGATTGCATGAAGGTTTCCTGACTTAATCTCCAGCCTACTGAAACAGAAGGGAAAGTACCCCACTTGTTGCTTGGCCCAAATCGAGAACCCCCATCACGTCTGACAGAAGCACTGAAAAGGTATTTTTGATCGTAATCATAGTTTACCCTTCCGATGTAGGAGATCAAGGCATAATCAGTCTGACTACCTGAAGTCACTTGATTTTGTACACCTTGAAGTACGCGGACGTCATTTGTCAGGTTATTTTGTCCAGATCCTGAGAGGTTTGTAGACCTGAATGTTTGTTGCTCAATAACCCCCAATAAGTCAAAGCTATGCTTGTTGATGGTTTTTTGGTAAGAAAACTGATTACTAAACAAAGGGGAAACAAAGGTAGACCGGCCTTGAGCAATGGTAGCAAAAGGTTGGTTATTGAAATCACCTGCAAAGAATTTTGGGGTGTACTGGTCATTGGTACCTATTCCTATATCTATACCGGCGAGGAATCTGTATTTGAAACCTTCAAAAGGAGTTACATCAATGTAGGCAGTACCCAAGATTTTGAAATCCTGTTGTCTGGCAGTTCTCAATTCAGCATTCAAGACCGGGTTTTCCGGATCTGATCCATCCACCCTATCAGGAGACCTAAATCCACCTAACCTTGTTTCGTCCCTTACAGGGATGTAAGGCACTTGCTTTACAATATGCTCCAATTGGCTTCTGCCTCCGGTAAAAGGCTCATTGTTCCTATTAGAATAAGCAAAAGTAAGTGTCTGACCAAATTTGACATATTTGTTTACTTTGAAGTCTGTGTTTGAACGGAAAGAAATCCTTTCAAAATCGGTTCCTTTCATGATACCTTCTTGTGCAAAATAGCCCATTGATACATTGTAAAGGACACTTTCAGTTCCTCCAGAAATAGCCACATTATGGTCCTGGATAGGCGCTGAGCGGAACATTTCACCCTGCCAGTCAGTCTCGACATTGGCAAGATCGCCTAAGATATCGAATCTTTGGGGCGCAGGTTGGTTACCGTTAGCCAACAGCTCGCGACCAAAAGCGATATATTGATCTCTGTTTAGCAGGTCAAGTTGTTTCCAAGCTTGCTGAGTTCCATAATAGGAATCAAAGGTTACTTTTGGCTTTCCGATCACCCCTTTTTTAGTTGTGACAAGGATGACGCCATTCGCTGCCCTTGACCCATAAATGGCGGCTGCAGACGCATCTTTCAATACTTCGATAGACTCGATATCTGCAGGGTTGATCTGATTCAAGCCGCCCGCAGGCACACCATCGATGACGTAAAGAGGATCATTGTTACCTACAGTTCCGATACCACGAACCCGTACGATTGGTTCTGCTCCGGGTGCACCTGCATTTGTTACCTGAACACCCGCTGCACGTCCCTGAATGGCAGAAGCCAAGTTTGGTACAGGTAGGGATCTGATAGCTTCGGATCCAACAGAAGATATTGCTCCGGTCACCTTGGCCCGCTCTTGGGTACCATAACCCACAACTATGACTTCGGAAAGGTTAGACATGTCTGATTCCAAATTGATGGACAAGGTTGTCATATTGCCTACCCGGACTTCCTGCTGCTTAAATCCAATAAAGGAAAAAACCAACACAGAGTTGGCAGATGGAACCTCAATTGAGAAATTGCCATCGATATCAGTAGCAGTACCTTGGGTTGTTCCTTTGATAAGGACGTTGACACCAGGCATTGTCTCTGTTCCGTCTGCGGACTTGACAGTCCCTTTGACCACAAAGGATTGGGCCATAGCACTCAGCGGAAGCAAGAAGATTCCTAGGATGAGAAATAGGGCCAGCAACGAATTTGCTTTTTTCGGTGGCCCGGACTTTTTACAGTAAATTTTACTATGCATAGGTTTTAGGGTTTATGTGAAATAATTAATTAAAAAAGAGTTTTTGGTTTTTTGTAAATGGAAATGATTTCGGTGTAGGGGTAATGAAATAGGGATTTATGTAATAGTCAATGCTGGAGATATCTATATTATTCAAAACCAGTATTGGTGCAACCAAAGTGTAAGGTTTACTTTTTCGATTAAAATTGAATAAGAGAGCAGAAAGAAATGGTGAGTATGCAGAAAAATCAAAAGCCTGGACCATATTCAATCTTACAAATCGTACAGTCTCCTGAAAACCGGAGTAAACAATAATTAGACCCTGTTCCAGCCAAGGTTTTGGAAAATGGCAAAACCATGAAAAATGTAATCTGAAAATTTTTGTGGAATTCGATTCCATATGTGGTTGTTTGGGTATTGTTAATTTTTTGATCGCTGTTGCCAAGAGCAAACTTTAAATCCTTAAGCAACATGCACTTGAAGAGGTCAAGTTTATCAGACATTATAAACTTCTAAAAAAATAATTGTTAATGCAACCGATTTCATAAAATTATTTGATCTAGGCAGAAAATTCCCCTGTAGGAGGTATTTATCAAAATTAAATCCTGTTGTGGCCTATGGGAAAAATGGATGTGTATGAGGTGAAATTCAAAATTAAATTTCAAAAATTTTAATTAAGTGTATCAAAATATGTACTTTATGGGATCTTTGTGGAATTTACTTAATTAATAAAGTTCAAGAGTGAAGTGAGGTAAGATTATTTTCTTTTAAAACTTAACTAACTTTACTAAAAAAATACAAGAAGATAAGCAAACTAAAAATGATAATAAGTATAAAAACATAAAAAAAATATGGTATAATTAATATAGGTAAATTGAATAATTACATTACAACCGATTTCATAAAATCAACACTAAGTTTCCCATATTGCCTTTGCATTCAAATTAGATAAATAGATATTTCAACTTCCCATTTTGCAAAAACTGATCTCAATCAAATTAAAAAAAAAGAATGACTGTTTTTGATCACGCCGTCTCGATATCCCAGCATTCAATACCCAAATGAACAAGGAAACCACCATTTATGACATAGCCAAGGAACTTGGTGTGTCCCCAACAACAGTGAGCAGGGCATTGAATAACCATCCTGCAGTCAATGAAAAAACAAAGAAGAAGATATTTGATGCGGCACTGGAAAGTGGCTATCAATCCAATGTTTTTGCAGCAAACCTTAGAAATAAAAGAACATACAATATAGGAGTAATCGTCCCAAGGCTCAATTCAAGTTTTCAGTCTTCTGTTTTGGCAGGAATGGAAAAAGTTGCAAATGAGTTGGGATTTAACCTGATTATCAGTCAATCACTTGAATCCTATGATAAAGAAGTAGCAAATGCCTTGAGTATGTTTAATAGCCGGGTGGATGGTTTACTTGTATCCTTGGCGGGAGATACCGAAAACATTGACCATTTCAAACCCTTTCTTAAAAAAGGTACGCCATTGATGTTTTATGACCGGATTGCTGAGCATTCCAATAGCACGGGTTTTACCATTGATAATATTCAGGCTGCCCAAAATGCCACAAACCATTTGATACAACAGGGTTGTAAAAGAATTGTCCATGTACTGAGGACTCTCAAGATCAATGTCTATGCAGATAGATTGAAAGGGTATAAATATGCCTTGTTGGAAAATGATATTCCTTTCCGTCCATCTTTGGTGATTTACGCTGATCTTGTCGAAGAGGCAGGGGAAGAAATTGTCAACCAAATATTGAAAATGGATCCTATGCCAGATGGCCTTTTTGTTTCAAATGATTCTTGTGCTGCAAGTTGCATCCGGCATTTAAAATTGGAAGGAATCAGAATCCCGGAAGATATTGCAGTAGTAGGTTTTAACAATGAGGTAATTTCCAGACTTGTCGAGCCAAACATTACCACAATCAATTACCCAGGTTATGAAATGGGAGAACTTGCCATGAAAAACCTGATCAATCAACTGGAAAAACCGGGTGAGGGTATGCTTCACAATACCAAAAAAATCACTTTACGATCTGAACTCATTATCAGGGAGTCTTCCAAGAGAAAATAACATATGAGAATTTCCCCTTTTTATTTCATGATTTGCTGTCTTGTCATAATTGGTTGTTCAAGGCAGCCTGACAGTGACACCAAATTTGAATTGCTTTCTGCTGATAAAACGGGGGTTATGTTCAATAACAAGATAGAAATCGGTAAGGATTTTAACGTTCTCGATTTTGACTACATATACAATGGTGGTGGAGTGGCTGTGGGAGATTTCAACGGAGACAGTCTTCCCGATTTATTTTTCACCGGAAATATGGTCTCCTCAAAACTATACCTCAATCGGGGTGATTTCAAATTTGAAGATGTCACAGAAATCGCAAAGGTAAGTACCGATTCATGGACGGAAGGGGTGACTTTGGTAGACATCAATAATGATGGTTTACTGGATATTTATGTTAGCGTTTCCAACCGGGATGATGGTTTTCCCAATCCAAATCTGCTTTTTGTGAATCAAGGTTTAAATCATGAAGGCATTCCGGTTTTTGATGAAATGGCTTCCCAATATGGAATTGCAGACAGGGGTTACAATACCCAAGCAGCATTTTTTGACTTTGACAGGGATGGGGATTTGGATTTATACATTTTGTCCAATGCCTTGGAGAGTTTTCAAAGAAACCTTTCACGGCCAAAAGAAAAAACAGGTAAAGGTAAAAGCAACGATAAGTTATACCAAAATAATGGTGATGGGACATTTTCAAATGTGAGTTTGGCAGCAGGTATCATCATAGAAGGTTACGGGCTTGGACTTGCCATCAGCGACATCAATCAGGACGGTTGGCCGGACATTTATATAGCCAATGATTTTATTACCAATGACCTTCTATATATCAATAACGGAGATGGATCTTTTTCAAATCGGATTGCCGATATGATGAACCATCAAAGTTTCAATGCGATGGGGGTAGACGTCGCGGATTTCAACAATGATGCCTTGCCGGATGTGGTGACTTTGGACATGTTTCCTCCGGATAATTTGAGGCAAAAAACCATGTTTGCCCCTACGGAAAATTACGACCTGTACCAATCAAACATAGAACGGGGATATGAACCACAATATGTCAGGAACACCCTTCAACTCAATCGTGGTGATGGAACATTCAGCGAAATTGGGTTTCTGTCAGGAATTTTTCAGACTGACTGGAGTTGGTCCCCGCTTTTTGCTGACTTGGATAATGACGGCAATAAGGACCTCTTCATAAGCAATGGTTATGGGAAGGACGTGACGGACTTGGATTACATCAATTTCACCCAAAACCTTGGTCCCTTCACTAGTCCTGAGGAAAGGCGAAAATTACTCCTTGAAGGACTTGAATCTCTGAAAGAAGTCAAGCTGCCTAATTATGTTTTTCAAAACAATACTGACCTAACTTTTGGAGACAAAAGCCAAGATTGGGGGATTACGCATGCAACGATTTCCAATGGAGTAGCTTATGCTGACCTGGATAATGACGGTGACCTTGATTTGGTCATTAACAACCTCAACGAAACGGCTTTTATCTATAAAAATACCACAAGGGAAAAGGAACCTGAATCAACCAAATACCTTAAAATCGCATTTGCCGGACCAGCTAAAAACCGGAACGGCCTTGGTGCAAAAGTCTACATCCATTATGCTTTTGGAGATTCAAATACCACTCAATATTATGAACATTATCCCACCCGTGGATACAAATCCTTTGTAGAACCTTTGGCCCATTTCGGGATTGGTAATTCTAAAGTAATCAATGAGCTGAAAGTTGTTTGGCCGGATGGAAAAACTCAGATAGTCAAAGAACTTTCTGCCAACCAACTTATAACCTTAGAATACGGTGATGCTGTTGAATTCATCCAAACTATAGAGAAAACATCGCAGGCTGAGTTTATGGAGGTCAGTCTTGATTTGGGAATTGATTATTTTCACAATCATATTTCTTACAAAGACTTCAACAGACAAAGGTTGCTTCCCCATAAGCATTCAGAAAATGGCCCAGGTATAGCTGTTGGAGATATAAATGGAGACGGATTGGAAGATTTTTTTATTGGAGGATCAAAAGATCATCCTGGAGTATTTTTTATTCAGGGAAAAGATGGCCTGTTTTTGAAAAAAAGCTTGGAGGAAAGTTCTCTTTCTGACGACATGGGATCTCTTTTGTTTGATGCCAATGGCGACGGATTCCTAGACCTATATGTAGTCAGCGGCGGCAGTCGAAATCAAGAAGGATCACCTGAATACCAAGACAGGTTGTACATCAATGATGGCAAAGGAAATTTTAAATTAGGTACGGAATCCCTTCCTGAAATGCATTTCAGCGGTTCAGTAGTCACCGCAGCTGATTATGATGGGGATGGGGATTTAGATCTTTTTGTCGGAGGCCGAGTGAGGCCCGGTCAATATCCTATGGCTCCAAAGTCAGTGATTTTAGAAAATAATAATGGTAAGTTCACCGATGTTAGTAATTCTTTATTTCCTGTCTTTGAAACTTTGGGAATGGTCACTGCCGCACTTTGGACAGATTTTGACAAGGATGGGTTATTGGACCTGATCGTAGTAGGTGAGTGGATGTCTGTCAGGTTTTTGAAGCAAAGTCGGAAAACTGATGCGCCCATCGAATTTGTGGATGTTTCAGCAGAATTTGCACCTCAACATTCCACCGGTTGGTGGAACAGCATCACCTCAGCAGACCTCAATCAGGATGGAAAATTGGAATATGTACTAGGAAACCTTGGATTAAATTCCAGGTGGAAAGTAAGTCCTGAAAAGCCCTTGATCATGATAGCTAAAGACTTTGATGCCAATAAAAGTATCGACCCGATCATGTTTCAATACCTTCAAGATGGATTTTTTGCTATTCCGGGAAGGGACATGGTCGTCAGTCAGGTGCCATCTTGGAAGAACAGATTTCTAGTCTATTCCGAATATGCCAATACAAAGTTGGAGGATTTTTTTGTGTCAGGGGCAATAGAAGGAGTTGCCCGCTTGGAAGCTGATTATTTTCAAAGTGCAGTATTGGAAAGATCTACAGCCAACAAATTTTTATTAAAGCCGCTGCCTGTGGAAGCGCAATTTGCTCCGCAATATGGACTTGTTGTTGTTGAAAATTCAGCGGAGAGAAATCAATCCTTGCTTATGACAGGTAATTTCTATGGAAATGAAACCGTGACAGGGAGATATGATGCTTCTAAGGGACTACAGATTGAAAGTGAAAATGGAGATTTTAAGTCCTTGACATTGAGAGAAAGTGGATTTGTCATAGATGGACAAGGCAGGGCTTTGGCAGTTTTGAGGGATAAGGACGGCAATCCAATCATTCTTACCGCTCAGCATGGAGACAGCTTAAAAGTTTTTAAAAATATAAAGCCCCAATCTTACAACCATGTTGTAAAGCTGGGGCCTTTGGATTACCTGGCAGAAATCACCTTCAAAGACGGGTCAAAATCCTCCAAAGAGTTCTATTATGGAGATGGATACCTTTCCCAATCTTCCAGGATTTTACCTATTTTGGATTCTTATGATAAAGTTGCTATCACTGACTATAAAGGGAACAAAAGGACTGTTTGGGAGGATTGATCAATCAATCTTCCAAAGCCACCAACTCCCATTTTTTGAACAAAGCAAAATTAAGAGAAACGTAGAAAATGTTGGCATCCAAACCTGCATAAGGCTGAATGGTGCCACCCTGACCATTTGATGATGTAAAATTTTGGTTGAAGAAAGAATTTAGGTAGTATTTTGCTTTGATGCTGGTTCCTTTTGGAAGTGTGTAACCAATAAAAAGTGCATGTTGAAGGGTATTGATCCTGTCACTGAACCAAACACTGAATCTTTCTGTCCTAACTTCATCCACAAAAGTCCTTTCACGGTAATTCATGGCAATCTCAAGTTCATATCCGGCAAAGAAAAATCGGTCATTCATATTACCCAATTTGATTCCTAATGGAATACCCAAATTGTAATTCCTGACTTTTTTCCTCACTGAAGCCGATTCATCAAAAATGAATCCAACGTTTCGGATGTTAACTCCTGTAAACCAGCCAAAAGATTCACTTTGGTCAAAATTGAGGAGCGTCTGAAGGTTGATGACCGGAGAAAACCTGAGTACATTATTTTTGTTTTGAACGGTTCCTGTGGAGAAAATCCACTCACCACCGGAGGTGAAATAGGGTTTACTTTCTTTGGTTACAGTTTTGGTTTGAGCAAAAGAAACTGAGACGCAAAAGCAAAGCAATAAGAGAGTTGTGTAGAGTTTTTTCATTTGTTTGGGTAGGTTATGGTTAAAAAACAAATATCTTAAATGTAAAATGAAATTAAATGAACTCAGTATGAATAATCTGGTATTATCTAGAAATATTTTTTGGCAAATGAATGGATTCCAAAAATCACCAATCCCACAGATGTCCAAAGAAAAGTATCCCAAATTTCTTGGGATTTGGTACCTGAAAGCAACCATAGCGTGGCTCCTATTCCGGCCAAGGCGAAGTAGTTTCCGAATGGTATTTTGAAGAAGTCTCCGTCAGGTTTGGTTTTCCTAAGTTTGATCAATGAGGCACAGACCAAAGCATATAAGATCAGCCTTGAAATCACCGAAACAGCCAGCGAACTCATAAATCCCCAGAATATTGCCACAAATGCAACAAGTGCTGAGAAGAAGAGAATTGAGATATATGGTGTAGCAAAGCGTGGATGGATTTTGCCAAACAACTTTGGCAATTGATCTTCTTCACTAAGTGCAAAAGGCAACCTTGACCCGCTCAGAATCTGCACATTCAGCGTTCCCATAATCGATATGACAGCCCCAATGGTGATAAACAGACCTCCGTACCATCCCATGAAAACCGAAGCGGCATCTGCAAGTGGTTTTTCGGAAGTTGCCAAATCAGGAAGTGTCCCGATAGAAACGATCTGGATCAATATATAAAATCCAGCGATGACCGCTGCTGCTGTCAACAATCCAAAAGGAAGGTTTTTTCTTGGATTGACAATCTCTCCGCTATTGACCAATCCAGCTTCAAACCCTCCGAAAGCAAAAACCAACAATAAGGTAGAGGCTGAAAAGTCCTTCAAAGTGGGAACAGGCTGACCTTTCATCATGTCAAAATCAATATAAAATAAACCTACAATGATGAACACAGCCAAAGGAAAAAGTTTTGCTACGGTCAAAACATTGCTGACCCTTGCAGTATTTTTTACACCTATCCAATTAAAATATGCAATCAAGGCTGTGATGAGGATGATGATGGTGATTCTGACTTCAGGTTGGTTGAAGGTTTCAGAAAAAAATGAAAGGTATAAGACCATCAAGTTGATCAGCGTTGCATAGCTAAACAGTCTCGTAAGCATCAGTAGCCAACCGATAATAAATGCCGGGATCGGCCCAAAAGCAGTATGGACATACAGGTACGGACCACCGGTCTGCTCAAAGCGCGAACTGACTTCAGCAAAGACCAAAATCAAAACAGCCATCACCAAGGCACAAACCACAAAAGCCAAAATGGAATAGACTCCTGATAAAGCAAAAACCTTGGCAGGCAAGGCAAAAATCCCGGCCCCTATCACCGAGTTGATGATCAAGAAAACCAAGTCCCATCGTTGTATGCCGCGTTTAAGTTTTGTGGGTGAATTTGTCAATGTATTTTTGTGGTTATCTGCTATCCTAATCTTCTATCAATCCAACTCTACAAATAAACAAATAAACAATTAATCAAATAACCTCTTAACCAAATAACCCTTAACCAAATAAACAAACAACCATTCCCTACAAAAAATCCACATCCACACTAAAAGGATACTTCATTAAGTACTGAAGGGCTTCCTCAATTTTAAGATCTTCAAAAAGGACCTTATAGAGATTTTCCGTGATGGGAGCCCTCATTCCAGTGCCTTCCACAAAGGCTTTAATGAGTTTGATAGTATTGACACCTTCAGCTACTTCCTCCATGGTATTGAGGATATCGACGAGTTTTTCTCCCTGTGCCAATCTGAATCCGACAGTATAGTTTCTTGAAAGGGTGGAGTTGCAGGTGGCTACAAGATCACCGATTCCTGCCAAACCTATGAAAGATTTCAGACTTCCCCCGAGTGCATTTCCAAGATAGACAAGCTCCACCATCCCCCTTGAAATCAGCAGCCCTTTTGCATTTTCTCCCAATCCCATTCCTGCCAAGGCTCCGGCAGCTATGGCGATTATGTTTTTGAGTACGCCGCTCAGCTCGACTCCAACGATGTCAGAATTGCCGTAAACTTGGAATTTGTCAGTCCGAAGTAATCGCTGACCTTCTAATATTACTTCGTTGTATTTACTCGCCACCACTGTAGCAGCCGGCTGACCGAGATAAAGTTCACGTGCCAAATTGGGTCCCGCAAGGCATCCTACCCGCACTACGACAGTTTCTTTCATGATGACCTCACTCATGGTCAGGATATTTTCCCTGCTTATTTTTCCCATTTCCTCTAGCGTTTTTCCTATTGGTAAGTTCAAACAAAGGCCTTTTGTGCCATGGATGATCAAGTGATAGGGATATAGATATGGGGAAAATGAGCGGATAACTTCCTGAAAGGCAGAGGAAGGAACCATAAAAAAAATCGTGTTACAGGATTTGCACAAATATTCAGGATCTTGGGTTCCGAAGATTTCTGGGTTGATCTCAACACCGTCTACTGTGTGTTTTTGGTTAATTTCGTCTACTACTTCTGACCTTCTGACGTAGGCGATTACTTTACTTTTCTCGGCCAGGATATTCGCTATGGCAGTACCAAAGCTGCCCATGCCTACGACTCCGACTGATTTTTCTTTAGAAAAGTTTTTCGAGGTCATATCCGTAAAGTCTGTTATGGTAATAAAATAGTAGGCTCAAATCCTGAGTTTCAATGTTTCCTATGCTGTTTTTAACAAGGGGTCTCTTGGCATGGTACATCCCGACATTGGCCAATCCATGATCGATAATACTATCAATATCATTTTTCATGTGAGGAGCAATCTGGACTTTGGATTCGGCCTCAAGTTCCTTGATTTTGTCCAATACTTTTTGGCACTCTTCTTTGAATTCATTGTAAATGAGCACTACATCCTCTTCCGGTAGCCGGAGGAGATTGTATAGGTCCATCTTTTTGTTTTCTCTTTTGATCATCTGAAACGCTGTAAAAGCCACCAGATGGGAACTGAAAACCCGGTTGATTTTATGGAATTCCTCAACTATCCGCTTCCCCAAATGGTAGGTGTACTCTTCCTCCCTTTGGGCATCTACGGTAACTATTCCATTATATAAAAAATAATCTTTCGTGTCTATTTTTCTTCCATTTCTGTCAATGCTGTTTCCCTCATTGTCGACATAGTTGCCCAATACATCCAAAGCCTTCCCAATTGAAACAGAGATATCCGAACCTTTGGTAAAGAACTTGACGAGAAATTTGGAGATTTTGTAGGAAGTGGAAAACTCATCGGACTCTTTGTAATAGCGCTCTTGCCCTGTCAATGTAAGATGCTCCTGAATCAAACTTGGTCCTTCTAGGACGAAGTGGTAATTGATCGTGACAGGGACAATGAAAATCTTTCCGCTGACATCATCCTCTCCTCTTTCGAAATTTGCTCTTTGAGCTTCGACGGCTGTACTTAGAAGACCAAGTTTGAGTTTTTTCTCTATCATCCCGCTTCGGGACCGGGTACCACCCGGAAAGAAAAGGCTGTGTACTCCAAACTGCAAGGCTTCGGAAGAATATGTCTTTAGGGTTTCAAGGTAAATGAGGTTTTTCTTCCTCCTGTCGACTTTATAAGCACCAAGGGCATTCATAAAGTATGCAAAAATACTGATGTTAAACAGGTTCAATCCTGCTCCATAGATGAAGGGCGGTAAACCCAATACGGATATAATCCATCCAATCAAAATACTGTCTAGGTTGGAAAAATGGGTTGGAACCATCACAATCGTTCCTTTGGAGGCAAGTTCACGGATCTGATCCGTCTCTCCTACAATCTGGATTTTGTCCTGAAGGCTGAATTGGTTGCTGAAAATAGATTTGAAACCTTTTACCCTTGCGGCATTGAGTAACCTTGAAAACCCGAAAGTGACCATCCTCCGGGTCACTTTATAGTGGGAATGGATAAAGTTACTGGCGATTTCCTCCGAATACCGCATGGTGATATCATCTAGGATTTCAAGGTATTTTTTCTTCTTTTGGGTTTTGGTAAGACTGCTATCTGCACTAAGGTGTACAAGACTTGATTTTACCTTTCCCCAAAATTCCCTTTCATCGTCCGGGTCAACTGCCCATGGATTTTGTTTTATCCTCAGTTTTTCACGATAGAGGGTTGTTTCCAACTCCTCCCTGAGTAAATCCATATTTCCGGAGGTCATTTCCAATACGGATTTCTTGCTGGCATCTGCCACTTTCCTGATAAATTCCTTCCGGTTTTTGCTGAGTTTAACGACAGGCCATTCATCCTTTTTGGGAAGGATAGGTCCGTATTGATGTTTGATATAAGTGTCAGCCAAGTGTTATCCTTTTTATTGGATGAATAGCAAAGATAACAAAAATCATCATGTTGAGACATGCAGTTTTTGGGGTTTAAAAATCCATATTGTAGCTTGAAAAATTAAAAGATTCATTTTTGAAAACGTTTTGGATACAGGGGAGTTTGAATGGTAATATTTCACAATGGGTTTTGTGCTGCTAAGAATCCATTGTATTATTGCAGCAGCATTGTTTTATGAAGCCTGACCTCAAACAGATTCAAGCACCTATCGCCACAGAGATGGAGGAATTTGAAACCAAATTCCGTGACTTTATGAAAAGTAAGGTCAAACTTCTCGATCATATCACAAATTACATCGTCAGACGAAAGGGCAAGCAGATGCGGCCCATGTTCGTGTTTTTAACTGCGGGTTTGACTGGTGGGATATCTGAATCCACGTATAGGGGAGCAGCCTTGATTGAACTTTTACATACCGCTACACTTGTGCATGACGATGTGGTGGATGATTCCAATTACCGGAGGGGATTTTTTTCTATCAATGCCCTGTGGAAAAACAAAATAGCTGTTCTTGTTGGGGACTATTTGCTTTCAAGAGGCCTGTTGCTTAGCGTGGACAACGGAGATTTTGATTTGCTCAAAATCGTATCCAACGCTGTTCGGGAAATGTCAGAAGGCGAATTGCTCCAAATGGCCAAATCACGGAAACTGGATATTACAGAGGAAGTTTATTACACCATCATCCGTCAAAAAACTGCAAGCTTGATTGCGTCCTGTTGTGCCGTTGGAGCATCTACTTCCGGGGCTACGGTAGAGATTATTGATAAGATGCGCGCCTTTGGCGAAAAAATAGGAATGGCTTTTCAGATCAAAGACGACCTTTTTGACTATGGAGAAGATGAGATCGGCAAGCCTTTGGGTATTGACATCAAAGAAAAGAAGATGACCCTTCCCCTCATCTATGCGCTCAACAACGCCTCTTGGCTGGACAAAAGGAAAATCATTTACCTTGTCCGCAATAAAAACGAGGATAAGAAATCTGTGAACGAAGTCATTACTTTTGTAAAGAAGTCAGGTGGCTTGGCTTACGCAAATGAAGCCATGACTAAATATTTTGAGGAAGCCATGCTACTCCTTACCGATTTCCCCGATTCAGAATACAAGCGTTCCTTGGAAGGCCTCGTCAGGTACACCATCGAGCGGAAGAAGTAAATACTTCTCATCCAATAATTTCTTCTGATTAATATAAATGCATTTTCCAATTATTGGATCAAAGAAGGAATCCACTTAAATTAGCAAAAAGCAAAAAAGATGACGACGCTAACTGTAAAAATCAAAAATGATGAAGATTGGGATTTATTAAAATCAATCCTAGATAGGTTGGAGATAGAATATGACATTACCAAAGAAAGCGATTATGATAAGGATTTTGTGAGTAAAATCAAGAAAGGTGATTTGGATATACTTGCCGGGAAAACCAAAAAAGTAAACCTTGATGATATATGGAAATAGAATTAACCTCTGAGGCCCAAAAAGACTTGGAATATTGGAAAGGCAGTAACAATGAGTCAATTTTGAAGAAAATCAGGGGTTTGGTAGAATCTATCCAAATTTCTCCCTTTCAGGGAATTGGAAAACCGGAAGCTTTAAAACATGAATTATCTGGAAAGTGGTCAAGAAGGATAACCCGAGAACACAGGTTAATTTATTCAATTGAAAGGAACACAATTTACATTTTTTCTTTAAGAGGACATTATTAGTTGGTATAGGTTGGCCAAAATTATCGGGTCCTGATGAAATCAATAAACCTTATCTTTTTCCTTATGCTTCTGATAACTGCCTACTGCTTCTGCCTACTGATTTACTCCTCCAACAATTCACTCACGAGCGCTTCATGTTCCTTAACCCAGCGGTCATAGTAATCTCCAGTACCCGGACCGGTAAATCCTGTATGGATTTTTCTGACTTTCCCTTTTTTGTCAATATAAATCAAAGTCGGAAACGCCAAAACCTCATTCAAAGCAGGTAAGGCCTCTGATGCTTTTTCTTTGTCACTGACCCCTGCGATCAGGAATGTATAAGTGGCATTCAGCCTGTCGATGGTTTTTTTTACTCGGGCACTTGCGTATTCAAATTCGGGTTTACTTTCGAATGCCAGCCCGATAATTTCCACTCCTCTGTCTCTGTTTTTTTCATACCATGGAGCTAAAAATTTGGTTTCATCAACGCAATTGGGGCACCAAGTCCCAAAAATCTGAACTAATACCGCTTTATATCTAAATTTTTCGTCGTCAAGAGAAACCATTTTTCCATTTACATCTGGAAAGGTGAATGAAAAAGTATCATAACCATCTTTGAGGTAATTGAGGGAAAAAGCATCCGGAAGTTCGAAATTTTCATCGCGCACAGCCTGAAAGGTTTCTTTTACTTTAGGGCCGCTGCGGAAGCGACCTGCCACCGATCCATCAGCCTGAAGTTCTCCCGAAAACAGAAATAAATGGTTGCCATCAAAGGTGCTAAGCTGAAAAGTATTGCCCGAAACATTGCCTTCGAGATATCTGTAATCTCCGAGTTTTGTTAGGAATGTCCCGGTGATTTTATCTCCGTTTTGGGTGAAAATCCCAACGGCAGGATAGGTTTCGCCATCTTCCTCGAGAAAATCTGTTTTCCACTTTCCGGAGAAATCGGTCGCGGGTTTTTCAGTCACTTCAAACCTGTTTTTTTCCTCCTTTTCAGCTTTGAATGGAACAAAATAATTTTTTGCATAATTTTTTGTAAAAACCCCTTCTATCAGCTTGTTACCAATGATTTTTGCCCGGATTTCAGAGTCAAAAGTCCCTATAGTTACTTTTATAGAATCGCCTGTGACTACCACCTCATCAAAGGTCAAAATTTCCTCAGCATGGTAAGCTTCCATGATCCAGTTTTCGCCCTTTTGCACAAACCCGATTTCAAATGGAAGCAGGTCTCCGGTGAGATCGAGTTCGGCATGCCATCTACCTCGGAAATCAGGTTTTTCTGTTTTTTCATTTGAGCAAGAGGAAATGAAAACAATGGCAATTGTGATGACAAAAATTTGAAAGAATCTCATGATTTGTGGTCGTGGTTTTTTTGCAAAGAAAACAAAATCTATAAATCTACTGGTTTTGTGTGGTAAAGAATTTTTTTAATCAAAAGGTTCAAAAGTTTTCTGAAAATAAACCGAGGTCGCCAGAAACCTCCAAAAAGCCCAAATTCTATGGGAAATCTCCCCACTTTTCTCCCGAAATGGAAATAATGAATTTGATCCCGATTATTTCCCATTTCATTCTTAATAAAAACCATGTTTTTGGATTGTTTTTGATATTTTTTTCTGATTGAGATTCTCCTCAACTCATTGATCTCCAAATAAAAAAAGGCCTAAAATTTTCAAGATTTATTGTAATAAATCAAACTTTTAGATAGTTTTAAGAAAAAGTGGAGAAAAGTGGGGAAAAGTGGTGCATGGTGTTGATGCTTTTCTTACTTTTGTCATTGTAGTAAATCCAAGATAAGCCCATGGGAATGTTCAACAGTCGATACGAATGCAAGGTGGATCCGAAAGGACGTCTGGCATTGCCTGCCAAGATGAAGGCAGCAATACCGGATTCCAACGGTGATACCCTCATTTTGCGGCATGGAGACGATGGATGTCTTGCGTTGTACACCCAGGTAGAGTTTAAAAAACTGTTACATCAGATCAATGCGCTCTCAGACCGTGATCCAATCCAAAGAAGGATCAAGAGAGGTTTTTTTGAAAGCATGACTGAGGTGGAACTGGATAGCGCAGGTCGTTTTTTGATCCCCAAGACTTTTCTCCAAAAAGCCGGCATCGACAAAGATGCCATCCTTTTGGGCGTGGGTTCATTCGTGGAAATCTGGAGTCCTGAAAAATACGATCAAAATACAATTACTGATCAGGATGAGCTGTCAAACTTGATGGATAAATATCTTTCCTGACCATGACAGCACTTCCTTATCATATCCCCGTGATGCTTGGCCCTTGCATTGAAGGCTTGGCTATTGATCCCAATGGGATTTACATAGACCTGACTTTTGGTGGCGGCGGCCATTCGAGGGAAATCCTCAAACATTTGGATAAGGGCCATTTGTATGGGTTTGACCAAGATGTCGATGCTGAAGCAAATATCCCAAATGATGAGCGCTTCACATTCATTCAGGCCAATTTCAGGGATTTCAGAAAATACCTCCGCCTCTATGGTGTCAGCCAAGTGGACGGAATTCTCGCTGATTTGGGGATTTCTTCCCATCAGATAGACGAACCCAAAAGGGGTTTTTCGACGCGATTCGAAGGCGAACTTGACATGAGGATGAGTAGCGGTATGGATATTTCGGCAAAGGATGTCCTAAATACTTACGAAGAAGGAAAGCTTCACAAGATTTTCGGCATTTATGGAGAAATCAAAAATGCCAAGACACTTGCACAGGCGGTAGCCTCTCAAAGAGCTGCAGCGCAATTTGAAACAACAGCAGATTTCAAAGCACTTCTTCAGAAATATGCCCCGAGAGGCAAAGAGTTTAAATATTTCGCCCAGGTGTTTCAGGCATTGAGGATTGAGGTCAATGATGAGATGGGAGCCTTGGAAGACATGCTGAAACAGACAGTGGAGGCATTGAACCCGGGAGGAAGATTGGTCGTCATGAGCTACCATTCTTTGGAAGACAGGCTGGTCAAGAACTTTATCAACAAAGGAAAATTCCAAGGTGAGGTAGACAAAGATTTCTACGGCAACCTACTCAGGCCTTTGGAACCGATACACAGGAAAGCGCTCATCGCAGATGAGGAAGAAATACAGAGAAACAACAGGGCACGCAGTGCTAAATTGAGAATAGCGGAAAAGAAATAAGATGAGCCAAAATACTTTCAAGAAGAAAATCCAACATGGTTCTTCTCCAAAGGGGAATGGTAAAAACATCTTTACCATGATCGAAGAGAAGCTCAACGTGACCGGTATTCTCGGAGAGGGTGTTCCGGTTCATTTTGCACCGCCATTCTTCTTTGCGGCTTTCTTGGCGCTCATATATATATGGAGCAACCACCGTGCAGACAACATGATCCGCAAGATCGAAAAACTGCAGCAGGATGTCGAAGACGTCAGGGCAGATGTCACCACGCTCGAGGCAGAATTTATGCTGAGCAGCAAGCAATCCGAAGTCGCAAAAAAAATTGCGCCCTTGGGCATCGTAGAAATTGAATCTCCACCGATAAAAATAATTGTTGACTAGTGAATATAAAACGTTCCATAGTAATGCGTGTAAGGATAGCCTTCATTGTGGTGGCTGTGTTTGCAGGGGCAATCTTCTACAGGATTGTCCATTTGCAGTTTATGGAAACCGAGAAATGGCAGGCTAAGTCAGAGACACTTAATTTCCAATACAAACAGGTAAGTGCAACAAGGGGGAATATTTATGCCGCTGACGGAAGCCTTTTGGCCACAAGCCTTCCTTTTTATAGGGTTGTCATCGATCCGATGGTAGCCAAAGAAGATGTATTTTCAAAGGGAATTGATTCCTTATCCTACTTTTTATCTTCTCATTTCAAAGACAAATCAGCTACTTCCTACAAAAGGATGATCCGTGATGCCCGATCGGAAAAGAAAAGGTATGTCATTCTTAACCGTACCCAAATCGGCTATCAAGACATGCAAAAAATGTCTAAATGGCCGATTTTTAAAAATGGACGTTCAGGAGGCGGTGTCATTTTTGAAAAAGTAGAAAAAAGATACAAACCATTCAACAACCTCGCGAGCAGAACGGTGGGATTTGTCAATGAAGACAAAAACGGCGCAGGTATCGAATATAGCTTCAATAATTTTTTGGAAGGGAAAAATGGAAAGGCACTTTTTCAAAGGATTGCCGGAGGTTCTTGGAAGCCTGTTTTTGATGCAGAAGACATCAAGCCGGATGACGGGTTTGACATCCTGACCACCTTGGATGTCAATATTCAGGATGTGGCAGAATCTGCACTTTTGAGGCAACTGACAGCCAAAGATGCCGAATTTGGCTGTGTCATCGTGATGGAAGTCGCCACAGGACAAATCAAAGCACTGATCAACCTGCAAAAAAATAAGGACGGTTTTGGATACGGAGAGAACTACAATTTTGCCATCGGTGACCAAGGCTTGACCGAACCGGGATCGACATTCAAATTACTGTCGATGCTTGCACTTCTCGAAGAAGGTAAAATCAACCTCAAAGATACCATTGATACGGGTAAAGGAACTTTCAAATTCTACGACAGGAATATGAATGATTCCAAAGAAGGTGGCTATGGCAAAATCACGATTAAGGAAGCATTTGAGAAATCTTCCAATGTGGCCATCTCAAGGCTTGTGGAAGACAATTTTGGACACAATCCAAGCAAGTTTGTCTCCTACATTGAAAAAGCCGGACTCGACAAACCGATTGATTTTCAATTGAAAGGCGAAGGTGTTCCTTATTTCAAAAAACCCGGAGAGAAAAATTGGTATGGTACCACCCTTCCTTGGATGTCGATTGGCTATGAAGCCAAGTTGACCCCATTACATACCCTGATGCTTTACAATGCTGTCGCAAATAATGGCAAAATGGTCAAGCCGATGATTGTGCAGGCAGTAGCTAGAGGCAATCAAATTGAAGAAAAATACGAAACAGAAGTGGTCCGAAGGAGCATTGCATCTTCCAAGACGATTGATCAATTGAAGATATTGTTAGAAGGCGTAGTAGAAAACGGCACCGCCAAGAATGTATACACCAAAGAATATAAGATCGCCGGAAAAACAGGAACTGCTCAGAAGTTGATTGGTGGCCGGTATACTCAGCGGTACTATACTTCTTTTGCCGGATACTTTCCTGCAGACAATCCAAAATACTCAGCCATCGTGGTGATTGACAGCCCCAAAGGTTATGCTTCATATGGGGGCGACGTTTCAGCTCCGGTATTTAAGGAAATTGCCGATAAGATCTATGCTCAGGATCTTGGGCTGAATGAAAAGAAAACAGATAAAACCTACTTGACTTCCAATTCAGGAGCTTTTCCAATGATACAGGCCGGCAAAATGGATGAACTACAGTTGATCTGCAACAAGTTTGGAATCTCCAACCATGGTTCCAGCGAGATGGAGGAGGATTGGGTAAAATCAACTCCAGTTAACAAAGCCGTCATCTGGAAAGCCAATAAAGTGGATTCACCCACAGTGCCTGATGTGACGGGCATGTCTTTGAGGGATGCATTGTATGTATTGGAAAACAAAGGAATACGTGTGGTTTACCAAGGAAAGGGAAGAGTGAGAAATCAATCCATCAATCCCGGTACGCCGGTCAATAATGCTTATGTAATCAATTTAGTATTGGGATAAATGAAAGTATTGAAAGACATATTGTACAAAGTCTCCCTGACCTCAACCCTTGGAAACATGGAAGTTGAGGTGGGTGATATTGTCTTTGATAGCCGCAAAGTCTCTCAGGGAACGGTCTTCGTGGCCATTTCAGGGACTCAAGTGGACGGTCATGCTTTCATTGAAACAGCCATAGAAAAAGGAGCTGTAGCCATAGTTTGTGAATCTATTCCTGATAAGCTTCAGGGAAACATCACCTATGTACAGGTGGTCAATTCCTCAAGAGCCTTAGGAATTATGGCATCCAATTATTTCGAAAATCCATCTGAAAAGTTGAAGCTCGTGGCGGTAACAGGTACCAATGGGAAAACCACTACCGTCACGCTTCTCTATCAGTTATTTATGGAAATGGGGTATCAGACGGGTTTGTTGTCCACCGTGGAGAACAAAATCAATGAACTGACAATTCCTTCCACACATACTACTCCCGATGCCTTGAGCCTACAGAAGCTCCTCCGACAAATGGTGGATGCGGGTTGTACCCATTGCTTTATGGAGGCAAGTTCCCATGCTATCGTGCAGGAAAGAACTGCCGGTCTGACATTTTCCGGAGCGTTGTTCACCAACATTTCTCATGACCACCTTGATTACCATGGTTCTTTTGACGAATACATCAAAGCCAAAAAGAAGCTGTTTGATGAATTGCCAAAGGATTCCTTTGCGCTAGTCAACGCCGATGACAAGCGTGGATTGGTCATGTTACAGAACTTCAAAGGTTCCGGCCATACTTTTGGGCTGAAATTTCCTGCTGACTTCAAAGCCAAAATCATTTCCAACACGATTGAAGGTCTGGAGCTGGAGATTGACAACCGACAGGTATGGTTTAGGATGATCGGTCAGTTCAATGCTTATAACCTTTTGGGTGTATTTGCCATGGCTGTACTCCTCGGTGAGGAAGAGGAAGAAGTGCTTTTGCAGCTTTCCAAAGTTCCCGGCGCACAAGGTCGGTTTGACAAGATTGCCATGTATGGCATCACCGCCATCGTCGATTATGCCCATACGCCTGATGCGCTCGAAAATGTCCTCAAAACCATACAAGGTGTAAGGACGGGAGGCGAACAGGTAATCACTGTTGTGGGCTGTGGTGGCAACAGAGACAAAACCAAAAGGCCGATCATGGCGAAGATCGCTACCCAATATTCGGACAAAGTGATTTTGACTTCTGACAATCCCAGAGACGAAGAACCTATGGCCATCCTCAGAGAGATGGAAAAGGGAATCAATCCGGTGGATTTCAAAAAGACATTGGTGATAGAAGATAGAAGAGAGGCCATCAAGACTGCCGCTGTAATGGCAAAAAAAGGAGACATCATCCTCGTTGCCGGCAAAGGGCATGAAACCTATCAGGAAATTAAAGGTGTGAAACATCCTTTTGATGACCGTCAGGTAGTGGCTGAGATACTTAATCTGTTGAATAAAGACTGATATGTTATACCCTATTTTTGATTATCTGGACTCAGTTATGGACATTCCGGGAACGGGGGTCTTCCGCTACATTTCCTTCAGGGCAGGGATGGCAGCGCTTTTTTCATTGATCATCACCATCACATTTGGGCATAGAATCATCAATTGGATAAGAAATAAGCAGATCGGGGAACCAGTCCGCGACTTGGGCCTCGAAGGTCAGGCTGCAAAAAAAGGAACACCTACCATGGGTGGATTGATGATTATGGCAGGTATCATTATTCCCACTTTGTTATTTGCCAATATCAATAACGTCTACATCATACTTCTCCTCATTACCACAATTTGGTTGGGGACTATTGGATTTATCGATGATTATATCAAAGTATTTAAGAAGAATAAGGAAGGTCTGGCTGGAAGGTTTAAGATAGTAGGTCAAATTATCATCGGGATCATTGTAGGAGCTACACTTTACTTTCATCAAGGCGTGGTAATCCGTGAATTTACAAATCCTGTTTCCATCGAGGAGGGGGTAGTCGAAACGCCTGCTTTCAGAGATGTAAAAGTTGCCAAGACTACAATACCTTTTGTGAAGAATAATGAGCTGAACTATGAGACTTTCTTCGGATTCCTTGGAGAAAGCGTTACTCCGGTTCTCTATATCCTTTTTGTGATTTTCATCATCACAGCTGTTTCCAACGGGGCCAATATTACAGATGGCATTGACGGATTGGCTGCGGGGACTTCTGCGATCATCGGACTGACGATAGCCATCTTTGCCTACGTTTCCGGTAATGCCATTTTCTCCCAATACCTCAATGTGATGTTCATTCCCAATTCAGGTGAGTTGGTGATTTTCTGTGCTGCATTTGTAGGTGCCTGTGTCGGCTTTCTTTGGTACAATGCTTTTCCTGCACAGGTTTTTATGGGAGATACAGGAAGCTTGATGTTGGGTGGTGTAATCGCTGTCCTGTCTCTGACTTTGAGAAAAGAACTGTTGATTCCTGTTTTGTGTGGCATTTTCCTGATCGAAAACCTCTCTGTGATCATGCAGGTGAGCTATTTCAAATACACCAAGAAGAAATACGGAGAAGGCCGCAGGATTTTCCTGATGTCTCCTTTGCACCATCATTACCAAAAGAAAAATATCCATGAAGCCAAAATCGTAACCCGTTTTTGGATTACTGGAATTCTCTTAGCCATCATCACTTTAGCAACATTGAAACTAAGATAAATGAAAAAAGAGATAGCCATATTGGGTGCAGGCGAAAGCGGATTGGGAGCAGCATTGCTTGCCAAGAAGCATGGCTATGCAGTATGGGTATCTGATACCGGGACTATCAGCGCTTCTAGAAAACAAATTTTGACTGAGAATGGGATTGGCTTTGAAGAAGGAATACATTCTGAGGAAAAAATCCTTTCTGCAGGCGAAATCATCAAAAGTCCGGGGATTCCTGAGAAAGTCGCTATTGTCCAAAAGGCTATTGAAAAAGGAATTCCTGTCATCGATGAATTGGAATTTGCTTTCCGGTATTCCAAAGGAAAGGTAATCGCGATCACCGGTACAAACGGCAAGACCACGACTACGCTCCTTACCTACCACCTTCTCCAAAAAGGAGGATTGAATGTCGGTTTGGGTGGAAATGTCGGTGAAAGTTGGGCTGCCCAATTGGTGGACGGAGACAAGGATTGGTGGGTACTAGAAGTCAGCAGTTTTCAGATTGACGGCTTCATATCAATGAAACCTTCCGTAGCAGTATTGACAAACATCACTCCTGACCATTTGGACAGGTACAATTATAAAATTGAAAATTATATCGCTTCCAAAGTTTCCCTGTTCAAAAACATGGACGAAAAGGACGCTGCGATTTATTGGCTTGACGACCAACTGATCCAATCAGGTTTTGAAAAAGTGAATCTGAAAGCAGATCGGTTTCCATTTTCTCTCAAAGAACCACAGAACAAAGGCGGGTACTTCGATGGAAATGCGATCACGGTGCAAGCAATCGGAAAGAAATTAACAATAAACCCAAAAGATATTATCCTGAACGGAACCCACAACATGCTCAATACCATGTGCGCGTCTTTGGCCGCAACATTGGCGGGCGTGTCCGAGGAAGCCATCAGGGAAGGATTGAAGGATTTCCAAAATGCAGCCCACAGGATGGAACCGGTGGCTAAGATCAATGGAATTGCTTTTATCAATGACAGCAAAGGTACCAATGTCGATGCCACAGCCTACGCGCTTGACAGCTTCAAACAACCCTTGATTTGGATTGCAGGAGGAGTGGACAAAGGGAATGATTATGCAGCCCTTTACCCTCTGACTGACGGAAAAGTAAAAATGCTGATCTGTCTCGGTGTGGACAATGAGAAGTTGAAAAAAGCATTTTCGGGAAGAATTCCTGAAATCAAAGAAACGCAGAGCATCGCGGAATCGGTAGCCTTTGGATTGGAATATGGGAATGAAGGGGATGTGGTTTTGCTTTCTCCAGCTTGCGCAAGTTTTGACTTGTTCAAAAATTATGAGGATAGAGGCAATCAGTTTAAAGCCGCAGTGACAGCATTAACCGCGACAGCATCATGATGGAGAACATAAAAATATGGTTTGACAGAAATTTGAAGGGTGACCCGATCATTTGGGGCATCGTGATCATTCTTTCTGTAATCAGCATCGTGGTGGTTTATTCTGCTACGGGTTCATTGGCATACAAATACACCGGCGGCAATACTGAAAAATACCTGATTGACCATTCCTTGATGGTGCTTGCAGGACTTTTGGTAATGTGGGTTGCCCACAAAATCCCATACAAGACCTATGGCCTGATCGGAAGGTTTTTGTTGGTAGTTTCTATTCCGCTGTTGTTGTTCACCTTCTTATTTGGCTCGACAGTGAATGAAGCCAACAGGTGGATCACGATTCCTGTCATCAACAAGGCATTCCAACCTTCAGACATCGCAAAGCTGGCACTGATTGCAACCTTAGCTTCTTTGCTCGCAAGAAAGCAAAAGAATATTGACGATTTCCGAAATTCCTTCCTTCCGATGATTTTGGTCATTGGCTTGGTTTCCGGCCTGATCGGATTGGCCAATATGTCCACAGCAGTCTTGTTGCTGTCGACTTGTTTGTTGCTGCTTTTCATTGGCCGAGTGCCGATGAAATATATTTTGATGGTGGTTTTGGTTGGTGGATTATTCCTGACCACTTCGGTCTTTTTGGGTCAAAGGGGTGGTACTTTCTTTTCAAGGATAGAAAAATTTGTGTCAGGAGATGAAATTCCTTTCCAGGCAGAGCAGTCATTTATCGCCATTTCTACAGGAGGAATTACAGGCAAAGGTCCGGGCAAATCCGAACAGAGAAATACGCTTCCGCATCCATATTCTGATTTTATCTATGCGATCATCATTGAGGAATACGGGATGGTTGGCGGTGCGACGGTATTGTTCCTTTATCTGGCGCTACTGTTCCGGGGAATGCGGATTGTCGCCTCATCGACCAAGCCTTTTGGAGGATTGCTCTCGGCGGGACTGAGTTTCGCGCTTGTGCTGCAAGCCATGGTCAACATGGCGGTTGCGGTTGGATTGGGCCCGATTACAGGTTTGCCATTGCCATTGCTGAGTATGGGTGGGACATCATTGGTGTTTACAGGATTTTCATTGGGAATTATATTGAGTGTAAGCAGAGGCGACCATCAGGAGCAATTGGACAGCCCCTCTGATGGAAGTAATAAAGTAAGGAAGACATTTCAAACAGCATAAGATAAATTGGGAAATAACACACCATATAGAATCATGATCAGCGGAGGAGGCACAGGAGGCCATATCTATCCGGCACTTGCAATCGCAAATGCCTGGATGGAAAAGCATCCTGACACAGAGATTCTATTTGTCGGTGCAGAAGGAAAGATGGAAATGCAAAAAGTCCCCGAAGCCGGATACCGTATCGAGGGACTCAAAGTTGCAGGACTGCAGCGAAGTCTCAGCCTTTCCAACCTCAGCTTTCCCTTCAAATTGCTTGGAAGTTTGAATAAGTCTAGGGCCTTGCTCAAAGCATTCAAACCCAATGCGGTGGTCGGAGTCGGTGGCTATGCAAGCGGTCCACTCTTATATTCAGCCCAAGGAAAAGGAATCCCGACAATGATTCAGGAGCAAAATTCCTATGCCGGATTGACCAATAAGTTGTTGGCTAAAAGTGCAAAAAAGATCTGTGTGGCTTATCCGGGGATGGAGAAGTTTTTCCCTGCCGATAAGATCCAATATACCGGCAATCCTGTCCGCAAAGACATCCTTCATTTGGAGGGTAAAAAGGGAAAAGCATTCCAACACTTCGGATTGGAGGAAGGCAAGAAAGTCCTGTTGGTATTAGGAGGAAGTCTTGGAGCGCGCACCATCAATCAGGCAGTATTGGCTGATATGGAAAGTTTGGAGAAAGAAGGCTACCAAGTTCTCTGGCAAAGCGGAAAGTTTTACTTCTCTGAAATGTCAGAGAAAGTAAAGGCATCCGGACTTAAACACATTCATGTCCTGGAATTCATCAGGGAAATGGACTTGGCTTACGCGGCGGCAGATGTCGTGGTATCAAGGGCCGGTGCACTTTCGGTTTCAGAACTCAGCTTAGTCGGCAAGCCGGTGGTATTTATCCCTTCTCCCAATGTGGCAGAAGACCATCAAACCAAAAATGCGATGGCTTTTGTACAGGCAGATGCAGCGGTCCTTTTGAAGGACAGCGAAGCGGTCGGGAAATTGAATTCAACAGTAAACAACCTCATGGCTGACCCTAACAAAGTCAGGTCATTGGGTGAAAATATAAAGAAATTGGCCAAGCCAAAAGCAGCCGAAGAAATTGTAAAAGTATTGGAAAGCATCATTCAATGAATCTGAAAAACCTACATAGTGTCCATTTCCTTGGAATAGGTGGCATAGGCATGAGTGCTTTGGCGAGGTGGTTTAACCATGTCGGCATCAAAGTCTCCGGCTATGACCGCACGCCTTCTCCATTGACAGATGCATTGGTGGCCGAGGGAATGGAGATTGTGTTTGAAGATACTTTGGAAAATATCCCATCCAGGATCCGCTATGACAAAGTCCATACTTTGGTCATTTGGACTCCGGCGATGCCAAAGGATTCTATCCAACTGAACTTCTTCCAAAACAACGGCTACAGCATCAAAAAAAGAGCTGCTGTTCTTGGGATGATCACTGCTGACCTTCCGACGATTGCGGTAGCGGGAACACATGGCAAGACCACAACTTCTTCCATGGTCGCTCACCTACTTAAATCAGGTGGAAAAAATATCGCTGCCTTTTTGGGTGGCTTGACACAAAATTACAATTCCAACCTGATCCTCCATGACGAGGAAAGTGGAGACGCAACTGTGGTCGTTGAGGCGGATGAGTTTGACCGCTCTTTCCTGCACCTCCATCCCAATGTCGCGGTGGTCACAAGTGCTGATCCCGACCACTTGGATATCTATGGAGATGACGCACAGATGATGGATGGGTTCAGGGCATTTATTGACCTGATTGCTGCCGACGGGTCATTGTATATCCATGCAAAGGCATTCCAAAAACTTGGAGCTCCAAAATCAAAAACCGTTACCGTGAAGCAATACGGAATCAACATCGGGGAGATCCAAGCCAAGAATATCGTAGCGGGAGCTGCTGCCTTCACTTTCGATTATGTCAGTGGAGACACTGAAATCAAGGGTTTGGAAATGTTTATGCCGGGATTTCACAATGTGGAAAATGCCCTGCCTGCCATTACAGTTGCTTTGGATTATGGAATAGAACAAGAAGCCGTCCGTGAAGGATTGGCAAGTTATAAAGGAGTAAAGAGAAGGTTTGAAATCTGGGTTCAGGAAAAGGACAGGGTATTTATCGATGATTATGCACACCATCCTGAGGAGATTCGGGCTTTTCTATCATCGGTCAAAGCCATGTATCCTGACAAAAAGCTGACTGCAATTTTCCAACCGCACCTTTTCACAAGGACTAGGGATTTTGCAGCAGGATTTTCAGAAAGCCTATCTATCGCTGACGAGGTGGTGTTGCTGGAAATTTATCCGGCAAGGGAACTCCCCATCGAGGGAGTGAATGCAACGATGTTATTGGATGGAATCACTTCCGCTAAGAAGTCCCTCCAATCCAAAGAAGGATTGATGGATTACCTCAAAGCCGCAAAGCCTGAGGTTTTGGTCACCATCGGTGCAGGAGACATAGATAGACTGGTATTACCCATTGCACTCTGGATGAAATCGCTATGAAATTTAGAATCAAAAAATCATTGATTTTCACCGCTTTGACCATGGTTCTCATCGGTTTTATCGGATTCGTAGAGAAAAGGGATTCCGAAAGGGTTTTTACCGGTATTGAAATCAGGATCAAAGGAATTGCCGATGTCTATTTCGTGAATGAAAAGGACATTTTAAAAAATATCCAGGTTGAATTTCCACTGTTGCAAAATGGAATATCCCTGCAGGAAGTGGATTTGAATAAAATTGAAAAGAAGGTGGAGACCTATGCTTTTGTCCAAAACGCTGAGGTTTCCTCGGATCCAAAAGGACATGTGATGGTCGAAATCACCCAACATATTCCTATTGCGAGGATCGTAAGGCCAAGTGCGGCAGATGGCTACATCTCTACAGAAGGAAAAATATTACCGACCTCAAGTTCCTACACCACAAGGGTGATGACGCTCGAAGGTGCTTATGCTGAAAGTCTGCTGAAGCTCGAGGATATCTCCGAAAGTCACAGCGACTTGATGGCCATGATCAACTTCATCAATGAGGATGAATTTTGGAAAGCACAGATTTCGGGAATGGATATTTCCAGAAAGTCAGACATCAAACTCTATCAGCAAGTGGGCAAGCAGGTCATTGAGTTTGGGGATGCCAAGGATTTAGAAGAAAAATTTGAAAAGATAAACCTGTTTTATGATGAAATCATCCCCGCAAAAGGATGGAATGCATACAGCAGAGTCAATGTAAAATATAAGGGCCAGATTGTTTGTGAATAATTGAAATCGCTATGGAAAACAACAAATTGATTGTAGGACTTGACATCGGAACCACCAAAATCTGTGCGATCATCGGTCGCAAAAATGAATTTGGTAAACTGGAGGTTCTCGGCATGGGCAAAGCCGTATCCGATGGTGTCATCCGTGGCATCGTCACCAATATAGACAAGACTGTCAACGCAATCCAAAAGGCGATGCAGGATGCGTCTGACATGGCTGACGTGGATATCGGGGAAGTGATCGTTGGGATTGCCGGACAGCATATCCGCAGCACGATCCATCATGGGGTCATTATCCGTCAGCCCAATCAAGATGAAATTACTGTAGAGGATGTCAGAAGGTTATCCAATGACATGGAGAATATCGTCGTGCCTCCCGGAAATACCATCATACACGTCATGCCACAGGACTACATTGTGGACTATGAAGATGGGATCAAAGATCCTGTTGGAATGTCTGGTTCCAGGCTTGAAGCGGATTTCCATATCATCACTGCACAAACAACTGCCATCAATAACATCAACCGTTGCGTGAAGCGTGCCAACCTGATTTCCCAGGATTTGATTCTTGAGCCATTGGCGAGTTCGCTGTCTGTACTGAGCGAGCAGG
Organism: Aquiflexum sp. TKW24L; assembly: GCF_023502205.1. Taxonomy (GTDB): domain Bacteria; phylum Bacteroidota; class Bacteroidia; order Cytophagales; family Cyclobacteriaceae; genus Cognataquiflexum. The sequence continues at coordinate 5,605 of NZ_JAMFLG010000040.1, read as the reverse complement.
ACAAAGAAGCAGGCGTTTGCTTGGTAGATATCGGTGGTGGTACGACAGACATTGCGATATTCTACGACAACATCATCCGTCATACTGCAGTCATTCCTTTGGGAGGAAATATCATCACTGCAGATATCAAGGAAGGTTGCATGGTACTTCACCATCAGGCCGAATTGCTCAAAACCAAATTTGGAAAAGCCATTGCCGAAGAAGCCAATCCAAACGAAATCGTATCCATCCCTGGTCTTCGTAACAGACAGCCTAAGGAGATTTCTATCAAAAACCTCGCAGCGATCATTCAGGCAAGGATGGAAGAAATTATCGAATATGTACAAAATGAATTGGTTGCAAGCGGCCATTACAAAAAACTTACCGGAGGAATAGTCCTTACCGGCGGTGGTTCACAGCTTCAGGGAGTTTCCCAACTTTTTGAATATATGACGGGATTGGATACCAGAATCGGTTATCCAAATGAGCATTTGGGCAAATCCAAAATCGAAGAAGTGAAAAGTCCGATGTATGCTACCTCCGTGGGATTGGTATTGGCGGGATTCAAATCACTCGACGAAAGGGAAAATCTATATAGACTTAGAAAAGAAAGTGGAAACACAAATACTCAAAAAATACAGGCCAAACCCGTAAAAACTGAGTTTGGCCCGAACATCTTCTCTAGTATAGGAAAGAAATTGAAGGATATCATCACCAATGATATTCATGATGATAATAATTACTAGGGCTTATCATACTAGGGAGTTAGAAGATTTTGTCTTCTAATTCCCTTCTTCACAAAAACCATACTAAAAAGGAAAATATTTTCACCAATAGATAAAAAATGTCAGATAACATGAAAGATTACAAATTTGATCTTCCAAAAAACCACAAATCCATCATCAAGGTGATCGGTGTGGGGGGAGGTGGTTCCAATGCTGTGAACCATATGTACAACCAAGGAATAAAGGACGTGGAGTTCGTTGTGGTCAACACCGATGCCCAGGCTTTGAAGAGCAGTCCGGTTCCTTTGAGGCTTCAGTTAGGTGCTAACCTAACCGAAGGATTAGGTGCAGGTGCCAATCCTGAAAAAGGAAAAAGCGCTGCATTGGAAAGCAAGGAAGATATCCGTGAATTGCTTTCAGACAATACCAAGATGGTATTTATCACTGCCGGCATGGGTGGTGGTACAGGTACAGGTGCCGCACCGGTGATCGCCAAAATCGCCAAAGACATGGACATCCTTACTGTGGGTATCGTAACTGCTCCTTTCGTATTCGAAGGAAGAAAGAAAATGATCGCTGCGCAGCTCGGCATCGAAGCTTTGAAAGAAAGCTGCGATACTGTTCTGGTTATCCTCAATGATAAATTGAGAGAAATCTATGGCAACCTTGCGATCCGTTCGGCATTTGCCAAAGCTGATAACGTCCTGTCGACAGCAGCCAAATCCATCGCCGAAATCATCACCATCCATCAGGATGTCAACGTTGATTTTGAAGATGTGAAGACAGTCATGAAAAACGCAGGTGCTGCCGTCATGGGTTCTGCAACCGAAGAAGGTGAAGGACGTGCTATCCGCGCTGCCGAGAAAGCCATTGCTTCTCCGTTGCTAAACAACGTGGATATCAAAGGCGCACAGAAAATATTGCTTTCTATCATGTCTGGTGAGGACGACGAACTCTCCATGGACGAGTTGAGCGAAATCACCGAGTACATCCAAGAAAGAGCCGGTGACGATGCTGAGGTGATCTTTGGTCAAGGTATTGATACTGAACTGAGCAAAGGAATCCGTGTCACAGTCATTGCCACAGGTTTTGAAATGGACAGATTGACTACAGCTTCACCTTCTGGAAGGAAAGAAGAAGTGGTTGTTGCCGCGGTCATTGAAGAGGACAACAGCAAAAAAGTGATTGACCTCGAATCAGGAAAAACTTCTAAAGTAGAGGAAGATGCTACTCCGGCTCCCGGACAGACTTTCACTTTTACTTTCAACAAGCCTTTGTTTACTCCGGCCAATGAAAGCAAACCTGAAGAAATAAAACCAAAGGTTGAAGTTCCCGCTCCGGTAACTGAAGACAAAGAGGAAGAAATGGAGCCACAGTTTGAGTTTGTTCCTGCAAAACCTGAAGTGAAAAAAGTGGTTTTTACTTTGGATACTGAAGAAGAAATTACAGAAGAAGCACCGAAAGTTGCTGAAAAAGAAGAGCCAAAGCCTGCGCATAGCAATGATTACTATGAGCAATTGAAGCTAAAAGCCATCCAAAGGGCACATGAGCGTTTTGAAAAGCTGAAAAGCATCAAGACTTACAATCAGCATCCTGAGGAATTCAAAGATAAATTGGAAACACCTGCTTATCTCAGAAAAGAAGTGAAATTGGCTGATGTACAGCATAGTTCTGAGAGAAGCATCTCAAGGTACAACCTGACTGATGAAAATGAATTTCTGAAGAACAACAGGTTTTTGCATGACAATGTCGATTAACTTTAGAAGTTGATCAACATTTCTGCTTGGGTATGGAGTAATTCCATGTACAGCCTGTTGGTGAGCAGGTTATCTGACATATTGTCCTCGATCTTGGCTAGTTTGGGCTTGAGGGCAAGTACATGCATACCCACGTAGTGGAAGATGTCGGTGAGGTGGCTCAAAGCGATGCCACCCCCGCCTATTCCTGATGAAATGCCTATCAAGGCACATTTTTTATTGCGGAAAGAGTTGGGATAAGTCATCCCATCTATAAATCCTTTCAATATGCCGGGGAAAGAACCGTTGTATTCCGGTACGACGAAAACAAATTTTGTCCCTTCTTTGATTTTTTGGTGAAAGCTATTGTAGCCCTCGTTTTTGCCGTTGTTATGGTAAAGGGCCGAAAAAATAAAATCATGAGGCAAATCTTCCAGTAATAAAATCTCCGATGGCGTGTCCATTTTGGCCAAAAGATCCTGGTATATCAATGCTATTTTTTCTGAGACGGAATTTCTGCGGTTTGTACCGACGATGATCTTGATCATGCAAAAGGTGCTTTCTGTGGATTTGAGGTAATACAATCTAGAAAGTCAATAAGTTTCAGGAATGTTTAAAATCAAAGTCGGTTGTTTCCCACGAAGGCACCAAGACGACAAAGTCAGATTATTGATTGGTCCCGCAAAGAGTCGTAAATACAACAAAGTCGGATAATTATGTCTCGCAAAGACGCAAAAACGCAAAGTTAAGGATCAGATTTATTGCTAAGTTTATTCGCGACATTTGTCATGATTTATCTACACCTTTTTGTTTAGTAGGATTCGTAATTCAAGATGCCGAGAATTACCCTTTGTTTGAGGGTTTAATGAATAGTCCAATTGCAAATTAGAAAGGATAAAGGGTGCAATTACAAATTCCACCCAGTCCGCTATCAATCGCTAAACTACACCTAGGTTGGGGAGATTAGTGAGAGAATGTAAAACCGAGAAGCACCCTGCTCGGGGCTATTCTTATTCAGCTCACTTCGAGGCTGTTGGTTGATGGATACCCGAGATTAGAAATTTCAATGGTTTTCTATTCAGGAATCTTAAACTTCAGGAAGATTCTCCAAGGGAACACCTATGGGCAGGAAGAAGTTTTTCCAGGCCGGCGTAGCACTTCGCGTGGGAGGATTAAAATTTCTTGCCTCCCGATAGCCATCGGGATGGTTACTTCCTGCCGGCAGGCAGGTTTGTGGTAAGATAAAAAGTGACACGAGAAAGGATCCCCAAAATGTGGTCTAACAATTGAATTGGAGAAAGTGGATATTCAAATTCAATTGACCTCGTAACCTTCTGTGTCTGGGTGTAAAATGTTGTTATATGAGGTGTACTTTGTAATTACACTTTCATATGAATTAGAATTTGTAATTCAAATTACCAAGATTCCCTACCTTAGAGAAATTTTATACTATGACTTCACCATCCACTCTTTCTTATACTGAGCAAATTGATTTTGCTTTTGAATATATCCAAAAACGATATCCGCAATCTCCTGGAATAGGAATTATCCTCGGTACCGGCCTGGGCCAACTGATCCAACACATAGAAATTGAAATGGAAATCCCTTATGAATCCATTCCATTTTTTCCAGTTTCCACTGTAGAAAGCCATCATGGGAAATTGATTTTTGGGAAGCTATCCGGAAAATCTGTGGTCGTCATGAAAGGGAGATTTCATTATTATGAAGGATACTCGATGAAGGAGGTGACTTTTCCTGTCAGGGTCATGAAAAAACTAGGCATCGGACATCTTTTTGTCTCCAATGCTGCAGGAGGCTTGAATCCTGATTATGGCATCGGCGAACTCATGATCATTAACGACCACATTGACCTCTTTCCCGAGAATCCCCTCCGAGGCAAAAATCTCGATGCATTTGGGGTGAGGTTTCCTGACATGTCCGAACCCTATGATTCGTCTTTGGTCAAAAAGGGTATGGAAATCGCCGCCGCAAATGGGCTGAACGTTCATCAGGGAGTCTACGCCGCTGTTCAGGGTCCAAACCTCGAAACCAAAGCAGAATACAAATACCTAAGGACTATTGGTGGTGACGCCATCGGCATGAGTACCATCCCTGAAGTCATCGTGGCGAGACATATGGAAATGACGGTATTCGCGATATCCGCAATTACAGATCTGTGTTCTCCCGGAAAGGTCAGGAAAATCAGCCTTGCTGAAGTATTGGCCGGTGCTGCCAAAGCTGAACCTGGCATGAGTCTGATCATCCGGGAACTGGTAAAATCACTTTGATATTGAATATCTGATTTATTCAAAGCTATGATAAAAGAACTGGCTGCAGTTGATTTTTTGAAGTCGCAGATAAAGAGATTCCCCGAGACAGCCATCATCCTCGGTTCAGGTCTTGGTGGGTTGGTGGATGAAATCGAAATTCAGAAGAGGATTCCTTATACTAAAATTCCCCATTTTCCTGTTGCCACAGTTGAAGGTCATGGAGGAGATTTGATTTTTGGGAAATTGGAAGGTGTGGCTGTGTTGGCGATGAATGGGCGCTTTCATTACTATGAAGGCTATGACATGGCTGATGTGGTTTTTCCCTTGCGGGCAATGAAGTTGATCGGTGTCAAAAGGCTCATAGTCACCAATGCTGCCGGAGGATTGAATGAAGACTTTGAGGTCGGAGATTTGATGCTGATTGAGGATATCATCAGTCTCCTTCCGGAAAACCCCTTACGTGGGAAAAACAATGAAGAGTTTGGCCAGAGGTTTCCGGATATGAGCGAACCTTTTGATCTCGATTGGATAGAAAAAACCAAATCCGAAGCTGACAGATTGGGAATTAAGCTAAAAACAGGAACCTATCTCGGGATGCAGGGGCCAAAATTAGAGACGAAAGCGGAAATCAGGTATTGCAGGATTATCGGGGGAGATGCCGTCGGGATGAGTACGGTACCTGAAGTGATTGCCGCCAACCATATGGGCATGAAGGTTTTGGGAATCTCTGTGATTACCAATGAAAGTATTCCAAAAGTGGCCAAGGAATTTACACATGCCGATGTCGTGGCTGCCGCCAATCGGGCAGGGCAGAAGTTGGTGGAACTGGTGAAAGCGGTCTTATAGGATCATTTTTTTTCAAAAGCAATCTGATACTAGTTGATCCCGATGGCCA
>NZ_JAMFLG010000004.1 GCF_023502205.1 Aquiflexum sp. TKW24L | reverse complement strand
TAAAATTCAACGAAGACTAGTTATGAAAAGGATATTAATATTAATTATTTGGATCAATTTGATTTTAAGGATTAATGTTCTCGGCAATCCTGTCTTAATTCCATTTGATAGTTCCAAATATGTCAGTCAATCAAAAGAACTGAAAGAAATAAAAATTGTCCAAACAGATGAACCACAAGATCTGGACAGCACAGTGCAGTTTAAGGGGCACTTTTCACATCGAAACTTATTGACCCCTACAGGAAAATCTATGGAAAAAGGCCAGTTTGAATATCAGAATATTTACCTCTTGTTCAATCAATTCAATGTTGGGATCACAGATCGATTTACTGCATCAGGAGCTTTTTTATGGGCACCCGGTATTTTCTCTAATGAGATCTATTTTGGGTATCAGATTACGCCTAGATATTCTTTTGGGAAAATTGGCGGGAATTATAATTTTAACCTAGGAGCAACCGTAGGTAAATGGCCGGATTCCGAGTCGGCCTTTTATGGAGTATTTTCTAACCACACGGTAGGCAATGATAGAAATAACTTGACATTTGGGTTTGGATTTGGTGATAGTTTCAAGGCTCCAACCTATTATTATAGTAATCAGGTTGATCAAGGCTTTTTTCAAAGACCATTTTTCAATTTGGGAGCAAGTCTTCAGTTCAGTAAAAAAATGGGAATGGTGATAGATAATCTGTACGTCAACCGGAATTTTGACAAATCCTTGTTTGGAGGAATTGTATTTAGAGGGCATTTTTCAAGATTCTATGTAGAACTTGGTTTGGGGTATGTAGCAGATTTGGAAAAATCATATTACCAAGAAAGCCAAGTAAGCTTTCTACCAATGTTTGGTTTTGGAGTGAATAATGGAAAGCGGAAGTGATATTAAGAACAATCTTCTTTGTTCAATTTTGTAAATCGAATTATGAGAAGGACAAAACAAGTTTGTATTAATGCAATCCTTCCTCCATTTTATTAGTGACTACTTTTTAATGAATTTTTTATATCTTGAATTATAAAGCAATGACATCCAGCATGAATCAGGTATCTGGATGTCCTTTTTACGATTAGTCTAAATGATAAAGGACTGTCTTTTCCGCAATTCTATGTTTAATAAATGTTTAAAGCATGAAATTCAAAACTGATCAATTATTAAAAAAGTTAAGGATCTCCTCATTCATTTATTGGCCAATATTTGTCTTTCCACTTTTATGGGGAGGGAAATTACCGGATCAAATTGTTGGGTGGGCAGATGAGATAAAAATTCAAATTCCCAAAGTATGGACCGATGAAGCTATGGAAGATTGGGAACTTCCCAATTCCAATCCTGAATTTTCCGCAAAACCTGTTTCCGAGGAATTTTACTACAACCTTCCTGAAAGAGTTGTTTACAAAACCTATCCGGTCTATCATCCTGACCACGAACCGGAAGGCTATTGGGAATGGCTTCATCAGCAGGAGGCTGAAATCGTATTGGACCAATCAACTTTGGTAACAGAGGAAGATTATATCAAGGCAGGAGAACTGCTTTTTGGCTATCCTATTGACACTTTGGGTGCGTTGATCAATACACAACATGTAAGGAACAAAGATTTTTACGCTAAGACAAACATGCCTTTGACACCTGAGGGCATTATGCCCTTTGCCCAATGGGTGGTGGCTGGAAAGGGAAAAGTCTATTTGGGTAATCTTTCCTGCGCTATGTGCCATACCCGGGTGATGGATGATGGTTCTTTGCTCAAAGGTGCACAAGGTAACTGGCCTGGTGATAAGGCTTTTGCCTTTGCCATGGAATCTGACGGAGCCTCTGAAAGGGGAGTGCAGGGGATTACCAATATCCTTTTTGGAAGTCCTTTTGCAGAAGGGGATCCACATGGTAAATTATTGGCAAGTGGAAAAGAAGCTATTTTGGCAGCTTATCGGGCTGTTCCCGAAGGAGCATTTGGCAGGCAGGGAACAAGTATCCTTTTTCCGCCACAAGCACCAAATCTGATAGGGGTCAAGGACAGAAAATACTTGGACCACGGAGGACTAGGACAACATAGGAATATCGAGGACATGATGCGCTATATCGCCATGAATCAGGCTTTGGACTTTCTGAATTTCTATGGGGATTACAATTCCATTGGCCTTACCAAAGAAAGACTCAATAGCGGTGAACCTATCTTTTTTCCGGGAACCTATGATAGGCACTCAGATGCACAGCTTTATGCGCTTGCCAAATATGTGTATTCACTCAGTCCGCCTATAAACCCGAATCAAGCTTCTCAATTGAGTGAAAAAGGAAAAATCATTTTTGCCGAGCAGGGTTGCGTGACTTGTCATACCCCGCCTTTGTTTACCAATAACAAACTGACCCCAGCTGATGGTTTTGAAATACCTGAGGATCATTATGATAGATACGACATCTTCGACATCTCGGTGGGTACAGACCATGGATACACGATGAAGACAAGGAGGGGAACAGGCTATTACAAAGTCCCGTCTTTATTGGGTTTGTGGTACAGAGGACCTTTTCTTCATGATGCTTCGTTGGCCAACTTAGAGGACCTTTTTAATCCGGTAAGATTGGAAGATGATTATGTTCCCACGGGGTTCAAGCCACATGATGTCAAGACCAAAGCGGTCAAAGGGCATGAGTTTGGGATGGAATTGGATGCTGAAGATAAAAAGGCACTTATCGCTTATCTAAAATCCCTTTGATCCATGAATGTGAATTTTCTTATTTCCCTCGTTTTCCTGATTCAATTTCAGGCTTTTTGCCAAAAAGAAAAAGGATCTGATCCGATTGTATTTGAGATCAAAAATGCAGGAATTACAGTAGAAGGCACTATTTCAGATTGGGAGTATGAAATATCCTTTGACCCAAAAAGACTAGATGAATCTTCGATTAAAGGAGTCGCCTATCCTGTGAGCATGGATACAGGCATTAAGCTCCGGGATAAGCATTTGCAGGGAAGACAATATTTCCATGTAGATAAATTTCCTGAAATTTTGATAACGTCAAAAAAAATCACCACCAAAGGAAAAGGAAGTTATATGGGAGTGTTCGATCTTACGATCAAGGAGGTGAAGAAAGAAATAGAAATACCGTTTATGCTAACTTCTAAAGGAAATACCAAGAAGTTGATTGGTGATTTCACAATCAACAGATTGGATTATGGAATTGGTGAAAGTAGCATTGTCCTTGGTGATGAGGTTAAAGTGAAGGTAAATATCAACTTCTAAATTGCTATTCGATTTTAGGTCCCTCCGGAAAAATGTATAAAACTGACTTCAGACATGTGCAGCACCATGTCGCTCAACTTAGTTTTATCCTTCGGCAAAAATCAACACCGCACCTGATTGGGTCTCACATGTCCAATGACCCTTTAAGGGCAAGAAATATCCCGCTTCTAGATTAAAGCGATTCGTAAGTTTGATGGGTCACCACTCAAAAAGCCATTTTTAAATTTTTTGGGATTTTGATGATTGTAAAGGAATTGTGTAACAATTTTCAAAATTTCAGTAACGCTTAGACATTCGGGGAATCATACCTTTATTGGTCAATTTCCGGTATTCTTTATACAAGATATTTCAGGAGAGCACTAATTCTGAATGAAGTCCCGGAATTAAAGCAATAAATCATATTATGAAATTACTAACCAAAAAATTGGTTCAGGGCTTATTGGCTAAAACTGATGAGACGTGTCTTTCCTTGTATATGCCCACACATCGAAGCCATCCTGATAACCTTCAAGATCCCATCAGATTCAAGAATCTTTTAAAAACAATGGAGGATTCTTTGCGAAAAAAATATTCAAATGATGAAACTAAAGCTTTTCTTGCTCCATTGGAAGAGCTCATCCATGATCCCGAAGTGTGGAACCAAACCCTTGAAGGATTGGCAGTTTTTAGCTCTGTAGATCTGTTGGAAATTGTCGGCTTGCAAATTCCTGTGGAAGAATTGGCGATTGTTGCTGATAGTTTTCACACCAAACCTTTGAGGAAATATTTACAGTCTTCCGACCGTTTTCACGTTTTGGCCTTAAACAGACATGAAATGAAATTGTTTGAAGGAAATCGCTTCTCATTATCTGAAATTGACATTTCGGCGGTAATCCCCACCACAATAGAAGAAGCTCTTGGTTCAGAGTTGACTGATAAACACCTCACAGTAGCTTCATATGGCGGGGCCAGCGGTGAAAGTTCCAATATGCACCACGGACATGGGAGTAAAAAAGACGAAGTCGATGTGGATACAGAAAAATTTTTCCGATTTGCAAGCGAACACGTTGAGCAATATTACTCCAAACCAATCGGTTTGCCTTTAATTTTGGCAGCATTGACTGAACATCATCATCCTTTCCGAGAAGTAAGCAAAAATGCCCATCTCTTACCAGATGGAATTCAGATAAATCCTTCAGCTATCGATACTGAGAAAATGGCGACTATGGCTTGGGAAATAATGGAGCCTATTTATTTGAAAAAATTGAATGAACTCGCAGATTCATTTGGTCAGGCAAATGCCAATGGCAAGGGAAGCAGTGACATCAAAGAAGTAGTCCAAGCTGCTACGGAAGGTCGGATTGACACACTTTTGGTGGAGGCTGATAAAATTATAGCCATGAGAATTACCAACTTTGTAACCGGAAATGCACAAAATAGGAGCATTGATAATCCTAAGGTTGATGATTTGTTAGATGATTTGGGTGAGTTGGTGATCAAAATGGGTGGAGAAGTAATGGTGCTTCCTGCAGACAAAATGCCTTCTGAAACAGGCCTTGCTGCTATTTATCGATACTAATCAAAGTATTTAGTTTTATCTAAAATGGGGATTTGGCTTTTTAAGCCGGATTCCCATGTTTTTTTGTTCCCTATTCTTCTTCTCAATTAGATGAGTAGGGGTTTTTTTAGCCGTTATATTCTATTTGGTGGATCCGATTCAGAAAAGTATAGCCAATCGATCGTCGTCTGTAAAGCCTAACTTCCCTACTGTTCTTCACTGTAAATTAGACTGAATTCAGTACCATGATTTCATTATCTTTACTGCTTATTCCCCAGCAACCATGAATAAATCAATCCAAAACTTTCTAATTATCCTCACAGGAATGAGTATCGCATGTTCCCCGGAAAAACCGGAATCAACTTTGCCGGATGTAGCACCACCCTTGGCTACCGTCAAACCATTTGAAATCACCGCCAAACACGGACACAAAAGAGTGGACAATTATTATTGGCTCAATGACCGTGAAAACCCTGAAGTCATCGATTACCTGAATGCAGAGAATGCCTATCTCGATACCATGATGGCACACACCAAGGGCTTTCAGGAGCAGTTGTTCAATGAATTGCGCGCAAGGATCAAAGAAGACGATTCGTCTGTTCCATACAGATTGGACGATTATTATTACTACACCCGCTATGTTGAAGGAGGAGAGTATCCGATTTACGCAAGGAAAAAAGGCTCTCTCGAAGGTGCAGAAGAAATCATCATGGATGGAAATGAACTGGGAAAAGGAAAATCATTTCTCAACTTTTTCACTTCAGTCAGTCCTGACCACAACCTCGCCGCCATCATTATGGATACCGTCGGGCGAAATTTCTACACCGTCATGATCAAAGACCTCCGTACAGGAGAAATGCTTCCTGACAAGATTGAAAATATCAGAAGCTCCGCAACATGGACCAATGACAACAAATCCTTTTTCTACTCCATACCGGATCCTGTGACGCTTAGGAATTTTCAGGTTAAGAGACATATCCTTGGTCAAGATATTTCCAAAGATGAATTGGTATTTGAAGAAAAAGATCAGACACTGAGCTGCGGAGTGGGTAAAACCAAATCGAAAAAATACATCATCATCGGTTCAGGCCGTACGGATGCCTCCTACGCCATGTTTATGGATGCAGACAATCCAGGCAAACCTAAGTTGATTGCTCCTGTGCAGAACAATGTCCAATACAGTGTGGACCATGCCGGTGGGGACAAATTCAATATTTACACTAACCTTAATGCAGTCAATTACCGCCTAGCCGAAGCGCCTATTGCAGATCCTTCTGTCTCTAATTGGAAAGATTTGATACCCCACAGGGCAGATATTTTCTTGGAAAATGTAGAATACTTCAAAGATTTTTATGCGGTTCAGGAGACCAAAGAAGGACTTGCCAATATCCGAATCATCAAATGGGCCGATAAGTCGGAGCATCAGATGGTTTTCGACGAACCGGCTTATTCGGCAAATATTGGTTATAATCCTGAGTTTAATTCCAAGACTTTGCGGTATTCCTACACTTCCATGACCACGCCAAATTCGACTTACGACTATGACATGGAAACCAAGGAAAAAACCTTGATGAAAGAACAGCCTGTCTTAGGGGATTTTAACAAATCCAATTACAAGACAGAAAGGATCATGGTTCCTTCCCGTGATGGAAAGAGAATCCCGATGTCCATTGTTTATAGAATTGACCAATTTAAAAAAGATGGCACTTCACCTGGATGGATTTATGCGTATGGTTCTTATGGAGCCTCTATGGATGCTTACTTCAGCAGCTCTAGATTGAGCCTGTTGGATCGGGGATTTGTATATGCCATTGCGCATGTACGTGGAGGTCAGGAAATGGGCGGGGATTGGTATCAGGATGGCAAAATGATGAACAAGAAGAATACATTTAATGACTTCATCGATTGCTCCAAATGGCTTCAGGACAACCAATATGTCGCAAAAGACAAGCTTTTTGCCTCTGGTGGAAGTGCCGGTGGATTGTTGATGGGAGCTATTACAAACATGGCTCCAGAGCTCTATCGGGGTATAGTAGCACAGGTTGCTTTTGTGGATGTGATCACGACAATGATGGATGAGACGATTCCATTGACCACCTTTGAGTGGCTAGAATGGGGCAATCCAAACATTCAGGAGCAATATGAATACATGCTTTCCTATTCTCCTTATGATAATATAGAGGCAAAAAATTATCCTAATATTCTTGCCACAACAGGTCTTCACGATTCACAAGTCCAGTATTGGGAACCTGCAAAATGGGTAGCACTTCTCCGAACCAAAAAGACAGACAATAACCGTCTCTTTATCAAAACTAATATGGACGCGGGACATGGCGGTGCAAGTGGAAGGTTTGAAAGTCTGAAGGAGTTGGCTTTGGAATATGCCTTTGTTTTTGATATTCTTGGGATTTCGAAATGAAATAAGCTCAATTTGATGTGCTTTTTGTTTTGAAGTTTTTGACTTAGAGCGAAATACGTAGAAATATGCCTTCGGCGAAATAATTTTTGCACCAATTCTTTTTATGGGGATTGGTGCTTTTTTATTTCTTTTTTTTGAAATATGCTCTATTTAAAGTTCTCTCAGTATTGAAGTTTTGACTTAGAGCGAAATACATTGGAAATATGCCTTCGGCGAAATAATTTCAGCATCAATCCTTTAAATCAGGATTGATGCTTTTTTATTTCAATTTATTTCAATGTATTTCTACCCTATTTCAATTTAGTCATCCAATATCAACTAATATCTAATATCAATCAGTATCAGATATCTTTAGGAATTGGTTTTTTTTATTTCCATTATATTTCGATGTATTTCTACCATATTTCAATTTAGCCATCCAATATCAACTAATATCTATCCCGATAGTTATCGGGATCAATTAATATCTAATGGTTGGTCCTTTTTTATTTCAATTGTATTTCAATGTATTTCTACCTTATTTCAAAATAATCATCCAATACTAATTCGTATCATAAAATATTTCTACCTTATTTCAAAATTTGAATATGTTCCAAAACCAAATCATCTGGATTACCGGCGCTTCCTCAGGATTGGGGAAATACATGGCCCTGGAATTTGCCAAGCAGGGGGCAAAAGTAGCCCTAAGTGCAAGACGTGTTGATAAACTGGAAGAAGTATTGCAACAGGTAAAGGCATTAGGGGCCGAAGGTTTTTTGGTACCCTGTGATGTCCTTGAGGAATCTGAAATCGAAAAAGCTGTTCAGGATATTGTCAGCCACTATGGGCGCTTGGATGTGGCTGTTGCCAATGCAGGATATGGGGTCTATGGATTAATCGAGAACCTGACTGCCAAAGAATTGCGTCGACAGTTGGATATCAACGTCACGGGACTAGCGATGACAGCCAAATCTGCTATTCCTCATTTGAAAGCAACTAAGGGGAGGTTGGTGCTTATTGGCAGTGTGGCCGCTTATGTTCCCAATCCCAAAACCGGTGCCTATGGCGCATCCAAAGCTGCCGTCCGTTCTATTGGGCAGACTTTGCAGTTGGAATTGAAAGGAACAGGTGTCAGCTGTACGGTAATCCATCCGGGATTTGTAGATTCCAATATCACGAGGGTGGACAATGACGGCGTGTTTCATCCTGAAATTATAGACCCAAGACCAAAAAACCTCATGTGGCCGACAGAAAAAGCTGCCCGGGTTATGGTCAATGCAATTTCAAAGAGGAAAAAATCTTTTGTCTTTACCGGACATGGCAAATTAATCGCTTTTTTCGGTCAACATTTCCCCAATTTGGGTGAGTGGATGATCGGAAAAATGGGGAATTAAATAGAAGGGCTATGACTTGTAATTTGTAATAATCCTGTAAATTCAAGTCATCAAACCTGTCTGATATGAGATATTTTAGTGCTATTTTTTTAGGTTTATCTGTTTTGATTTTTTCCTGTGATTCTTCCCAAGAGTCTGTTAATCCAAAAAGAGAAAATATCTCGGAATCCGTCTATGCCTCCGGTCTCATCAAAGCACAAAACCAATATCAGGCCTTTGCTAATGCCAACGGGATTGTACAGGAAATATTTGTGAGTGAAGGAGACTCGGTAAAAATTGGAAGCCCCATCTTGGCGATATACAACGAGACAGCCAGGTTAAATAGGGAAAGTGCCGAACTGACACGGGCATACGCAGACCTAAAAGCGAATCAAACCCGGCTGAGAGAGTTGGAAAATAGTATTAAGAACGCAGAGAATATTTGGCAAAACGATTCATTGCTGTACCAAAGACAAAAAAGGTTAAAAGATCAGGGGGTAGGTTCCGAAGTAGATTTGGAACAGAGGCAATTGGCCTTTCAAAATTCGCGAAATGCACTTCAAAGTGCCAAGCTGAACTATCAGGATGTCAAAAGGGAAATAGAATACAATGAGAAAAGTGCTGGTAAAAACCTTTCCATCTCCAGGGCTTTAGAAAGTGACCTGATCTTGAAAAGTGAGGTAAATGGCAGGGTGTATGACCTGCTCAAAGAAAAGGGAGAAATGGTCAATGCACAGACACCATTGGCGATTTTAGGAAGTGCGGACCAATTTATTCTCGAGATGCAGGTGGATGAATACGATATCGTCAAGGTAAAACTAGGACAAAAGATCGTCGTGACCATGGACAGTTATAGAGGAGAGACTTTCGAAGCAAAGGTGTTCAAGATCAATCCTTTGATGAATGAAGCGTCGAAAAGCTTTTTGGTGGAAGGGATTTTTGTGAATGCTCCTGCTGTATTGTACCCTAACCTTACTTTGGAAGCCAATATTGTGATAGAGGTGAAAGAAAACGCGTTGATATTGCCAAGGTCGTATATTTTGGATGATGGCTTTGTCATCAATGCTGAAGGAGACACTTTGCCTGTCAAATTGGGACTCAAGGATCTACAAAAAGCAGAAATATTGGAAGGAATAGTTGAGACAACTGCCGTAATCAAACCTACCAAATGAAAATTTCTCTCATTTTAGAAATAGCCAAGGCGCTGATGCTTGCCCGGTTCAAACAAACCATGATAGCTGCAGTAGGGGTTGTTTTTAGCATTACGATGTTTGTCGCTTTATTGGGATTTATGAATGGATTGAATAAACTTTTGGATGGACTGATTCTCAACCGCACACCCCATATCCGTTTTTACAATGAAATCAAACCGTCGGTGAACCAGCCAATAGACCTTACTGATGAATTCAGTAACTTCTACAATATCATCAGGTCAGTCAAACCCGCTGCCAGCCGCCTGAGCATCTATAACAATGAGGCCATTATCAGAACACTTGAAGAAGATCCAAGGGTATTGGGTGTGGCACCAAAGCTCTCCGCACAGGTTTTTTACAATGTCGGGACCATTGACATCACCGGTGTCATAAATGGTATAGACGTTGAAGCCGAGAGCAAGCTTTTTGCTTTCACAGATTATGTGACAGTTGGGAATTATATTGATTTGAAAAACACCTCCAACAGCATTATTTTGGGAAAAGGCGCTGCCGATCGGATGATGGCCGAAATCGGGGATGTCATCCAAGCGACTACCTCTCAGGGCAACAGGGTGCAGTTGAAGGTAGTGGGTTATTACCAATCAGGTTTGGGTGATCTTGACAATGTGCAATCTTACGCCTCCATTGGCACCGTACAGAAAATGCTTGGAGAAACGGCCTCATATGTGACTGATATCCAGGTCAAATTGAAGGACTTTAACCTTGCTCCTGCTATGGCACGAGACTACCGTGATATCTTTGGGATCGATGCCGATGATATTCAGACTGTAAATGCACAGTTTGAAACAGGTACGAATATCAGGACTTTGATCAGCTATGCGGTAGGGATTACTTTGCTGATAGTGTCAGGTTTTGGGATATACAATATCCTCAACATGATGATTTATGAGAAAATGGATACCATTGCCATCCTGAAGGCCATTGGCTTTTCAGGTAGGGATGTGAATAATATTTTCATCACCATCGCCCTGACTATCGGTTTTGTAGGAGGCTCTATCGGATTGATACTCGGGTTTATGGCAGGTTTGGGAATTGAGCGGATCCCTTTTGAGACGGAGGCACTTCCGACGGTCAAGACCTTTCCGGTGGATTTCAATCCCAAGTATTATATCATTGCGGCGATATTCAGTATTGTGACGACGTATTTTGCGGGATATTTCCCTGCTCGCAAGGCAAGTGGCGTCGATCCGGTGGAGATAATTAGGGGAAAGTGAGGGGAGAGCCAAGAGGGGAAAAGCGAGAGACGAGAGAAAAGATAGTATTATAGCGGTAAGTCAAGAAAGAGCTTACACTTGTCATTTCGAAGGAGGTACGACTGAGAAATCTTTTAATAAATGAAAGTAATGTAAAATAGACTCTCCTTCGTCGAGGTGACAAGCTGAAGTCTTTGTTGATGAGAATCATTTTCACTTAGAATACCGACTTCTCAACCTGACAACGCGAAGCAGACAACCATTACAACAACTACAACCACTCAATAACTACAACCACTAACATGCAGGAACCCCCTGTCCTCGAAGCACAAAAAGTAAACAAATACTTTTACAGCCCTGATAAAACCCAGGTGCTGAAAGAGGTAACTTTTAAAGTGACTAGAGGAGAATTCGTGTCCATCATGGGAAAATCAGGTTGTGGCAAATCTACCCTCCTTTATATCCTCAGTACCATGGATACGGATTATGAAGGTACATTATCTATTGACGGGGAGGTGATTACCGGAAAAAGCCCAAGCTATCTTTCCAAAATCCGGAATGAAAAAATCGGATTCGTCTTCCAGTTCCACTATTTGCTCAATGAATTTTCTGTCTTGGAAAATGTCATGATTCCCGGCCTGAAACTCAACAAGAAATCCCGGCACGAACTCGAACACATCGCCATGGAGAAGCTGAAAATTTTTGACATGCAGGACCATGCACTGAAAAAAGCGAACCAACTTTCCGGTGGGCAAAAACAAAGGGTCGCCATCGCACGCTCCCTGATGAATGATCCTCTCATCATCATGGGCGACGAGCCGACAGGCAATCTTGACAAAAAAAACTCAGATATCGTCTTCAATATTTTCAAAGAGCTGGCACAGGAATTCAAGCAGACCATGCTCATCGTCACCCACGATGCAGAATTTGCTGCCGGCACAGATAGAATTATCGAAATGGAGGACGGATATATTATAAAGCAGTAATTTCTCGAATTAAACCAGATTTGGGTAGCGCTGTCTAATGAACACATCTTTTTTAAAAAAAATCTATCTCTACACCCATGAAAAATTCACACCTTTTACTCTTTTTTTTGGCAATATTATTTTCCTGCACAGAAAAAGAAACCCCTTATCCCAACCCATCTGCTTTGTATTTCCCGCCAATATCCGGAAATACTTGGGAATCCATGACTCCGGCTTCTCTCAATTGGGACTTGGCAAAACTGGAAGACCTAAAGAAATTATTAAAAAGCAACAGTTCCCGTGCATTCATCATTCTTAAGGATGGGAAAATAGTCGTCGAGGAATATTTTGGTACCAAAATCACAGGAGGGCAGCCTTTTGAACAAAATTCATTGTGGTATTGGGCATCGGCAGGCAAAACCCTCACCGCAACCTTGATAGGAATCGCACAGGAAGAAGGAAAGCTGGACATCCAAAAACCAAGTTCTGATTATATGGGAAAAGGCTGGACATCTTTAACTCCCACCCAAGAAGTCAAAATCAAAGTCTGGCACCAGTTGACCATGACCTCCGGCTTGGACGATGGAGTGGCTAGTCGGGATAATTTTTCGCCGGAGGCGCTCCGCTATAAAGCTGAACCTGGCACAAGGTGGGCATACCACAATGCTCCCTACACGCTTTTGGATAAAGTGATTGAAGGTGGAACAGGGCAAACCTTTCCCCAATATTTCAATGAAAAACTCGGGTCAAAAATTGGTATGACCGGAGCATGGCAGCGGATCGAATTCAACAATGTTTTTTTCAGCGATGCCCGATCGATGGCGAGATTTGGGCTTTTGATTTTGGCGAATGGTGACTGGGATGGAGAAAGCATCATCAAAGACAAAAACTTCCTAAAAGACATGGTCAGCCCCTCCCAAAATATCAACCAAGGCTACGGCTATCTTTGGTGGCTGAATGGCACAGACTCTTTTATGCCTCCGACTGTTCAAATCAAAGTCCCCGGATCCTATGCACCAAATGCTCCAGATGATATGTATTGTGGCATGGGCAAAGATGGACAATACGTTTGCGTGATCCCTTCACAAAATCTCGTGCTAGTGCGGATGGGAGAAAGCCCCGACCAGGTTTTGGTACCTTTTACTTTTTTGGATGATATCTGGGCAATCTTGAGAAATATCATTCCTGCCAATTAAGGACTTCAGTCAAATGATTTGTATCTTCGACCCGTAACCAAAATACCAGTTTTTATGATCAAAAAGACCGAATACAGTTTATTTCAGGATGTTTGTGGGTTTGTGGACGAAGCTGCCAAGCACATGGATATTCATCCGGGATTATTGGAGCAAATCAAAGAGTGTAACAGTATATACAAATTTCATTTCCCTATCCGAAACGATGACGGGACATATGAAACTCTCACCGGATTCAGAATCCAGCATTCCCACCATAAACTCCCTTGCAAAGGGGGAATCAGATATAGTGACCATGTGGATGAGGAAGAAGTGAAGGGTCTTGCCGCTCTGATGACATACAAATGTGCCTTGGTGAATGTGCCTTTTGGAGGTGCTAAAGGTGGGGTAAGCTTGGATCCAAAGAAATATACTGCCAACCAGCTCGAAAGGATTACCAGAAGATATACTTCCGAATTGATCAAGAAAAAATTTATCGGTCCGGCTATCGATGTTCCGGCTCCTGATTACGGAACGGGTGCAAGAGAAATGGCTTGGATTGTCGATACTTATGAGGCCTTTAATCCCGAAGTCATCAATGCCAAAGGATGCGTGACCGGCAAGCCCCTTTCCCAACACGGGATCGACGGTAGGACAGAAGCCACAGGGCAAGGTGTTTATTTTGGAATCAGAGAGGCTGTGGGTGTAGCTGAGGATATGGCTAAACTTGGTTTGAGTACCGGACTGAGAGGAAAAACTGTAATCATCCAAGGTCTTGGTAATGTCGGATTTTATTCTGCCAAATACTTAAGTGAAGCTGGAGCGAAAGTGATCGCAGTCGCAGAATGGAACGGCGGAATCTTCGATGAAAAGGGAATCAATATTGAGTCCTTGAAAAAATACCAAACCCAAACAGGTGGATTCAAAGGGTATTCATCGGGAGTATTTGTCGAGAAAAGTAAAGAATTGCTGACCTATGCCTGTGATATCCTAGTGCCTGCAGCCTTAGAAAATCAGATCACAAAAGATAATGCTGCCAAGATCCAAGCCAAGATCATCGGAGAAGCTGCAAATGGACCGGTAACCCAAGAAGCTGAGAAAATTCTTCTTGAAAAAGGGATCATGATTATACCTGATATGTACTTGAATGCCGGTGGGGTTACAGTCTCGTATTTTGAATGGCTCAAAAACCTTTCCCGCGTCTCTTTCGGTAAACTCGAAAAACGATATGACCAAGAAAAATACAGAAAGCTTCTTGGAACGATCGAAAATGCAACCGGAGAGGAATTTACAGATGATGAAAAAGAAGGACTGATTAGAGGTGCTTCCGAAAGGGACTTGGTACTTTCCGGTTTGGAAGAAACCATGGTCAATGCATATCATGCCATGAATAAAGTGAGACAAGAAAAAAACATCAAAAGTCTCCGGACTGCCGGATTTATATTGGCATTGGAAAGAATCTCAGTCAGCTACATGGATTTGGGAATTTTCCCATGATCGATTTTGGTTAAAAGGAAGAAAGGTTAATTAAAAAATTTGAAAGTTAGGAAGGTTTCAAGGTTGAAAAGTTGAGACCGAACTTCTTTTAAAACTTTAATAATTGAGTGAATCATTTGACTCAATTCTCCATTTCGGGGCTCAAATCTTTTGCTCTAGATTCATGCCTTTTATTACTGGGCTCTTTTGTCTCTTGTCTCAAGTCTCCTGTATTTTGTCTTAAAAAAATGTTAACAAAAAGAATAATCCCCTGCCTTGATATCAAAGACGGCAGAACAGTCAAAGGAGTAAATTTTGTCCAGTTGCGCGATGCAGGAGATCCGGTAGAGTTGGCCAAGATTTACTCTGATGAAGGGGCCGACGAACTGGTATTTTTGGATATCACCGCCACAGTCGACAAGCGAAAAACCTTGGCCGAGTTGGTTACCAAGATTGCGAAAGCCATCAATATCCCATTTACCGTAGGAGGTGGAATTTCCACTGTAGAAGATGTAAAAGTGCTGCTCAACGCCGGTGCGGACAAAATTTCCATCAATTCAGCGGCTGTCAACAATCCTCAGATCATCAATGAGATGGCGCAGGAATTTGGCAGTCAATGTGTCGTCGTAGCAATTGATACCCGAAATTTGGATGGGATAGACTTTGTCCATACCCATGGGGGGAGAAAGCCGACCATACTGCAAACCCAAGCATGGGCAAAGGAAGTCTGTGACCGTGGTGCTGGAGAAATCCTACTGACTTCTATGGACCATGACGGTACAAAAGGGGGATTTGCCAATGAGATTACCGCAGAGATTTCTTCGATGCTTTCGATTCCAGTCATTGCTTCCGGTGGGGCGGGAAATAGCGGACATTTCAAAGATGTATTTACCTTTGGCAAGGCAGATGCTGCATTAGCTGCAAGTATCTTCCACTTTAAAGAGATCCCAATTCCTGAACTCAAAGCTTATTTAACCAGTGAGGGAATCTCAATAAGGAAGTAAATAAATGAAATATAGTAGAAATACGCTTCACGAAATAAAAACCGAAATAAGGTAGAAATATGCTTCGCGAAATAAATGGAAATAAAACTGAAATAACGTAGAAATATGCTTCGCGAAATAAATTGAAATAAGCTTCTCCGCCTGGCCTAATTTCTATTGATATCTACCTTATTTCCACTTTATATCTGTTTAAAGAAACACAGTTGAAATATGCTTCGCGAAATAAAAACTGAAATAATGTTGAAATATGCTTTGCGAAATAAATGGAAATAAAACTGAAATAACGTAGAAATATGCTTTGCGAAAGCAATTGAAATAAGCTTCACCTATTGACCTTATTTCTATTTATATCTACCTTGTTTCCACCTTATTTCTACCTTATTTCAGAATATCAGAAAATTAAATATTACAAGAAAATAGTAATGAATAACCTAAATATAGATTTTGACAAAGTAGATGGACTCGTGCCAGCGATTATACAGGATGAAGTGACAGGTGCAGTCCTCATGCTTGGTTACATGAACCAAGAGTCTTTGGACCTGACCATATCTACCGGAAAAGTTACTTTTTACAGTCGGACCAAACAGCGGCTTTGGACCAAAGGGGAAACCTCCGGCAACTTCCTGATGCTCAAATCAATAAAACTCGATTGTGATAATGATACACTTCTGGTCAGGGTCAATCCTGTCGGACCTGTTTGTCACAAAGGAGATGATACCTGCTTTGCTGAAGAAAATAAAAGTAAAACACTTTTCATCGACCAACTCAGGGACATCATCAAAGACCGCAAAAACAACCCAACAGAAAAATCTTACACAGCATCGCTCTTTGCAAAAGGCATCAACAAGATCGCTCAAAAAGTAGGAGAGGAAGCAGTCGAAATCGTGATTGAAGCCAAAGATGACAACAAAGACTTATTTTTAGGAGAAGCAGCCGACCTGCTTTTTCATTACCTTATCCTCCTCGAAGCAAAAGAAATCGAACTCGATGAAGTGATGGAAGTGCTGATTAAGAGGCATAGGGGGAAATAAAAAGTATCCTTCAAAAAAACAGAGTAATTAATTGAGGGGGACGCAAATTTCGCTGTAGTCCATTCCATCTCACTCCATCCAATCCCACACCACAATAATCCACTCTTCTCCATCGGCATTGGGGTAGCGGCTGAGTTCGCGGAAACCGACGCGGTAATGGGCTGCAAGGGAACGATAGTTGCGCTCGGAAATTTCTGTGATGGCAAAATCGAAATTGTCCCCATGGACTTCTCTGTACAATTCATAGCATTGGTCAAAAATCCCCTGTCCACGATACCCTTTGTCCACAGCGACTTGCCCGACGACGAGGTAATTGTATTCCGAAAGCGGAACACCTTTGTATTCCAATTGGTCAAACTCTTCAAACATGGGGATCAACATCTCAATGTCTTCTTTGCAATCCACCGTCATCGCGAGGATATAGGCCGCGACATATTCGTCATCTTTTGCAATGATATGTGGTGCATAGGAACTCATCTTCCAAAGATCTTCTACACTATGCTCCGCAAAGACGAATCCCTGATCAAGGGAATCCAAGTTTTTGATGTGGTTTTCTTGCTGCAGGTCAAGGATGCCTACAAATTCCTCATAGGTTTCGGCGGTTTTGAAAATTAGGGACATAAGAATGGAACCACGGAATTCTGGCTGTCCGTGATGCCGTGAATTTACATCAAAAACCCATTCTCCACGGGGTAAGGTTTAGGAATATTTTCATCGTTGAGCATTTCTCTCAAATCGATTTCTATTCCCCTGGTGATGGACGAAATAGGTACATCATTGTAGGCACCTTCAAAGGGATTTTCGGAGTAATCCCCAATTCTTTCCATCAGGAAAAAAATCCAAATGATCATTCCTGAAAATGGAATCGTCATCCAGAACCATAGCTCATCTGACTTCAAAAAAATGTCTAACAACCCAAAGGGGATCAGTGCACAAAAAACATAGGTCATCCAAAGGGCAACTGAGGCATATTGCCGGGGAAGGGGAAAGTTTTTGATCCTTTCCGACATGCCCTGATTGTCATAAAGTCTGCCTATCAGTTGGTGAAACCAAACTTGTTTGAAATCACTGACTAATCCCTTTAGTCTCAATTCGTTGATAACATCTGATTGTCTTTTGAGGATTTGAGAGGGAATATTTGATTTGGTTTTGAAATGCTGCAGCTCAGATTCTGACAGGTATACTTCCAGTTCCTTATCGAGACCATTTTTCAGGATTTCGGCATAAGTAGGAACGAAAACGATGTTTTTTGGACCAAACTTATGCTCCCAGGTTTTTGGGTTCCTCAACATGTGTCTTAGGGAGATTACCCATGCCAAATGTCTGTAGATGATGGTTTTTTTTATTTCTTCGGTGTTCTCGTTTGGAATCTCATTTAATAATGTCAGGACTGCTGTAGCAAATGTCCTACTGTCATTGACGATAGCTCCCCAGATTTTCCTAGCCTCCCATGTACGGTCATAGGAGGAGTTGTTTTTGAAACCTAGGTAAAACGAAACCGCAATGCCTATGATGCTGATGGGTTCCCAAGGCAGGGTAAATTTGATTTCAGTGATCTGGTAAAGGATGGTAATAACGGCGGCATAAGCAACTCCATAGTAAAAAGGTTTTCTGGACCATTTGAAGGTCATCTTCAAGCTGTAATTTCTATTTACATACATATCTGACTGGCTTTTTTAGTTTAAAAGTAATCGAGTACTACATAGGTTCATTTGGATTTATGAATTGATTTTGATTTTTATTCTAAAATCCTTTCAAACAATTCCCTACACTTCAATTCAACTTTAGCGGTATTTGATTTTTTATTTTGTTGGAGGGAAGCTAATAGGTCGATGTATTTTTTGGATATATTTTCTTTGTCAGTTAAAAACCCTGTCAAATGCTGCAAAAAGAGATGGTTTTCATACCATACCAAAAGGTCTTTCTGTAGTTCGCTCATCCTCTCATGTACTTCTTTGACAAAAATCGGATTGAAGCCGGATTCAATCCGGAGGTTTTCCAAAGCGGTAATGGTCCGGATACCTTCATATATGTCCTTGAGTGCTTTGGTGTCGAGTTTCGTTTTGTTGTCAAGGTTAAAATATTCCAACTCCTCACTGATGATCTGAGTAGTTGCTGTATTGATCATCAATGGCTTTAGGTTTTTGCTGTACTGATAGACTGCTTCAAATAGTTCCTCCCAAATCTGCAATGGGGCTGATAAAATTAAATCATACACCTCAGCATAAATTTTGTTTTTTTCTGTTTCCAGCGCTTTTGTGTAGGAGTTGAACACGACATTGTCCTTCATTTTGACTGCCTCCATTTGCCTCATGATCATTTTGAGGTGCTTGGTTTTCTTGAGCCCTTTGAAGATTTTTTTGAAAGGAGTAAATAATACGAACTTAAGGTTTTCTTCTTTGAAATGAATTCGAGAAAGTAATTCCACGTAGATTTCGAGGAAAATCATTTTTTGCTCCAATTCACCGGATTTTTTCCCCCTGTACCTCTTGCTCAAGGATAAAAAAGCTGATTTTGCGTCTTCAAACTGTTGGGTAAACAACCTGAAAATGGGGGAAACCTTTCCTTGCATGGCTTAAGAGATTCTGACCAAAGTTGCACCGTATCCAAACCGGCTTTTTTGTGTGTCCTGAAAATACTTAATATTTCCCAAATGGCTCAAATACTTGTGTATTTCTTTTCGAAGTACGCCATTGCCTATTCCATGGATAAAGGTGATTTCATCCATACCGGAGGCAATGGCGTAATTGATATTTTTTTCGAAAGTCTCTATCTGAAGACGGAGCATTTCGGTATTGCTCATTTGTGAAAAATCCTTTGTCAGCTGCTCTATATGTAAGTCAATTTCTTTTGGTGGCTTTTGAAATTTAATCACCGGAATGGTTTTTTCCGTGTTTAGCTGTTCGTTTAGTTTTTGGATGTCAATTTCTTTAGTCTGATCTGAAAGCTTGAACACATAGCCACTTTTGTCCAAAATAGGTGCAGTTCCACGGCTTTTGAAAAAGGAAGAAGCCTTAAATTTTAGCCTTCTCTCAAAAGAAGGTTCCATCTTCTCGATTTTGGGATGGATGGGGAAAAACTGTACCAATAGCATCGGCCATTCCTCAAAATCGTGGATGGATTTTTCGCCCAGTTTCTGGGAAATTTTCTTTTTGATCAATCCTGAAAAAATGGTTTGTCCATTGCCGCCATAGACTTCAGTAGCCATCAGGAGATAGTCCCGGTCGGTATTATTGCTAATGTAGATGCTGTGGTCTTTGTCATTGAGAGGAAGATAAGCGAGAAACAAGCCATCTTCTTTTGAAGTTTTGATCTTCGAAAAGGAACTAGGCTGGTCGGCCACAATTTCCTTAGACTCGCCGAAATATTGCTTTTCAGCACTGGAAATGACTACAATCTCATTCTTCATTGCAGGGATACGGAACCCGTCTTCGATCTCCACTTCCACCCGTCCGCTTGCGGATATTTTTACTATAACTCCTTGTTCGTTGCCGTGAAGCAAACGGACTTTGTCTCCTATGTTCATGTGTTCAATGCTGTTTTGTATGTTTCTATGGCTCTTTCCCGTGCAAATTTGTGGTCGACCATAGGCTTTGGATAATCGGATGTCCCATATTCTGGTACCCATTTTTTAATATATAGGAGGTCTTTGTCAAACTTTTCGGTTTGGGATTCTGGATTGAAAACCCTGAAATAAGGCTGTGCATCCGTACCCGTTCCTGCGGCCCATTGCCAACCTCCATTGTTGGAAGACAATTCGAAATCCAACAATTTCCCAGCAAAGTACGCTTCTCCCCATCGCCAATCAATCAAAAGATGTTTGGTGAGAAAACTGGCGACTATCATTCTTACTCTATTGTGCATAAAACCGGTGGCATTAAGCTCCCGCATGCCGGCGTCTACGATCGGATAACCGGTCCGGCCTTCACACCATTTCTCAAAATCTTCCTCAGCATTCCTCCAAGGTATTTTGTCATATTGTGGTTTAAAAGCTTGATTTACCACTCGGGGATTATTGTGGAGGATCATCATATAAAATTCTCTCCAGATTAATTCATTGAGGTATGTTGCATTGAGTTTTGAGGCTTCTAGAGCAAGTTTTCTGACGCTGATGGTCCCAAACCTTAAGTGAATTCCAAGCCTTGAGGTTCCCTTGATTCCTGGGAAATTCCGGAGTGAATCGTATTTTTGGATCAAAGGTTTGTCTATATCCAAAAATGGAATTTGGATGTCAGATTTCTTAAAACCCATATCCGATAGACTCGGGATAGGTAGTGGAGGTGACTGATAAAAGTTGTTTTTATTAGGATCAAGCTGCAAAAGTTGGATAGCTGCTTTGCTGAATTTTTCTAGCCACACTCTGCTGTAAGGTGTAAAGACTTTGTAAAATTCCCCGCTGCCATTGACGATTTCTTCCTTTTCGAAGATGACTTGGTCTTTGAAGTCCAAAAACTGAATCTCTTTTTCTTTTAGTAAGTCTTTGATGGATTGGTCGCGTACTTTTGCATAGGGCTCGTAGTCGCGGTTAGTATAGACATTCTGAATGTCGAATTCTGCTAAAAGTTGGCGGAAAATGTCAATAGGCTTCCCATATTTTACCAAAATCGTACTTCCGAATTTTTTAAATTCCTCTCTCAGATTCAAGATTTGCGAATGGATAAATCCAACTCTTGCATCATTCTTGTCTTCGAGTTTGTCTAAAATATCGATGTCAAAAATAAAGAGTGGCAAGACATTTTTCTCATGCATGTAAGCATAATACAGACCGGTATTGTCCTCCAACCTCAAATCTCTCCTGAACCAAAATAGGCTGATTTTTTCCATAATTGTTAACGTCCTTTCAGCTTAGAAGATTCTTGGACCGAAATTGTTTCAATCCTTTTTGCCTTTTGGAATATTTTTTATCGGTGGATCCATCTGGTAATCCAAAGGACTCACTTTACTTTCCAAGCTGTCTAAGGGGATGTTTTTCCAATCTTCATCTTCTCCCTTGTCATACCTCAAATAATCATCTTGGTCATTGATCCTAAGCTTTTGCTTTTCTTTGTTTCTGATCCTGACCCAAAGTTCACCAAAATTATTGAACGATAGGTTTTGAGATACGGACACTCCGTAAGTGGCGACATTTCTCGCCAATGAAAGTGAGGTGAAGGTATTGAAATTATTACGGTTATAGACCCGCAACCTGTAGCGACCATCCTGGGTGATCATATACTCAGCCTGCCAGTCACCGGCGATACTGTTAAGATCGGCATTGCCCTGCAGGTCTGTAAAACCACCATCCCTTGACACCCTTAGCCTGCCATCCAAAAATGTGTAAGCTACCCGTAGCTGGAAAGTTTCCAAAGCACTTTGGTTAAGGTTTGCCAAGTTGATATCAACTTCCAGATTTTGATCCACTTGAGCGATAAAGCTGTTGAGCTGGGAAGAAAGCAATTGGCTTAAGTTAGAAGTAGCGATGTTGCTGACTCCACTGAATTGGCCTTCGGGAGACAGCGATCTCATCATGATAACAGAAAATACCTGCCTGTTTTTCTCCTGTTCATCATTGGCAATCCGATTTTGGAATGCTGAGATATAGGTCTGGATATTTCCTTCTGTCGGGAACTCTGCAAAGTCAAAATTGAATGTAATCTCAGGTGATAGAATTTGGCCTTTGAGGTTCATGAGAACTTTTAGCGGAAACCTTCTTCTCATGGCGGGATCTTCCACAGCGGCGTTTTGGTTTGTCTGAAGACTTTGAAGTGAAATACTTTCTAAATAATAAGCACTTAGGTCCATCACTCCTTCATATGGATCGCCAAACCACGAAATCCTACCACCGGGCTGCACAATAAATTCTTTTCGCAAGATATTATAAAGTGAAAAGTTGTACTTGGCTTCTGTGATTTCATAATTTCCTGACATAGAAAAATTTCCCTGAGTATCAATGTTCATCGTCAATACCCCTCGTCCGCGTCCTTGGATTGTTTCCCCAGTCCTTGGGTCAATCTGGATTTCGGTATAGGCATCAGGCGTGACATCAAAGGTGAAGTTCATCCGCACATTGCTGATATCCAGTTTTTCGATAGTTTCCTCCAAAGAAATCATTCTTGTGGTATCGAGGACATTGATGATATTGATATAATCTTCTTGTGCTTCGAAGCTCTTTGATCCTAAAGGAATAAATATCCTCGTATTCCTTTGGGAGGTAGCTCGGGCCGTGATATCAAGGTTATTGGCAGCACCAAAAATATTCAGTGTTCCTGTCACATAAGCAGTCCCATAAAACTGCTCGTTATCTTTGGAACCGGTATTGAGGACCTGAAAATTATCCAGCGTGGAAGAGATGTCGAGTATAAAATCCGTGAAATAATCATGTGAAATTCCTCCTCTCATCCTGGCACGGTTTCCATTGGTGTCTCTGAGAGTCAGTTCTCTAAAGCTGATTTCATTGGTATTGAATATCAGGTTGCCGTCTATAGTGTATTGGGTTTTGAGATAATTGACAAGCAATGTTCCACCGGTCACCAACCCGTTTCCGATCACAACAGGAAAAGGAATTGAACCTCCAATCTCAAATTCACCGGAAACAGTTCCTCCCATTCTAGTGATATAATTGGAAAGAAAGGGTTCTAAGATAGATAAATCAGCTTCGTTCAATTTTGCGTTAAGCTGAAGTTGGTCGTCAAAACTGCCCAAAAACCCATCAATGGAAATCACCTTTTTTCCATTTCGGATATTGCTTATTTCGATATTGATCAGTTGGTCAGCAATGAAAGTGGCAGCATCGATATTCCCAACCAAAAAATTATTGATGTACAATTCATCTATATTAATCTGTCCATTGATCCCTATAGATTCATAAAAATTGGTGAATCCGAAGTTTCCATTTGCAAGACCACTGAATTCCTTTGTACTCAAAGTATTCAGAAAATCCATATTCACTTCATGGATCTCAAGTCCAAGCATTTCATTTGGATTTGGAGAAATGGTTCCGTTGAGTGCAATAAATTGGTCACCGTTAAATAGCTTGATGTTGTCAAACAGGAAAGATTTTTGTGCAATATAAATGCTGTTATCCTCATCAAAACGCCATATCTTATTCAGAATTTTGAGCTCTGATGGTTCAAAAACCACCGTTGTATGGTCTGGGTAGATCGTAATTTCGTTTTTGACCCGGACATAACTTCCGGTCTCCAACTGGTCTTGGTCATACCTAAAATCAATACTTGATTCATCCCAAATGGCTTCAATAGCGAGGTTATTAAATTTTAGACCGGAATTGAGTTCTTGCTTTTTGGAGAAAATATAAAAGGATGCCAAAACCTCAGAGCTGTTGATCAGCTTTGAAGTATTGAAATCAAGATTGGTCTCGTAGAGGAAATTCCCATCATAATAAATGGTATCTACACTGGAAAAAAAATTGAAAATGGTGTTGTTAGGCGTTTGGTAAAAGGCACCTTCTATGATGGTATTTTTTGATATTGTTGCCCTCGGTTCCAGAAGGTTGATAATGGGATTGATGTCAATGAATTTGAGGTTGAGGTCAATGCTATATGGTTCCTCATTGGCATCCGCACGCAGCGAGATTTTTTCATCTGAATTTGTCAGGATGGCAAGGTATTGTTGGCTTAGGTTTTGGATGTCTTCCAGAAGTTGCCTTACCTTAAATTTTCCCGAGATACCTGCCACGAGCAAGTCAGAGTTAAGGGAGATTACCCTAGATTCATCTGTGAAAAGTGATTGGAAATAAAAATTGTCTACGAATAAATTTCTGCCTTCGTAGCTTAAATTCACATCACTGAACCTTGCTATTCCCTCGATGTCATCCAAGGTGACGCCCTTGGTATCTATAGCTATTCTTCCGCTTACAAAGGCGTCTTTTTCCACAAAATTTAACTCTTTGAGAAAGGCAGTATCCAATTTGACCGTCATACGAACAGAATCTTTTCCTTCTCTCAAGTCCAAGACGCCACTCAGTTCGCCTTTAAGATTGGGGTCGTTTACTTTTAGATTTCCTCTGAATAAGTCCTTTCCGTAAGTAGCGTCAGTTACAATGTCTACATAATTATAGCCATTGATTCCGGCGCTTTTTATATTGGCATCTACCTGCAGAAGAGCAGTTTCCAATGTTAGTCCGGTTCCACGGATTTGTCCGGTCAAGGTGACTTTTTGGAATCTTTCCCTGTCTTCGAGCAATACACCGATGTCTAGGTTATTTAATTGTAGCCTTCCGGTAAAAGTTGGATTGTTTTTCTCTGTTTTGAAACTGAGCCTTCCGATAATATCACCGATTCCGGTTCGGAAATTTCCATTTGCGGTAAAATAACTGATGTAACCTGAAAAATCCGTATCAAATCGCACATCCTTAAATTTGTTGATTTCTTTCCTCGCCTCTTCACTGATATATGGTGAAAGGTCTTTGCTGTTAAGAACCGAGTTGACTAGGGACAATTCAAAAAATGTACTGTCAATATTGGGGAGTCCATCGATTTTGAATTTTCCAAATAAGGCACTTTTTTCTCCGAACCTTACCAATAATTCCTCAGATGAAAGGTCATCTACAGTGCCTTCAAATTCACCTGAGATAAAAATCCGGTCTTCAATATTAGTAAGGCCATCTGTAAAGTATTTCAAATCTTGGATATCCAAGGCAGATTCATCCAGCCTTGCCAAGATAGTAACTTCATGGATGAAATTTGAAAGGCTTTTGGTAGAAGGATAACTGAATTTAAGGTAGTTTTTGATCTCTGTTCTATTAGACCTCAAATACAAATCGTCAAACTCCATGAATGTTGAGCTGAAAGTAAAATCAGTTTTCAACTGCTGAAAAACAAGTCCTGACGTAGATTCTAATCCCCGCAGGTAATTGACTTTGATGCCTATAGTCGGTCCTTCAGCGTAAAAGTCGTCCGCATCAGCGATGAGGTTCCGAAACTGAAGTGTGTTAAAATCAAATCCGCTCTCCACCGGAGCACTGCCATAATTGATGATATCCAAGTTTGCCTCTTTGAGACTGATGTTTTTGATACCAAACCTAGAGGCTTTTTTGTTTGGATCCCGTGGCGCACCTGGGAAGAGAAGGTTTATTTGGTACAAATACTCAGCAATATTGATAAAATCTTCCTCCGGATGGAAGAGAAGCCTAATCGTTCCTTTTTCTAATTTGATCTGGTCTACTCCGGGATTGTTTCTATCCAATAGTCCCGAAATAGAAAAATCAATATAAACATCCTCCAGGTCCACCATCAAGCTGTCATGGTGGTCGTAGATTACCACATCCTGAAGGCTGATGGCATCCCACCACCTGATCCGGACTTTCGAAATACTGGTTTTAAAGCCGGTGTTTTTGCTGAGGTATTCGGTAAATGATTTGGTGATTTTTGTCTGTATCACCGGGATCTGAACAGCTACCACTAGCAATAGTAAAAGCACAAAAAGTATAAGAACCAACCTGAAGAACACCCTAAAGGCTTTCATTAATTTTTCCGTAACTTTGGGGTTCTTTTCCAAGAGGCAAGCGAAATGAAGATAAATATTCTGGCTATTGAATCATCTTGTGATGAAACGTCGGCGTCGGTCATTTCTGATGGCAAAATACTTAATAATATCATCGCCACGCAATCGGTACACGAAAAATATGGGGGTGTAGTTCCTGAACTTGCCTCACGTGCACACCAACAACACCTGATTCCGGTCGTCCATGAAGCGCTTGAATCTTCGGGAATCAGCAAACAGGAGCTTTCAGCGATTGCTTTTACCCGAGGGCCGGGATTGATAGGGTCGCTACTAGTTGGTGTATCCTTTGCCAAATCTTTAGCATTTGCCCTTGAAATCCCTTTGATAGATGTCAACCACATGCAGGCGCATATTTTGGCACATTATATTGAAGACCCAAAACCATCCTTTCCTTTTATCTGTCTGACAGTGAGTGGAGGCCATACCCAACTAGTTTTGGTCAGAGACTATCTGGACATGGAGGTGATAGGGGAGACGTCAGATGATGCGGTCGGGGAGGCGTTTGACAAAACAGCAAAACTCCTCGGACTGCCTTATCCCGGTGGACCATTGATCGATCGCTATGCAAAATCAGGCAATCCAAATGCTTTCAAATTTCCCGTTTCAGATATGCCGGGTTTGAGTTTTTCATTTTCGGGGATCAAAACTGCCGTTCTATATTTTCTTAGAGATAACCTGAAGGAAAACCCAAATTTCATAAATGAAAACCTAGCTGATATCTGTGCATCTGTTCAGTACACTTTGATCAAAATGCTTTCCCAGAAACTTGTAAAAGCATCAAAGGAACACAAAATCAAAGAAATCGCCATTGCCGGCGGGGTATCAGCAAACTCGGGATTGAGAGAGGAATTGAATCATCTTGCTGCCAAATACGGTTGGAAAGTATATGTACCAAAATTCGAATATTGCACTGACAATGCTGCTATGATTGCCATGGCCGCACATTTCAAATATCTCAAAGGAGAATTTTGTGGGCTTGATGTCGTGCCGGAAGCCAGGATGAAAATTTAGAATAGTATCAAGTATCGAGTATCAAGAAGAAAAGAAGTAGCAGTGTTCAGTCTCAGTTTGCAGTTGTGCCTAATTAAAGTACAAGTCTATGCTAAAGGAAAAGGTTTTCTTTGTCATTTCGAAGGAGGCACGACCGAGAAATCTCTATTTATTATCGAGTATCAAGAAGCGAGCCCTTCGACTTCGCTCAGGGACCATGCGGTCAACTATTAACCAAAAACCTTCGAAGTCAAAAAGAGACCTCAAAGATTCTTATCGATTAACCAATTAACCATATCGACAACCCTACAACGCGTAGCAGACAACAACTTCAACCACTACAACCACTACAACCACTACAACAATTACAACCACTACAACAATTACAACCATTACAAATAGTAAAACCAAGCATGGCCGTTACCAAAAAGAACAAATTCGATAAAATCATCAACATCAGGAACAAGAAGGCGAGTCATGAATTTGAGTTCCTAGATACTTACACTGCAGGCATTGTCCTTAGTGGGACGGAAATCAAATCTGTGCGCGAAGGGAAAGTGTCACTTACTGAAGCATATTGTTACTTTCAGAGAGAAGAATTGTATGTCAAGCAGATGCATATTGCTCCCTATTCAATGGCGTCAAGCTATAACCACGAAGCTGTCAGAGAGCGAAAGTTATTGTTGAACAAAAGAGAACTAGAAAAAATAGAGACCAAGTTTTCTGAAAAAGGATTGTCAATAATTCCAATAAGGATTTTTATCAATGACAAAGGATTGGCTAAAATGGAAATTGCAGTAGCCCGAGGCAAAAAACTGCATGACAAGCGGGAAGACATCAAAGAAAAAGATGTTAAAAGAGAGTTGGCTAAAATGAAGTTTTGAAACATTTGTATACTACAACAGGTTTTTCCAAGCAAAGATTTTATATTAGGGCATTATGGAAAGACGTGTTTTGGTTTTAAACTTGGATCACTCACCTGTTGCTGTGGTGACAGTCCAAAAAGCCTTCGTCCTGACTTACTTGGAAAAAGTGAGTTGTCTGACT
The DNA here is from genome assembly GCF_023502205.1 of Aquiflexum sp. TKW24L. GTDB lineage: Bacteria > Bacteroidota > Bacteroidia > Cytophagales > Cyclobacteriaceae > Cognataquiflexum. Next base: position 179,360 of record NZ_JAMFLG010000004.1, on the reverse strand, counting down.
TTTTATGAAGACTTGACCATCAGGACCGTAACCAAAAGTTTCAGATATCCGGCAGTAATCAGACTTAATGAATACAAAAATATTCCTTACAAAGGTGTATTGCTCAACAGGACAAATATCTTTAGGCGAGACAGTCATGAATGCCAGTATTGTGGATCAAAAAAACAATTGACATTAGACCATGTCGTACCTAGGTCCAAAGGCGGAAAATCTAATTGGATCAATCTCGTGTCAGCCTGTCACCGCTGCAATGTGTACAAAGGCGATAAAACTCCAGAGCAGGCAGGAATGCAGCTCAGATCCCAACCATTTAAACCTAGTTTGGGATTTTTTTTGGCAGAATATGCGGAAAGGCATGCAGAAGAATGGGTGCCTTATATTGAATTGAGAACTGTCTAAATTTACCTATATTATCCTTCCATTCTAGATGTTTCTTTTAATCAGAAAGAAGACAATGGAACAATTATTGCCATTTTGGAAAGGATAAAAATGCATAGATGCGCCTCAAAGAAAAATATCGGGTCGGAGGGAAAGTTGTAACAGGGTTTATCCTGGCGTTTTTTTTGGTTCTTGGTGTAAGTGCCGTCACATATTTCAGCATCCGAAATCTACTTGATACTGTTCAGGACCTTACCGAACCCAATGAAAAGCTCCAGCAATTGAACGGACTCATGGCTGATGTTTATGTCTTGGACATCAATAAAACCGAACGGACTTCTGACAAAGATTCCGTTTCGGAAGTCACTAGAAAAAGAGTCAAAGAAAGACTGGAATGGTTGAAGTCTAACACCCAAGATTCAACTGAAATCAAGACCTTGGATGAAATCAGCTTGACCATTTCTGAATTGATGGTAGTTTTTGCAGGCTTAGAAGAGGTTAGAAATTACCTTGCTAATAGGAATTTTACCGCAGAAGCCCTAAAAGGGATTGAAATCCGGATCAAGAGACAGCAGGAGTTGAGCGACTTGCAGTTTTTGGGACAAGTTAGACCCAAGGATTTGCTATCCTCCTTAAATCCAAAAGCCGATGAACCGGATACGATTGGAATAGCAGCTGTTGAACCTGAAGAGGAGGTAGTAGAACTTGATGAGCAAGAAGATTTTGATTTTGAAGAAGAACTTATTGAAATCGCCGAAGATATCCGCCAAGTAGAGGCCGCTGCTAAGCAACCATTACCGGTTAACTCTGGAAATCAGGATTCCACATTACTTGCCATCAGGTCAACTGTAGAAAAAATCTATAAGGACGAGCAGCGTCTTCAAAACAGATTTCAACAATTGGAAGCAAGTCTTATTGCTAAAAACACTGAAATTTTTTCACAAATCCAGAAAATGGTTTCTGAACTTCAGACCGAATTGCTGAATGAATATAATAACCAAAATCAGTCTGCTTACCAGCTTACCTATACGGTTTCTTGGATTTTGGGAATTTTGGTTTTTTTGGGTGTTGTTGGGTCTTTAGGCTTTGTGTACAGCATCTTGCAGGAAGTGGATAAAGCAAACTTGTACCGCGAAAAATTAGAGGAAGCCAAAAGAAATTCTGATATCTTGGCAAAAACAAAGCAGGACTTTCTTGCCAACATGAGCCATGAAATCAGAAACCCTCTCCATGCCATTCAGGGTTACCAAAAAGCTTTAGAAAAATCGGGTCTCAAAGGCAATCCTAAAGAATTTGTAGAGCGGATAGGCTTCGCTTCAGATACATTATTGTCAGTAGTCAATGACATCCTTGATTTTTCTAAGCTTGAAGCAGGACAAATCCATATTGTAAAAGAACCTTTTGATGCCGGGAGACTTTTTATTTCCATCAAAAGATTTTTTGAATTGAAGGCTCAGGAAAAGAATCTGTATTTCAATTGGAACATCGATCTTCCACAAGAGAATTGGCTCCTAGGAGATCAATTAAGGATTAATCAGATCATGAACAACCTTTTGGGCAACTCACTTAAGTTTACCCAAAGCGGAGGGATCAAAGTAGATATATCTTGGGCCCACAAACTTCTCAGGATCCAAATTTCAGATACCGGAATGGGAATGACGCCTGAAATTAAGCAACATATTTTCAAGGAATTTAATCAAGGAGACACCGCAATCAACAGGAAATTTGGAGGTACCGGTCTCGGTTTGGCAATTGTCAAAAAAATGATTGACAAATTGGAGGGGACTATTCGGGTGGAAAGTGAAGTTGGCAGAGGGACTGTTATTTTAATTGATCTTCCTTCTGAACAAGTAGAGGCCATGCAAAAAGAAACTGATCAGTTATTAGATTATTCACTTGAAGGAATGAAAGTGCTTGTGGTGGATGATGATGCTATTGGGCTACAATTGCTCAAAATGATCCTCGAGAGCAAAGGGGCACGGGTAATCGATATCAATGGAGGTGTGCATTTCAAGAATAAATTTATTCCGGTTGACTTCGATATTGCCATCGTTGACATTCAGATGCCGGAAGTCAGTGGCCTGGAAGTGGTCAAAATCCTTCGTGCCAAGGAGCAATACCGCATGCTTCCAGTAATTGCCATGACAGCAAATGTATTTGTGGAGGAGGAGAGAAATATTCATTCCGTTGGATTTGATGGCTTGATTTTAAAACCATTCAATGAAAATGAAATCGTCAACCAGATCGGATTGCTTTTGGGATTAGAACCAAAAATTTCAAATCAGGAAAATGATAATAAGAAATTGCCCGATTTGATAATGCCAGAATATGATTTAACTGACCTACACAAGTTTTGCATGGGTGACCACACTATGTTAATGGAAACCATCCAAGATATTATCTGGGTTACTAAAGAGGAGGCAAAAGATGTAGAGGCTGCATTGGGAAATCTGGATTTTGGAAAAATCCGAGAGATTGTCCATAAGTGGTCCAGTAGATTAGGCCAGATGAAAATCGATTGTGCCCGATTGGCATTTGATATTGAAGTAGCTTTGAAGAATGGAAAAACTGTAGAAACAACCGAATCCATCCTCAAATTATTGAAGGAAACCCATCAGGTAATTGAAAAAATTCAGTCCGATTGGAATTTGGAGCTCGCCTCATAAATCATTTGAGTCCGTATTTTTCCATTTTATTATAAAGTGTTTTTCTGTCTATCCCGAGCATTTGGGAAGCTTTTGATTTGTTAAACCTAACTTCTCTCAGCACCTTTTCTATCGTCTCTTTTTCGTGGTTTACCAGATTACTTTTATAATCAGTTGGAAATTGCTGGGATTCAGTAGTTATCTCAAGTAGATCTTTTGGCAATAAGTCCCTGGTAATCAATTTATCATGACACAGGAGGACTGACCTTCTCACGATGTTTTTTAGTTCTCTTAAATTTCCCGGCCAAGAATATTCCATAAAAATCCTTTCCACCTCTGGGTCAACGCCAGTGACATATCGGCCTAGCTTTTCATTACTTTGATGGATAAAGTGGTCGGTAAATAGTTGGATGTCCTCTTTGCGGTTTCTTAACGGTTCAAGATTGATCGTGAATTCATTCAATCTATGGTAGAGATCCTCTCTGAAGTTTCCGTCCTGACTTGCTGATTTCAATTCATCGTTGGTGGCGGCAATGATTCGCACATCTATTTCTGTTTCTTTATTAGCTCCGATTTTCCGGATTTTCCTTTCCTCTATTGCGCGTAGGAGTTTTATCTGAATCTCATAACCTAAGTTGCCTACCTCATCCAAAAAAATAGTACCTCCATTTGCCTGCTCAAAATGTCCTGTTTTATTGTCGAGGGCTCCCGTAAATGAACCCTTGATATGTCCAAAAAGCTCACTTCCCGCAAGCTCTGTACTCAATGCACCACAATCAATGGCTACAAAGGGTTTGTTTTGTCGTTTTGAATTTTGGTGGATTTTCTTCGCTATATATTCTTTTCCCGAACCTGTTTCTCCTAAGATCAACACACTTAAATCCGTAGGAGCGACCAACTGGATGAAATCTTCCAACTTGGCAGCGTTGGCACTGTTTCCTTTCACATAATCCAATTCCTTAATTTCGGAGGTTGCCGACTGCGGTTTGGGTACCGCATGCCCTAAAAGTGCTTCCTTCACTGTTACCAGCAATTCATCCGGATTGATGGGTTTGGTAATGTATTCAAAAGCTCCCATCTTCATGGCTTTCACTGCGATTTTGATATCGGAGTAATTGGTAATCAGGATGACTTTTATATCTGGGTTTTTCTTACCGGACTGTTCGAGCAGCTCTAGGCCGTTTCCATCAGGAAGGCGGTAATCTGTGATGATCAGTTGGGGCCAACCCGACTGGATCAATGGTTTGGCCTGAGCAAGGTTGTTAGATGATTGAACTTCAAATTTATTTTTTTCTAAAAAATTACGGATAATCCTAGAATAGGTAATGTCATCTTCTATCAAAAGTATTTTCTGCATCTCAAACCGGTTTGACCTGAGAAGATAACAAAAAAAGCACCAGAATATTCCAGTGCTTTTAAAATAGACAAATTTTAGATTGGTTAACCTTCAATCTCTTCTCCTAGGGCTGTATATTTCTTAATTAGTTCTTCGCCGCCATCTTCAAATTTTATTACGAAGTGATCGATTTCATCTTCAGTAATCACCTGCCATGCTTCACTGATTTTGAGAGGTTTTAATGTTTCATCCTTCAAAATAGCCTCTTTTACGGGAACAGGTAGGTTTGCCGGATCTACTTTCACTTTTTCCTTTTCCTGAAAAAATTTAATCTCGGATGGGCTTTCTGTGGAGATGGTGGCATATCCCATCAAAGGCGCAGTGCCTAATCCAAGAATAAACATTGCGGGGATGATAAATCGGGTTTTCATAGTGAGTTGGTTTATGGTATATCGGTTATTAAATTGGCTTTAATTATAAAATTGTCTTTCCAGACTGTTGGCATGAAATAGGACTTCTTTGGCCTCTTGGTGTTTACATGCATTAAGTTCGAAGTTTCTAATGCTTATACTTTCTGTAGCAAGGATTATTAATTCCAGAGAAGATGCTGCTATTGTCCGTTTCATAAAAACCCTTTTTGCACATGCTGTGCCAAAGTAAAAGTGGCCTTTATTGCTCAAAAACAATGTTTTAAAATTTGAAAGTGGGGAGGTCAGTTCCCTAACTGTAGACAAATTCCCCAAATCCAAATCATAGAGTCGAATAAAGTAGTGTTTTGATCAGGGGTAAAATTTTTCAGAACCGGATGCTATAGACTTGATGAGTTAAATAGATTTATCATGAATCAAAAAAGGTCACCAGTCCTACTTAAATGTTTGGATAATGTTTTATATGGCTTGCTGCAAAATATTATATAAACCGAACCTTTTTTACTTCCATATCCTTCTAAAAATGGTTTACCTTTACATAAAAAAATAATTACCCGGTACAAATCCAATGAGTGACCAAATCAAACATGAATGTGGTATTGCGATGATCAGGCTTCGGAAGGAGCCCCAATATTACATTGAGAAGTACGGTTCACCGCTGTACGCACCAAATAGGCTATATGTCTTGATGCAAAAGCAAATCAACCGAGGACAAGATGGTGCCGGGGTAGCCAATATCAAGCTTGACACCAAACCGGGCACACGCTACATCAGCAGGTACCGATCTATCGAGCCCCAGGCAGTAAATTATATCTTTGACAAAATCTATAAGAAATATAAGAAAGCCAAAAAACTGGGAGGGAAGAAGGGGATGATCAATGCCCAATGGCTGAAAGAAAACGTGGCATTTTCGGGAGAAGTATGGTTGGGACACCTCAGATACGGCACCCACGGAGAAAACAGTATCGAAACTTGTCACCCATTTTTGAAGCAAAATAACTGGAGAAGCCGCAACCTCGTCATGGCAGGTAATTTCAACATGACCAATGTGGAGGAATTGTTCAGTAAACTGGTACAGCTCGGACAGCACCCTAAAGAAAAAACGGATACCGTCACCGTCATGGAAAAAGTCGGTCACTTTTTGGACGAAGAGAACCAGCGGATTTTTGATAAATACAAACACCAATACTCTAACGAACAGATTACCGCAGTCATCGAAAATGAAATCGATGTAGCACGTATCTTAAGAAGATCATGCAGGGATTTTGATGGAGGTTATGCGATGGCGGGAATTATCGGCAACGGTTCAAGTTTTGTCGTCCGTGATCCATCAGGAATCCGTCCAGCTTATTATTATGCAGACGAGGAGATTGTCGTGGTCGCTTCCGAAAAGCCTGCCATCAAATCGGCATTCAACGTGGATTACAAGCAAATCAGAGAAATTAAACCGGGTCATGCCTTGGTAATCAATAAAGACGGTTCTTACGCAGAGCATGAAATCCTTCCTGCTAGAGAAAAGAAATCCTGCAGTTTTGAAAGGATATATTTCTCAAGGGGAACAGACCCCGATATTTACAGAGAAAGAAAAGCACTTGGCCGCGCACTTGTACCGCAGGTCTTGAAAGCCATAGATTTCGACCTCAAAAACACTGTTTTTTCTTATATCCCAAATACTGCAGAAACAGCCTTTTTGGGCATGATCGAAGGACTCGAGGATTATTTGAGTGCCAAAAGGAGGGAAGTGCTACTGGAAGGAAAACCTCATCTTGAAGACCTGGAAGAACTCCTCAACTTCCGGCCAAGGGTCGAAAAACTTGTCAGCAAGGATGTCAAATTGAGGACTTTCATCACCAATGATTCCGACAGGGATGCCATGGTGGCTAATGTCTATGATACCACTTACGAAGTCGTCAGGGCAGGACTTGATACTTTGGTGGTCATAGATGACAGTATTGTGAGAGGGACTACTTTGGAAAAAAGTATTCTGACCACCTTGGACAAACTCAATCCCAAGCGGATTATCATCGTCTCTTCGGCTCCTCAGATCCGATTCCCGGATTGCTATGGAATCGACATGTCAAAGCTCAGGGAGTTTATCGCTTTCCGGGCCACGGTAGAATTGCTGAAAGACAAAGGCATGAGCTATTTGATGGACGAAGTCTATGAGAAGTGCAATACCAATCAGATTTTGACGGAAAACTATGTAAAAGCCCTCTATGAGCCATTTACGGATCAGGAGATTTCTGATAAAATCGCCGATATCATCACCACGGACGAGATCCACGCAGAGGTAAAAGTCATCTACCAAACAGTCGACAATTTACATAAATGTATCCCCGACCATTCCGGTGATTGGTACTTTACAGGCGATTTCCCGACTTCTGGAGGGATGCGCGTGGTAAACAGGGCTTTTGCCAACTACATGGAAGGGAAAGTGGTCAGGGCATATTGATCATTCTCATTATTGAAAACAATGACCAAAATTCAAGTCGGCAAAGCCCTTGTTTTTGGTCATTGGTTGTTTAAATAACTACTCAAATAAAATCTACCCATAATTATGGAAGCCAACGTACCCTTATTGAAGCAGATTTGTGAAATCGCCGGAGCGCCGGGTTTTGAAAAAAGAATCAGGGATTTGGTCATTGAACTGGTGACTCCGCTCGTAGAAGAAGTCAGGGTAGACAATTTGGGCAGTGTCATTGCCATCAAAAAATCCAAGAAAAATCCCGATTCCAAAAGAGTGATGGTAGCTGCTCATATGGATGAAATCGGATTTATCGTCACCCACATAGATGACAAGGGGTTTGTTCGATTCCATACTTTGGGTGGATTTGATCCCAAGACCCTGACCGCTCAGCGGGTAATCGTCCACGGCAAAAAGGATCTTGTTGGAGTCATGGGAAGTAAACCGATCCATGTCATGACAGCAGATGAAAAAAACAAGTTGCCTCAGATTACCGACTTTTTTATAGACTTGGGCATGGACAAAGAGGAGGTTGAAAAATACGTGACCATCGGCAATCCCATTACGAGAGACAGAGAACTGATAGAAATGGGAGCCTGTGTCAACTGCAAATCCATTGACAACAGAGTAGCAGTTTTTATCCTTTTGGAGACCTTGAGGGTTCTGGACAATCCGGCCTATGATGTGTATGCCACTTTTACCGTTCAGGAAGAAGTGGGTATCCGAGGAGCAAATGTTGCAGCGCATGGGATCAACCCTGATTTTGGGATTGCTTTGGATACCACCATCGCCTTTGATGTGCCGGGAGCACAGCCGCATGAGAAGGTAACAGAACTCGGTAAAGGAACTGCCATCAAAATAATGGATGCTTCGACTATCTGCGATTACAGAATGGTCGCCTTCATGAAGCATACCGCCGATCAGCATCAGATCAAATGGCAACCTGAAATCCTAACCGCAGGAGGTACCGATACCGCCGGAGTGCAGCGTATGGGCAAACAAGGTGCTATTGCCGGGGCGATTTCCATCCCGACACGTCACCTGCATCAGGTCATCGAAATGGCCCACAAAGAAGATATTTCCAATAGTATCTTACTTCTGAAAGCTTGTCTGGAGGAACTTGACGGGTTTGAATGGAGTCATTGAGAAGGAAAAACATAAAATGTAATTCTAATCTGAGGTCTGATTTTTCAGACCTTTTTTTTTAAAATTCTCCTCGTCCATTCAAAAACAAAATCTAAGAATTATGATTATAATATATCGCATACGATATAAATAAAGACTATATTTGTATCGCGTACGATATAATAGAAATCAAATATGCGATTTATGAAAAACAAGTTTTACGATTTTTCCGCCAACAACCTTCAGGGTAAAGAAGTATCCATGTCCGAATTTCAAGGAAAGACGATTTTGGTGGTCAATACCGCCAGCCAATGTGGCTTGACCCCACAATATGAAGGCTTGGAAAAACTCAATCAAAAGTACAAAGACAAAGGTTTGGTCATCCTCGGCTTTCCCTGCAACCAATTTGGCAATCAGGAGCCTGGCAATTCCAAGGACATTGCAGAAGGATGCCTCCTGAATTATGGGGTAAGCTTCCCCATGTTTTCCAAGATTGAAGTCAATGGAAAAAATGCCCATCCGGTTTTTAAATACCTCAAAAATGAATTGGGAGGCATATTTGGATCAAGTATAAAGTGGAATTTCACCAAGTTTTTGGTAGATGCAAATGGAAAACCTGCCAAGAGATTTTCACCCATCACCAAGCCTGCGGAAATCGATAAATACCTCAGAAAAATTTTAAAGTAATCAAACTGTTTTTATTTCTTTTCCTCAAATAATGCCTGAAAATCCATTAAACCAGCCATTTACCCTTCCAAATGGCGTGCTGATCAAAAACAGACTTTTCAAATCCGCCATGAGTGAAGGACTCGGCAACAAGGATGGTTCCCCCAAACCGATGCTCGATCTACTTTATCGTAAATGGGCGGAGGGAGGGATAGGTCTTTGCGTCACAGGAAATGTCATGATTGACAGACGCGCACTTGGGGAGCCGGGAAATGTGGTCATAGAAAACGCCTCAGGATTGGAAGGATTGAAATCTTGGGCAAAAAACGCTACCGCCAATGGGACACATTGCTGGGTTCAATTGAACCATCCCGGAAAGCAAGCACCGAAAGGGTTGAACAAGGAAACAGTTTCTCCCTCGGCTATCCCGTTTAGAAAGGACATGCAGTCTTTTTTCAATACCCCGAGGGAACTGACCGAAGCGGAAATCCAAGACCTGATCAAAAGATTTGGGTTTGCTGCGAAACAGGTAAAAGAAGCTGGTTTTTCTGGTGTTCAGATTCATGGTGCCCATGGATATCTTGTCAGTCAGTTTCTTTCTCCCCATCATAATCAGCGAACTGACAAGTGGGGAGGTGATCCTGAAAGACGGAGAAGGTTTGTATTGGAAGTTTATCAGGCGATGCGACATGAAGTGGGAACTGATTTTCCTATCGGGATCAAGCTCAACTCGGCTGATTTTCAGCGAGGTGGTTTTACAGATGAAGAATCATTGGAAACCATCAAGGCATTAGAATTGTCAGGTATTGACCTGATAGAAATATCCGGTGGAACCTATGAAGCACCTGCGATGATGGGAACTAAATGGAAAGAAAGCACCCAAAAAAGGGAAGCCTATTTTATGGATTTTGCGGACAAAGCAAGAAAGGCAGTCAAACTACCTTTGGTAGTAACAGGTGGGTTTAAAAGCTATGAAGGTATGGCAGATGCCATTCAGTCAGGAAACGTGGATTTTGTAGGTTTGGCAAGATTGATCGCCGTAGAACCGGATGCCCCTCGCAGACTTCTGACCGGACAATCGCCAAAGATCTCCATCCAACCCATCAAAACCGGAATCGGACCCATAGATAAAATGGGCGTGATGGAGACAGTGTGGTACCGCGAACAGCTAGAAAGAATGGGCAAAGGAATAGAACCAAAGCCAAACCTTTCTGCTTTTGTTGTTTTTGTGAAATTCGCATATAAACTGATATTTAAAAGAAAAGGGGTGCTCAAGGAAAGGGCATCCTGATTTTTATTTTCAATCTAAAATCTCCAATAATTATGGAATCAATTTTCAATCCCACCATTCAGCCCAAAACCAACATGGCACAGACTATCGTTAGGGTCCTGCTAGGTAGTTTTCTGCTTTTTGCAGGCATCAGCCATCTTTCCTTTAATCGCGGTGAGTTTTTGGCGCAGGTACCGCCTTGGGTTCCAATGGATCCCGATCTAGTTGTAATCTTGTCAGGAATAGTGGAAATCCTTCTTGGAGCATCCTTGCTTTTCCTTGCTTCGAAAAGGGTACAAGTCGGTTGGGTAGTGGCGCTTTTCTTTGTGCTGATTTTTCCGGGCAACGTTTCGCAGTATGTCAATGGGATCGACGCCTTTGGATTGGATACGGATAGGGCGCGATTTATCCGCTTGTTCTTTCAGCCGGTTCTGATAGTCATGGCATTGTGGTCCACGGGTGCTTGGCAGGCTTGGAGAAATAAAAATTAGAAGAGTGAATTGATTTATATGCGATTCCTTTGCTTGTTAATTAATTGTAAACCAAGCTTATTAAGATATTCATTGATATTAGATATTGATAGATATTGATGAAGTAACCAATGGTTATTGGGTTAGACATTTCTTCTCAAATGGGAATAATCAATGCCCGACTGGTTAAAAGTATCAACTAATATCTAGTATCAATCAATATCCATTTAAATATCTAGTCCATTGGATTAGGCAAATGTTAAAAAACTGATAAGACGTTCGATAATTTAAATGAAATGGAGCAACTAAAACTTGATAATCAGATTTGCTTCCCGGTGTATGCCGCCTCAAGGTTGATCATCAGGGAATACCAGCCCCATCTGGACAAACTCGGGATTACCTATCCCCAATATCTGGTGATGTTGGTCCTTTGGGAAGAGGATGGGATTTCTGTCAATGACATTGCCCACAAGTTGATTTTGAATACCAATACCATGACCCCGCTGCTGAAGCGGATGGAGACATTAGGATTGGTCACGAGGATGCGATCTGAAGAAGATGAACGGAAGGTTATCCTAACGCTGACACCAAAAGGAAGTACTATGAAAGCAGAAGCTGCCCATATTCCTTTTAGTCTTTTAGCAGACATTTCCCCTGAGGAGTCCAATTTGGAGGAATTGGTTGCCATGAAAAACAAGATTCAGGAGTGGATTGATTTTTTGAAAAGCAAAGGCTGAGTATACGTTTTTTCCTGTTAGCGGCTCATTTTATTCCTTCGGTATAGAGATTTTTCATTACCCGAATTTTCTCCGGGTTCTCAACGAGTGATTGGTCAGAAAACATCATGATGCCTGATGCGGGTGCTTTCATGCCTTCAATCATGACTTGCCTGAATTCTTCAGGACTGATGATTCCGGGATTGTTATGAGATTGAATAATGGGCCAAATCTGTGGTCCAAATTTTTGGTTCAAGTCTTGGTTCAAGTCTTCAGACTTGGACCCTGCTTCAATCAAATCTCCCAACCATTTTACATATTCTCCCACCCATGTCGTGGGCCGAGCCTTCATTTGGTGAAACAACATTGGCGACATGACATCGGCAATTTCTGAAATAGCCTTAGGGTCAATACCCAAAATCCGGTAGAGTGCCGAATCATAATCCGCTGGATACCATGAACAATAAAAAATGCCTAACTTTGCTTCCGGCTGGATTTCATCGACTACATCTCCCATATCCGCGATCCATCCATTCAACACCTCGCTTCGCCAATTTCTCCATTCCTTATCTTTATTTTTTAAAATCCATTGGGCTTTGTGGCTGATACTGTCTCCCGGGATTATTATCCTCGTACTTTCTCCAAATTGGCCGGTACACCGGTCGCAAAAACAAGTTTCGGGAAGGATCGGATCTTTGGTTTCAAACTGGGCATGCCAATGGACATAATCTAAAAAAATCCCATCCACTTTGAATTCATGGAGAATTTTTTTCAGTTGGCCAATCCGATAGTTTTTAAAATCGGGATCGGTAGGGCAAATCCCCATAAACCAATCTGCGGGTTCTGCTTTTTCGCCCGTTTCTGTGATAGGCCAAGCTTCAGGATGGTCCTTAAGATAGTCTTTTCCGTTTAGGGTCGGAAACTCTACAAAAACCTTTGCCCCTTGTTGGGTTGCAATATCAAAAAACTCTCTATTCAAGGATATACTGCGTACAAATACCGCATTCATTCCCAAAGAATCAAACCTATATCCGGCATCCAAAAGGGTAGCAGGATTGCCGTAAACGCCTTTGATAAAGGTTTGTTTTTGCTCAGCAGGCTGCTGACAGGAAAATGTCCAAAGTAAGAGGAAGATAATAGGGAGCTTATTCATTAGATCAAGTTACCATAAAATGAGGATGGTTTCAATCTTTAGGATCTTTTGACCCTACACCGATCGGAATTCTCAGGTAGAAATTCAGAGAAGAATTGTTGACCATGGCATCTGTATTTTTTTTGACATCCACTATACCATAGAAATAAAGAACTCCTACACTCATGCTTTTCAATTTATTTTTGAGTTTGTATCCCATACCGCCTACAAGTCCGAAATCCAATCTTGTGAAATCATCGCTGACTTCCCTCCTAAATTCCAAGTCTCCGCCATTACTTTCAAGATTGAAATAGTCGAAAGCCTTAGACCGCAAGCCCGATTGAATGCCGCCCTCTAACAATAGCCGATTATTGATCCTTTGTTGGTACATGATCGGAACATAGAAATAATTTACCTTGGTGGTCAAGATGCCATCTTCGAAAACTTCATCAAAATCCGGGTCGTTTAGCGGATAAGTAGGCATTCCTGTTGCGCCAACATTGGATTTGACCAGCACTCCCGTGCTGATAAAGGAATTCTCTTTGAGCATGATGTGAAAATAAATTCCCAGATTAAAGTTGTTCAGTCCCTCCGAACCATTGTATCCATTAAAATAGGAGCGGTTCATTCCTCCCGTCAGACCGAATTCAATTTTTTCAGTGTTTAATTTATCCCCAAATAATAAGGAAATAAGAACCTGTGCTTTGATTGTTCCTGAAACTGTCAAAAACAAAAGGAGAAGGATAATTTTTAGTTTACTTGCCATGAGATTGGTTGATTTTGAGAATAAGTTTTTCTATAATCGGATAAAGATTATTGTTTATTGAGTCGAACATGTTCATTTTTTTGGAAGAACAATCTTCTGATTTGGTCCTGACCCAAGTGTCTGGCCAATTCTTTAAAAGCGAAAAAAGGAAAGAAAGCAAGGCTTACCACCAAAAGGCTCGCAAATAATACCGTGTCAAAATGGTGTGCAAAACCTTCTGCGATTCCTTCAAGAGTGGGAGTTTTGATTAATACCCTGATCAAAACCTCCAATGCCTCAAAAAGGAGTACAAAAATACTGAAGAAGAAGGTTTTGTATAAAGCAGGAATGAAGAGAGGCCTATTTTCAAATTTTTTGCTGATGTCCAAAAAAGCCCCGATCATAATAACTTTCCCAATGATCAAGGCTTTGATAACCCCGATAAAGTAATCATCCAAGATGATTCCGTATTGGGCGAGCAGTACCCTTCGGTAAAAGATGAGCACACTAAAACACAGGGCCAAGTAGAGTACATTGATGCCATATTCGGTAAGCTCGTGGACCAATTTCTGTTTGAAAGTTTTCTTTTGAGTTGGATGTTCCATACTTTGGTTTTTTAGGGATTCACAGGTCTTTTGCACTTCATGCTTTTATATTTTCTATTTTGTTTTAATCAAACCAACCCTTGCTACGGAAGTAGAAATACATCCCAGCACTGATCAGGATCATCGCGACTATGGCATAGGCATAACCAAAGGGATTGTTGATCAGTGGGATATAATGGAAATTCATTCCCCAAATTCCTGCAAGAAATGTAATCGGCATAAAAATCGTAGACATGATGGTAAGCCTTTCTAGTCTGCGGTTGGTTTTTTCCCTAGCCTGTGCATCATAAAATGAACGGACGGCATTTAATCTCCTTTCCAATAATTCCAAAGTCCTGTCAGCTGATTGCAGATTTGCAGAAGATAGCGTTTGATATTCTTTTGTTTTTTCCCCACTTTCGGAAGATTTATCGGATGCAGCAAATGCAGTAAAAACAGGCAATTGGCCTTGAACTATCGATTCGAGTAAAAGGATGCCTGATTGCAAATCGGCAATTTCCTCCATATTGATTTCTCCCGGCTGCGCATCCATTTTTTTCTCTAACTGAAGGATACTTTCGCTGATAAAGGCTGTTCTTTTTAATAAAACCATTGACAAGCCCAAAAGGAAGGAGGAGATTATTCCGGAGATACTGTTGTCGGGAAGGACGGAAGCAAAACCTTCGGGATCAATGTCTTTTTGAAATCTGGAGAATTCCTTTTCGTAGAAGGTCAGGAGCACGCCACTTCCAAATAAAACACCAAGATATTCCATTTTTCGGTTGTCTTTCGTGTCAGTAATCACAGGCATGACAAGCAATGAAAGTGGCCTAAAAGGATAATAACCGGGATGATCACGGGAATCAAGAGAAAACCTCCTGATCAGACCCTGAACATGGAGATCTCCCATTATTTGTTCCAATTCTTCCTTATTGGCTCCTTGGACATCTATCCAAATGCTGATCTTTTCTTGCCCGAGGGAATCGATGGCAGCCCTATAATCACAGGGATCGAGACTCTTGTCCTCAAGAATGGTATGGCAGCTGGTTTTCATGTTATGTCTAATTTTTTAAATCCGGTTGCAGTTGGTGTTTGAGGTTCAATTGGAATAATATTACTAACCGAAGGAGGTTATAAATTATCAAATAACTTATTTAATTTGGTACAAATAAAACCCCAATGGAAACACCTAAACCCGTGGAAACTGAACAAATGTCCGATGAGGAATTGGAAGAGAAGAAGGAAAAGAAAAAAGCCGAGAAACTTCTACAAAACGAAAGGACCAGGGTTTCATTCGAAAGACTTCAGCTCGCGTGGATCAGGACATCTGTAACATTGTTGGTGGTAGGTATTGGAGCTTATCAGTATTTTTTTGAGAGAATCGAATCTGGGAGAACAGGTTTTTTGAAACACCTAACAGGTTCCCAAGTCGGGATTTTATTGGTTATGCTATCCTTCGTGGTATTGCTCTTTGCCACCATTCAGCATCACCAAAATATGTCCAAACTGAAGGAAACATATCCTGAAATGCGAAAATCCATTAGCTCTTTTTTGGCCTACATCATTATGGCTGTTTCATTTACACTTTCTCTAATGGTTATTTTCAGGTTATGATATTTCGGTAATTCATTGACATTTTGTGAATTATAAATCAATGTCATTTAAATAAGCTGTTGCTTTTTGGAAACCTTTTCCAAAGTTGGGACTAGTCCATGAGAATCTTAAAACATCCTTTCCGAACTTTGGAAAAGTTTATCGAATCTTCCCTACCTAAACGATATTGAATTATATATCTGAGATCTTTTAAAGCCCAAAGCGATACTGAATACCTGTCATTACTTGGGTTCTTGAAGTCAAAAACCCGACCTCGATACGGAACATCAGACTTTTGTTTAACTGATATTGGGATCCAACAATAAAATTCCACATACCGGCAGGTCTTTTGTCCATCGAATACTGGACTGAAGCAGATTGGTCATCATTCAGCGCCGCATCTGCAGCCACGAGGAGTTCACTTGCCCGGGTCAAAGTCGAATTTGCGGCATTGTATTTGGCGATATTGATGGGGTTTTTTTGGTCGGCAGGGGAGAGTCCTTCCCACCATGTATCCACTTTGATATGGGCACCTCCTACTTTTTCGAAGCCCTCGTCTATCCTTGGCTGAAGCCCATCTGTGTCAATGACATCGCTGAAGTTGACAGAACCGTTGGTTTCAGAATTGAGGTGAACCCTGAATCCCCCTGCCCAAATCGCTATGTTACTTTTCTGATTTGGAAGTTTGAAGTTTTTGCCTAATCGTGGGCCGAAGACAAAAGTCCTTGTAGGCCTGCTGAGTTGCGGTACGTCAGTCCATGCGATATTCATATCCAATGCCAAAAATCCCCCACCGACACCAATAGTAGGTGTCATTCCTAATCCAAAAGTCCCTGCCGTGAAATCTACTTTTGATTCTGCATTGAACACTTCTGAATAGGTATTGGTCGAGTCAGGCAGCCAAAGGCCAAATCCTACTTCTGTTGATGCTTGGGTTTTACCCAAAATCCCATAAACATTTAAGAATGGGAATACCCAAACATCGGGTCTTACAGAAATAGCACTTGCAGTTGCAATAGCTTTATTGAACCTCACCACATCATCGACATTATACATTTGGCCACCATTGAATCCCACCATGAGGTTTTCGATGATGATGTCAGATTCCTGCCAAAAATAATTGACGCTTAATCCGGCAGAATAGGGGAGCGTATATCCGGCTTGTGTTGCCTTGCCTCCCCAAATCGGCAAGATATATGGGTATTCGGAATTTTTTAGGCTGTCTCTTTTGGATTGGTGTTTTTCACCTACAACTTTGTTGGAAAAAACCTGAGCCTGTGCACTTGAGACAATGAATAGAAATGCAAAACAAAATATATAGAGAGGTTTCATTTGAAATGGGTAAGCTTTAGGTTTTTTGATTGTTTAATTAGGTGATTGGAAAGTGGCCTCGGGGTGAATTTGAATAATCTAGTAGCATACAATGCTTTCGCCATTTATTTGGTTGGAGATATCCTTATCATAAATTTAACCCTTGAAAAATGGTATTATTAAACGTTATCGTTTAAGATGGATTGATCCTCTTAGCTTACAAAAACCGATATTTTTTAACTGGAATTCTTCTAGCAAAAGTGAGATTCAACTCTCTAAAAAAGGGATACAAAAAATAGAATTTGAAAAAACAGCAATGACATTGTCATCCGAAATTTTGGATAAAATGAGGTGGCATTAACCCAACACCATGAAAGTTAAAATTCGATGATTTGAATTTAAATTTTCAAAAAACCAAGGGAATAAACCTGAGGCTGCAATTTTTCGGTCAGGGTTTTATAAGCAGTTTCAAAAGCTTTGAAACTGACAGGTGGAAAGTCACCGCTTGCATTCCTCGCCTGTAGTGCCTTACGGACCTGATACCACCCGGCATCGGGACGGTTCAACTTCAATTCGTCCCTGACTGACCTCACATCGGTATGGGCAAAATAGCTTTGCCAAAGAGATTTTCCCGCCAAAAGTACGCTTGCAGCTTCCTCAGAAAAGTCTTTTCCGGCCATATACTCCACCATAAAATCAGACTCAAACCGATCCGGCGCATTGACCTCCGTCTCGGTAAATGGAATAAAATGATTGACAAGCGACCATTTCTTTCCGTTCCATTCCAAATCATCAGCTCCGGCTGTCAGGTTACTGCCATTGAATAACATCCAAACCAGACAGTCATTTTTAAACTCCTCGGTCAAAGGTTCGGAAGGTTGTAAAAATTGATCACGGTCGTTCAGCCAGGTTTGTTTAATCAATCTCCTTACTGAAAAAACTATAGCCACTTTCCAAAGGTTTTCTGGAATAATGAAAAATGCACCTGCGCTTCCAAATCCTGAAGAAAATATTGCAGTTAATGTACCTGCATTCTGAAGCATATTACTATTGGATAACATGCTACCTATTCCTCCTTCAACCCATTTTTTACCTCGAAGATCTTTGGTCACCGTTGCAGGAGTAATTGCATTTTTAAGCGGAAGGGAATCAATTTCAATTGGTTTGGGTCGAGAAATCCATTCGCTAAGAAAATAATTGTTCGGAAAATTATAAAATGTTTTTTCGCCAATTGGTTTGACATTTTTATCATAAACTTCGGTAGAAATTTCAACTATAGAACTTTTTATATCTGAATTCTGATTTGTTTGCCAAACCAAAAATCCTATTGGGAATTCTCCTTTTAATCCTTCAAAGGATTTACTATGAACCACAAATCCACCAAGGTATTTTGCATTCCATAATTCCCGAAACTTTTCGAAATTTGGGGCATTTACGTACTTTAATTTACTGAAAATTGCAATCGTTGAAGTTGGAATTTCTTTCGCTATTCGACCAATAAATTGAGTAAATAATTCGCGTGTTGCATATCCATAATCCGGCAGATGCTTGGCAATTTTTGTTTTTGCAACGTCTGTTTTGTGCTCACCGCCACTTATTGTATCAGAACTTCCCGCCTCCGCATAAGGCGGATTAATCAAGACCAAAATCTTTTTTCCTTCAGCAATGGCTTTTCGGAGGCTTTCGGGTACTTTATTGGTCAGTGAATAGTCGATCCGTCCGTCTTCGGTAATGTCGTCGTTGAGGTAATCATATTGGAAGCGCTGTGCGGCCACGCAGGTCTTGGTGGCTTTCATCACATCGATATCTGCACTGTCGAGGGTGGACATGTAGATATTCCGTGGATTGGAGTGCTTGACTTCAAGGTTACCGACCCCGCAGCACATGTCCCAGACAATGTATTCTTTCTGCCAGTTTTTGCCGAGGGTTTCGGTGAGTTTGTCATAAGCTTTGTCCACCACAGCCAAAGGCGTATAAAACGCTCCCTTAAAACTCCGCTCATCCAATGGGATAAGGCTGTCCCGCCTTTCCAACAAATAATTCCGGTATTCTGCCTTAGGCGGTTTGTGATATATCGCCCAAAACTGTCTGTAACCTTCTTTATTTCCCAATTCATAGATCTTGCCTCCCAGACTAAATACCGGCGAGCCGTTTTTGTGCATAAGTTCGGCAGGGAGATTATGGTGCGTAGAGACAGTGCCGTCATGCATGATGTCGGCAAAAAACAGTAGGGCGTAGTTTTCTTCTTCGACGCCGTTTATTTCCCTTCCGATCATTTGGACCCATTTATCAAATACCTGTTTGAGGTTATCCGGTGTGATTTGAGTCCGGATGATATCGCCGTTTGTGATGGCGTTTTTGATCGTATTGATAAATTCCTCCTCGTGGGTTTCGATTTTGAAGGAAACAAAGTGGGTTCCTATGTGCGCTGAAATCGCATCCAAAGCTTCGATGGTATATCCGCTTGCTGATTTGCCCCATTTGATGGTCTTTTTGGCAAGGAAAGGAATGACATCCGTGCTTTTCATGATGGCAGCTTTCTTGGTATCAATCACCGCCAAAAAAGGAGGGATGTATTGCCCCCGATCCAAAGCCTGTTGGACATAATGCATCAGTTGGGTAAACATCGCATAGGTCGAATGTTTGCTGGTATCTTTTGCTTCAAACCAGATTTCCTTTGTTTGGATGTCTATGAGGTTTTTGGAGTATCCTTTGAGGCCTAGGGCTTTGATATAGGCATCTTTGACATCTTCCTCACTTCTGACTTGCTGTAATTTTTCAAAAAGACTCATGCTTTACATTCAATAGATGGGTGGACTGGATTTTTATAGATTTGGAATTTCCTAAACCTAAAACTAATTGTTTGAATATCCAATCTGTCCATAGAATACAGATTAAAAAGTGGTAATTTGTTATGTTTTGAAAAAAGTGAATCGCTACCTTTCTTCATTATTTCTTCTCTTTTTTCAACTGCTTAAATTCAAAGACATGATAATGCCATGCCGGCATGTCTAAAAATAGTCCTTCGGAAAGCAGGCTATTTCCTTCCCGTACATAGATTTCATCGCCCATCAGGTTTTGAAGGCTCCAGGTTTTATCTGTCAGGTAAGGGAGTGGTAGCTCAAGAAAACACTCACCGGAATAAGGGGCATAATTTACTACCACGACTCCCATTTTATTTTGGGAGCTTTCCCATGAAAAGGCCACAAATGAATCCCATGTACTGTTGCCATGCCAGGTTTCTTTGGTGTCGAGGAGTCTCCACCGCCCTTTTTCAAACAGGGGGTTTTTCAACACCTGAAGCAATCGCAGGTAAAATTGATGTAGGACAGGATCTACAGGTTCATGAGGTCCCCGAATCAAATGGGTAGAAATACGTGTTTTTTTTCCCTCTAATTGTCCCTGATGAAAAAATCGGACACCGGGAGAGTAATAGGTAATGATCGCTGCAGCCTCATGCTTTTTTTGATCAAATATGGAAGCGGCACGGGGTTCATCATGGTTTTCTAAAAACCGGACCGTATGGCCTTGGTATTCCAACCCGGCACTGAGGTGGTCACGGATCGGTTGAGATTTGCCTTCGGTCAGTCGGTCAAGTAGTTTCTTATCATAGGTATAGTCAAACCCCTGCAGCTGTAGTTCCCATTCAAGGTCCCAGTAGACCTCTGCAAGGAACTTGAACTCTGGATTTTTAGATTTGATTTTTTGGATGGCTTTTGGCCAAAAGCTGTCACAGCTTTTTCCCCATGTTTTCTCGAAAACAGAAGGAATGACTAGCATGGCCATGTCGCAATGGATCCCGTCACATAATTTAACGACTTTGCCAAGTTCGATTTCCATCGCTTTCTGTAGCTCTGGGTTGCTATAATCGAGTTGGAGTGTATCCGGCCAACCAGAGAAGAATGGATCCCGTCCATAGGCAAAAATCCTTTCTTTATCTTTGGATGGTATAGAAATGTAATTTTGTGGTTCCCGCTGCAAATCATCCCTGCTTCCTTCAATGTAGAATTCAGGGTGTGTTGTTACCCATTGATGGTCAATGGCGGTATGGTTGGGCACAAAATCCAACATCAGAAATAGGCCTTTTTCCTTCATTTTTTTCTTGATTCTGCCCAAGGCCTCATTACCACCCAAGTCCCCGTGGATTTCATAACTCGTAATCGCAAATCCTGAACCTCCAATATCGCCCATTTTGAGGTCAGGGAGGGTTCTTTCAAACTCATCCAATAGGTCCTGATTTGTTCTTGAGATTTCTTTGCCCCTGCTGCCTGTTTGCCAGATACCCATCAGCCATACCCATTCAAAACCCATTTCCTTGATTTTGTCAAGTTCATGGTCGGGAATGTCATCGAGTGTGGCCCGTTTGCAAAGTTTTATAGAAATGGAATTCAACCAGACCCTGATATTGACCTGATATAAGGTAGGATAGTTTCTTTTGGCTTTGGTCATCATAGTGAAAAGTTAAGGTGCACATTGTCTTTTGCGTATTGAAAGCATTCCTGTTGGTCAGGGAATAAGCACTGACCTGCAATTTTTTAGAATTATTTTCCAAGACCTTCTTACGGGTCGGAGAAAATATTTTTCTTGGAAAGAGCAATAAATTCTATAGGGGCTTATAAAAAAAAGGAGGAAGGTAAAGAACCTTTATTGGAAGCAATTTGGCAAATAAAGATCATCAAGAAAATGATTTAATCATCTTCAAACCATGATGATAATCATGTTTTACATAAAGTGGTAATTTTTTTTTTATCGGAGTCTACTGACAAATGGTTAAAGTGGAAGTTTAAATCTACCGGAACCCAATCCCTTTTACAATCCTACCCCTTGAAATTCAAAAGGAGCCGTTATCTTGAACTGTGTCGATGATTCGCCGGCATAAGTTTCATTTTTTTCTACACTTAGCTTTTTGGTTTTCGCTTTGGGACTGAAGTCGATTTTCTTAAGATCCACCCAAAAAGTATTCGGAGTCAAAGCTGTTTCGAAATAGTAAATGAGGTTTTTTTGATCTGAAACAGATCGCCATCTCGTAGAGGAGATGTTTGGTTCATCGGGGGTTGAGATCCCAAAAGGAACGGAACAATTGCGGATCACACTGAAAACTGAAGGAATGGCTACTTCCATCTTGTCTGTTTGGGGAATGGCTTCAATGTAATAGGATGCCCGCACAAACCTGTCGGCAGCGCGGTTGGTACCGGGGAGCATCACAGTTCCCGGTATATTTTTCCAATATTTGTTGAGACCAAGCTGTTCTTCAAAAATTGGTGAATTGGTCATTACAGTGTATGATGGGTCATGGTGGATGACAAGTTCTCCTCCCACATATTCGAAAATGGCATTGTCTCCTGACGCATCTGAAATGGAGAGGTGTACAGTCGTAAACATCTTAGTGCCCGGAATGTAGTCAGAAACCAATACTATATTTCCCAGTCTAAAATGGTCGACAGCTTCACGAACAGATGCGAAATTGTCCAAGGCATATTGGGCCCAAAGCGAAATCGCCAATCCTTTTTTTCCTGCCTTGGGGTCATATTTCGGATATTCTGACTCGACGAGCCAAAGGAGATTGGCAACAAGTCCCTTTTCGTTCATTCCGTCAGCAGATGCAATATCCCAAGCAGTGGTCACAATACTTCCATATTTGGATGTCCATTCGATTGAATTTTCTCCGGCAATTCCCGAACGTTTTGTAGCTCTGGGAAGAACCCACAGATTGGCGGGGATTTCACTTTTCCAATCCATAGACCTGGCCGTGATTACGGTTTGGTTTGGTCCTTTATATACTACCCTGGTACATGCATGTCCTTGTTGAAATAGCCCGAAAACAAATAAAGTCATGATAATCAGGTAGGAGCGGAGCAATTGGGTTGTAGTCATGTTTGAGGATTTAGGAATCAATATCAGATTTACCCGCAACATTATCAACCAAAAATGCCAGTTTAAGATTTTGATAATAATATCTTAAAACTAGGCGGGTCGCAAAAATCCAACTAGTAATTTTGAGAATTAAATCCCAAAAATAAAGATCTTAAAAAACAGCATAAAATATTGCTATCCCAATTAACATGGCAAAAGGCGAAATGATCTGAAAGTAGATGGGTTTGAGGATCTCTGCGCTTTTCAAAGAGTAATTGTGGTGCAACCTCCTTGGTACAAAATAGAGTACAATCGAGGTACCCAACATAAACCAACCCACAACACTGAATACTTCTGGAAACCTGGAATAGTCTGCATACACGATCAATCCAATTGCAGGAATCATCCTCCCTGTAATTTCGGTATAATTGATCAAGTTGGTACTTCCTGCTTTCCGCAATATTTCCCGTGCTTTTCTGGGTGCAAAAAGCATCAAAAACCCTGTTGCAATAAAAAAAAACCCAAAAAGTACTACTGTCCATTTTGCAAGGGTGACTACCATAAAGAATAGGTTTTTTTGAATGATCGATTAATATCAGATAAAATAGAATCAATAGCACATCGGATGCTCGACTTTTTCACTAAAGGGGAAGTCGCACTTCATTCTCCTGATCAAAATCATGTTTTCCTTAAACGATTTTCTTTAAGTTCAAACCTTATTAAATTTGCATAAGAGTCATAGATTTTATCAATCGAAAAATAACTTCAATAGCCTTTATATTTAGTAAATTCGCAATTACATCAAAATAATCAATACAATTATGGATCATAACACAAATCAAAATGGTGGCGATTTGAGCAAATGCCCATTTCACAATGGACAACTCTCACAAGCGGCCGGTGCGGGACCCCGTAACCGTGACTGGTGGCCAAATCAGTTGAAACTGAATATTTTGCGTCAGCATTCTTCGCTTTCCAATCCAATGGGTGAAGATTTCAATTATGCTGAGGCGTTCAAGTCTTTGAACCTTGCCGAAGTAAAGAAAGATATTGCCGATGTACTTCAGACTTCACAGGACTGGTGGCCGGCAGATTATGGTCATTATGGGCCTTTGATGATCCGAATGGCCTGGCACAGTGCAGGAACTTATAGAGTTCAGGATGGACGTGGTGGAGCAGGATTCGGTACCCAACGATTTGCTCCGCTCAACAGCTGGCCTGATAATGCCAACTTGGACAAAGCAAGATTGCTTCTCTGGCCAATCAAGCAGAAATATGGAAAGAAGCTTTCTTGGGCAGATTTGATGATTCTGACCGGAAACGTGGCTTTGGAAACAATGGGTTTTGAGACATATGGCTTTGCCGGTGGCAGGGCTGATGTTTGGGAGCCTGCTGAGGATGTGTATTGGGGTTCTGAAGGTCAGTGGATGGGTGATGATAAAAGATACAGTGGAGAGAGAGAATTAGAGCAGCCATTGGGAGCTTCCCACATGGGTCTGATCTATGTCAATCCTGAAGGTCCACAAGGCAAGCCTGATCCACAGGGAGCGGCTTATGATATCAGAGAGACTTTTGGCCGTATGGCCATGAATGATTACGAAACGGTAGCCTTGATCGCAGGTGGTCACACCCTAGGTAAAACTCACGGTGCCGCTGATCCGGCCCAATATGTAGGTCCTGAGCCCGAAGGTGCTACAATTGAAGAAATGGGAATGGGTTGGAAAAATACTTTTGGAACCGGAAATGCAGGAGATACCATCACTTCCGGACTGGAAGGAGCTTGGACCACTACGCCTACCAGATGGAGCAATAACTACTTCGAAAACCTTTTCCAATTTGAATGGGAACTGACCAAAAGTCCTGGGGGAGCACATCAATGGAAGCCTGTCAACAATGGCGGAGAAGGCACTATTCCTGATGCGCATGATCCGGCTAAAAAACATGCTCCATTTATGCTTACCACTGATATTGCCTTGAAAGTAGATCCAATCTACGAGAAGATTTCGAGACATTTCCTCCAAAATCCTGATGAGTTCAACGATGCTTTTGCTAAAGCTTGGTTCAAATTAACCCACCGTGATATGGGACCAAAATCTCGCTATTTGGGTCCCGAGGTACCGACTGAAGACTTGATCTGGCAAGATCCTATTCCTGCTGTCAACCATGAATTGGTAGATTCCTTTGATATTGACGGTCTGAAAGCCAATATCTTAGCTTCTGGTCTAACGGTTTCTGAATTGGTTTCCGTTGCCTGGGCTTCCGCTTCTACCTTCAGAGGTTCCGACAAGCGGGGTGGTGCCAACGGTGCACGTATCCGTCTTACTCCTATGAAAGATTGGGCAGTCAACAATCCTGCCCAGCTTGCCAAAGTGTTGGGTACGCTTGGAAGTATTCAAGAGGAGTTTAACAGCACTCAGTCTGGAAACAAGAAAGTATCCCTTGCTGACCTGATTGTCCTCGGAGGTTGTGCTGCCGTAGAAAGAGCTGCAAAAAATGCCGGGGTTATTATTTCCGTACCTTTTACTCCAGGCAGAATGGATGCTTCTCAGGAAGAAACTGAGGTGGATTCTTTTGCATTCCTAGAGCCTAAAGCAGATGGATTCCGCAATTATTTCAATCCAAAAAGCATGGCTTCTGCAGAAGAAATGTTGGTAGACAAAGCGCAACTCTTGAACCTGACTGCCCCTGAAATGACTGCTTTGGTTGGAGGTCTTCGTGTGTTGAACACCAACTTTGACAAATCCAGACATGGTGTTTTGACAAACAGTCCTGAGACTTTGACCAATGACTTCTTCCTGAATTTACTGGATTTGAGAACAACTTGGAGAGCAACCTCTGACGGACAGAACCTATTCGTAGGTAGCGACCGGGTAACCGGAGAACCTAAATGGACTGCAACCAGAGTGGACTTGATCTTTGGTTCCAATTCAGAACTGAGAGCAGTATCCGAGGTTTATGGATGCGAAGACGGAAAAGATAAATTCCTACACGACTTCGTGGCTGCTTGGAACAAGGTGATGAACCTTGACAGATTTGACCTAGCCTAATATTTGGATAAGTTTGTTTGATAGGAAAGGTGGTATGGAAACAGATCACCTTTTTTTGTTTAGTTTTTTTCCTTTGAAGTATGGTCGATAAACCTCTTTTCAAACCCCGCATCTTCTGTCCTCATCCACACATCCCAAAAAGTGAAATACAGGCCATAGTTGCATCGGTACCTCAGATGGTGCATGTCATGGTGGGTTGCCCCGACCATCCATCTTGCAATCGGCGAGCGAAGTGCCGAACTGCCGTAGACTTCTACACCGGCATGGTTGATCACGGCAGTGATGGACATGGTCACCAACAAAGCCAGCAAAACTGTAAAATGCATGGGAAGGATAAGAACCAAAACAGGCAAAAAGACCGCGTGAAGCGATGCCTCAACCGGGTGGAAGGAAAAGGAAGTGAATGAACTTGTATAAAGGCTGTTGTGGTGGATATGGTGAAAATGACGGAGAACTTTTGGTCGATGCATCCACCTGTGAAGCCAATAATAATAGGTCTCATGGATGAACATGGCCAAGAAAAAGCTGATCGGAAGCCATAATACATCCCAAGAGGAAAGTGCCGTGTATAGCTTGGTGTATCCTCGCTGCCAGCAGATCAACATGACCGTCCCTGAAAGAGCAAATATGATCCCACCGAGAAAAGAATACCAGATTTCCGTCTTGACTTGGGGGACTTTGACCTGTTGGTGCAGCCTCCGGTGGGGTAGGGCATCGCCCAATTTTTTATAAACCAACTCATGGTACAACCAAGCCAAAAGCATGTATCTCCCGAAAATCCCGGCCAATAAAAGCGAAAAGATGATGATAAAATTTCCCGGTTCAGTGTAATCCGTTCCTAAGAGCCAGTCGAGATTGAAATCCATTCCTTACGTTGTATTGATCTTCGAAATTTAAATAAAAAATGAATGGCAATGTTTTGGGAAGTTTAAAAAAAATGGAGAGACTTAATAGGTTTCTAAAATTCGATGGGTCAATCTAAAATCTACCCATTTCCGAAAACCACCGACTCACCAAATAGGCGAATCAGTTAAGCAAAAAGGTCAATGAGTTCGTCTCAGAGACGAATCAGTTCACCAAATAGGGAAAGGACTACGCATCGGCGACCGACCACGTAGTGGTCAAATATGGGTAGCCCCGAGTAAGGAACGCAACTCGGGGTGAGAATCAAGAACAGCGATTCTGGTTTTTGGCCGAAATAACTTCCAATAGGGAATTTGGGTTTCCGCCAAAAACAGAGATGTTCGAAAATCCTTTGCGTCCCATTGCGAAACCTTCTTTTCCTTGGCGGTAAAAAAAATACCTCACTCAAAGACGCAGAGCAAAAGGTGAAAAATTGAAGATGATGTTGTGGACAGGTAAACATTTGGGGTGAATTGGGATTTTAAATCCCAAAAAATAAAAGGGTGGAATTACAAATCCCACCCAGCGGAGACATAAACATTGGCATCGGCGGCCGACCACGTAGTGGTCAAATATGGGTAGCCCCGAGTAAGGAACGCAACTCGGGGTAAGAAACGAGAACAGGGATTCTGGTTTTTGGCCGAGGAAATTGAAATTGTGAATTAAGGTTTCCGCCAAAAACAAGGATGTTCGAAAATCCTTTGCGTCCCATTGCGAAACCTTCTTTTCCTTGGCGGTAAAAAAAATACCTCACTCAAAGACGCAGAGCAAAAGGTGAAAAATTGAAGATGATGTTTGAGGAGAGGGAATATTTGTGGTTACACAAATATTGGCGGAGAATGAAAAGAATGAGACCCCTCATGGGTCTTTTGTTCTACTAATCTCTTCCTCTGTGCCCTCTGTGTCCCCAGTGGTAAAAAAATCAATACCCTTTGCCCCCATTGCGAAACCTTTGGGCCCTTTGCGGTAAAAAATCAGTCTATCCAGCTTCCGGAGAAGCAGTCTATCCGGCTTCTGGAGAAGCAGAATAACGGGACCGTTCGAGGGCTTAACAATTATAAGATTCAGTTACTGCCAAATTGCCTCAAATGATGATCAAGATGCTTATATATCATCCTTGACCATTCCTTGAGGGTGAGTTCCCCAAAAAATGGATGAGGGAATAACTTGACTTGGGCTTTTACCTTTTCGAGATAATGCAACAATTCTGTTTTTTCGTTTTCCATCCCAGTTAAGAGAAATTCATTTTTCTCTACGTTCATTTCGTCAGGCGTATCTGCTCCTTTGGGCCAAGGAATAGTCGAAAATATAAGCCATTTGCCCAATCTTGTCCGCATATATGCAGGACCTTGGGCCTTGGAGGGAAGTTCTCCCAACGACATTTTCAATTGCGTGATGCAATGGACAAGCATTTGCTGTAAGCTCATTTTGCCCCATTTCCTCGGACTTGAGTTTGAAAGTGCCAATATCCGTTTTCTGAGTTCGGAATAATCTTTATCGTTTTGGATATTTTTCATAGGTGTTAATTATTATGTGTGGGAGGATTCAAGTAGAATTCAGTTTTTGATAATTTGATTCATGCTTGATTCTTTGGGTATTGAATCTATTGAATATCCACCAAATTTAAATAAATTCGATTTAAGGAGACGTTTCTCCTGTTGGTCATGCTGCTCAAGCCCATATGGATTAAGCAATATGGAATTTCGGCATTCAGGAAGCTGCCCAATTTTCAGATCAGTTGAGAGAAGTGTTTCCAGGTTGCCCAACCATGAACAATGGCTATATGTCAGTCAATGAAGCCCCGGGATTTGGTGTAGAAGTGAATGAAACCCTCGCCGCAAAATATCCCATGATGACCAAATCCAGTTGGACAGTCAGGAAGGCTGATGGAACGATTATAAAACCATAAAGATTTGAAGAAAAAATATCGCCAAGTCTTTTCGATGGAGGAATAATAGCCTTCTTTTATTCCAATAACCATTTTATTTAGCAAGGTGATCTTACTAATCAGGACTTTGATTATTTAATTGTATGGTAGGAATTCTGAAACCTAGATTTTTCAAAGGCATCCACCGTAATATTTCTATTATTTTGTCGGTGTATGCGTTCATTATCTTGATATTTTTTATTCATATGGGGCTAAAAGAAAAGAATATTATAGATTCAATTACATCTAAGAAAATAGAACTGGAGAAGTCAAAAACCCTATCCGAAAAACAGAAAAGGCAATACATCATTGTCATTATGTTTCAGCAGACTGGCCTTACTTTAATTTTTATTGCGGTTCCAATTTCATTCGCCCTTTTCCAATTAAGTCGTCTTAATCTTAAATCCAACAAGAGGAAAGAAAAGATTTTTTCCAAAATCACCAGTAAGATAGAGGATGAGTTTTCAAAGAGGTTAGTTCTTAAATTTCCAAATCTCTCAACCAATGACATTAAACTTTGTGAGCTTTTAACACAGAATTTAAGCTCAAAAGAAATTGCAGTTCTGTTAAATATTTCCCCAGGAAGTGTTAATACAGCCAGATACCGCCTCAGAAAGAAATTTGGACTTTCTGCGGATCAAGATCTTCTTGCATTCATACACAATTTTTGAAGAATTCGAACCAAGTCTATTCGTTGTCTATACTTATTTTTTGCTAAGTAGATCTGTTTTGCTCAGTTTTGAGGAATGCAAATCAAATTTCAAAGACCTCATGAAAAGACACACTACAGTTTTGATTTTCACATTTTTGTGCACTATTGTTCAAGCTCAAACTTGGCCTTATGAATTAGATTCGGTAATGTCAGTATTGGAAAAGGAGGAAATTATTCATGGACAAGTATTGATTTCTGAGAATGGAGAATTAAAATTCTCCAAAGCATATGGTAAAAATAGAGAAGGTTTAAAATTCACTACCCAAACCTCCATAGACATTCAATCTGTTGCAAAATGGTTTACTTCTTTGGCCATATTAAAACTATATGAAGATGGAAAACTCAGCCTAGACGATCCTTTAGAAAAGTATTATCCTACGATAAATTATCCTGGAGTAAAAATCAAACACCTATTGAACCACACTAGTGGTATGCCAAAATTCTTTGAAGCAGTATACAGTCATTGGCCTCAGGATAAATTTTTGACTCCTGTAGCGATGGTAGAATTGATTGAAAAGCTAAACCTTCCTCCTCTGTCAGAACCAGGCGTTGAAGAACTATATAACCAAACGGCATATATGTTATTACCCAAAGTCATAGAACAGGTCTCCGGTCAAAACTTTACTGACTATGTAAGAAAGTATATTATTGAACCAGCGGGATTGGAAAACACCAACTTCAATGTTGAAAAACCTGAATTCCTAGAAAATATTGGCAAAGCCAATATCGATAACCTTTTTGCAAGAATGTTGGGCGACGGAAACATGCAGTCTACCGCCAATGACCTTTTCAAATTGGATCAGGCAATTCGATCCGAAAAGATCTTTATGAAGGATAATATTGAATTAGGTTATGTCCCGGCTAATCTAACTTCCGGAGAAAGCAAATTTGGATATGGCGGTAGTTTGATAGAAAAAGAGGCAGGAAAGAGACAATTTCAGCATATGGGACAAGGTACCACATCAAATGCTGTAGTCACACGCTACATTGATTCAGGAGACATCTTAATAATACTTCATGATCAATCTGTGGAACATGCCTATCATGTATACATGACCGTCAAAAATATTTGGGAAGGGAAACCCTATGAAATTCCGGAAAATAGGATCGTCTTTACCCTGTCCGAAGAACTGATGAACAAATACATTGGAGACTACGGAGAAAACGGCTTTATGCATATTACAACAGAAAACGGAAAGCTGTTCATTCAACCTGATGGTAATCCCAGCAAAATAGAGATTATCCCTTCCTCTGAAACCACTTTTTACTTTAAGGATCAATCCATTGATTGGGAAATATATTTGGATGTTGATGGTAATGTAATTGGATTTGGTCCTGAAGGTCAGCCGGAACATATGATGTTAAGGCAAAAATAAATTTGATAAAAACGGAACAAAAGTAAAGTGGGAAATTATCAAGCCTTAGGTGGATTTCTAGTGATTTTTTAAATAGACTTCTTCCGCAATAGGAATCTGAATCGATGTGACAAGGATAGGTCTTTTTTAATAGTTAAAGATTTCTCCTACGTTGAAATGACAAGGAAAGGCTTTGTTTAATCTTTAAAGTTGATTGGATAATATGCTTTCTTTTTCTTTAAAAACTATTGTTTTGTCAATAACCCCACCTTGTCTTTTCGAAGGAGGAACGACTGAAAAATCTGTTTTTCCACTCAAAATTTTTTTCCCTATTTACTTAACAAATATGAATCTAATTATTACATTTACTTTTGTTAAGTAAATAAATCCAATATGGGACAACATTCTTTGGGCGAATTTGAAGAACTGGTATTGCTGATGGTGGCGGCACTCCACGACAAAGCATATGGTGTATCGATCCTATCCGGATTGGAAAAAGAACTAGGCAAATCAATGAACATCAGCGCTGTACATGTTGCGCTGAAACGCATGGAAGATAAGGATTTTCTAAAGTCAAGGTTTGGGGGGATCACTGAAGACAGAGGAGGCCGACGCAAAAAGTTTTATGTAATTACCGCCTTAGGAAAAAGGGTTCTGGATGAGCAGTTTGCATTGAGAAGCAGTATCTACAACAGGATTCCTAAAATCTCCTTCGGCTGATGTATCCACCCAAAAAAGCACTCGCTTTCCTCCGCTGGTTTTGCCGGGAGGATTACCTAGATGAGATCGAGGGGGATCTGAGGGAATTGTTTGAAAATAGGTATAGCAACTTATCACCTTCCAAGGCAAAATGGAAATTCACCTGGGATGTGATCCGCTCATTCAGGTTAAGAAACATCAAAAAATTCGATATCAGTCACTTCATCTATCCGATCATGTTTCAACATTATGCCAAAATTGGGGGAAGGCACCTCCTCCGAAACAAAGCATTCTCCGCGATCAATATTTTTGGACTTTCTGTGGGAATTGCCTGCTGTCTCAGCTTGTTGGTGTTTGTGGAATATGAATCAAGCTTCGATAATTTCCATCCATATGCCACCCGCAGCTACAGAATCGTTCAGCATACCAAATATCCTGATCAGACACTTTATTGGAATACAACGGCCTATCCTTTGGCAGAAGCATTGCGGGCAGATTTTCATGAGTTTGAGATGGTCACACAAACTGCCGGACCATTTCAAAGATTTTTTACGGTCGATAATGGAGGGAAAGAAGAATTTCAATTCGAATCGGATTATGTCCTGTTTGTTGATCCTTTCTATCCAAAAGCATTTGATCTCACTTGGCTGGCAGGGGACAAAAATTCTGCTTTTCAACTACCCAATTCCATTGTATTAACTGAAAGTATCGCTGAAAAATTCTTTGGTAAATATGTATCTGGCCAATCCATATTGGGCAAAACAATCATGTTGGCTGGAAAAGATCCACTGCAAGTGACAGGACTGGTCAGGGATGTTCCTGGCAATTCGACCCTTAGATATGAAATGCTTGTTCCTTATGAGTTTTTCAGACAGAACAATCCATATCCAGCATCCAACTGGTCAGGGAATTATGGAGGGACAACATTTGTGGTGGCTTCGGAACAACATGAACTGGAAGAAATCGAATCGTCCATATCCTCTTGGAAAAAGAAATACTTGAATGAGGATGATGACAGCCGGATTTCCTATAAACTTCAGCCTTTGGCTACTATTCACACCGAAACGCTTTATGGAAACAGTCCCGGAAGTTACCTAATGCCCAATAGTATTCTTCAGACTGCCCGATATGTTGGCATTTTTATATTGCTGATAGCTATTGGCAATTTCGTCAACCTTATGACTGCCAAATCTGTGATTAGGGCCAAGGAAGTTGGGATTAGAAAAACGATTGGAAGTACGAGGTTTGATCTGTTCAAGCAATTTACCCTTGAAAACTCCCTTCTTGTTGCCATCTCTGTTTTACTTGCACTGGTATTTTCTGTTGTATTAATCAATGAAGCAAACTCAGCATTTTCAGTTATTAACCTGCAATTAAAATTGAATTGGACTGACTTGGGACTGGTAGCAGTTTTAGGAGGAGTCACTGTACTATTGGGAACTGCCTATCCTGCACTTTTCCTTTCTGCATTCAAACCTCTACAAATCATCAAAAATGACTTGCCGATTGCCCGGACAAGGGGATTATCTATGAGAAAGGCAGTCACGGTATTTCAGTTTGCCATTGTCCAGTTATTTGTGATTGCGACCATTATTGCGGCGGTTCAAATGGATCTGTTCAGGAACAAATCCCTTGGTTTCTCTTCAGAAGCTGTTCTGATGCTGCCTGTTCCACAATCTGATAAAGTTGAAATCTTCAAAAATCAATTGGAACAAAATCCCGATATCAAAGATATAGCAATCGGTTCAGGTCCACCGATGGCAGTCAATGGTTTTCAATTGGGAACAAGATTCAGAACTTCGGATATGCCTGAGGAAAATGCTTATGAGACGGAGTTGAAAATCGGGGATACCAATTATTTGGATTTTTATGAACTTGACCTGATTGCGGGGAGAAATTTCTCCGGTAACAAAGCAAACTTCGATGAATTCATTGTCAATGAACGCCTTCTAAAGTTACTTGGATGGACGCCTGAGGATGCCATAGGAAGAAAAATCACCATAAATGAAGGGGAAGCGACAGTCATCGGAGTTGCCAAGGACTATCACAACAATTCACTTCAACATGACATTTCTCCATGCATCATTGTCAACTGGGATTATTTTCAAGATCAGGCATTTATCAAAATCAGCGACCTAAACCCTCAGGTTTTACAATCCATTGAGAAGTCCTGGAAAGATTCCTTTACCACATCTGAATTCAAATATGAGTTTGTTGACGAATCTATTGCAAGGGAATATTTCGTTGAGGCCCTGTCGTTCAAAGGATTTACATTATTCTCTATCATCGCCATTGTGATAGGTAGCCTTGGTTTGATAGGATTGATGACTTTCATCACAACACAGCGGACCAAAGAAGTGGGAATCAGGAAGGTATTGGGAGCTACAGTAACTGAGATAGTCCTATTCTTCTCCAAAGAATTTACGCTATTGATAGGAATAGCTTTTGTATTGGCAATGCCTTTTGCCTATTTCCTGATGCAGCATTGGTTGGAAGATTTTACTTACCGCATCGAAATGTCTTGGTGGATGTTTTTATTTGGAGGTCTTATCACCTTATTGGTAGCCGTATTGAGTTCTGGTTTTCAGGCAACAAAAGCTGCTTTGGCAAATCCCATCAAGTCCATCAAAACTGAATAATGAGGTTTTCATGAATTGGTTTAAAAAATATACTTACTGGAGTGAGATCGAATGGTGGATTTTTGCAGCCACTGGGATTGGTGCACTCAAAATCACTATGCTGACTGTAAGGTTTCAAGCCATCCGTTCTGCGAAAGTCAATCCGGTAATCAGTTTAGGATCGGAATAGGGGGGATTCGATGTGGTCTTTTTTCTTGCCCAAACCAAAGCTTGATTCTTTGGTTCTCGAATCTATTGAATAACTACCAAATTTAAATAAATTCGATTCATGGAAAGAATGATTAGGATAATCCTTAATCCTGAGCCTGAAGGTGGCTTTACTGTAATTGTCCCCTCTCTTCGCGGGTGCATTACTTATGGTGAAACAATCGAAGAGGCCGAGAACATGGCGGCTGAAGTGATTTCATTATATCTTGAAGATATGAAAGCCAATGGGGGAGATATTCCGATGGTTTTTTGAAAAAATTGTTAAATTAATTTAGCAAATTTAAACCTTATGAAAAACCATTATCTAATCCATTTACTTATTGTTTTAAGTGTGCTGACAGGTTCTTTCCTGTTTTACTTTACCTTCCATTTTGGAGAAAAATTCGGTAAGTATCTAGCTGGAATTTTTTAATCAAATCTGTTTAGAACTTCAACAATTCCTCATCCACCATTTCCGGTAGCGTCACCTTCAAGCCTGGGGTTCTTTCCATTTCTCTTTTTATCGCAAATAATGCTTCATCATTTCTTGCCCAAGCCCTCCGGGAGATGCCGTTGTTGACATCATAGAAAAGCATGGATTGGAGCCTGCGGTTGGCTTCTTCGCTTCCGTCGAGCAGCAAACCGAATCCACCGTTGATCACTTCACCCCAACCAACACCGCCACCATTGTGGATCGAGACCCAAGTCGCTCCACGGAAACTGTCACCGATCACATTATGGATCGCCATGTCAGCTGTGAATTTGCTGCCATCATAAATATTGCTCGTTTCCCGAAAGGGGGAATCTGTGCCACTAACATCGTGGTGGTCTCTTCCGAGTACAATCGGGGCGGAGATTTCCCCTGCATGGATTGCCGAATTGAATGCTTTGGCGATTTCGATCCTACCCTCTGCATCTGCGTAAAGGATTCTTGCTTGTGAACCCACCACCAATTTGTTTCTACCAGCTTCCTCGATCCAAGTGATGTTATCTTGAAGCTGTTGTTGGATTTCGGTGGGCGCTGAAGTTTTGATTTGTTTGAGCACTTTGGCAGCTATGCGGTCGGTTTTGGCAAGGTCTTCTGCGATTCCTGAAGTACAAACCCAACGGAATGGACCAAATCCATAATCAAAGCACATCGGCCCCAAAATATCCTGAACATAGGAAGGGTATTTAAAATCAATACCGTTGGCCGCCATGACATCGGCTCCGGCACGGGAAGCTTCTAATAAAAAAGCATTGCCGTAATCAAAAAAGTAGGTGCCTTTTGCAGCATGCCTGTTGACTGCAGCAGCATGTCGACGGAGGGATTCCTGTACTTTGGTTTTGAAAAGTTCTGGTTTATTGGCCATCATTTCATTGGCTTCCTCGAAATCCAATCCCACCGGGTAATATCCTCCCGCCCATGGATTGTGGAGGGAAGTCTGGTCTGATCCGAGTTCGATCCGGATATTTTCTTGGTCAAATTTCTCCCAAACATCCACGACATTGCCGAGGAAAGCGATTGAAACCACTTCCTCATTTTCCTGCGCCTGACGGACCCGTATCACAAGGTTATCCAAGTCGGTTATCAGTTCATCCACCCAACCTTGTTCATGGCGCTTGTGAGCAGCTTTCGGATTGACTTCTGCGCAGACCGTGATGCAGCCTGCAATGTTTCCGGCTTTTGGTTGTGCGCCTGACATCCCACCCAAACCTGCTGTCAGGAAGACTTTGCCTTTGGGGTCTACGGTTGGGCCAAGTTTCTTGCGAAAGGCATTCATCACCGTGATGGTGGTGCCGTGGACGATTCCCTGAGGTCCGATATACATGTAAGAACCGGCGGTCATCTGTCCGTATTGGGTCACTCCGAGGGCATTGTATTTCTCCCAATCATCCTGTTTGGAATAGTTTGGGATCATCATGCCGTTGGTGACGACAACTCGTGGAGCATCTTTGGAAGAAGGAAAAAGTCCCATCGGATGGCCGGAATACATGTGGAGGGTTTGTTCCTCGGTCATCTCGGCGAGGTACTTCATGGTAAGGAGGTATTGCGCCCAATTTTGGAACACCGCGCCATTTCCTCCATAGGTAATGAGTTCTTGTGGATGCTGTGCCACGGCAGGGTCGAGGTTGTTTTGGATCATCAGCATGATGGCCGCGGCTTGTTGACATTTTGCTGGATATTCGGAAATCGGCCTTGCCCGCATCTCATAATCCGGCATAAAGCGGTACATGTAAATCCTCCCGTATTGCTGTAATTCTTCGAAAAATTCCTTTGCCAATTCCTCATGCCAAACCTTCGGAAAGTACCGCAGGGCATTTCTCAAAGCCAGTTTCTTCTCTTCAGGGCTTAGAATATCCTTTCTTTTTGGCGGATGGCTAAAACTAGGATCAGGTGATTTTCTTGCCGGAAGGGTGGAGGGGATGCCTTGGAGGATTTGGTCTTGGAAGGTCATTGGGTTATATGGTTGTAATTGTTATAGTTGTTGTATTGGTTTTAATTGTTATCAGGTTGTCGTTGTTGTCGAGTTTTCGGGATTTTCACCCTGAGTCCCCAACATTTTAGAATGTTCAGAAAAGAAATGACGGTTGTTCCGGCGTCATTCTGAACCGCAGCTTGCGAAGGTGAAGAATCTCATTCAACAGAGACTCTTCGCTACACTCAGAGTGACGACTCGGATATTCCCGTCATTGGGAGGTACGGAGGGACTTATTTGTTTTGGTTGTCAGTTTTCAAGTTGCCTTTATTCTTGGTGCTAATTGTTCTTCTTTCACTCTAGGTCTTGAACATCATTTCTGGGCTCCATTGTGACAAAAACCTCGTAAATCGTACCTCGCACTTCGTACTTAAACCATAACACCATTCTTCAAAACCATCTTAGGCTTCAATCTTCCTTGATGATAAGTGATTTCCCTGTAGTCTGAAGTTTGGAAAAGCAGAATATCCGCCAACTTTCCACCTACAATACTTCCCCTGTCAGACAAACCAAGTGCCGCTGCGGCCCGGCAGGTAATTCCTGCCAAGACTTCGGCATTGCTGAGTTTCTCGAATGTACCCAATACTGAAGCCTGCATCAACAGGTCTCCCATTGGTGCTGAACCGGGATTCCAATCTGAGGCAATGGCCAAGGAAGCGCCGGCATCCAATAGTTTTCGTGCAGGTGTAAAAGCCATTCCCAAACCGATCGATGCTCCCGGTAATGCCACCGCAACGGTATCCGAATTGGCGAGCAAAGCAATTTCCTTTTCAGAACTTGCTTCCAAATGATCTGCTGAAATGGTACCAAATGCTACCGCGACCTCCGAACCTCCAACATGGAATTGATCCGCGTGGACAGTGATATCGAATCCCATGGATTTGGCTTTTTGGAAGTAGTCTACGATATCATCAGCAATGAAAGCGGAATCTTCAATAAAAGCATCGATCCGGTTGCTG
Organism: Aquiflexum sp. TKW24L; assembly: GCF_023502205.1. GTDB lineage: Bacteria > Bacteroidota > Bacteroidia > Cytophagales > Cyclobacteriaceae > Cognataquiflexum. The sequence continues at coordinate 141,758 of NZ_JAMFLG010000004.1, read as the reverse complement.
AGGTTTTCAGATTTCAAGATTGGGAACAATTCATTGCTGATTGTTTCAAGATATTCTTTCGGGGAACCCTCAAAATCCTTTGGACACATATGGGCAGCAAGACAGGTTGGAATCAGGTCCGCTTTGGTTTCGGCATTTGCCTGTTTGATGGCGTGGAGCATTTTGATTTCTTCTGTTACAGAAAGCCCATAGCCGCTTTTGACTTCGATGGTAGTGACACCATCTGCTAGGTGACGGTTGGCCCTTTTGACAGTAAGTTTAACCAATTGTTCCAAGGCCGCTTTCCTCGTTTGGGTTACAGTATCCCAGATTCCGCCTCCAGAGTTGGCTATCTCGAGGTAGGATTTTCCGGTATTGCGCATTGCAAAATCTTTGGCGCGGCTTCCAGCAAAACAGATATGTGTATGGCAATCTACAAATCCCGGGATTGCTACAAAGTCACCCTGCAAGGTTTCCATTTTGGCACCGATGGACTGTGCTTCAGGATAGATGTCCCAATAATTCCCAACTTCATGGATCTTATCGTCCTTCAAAAAAATTCCTGCTTCGGAAATGATTTCAAGTTGACTGTCTTGCAAAGAGCCTTTCTCCTCCAATCCACGCATGGTCAGGAGTTGTCGTATCGGGCCTATAAGGGTGTATGTGGGCATAGGTTTGGTTGATTGTTTAATTGGTTAACTGGTTAATTGATCCGAACTAACCATATTTATATTTGGTATTTTCAATTTAACTGTGATCTTTTCCAAAGTTTTGAACTTTGGAAAAGCTTTCTTTTACCGATTGGTTCAAGTCTCTGACTTGGACCCTTATAATGCAGTCTTAGACTGCGAAGTAAATAGCAACTTTTTCCAAAGTTTTGAACTTTGGAAAAGGTTGCTTGTATCGAATGGTCCAAGTCGAAGTAGTCCAAGTACGAAGACTTGAACTATATGGTCGAAGGGAAGTCCAAGTCCGAAGACTTGAACTAGTTCTCGGATGGTTCAAGTCTCTGACTTGGAACTAATTAAGATCTTATGTAACCTTTTCCAAAGTTTTGAACTTTGGAAAAGCTTTCTTTTACCGATTGGTTCAAGTCTCTGACTTGGACCCATTTAATGCAGTCTTAGACTGCGAAGTAAATAGCAACCTTTTCCAAAGTTTTGAACTTTGGAAAAGTTTCCTTGTATCGAATGGTCCAAGGCGAAAGGTAGTCCAAGTCCGAAGACTTGAACTATATGGAAGTCCAAGTCCGAAGACTTGAACTAGTACTTATCAAACTCCTCCGACCACTTTGTCTCCAATTCCAATCCTTCTCTTACCGCCACTTCTTTTGCTAAAGTTAACAATTCTCCACTTCGAATAATGTCAATGGCTATCTCCATGTCTTCATACATGATCTGATCTTCGGTGACATGTTTGATTTTGGTTCGGACATGTTCGTAGAGTGAGGTCATGATTTTGCCGGATTTCAAAGGTGCATGAAAATCCACTGCCTGAGCTGCGCAAAAGAGTTCGACCCCGAGGATTTTCTCCACGTTTTCAATTACCTGCAATGCCTTTCTCGCGCCGATACTGCCCATACTTACATGGTCTTCCTGACCCAAAGAAGTCGGAATGCTGTCTGCCGAGGAGGGAAAACACAGCCCCTTGTTTTCACTCGCCAATGCCGCTGTGCTGTATTGGGGGATCATAAATCCGGAATTCAACCCGGTTTCTTTCAATAATAATTTAGGAACACCCGGTGTGTCGCCTTCCAAAGAAAGGTAAATCCTGCGGTCGGAGATATTGCCGATTTCGCTGGCAGCCAAGCAGGCATAATCCAAAGGCATGGCAATCGGTTGACCATGGAAATTTCCTCCACTGATGGTATGGTTTTCGTCGAAGACTACGGGATTGTCCGTAACGGAATTGATCTCAGTTTCGATCATTTGCTTCAGGTGAAGCCATGCATTGCGGGAAGCACCGTGAACCTGCGCCATGCAGCGCAAAGAATATGGATCCTGAACCCTTGCACAAGCTGCGTGGGAATGGACAATTTCCGACTCATGAAGCAAATTCAAAATCGATTGGGCGACATGTTGGTTTCCGTCGTATGGTCGGAGTTGGTGGAGGTCAGCACTGAAAGGCTTGGTAGAACCCAACAATCCCTCCAACATCATTGCCCCGGTGATATCGGCATGGGCAAGGATATTGTAAAACCTGTCCACGACCGTCACTCCAAAAGCTGCAATGAATTGCGTTCCGTTGATCAGGGCCAAACCTTCTTTTGGTCCAAGGTGAATGGGTTCCAAATCAAGTTGCTGAAAAAGTTTGGCAGTTGAAATTATCTCACCTTTGAAATGGACTTTTCCCAATCCAATCAAAGGCAAAAACAAGTGTGAAAGCGGTGCCAAATCACCTGACGCACCGACGGAACCTTGTTTGGGCACGACAGGGACAATATTGTTTTCAATGAAAAAAAGGATTCTGTCCAAGGTACTTTCCTGGATTCCCGAAAATCCCTGGGCCAAAGCATGGGTTTTCAGCACCAACATCAATTTGGCGATTTCGATGGGGATAGGTTCTCCGAGCCCTACAGCATGACTTTTCAGGAGATTTTCTTGAAGTTTTTTGGTTTGCTCGGGAGAGATCATGGCAGTGCACAGCGGCCCAAAACCGGTGTTGATGCCATAAACAGGTTGGCCTTTGCTGACTATTTTTTCGACAGCCTGACTGCTAGCTTTGATTTTTTCCCTGCTTTCAGGAGAGATGATGCCTTTGACATTGCCCCTGCAAATGGCAAGTGCGAGGGATGCAGTGAGTCGGTCTTGGCCAAATGAGAAGGTGTTTTTCATTATTCAGATTTTTGTCTCCCACAAAGACGCAAAGGCGCAAAGTTTAGGAGAGTTTCAATTACAAAAATAACTTTCTGCTTTGATAATTATTGATACCAAGATTGTCAATAACTGATAACTTTGAGTTATTAAAAAATTTCTTTAGATTTTGACTTAGAATGCAAAACAGAAAAGTGTTGGAATACTGATTGGGTACAATCGATAGTAATTCAAATTTTGGCAAATGAACATCTATTTAAAAATCTTTGCGACTTTGGGTCTTTGCGGGAAATAATATGAATTTAGAACTCAGACACCTGGAATATTTTGGAGCCGTTGCCGAGCAACTGAACTTCAGAAAAGCTGCTGAGCGGCTCTTTATTTCCCAACCGGGACTCAGTAGGCAGATCAGGCAGATGGAGGAGATTTTGGAGGTGGAGCTTTTTTACCGTACCAAAAGATCAGTGACCCTGACTGCCGCCGGAGAATTTCTCAAAGGTGAGGTTGATTTTATTTTCAACCATTTGGAACTGACCACCCAACAGGTCAAGAACATCGCTTCAGGCAAAACAGGGGAGTTGCGGATTGGGTTTTTGGGTTCGGCAGCACATCAGGTCATTCCGGATTTGTTGGTTCGCTTGAGCAGGGAATTTCCCGGAATTCAAACGAATTTGGAAGAGTTGAGCAACCATTTTCAGGTGGAGATGCTGGAGAAAGACAAGCTCGATCTGGGTTTTGTCAGGTTGGCGCGGGTGCCGGATGGACTCAGTATGAAGGCAGTGAATCGCGATACTTTTTCGTTGGTCTTGCCGCTTAGCCACCCGATTGATGGGGATACTTTTGAGCATGTCGGACAACTTCAGGAAGAGCCATTCATCTTGTTTTCCAGTGACTATAGCAGCATTTATTTTGATAAAATCATGAGTATCTGTGAGGACAGAGGATTTACGCCAAAAATATCGCACAAATCTGTGCATGCCTTGACCATTTTCAAATTGGTGGAAGCAGGACTTGGGGTGGCGATTGTGCCGAGTTCGCTAAAGGAAGGCTATAATCTAGCTGTGAAATTTATCGAGATCAAGGGGATTCCACAGCATACAGAACTTTTTGCCATTTGGAAAACTGAAAACCGCAATCCGGCACTGAAGCATGTTTTGGAAATATTGTGACTAGGAACTCAAAAGAAAAACCAATTTCTAAAAACAAAATCTAAGAAGACAATTGTTTTCAAAACAACCTCCCATCCCAATAAAAATCTTCCAAGCCAATAAGTTTGACATGGGTGGAGAATAGATCATGTTTTGTGTTGATGACAAAATTATGCTCTTGGGGGATCAATGCTGAAGGGACTTTGAGTATCAGGCTTTCGTTTTTTTCAAACCAAGTGCTTCCGATTTCCTGAAGGCGGGGGTAGGATTGTAGGGTATTCCAATTCGGTGGAAGGTCGGAAAGCTGTATTTCCCGCACTATTTCCTGATTTCCAACAGGGATTTCGATGACCATTACTTTATAAGTTTCGGATTGGATGATTGCCGACCGGTGCACAACCAATTCCAAACTTGCCAAAGCCCTACTTTCCGAAACATAGATTACAAATTGCCCGGCTTTATTCCATCTGTTTGCTACACCTGAAGCTTCAAGTTTTTCGGCATATTTTGCCTTGCTGATCCGATATGCCAACATAATTACACGTTATCGCCATATTCCATGGCCGTCATCCTGTCGTCTGTAAACCTGATACCGGACGAAGTGCTTAGAAAATCCTTTGGTGCTTGGTTGTCAAAAAAGTAATTCTTGGTATCAAGCCATTTGTCGAAGTTTTCAGCATTTCCAAAAACATCTGTTCCGTGTTGGTACAAGGACAAAAGCAAAACCAAATGTTCTTTTAAGCTTTCTTTCAGGTCCGAATCCGATTTGCGGTAGTTCCTCAGCGTCTTGACACTGACATCCAGCCAATGGGCTATCACCTCATCGCTGAATGAAGTAATCTCCTTTAGGTAGTTGAGGTATTGCAGATCCACTTCCTCATTTTTGATAAAAAACAAGATGTCGATGTCATTGCCAATGGCAGGAACATGCGATTTGCTGAATTTTGGAAATATGGCCACACTCATGATGTAAGTAATTTAGAATTCAAATATAGGGAAAATATACCGTATTAAAAAGGTAAATTTACCAAAAATTAATTAATCTAGAGTCATTTATTGTGGCGAATTTGATCTGATTTTATTCAAATGTCGGAAATCCATGAATATAGAATCTGCACCAAATCATTCAAATTTATTCAATCCAAAATCCCTATTTTTACTAAATCTCATATTCCATAGATCAGATCCATAGTCTAATTCTCAAATGCCGTGTAAATGTCGGGCTTAATCCTCCCCAAATTCGGATTGGTTTTCTGAAATTCAACCCAAATTGCGATGGTAAAACAAAACCCTATTATCATGAAACAACCGGAATTGGGCCAAAAGATTCTCGAACTGAGAAAGGCCAAGGGATTGACACAGGAAGAACTTGTGGAGCTATGCAATATCAACGTGCGCACCATTCAGCGCATCGAAGCCGGGGAAGTGACTCCGAGGAGTTATACCATCAAAAGTATTTTGGAAGTATTGGGTTATGATTTCAAAGAAATCCAACATACCACCGAAGAAAATGCAGTCATCAATCCTGAAACGATCGGGAAAGCAGCTTTTCTGAAGATAGCCTTTTTTGTAGGAATCGTTTATTTCCTCTTGGCTTTTGTGGAGGGAATATTTGATTATGGACTTTGGGAAGCAGGAGAGACTGTCAGCGCAGAAGCAGCACCTTGGTATATCGCGGTCAAGATCGGTATCATGCTTACTTTTGGGGTTTTCACTTTTGGCTATTATAGATTGAGTATAATCAAGCCAAACGTCATAGTGAAGGCCGCAAGTATCCTATTGATCATTGCGACATGCTTTGGTGTAGCTGCAGATATTTATGGATTCAACAATGCTTCCGTTTGGCAATCAGTCCAGTTTTCCAAAGCCATTCTTTTTGGTGCGCTTTACATCGTTTTTGGTTTGGGACTGATCCGGTATCAAACTGAATTCGGGTCTTTTGCCTTGGTCACAGGGATTTTGAGCATCATTTCAGGAATCGCTTTCTTAAGTATCATATTGGCTATTCCCGGTTTGTTTGTTTTTACCATCTTCGAAATCCTGCAACTCGTTCTACTCTACAAAGCATATGAATCCATTACAGGCAAAAGTCCGAGCCCAAAAAATATGGATATCCACGCTTTTGGGTGAAAGGTGGGGAATAGGTTATTGGTTATTGAATTAAACCAAGGGGCGATGCCATTTGATAATTACAATTCTGATTTATACAAAACCCCTGTTTTGGTATTCGAAACAGGGGTTTATTTTTGGATTATTTTTTGGTTTCACGTTTAGGTGGCTTTTTAAAGATTGGTGATAATTACCTTATATTTGTGAAATTCATAATTATACACCCCTTAGCCAATGAAGTTAAAATGGAATTTATGGTGGGTTCAGATCGCTTTGATATGGCTCGTCCTGGGTTGCAATCAGGAAGATGTAGATCAACAGGCTAAAATGCCGACTAATCTGGAAGTTACTGTAGAAAACCTGGGAAAGGGATCTGTCAAAATCAGTGTTCAGGCAAATAATGCCAATTTCTACAAAGTCAATTATGGATTGCCCAATCTTACCCCTGAGCGAATGACAGGCAATGTTGTCGTCTACGCCTATACTACGCCCGGTTCCTTTGTCGTCACAGTTCAAGCTCATGCCACAGAGACTGATTTCATTACAGCGTCAAAGACCGTAGAAATCACCCCGGCTGAAGTTGGTATTGGCGTGCCCACCACAGGATATGTAAGCCCTTTGACTTATGCAGGGTATGATCTCGTCTGGAATGATGAATTTGCAAGCACGAGTCTTTCAGATGATTGGGTTTTTGAAATAGGAGACGGTTGTCCCGGACTCTGTGGATGGGGCAACAATGAGCTTCAGTATTATCGTCGTGAAAATGTGGAACTAAAGGATGGTTACCTTTTCATAACTGCCAAGCAGGAAGGTTTTGGTAATAAAAACTATACCTCTTCAAGGATAAAGACCCAAGGTAAAAAGTCATTTAAGTATGGGAGGATTGACGTGCGGGCTGTACTGCCTAAGGGACAAGGACTATGGCCTGCCGTTTGGATGCTCGGTGACAATATCACCACCGTAGGCTGGCCTGCCTGTGGGGAAATTGATATCATGGAAATGGTTGGAGGAAATGCTGATGGAAGAGACAATACCATTCATGGCACAGTACATTGGGATCACAACGGATCCTGGGCGAATTATGGAGGGAGTGTAAGGAAAGTTTCAGGCATATTCAGGGACGACTTCCATGTATTTTCTATTATCTGGGATGAGGCAAAAATTGTTTGGTTATTAGACAATGTCCCATTTCATGAAATTGACACACGGCCAGTTGGTTTGGATGAATTTAGAGCGTCGCACTTTTTATTGCTCAATGTAGCAGTAGGAGGAAACTGGCCCGGAAGCCCAAGTGGTGAAACTGTTTTTCCACAACAATTGGTGGTAGATTATGTCCGTGTGTTTCAGAAAAATTGAAATCGACTTAAACAATATATAAAAAAAACCGGAAGTAAATCTTCCGGTTTTTTATAACCTTTCTTGGATCTTTGATTTTACCCATTTTAAAATTTCTGCATTTTTGGGGCTTTCGGATTGAATTTCAAGAATTTGTGAAACAGTCGATTTGGAATAAAAATCATTCAAACCGATTTTTATGCTTTCCGCATCCATGGCAAGATGATAGCCAAACCCAAACTCATTAGCCAGACTTTTCCCATCTAACTTTTGGCTTGTTTCAAAATACTCCTCCAATTCCGGTTGTTTTGCGGGTCCTTCAATCAGTCTGAAAATTCCCCCCGCATGGTTGTTTAACATAATTATGCGAAGATTGGGTATTTGGTATTTGTGCCAAAAGGCATTTCGGTCATAAAAGAAAGCCATATCTCCAGTCACTAGGGTGACATATTCCTCCGTGGTCAAGGCACAACCAACTGCAGTACTGCTACTGCCATCTATGCCGCTTGTGCCTCTATTGCAGATGATTTCCTGTTTTCTTTCGCCTAGAAAATTCACATATCGGACCGCCATGCTGTTGGCAAGGTGGATTTTGGAGGTTTCAGGAATTGCTTTCAGGCAAATTGAAATCGCTTGGTATTCCCCAAATTCTGCGCTTTCCATGATAGAAGGAAAGCTTTGTCTCATTTTATTTTCCAAGGTTTTCCAAGACGAGATAAAGTTGATTTCGGGCGTTACTGTCTCATTCAAAAATTTCAAAAAATCCAACACTTGGCAATGGATAGTTCTTGTCAAACTTTGGAACGTGTCCGGAACATATCCCGCAGATTGGATATGCCAATGTGCAGCTTTTGATTTTCTCAAAAAAAGCTTCAGGTTTTTGGAAATAATCGATTTACCAAAAGTAATAATCAGATCAGGGCTAAGTCCGGAATTCAAGTCCTCATTTCCTACAAAATGATCATGGAAGTTGATGGTGTGGTCAGACTGAAGATTAGAAATTGTATCAGTTACAATTACCACTTTTTCACTTTTTGACAAATCATCCAAAGTCTGCTGAATGTCAGAGTCGGGCCTCTGCTGACCGGGAACGATCAGAATTCTTTTGAATCCTGATATAGCTACAGCCAAAGCCTTTTTGTTATCTTCTGATAATTTTGGTTCCGCATACAGGGGTTCAATTATCCTGACAGGTTTCGAAAAATCGAAAGATTCCCCTTTTTCTGGATAAAATGGTTCCCGCAAAGGAATGTTGATATGTACTGGACCTGCAGGAAATTCATTGGCTAGGTTGATGGCTTCATTTACAATCCTATTGGCATGCCAAACCTTGTCAGCATGTCCAAATTCATCAGGAAATTGAAAAAATCCCTTCACGTGCTTGCCGTAGATTTCTGTTTGTCGGATAGTCTGTCCGTCCCATTGGTCGATCCATTCTGGAGGCCGGTCGGCAGTAATGACGATAAGTGGAATCTGTTGGAAAAATGCCTCAGCGATAGCAGGGGCATAATTGAATGCTGCTGACCCGGAAGTGCAAACCAACACCACAGGCTGGTTAAGCTGCTGGGCAATTCCCATTGCAATAAATGCTGCTGATCTTTCGTCCGAGATAGTCCTCGTCTCTATTTCTGGATGTCGGGCGAATGCCAGGGTAATTGGCGCACATCTCGATCCCGGGGAGAGAACGGCGTTTTTGATGCCCTTTAGTGAGCAGATGGAAGCTAAATCTATAATAGGCTGAAGGACCAAATTTTTGTCTAGTTAAGGTGTTTGGCAATGATGTCACATTTCATTTCTGTTTCTTCCCATTCGTTTTCAGGATTGGAATCTTCTGTAACACCCGCACCGGCGTATAATATTGCCTGACCATCCACAAGCCTTGCGGTCCTGAGGTTGACATAGATGGAGGTTTCGTCTTCAATATTGACAGGTCCTAGAAAACCAGCATAAAAAGACCTGTTAAAGGGTTCATTTTTGTGTAGAAATTCCAACGCTGCAGTTCTTGGCATTCCGCATACCGCCGAAGTAGGATGGAGGAGATTGAGCATGACAGTGCCCAGTTGGGGAAAGTTGGTAAATTTCATGTTCACCTTAAAGTCCGAACGGAGATGCAGAAGATTACCGGCCAAAACTGTCTTGGGTCCGTGTTCATCGTATTCCCGAAGCCTGATTTTTTTAAAGCAATCCACAATATACCTGCTCACCAAAGCCTGTTCTTCAATTTCTTTTTGGGTCCATGCGGCAGATTTGAGTGGGTTTTCTCCCTGTGCCTTTTGGGTACCTGCCAATGATATGGTTTGAAATTCATCACCTTTGGTATGGATAAGAATCTCCGGAGAGGCTCCCATCCATGTGCCTACGTCAGGAATATGAAAGAAATTGACAAAGGCATTTGGGTAAGATTGAACCAAACGGTTGAATGATTTTACCAAATCGAATTCAGGACTCAACTTGATTTTTTTGATTCTTGCAGGGACTATTTTGTGAAGTTCCCCTTTTTGAATGGAGTGGATTCCTTTTTCCACCAATTCCATGAAACTTTCTTTTTCTGTATCCCTGAAAACCTCCTCATGTGAATTGATTTCCGAGATGACTTTTCTCATTGTTCTTTTCAAGTCTGAAACCGGGGTAGAGAATTCAACTTCCTCCAGAGTGTCTTTTTGCTCTTCGAGTGGAATAGCAATATTGATTTTGAAATAAAAATCAGCTTCCATGAAATAGGCTTTCTGGTCCGCTTGGTCTTCAAAGGGATGAATGATAAATCCGGAAGGCAGTTCTTCAAGATTGGGTGATACTCTTTTTGTTATTCCGGTTTTATCAATCAGAATTTGGATAAAAGAGGATTTCGGCTTTCTCCAAATCGCAATTTGGTTGCCTTTCTCCATATTTTTGGACAGGAGACTGAGAAGGTAGTGCTCCAGATTTTTCAGATGGGTCTCAAAAATTATATCCATGTTATTTTTTATCAATGACGGCAATGGTAATCCTGCTGATACAGCTCAGATCTCCTTGCTCGGTATAGATTTTCACCTCCCAAACATGGGTTTTTTTGCCGAGGTGAACAGGTTTGGCTACCCCTGTCACGATTCCTTCCTTTACTGATTTGAGGTGATTTGCATTGATTTCCAATCCTACGCAGTATTGCTTTGTACCATCGACTGTCAAGGTAGCGGCGAGACTTCCCAATGTTTCAGCCAACACCACATTTGCTCCTCCATGTAACAAACCTAGCGGCTGTTTGGTTTTGTGGGTGACGGGCATGGTGGCCTCCAGGAAATCATCTCCTATTTTGGTGAATTGGATGTCCAAAAAATCTGTCATCGTATTTTCTCCCCAACTATTGAGAATTTCAAGGCTAATGTTTGGCTTAAATATCATGTAATCCAGGATAAAAGTTTTTTCTTTGAAGTCAGAAACAAAAATAAGTAATCTTGCTAACTAAAAAAATCTACCTTGTCCGCCACGGACAAACTGATTATAATCTTAAGGGAGTAGTACAGGGAAGTGGAATCGATGCCCCGTTAAATTGGAATGGACACAAGCAAGCCCGGGCTTTTTTTGAATACTACAAAGACGTTCCTTTTGAAAAAGTTTTTTATACCGGCCTACAGCGAACCAAACAATCTGTCCAAGGATTTCTTGATTTAGGATTGCCCCATGAGGCTATACCTGAGTTAAATGAAATTTCATGGGGGAGGTACGAAGGTGTTCCCATGACACATGAAGAAAACCATTATTATATCGATATGCTCGAAAGATGGTCCTCAGGTGATTTGGATTATGCGATAGAAGGTGGGGAAAGCCCAAATTTGGTGGCAAAGAGATTGGAAAATGGGATTAGACATATATTGTCTCAACCTGAAGAAACAATCCTTATATGCATGCACGGCAGGGCAATGCGCATTCTGTTAGGTTTACTTTTGGGGTATGACCTTAGGTATATGGATGTATTTTTGCACCAAAACCTTGGCCTATACCTTTTGCATCAAAACCAAATGGGGTTATTCCGGATCGAAAAGTACAATTGTGGAGAGCACCTTAAGGTGCAGGCAATGCTTTAATGGATTTGTTTGCTTTTTTGGTTTTAAGCATCCTGTCCTCATAGGAGGCAAGCAATGTCGAATAAGTTGACTTGGATTCATCTAGATCGATGATCTGAACAGCGATTTCGCTCAATGTAGTAACTTTAGTAGAATTTACCCTGACTACCAAATCTCCAAGCTGGCATTTGTCAATACCATGATAAGGGATTTTTACCAAAATGGCTGCGTCAGAATTTCCGTTAAATGCTTTTGTTGAAAAAAGGTTTAATAAGCTTAACTCGATATAATCTGTACTAGTCTTGTTGGCTTTCAATTCTGATTTGTCGAAGATCAATAAAAAAGTTTTGCCATCTGGAATTTTTGAAAATCCTGAAAACGTTAAAAAACAAAGGATTATTATGGGTAATGCTTTTTTCATCAGTGCAAAGTACAAAAAGGTATACTTTTAAGCAACCCAAAATTATGCCCAAATAGAAAAAAAATGAAAATAAAAAAGCCCGATGGAATCGGGCTTTTTTTATAGTCTATACTCTACTTCTTTTTTTCTTCAAACCCTCTTCTTCAATCTCGTCTTCGACTCCGGCAAATACTCTACCGCAATGTTCGCAGACGATGATTTTTTTCTTCTCTCTGATATCAGCTTGCCGTTGAGGAGGTACAACGTTAAAACACCCTCCGCAGGCACCTCTTTTTACCATGACTACCGCCAATCCGTTTTTTGCGTTGGTCCGGATTTTGGTATAAGATTTTATCAGCCTCTCTTCGATCTTCTTAACAGCCTTGTCTTTTTCACTTTTTAATTTGGATTCATCGTTTTCACTTTCTGAAACAATGGTGCCCAATTCATCCTTTTTGTTATTAAGGTCTTTTTGTCTCTCCTTCAAAATTTCCTGAAGTTCATTCACCTCTTTGTTTTTGAATTCGATTTTGGCTTGGGCCTCTCCGATTTTCTTTTTTGATACTTGGATTTCTAGATCCTGTAGTTCAAGTTCCTTAGTAATGGCGTCATATTCACGATTGTTTCTGACGTTCATCTGCTGTTCCTGATACTTCTTGATGAGTTTCTCCGATTCTTTGATGTTATCTTTGAATCTTTTGATATCATCTTCCAAGGCTACAGTATCCGTGTGGAATTTTTGTAATCTTGTTTCGTATCCTGCTATTTCATCCTCAAGGTCTTGGACTTCTTCGGGGAGAGCTCCTCTAACTTTAAAAATCGAGTCAAGTTTGGAATCTAATTTTTGAAGGTTTAGTAAGGCTTCAAGCTTCTGTGCAACTGTACTTTCCATTTACTACAGATAAGTTATGGGATTTGTAATGACTTTTGTCAAATAGAGTGCAATATTAGTAAATTTTTGCGACAATATATCCCTGAGTAATTCTTTTGTATAAATTTCACTTTCATAATGTCCAATGTCGCAAATAACAAGTTGATTTTCAGCATCAAAGAATTCATGGTACTTGACATCCGAAGTTATAAATATGTCCGCTCCTGATTTTAATGCATCATGGAGGAGAAATATCCCCGCACCACCGCAAACTGCTATTTTCTTTACTTTTTTACCAAGAAGATGGGTATGCTTGATCGCAATAAGGTTCATCTTCAGTTTTAGCATTTCCAAAAACTCCCTTTCATCCATTGCTTCTTCTAATTCAGCGATCATCCCCGCTCCGACCTCCTGATTTTCATTTTCTAACTTTTGGATATAATAAGCGACTTCTTCATATGGATGGGCATCTTTGAGGGCATGTAGTACTTTTCTCTCGAGGTAACTTGGCAAGAGCACTTCAATCCTCGTCTCGGGTTCGCGATGGGCAGATTCTGGAGTTCCTTTGTGTGGATTCGCACTTGTGGAGGGTGTGAATGTACCTATACCTTCAGCCAAAAAGCTACAGTTTGAATATTCACCTATTTTCCCTGCACCTGCATCGAAAAGTGCTTTTAAGACTTTTTCAGTAGACTCGTGAGGAGCAAAGGTCACCAACTTCAAAAGGAGTTCTTTTTTAGGTTGGAGAATTTGGGTGTTTTTCAATCCGATAACATCACAGATTTTCTTATTTACTCCCTGAGAGACATGGTCCAGGTTGGTATGGATAGCATATATGGCGATGTCATTTTTGATGGCTTTGATCACTGTCCTTTCCACATAATTTTTACCTGTCAGACTTTTCAAACCCCTGAACACAATGGGATGATGAGCGACGATAAGGTTACAGCCCAAAGAAATTGCTTCCTCAACCACGGCCTCCGTAGCGTCAAGAGTACACAAAACACCTTTTAGAGAATCATGGGGATTTCCTGTAATCAGCTGGGCATTGTCGTAAGATTCTTGGTAGGAGGGGGGAGCGATTTTCTCAAGGTAAGAAACGATATCCCTGATCTTGTAAACCATATTTTTTGTTTTACTTTGTCCAAAACTAAGGAAAAATAGCCAATGCGCTGGTACGTCCCTCTTCTTTATCCCCTCTCAAGAATATATGATGGCATCACCAGATACCGTAACAAAATGTTTGACAGTGGAAAAAAGAGAAGCACCGAATTTTTGATTCCAACAGTGGTGGTCGGAAACCTTAATCTGGGAGGATCTGGAAAAACGCCTATGGTGGAGTTCTTGGTTGAATCCTTAAAAAATCAATATCAATTGGCCACATTAAGCCGGGGATATGGGAGAAAAACAAAAGGTTTTTTACTTGCATCGCAAGGCCTCGGTCCCTCTGATTTGGGCGATGAGCCTTTCCAGATTTTTTCCAAATTTGGAAATGAAGTCACCGTGGCGGTAGGGGAGGAACGGGTCATGGCGATTCCGCAGATAATCTACCACAGACCCGAAACAGAATTGATTGTTCTGGATGATGCTTTTCAGCATCGGTATGTCAAAGCGGATTTTTATATCCTTCTGACTACCTACCAAAATCCGTTTTTCAGGGACAAAGTCTTGCCAATAGGCACACTTCGCGAAAGTGCTACCGGAGCAAAAAGGGCAGATGTCATTATAGTAACGAAGTGCCCACCCAACCTGAGTTATGATGAGAAAACTACAATTCAAGGTAAAATCAAAGAATTTGCGGATGTGCCTATATTATTTGCAGGGATAAAATATAGCAATCCGGAACCTCTATTTCAGCAAACTGCAAAACCTCCTAAGAAAGCCATCCTTGTTTCGGGAATTGCGAATGAAAGATTATTTGAACAGGAGGCAGAAAAAAGATTTGAAGTCGTGGAAAAAATAACCTTTGCAGACCACCATCGGTATACATTAGCTGATGTAGGAAGGATCTCAGAACTTGCCAAAAAACATGAAGGAGCCATGGTCTTGACCACAGAAAAAGATGCTGTCAAACTTAAAGATGGGGCTTTTCATGAATATTTGGTAGAAATTCCGATTTTTGCGCTGCCTATCAAAGTTGATCTGGCAGAAAATGATGGCCAATACCTTATTGCGCGCATCACCAATATTGTCAAGGACAAAGCATATATCCGTGAGATTTAAATTAATTCTTTTTCTTTTTTTCTTTTCCTCTTTATGGAATCTAGGACTGTATGCACAGGTCAGACCAAGAGTTCCCCAGACTGGTAATCCTACAGGCATTCCACCTCAACAGAATCCAGAAAGAAATCAAGAAACTGAAAATGAAACTCAAGGAAGGAAAAAGCTGATTGACGATAGTACGAAGATGGTTTTCGGACCCAATACAAGCCTTTATTTTTTGGAAAAGGATGTAAAAAAGAACAGAATCAGAAAAATTGAAGGAGATACTTCACTGTATAATTTCCATTATTTTGAACCTGTGGCCAAGTCAGGATGGATGTATCAGGACCTTGGTAATGTAGGAAGCGCAGCCAAACCGATTTTTTATCAACTGCCTACTATGATTGGAACCACTTCAGGTTTCGAAGCTTACGACCCATACTATTACGGACCCGACAGCATGAGGTATTACGATACCAAGTCTCCTTACACGCAAATGAATGCTTTTTTTGGAGGGGGCAATAGAAACATGCTAGATTTGGTGTTTGCAAGAAACGTCAATCCAAGATGGAATATCGGCTTTAACTTTAAAACCATCAGGGCAAAAAAAACCCTTAACCCCAATGCTAGAGATGATAATTTGACCGAGCAAAATGCATATGCCCTTCATACAAATTACAGGTCTGAAAATGGGAAATATTTCCTTTTGGGGAGTTTTTCGCGAATGCGGCATGAAGTAAATGAACAAGGCGGTATTATTTCCCCGGATATTGATTCGACTTCTTTACTATTTGCTTATGAAGATGCCAAGGTATGGTTGAGGGAATCCCAAGCCATAGACCTACGGCAAGATTATCATCTGTATCATGAATATGAACTCGTCAAAGGATGGCAGGTGTACCATATTTTTGATAGGAGAAAGCAGGACGTATCTTTCTTTTCACCCTTGACAACTTCAGATTCTGCATTTTTTAAGGTTTTCAGTCCGGCTAGGTTTTTAGATCAGGATACTACTTATAATAGAAACCAGTTTACAGATTGGAGGAATGAATTGGGCTTCAAAGGAGATATCGGGCCGCTCTATTATAATGCCTTTGTTAAATTCAGAAGTGGCAGACTCATTTCTCCCAATTTTGATGAACCGGGATCATTCAGTGAATTTTTTATTGGGGGAGCTTTGCGTGGGGAAATCAGTGAAAAATGGCGGTTTGAGGCAGAAGGAGAATATTCTTTGCCTGATGCCTTCAGGATCAAGGGCACTTTTGTATCCCCGTATTTGGAAGCTACCTATACCAAAGCCCTTTATAAGCCCACCGCCATGCAGCAGTTTTATGTGGGAAATCACCATAAATGGGAAAACAACTTTGATAATATAGGAGTCGATCAGATCCAGGCAGTTTTGAAAGCAGACTTTAAAAGTTTGTCGCTTCGCCCCAATGTCACCCTGAACAGGGTGAATAATTATGTTTTCTTTGATAATGACCAACAAGCAGCACAGGCAAGCGGTGATGCATTTATGGTAATTCCGGGATTGAAGTTTTCTGTGAATCTCAATAAGAAACTTTATTGGGAGGCAGATGCTTATTACACTTTGATAACAGGTGATGGCAAAGACAATTTCAGGATTCCTGATGTATTGGTCAATTCAAGAGTTTTCTATGAAAGTCCCATGTTTGATGAAAATATCTTTGTCCAGATTGGTTTGGAAGGGAGGTACAGAAGTGATAACCTCGCGGACTTCTACAATCCCGCCATTCAGCAATTCCATATCCAAAACACATTTAATGTTTATGCTTATCCTGTTGTTGATTTTTTCTTTAATGCAAGGATCAACAGGACCAGGATTTTATTAAGAATGAATCATATAAATATCAATATGATGGAGCAACCGGGATATTTTGTAACTCCTTATTTTACAGGCTTAAGAAGAACACTAGACATCGGTATCAGTTGGCCTTTATTTGATTGATCATGAGCTGGGAGGAAAGTACAAAACAAAAAATGCTGCATTTGCAGCTCCCTACGGATCCGAGGTGGGTAAATATTGCCCAGATGAATATCGGTGATATTTTAGTTGACCATGCATACTGTGAACAAAAGGCGGCATCTTCTTGTATTTCATTGATAGTCAATTTTCATGAATTCAGTGAGGTGGTAGATACCTTGACGCCTGTGGTAGCGGAGGAGTGGAGTCATTTTGAGAGGGTCATGGACCAACTCAGAAAGCGGAGAATTCCTTTTGACAAACCAAGAAAAGACGAATACGTAGTAAAGCTATGCCAATTTGTGAGAAAAGGAGGAAGTAAGGTACATCAGCTGACAGAATACCTGCTGATGAATGCCCTGATTGAAGCTAGAAGCTGCGAAAGGTTTAAATTACTTTCCAAGGAAATCCAAGACGAAGAACTGAAAAAATTCTATTACGAATTGATGGTATCAGAGGCGGGTCATTTTGTTAATTTCATTGATCTGGCTCGTAAATATCAGGATCCTGAAAAAGTAAATGTTCGCTGGAAAGAATGGCTAGCTTATGAAGCTGATGTGATAAATAACCTTGAAATCCGGGGAGACAGAATGCATTGAAAATCAAAGAATGGAATGAAGGGTTATTTAATAGAAATATTTTTCAGTTTTCAGCCGTTTTTTTCACCATTATGCTTAATATTAAAACTGCATTTCAAAAATTATTATTGAAGTTGTTCTAATTCGTACAAATTATGAATCTGGTCGAAAATATAAAGGAAGCCCTCAGGTCTGTCAAGGTCAATTTGTTGAGGACGGTGTTGACAGGAACCATCATTGCTATAGGCATCATGTCCTTGGTAGGAATGCTTACTGCCATAGACGGCATCAAAGCACAGATTGAGGATAGCTTCTCAGGGTTGGGTGCTAATAATTTTGATGTCAGGTCAAAAGGTTTTTCTGGAGGAAGGGGTGTTCAGCAGGGAGTTTCCGAAAAAACTTTCCCCATCGTCAGGTATAAGGAAGCCCTAAGATTTCAGGAGGAGTTCAGTTCCACAGGTCCTTCAACGGTTTTTTCAAGTGTATCTGGTGCCGCAGAAGTCAAAAGAGGATCAAAAAAGACCAATCCCAATGTAAGGGTGACAGGTGGGGATGACATGTATTTTAAAATTAAGGGTTTGAAAATTGAAAAAGGCAGGAACTTCAGCAACCCCGAAGTTCGGTATGGCAATAATGTATGCGTCATAGGACTGGATATTGTTGAAACACTTTTTGAAAAAAATGAAGATCCGCTGAATAACTATATTACCGTTTTTGGCAAAAGATATACCATTGTTGGAATTTTGGAGAAGCAGGGAAGTGTGGGAGGTGGATCTGGTGCTGACAGGGCTATTTTTATTCCTGTAGAAAATGCGAGTAAGCTCGACTCAAGAGGAAGTTTTCGATATTCGATTACTGCAAGTGGCTCTGATCCTCTGAAGCTTGAGTATGAAATGGGACAAGCCACAGGGATGATGAGAAAAATACGTCAGGATAAGATTGGGCAGGAAGATTCTTTTGAATTGGTCAAAAGCCAATCAGTAGGAGAGAGTTTGGAAGAAGTAGCAGGATACCTCAGAATCGGTGGTTTTGGAATTGGATTTATTACCCTTTTGGGGGCATCCATTGGTTTGATGAATATCATGCTGGTGTCTGTAACAGAAAGAACCCGTGAGATCGGAATCAGAAAAGCACTTGGAGCCACACCGCTTAGAATCAGACAACAATTCCTCATTGAAGCCATCGTGATCTGTATTTTAGGTGGAATTTTAGGAGTAATCATTGGCATAGCAATCGGAAACGTAGTCGCCAATCTTATTGGACCAGGTGGATTTCTGATCCCATGGCTTTGGATAATTGTATCTTTTGGGATTTGTATTTTTGTCGGGCTTGCTTCAGGATATCTTCCTGCCAGAAAAGCAAGCAAATTGGATCCTATTGAATCACTCAGGTACGAATAAAATATGTCTCAAGAGAATACATTTGATGCGATTGTGATAGGTTCAGGCATCAGCGGTGGCTGGGCAGCAAAAGAGCTCTGTGAAAAAGGCCTGAAAACCCTTGTGCTTGAACGTGGAAGAAATGTAGAGCATCTCAAGGACTATCCAACTATGACTGCTGCACCTTGGGATATGCCTCACCGCAATCAGATTCCTTTGGCAGATAAACTGGAAAATCCCGTTGTCAATAAATGTTACGCTTACAAAGAAGATACTGCGCATTTTTTTGTAAAAGATACTGAGCATCCTTACATCCAAGAGAAGCCTTTTGATTGGGTAAGGGGTTATCAAGTTGGAGGAAAATCCTTGATTTGGGCGCGTCAGACACAGCGGTGGAGCAAGTATGATTTTGAAGGTCCGGGCAGGGATGGTTTTGCAGTTGATTGGCCTATCAGGTACGATGATATTGATCCATGGTATAGTTATGTAGAGCGCTTTGTCGGCATCAGTGGCAACAAAGATGGAGTAGAAACATTGCCTGATGGGGATTTTTTACCCCCGTGGGAGATGAATTGTGTAGAAAAAGAAATCCGGGACAGGATAGTTTCCGAGTATAAAGACCGTCATGTGATGATCGGGCGGTGTGCGCATTTGACCAAACCCCAAGAACATCATTCTAAGCAGGGTCGCGGTCAATGTATGGCCCGGAACCAATGCTACAGAGGTTGCCCGTTCGGTGCCTATTTCAGTTCAAATTCATCTACTTTACCTGTTGCTGCTGCTACGGGTAACCTTACCCTGAGACCGGACTCCGTGGTTCATTCTATTATTTTTGATGACAAAAAGGAAAAGGTGACAGGAATCAGGGTAGTGGATAGGAATACCAAAGAAGTGATTGAATATTTTGCCAAAGTAATTTTTCTAAATGCCGCTGCACTAAATTCCAATCTGATCCTCCTCAATAGCAAATCGGCAAGATTTCCTAATGGCCTCGGAAATGACAATGGCCTGCTTGGCAAATTCATTGCTTTCCATAATTACAGGGGCAATATTTCAGCATCTTACGAAGGCCATGAGGAATCTTATTATTTTGGAAGAAGACCGACAGCGGTCATGATGCCTAATTTCAGAAATGTGAAGGAGCAGGAAATGGACTTCCTCCGTGGTTATATGACTTTTTATACCGCCGGAAGAGGTGGGTGGGGAGGTGCACAAAATGTACCTTTTGGTGAAGAATTCAAAGAAAAAAATTCAATCCCGGGCGGATGGCATGTATCGATGATGATGCAGGGGGAGACGATTCCCAAAGAATCAAATTTTGTAAGCTTGAGTGACACAGAGAAAGACGAATGGGGAATCCCATTACTTAAGATCAAGGTCGATTATGATGAGAATGATGAAAAAGTATTAAGGGATTTTTTTGAACAAGGAACTGAAATGCTGAAGAAAGCAGGTTGCAAAAACATCAGAACATCAGATTCCATGCAGGCACCAGGACTTGATATCCATGAAATGGGAGGGGTAAGAATGGGCCGAGATCCTGAAACATCTCTATTGAATGGATGGAATCAAATACACCTGTGCAAGAATGTTTTTGTCACGGATGGCGCTTGTATGACATCCACAGGAACCCAAAATCCCTCCATTACCTATATGGCATTGACTGCCCGTGCAGTAGATTATGCTGTCAAAAGCCTTAAAAAAGGGGATTTATAATCCTATCTGATTATTTTTTAGTGCTTTTGTAAACCTTTAAGCCAAATTTATTACAGTTAACTAAGCCCTGTTTGGAAGTTTAAGCAATAATCAATGCCTTTCGTACATCATCTCAGGTTCGACAGCTTCCACATTGCCCTTTTCATTGATTTCGCTGAGGGTGAGGGTCTTCAGTTCATTGATTAGAATAGGATCGTACTTGGCTGCGACACGGATATAATTCTCTGTGAAGCCGTGCATTTTACCATCCTCCACATCTTCTTCAAATAGGACGGTGAAGGTTCTTCCGAGATTCTCCTGATAAAATTTTCTCCTTTTCTTTTCAGATAGTATTCTGAGCATTTTTGAGCGCTCATTCCTTTTTTTGATTGGGACGACCCCATCCAATTCTACTGCACGCGTATTTGCCCTTTCGGAATACGTAAAAACATGCAGGTAGGAGATATCGAGTTCGTTCAAGAAATTATATGTCTCCAAAAACAAATCATCTGTTTCGCCCGGAAATCCCACAATCACATCAACTCCTATGCAGCAATGCGGCATCAGGGATTTGATCTTGGAAATCCTATCCTCATATAATTCCCTGAGATACCTTCTGCCCATACTCCTTAATATTGTATTGCTGCCGGATTGGAGTGGGATATGAAAATGGGGAACAAATCTTTTGGAAGTGGATACAAACTCAATGACCTCATTTGTAAGTAAGTTTGGTTCAATGGAGGAAATCCGGAACCTTTCAATTCCCTCGATTTCATCTATAGCCATCACAAGGTCTGCAAACCTTTCTTTTCTTTTTCCTTCCTGAATACCAAAATCCCCGATATTGACTCCTGTCAAAACCACTTCCTTCACTTCATTTGTAGCGATTTCTTTTACAGAATTCAGAATATTTTCAATGGTATCGCTCCGGCTTTTCCCTCTCGCCAAAGGAATGGTGCAAAAAGCACATCCATAATTACAGCCATCCTGAACTTTCAAAAACGTCCTAGTCCGGTCATGCATCGAGTAGGCATTGTTAAAAATATTCGCCTCTTGGATTTCAGATGCCAAAACTTTGGTCTCCTGCTCTTTGGCAAAGCCATCAAGCAGTTCGATCAACCTGAATTTCTCTGCTGCGCCCAAGACGGCGTCGACTCCTTCTATTTCTGAGATTTCCTGCGGCTTCAATTGCGCATAGCAACCTATAATCGTTATATAAGAATTGGGAGAGATTTTTTTTGCCTCACGGACGATTTTTTTACACTTTTTGTCTGCGTTTTCTGTCACAGAACAGGTGTTGATGATAAAAATATCAGGCGTATTGTCGAAATCGACCTTTTCATAGCCTTTCGCTTCAAACATCCTGCTGATAGTGGAAGTTTCTGAATAATTCAACTTACAGCCCAAAGTATAAAATGCAACTTTTTTCACGCTAACCTTTCTTTTTACCGGTCGCAAATTTAAATATTATCATTCAGTTTTCAATTTTCTATTTTTTGAGATCAAAAATTGATTTTTTTGACATTTTTAGGGATAATTTGGGTTATTTAATTAGAAAAAATGTAAATTTTATTAAAAATGACCCCATTTTTTACCCTTTGGCTTTGAAATTCATATATTTTCCTATTTTTGTGGGTATAATCAAACCACTTATTGTAGAAAATGGCAACTTTACGACAAACAGCACTATTATTGGCCCAAGGCAGGTCAAAAGTCATTGTGACTCCCCCTTCTAATAAGATTTCCGATTATTATGGAACTCAGGTTTTTGGGACAAAACAAATGAAAGAATCTTTGGCTCCTTCAGTATTCAAAAAGGTTATGGAGGCTATAGATAAAGGTAGCAAGATTGATTCTTCCACCGCAGAAGAAATTGCATCGGCTGTAAAAGTTTGGGCTCTTTCCAAAGGTGTTACCCACTATACCCACTGGTTTCAGCCACTTACAGGATCTACAGCAGAGAAACATGATTCTTTCTTTGACGCCTATGCGGGGCTGGAGAAATTCAAAGGTTCTGCTTTGGTTCAGCAAGAGCCAGATGCTTCATCTTTCCCTAATGGAGGAATCAGATCGACATTTGAAGCTAGGGGTTATACTGCATGGGATCCCTCTTCTCCAATATTTATATTCGACAAGACTCTTTGTATCCCTACTATATTCGTTTCATACACTGGAGAAGCACTGGATTACAAAACTCCATTATTGAAATCAATGGAAGCGATCAACTCTGCTGCGGTTGAAGTTTGCCAATTGTTTGATAGAAATGTCAGAAAAGTAAGTCCATCCTTGGGAGTCGAGCAGGAATATTTTGTAATTGACAAGGCGCTATTTGCAACTCGACCCGACTTGGTCATGTCAGGTAGGACTGTATTTGGCCATAGTCCTGCGAGGGGTCAACAATTAGAAGACCACTATTTTGGATCAATTCCTACTAGAGTCAAAGACTTTATGATGGACTTTGAGATTGAAGCGCACAAATTGGGTATTCCCGTTTCTACACGTCATAATGAAGTCGCCCCGGGCCAATTTGAGGTTGCTCCTTTATTTGAGGAAATCAATAAAGCCATCGACCACAACCAACTGTTGATGGACTTGATGGATAAAGTAGCTGAAAAACATAATTTGAAAGTGTTGTTCCATGAAAAACCTTTTGCAGGTGTCAATGGAAGTGGAAAGCACAACAACTGGTCTTTGATCACTGATACAGGTGTTAATTTATTCCAGCCAAGCAGTTCTGCTAGAGAAAACCTTCAGTTTTTGACTTTTGTGATTGCTACAGTAAAAGCAGTATATGACCATGCAGATTTGCTGAGATCCAGTATCGCTTCAGCTAGCAATGATTTTAGATTAGGTGCCAATGAGGCTCCTCCGGCCATCATGTCTGTTTTCTTAGGATCAACATTGTCATCCGTCTTAGATGAATTGGAGAAAAACGGAAATGTAAAAATTGAAAAGGGGGATAACATGTATATGAAATTAGGGATCTCCAAGATTCCTGAAATTATATTGGACAACACAGACCGAAACAGGACTTCGCCATTCGCATTCACAGGCAATAAGTTTGAATTTAGAGCGGTAGGTTCAGGTGCAAATTCAGCTGAACCAATGACAGTCTTGAATGTCATCGTTGCGGAAACTTTGAGAAGCTTGTTGAAAGACATCGATAAAGAAGTGAATGCAGGCAAAGAAAAGAAAATTGCGATTGTCAATGTCTTGAGAAAATATATCAAAGACAGCAAGAAAATCAGATTTGAAGGAGATGGTTATTCAGAAGAATGGGCTAAGGAAGCTGAAAAGCGAGGTTTATCCAATCTGAAAAGTACCCCATTTGCACTTGATATCTATCATGACAAAAAGGTGGCAGAACTATTCTCAAGACATAATGTCCTAAATTCAATTGAACTTCATGCGAGACATGAGATCATGTTGGAAAATTATATTAAAAAGGTTCAGATTGAATCAAGGGTGATAGGAGATTTGGCATTGAATCATGTGATTCCAACTTCTATTATGTATCAAAACAAACTGATAGAAAATGCAAATGGTTTGGCAGGATTAGGCTTGGACAACACTGCTGCCATTGAAACCATCAAGGAAATCAGCAAACATCTAGAGTCGATCAATAAGAATGTGCAGGGGATGACTGAGGCAAGAAAACAACTGAACAAAGAAGACGATATCGTCAAAAGAGCGAAAGGGTATTGCACTGATGTGAAAGAAGCTTATTTTGATAAAATCAGGTATGCAGTTGACAAACTTGAACTTGTCGTCGATGACGAATTGTGGCCTTTGGTGAAGTATAGAGAAATGTTATTTATCAAATAATTGAATAAACCGCCTTCGGGCGGTTTTTTTTTGGTTTGAATCCGCTTAACCCTTGTTTAAACATAGATTGATACTATAATCTTTTACAATTTTTTTCAAAAAGTTGACAAAAATCAATCATGCCCGAAATTCCTGGTCAAATCCTAAATTCCTAATTGAACCATAAATTATTGGTTTTGAATGGAATCATATACTTTTGAGTGGTGTACGACATTATTATGTAAACGAATTCGAATTCTTTCAAAAAAAGGGCCATAAGTAAATTTATTTGCTAAACCGTTTTATTAAATATAATAAATCATAAAAGTCGATGAACTTAATTAAAAAAAATTATTAAATATTTTTGACAACAATTTTTTTTAGATACATTTACAAATGGCTGATATTTCAATAAATCGTATTTAACCTCTATTATTTCATTGTTTAATCTAAAAATGATTAAACATTTATTGGGGAAATCCGCCATTTGACGAATTAAAAATCAAAATGAGTAAACTAATACCATTAAAATTCCCTAAACCAATAAAAATGTAACCTTTAAATAATTCCTATGAACAGAGTTGTACTAATTATGTTAGCGATGGTCATGATTTTTGCCTCAGGTTTTGAGGCATATGGCCAAAGCAGAGTGCTCACAGGTAGGGTAGTAGATTCTACCGGAGAGCCAATCCCAGGAGTAAATATCCTGGACAAGCAAGCAAATACGGGTACTACCTCCGATTTGGATGGTAGGTATTCAATTACGGTGACCAATACATCGTTATTGGTATTTTCTTTTATCGGATTTTCCCCTCAAGAGATTCTGGTTGGAAACAGAAGTTCACTAGATGTGAATTTGCAGGAAGATCTTTCCGAATTATCTGAGGTTGTGGTGACTTCATTTGGTATGGAAAAAGATAAGAAGGCACTTGGTTTTTCTGTCACTCAGGTCAGCGGAGATAAATTTACCGAATCAAGAGCGGTTAACCTTGGTAATGCTCTAACTGGTAAAATCGCCGGGGTGAACGTTTCTCCCCCTGCTTCAGGTGCAGCAGGCTCTACGAGAGTTGTAATCAGGGGAGGTTCTTCGCTCACCGGCAATGACCAGCCTCTCTATGTGGTCAATGGTATGCCAATCGAGACAGGAAACCTTGGTAGTGCGGGTATGTGGGGTGGTAATGATGCCGGTGACGGTCTTGCCTCCATCAACCCTGATGATATCGAAAGTATTTCAGTATTGAAAGGAAATGCAGCCGCAGCTTTATATGGTGCAAGAGCAGCTAATGGTGTTGTTTTGATTACAACCAAAACCGGTAAAGCCAGAAAAGGTATTGGCGTATCCTTGAACTCCAACATCACTTTTGACAATGTTCTGGACTTCACGGAATACCAAAGGTCTTACGGACCGGGTATTGATGGTAGAGTTCCTGCAAGCTCGGGTGATGCATTGGATGCAGGGAATTTACATTGGGGAGGTAAATACAATGGTGCAAGCACACCTCAGTTTGATGGCGTATCCAGACCGTATTCACATACAGGTGAAGGATTAAATGCCTTTTATGAAACAGGATATACTGTAAACAACTCTGTCGCATTAAGTGGTGGTAACGAATCTGGGGTTTATAGATTTGCTTATTCTAAGCTTGATAATAATGATATCATGCCAAATGCAGGTTTTACTAGAGACGTAATCAACATGAATGTCAACAGTAAACTTAAAAAGCTCACATTAGATTTTAGCGGTCAGTATTCCAAGCAAAATGCAC
The DNA here is from genome assembly GCF_023502205.1 of Aquiflexum sp. TKW24L. Lineage (GTDB taxonomy): Bacteria > Bacteroidota > Bacteroidia > Cytophagales > Cyclobacteriaceae > Cognataquiflexum. The sequence goes on along the minus strand of NZ_JAMFLG010000004.1, from coordinate 115,655 downwards.
AAAACCGTCCGAGACTTTCAGATTCTCCCGGTAACGCCAACTTTGCGATGATGACAAGACCTGGCAATCTTCCGCTTTCTGCCATGAGAGGGACAACTGACAAATTGGGTGCCCAGGAAGATGGCTTTGAATTGAGATACCAGCCAAACGTTTTCCAGACCAATCCATATTGGGCGGCGCATCAGTTTTATCGCGAGGATGTAACTGACAGGGTTTTGGGAAAAGTATCATTGAGATATGACCTTACAGATTGGTTGTATGTCATGGGTAGAGCCGGTACAGATTTTCAGTCAAGAACTGATGATTCATCAGAACCATATGGTACTGCTTACAAGCCAAGAGGTGATTACAATGTTAGTAAAAGAACGATCAGAGAGGATAACATAGATTTGTTCATCGGTGCCCAAAAGCAATTTGGGGATGTTTCTGTGGATGCATTGGTCGGTGGAAACAGAATGAGAAGGTCTTTTGAAAGCCTTTCAGGAGGAGGAAATGACCTAGTTGTTCCTTTCTTTAGTAGTGTAAGAAACGTAGCTGCTCCTCAGGTGGGTTATGGTTTTAATGAGCAAGGAATCAACTCAGTGTTTGGTTATGCAAACGTGGGCTACAAAAACTTCCTTTTCTTGAATTTTACAGCACGTCAGGATCAATTCTCAACTTTGTCTCCGGCTAACAGCAAATTGTTTTATCCATCAGTAGGAACCAGCTTTGTATTGTCAGATGTCATTGAATTGCCAAAAGCGTTTACATTCACTAAGTTCAGAGCTTCTTGGGGTCAGACTGGCGGTGGTGCACCGAATCCTTATGCACTCAACCTGACTTATGGATTGGTTGGTGCGGGTCACTTGGGTGGAAGCTTGGGACAGATCAACAACGGTTCGATCCCTAATGCAAACCTCAAGCCCTATCTTTCTACTGAATATGAATTTGGGGCTGATTTAAGATTCTTTGAAAATAAAATAGGGTTGGATGTGGCTTATTACAGCCGTAATACAACCAATGATATCCTTGCGACAGGAATTTCTGCTACTTCAGGTTTTGGATCTACCATCATCAACATCGGTGAGTTGACCAACAAAGGGGTCGAATTGTTATTGAACGTGGTAGCTTACCAAAGGAAAGATTTCCAGTGGGACTTCTCTTTGAACTATGCCAACAATCAAAGTAACGTCGTGAGTCTTGGAACAAACGCAAAAGGCGAATCGATTGAATTCATTAACCTTGACGAATCTAGGTTGAGAAGAGAAAGGATCCGTCACATTGTTGGTCAGCCTTTGGGCATGATCGCAGGTTTCAAACATCTTGAGATCAATGGTCAAAAAGTCTATGATGCAAGAGGACTTCCAGTACCTACCAATGGATTGGAAACTATCGCCGAGGGACGTCACCCGATATCAGCAGGTTTTATCAATAACTTCAGGTACAAAAATTTCAGGTTGATGGTCTTGCTTGACGGTAGATTCGGTGGACATTTGGTTTCAGGAACCAATTTCTTTGCTTACAACAACGGTTTGCATGAAGAAACCGTGGCAAGCCGTGCGAATGGTTTGACTACTTCTGGTGTGGATGCCAACGGAGAATCCAGAACATGGAACATTCCGGCAAATCCTGCGGATCCTACTCAATATTTGGTTGATGATTATTTCAATAGGTATGCGCAGATTACTGATAATATCGTGTACGATGCTTCATTCATCAAGTTAAGAGAATTCTCTTTTGGTTATACCCTTCCGGGTACATTGCTAAGTAAGACTCCATTTACCGCAGCATCCATTTCATTGGTAGGTAGAAACCTTGCTTTGCTCTATTCAAAAGTTCCAAATATAGATCCTGAATCTGCTTACACTGTTGGAGGTAATTCTCAGGGATTGGAATTCTTTGCAATGCCTACGACTAGAAGCTTCGGGTTTAATATCAATCTTAACTTCTAATTGGGATGTTTAACAAACTAATTCACGGAAAAATGAAAAGTATATATAAAATAACCGGACTCCTACTTGCTTTTACCTTGACTTTCAGTTCATGTGATGAGCAGGCTTTGTTGGATCTGAATACAGACCAAAATGCAGTTACGGATATTGACATGGCATTCTTGTTTTCTCTTGCTACCCTCAGGATAGGCGGAGAATATGAAAATACCCGTGCCAATATGCTGTATGCGGCAACTATGATCCAACATTCATCTTCATTGGCAGGGTATTTCAGTGGTGACAAGTATTTCTACAATGCCCAATACAGCGGCGCATATATGGAAAGACACTATACAGATGTGATCAGGCTTTATTCTCATGTGATAGACAAAACCAAAGACAATCCTGCTGATGCCAATCTGAATGCTGCAGCAACTGTTCTTAGGATTTATGACCTTCACAGAATGACGGACATCTATGGGGATATTCCATACTTCCAAGCCGGAAGAGGGTTGGAAAGTGAAGCCAACTGGTTTCCTACTTATGACAACCAAAGAGATATCTATTTAGATATGATTGACCAGCTTAAAATTGCAAGGGATAAATTTTCTCCTTCAGCAAAATCACTTGGTGTACAGGATTATATTTATGGAGGGAATCTTGATAAATGGAAGCGTTTTACAAATGCGCTTTTGATGAGAATCGCCATGAGGATGTCCAATAAGGACGCAGCAAAAGCGAGGGAAGTATTTCTTGAAGCAAACACAAGTGGTACTTTCAGTTCAGTTGCAGATAATGGATACATTAAATATACTACAGGTCCAATCGGTAACAATAGAAACGGTCTAAATGATGGGTATTGGAATACTTACAAATATTCTCAGGATTGTAAGATCTCTAAGACCTTTATTGATTGGATGAAAACGAATAATGATCCAAGATTGATGATCATTTCGGGTGGTTTGGGTGATCCAACCGCTGCTGCAAGTACTTGGAATACTGATCCTGCTGCACAGCGCGGCATGCCAAACGGTTACAATACTCAGACCTTAAGAACTATCCTTTCCCCTTCTGAATTGGCAGAATTTGAAGCCCTTCAGCCAAGAGGAAACAGAATGTTCTCTATGCTAAACTTGAAATATTTGGATTGGGAAGACCCATATGTTTTAATTACTTATGCTGAGACCGAATTGATGAAGGCTGAAGCTTCCGTAAAAGGTTGGATTACTACTGATGCCAATACCCATTTTACAAATGGTGTAACAGCCGCGATTATCTCATGGGTGGACTTTGACGCTTCATTTGCAAGAACAGGTCCTCAAATCACTTCATATATTACAGGAAGGGGATTTGCAGCTGCATCTAATGCTGACAAATTGAGACTTATCGGAGAGGAATATTGGGCAGCTACTTGGTTGAACGATATCGAATCTTGGACCAACTGGAGGAGAACAGGTTTTCCTGTTTTGGCTCCAACTCAAGATCCAAACAGATTTGAAGCCAATCAAATCCCTAGAAGATTGAGATATTGGGAAGCTGAAATAGGTGGAAATCCTGTGAATTATGAAGCAGCCCGTACCAGAATGGGAGGAGATAACCTGATGACCAAAATGTGGTGGGACGGTGGAAATTGATTTCCATAAAAATTTTAACTATAGAAAAGGTGCTTTCGGGCACCTTTTTTCATTAAAACAAAAACGATATGAACTACTTCAAAATTCCATTTTTTTTCCTCTGTGCATCATTTCTCTTATCCTGTGGATCAAATAATCCTAAGGAATCTAAGGTTGAGCCTGAGGAAAACAAATACAAAATCATCGGGTACATAGCCGGATGGAAAGGAGTGGATACCACAAAAATCCATGCCACTAAACTCACCCACATCAATTACGCTTTCGCAAATGTCATTGATGGCAAAGTCATCGAAGGAGAGGGAAGGGAACTAGCCGACAAAGAAAATCTTGCCAAATTGAATTCACTCAAAAAGGTTAATCCGGATTTGAAAATTTTGATTTCTATCGGTGGATGGACATGGTCCAAAGGATTCTCAGATGCAGCATTGACCCCCGAATCCAGAAAAACATTTACTGCTTCCGCTTTGGATTATCTCATCCGGCATGACCTGGACGGTTTGGATTTTGATTGGGAATATCCTGCCTATCCCGGAGATGACAATATTTATCGGCCTGAAGACAAGGAAAATTTTATTTTGATGCTCAAATCAGTAAGAGAGGCATTGGATAGCCTGGGTTCTAAGGATAATACCCATTATCTAAGCACAATTGCTTCAGCTGGTTTTAAGGAGTACTTAGATGTCAATGACTTAGGTGAAGCCCAGAAGTACCTTGATTTTATCAACATCATGTCCTATGATTTCATAGTTCAATCTTGGAGAGATACAACCGGACATCATGCCAATTTGTATACCAATGATCCAAATGTAAGGTCCTCCGAAAAAGCTGTCTTGGACCATGTAGCTGCTGGTGTTCCGGTTGAAAAATTGGTGATGGGAATACCATTCTATGGACGGAGTTGGGAGAATGTGTCTTCAACAAATAACGGTCTTTTCCAATTTGGCAAAGGCTCCAAAGGGTATCCCTATAGCGCCATTGTTGAGTTGATGCAAGATCCGTCTTATGTGAGACATTGGGATGAAAAATCTAAAGCGCCCTATTTATACAATGAAAATAACCGGATATTTGTAACATTTGAAGATCCAGAATCCATAGCCCAAAAATCAGAATTTATAAAAAAGCATAAAATGGGAGGTGCCATGTTTTGGGAATACAATGAAGACACTGATGACCATATTTTGCTCAATGCACTTTTCAAAAGCTTGAAATAGCCCGAAAATCCCTGTTTTAATGGATTAATTACAAAAATTCGGCATATTGCTAGCTTGATTAAAAGTTTGGATTGGAAATAAAATGCCAAAGAAAAAGATATCGATTAAAGACATTGCCAGATCCCTTGGAATTTCGATTACCACAGTTTCATTTATTCTCAACGGGAAAGCAAAGGAAAAAAGGATCAGTGATGAATTGACCTTGAAAGTGGAGGAATATATCAAGCATGTAGGTTATAGACCTAGCCATCTTGCACAGAGTCTCAGGCTGGGAAAATCGAAAGTTATTGTCTTTATGGTTGAAGATATTTCAAACCAGTTTTTTGCATCGATAGCAAGAAAGATTGAAGAAAAGGCCTATAAAAATGGCTACAAAATCATTTATTGTAGTACTGATAATGATCCCGATAAGGCAAAAGCACTAATTGATACTTTCAAAGTAAGAAGCGTAGATGGCTTTATCATAACGCCCACACCGGATCTTGAAAGTACCATAACAGAGCTCATTGAAGAGGATTTTGCGGTTTTGTTGTTTGACCGTTGGATTCCTTCCATTGATTGCAGTTATGTGGTAGTCGAAAATGAAAAAAGCGCCTTTGAGGCAACTTCACATTTGATACAAAATGGCTGTATGAACATTGGTTTTGTAACTGTGGCCTCTGATCAAATCCAGATGATAGACAGACTTGAGGGATACGGAAAAGCCATTGAAGCGCATGGACAAAATAAAAAAGTACTCATGCTTCCTTTCCATCATTTATCGGAAAATAGTGCAAGCCATAAAATCCAACAATTTGTTAAAAGTAATACTGATTTAGATGCCTTGTTCTTTGCTACCAATTACTTGGCTTTCGAAGGCTTACAAGCCTTGAATAATTTGAAAAAGCAAATCCCTAATGACCTATTGGTAGTTTCTTTTGATGACCATTACTTTTTTACACTTTTTCAACCCAATATATCCGCCATTGAACAACCTCTCGAAACCATCGCTGAAAAATTAATGGAAGGGATGTTGAAGATGCTCAATGGCAATGGTGACCCTAAACTTGATTTCAAAATTATCTTGCCCAATACGCTGCATATTAGGGAATCCTCAGATTTTAAAAAAATATAGCTCATTTGTCAAATTTAGAAATATGATTGTTTTTACCTACTTTTGGTAAATCCTTTTAGCAAAGCCAAATCGCCTATTCTTATATTCTGATCTTAAAGGATACCTCATTCATCCACACACTAATAATTCCAATGACGAATAGATTGATTATATCAGCTGATGTCGGTGGTTCCCATATTACTGCAGCGGCTTTTGAAGAAAAGCAGGATGGATATTATTTAAGGTCAAGTATTAGAAAAAATGTTGATTCGACCTTGTCCAAAGATTTCATTCTTGGGGAATGGGTTTCACTTTTTTCAGAGCTTAATTCGGATTTTAGCAAGGCCTGTATCATACTAGCCATGCCGGCACCGTTTGATTATGTCAATGGAATCTGCCTGATTAAGGATCAGGGAAAATTTATCCATCTTTTTGGAATTGACCTTAAACAGGAATTGGCTGGGAGATTGGGGGTGATGAATTCGCAAATTCATTTTGTCAATGATGCAAAGGCATTTTTAATGGGGGAGGCAAATTTTGGTCAAGTATCAGCTTTCAAAAACATTTTGGGATTGACTTTGGGAACAGGTTTAGGTTCGGCATTGAAAATTGGAGGACAGATTTTTGATGCAGCCCTGTGGTCATCCAAGTTCAAAGATGGTATTGCAGAGGATTATTTGGGGACGGCTTGGTTTATCAATTGGGTCAAAGAGAATTTATCGTTACAAGTAATTGGTGTCAAAGAAATTGCCGAGAATGAGGTCCTAATTAAAAAAGCCATTCCTGCATTTTCTGAGTTCTCAAAAAATCTTGCTCAGTTTATCTTGTTGCAATTAGAAAATTCTCAAATTGAAGCCATTGTTTTAGGAGGGAATATTTCCAAAGCCGGGAGACTGTTTTTGGAAGAAACTATTTCTATACTTATGGACAATCAAAAAAATATACCGGTTTTTATAAGTGATTTTGGGGATATGAGTGCACTTTTTGGTGCTGCTTCCCATTTTTTTGGTCAAAAAGTGTTATTAGGATTGGATCAAGAATCGTAACTTGAGATTTCGATCCTTTAACCCAATTTCAATGAAACATCTCCCGTCGATAATCTTATTTCTGTCATTTCTTTTTTCCTCAGTTTCAGTTTTTTCCCAAGATGGAACGCAATTATTGATCATCGGTGGAGGAGCAAGCGGGACTTCAGCCGGGATTCAGGCTGCAAAAATGGGTGTCAAAACCGTTATTTTGGAAGAAACAACCTGGCTTGGCGGAATGATTACCGCTGCTGGAGTTTCGGCAATTGACGGCAACCATAAATTGCCTTCCGGAATTTGGGGAGAATTTAGAGAGAAATTGTATGCTCATTATGGAGGACCTTCCGCTGTGGGTACGGGATGGGTAAGCAATACCTTATTTGAGCCATCTATCGGGAATGGGATTTTTCAAAATTGGGTCAAAGAAGAAAAAAATCTTCAAGTACTTTTTGAAACTACTTGGCAAAAGGCAGTCTTTGAAAATGGTCAGTGGGTTGTCCAATATCTTGAGAAAGGAAAATTGAAAACCATCAAAGCCAAAATGCTTATCGATGCCACCGAATTGGGAGATGTCATGGCTTCGCTTGGCTATAAATATTATGTGGGAATGGACAGTCAGGACCGTTTTGGGGAAGTTTTTGCTCCGGCAAAGGCAAATGACATCGTGCAGGATTTGACTTACGTGGTGGTTTTGAAGGACTTTGGAAATGGGGCAGACAAAACCATTCCCAAACCAAAAGGATATGATCCAGAGATTTTTGCCTGCGCCTGCAACCATGCCGATCCCATTTCTTTTGACAGTCCTCAAAATGACTGTCAAAAAATGTTGAATTATGGAAAGCTGCCCAATGGTAAATACATGATCAATTGGCCCAACTGTGGCAATGACCTGTACATGAATATCATCGAAATGTCTCCATTCGAGAGGAAGAAGGCCTTGGAAGAAGCCAAACTGCATTCTTTGAGATTTATCTATTACATCCAAAACGAACTTGGATACAAGAACCTTGGACTTGCAGAGGACGAATTTCAGACAAATGACAAACTGCCATTTGTACCCTATCACAGAGAATCAAGGAGAATAGCTGCTGAAACGATGTTTTCTCTGCCCTATGTCTTGGCTCCTTATGAGCAGGAAATGGCTTTTTACAGGACAGGGATCGCCGTTGGGGATTATACCATCGATCATCACCACAAAATGAATCCAAGTGCGCCAGAGATTGATTTTATAAAAATCAGGGTACCATCCTACAATATTCCTATGGGGAGCCTGATACCAAAAGGATCAACCCATTTCATAGTGGCTGAGAAAAGTATAGGCGTATCGAATATCGTCAATGGGGCGAGCCGCCTTCAGCCTGTGGTATTGGGAATTGGGCAGGCGGCAGGAGCCTTAGCAGCTACGGCAATCCTTAAAGATCAAAATTTGCAGGAAGTTTCGGTAAGGAATGTGCAACAAAATCTGTTAAACAAAAAAGCTTACCTAATGCCATTTATGGATGTGTCAGCTGCTCATCCGCACTTTGACGCAGTCCAAAAAATCGGCGCTACGGGGATTTTAAAAGGATTTGGGGTTCCATACAAGTGGGCAAATCAAACTTGGTTTTACCCTGAGAGGGAGATTTCAGAATTTGAATTGGTTGACGGGTTGAGACCTTTGTATTCTCAATTCGCTCAGTATTGGGATGCTTCAGGCGAGCCTTTGACCTTGGGAAGATTAGTGGAGATCTTAAAAGTCGTCAGACCAGAATTGAATGAAGACGATATAAAGATGATTTGGCAGAATCAAAAACTGACGGGATCACCTATTTTTACAACCAAACTTGAGAGGTTAAATGTAGCGGTATTGTTGGATATTATTCTTGATCCTTTTTCAATCCAAATCGACCTCAATGGATTTCCGAAAAATCCTTGATGCCATATTTTTAACGATTGGAAAGCTGCTTTGAGCCGGATCTTTCAAGGATATATTTGCCTATTTTGTCACCTTGCTTGACACCTTCTTCAATGGCATCCCGGAAGTGGATTCCACCATAAAGTCTTGAAATAGCTGCTTCATCTGCAGCTTTGTAAAATGATTGAAAAGGTCTTTCAGGCAATCCAAAGTAAACTTCTGAAGTGTCAATGAAATCAAAATTTTCGCCAAAATAGTTTGTAAGAATCACAGCACTTGTTTTGGAAATTACACTGTGCCCACTTGTATATTCCGGAAATGGCGGAGTCTGTAGTAACGGACGCCAAGCTGAGTCGAGGTGTTTTTGGATAGCAGACTCAGGTCTGATTCGGTCTGAGTCGTATTTTTCTTCCCAGCAGCTTACAAAAGCATCATGCAATCCCATCGCTACGAGGGTATGGATATAAATAGCTTCCTGCCAAGTCAAATTGGCTTTTTCTGCAGCGATTCCTGTAATTCCGATCCAATGTCCACCCGGGGAAATTTTCTTTAATCCAATGGCCATATGTCCCGAAAAACTCACTTTGAACGGATTGCAATCCCAAAAATTGGCTATCAATTCCTGTTCTTCCGAAAGGGAAGAGGTAACTTCAAATACTTCATCCAACTGCTTTTTGAACGAACTTCCCGCTGTCAGGTCAAATTTTGCAGGCGGCATAGGTTTGTATAGTTTTAATTCCTTCAGGAAAAATGTTTTGATTGTTCTCCATTCAGGTTCCACAGCTCCCATGTAGGCAGGAGGCGTTGGGTACCAATGTCCCTCGTTTTTTTTGGGAGTATATCTAGTCAGCGCACTCAATTGTCTGTATCCATCATTTTTGGCGATGTCCAAAACTTGCTCAGCTACTTTTTCTGCAAATAAAATATTGGCTTCTATATCCTTTTTTGAAATCCATTTTGACTTGGCGTATTGGCTTACCAGTACTTTTTGTTTTGACTCTAAAAGTTTTCCGGAAGGCATGATTTTCTTCCCTGTTTCTAGCATGGCATATACCGAGACAAATTCTGGGGAAAGGTTTTTTTCTGTTTCTCCAATATATTCAAACGGTTCAATGTTGGTGTTAGTCAATAGGTTTTCATCTGATGTCTTACCTAATGCTTGGTACCAAGCAAGGTGAGATGCCAAAGTTGTGTAGGCATAGAATCTCGCCGCAGCCGGTGGAGAGGCCACATCGGTGACCATGACTTCGGTGATATGGAAGAGATTATCGGAAAAAATTTTGATGGGAGTAATGCTGCTTTTTTGAGAAAAGGCAGTGGATAACAACCCAGGGCAAGTCAATATTAGAATGATTAATGGGAATACAATTCCGATTTTCTTCAGGCTATTCATTTTAATCTTGCATTTGATAATTAATAATGCCCCGGTTATTGATACCAAAATACAGGATATTTGGTTGGGAAGGAAGTTGAATGATAGACTTTACATCGCCCAAAATAGAGAATCCTGAAACCCGCTGGGGGATATATTGGAAATTGCCTTTTCCATCCCCTTTGAACAACAAACCCAAATTGGCATCCATCATTCCGAGCCTCAATCTGGTATAAGTCTGGTTGCCTCCTAATAAAAGATCCAAATTTCCATCATGGTTATAATCAAAAACATGGATGGCATGTACCGGAGCAAACTGCGCCTCGATCGGTAATTCATATGGAATGAACTTTCCTGATTGGTTTTCAAAGTACATGGTATGCAATTCGGTCGCTTCTAATTTGGAGGATTTTTCTATCTGCTCTTTGGTCAGTATTTGCTCGATTGTAGCGGTTGCATATGTTGCGTAATCTGTGAATTTGCTTCTGAAACCATAAACCTGATCCAGCAATTCATCTCTGCTTGGAAAAGGAAATGGTTTTCCCTGTACATAATTAACCAAAATGGGATCGGTGGAAGTATTGTCATCAAAATCCCCAAAGTACATCCTTAATGGTTCGGTTTTATTGGCTTTCAATTGGGTATTCAAACCAAAATTCCCAACGACCAAATCCATGTCTCCATCTTTGTCAAAATCTGCGACAGCAATACTTGACCACCAGCCTTTTGTTTCTTCGCCAACCCAGTCTTTGGTCACATCTTTAAATTTGCTTCCACCTTCATTCAGGAAAACAGTGACGGGCATATATTCTCCAACGATAACCAAATCCTGAAATCCATCCTGGTTCAGATCTAAAGTTTCTGCATCTGCGACCATTCCTATTTTCCCTTCCAAAGGAAGAAACTGACTTGAGAGATCTATAAACTTACCTCTTCCATCATTGATCAAGAGGAAGCTTTGTGGTGTTTGGGGATATTTTCCGGGGATGACCCTCCCTCCAATAAAGAGGTCGGGATTGCCGTCCCGGTTGAAATCGGCGACTGTTACAGAGGAGGTGCTGGCAAGCATTTTTGGCAATGAATTGGTACTGAGGTTCAGGTTTCCATTTCCATCATTGATATACAACCTGTCCTGAAGGGATTCTTCATTAGAAAGGTAATCGTGATAGCCTCCGCTGCATATATATAAATCCAGATGTCCATCTCCATTTGCATCGAAAAATGTGGCATCTGCATCTGTAAATTCACTTTCAGATTTAAAGGAATTCATCGTTTCCCATTTTCCATTCAAAAACCGGAATAGTTTACCTTCAGATCCTTTTGTTCCACCCACAAAAATCTCCTCCAATCCATCTCCGTTGATATCAGCCGCCGCCATCACCGGCCCTACATAGGAAGGCATTTCTAGCAATAGTGGTTGTCGCTTGAAATCATTGAAACCATATTCCTCATGAACAAAAGGAATTTTATTTTCAGTTTGTATGAAAAGTGGCGAAGTAGTAAATTTTGGATTTCCATTCCCTGACCCTGAACTTTCGGTTATTTCTACAATGGAATTAATTACAATTTCTTTTACCAATTGTATATTTCCCTTTGGCCAGGTTACAAAGATTGAATCTACTTTTGACCTTTCTCCCAAGCCAAAATGAAGACGGGTAGACACCGAGGATTGGAATCCACGGGTAGGCATTTGCTCCAGATATTGAACTTGCCCCTCACTGTAGACAGCTACTTTAGCGCCGATTCCTGAAGTATTTGGGGCATTTCCTTTTAAATTGATTTGAATCCAGTTTTGGGTTTCTCCACTATATTCCTTGTATTTGTTTTGGTAGACAAAAGCAGGATGGTTTTGGTTATTTACTACGAGATCAAGTTGCCCGTCATTGTCCAGATCAGCATATACAGCTCCACTCGAGAAATTGGGAAAATGCATACCCCACTCTTTTGTTTTGTCTTTGAATACTAAATTTCCCCCATTTTCAAAAATGTAATTTGAAACAGGAGTAGAAGTCATGCTGGTGACAAGATGAAGGGTATCTGCTTTTTCTCCTGCGACAGCTGATTTGAAATAATAATCTCCTTTGTATTTCAAAAAATCCCTGTTAGTATAGTCTCTGTAATACCCATTGCTGACAAAAAGGTCTTTGTGACCAGAGTTGGTGGCGTCAAAGAACAAAGCCGACCAACTCCAATCCGTGTTTGAAATGCCGGCTAGTTGCCCGATTTCGCTAAACAAACCGTTCCCTTGGTTAAGCTGTAGCATATTCCGCATTTGCTGATGGTAAAATCCGCGGTTGACCATCAAGGCATACTGCTCGTAATTTTCTGGACCGTAGAGCAGTTTCTGTCTTTTATTGTCTTCGGGTAGCATGTCCAAAGTAAAGATGTCCATCAATCCGTCATTGTTGACATCCGAAATATCTGATCCCATTGAAAAGTGGGAAATATGCTGAAGCATATCCGTCATTCGATCAGAAAATGTGCCATCACCATTGTTGATATACAGGTAATCTGGCTCGATATAATCATTGCTGATGTATAAATCGATCCATCCATCTCCGTTGATATCTGAAGCTGCAACCCCAAGTCCAAATCCCAAAGCCGTTCCTTTGATCCCGGCGGCTTGGCTGATGTCAATAAATTTTCCTCCATCGTTTCGGAAAAGTTTATCACCTGCAAAGGGGTGCCTAACTGCTCTTGCTTGGTCAAATTCAATTTCATTGATGACCTGAATATGATGGTTGAGTAAATACATATCTAGATCCCCATCCTTGTCAAAGTCAAAAAACAATGCCTGAGTACTGTTAGACGGATCATCTAAGCCATAGAAAGCTGCACTTTCTTTGAAAGTCATGTTTCCCTGATTGATGAATAATTCATTTCTTCGGCTTTCGACAGCTCCATTGCCTGAGTAGCAGACGTAAATGTCAAGCCAACCGTCACCATTGATATCCACCACCGTCACACCTGTTGTCCAGGATTTTTTTCCTTTTATACCCGCTGTTTTAGAAATGTCTTTAAACCTGAAATCACCTTCATTGAGGTAGAGCGCGTTATCAGTCATATTTCCTGTAAAGAAAATATCTTCAAGCCCGTCATTGTTGAAATCACCAACTGCAACGCCACCACCGTTGTAAAAATATTCGTAGGTAAGGATGTTGTTTTTTTGGTCTTCTTTAAGCGTATTTGAAAAAGTTATTCCTGTTCTTTTTGGTGTAAGGAGTTCAAAAGCACCTGTTTTATTTTTTTCTGTTCCCGAAAAGAAAAACAGACAAATACCTGATATTACCATCAATAAAGGCAAAACAGATTTTGAAATCGCCTGCTTCATATTACTTTCAAAAGAATCATACTTCAATTGGACTTAATTTACTACTTGGAGGGGCTCGATTTTATTGAAGCACATCGTCAAATATTTTCTCATTTACCACTGCTACGCCGCCAAGTAACCCGACCTCTTTGCCAAGCTTATACAATGACAACTCGGTGTTTTCTCTTGCCTTGGCCATACTGTAAATGTTCAAAGCCTGCTGAATAGGGGTAATCAAATATTGTTTGGCTTCTGCAACAGATCCGCCGATAATGATCATTTCAGGATTTAGAAGCTGGATAAGGATGGATATGCCTCTTCCCAAATCCAGGCCGACTTCCGAAAGAATTGTAATAGCCCTTTGATCTCCGGCAAGAGCCGCATCCACCACAAGAAATGGTTCTATTTCCTGGTTATTTTCCCTGACCATCCTCGACAAAATCGAATCGCTATCGGTGGTAATGGCTTCTTTGGCCATCCTAACGATTGCGGTACCCGAAGCAACCGATTCCAAGCATCCTTTTTTTCCACAGATACAAGTGATGTCACTAGAATCGAAAATGGGAGAGTGGCTAAACTCCCCTGCAAATCCGGATGCTCCTTGATAAATTTTGCCATCTATGATTATACCCAAACCAATTCCCCAGCCTATAAAAATACCTAGGACGTTTTTGTAATTATCTTTCTGACCGAATTTGAACTCTGCCAAGGTCATAGCCCTGGCATCGTTTTCCAAAAAGACTCTTCTTTCAAGTCTTGCCTCTAAATTTTCTACAAGGCTTTTCTTTCCAAATTTTAGGTAAGTATGGTTGATACCGTGAATGGAATCTATCAGTCCAGGCATGGAAATCCCAACGGCAATGATTTTCTCGTCTGGTATTCCTGAATTGTTTTTATGATCCAAAATGAAGTCGCAAATCTGTTCGTAGGTATCTTTTTCATTGTTCAAGGTGATCTTGATTGTTTCAGCCTCCGAGACGGCTTCATTTGCACTGTTATAGATTGCAGCTCTCACCCGAAATTTATTAATATCCACAGAAAGTACGTAGAATGCGTCTCCTGCCAACTGGTACAGGTCAGGTTTTCTACCACCTTGTGATTCTGCCCTGCCGTTTTTTATCACTTCCCCAGATGCCATCAAATCACTTATAAGAGAATTGACGGTGGGCAGTGAAATCCCAACCTCCGTACAGATTTCTCCAGCAGTATTGCTTCCTTTTATATATAGGTTTTTGATCAGTTTCAGCTTGTTGGTATAACTCTTGGTCTCTACCACCCCCTGGATTTTTTCCAGGTTTTTTTTTGGGTTTATTAAGTTCATTCGCAGGATTTAAGAAAGCCAATTAAATGATTTTTTAAAGCATATCAAAGGAACTTAATAAAAAAAATTAAGTATCAAATGTAAAAATATGTAAAATGAGTGGTTCATTATTTCATTTGATATGTAGGTTATAGAAGTTTTTATTTTTTGTTTTGGTTTTAGGGTTATCATTCTAAGAAAAACATCTTGATTTTTTTATAAACTTTCTGACGATAGACATTTTTTGTTACAGGCAATTGTTGGCTTGGATGCTATTCAGAGATTTAAAAAAAAGAGGCCCGATTGGGCCCCTTTTGATATGGTCTAGTTTCCTCCTCGTCCTCCTCGCGGAGCTGTTGCAGATCGGCTTCCGGAACTTGATCTGGAAGCAGGAGATTCTTGAGGCTTTTCTTGTAACCTCGGTTTTACTTCTTGTGGAGCAGCTTGACGGCTTTGTGCCGGTTTTGTGATTTCCTGCTGCGTTCTTTGATTAGTCTGCTGCCCGGTTGATTCAACTCTCCTTTGAGTATTTTCTATTGTCCTCGAAACATCTGGCTTTGGGGATTGTGCTGCCTGACCAGTCCTTGAATTTCCATTGGAAACCGAAGGAGAACTGTTTCTTGACCTTTGTTCCACTGTACGTGCTTTTTCTGGATTTTGTTGAACCCTTGGCTGAACTTGATCCAAGGACCTATTTCGATCAGATGTTTGAGTATTTCTCGAAGGAGTTGCAGATTCTATTACGCCAGAGTTGGTATTTATACCATTGTTTCTGTTGGATTCTCTTACAGCTGTTGCCTGACCCTCGGATCCACGGGAGGATTGGTTTTGGACACTTCTCGGAGAAGAAGCGCTTGGTCGATTTCCCATGGTAGACCTTTCTTTATATTCCTCTGCAGTAAATACCCTAGACGGTCTTGAATTTTCACTGCGCCCATTGGATTCTCTTACCTCAGGTCTGTATACACTAATCCTATCATTTTGGACTACGGTTCTTCCTGGCCTCGCTGAATCACTGACTTGATATACCGGTACAGTTGTTCTTGTGGATCTTTCGATTTCTCTCCTGGAAGGGCCGGTATTATAGGTCGTATTGTTATAGACATAGGTGTTGTTGATGACTGTCGTTCTATTATAGATATTGGAAACATAATATGATGGTGCATAATACCTGTAGAAATTTCTTGCTCTGAATCTCCTTTGAGAGACGAATACCCAATAATTGGAAGGAACATTGAATCCTACATTAACATGGAAACCTGGACTTAAAGGCGCCCAACCATAATACCCACCGCCTGTTCTCCAATTTACCCATGCAGGACCCCACTCATAACCAGGTACCCATGCCCAACCGTAGTAATCAGTCCTGAACCAACGACCGTAGTGGAAAGGTGCCCAACCCCATTGATAATTTGATACCCAGGTATTTCCAAAGTTGGTCATTTCCCAATATCCGTTTGTACCATAAGGATGAAATCCCTGCTCTACAAAAGGAACCCAGACATAACCAAAGGAAGGATCCATGACCCAGTCTCCATATGGGCTCAATTCATTGTAAAATACCTGAAAGGAAATGCCGTGATTTGGGACTGCTTTGGATTCGTGACTGAAAATCAATCCCAACCCGAAAATGATCACGAAACTTAGCCGATAAATTATTGACTTTTTCATAGTAGTATGGTTTATTTTCTTGTTGGGTTTTACGGCAGTTAAAAGAATTAAGTTTTATACTTTTTGTTAAAAAAGAATAAAATATTTTGAAAAATCGTTTTAGCAATTTTTTATTTTAAACCGATCAAATAATAAATACCTGAAAATGTTAAAAAAGATCTAAAAATGGTATCAAAAAAAATCCTGGTAAGTAGCTCCCAGGATTTTCACAATTAACCTTGTTTTTTGAGAAGGTCTATTTTTTTTGCTATTTCCTCAGCCTCGGCTGCTAGCTTATCTGCCAAGGTTCGATTGCTATGAGATGATTTATGTGCTTTCTCCAGCATCTCCTTGTAACTATCCTGAAGCTTTTCCAATTCTGATTTTTTCTTAAATAATCCAAACATGGCTTTTATTTTTAAAAACTCCGACAGGTCTTTAAGTGTTTAGAAAAATTAAAAATTGAATCCTGTATCACCTGTTCCCTGATTTTCTTGCACAACTTCATCATCCTTATAATTGATGACTTGCTCGAGCCTGCCACTTACATTGTAATATTTCCATGGCCCTTCTTTTTTGCCATCTTTCATTTGGCCTTCCGATGCTTTTTTGGCAGTTTCATGGTAATAAATCCATAATCCCTCCGGTTTTCCGCTAAGGTAACTCCCTTCAGATTCTCTATTACCATCTACGTAATAGGTAATGCGGGTACCATTTCCATCCTTTAGGCTTCCCTTCTCCAAAGTTTTGGATCCATCATATGAAAAATAATCTCCTATATTGTTCAACCTGCCATTGGTCCAAAATTCTTCTTGAGTGAGTTGTTTGTTGTCATAAAAAAGTCCCCATGTGCCATCTTCAAACCCTAAGAAATAGCTTCCAACAGATTTCAATTGCCCTCCATCATAGTAATAAAACCATTGTCCGTTTTCCGACCCCAAGGTGTATTCTCCTTCGGCGATCAAAATCCCGATTTTATTAAAATATTTCCAAAGACCTGTTTTTAAGTCGTTTTTATACTCACCGATAGAATAAATTTTTCCTTCCGGAAAATAACTCTTCCAAAGGCCATCTTTTCCTCCGTTCAGGTATTGGCCCTGTACGGATATATTGCCATTAGAATGGTTTTCAATGTAAGCGCCCACAGGTAACCCCAGTTCATATACTTTTCTTTTAGAGAGAGCCCTGTTTGGAAAAAACTCTTCCCAGGTTCCTACGGGGATGTCATTTTCATATTTTTCAATTCGGGCCACCCTTTTATTTTCATAATAAAATTTCCATTCGCCGGTTTTATTACCCAAGGCATCGTATTGGGTTTCAGATTCAACGGTCTTGGTGCCGGGAAAATATGTGATCCATTTTCCAACCCTTCTCCCATTTACAAATTCACCTGTTTCTTCTACTATTCCTCCAAATGCAAACCTTGTAAATTGACCATGAGGAAGGTCATTTCTGTAATTTACCTGAAGTAAAATATTGCCGTCAGATGAATATTCAATGTGTGGACCTTCTACTTTTCCGTTTTCATAAGTCTGGATTACGGCCAAGTCTCCGGTGTTATAGAATGTAACCCATTTTCCATGTCTGTTTCCATTGACAAACTGTCCCTCAACTTTCACCTGTTTTGGATTGACAAAATCTGGCTGCCCTTCTCTTCCATAATATTCACGGTACGGCCCTACTTTGACACTGTCATTGAATACTATCTCGGTTTTTAAGGAACCGGTTCTGTCGTATTCTTTATAGAATCCATTAAGCCTATTTGACCTGTATTCTGCTTCTATATGTTTGTTTGCATTAGGATAAAAGCTGATCGCCAACCCCTCCCGCAATCCTTGGCTAAAAGTTATTGTTTGGACAATTGCAGTTGTTTTGGGATTTTGAAATCTCCAAAGACCCTCCATTCTTCCATTCCTCAAAACACCCGTTCCGACCAACGAGGAATCCGAATTGTAAAGAGAAACCAGATTTTGATTGTCTTGGGCAATTGAAGAGAAAGAAATTATGAAGAATATTACTCCAAAAATATATTTCATAAAGGTTGACTTCTTGTTTTTGTTGAATAACGGTATCCCTACAAAGGAGGTTCTAAATTAGCGCTAATTATGAAATTAGGAAAGTTTTAATAATGATTCTCTAAGATAAACCTAATTTCTTTTTTTATCAATTCATAGGTTTTATTGAAATTCGGATCTGGCATTATCTGTTTAAAAAATTGTAAAAAACCCGCTTTTTCAATTATTGAATCACTATCTGAATTACTATATGCTTCATGTTTTGATAAAATTTGACCATATGCCCAAGGCGAAAGATGGTTACAGTCCATGTAAGTGGTTTTCAATCTTGAGATAGATTGTTGGTATTTCTCCGCAGTAAGATTTCCATAGTACACAAACATAAAGAAGCCGTGCCCCCACCAATTCAGAACACGGATATTAAACCCCGATTGCTCATCAAATTCCCTTAATAGATCCAAGACCTGATATGGTGAGTTTTCTAGGTTATGACCTTTTGAGACTTTTGATCCTTTGGAATTGCTGTGAAATTTTAAAAGTTCTTTTTGCGTAAATTCATTTGCCAATCTGTGAAAGAGATTTTCGACTAAGGATGTTTGCTCCTTGATTCTTTGGAACAAGGCTTTGTTTATTAACAAATCAAGATCAAGGGTCACCTCAGTCATTCTCTTACCAATTCAATAAAGCAGATGCCCAAGTAAAGCCACTGCCAAATGCTGCCAAACAAACCAAATCTCCTTCTTTTAACCTTCCTTGCTCAAAAGCTTCGCTCAATGCGATTGGAATGGTTCCGGCTGTGGTATTTCCGAAATACATAATATTGTTGAAAACCTTCTCGTCAGGTAGCCCTAGTTTTTGCTGGATATAATTGCTGATCCTTAAATTGGCCTGATGGGGTACGAGAAGGTCAATATCAGTTTTGGTCTTTCCATTGGCTTCCAAAGCTTCGTTGATTACTTCCGCGAATCTCACAACTGCATGTTTAAAAACAGCGTTTCCATTCATTTTGAGGAAAAAGTCACCTCTATCTATCATTTCTGTCGATATCCTGACTTCCTGACAACTGCTAGGAGAGGAGCAATACAACTCTTCGGCATGGTCTCCATCGGCATGAAGGTGTGTAGAAAGGATTCCTGATTTTTCTGAAGTGGACCTACTTACCACTGCTGCGCCCGCGCCATCGGCAAAAATTACCGCACTTGACCTGCCTTCATCACTTTTGTCTAATGCAGAAGACTGGATTTCTCCTCCAACAACAAGTATGTTTTTATACATCCCTGTTTTGATAAATTGATCAGCTATTGACAAGGCATATATAAACCCCGAACATGCATTTCTGATATCCAATGCACCGATACCTTGCATTCCCAATTCCCTTTGCAACAGAACCCCTTCTCCCGGAAGAAAGTAATCTGGGGTAATTGTAGCAAATACAATAAAATCTATGTCTTTATTGGTCAACCCCGCTCTTTCCAAAGCCATTTTGGAGGCATTTACCGACATACTAGCCAAGGTATCTTTACCTGGAGTGAACCATCTTCTTTCATGGATTCCTGTACGCTCGACGATCCAGGCATCATTAGTATCCATGATAGTCGAGAGGTATTCATTAGTAATGATTCGGTCGGGAACATAATGTCCTACTCCGGTAATTTTGGATTTGTACATGGCCGTAAAAGTATTTTGGGTTTGGTAAAATTTCGACTAATTGGTAGAAAGCAAATATCCCACTTCCTTTCTTGAATACCAAAAATCGATTCCTAAAGGAGGTCTGAGGAATCAAATGATATATGAATGGGGATTTTCTGGGATCATTTTAATCGTCCCTGTCCTTTCAATTTCCAATATCTATAAAGACCTGCGACAGACATCCAGCTAGGGTTGGCATACTCATAGATTTGGATAAGTTCATTTGTGCAGCCTTCTTTTAAAAATTGTGAGTTTGAATACTCCATAAATAGCGGCACAACCTCGGTTTGGTCGGTGTTTTTTTCATAATGGGGTCTGATCCATTCTGCCCAATCGTCAAGCGTATAAGAAAGTGCGTCGAGATGGTAATCGACATGATCGATGATTCCAAAATGAGTCAAATAGAGTGATGTGGGTTTTTCACCTTTGATAATTGCGAGAGAATTTTTCCAAGCCTCTAGGTGGATATCAGGTGGCGGACAAGGCGGGACGACCGGGCCATTTGCGATTTTTACCCCTGCTACATCTCCCGTAAATATGATTTCACCCATTTTCCAGGCGATATGATGGACTGCATGTCCTGGAGTATGGAGCGATTTGATTTTTGTATTTCCAAATTTAAGTTCATGATTGTCTTCCACTCCCACCAACTGATTGGTTGGGATAGGTTTCATTTTTCCCCAAAGCCTATCCATGTCATCGCCATAGATCTGGGAGGCTGAGTTCCAAAGTTTTTCAGGAGAAGCCAAATGAGGCAACCCAATAGGATGAACATATATTTTTGCCCCTGCTTCAGCAAGTTTCCAAGCAGCGCCGGCATGGTCAAAATGAATATGGGTCAAGAGTACATGTTTGATGTCCTCCATCGAATAGCCGCATTCAGAAATTCCCCGGCTAAGTTGGTCGAATGTACTTGCAGGACCTGTTTCGATAAGAATCGGGCCATCAGAAGTTTCCACCAAAAAACTTGCGATGGCATCTTTGGTATTCTGAAAATGTAAATCAATAATCTGAATATTTTCCATCAGCCGAATAAAGTATAATTTCCAAATTGGTCTATGGGGGAGGTTTTTCGGATGATTCCCGGGCTGTCATTATTGACTTGGTTCACTAGAGGAGACACGGTGTAACTCATCATTTCATCTGCTGAATGCGTTTTTAGCATCTGCAGTAGATTAGCTTCAGAACTATATTTGTCAAGCCATTTTTTCTCATCTTCTTTATTCAGGATAACAGGCATCCTATCATGTACCTCAGCTACTAGCTTATTTGGTTCGGTGGTCAAAATCAAAAATGTGTGTTTGATTTCTCCTTTTTCGTTTTCGTATTCCTCCCAAATTCCGGCAAAAGAAAAGGCCTCGCTATTCGCTAAAGTGAAGCGATAGGGGACTTTGGTTTTCTTTCCCAATTTTTTCCACTCATAAAAACCATCCGCAGGCACTAAGCATCTTCTTTTTTCAAAAGAAGATTTGAATGATACTTTTTCATTTACCGTTTCGGCTTTGGCATTGATCAGTTTTTGTGAAACAGGTTTGTTTTTGGCAAAATCAGGTGTGATTCCCCAATAAAAAAATGAAAATCCTTTTGGGCTTTCAGAAGTGATGACCGGCACAAGCTGGGTCGGGGCGATATTGAACCGAGGTTTGAAATCAGCCAACATCTCCGCCTGAAATCTTTCTTCCAATTCAATTTTACTTTTACTAAGGGAATATCTGCCGCACATGGTAATGGTTTTTTTGAAAATTACTGATCTCCTGTGATAAATTCAAATGCCCTTTTTTCGGACCAATAAATATCTTCTTTCTTTCTTGGACTAAAGCCAACATGCCCTCCGTATTTTGGAAAATCCATCCAAACATGGTCTAATTTCCTGCCAACAGAAATTGGAAAACACCGATCACTCAGAAAAGGATCATTCTGCGCATTAAGAATTAAGGAAGGAACAATAATATTTTCAAGGAAATAGAGGGATGAATTCTGCTCATAATAATCATGGGCATCTTTAAATCCATGCAAAGGTCCTGTATAATGGTCATCAAAATCCTGAAGTGTTTTGATTTTTCTCAACAGCCCGGTAGGGATTTCATCTGGGAATTTCAAAGCCTTTTTAATCACTTTTTCTTTCAATGTTTTTAAAAAACGATTGGCATAAATGATATTTTCTCCGGTGGAGATTTTGATACATGCTGATTCCAAATGAAGAGGAACTGAGATGGCCACCGCTTTTTTGATTTTTGGGCTTCGCTTTCTTTTTTCTCCTAGGTATTTCAAAGTAAGGTTACCTCCAAGACTAAATCCGATAAGGTAAACATGGTCATAATCTACCATAGCATGATTGACGATCGTATCCAAGTCATATGTTGCTCCCGAATGATAAAATATGGGTGTGTTGTTCGGCTCCTCACTGCATCCACGGAAGTTCCAGTTCAGCACATCAAACCCATTTGTAAAAAAATGTCTTGCCATTCCTGACATATATGGACGTTTGCTATTGCCTTCTAATCCATGACTGATAATGACTAATTTTTGGGATGAATTTCTCAACCAATCCAAGTCTAAAAAGTCTCCATCTGAGGTAGTAATCCTTTCTCTCTCAAACGATAAAGGGTGGGTATCACGAAAAAGGCTCGGGAAAATAGTTTGTAAATGGCCGTTGAAAAGCCATTTTGGGTATTCATAATCTGTCTTTTTGACTAAAGGCATTTTGTAACAAAATCTTGTAATCCTGACTTTTCAATCTTGAAAATACTACTATTAAATTTGAATTAAGACATTTTAAGAACTATTTTTGGTCTCCTTAAATTTTGACTAGGATATAATCAACTTATGGCCGAGATAATACGAATGCCCAAAATGAGCGATACCATGGAAGAAGGGGTGATCGCAGCGTGGTTGAAAAAAGTAGGAGATGCCGTAAAACCCGGAGACATACTTGCAGAAGTGGAGACAGATAAGGCTACCATGGAACTTGAATCTTATGAAGAAGGTGTTTTGCTGTACATCGGGGTGGAGGAAAAAAACGCTGTGGCTGTCAATGGGGTAATTGCCATTATTGGAGAAAAAGGTGAAAACATTGATGCTTTGCTCAAGGAAATAGATGGTGGTGATGCACCCGCTGCAAAAGCTGAAGATAAAAAAGAAGAGAAGACAGAAGCTCCCAAAGAGGAAAATGCCCCTTCAAAAGAGGAAAAGTCTGAATCACCTAAAGCAGAATCACCAAAAGAAAATGTAGACGCTTCAGGAATCAATGCCACTGTGCTGACGATGCCCAAGATGTCAGATACCATGACTGAGGGCACGATTGCTTCGTGGCTTAAAAAAGTCGGAGACCCTGTAAAATCAGGTGATATCCTTGCAGAGGTAGAGACTGACAAAGCGACCATGGAACTTGAATCTTACGATGATGGCATTTTGCTTTATATCGGAGTAAAAGAAGGAGATGCTGTAGAAGTAGATGGTGTCATAGCCATTGTCGGTGAAAAGGGTGCAGATTACCAGACCTTATTAAAAGCCCATAAATCAAAATCCGGTGGGGCTGAAGCGCCCGCACAGGAAGAGAAAAAGGAAGAAAAACCTGTTGCTTCTGAGGCTAAACCTGCGGAATCAAAACCGGAAGAATCTAAACCATCTGAAGTTGCTGCACCAGTTGCACCAACTACCTCATCTGAAAATGGAAGGGTTATCGCCTCACCTTTGGCAAAGAAAATGGCTTCCGACAAAGGAATTGACATTGCTTTGGTAAAAGGAAGTGGGGAAGGAGGAAGGATTATCAAAAGAGATGTGGAGACATTCGATCCTGCTTCTGTAAAACCAAGTGCAACTAGCACAGTCGCTGAAACAACGGCGCCTGCTTCAGTACCTTTATTGGGTCAGGAATCTTTCCGTGAAGAGAAAGTTTCCCAGATGAGGAAAGTCATCGCCAAGAGATTGGCAGAAAGTAAGTTTGGAGCACCGCATTTTTACCTTACCATGGAAATCAACATGGACAAGGCAATTGCCGCAAGACAAAGCATGAATGAAGTCGCTCCCGTGAAAATTTCGTTCAACGATTTTGTAATCAAGGCCTCAGCTATGGCTTTAAAGCAAAATCCAAAAGTGAATTCATCATGGCTCGGAGATAAAATCAGATATAACGACCACATCCATATTGGTATGGCTGTTGCTGTCGAAGAAGGACTCTTGGTTCCTGTGATTCGATTTGCGGATAGCAAGTCTTTGTCGCAGATCTCTACGGAAGCCAAATCACTTGGTGGGAAAGCCAAAAACAAAGAACTGCAACCAAAAGATTGGGAG
This sequence comes from Aquiflexum sp. TKW24L, assembly GCF_023502205.1. Classification (GTDB taxonomy): domain Bacteria; phylum Bacteroidota; class Bacteroidia; order Cytophagales; family Cyclobacteriaceae; genus Cognataquiflexum. Next base: position 91,259 of record NZ_JAMFLG010000004.1, on the reverse strand, counting down.
GGTAATACCTTCACCATTTCTAACTTGGGCATGTTTGGTATCGACGAATTCACAGCCATCATCAATCCGCCGGATGCCTGTATCCTTGCAGTAGGGGGTATCAAAGAAACCGTGATCGTGAAAAACGGTCAAATGCAGATCGGGAATGTCATGAAAGTAACATTGTCCTGCGATCATAGGGTAGTGGACGGAGCGGTTGGTTCAGCCTTCCTGCTTACTTTGAAAGGCCTGCTCGAAGATCCCGTCAGGATGTTGATCTAACAGAAAAGATAAATACTGTCAAAAAGTCCTGTTTTATCAGGACTTTTTGCTTTTGTATGGTTATTGAAGAAATGAAATATGCTTCGCGAAATAAGGTTGAAATATGGTTCCCGAAATAATGTTGAAATACGCTGAGCGATATAATGTTGAAATACGCTTCGCGAAATAAACTCCGCGATATATAATGGAAATATTCTGTGCGAAATAGAATAGAAATATGGTACCCGAAAAAGTCTTGGGGGCTTAATTTTATATCAATGAATTTCTACTTTATTTCCATATATCTCATTTAAATATTTCTACTTATTTCATTTAAAAATTTCAATCATTTTCCACCATATTTCTACTTACTCCAATTCAAAGTCCTTTGTCTAATATCTTGTATCTTAAGTCTCATTTATAAATGGAAAAAATAAAATCAACAACCGTAGTAGCCATCAAGCACAACGGGGAAGTAGTCATCGCTGCGGACGGTCAGGCCACTTTGGGAAATACTATTGCCAAAAGCACTGTCAATAAAATCAGGAAATTACAGGGAGGAAAAATCGTCACCGGATTTGCAGGTTCGACCGCAGATGCTTTTACCCTTTTGGAGAAATTCGAGGAAAAACTCGGTGCCTATGGCAACAACATGAAAAGGGCAGCCGTCGAACTCGCCAAAGAATGGCGGACAGACCGCATGCTCAGCAAACTCGAAGCCATGATGATCGTAGCTGATGCGGTGGATATACTCATTATTTCAGGTAACGGCGATGTAATCGAACCCGATATGGAAATCGCTTCCATCGGTTCGGGAAGCATGTATGCCCAATCTGCTGCAAGAGCTTTGAAGAAATTCGCTCCTCAACTTACCGCAGAAGAAATGGTCAGGGAAAGCCTCGGCATCGCCGCTGATGTCTGTATCTATACCAACCATAATCTGGTGGTGGAAAAAGTGGTGAAATGATTTCTTTTGCCCTTCGACTTCGCTCAGGGACCTATCCTTCGACTTCGCTCAGGGCCCAATTATGATTTAATGAGAGGGGGAGAAGGGAAAGGGCGGAGCCCTTTCCCTTCTCCCCCCTATTATTTATTTATAAAATGCGTTACCTGAGCGAAGTCGAAGGGATATTTCTTGATTTTTATTTAAAATGGCAACTGAATGTTCATCCTTTTATCAGGGAGTTTTTACTATTCAACTTCCTTTGGATAAATTTTTTAATGCCTGTTTGTTACCGTTGACCAAGGCCTCCTTCTTTTTCTTTGTCCAACCTTACAAGGGCCTTTATTTGATGGAAGACAACATCAAACTTATTTATTTCTATATCCTTCAAAACCCATTCCTACTTTTATTGGTTATGTCTCCAGTAAACAATACCAACCATGGAAAAAGCACCCGTCAAGAAAACTACCAAAGTAGATCAAAAGACAAAAATCATTACCGGATACATCGAATACGTATTGGAACACGGCAAGCAACCTGCATCCGTATTTAAGTTTGCCAAGGAACTGAAGATGAAAGAAGAGGAATTTTATATCTACTTCACTTCATTCGAATCCATCAAATCAGCTGTTTGGGCAAAACTCTTTGACGATACCATTGGCAATCTAGAATCTCAGGAAGTTTATAAAGAATACAGCGCCCGTGAAAAATTCCTTGGATTCCTTTTCACCTTGGTGGAAGAACTCAAGAAGAACAGGTCTTATCTCTTGTCTCTATATGGCGGCAAAAAAGGCATGAAAAATATCCTTCCCGAGGAAGTCAAAACTTTCAAGCATAAATTCAAGGACTTTTCCAATGAGATTATTTTGGAAGGAAAAGAAACAGAGGAAATCGCCAGCAGACCGATCATTTCGGACAGATATGATGAGGCACTTTGGCTTCAGGTTTGGTTTGTGTTCCAGTTTTGGATTAAAGACAGTTCCCCTTCATTCGAAAAAACAGACGCGGCTATCGAAAAGTCCGTCAACCTTGCTTTTGACCTTATGGGAAAAAGCGCCATTGATTCATTCATTGATTTTGCCAAGTTCTTGTACCAAAATAAGTAATCAGTAACACCATGGAAAGCAAAGTGAAGGAGCAACAGAGTATCCCAACATCCAAAGTACAGCGTGCAGCGAAGTTTATCAGTACAGGTGCCAAAGTAGGTGGCAATTATATGAAGCACTACGCCAAAAAGGTCGTCAACCCTTCGATGACCAACGAACAGCTTCATACCGACAATGCAACAGATATTTATAATTCTCTGAGTCAGATGAAAGGCTCTGCCTTGAAAATAGCCCAGATGATGTCCATGGATAAAAACCTTCTTCCGAGGGCTTATCAAGACAAGTTTACCATGGCGCAATATTCTGCACCGCCGCTATCTTATCCATTGGTGGTGAAAACTTTTCAGAAGAGTTTTGGAAAGTCACCGGATCAAATGTTTGATACTTTTACCAGATCTGCCGTCAATGCCGCATCTATAGGTCAAGTGCATCAGGCCACCAAAAATGGTAAAAAATTAGCCATCAAAATCCAATATCCGGGTGTGGCTGATTCCGTAACTTCAGACCTGAGACTCGTCAGACCTTTTGCTTTGCGTCTGCTCAATATGAATGAAATAGAGCTTGACCACTATATGGGTGAGGTTGAGGAGCGGTTGATTGAAGAGACAGACTATCTATTGGAAGTAAAGCGGTCCAGAGAGATATCTGAGGCGTGTGGACATATTGCAAATCTCAAGTTCCCTATTTATTACGATGAACTGAGTGCAGAGCGGATCATCACCATGGATTGGATTTCGGGAAAACATATAAAAGAGTGGATGGATACCAATCCTTCTCAAGAATCCAAAAACCAAGTTGGTCAGGCATTATGGGATTTCTATCACCACCAAGTCCATAACCTGAAGCAAGTACATGCAGATCCACACCCGGGAAATTTTATTATCCAGGAAGGAGATCAGCTGGGTATCATTGATTTTGGCTGCGTGAAGGTAATCCCTGAAGATTTTTACCAAGGCTATTTCGCTTTGATCAAAAAAGAACTGTTGATCAATCAGAAAGATTTAGATCAGATTTTCTATGACCTGGAATTCATTTCTGATAAAGACACAGAAATTGAAAAGTCCTTCTTTAAAGGAATATTTACCGAAATGATTTCACTTTTGGGGAAACCGTTTCATGTAGAAAAGTTTGATTTCGCGGACGATGATTTCTTCAATGAAATCTTCCTATTGGGAGAAAGAATTTCCAATGACAAGATGTTTCGAAAATCCAGACAAGCCCGAGGGTCCCGTCACGGACTTTATATCAATAGAACCTACTTTGGTCTTTATAATCTACTCAATCAACTAAGGGCGGAAGTGAACACAACAAAACCTGAATGGTTAAAATAACCCGAAAGTAGACGCGAATTTGTCCTTCTATAATTTTCTTACCTTCTGATTTAGGATTCAATCTAAATTCATATAATCCTATAATTTAGCCAAAATATGGTTTCCATCTTTTGATTTAAAACATATTTACATGTATTTTACAGGGCTAAAAGGTCTATCTCAGATATTTAGTTTAAAACCCACAAACTAGAATAACCAAAGAAAATAAAAAATATAGCGATGACAAATTTATCCATTATAGCGCAACTCATAGTTGCAATTTCAATTGTAATTGTTTGGGTATTTCGTTTCGACAATATCGAAAAGGAATTTAAAGAATATGGGTTGAATACTTTGATGCGCTCGGCGGTGGGTTCTGCCAAAATAGCGTTGGCAACCCTACTAGTCGCAGGTATTTGGTATCCATCTTTGGTTCTTATCCCTGCGTTATTGATGGCTTTTCTGATGGTCAGTGCCCAGTATTTTCACTTCAAAGTGAATAACCCTTGGCAGAAACGTATGCCCTCATTGTTCCTTTTGCTTCTATGTCTATTTATAGCGGCAGTTTCCCTCAATTTATTTACTTAATGAGTTTATTAAATGGTTTAGTGGTTTTCTCGAGTATCTCTTTTTTAATTTATGGTATTTCTTATTTTTCTTCTCCTATAATGAAAAGCGAATTTGTTCGCTTTGGCTTGGAGAAATTTGGCACACTTACGGCAATTTTGGAGATTTTAGGAGGTTTAGGCCTTCTTGTGGGATTGATGTTTAACCCTCTTTTATTGATATCGGCGGGGGGTCTAGCTTTGTTGATGTTCTTTGGAGTAATCGCTAGATTGAGGGTAAAGGATAGATTTTATGATATTTTGCCGGCAGTATTTTTTTTCGCACTCAATTCGTATATTTTTTTTGAATCGGTGAAAATGTAAGGAAACGGAATACGACAAAATTGATGCAGTTAATATTTAAATTCTAGCTACAATGGATATTCATGAAAGACCTAGACTTAAAATCATAGAAAGTGACAAGGAATACCAAGAGGCTTTGGAAGCGATCAAAGATTTGATGGATTTAGGAATCTCGGATGAAAATGAAGATTATATGGAAGTTTTGTCTTTGGTAATAGAAAAATACGAAGAAGAAAAAGGGTACAAACTTGATGATGAAAAAGTGGATGCTATTGATATGATCGCTTATTATTTGTCTGAACAAGGATTACCTCAAAAAAGCTTAATTCCAATCCTTGGCCCGGCAAGTAGGGTGTCAGAAATTATGAATAAAAAAAGGAAACTCAGCTTAAGCCAAATCGAAAATCTTCATTCCCATTTAAATATCCCTTATGAGCTTTTGATGAAGCGTTAACATAATTTCCTGACCAATATTTTAATAAGAATACCCTATTTTGGAACCATGAATAAAACTTTTCCAAAGTTCCCAACTTTGGAAAAGCTTCTAAATAATATAAAATACCTTCATACATCATATTAACAAAAAAACACCTCTGAGTAGACTGCAGAGGTGTTTTTGGTTAAAGTCCGAAGTGATATTTATTTCCCTGAATAAGTAATTTTATAAATACAATTTGCCATATCATCTGATACCAGCATGCTGCCATCCGGCATTTGGAGGACATCCACTGGTCTGCCCCAGACATCTTGAGATGCATCATCAAGCCATCCTTCGGCAAAAATTTCTTGCTTCACCACGTTTTGGTTGGCATCCAAAACAACTCGGGTCAGGTTGTAACCGGATTTTTTGCTTCTGTTCCAAGAACCGTGTTTGGCAAGGATGATATTATTTTGGTAGGCTGCAGGAAACTGATTTCCGGTATAGAACCTCATTCCCAAAGGTGCCGTATGCGCTCCTAATTTGACTTTGGGAGCTGTATAAGCAGACTTATCTTTTCCTTTACTTCCAAACTCAGGATCTTTGACATCTCCTGCATGCCAATATGGATATCCGAAATGCATGCCTTTTTTTGGAGCGTGGTTGAGTTCGCAATCCGGCACATCGTCACCCATCATGTCACGCCCATTGTCGGTAAACCAGATTTCCTTGGAGGTAGGATGCCAAGCGAAACCGACCGTATTTCTGATGCCTTTGGCAAAAATCTCAGGTTGGATATTGGTGGATTTGACATCAATGCGCGTGATCGAGGCGAAGATTTCTTCCGGTTCGCAGATGTTGCAGGGAGCACCGATCGGTACATACAGCAAGCCATCCGGACCGAAGGCAATGAATTTCCATCCATGATGCGCTTTGTCAGGAAACTTATCATAGACCACTTCAAAAACCGGCTTGTCGAGCGTTTTTTCAATATTTCTAAATCTCAAAATTCTACTCACTTCTGCAACATACAAGTCACCATCTTTGAATGCGACACCATTTGGCATCCGCAATCCTTCAGCAAGGGTATATTTTTTATCAGCCTTTCCATCTTTATTGGTATCGACCAAGGCATATACATTTTTTCCCTGTCTGTTGCCAACGAATATGATGCTGCCGTCAGCATTCATCGCAAGAGATCTTGCATCCGGCACATCTTCAGCCCAAACATTGATCTTAAATCCATCCGGGAGCTTGATTTTTTCTAGTTGGATCTCACTTTTTTTGTTGCCTTGGGCATTGCAGGACAGGCTGATGGAAAGAAAAATGAGGAAGAGTAGTTTGCGCATGTTATGATTGGTTTTATCGGAATAGATATTCATTGATATTGGATATTTATGGATATTGGTACTAAGCATAAATCTTAAATTGTAAAAAGAATAAAGAGACTGGTTTTTTGGGTAACCCTCCAAGGGTTTTGAACCCTCGGAGAGTTTTGGATTACAGCCTACAAGTTATCGAAAATTAAAAGTCCAGACACTTTCTAAGTAATATTTGCAACGAAATCATTTATAAACGGGAGTTTGGTTATTTTTGCAGCATGTTATCAATTAATAATCTTTCTTACTTTATCGGAGGCCGGGCGCTTTACGAAAACGCCGCTCTCCATATCAAACCTAAAGACAAAATCGGATTGGTCGGTCTGAACGGAGCCGGCAAGTCGACTTTGCTCAAAATCATCCATGGCGATATCCAACCAAGTTCAGGGGAAGTCCAAAAAGCGAAGGATTGTACCATCGGTTTTTTGAACCAGGATTTGCTTTCTTACCAATCAGAAGACAGTATTTTGGATGTGGCTTTGGAGGCTTTCAAAGAGACGCTCCAGCTCGAACAAGAAATAGAAAATGTGCTTCATCAGATGGAAACAGACCATTCTGATGAGATTATCAATAAGTTGGCGAGGCTTCAAGACCAGTTTGAAGCCAACGAAGGCTATACCATCAAGGCCAAAGCTGAAGAGGTTTTGGAAGGAATCGGATTCAATACCAAAGACCTTGGTAGACCGCTGAAGACTTTTTCCGGAGGATGGAGGATGAGAGTGATGCTCGCCAAGTTGCTTTTGGAAAAGCCATCCTTGCTGATGCTCGATGAACCTACCAACCACTTGGATTTGCCATCCATCCAATGGGTAGAAAATTATCTCAAAAATTATGAAGGTGCTGTCGTGGTGGTTTCCCACGATCAAGACTTCTTGGACAATTGCGTCGATATCACTGTGGAGGTGTCGCATGGCTCTCTGACTTCCTACTCCGGAAATTATTCTTTCTACCAAGAGGAAAAGAAGGAAAGGATGGAAATCCAGCAGAATGCCTTCGAAAACCAGCAGCAGATGATCAAGCAGACGGAAAAGTTCATCGAGCGATTCCGTGCCAAAGCCACCAAATCCAATCAGGTGCAATCCAGGATCAAAGCCTTAGATAGACTGGATAGAGTAAATGAAGTAGTGGATGACAATATTTCGGTGAATTTCAAATTCAAATTTTCCCAAAAGTCAGGAAGAGATGTGGTTGTTTTAGATCATGTGTCCAAAGCTTATGGAGACTTGGTGATCTTAAAAGACACCACAGCAAGGATTGAAAGAGGGGATAAGATCGCCTTGATCGGAGCCAATGGAAAAGGTAAATCGACACTTTTGAGAATCGTCGATGGCACCGAAGCTATCAAAGGGAAGCGCGAACAGGGACACAATGTCATCAAATCGTTTTATGCACAGCACCAGCTCGAGGCATTGAATGTCGACAATGAAATCATTCAGGAAATGGTACAAGCAGGTTCCAAGAAGACCGAAACCGAACTCAGAAATGTGTTGGGTTGCTTTCTGTTTACCAATGAAGATGTTTTCAAAAAAATCAAAGTCCTTTCGGGAGGAGAAAAATCCAGGGTTGCTTTGGCCAAAACGATGATCTCAGAGGCCAATTTTTTGCTTTTGGATGAACCGACCAATCACCTTGATATCCAGTCAGTCAATATCCTGATCCAGGCTATGGAGCAATATGAAGGAACTTTCATCACCGTTTCACACGATAGGCATTTTATCCGTGGTGTGGCCAACAAAATCTGGTACATAGAGGAAAACAAGATCAAAGAATATCCTGGAACTTATGACGAGTTTGTGTATTGGAAATCCCAGCAAGCCGCATCTCCAACTGACACCAAACAGGATTCCAAACCAAAACAGGATACCCGAAAAAAAGAATTGAGTATCACGGAAGTGAATGAAGCAAAGAAAAACTTAAAGAAGAAAGAACAGGAGCTTGCCTTGATTGAGGAAAAAATACTTCAGATAGATTCCAAAAAAGCAGAATTGGAAAAGAAAATGGCCGATCCACTCGTTTTTTCTGACAATATCAAAATGGAGGAAGTCAATCAATCTTATCACAAACTCAAAAACCTGGAAACCGAACTTAATCAGAATTGGGAGGATTTGGTGGAAGAAATTGGTTCTTTGCAGGAGACGGCTTCTTTGGCATAATTTTTTATATTGTTACTGAAAACCAAAGCTCATGCGTAGTTCGATTACAGCTCTGATTCTTCTTTTCACATTTTCATCCTCTCTTTTTGCCCAAAAGGTATTTGAAGACAGGGTGTTTGAGGAGAATATCCAGTCCGTGAGGATATTTCCTGCCTCCGTTGAATATGAAGCGCAGATGAGTTCACCGGTGATTGAGCTGAATGGTGGCATTCCAATGAAGCTTATATTTGATGACTTGGCCTATGATCCGGATATGTATTCGGCCAAAATCATCCACTGCAATTTCGATTGGACACCTTCTGATCTGAAGGAGCCTGAGTATTTGGTGGATTTTAATGAATTCAACATCTTGGATTTCAGCTATTCCATTGACACCAGAATCCCATACCTCCAATACAATTTTATTTTACCCCGAGTCACAAAATCAGGGAATTATGCCATTATGGTTTATCGTGGCAGGGATCAAAAGCAAGTAGTATTGACCAAAAGGTTTATGGTTTTCCAACGGATTTTGACCGTTGCTGCAAAGGTGGTTCCCCCTAGTCAAACTGAAAATAGGCGCGCCGTCCAGCAGATCAATGTCAATATCAATTACAAAGCGCGGGAATTATTTGATCCCAAAAACAACATGAAAGTCATGATCCGGCAAAACCAGCGTTGGGACAATACCAAACAATTGAAAACCCCAACCATGATCCGGGAAGACATCAAGTTGATCGAATACCAGCTTTTTGATGGAAGTAATTCTTTTTGGGCCGGAAATGAATTCAGGTTTATTGATCTGAGATTTGTAAGGTCAAAAGGCTTGAATGTCAAAGCGATCAAAATGGAGGAGGATGTGGTTTATGCAGAAGCTGGCATTGACAAACCTAGGCCTCAGGGAGCCTATTCCGAGTACCTAGATCTCAATGGGCAATATGGCATCATGAACCTCGAGCGGAGAAATTACGAACTTGAAAGTGAGTATATGTTGGTGACGTTTAATCTTCAGGCTGAGGAAGGAAAAGAAGCACCTTATGTCATTGGTTCCATGACAAAATGGGGAAATGACCCGGCCTCAAGAATGGTTTTTAATAAAGCCACCAAAACTTTTCAATCTACTTTACTGCTAAAGCAAGGTTGGTATGATTACCAATATGCGTATAAAACAGCCGAAGGCTGGAACATGACGCCGTTTGAGGGTAATTACTTCGAAACAGAAAATGAGTACGAGGTATTTGTCTATTTCAGAGATATGGGATCGAGGTATGACGAGTTGATCAGCTACACCAACCTCAATCCTAATAAGAGGAGACTTTAGTGGTTAAAAAGTTGGAAGGATTTGAAAGTTTAAAAGTTGGGATAGCCCTACAACCTTAAAACCTTAGAACATTATTAACCTTTTAACATTTTAACCTTAAAACCTTCCATCCTTCCTATTTTTATCTGATGTTGGATGTTGGAAAAGCAGCTTTTGTGTCTTTGAGCCAAATCATTAGTTTATCTTTCAAATAGGCTGCTTTTTTGGTTTCGGCCAAAGCCATGTTGTTTTTTTCTCCCAAGTCAATATTTAAGTTATAAAGTTCTATCCTTTCATCTTCATAAAAGTAGGTCAGTTTCCATCCGTCTTCCTGTATTACAGAACCGGGATTTCCACCCTGATTTCCATAATGTGGATAGTGCCAAAAAAGTGCTTCTCTAGGGATCTTTTCGTTGGTCCCCAGGAGAATTGGCTCCAAACTGACTCCATCCATTTCCCCATTTCCTTTGAAAGATTTAGAAAGTCCTGCCAATTCAATCAAAGTAGGATAAAAATCTATACTGATAACAGGGACATTGCTTTCCGTTCCTTTTCGAATATGATCCTTCCAGGAAATAATCAAAGGAACCCTAATGCCTCCTTCATAAAGCCATCCCTTTCCGGCCCTGAGTGGTAAATTGGAAGTGGGACTCCCTTCAGCTGTGGAAAGTCCGCCATTATCTGAGAAAAAAACAATGATGGTATTTTCCAATAAATTATTTTTTTCAAGACTTTCTAGTACCATTCCTACGGCGGTATCCATGGCTTCCACCATTCCTGCATAGACTGCATGTGCTTGGGTGGTCCTGTTCATATTTGCGTATTCAGGCTCAAACTCATCGGTAAGATTCATTTTGCTCCTTTTCCTCAGGTATTTCAATTCTAATTCTTCCGTAGTCATCAAAGGCGTATGGACGGAGTAAAAAGAAAGGTATGCGAAAAAAGGGTTTTCTTTGTTTTCATCAATGAAAGTAGCGGTTTCTTGAGCTAACCTATATGGCAGATATTCGCCTTCGGGACCGTTTTTCATCTGTGGGTTGTCATAGGGAGAAAAGTATTTTTTGCCGGTATTCGGCGCCCCTTTGTCATTTCCTCCAATATTGATGTCAAATCCCTGTTTTTCGGGCCAGTACTCCTCATTTTCTCCCAAATGCCATTTGCCTGCAAAAAAGGTTTTGTAACCCGCATCTTTGAAAGCTTCAGCAAGTGTAAATTCCTTTAATGCCATGTTTGGGGAATAATCAGCGGGAATGAGGGGTTTGTCTTTTGTCCAATGGTTATTGTAATTCCACGGCTGTGGTGCTCCAAACCAGTCGGTATTATAGATTTTAGATGGATATTTTCCCGTCATGATACTTGCCCGGGTTGGGGAACAAACAGGAGAAGCAGTGTAAGCATTGTTGAATTTTATGCCATTTTTTGCCAATCGGTCGATGTTAGGGGTTTCATAAAAACTGCTTCCATATACGCCAACATCCTTCCATCCATAGTCATCCACCAATATAAAGAGCACGTTGGGCTTCTTTTGCTCTTGGGCAAATGCAGGTGTTCCATGTAGAATAATCAGACAAAATAGGATTGCAATTATCTGGATTTTGGGCTTTTGAATATTTTGGGTCATATTTCTGGACGAATGGCTGAACTGGATTTTCTCAAATAGTTTATCCTATCAATAATAGCGTGAATTCGGATACAAATCAATTTAAGGTATTTTCTGTATTGCTATTTGGTCGAATTGCCCTAACAGTTGATTGATTTCACCCATCAAACATTTTGATTTCATTATACCTTGTTATTGATATCTTAAAAATACCTGCGGGGGGTTTACAGAATAACACTTGCTGTAATCGAGCCTGATTGTTAACTTGAAATTAAGCATCACCCAATCCCGGTTTTAATTTCAAAACCGTTAGATTATTGACCCATTATACCCAGAATATTCATGAAAAGGCTGTTATCCCTTACCCTTTTTTTGACTCTTACTATTTTGGCCTTTGGCCAAAATAAGAGAAACGAAGAATTTTCCATTGATTTTATTGATGTCCGAAAAGGACTGTTGAGCAATTTTGTAACCAAGACAGTCAGTGATGATTACAATTTCAAGTACTTCGCTACAGAAGGTGGCTTTTCAAAATTTGATGGCTATGATTTTACCGGATTCCGGCCCGGAAGAGATTATCCGGAATTGGAAAATGAGAACATTGAAACCCTTTTTAAAGATAACCTGAACAACATCTGGATAGGCACTAAGGAGGGTGGTATTTCTGTTTTAAATACCAAAACAAATGACATCAGAAGTCTTAACCATGTTTTTTCCAGTTTGCCAAATAAAAAACCAAGAGCCATCTCAATCTCCCAGGGAGGAGATGGTAATATCTGGATTGGTACCTGGGGAAACGGTGTATATGTGATAGACCCTCAAGTGGATAAAATGATAGTCCATTACCCGATGACCGGACCCGTTTATAAAATCATTAAAGACAGACACGAAAATGTTTGGTTTATTTCGGGACATACACTTCACAAGTTTGATCCATCTGAATCTAGACTTCTCAAATTTCCCGTAGAAAATTTAATGTTCAACATCATAGAAGATGTAGTCAGAAACAAGCTTTGGATGGTTGGCAATTCAGGAAAGAAAGTGAGATTGGGGAGTTTTGATTTTGAGACACAGTTGGTTTCCCAACATCCGATTGACTTGGAGGCAAGGTTTGTCAAATCTTTGGCGATTGACAGCAAGCAAAGATTATGGTTGGGAAGCTGGGGAGATGGATTGTATATCAGCGATCCCGAAATCACCAAATTCGAAAGAATCAATACCAACCCTCAAGGCAGCAATTTTGACAATGTCAATTATTCAATTATTTTGGATATTGACATTGACCGGAATGGCATTGCATGGCTTGCTACGTCCCATGGGGGCGTTCTCATTCTCTATCCCAATAAAGGTTTTAGGTTGATTACTGCCGATGGAGGGGAAAACCAAATTGATCAAAACATTATTTCCATTTACAAGGACAAAGAAAACAAACTCTATAAAGGCACAGTGACTGAAGGGTTGTATGTAAGCGATAACCTGGAACAGTTTGATAAAATCTCCCAAATCGTAAATGCGAAAGTCAATACATTCTTTGAAAAAGACAACACGCTTTTTATTGGAACTGCCTTAGGGATTTATATCGTCAAAGACAAAGATTTTAATGGGGCATTCAGAGCACTACCCAATGAGAAAGTAACAGCAATCTTACTTGATTCAAAAAACAGACTTTGGATCGGGACACAGGAAAGGGGTCTGAAAATGACGGATTTTGTGGATGACCCCCAACTTCGATCGCTCAAAGTATATTCAGAATCCGAGCAACATAGAATTCTAGACAACAACAGGATCAGTCATGTCAAAGAAGATAGTGGCGGGAATATCTGGCTTGCCACCTATGCAGGGTTAAATCTTTATGATCCGGTGAATGACCGATTTTTTAACCAGCCAAGCTTATTGAAGGAGCAGATTTCAAGTCTTATTATCAATGACCTTCACCTCAGCAACAATAAGATATATATCGGAACACCCACAGGATTGGGGATTCTGTCTTTCAGGGACAGGAAGCTTGTATTAGACGAATTTTTCGACAGAAACAATGCGTTGATCAATGATTTTATCTGCGCCATTGAAGAGGATAAAAATGGGAATTTGTGGTTGAGTACCACTACATCCATAACTAGGTACCAAAAGGATAAGAAGAATTTCATCAACTATGATAGGGAAGACGGTGTGATGATTAAGTCTTTCCATATCGGGTCTTCACTAACTGACCAGAATGGGCAGGTATATTTTGGAGGATCCAACGGGATAATCTCATTTGATCCCGAAAAAATCTCTGACAAATTCAATATTCCGGATATTGTCCTGACAAAACTGGTCGTGAATAACAAGCCACTTCAGGTAGGGGAAACAGTTGAGGGAGAAGTTGTCCTCCACCAATCAATCCAAAACACGGACAAAATAAATTTGGACTATGCCCAAAACCATCTTTCCCTGAGCTTTGCCGCTAATGATTTTTATGGGCCTGATAATATTACCTATGCCTATAAGCTGTCAGGACTAAATGAAGAATGGGTAAATATCGGAGTCAAAAACGAAATCAACTTTACCGGATTGAGACCCGGTGATTACGAACTATCGGTCAAGGCAAGCAGGAATAACCAAGATTGGAGCCCTGAGAGAAAACTTTTAATTCAAATTGCTACGCCCCCTTGGTTTTCTTGGTATGCTTATGTTATTTATTTTTTGATTGCCATAGGTATGATATTTTTGATCAGATCCATCTCTAGAAGAAAGGCGAGATTGGAAGCTGAACTCAGAATTATTCAAATAGAAAAAGAAAAAGAGCACGAACTCAACGAAGCAAAAATTACATTTTTTACAAATATCTCTCATGAATTTAGGACCCCATTGACCCTGATCCTGAGTCCGGTAACCGAATTGATTGAATCCTTTGATCTCGATACCACTGTCAAGGAAAAATTGACGCTCATCGAAACCAATTCCAAAAGAATGCTCAATCTGATAAATCAATTGCTGGATTTTAGAAAATCAGAGCATGGGCTTTTGAGGTTAAAGCTAAGCAACGGAGATATTGTGGCATTTGCTGAAGAGATATTCCAAAGCTTTAAAAATATAGCCTCCAAGAAAAAAGTCAATTATAGCTTTGAAAGTAATTCTGCTAAGTTTCGGATGGATTTTGATAGAAATCAAATGGAAATTGTAGTCTTTAACCTGCTGTCCAATGCCTTTAAATACACCAAAGATGCAGGAGAAGTCAAACTTTCGGTCAAGGTTACTGAAAACAAAGTTCTACTGACGGTTTCTGATAACGGAATCGGGCTTTCTGAGGAAAACCAAGAGAAAGTATTTAACCGGTTCTTTCAGGTTCAGCAAGCAGAACCGACAAGTATGATTGGAAGTGGGGTAGGTTTGGCATTCACCAAAAACATCATCGACCTGCACGGCGGTAATATTTCTGTGGAAAGTAAAATAAATGAAGGCACTTCATTTGTCGTGGCCTTGCCAATCAGCACAGCTGTCAAAACCGAAGAAATCCAACTATTTGATTTTGGATTTGCAGATGGCATAGCGGAGGAGGATCATTCTTATGAAATAATCGGAACGGTAGAGGATCCCAAAGAAGCGAAGCCTTTAACCATTTTGGTTGCAGATGACAATGAGGACATCCGACATTACCTAAAAACTCTCCTAGAAGCTGACTATGAGATTTTGGAGGCTTCAGATGGCATGGAGGCACTTTCTATGATAAATAAGGAGATGCCTGATTTGATCATCAGTGATGTAATGATGCCAAATATGGATGGGATAAGATTATGTCGTGAGGTCAAAAACCAAATGACCACTTCCCATATTCCCGTTATCCTATTGACTGCACGGACTTCACTTGATTATGAAATGGATGGTCTTCAGACCGGAGCAGAGGACTATATTACCAAACCTTTTAACCCCGGGATTGTAAAGACAAGAATCAACAACATCTTGGAAAACAGGAAAAAGTTGCGTGAGTACTTCTTCAATAAGGTCAGGTTCCAACCGAATACCGAAAATGTGCAGGAATCCAGCCTTGATGCAGAGTTTATTGAAAAAGCAATCCAATTGGTCAATGACAATCTTCAAAATGAGGGATTTGGAATTGAAACAATGGTAGACCAGCTATTTATGAGTCAGTCCACCCTGTTTCGGAAAATCAAATCGCTGACTGGATTGTCGCTTACAGGGTTTATCAGATCGATCAAGCTTAAAAAAGCTGCAGAATTGATTCTCCAATCTGATACAAAACTCAGCCAAGTCGCACACGAATCAGGATTCAATGATTACAAATACTTCAAAAATTCTTTTGAACAACAATTTGGATGCCTTCCCTCAGAATATAAGAATAAGATATTTGAAGGGATTAAATTGCTTTAATTGTAGCCTCCCAAACCTACTTGGGAGGCTTTTTTTTGATTATGATTGATTTCACCCCTATGTTGAATGATTGATACCATCAAAATAGAAGGTTAAAAAAGATATTTGGTTGTGGAAAATATCCATGACAACTATAATAAACCTAAAATAATATCTATGTACTCATCATTTACCCAGAGTCGACTTGATAGTTATCTTTCGCATTGCTGGCGAAAGAGTCTATGCTTAATCTTACCCATATTTATTGGTATAGCTTATCAAGCCGAGGCCTTTCAGCAGGGCAGACAGGTTTCGGGAACTGTAACTTCCCAAACCGAAGCCGATGGGATGCCTGGAGTGGCAATCACCGTCAAAGGTACTAACCGTGGAACGGTCACTGATATCGATGGCAAATTCAAGCTCGATGTGCCATCTTCTGAATCTATATTAGTATTCAGCTTTATCGGATACGAGCCACAAGAAATTCAAGTTGGAAACCAATCAACCATCAATATAAACCTAAAAGAAAGCGAGGCACTTTTGGATGAGTTTGTGGTGGTGGGTTATGGAGAGCAAAAGAAGCTTAACCTTACAGGAGCGGTGGAAACGGTGCGTTTCGATGACGCCGTCAATCAACCTGTAACCAATTCAGCGCAATTGATGTACGGAAGATTTTCAGGTGTTCAGCTGACCCAATCAAGTGGATTACCGGGTGGAGACCAATCCTCTGTAATCATCCGTGGTATCGGGACATTCGGTGGCTCAAATCCTTTGGTCGTCATCGATAACATACAGTATGAAAGCCTTAGGGAATTCAATAATCTAGCACCATCTGATATCGAAAGCATATCAGTTCTTAAAGATGCCTCCGCTGCTGCTATCTATGGTGCAAGGGGTGCCAATGGCGTCATCGTGGTGACTACCAAGAAAGGAACTAAAGGTAGCTTCTCGGTGGATTATAATAACTTCATTGGTTTTCAAAGGGTGACGGTGGTTCCCCAGTATTTAGATGGGGTTGATTATGCACTGTTGAGGAATGAACGCGATATCAATGTAAACGGCGTGAATTCGCCATTGAGATATTCTGAAGCAGATATCAATGCAATCCGAAATGGATCTTCTCCCGAAAGATTTGCCAATACCAATTGGGCGGATGTCGCCCTTAGAGATGCCCCGATCCAAAACCATTACCTCTCATTTTCAGGCGGAGGAGAAAACACTACTTATAGGGTTTCTTTGGGCTATCTCAATCAGGAAGCGGTTGTTCAGGGAAAATTCCAAAATGAAAGATATAATTTGGGTATCAACTTGACTTCAACACCCAACAAGTGGTTAAAAGTTACCAATGTAACCAATGCTTTTTGGTCCAGGTTTGTAGGACCAAATGGAGGTGCTGATGCCATCACAGGCGAAACAGGTATCATCAATCAATTTCAACGGTCTTCACCCACCATTCCCGTACGTTATCCCAATGGAGAACTTGCGTTCGTCGATGGTTCGTATCAAAATGTCAACTTTTCTTTTCCGATCAACCATGTTTTGGAAACCGGTAATCGTGGTAATTATGAGAATGATAACATCAATTTGAGCCAAAGAATCGGCTTAGGTGCAAAAATAATAGAAGGATTAGAATTTGAAACCAGTGGAAGTTTGGTACTCAACTTTGCCAACATTTCCAATTTCAATCCAACAAGGACTACAAGGGATTGGGAAGGTCAGATTGTAAATCAAAATATCATTAACTCCTTAAGCAATACCCAAAACTTCAACTACAGATTATTGAATGAGAATATCCTTCGGTATACCAAATCTTTCAATGATTCTCACAACTTCGGATTATTATTGGGACATGCCATCATTTATGATAAGGTAGATGGTTTTCAAGGTTCACTTCAGGGATTCCCGACAGATAATATTGAAGAGTTTAACGGTGGCGGTGTTTTGAATCCTTCTGTGAGTGGGGGAGCGTCTGAGGAAGCATGGCAGTCTTTCTTTGGGAGATTGAATTATAACTTTCAGGACAAATACCTCTTTGAGTTCAATTTGAGAAAAGATGGTTCTTCCAAATTTGGTCCAAATAACAGGTATGGTACTTTCCCATCATTATCTGCCGGTTGGAATCTTGGGAGAGAAGAATTCTTAGCCAATTCCGACTTGATAACTGATTTGAAAGTTAGGGCTAGCTGGGGCCTAAGTGGCAATGACAGGATCGGAAACTATATTTATGAGCAGACTTACAATACAGGTTTAGATTATCATTTAGGCCAAAGTACTGTGGTTGGAGCTGTAGCTTTGACTTCATTGGCTAATCCTTTCATCACATGGGAGACAATAGAGCAATATAACATTGGAATGGATATCGCTTTGTTGCAAAACAAAGTAAACTTCACAGCCGATTATTTCAAAAGAATCAGTTCGGACATTCTTTACACCAATTTCCCCATTCCAAGTTCTATTGGCGTGACCAATTTGGCTGCACAAAATGCAGCTGGAATGGAAAACAGCGGATTGGAATTGAATGTGAATTACCGGCAGAATTTTGGAGGATTTAAATTGGATCTAGGTGCCAATGTCACCAGAATGGCGGATAATAAAGTAACCGACCTGGGTCCCGGAGGAGAAGAAACCATTACCAATACCAACATCATCCGAATTGGAGCGCCTTTCAATTCCTTTTTTGGATACCAAGCGATTGGAATTTTTCAATCCCAAGAGGAAGTGGATGGCGCACCCACCCAGTTTGGAAGTAACCTTACTTTACCAGGAGATATCCGATATGCTGATATCAATGATGATGGATTGATAAATGCCGATGACAGAGTGATCATTGGAAATCCCTTTCCAAAATGGATTTACAATTTCAATGCTGCATTGAGTTTCAAAAACTTTGACCTATCGATCCTGGCCCAAGGAATCGGACGAGTAGATCGCCTGATGATCGGCAACGGTCAGCTACCTATGTTGGATGACAGAAACAATGCATTGTCCTATTGGCTTGACAGATGGACACCGGATAACCCTTCGACAGAACTGCCAAAATTAGGAGGGGTAAATAATCAGGTTATTTCTTCTTTTTACATTGAAGATATGTCGTTTTTGAGGTTGAAAAACCTGGAATTGGGTTACACTCTGCCTGCTGCAATATCCCAAAGGGTTTTGATCCAAAGAGCAAGAATATTCGTGGGTGGTCAGAACATGCTCACCTTCACCAAAGTGAAAAACTTTGACCCTGAAAGACCTAGTGGAATCAACACAGATAGAACCACTCCTCTTTATAAAGTTTACACTGCCGGTATCAACCTTAAATTTTAATTGTCATGAAAAATTTTAGATATATAACTTTAATCGTACTCCTTGCATTCTCAGCTTGTACTGAGGACTATCTGGACCGTGGCTCTCTGACTGAATTGGCTTCAGGAAATTTCTGGCAGAGTGAGTCAGATGCGCAACTAGGGGTCAATGGCATTTATGCGGCATTGCAGGATAGGGTACTCTACAGCGGCAACCTTAATGCACTGGCAGGAATCCCCCAGCATGACTGCTTTGCAGACAATGCTTACAATAACTACAAATTTGAAGGGCCGGGAAACTTCGTTGAAGGAAGATTAGACCCATCCAACGCTTATTTCAATGCTTTTTGGGCGGCTAATTACAGAGGTATAGGCAGAGCAAATACCGCTATAGAAAACATTGAACAGATATCCGGTACTAATATCACTGAAGATGCAAGGAAAGTTTTACTGGGACAGGCGCATTTCCTACGGGCCATGTTTTATTTCAACCTTGCAGTTTACTTTGAGGATGTACCATTGATATTGGAAGTGCAGACTTTAGAACAGGCATATGTACCTAAAAATACCTATGCAGAGGTGCAGACTGCTATCATTGCAGATCTGCAAACAGCCATTGCTTCTTTACCCGAAAGGTACCCAGCTGATCAATTTGGCTATGCTACCAAAGGAGCGGCTCTCTCTCTGCTTGCAAGATTCCATTTGTACAATAAGAATTTTGCAGAAGTAATTACCCTGACCTCTGAGGTGATGTCATTGGGTTATGGGCTCTACAATAATTACGGTCAGTTATTTTCCCAAGCCGGGGAGCTATCCAATGAAATTGTGTTTTCGGTTAGATTTATCCAAAATCAATCCAATAACGGCGAGACATTCTCCGCTACTTTTGAAGGAATTCCAAGAGTCAATGAACAGCCGATGAGGAATTTGGTCAATGATTACTATTGTACAGATGGCTTGCCAATCAATGAATCTCCTCTTTATAATCCAAATAATATTAAAGTTAACAGAGATCCAAGACTTGGCTCCACCGTTTATTTTCAAGGTGATATCTTTTTAATTCACTTAAACAGAGCTTTTCAAGGCAATACAGCAACCAGATTTGCAAGAAAAAAATATACCCGAAACAACCTATCACCGGAAGGAATTGGGGTAGGTTCACCGGGAGGACAAGATTTCTATGTGATCAGGTATGCAGATGTTTTGTTGATGAGAGCCGAGGCATTGGCCGAGACAGGACAATTTAGCGAGGTATATGACCTAGTCAATCAGGTTAGGGCACGTGTTTCCATGCCAAAGATTGAAAATGTAGAAGGTGCCGGTTTGAATCAAACGCAGTTGATACAAATAGTAAGGCATGAAAGAAGGGTGGAATTTGCTTTTGAAGGTTTAAGATTCTTTGATGTGAAAAGATGGGGAGAAGTGAAGGCTGCCTATGACAGAGCTACCGCTGACCCCGTTCCTCCATACAACCCTGTGTACAAAGGTAGAATGTCTGAAGTATTCCCAATTCCTCAGTCAGAATTGGATGCAAACAAAAACCTGATCCAAAATCCAGTTTGGAATTGATCTGAAAAGCCCATTTTCCATAACAGTCCGTGTCAGACCCTCTTGGGGTCTGATACTGCGCTGTTCCTTTATGTACTAAAAATTAATTTCCTTTTCCTTATGACAAAATTTTCCTTCAGTATGTTCTTGGTTTTTATCCTGATTTCAATTCTTGAACTTCAGGCCAAAGATTATTATTTCCATCCAAAAAGTGGAAATGACAACCATTTAGGAAACGCTATTGATAAACCTCTAAAGACTTTATCCAAAGTGGGGGACCTGAATCTCCAACCTGGAGACCGAATCTTGCTTGCGGCAGGGGAAGTGTTTTATGGCACATTGGTTTTAGAAAATTGTCATGGTTCATTCGACAGGCCTATCCTAATTGATACTTACAACGCTGCAGGGAAAGCCCAACATGAGAAAGCTAAAATAGATGCAACTGGTAATTTAAATGGTATTCACGTTCAAAATTCCAGTTTTATCAGGGTCAGAAACCTTGAAATCACTGCCAATGGTCCTTCCGGGAATCAGAGCGAAGGGAATATGAGAGTAGGGATTTTGATCGATACAAAAAATATAGGGAAAATTGAAAATATTCATTTTGAAAACATGGATGTCCATGATATTTTTTACGAGGCGAAAGGATTCACAAGAGATGCAGCTGAAGTCAAATCAGCCAATGGAACACAGAAATATGGATGGGGCATCCGGCTGATTGCATCAGATCCGGCTTCCTCGATTGAAAATGTCCTTATTTCCAATTCTAAAATTTCTAATGTCAGCCATACAGGTATCAAGCTGACAGGGGCAAACCAACAAAATATCAGGCAGATCCGCATTACCAACAATCAGATTTTCCAAACCGGAGGCCCGGGAATCCAGATGTCAGGTGTCAAATATGTCTATGTGGCCGAAAATGAAGTCAATTATTCCGGTAGTGATGATGATTCACGGAAGTGGGGCAGGGGATCGGGACTATGGACTTGGACTTCTTCAAATGTTCTGATCGAAAAGAACCGATTTTTGAATGCCAATGGCCCGGGAGATTCGGCAGGAGCCCATATTGATTTTAATTGTGACAATATCGTCCTACAATACAATTTCAGTGCAAATAATGCCGGAGGTTTCTGCGAAATTCTGGGAAACAATTACAACTGTGCCTATCGGTTTAATATCAGCGTCAATGATGGTCATAGAATAAAGGGAGAAAACGGTGCATTTCAGGAGGGTAAGATTTTTTGGCTAAGTGGTTATCAAGGAGAAAAAAAGGAAAGGAAAGGTCCTGTTAATTCCTATTTCTACAACAATACCATTTATGTCAAATCAGGTCAAACATCAAAAATCGCCATTGATAACAGGTCCAAAGGAATCCTGATTGCCAACAATATTTTTCATTTGGAAGGTCCTGTTGAGATGGTTTCAGGAGATCAATATAGACCGGATGAATCTTCCAATGATTCATTAGAAAGGATTTTCTTTGAAAATAACCTTTTCTTAAATGATAAAAACTGGCCAAAAGATGCAATGGCCCGGGATGCTACACCGATCATGGGCTCGGCAGATTTCAAAAACCCGGGAGGATTAAATGCCGAAGATTACATCCCTTTAAACAAAGATTTAGTAAGGAAAGGAATCGAAATTCCGCTTTTGGAGGGGGATTTTTTTGGATTGACCAATGGCCTTCAAATGGTTGAAGATTTTCTTGGGAATCAGATTGGTGATGGAGTGGGATTAGGAGCAATTATGATAATGGACAGATAAAAAAAACGATTATGTACTTAAGCATACAAAATATTTTGGCAATGGTTTTTCTGATTTTTTTGAGTCAGGTAAAATCTAATCACTTTTCCCCGGGCGAACTTTGGCTTGACGATAAAGGAATGCATATCAATGCCCACGGAGGTGGTTTTTTGATCCAGGGAGATACTTATTACTGGTTTGGTGAACATAAGATAGAAGGGAAAGAAGGGAATAAGGCGCAGGTTGGCGTGAGTGTCTATTCTTCCAAGGACCTCTACAACTGGAAAAATGAAGGTATCGCACTTGAAGTTCATGATGACCCTAATTCTCTTTTGGTCAAAGGTTGCATCATTGAGCGGCCAAAAGTGATTTATAATAAGAATACAAAAAAATATGTCATGTGGTTTCACCATGAAATAAAAGACCGTGGATATGACGCAGCTATGACAGGACTCGCCACCAGCGACCATGTCACCGGGCCTTATACCTATATCAAAAGTGTAAATCCCCATGCAGGGCTATGGCCATCAAATTATCCCGATAGCCTAAAATCCAAGCCTGTGGATTTGGAAAAATACAAAAGGCCTTCCCAAGAGTGGAAAGACGCGGTGGTTGATGGTGTCTTTTTGAGAAGGGATTTTGAGAAAGGGCAGATGGCAAGGGACATGACTCTTTATGTGGATGATGACGGAAAAGCTTATCATTTCCATTCGTCAGAAAACAACCAGACCCTACACGTCGCAGAACTCACGGAAGACTATCTTGATTTTAGCGGCAATTATACCAGGGTTCTCCATGGAGAACAAAACGAAGCACCTGCCATTTTCAAAAAAGACGGCAAATATTATATGTTTTCATCAGGTCTTACCGGATGGAAACCCAATCCCGGCAAATCCGCGGTAGCAGACCATCCGATGGGGCCTTGGACTTCCTTGGGCAATATGTGTGTCGGCACAGAGGAAGAAATGAATACCACATTTTGGTCTCAAAGCACCTATGTTTTGCCGGTAATTGGGAAAAAGGATGCATTTATATTTATGGCGGACAGGTGGAATCCTGACAATCCCATAGATGGAAGGTACATCTGGCTTCCTGTGGAATTTGATAACAGCACACCTGTCCTCAGGTGGTATGACCAATGGGATTTATCTTTCTTTGATAACAAATAGAGTAGACATGCGAAATAGTAAAGACACTCTTCTATCAGTCATAGCAATTTTGGTTTTTTCTTTCCACACATTTGGTCAGGAAAATCCCAAAAAGCCTAATATCATTCTGATTTTAGCAGATGATTTGGGATATGCTGATTTAAGTTTGACCGGTTCGTTGCAGATAAATACCCCAAATATTGATGCTTTGGCGAGGGAGGGTGTAAATTTTACCCAAGCTTATGTTTCAGCCCCGGTTTGCAGCCCTTCGAGAGCGGGATTATTAACCGGAAAAAATCAGGTTTCATTTGGATACGACAATAATCTTGCTGCCAACCAAACAGGTTTTGACCCTGAATATGGTGGATTACCCGTTGGGCAAATGACAATGGCTGACAGGCTGAAAGAAGTAGGATACGTGACGGGGTTGATAGGAAAATGGCATCTCGGGGAAAAGGAACAGTTTCATCCTGTAAGAAGAGGCTTTGATGAATTTTGGGGTTACCTAGGCGGGGGGCATCATTATTTCAAAAGTGAGGAAAATGGGCAAGGTTATCTCAGACCTATTATCAGCAATTATAAAACCCCTCAGCCCATCACTTACATCACCGATGACAAAGGGGATGAGTGTGTGGATTTTATCAAAAAACACAAAAACGGTCCTTTTTTCTTATATGCATCGTTCAATGCTCCTCATGCACCGATGCATGCTTTGGAAGATGATTTAGCCTTGTTTTCACATATCGAAGATGAAAAGAGAAGGACATACCTCGCTATGGTCCATAGGTTGGATTTGAATATTGGCAAAATCATCCAAGCCCTAAAATCAGAGCATCTGGAAGAAAATACCATGGTTGTATTTTTGAGTGACAATGGTGGGCCTTCGGATCAAAACGCATCTCTCAATGCGCCTTACAACGGTCAAAAAGGAATTTTGCTTGAAGGGGGAATTAGGGTGCCTTTTATCATCAAATGGAAAGGTGAACTTCCTGCAGGAATAACCTACTCAAAAGCCATTTCATCTTTAGATCTTATGCCGACATTTTTGGCAATTGCCGGAATAAAACCTACTTCAACAGATCAACTTGATGGCGTGGATTTACTTCCTTTCCTCAAAAGTGAAAATAATCTTTCCCCACATGAAAACTTAAAATGGAGGTTTACGATCAGTGCAGGAATATTGGAAGACAAATGGAAACTGATCCGGCTTCCGGACAGACTCCCACTTCTGTTTGACCTGTCCCAAGACCTATCCGAACAGCATAATGTTGCTTTGGAAAACATAGAGGTGACCAGATCTCTTTTGAAAAAACTAGGGGATTGGGACATGTCTCTGCCACATCCCTTATTTTTGGAAGGAGCAGAATGGAAGCCAAAGCAGCTTGATCTCTACGATCAACCATATTCGATTACCCAACCAAAAATAGTTGGTAACAATTAATTCAACTAAGACCCTGAATCCAATGAAAAGTATTAAAAAACTTCTAGCAGTAATTCTTTTACCACTCTCGGTAGGCTGTAATGAAAAGGCCACCCAAACCGAGGAGAATAGTCTTCCAAACATCGTCATCATATACATGGATGATTTGGGATATGGAGATCTGAGTGCTTATGGTGCCACCGAAATACAGACTCCTCATATGGACAGGCTGGCAAATGAAGGGATGAAATTCACAAATGCCTATGCCACTTCTGCCACCTGTACGCCAAGCAGGTATGCTTTGCTCACGGGAATCTATCCTTGGAGAAACGAGAATGCCAAAATCTTAGCTGGAACAGCGCCACTTTTGATAGCTGTAGATCAGATGACAATTCCAAAAATGTTGAAGACCAAGGGTTACCATACAAGCATTGTTGGTAAATGGCACTTGGGTCTCGGAGATGGAAATGTCGATTGGAACCAAAGAGTTTCTCCGGGACCAAATGAGGTTGGTTTTGATTATTCTTATATCATGGCAGCGACCCAGGATAGGGTTCCTACTGTTTATATTCAAGACGGCCATGTGGTTGGATTGGAAGCAGATGACCCCATTTTGGTGGATTATGACAAAAACTATGAAGGTGAACCAACGGGTATCGATAATCCTGAATTATTGAAAATGAAATGGCACCATGGACATAATAGCAGCATTGTGAATGGTATCCCAAGGATTGGATTTATGAAAGGTGGAGAAAAAGCCAAATGGGTGGATGAGGATATGGCTGACCATTTTCTGATCAAAGCTCAGGATTATATCAGGGGAAAGAAAAATGATGAAAATCCATTTTTCCTCTATTTTGCCATGCAGCAACCACACGTGCCAAGAACGCCGCACCCAAGATTTGTAGGATCTTCAGGTATGGGACCTAGGGGAGATGTGATTTTGGAAGCAGACTGGGCAATTGGAGAATTGATGAAGACTTTGGAGGAAGAAGGTCTTTTGGAAAACACCCTTGTGATTTTTTCCAGTGACAACGGTCCCGTTTTGAATGATGGATATTATGATGATGCTGTCGAAAAACTTGGAAATCATACGCCTTGGGGGCCATTTAGAGGTGGGAAATACAGTCTTTTTGAGGCTGGGACTAGAATGCCTTTGGTCACTTATTGGAAAGGAAAAATCAGACCTGGGGTTTCAGATGCTTTGGTCTCTCAATTGGATCTGTTGTCATCTCTTTCCAAGCTAGTCGGAAGTGATATTACCACAGAAGATAGTAAGGACATGTTGACCCTTTTGATGGGTGAATCGGATTTGGGAAGAGAAGAAGTTATTTTAGAGGCTACCACAAGAACAGCCCTTCGAAGCGGGGATTACATCATGATTCCTCCTTATAACGGACCTGCCATAAATACAGCTGTCAATATTGAATTAGGCAATGACAGTAATTATCAACTGTATAATATCAAGGTGGATCCCGGGCAAAAAAATAACCTAGCGACGTCAGAACCGGCAATGCTTGAGAAACTGAAGCAAAGGTTTGAAGAATTGAGAGGCGTGGGGTATAGTAAAATAGAACAATTGGAATTAAAGTAGATTTTTGGGTTATGTTGATTTTACTAAATCCGGGGAAATTATCTCCGGATTTTTTTTTTATGAATATACTGAAAACACCTGCACGGTAAACAATTGATCGAAATAACGTGAATAAGACTTTTTACTCCTTTGGAATGAATGATTTGACCTGAAGGAATGGATTGGTTAGGAGTACTTTAGTTGCAGATTCAACGCGTAATTTTAACAATAAAGCCAATTTAACCATGAAACAGTTTTACAGAACCAACCTGTTTGCGCTCTTCCTTATTATTTCAGGAATAGTTTATTCATCCCCGGTTTGGGGATTTCAAGAGAATGGAAATCCCTGCAATAATTCTTCACGATACTTGTATTGGGTGGGAGATGTGGATAATGATTTCTTCAATGAATTGAATTGGAGAGAAACCACACAAAAACCATCAACTCCTAACCCTCCCGGGCAAACTGGAATTCCCGGCCAATCAGCAAAACCGGAGTGCCTTCCGGGGGCAAATAAAAAACCTAATACCATTTGCCTAAATGATCACAATCCTGATGAGGATAAAATTCCGAGACCAGGGAGTTTAACTCCTGGACAACCTATTTCTTTTAACTTATATATCGAGGGTTCGGAAATTTTCGCAAATGGAGAGATTGTTTTTGGATGTGCAGATTTTGGATTGACACTTTCAGGTGCAAAACTTGAATCTGATTTTGTTATTTCTCAGGGGGTGATTTCCTTAGATAATGAAAGTACTTTGAAAATATCCGCTTCAAAAATCCCCTTAGCTTTAAAGTTTGACTTTTTGGATGCGGCATCTTGGATTTATTGGAATGGTATCACACCTGATTTAATTGGAAATTCATTGGACAATCATATTAAAATCAATGGACTTGAAACAACTAAAGGGTCAGGCTATAGAATAAACCAATATTACCAAAAAGGCGCTTTGATCAGACCTATTGATGCCAATTACACTGCTTTATCTGTCTTCTCTGATATAGACTTTGGCGGCAATAAAGGAGAACTTAACGAACTTATTATATATAAAGGGGCACAAATCCCCAATGGGATGGATAAAGCCACCCATTCATTTGTACTCAAAAGAGGATATATGGCTACTTTTGCCGTCAATGAAAATGGAACAAGTAAAGGTAAAGTCTATATCGCCTCAGAGGAAGACATGTATGTGGAAGCGTTGCCAGAGGCATTGCAAGGAAATGTCAGGTTTATTAGGGTTATTCCATGGAACTGGGTGACAAAAAAAGGTACAGGAGGTTTTTTTGATCAACTTGATGCCGGTTGGTATTATAACTGGGGGCTTGGATCAACATCAAGACCGAATTATGAATATGTCCCAATGGCTTGGGGTGCCGGTGGTGCTTCACCTGCAAGCGTGCAAAGTGTCATTTTAAAGGAAAATATAACTCACTTCCTTGGATTCAATGAATCGGACAATTGCAGCGGTGAATCCGGTCAATTCAATAATTTATGTCAACCTTCCGTAGCAGTTGCCTACTATGAAAGTCTGATGGGATCTGGATTACGGCTTGGAAGCCCTGCTCCAAGAGAAAACGGACCAACAGGCTGGTTGAGAGATTTTTATAATATAGCCAAAGAGCGTGACGTAAGATTCGATTTTGTTGCTGTTCACTGGTATGATTGGGGCTCAAATCCGGCTAATAGTCCAAATGCAAATCCTCAGGATATTTTTAACAGATTCAAAAACTACCTAGAAAATGTCCATAACATCTACAAGATGCCAATCTGGATCACCGAATTCAACGCCAATCCAAACAGGGGAAATGAGATTCAACAGGCTTTTTTGGAACTGGCGTTGCCTTATCTGGAAAACTTGGACTACGTGGAGCGATATGCCTATTTTCAACCAAATCCAAATAATTCTTCAAATCCAAATGTCACAACCGCATTCTATTATGATGAGAACAGCAACCTTACCAATATAGGTGAACTTTATCTAAGCCATCAATCCACACCTTCCATCAAAGAATCCAATTATGCTCCAAATAATAGTTTGGAAGGTCTGGATCTGCCCTTTGTTCCTAAGGAAGTTAATTCAATGATTTTTGAAGTGGAGTGCGGTAATTATTTGGGATCCAAATGGGATATTTTGGATGATGCGACTGCATCCAACGGGAAATTTCTTAGAGGTAATCTCGAGAATGATGGCGCTAGCCCTATCGCAGGGCAGGTTCATTTTGATTTTGAAATTGATGGTGCAGATAGCTACAGGGTTTGGATCAAGGCATTTTCTACACCAGGAATAAACGGAGCCCTAAGATTCAAAATGGACAACGGGCCAATGGAGCAAATTGTACCTTTCAATTCAAATGAGTTTATTTGGTTTCAGGTGCCAAGAATATATGACTTGGGAGAAGGCAAGCACAGGCTCACCCTTGAATTCCCTAATACCGCAATCAGATTGGATCAAGTTGCATTGATCAATGGAAGCTTCAGTTTAGAAGGAGTTGTCCAAGAACCGGGTTATTGCCTTCCAACTGATAATTTTTGGGGTTTGGAGCAATCTGATGTCCTAGATTTCTATGAAGCCGAAACAGCACAATTTGGATCAGACTGGACAGCGGAAGTCGATGCCAAAGCCATCAATGGCTTGTTTATCATGACTGCTGATCAAAACTCATCTTTGGAGGAAGCTCCGCAAGGGCCGGGAATGGTAGAATTCGAATTTGAAGTAGAAACAACAGATGAATATGAGATATGGGCAAAAATCCAATCGTTGACCATGGAAGGAGAAAGCGCACTTTGGATCTCGGTGGATGATAATCCATTTAGAAAGTGGTCAGATCTTCAAAATGATTTATTCATCTGGTATTGGAAAAAATTCCATTATAGCTATGCTTCTGAAGCAAGAAACTTCTCCTACTTTTTGGAAGCAGGACTACATAAAGTCAAAATCGCTTACGCTTCGGGAACTGTGGCCATAGATAGAATTGCTTTAGCTACTAAAGGGAAAAATCCGGCCGATGTAGATCCTGATGTAGTCAACTTGGTGGAAAACCTTGAGTTGGAAGCGGAACTAGCCACCATTTTGGGTACAGCACAAATTGTAAACTGTGGATCGTCCTCGAATGGAAAGCAGGTCAATATGGGAAACCTCAATACCAATGGGGTTAAGTTTGATCAAATTGTCGCAGAAACCGCCGGAGCGTATAGGCTTCAAATTAGCTATATGAGCGCTGTCCAAAGAAATTTCAGGCTCACAGTCAATGGTGAAAATCTAGGACAACAGGTGGCGACTTCTTCGGGGGCTTGGTGTTTTGGAGGAGGAGTACCCGGGATTTGGGAGATCAATGTTCAATTGAATGAGGGTATAAATATTATTCAGGTTAACCCATTCAGCGGAGATGCACCTTTTATCGATAAGATCAAACTTGTGAAATCCGTCAAGATTGCTCCTTCATTCATTTCTTTGGAAGCAGAAAAAGCACAATTGATTGGCACCTTTCCAAGTCCGGCTTGCGGCACAGCTTCTAATGGATTTATCGTAAATATGGGATTCAATACCGGCAATGCGATTAAGTTCAATGAAGTTAATGTCGTCCAATCAGGTGCTTACAATGTGGAATTCCATTATTTCTCAAATGTTGTGCGAAAATTAAGAATCATCACCAATGGTGTTGCCAGAACAGTGAACTTCCAACCTACGGGCGCTTTCTGTTTTGCGGGAGGAGTTCCGGGTAAACAAACTGTTGAACTCCAGTTAGAGGCTGGTGATAATGTGATTCAACTTACCCCAATCGAGGGTGATGCACCTATCATGGATAAGATAGTAATTACCAGCCAAGAACCGGAAAGAGAGGTGATGCGGAAAATCAGCACCGAGTGGAATATGGATTTGACCACTGAAAAAATACTGGAAAACAAGGAATTTAATGTGTTTCCAAACCCTGTCAAAAGTGGTGCATCGGTAACAATTCAGGTACCTGGAGTCAAATTGTCAGATGCCTCTATTTTGGTAAGACTTACGGATATGACCGGAAGAACCATCTTTGCAGAAGCAGTGAACAACACAGAGACCCAATTGATACATCTGAATAATACCTTGAACAAAGGGATTTATGTAGTCATGGTTCAGCATGGCAATCAATGGTTTGCAAAGAGACTGATTGTGGAATAAGCAAATGGGATAAAGGGCTGGTTTTATAATCAGCCCTTTGCTTCCTTAATAAATTGGGAATAAAAGCCAGAGGAATCTATGAACAACGGCAGTATCAATATAATTTTAAATTTAGTCCTCATATTTATCCTTTCAAACGGGGGTTCTCTATTTGCCCAAACTGTTGAATTCAATGCTATTTTTTCGGATGGTATGGTACTTCAGCAAAATAGCAAAGTTTCGATTTTTGGCTTTTCAAAACCAAATCAGGCATTGGTCTTAAAAGCTAGTTGGTTTGTAGGCGAGCTTTCTGGCCAAAGTGATGATAAAGGAAAATTTGTCTTTGAATTGGAAACTCCAAATGCAGGAGGACCTTACAAAATCCAAGTCAATGACAATAATATTGAAGATGTGCTTATTGGGGAGGTTTGGCTTGGATCAGGGCAATCCAATATGCAAATGAGATTGAACGAAATCGATGTATCAATAAAGGATCTGGATAAATTGCCCGAAATCAGATTTTTCACAGTTCCTGTTCAGGATTCCAAATTTCCTCTCGACCGACTCAATGGAGGGAAATGGATTTCGGGAGCGGATCAGGGAAATATCAGGACAGTTTCTGCTGTTTCTTATTATTATGCGCTGACTTTGCATCAAAATCTGAATGTTCCCATAGGGGTCATTTCGGCGTCAAGAGGAGCCTCAGGCGCTGAAGAATGGATTCAAAAAGAGAGCTATAATGCATTACCGGAAAACGTCAGGACGCTGTACACTCCCGAACCAGCCAAATACCCTTCAAGTTGGTACAATGGTATGATTCATCCTCTCATACCATACAATATCAAAGGAGTGATTTGGTACCAAGGCGAAAATAATGTTGCTAGAATGACCTCCTATCCATTACTCATCAAGACCTTGGTTGAAGGTTGGAGCCGGGATTTTGAGCAAGAGGATATGCCTTTTTACATGGTTCAGTTGCCCTCATTTAAAAGAGAATGGCAGGAATTCAGGTTGATCCAAGAAAGTATTGCCGATAGCATGCCACAGGTTGGCTTGATCACCACCATTGATCTTGGAGAGGAAAATGACATTCATCCCAAAAGAAAAACAGAGGTTGGTCAGAGATTGGCATATTTAGCCTTGGCAAAGACTTATAAAAAAGAATTTAGGTTCAGCAGTCCTAGGGTTGATCAGGTCATCATCAAAGACGATAAAGTGCTGATAACCTTCCATTTTGCCGAAAGTGGATTGATGACCTCAGGGAATGAGGATCCCAAATATTTTGAAATTGCCGGAATTGATGGGGTGTTTTATCCTGCGAAAGCAAAGCTGGAAGGTAGTACAATTGAAGCCAAAGCCGATGAAGTGACCAATCCGGTGTCGGTGAGATACTTTTGGATGGGATATGGGAAACCGAATTTATTTTCAATAGATGGGTACCCTGTTGCGCCTTTCAATCATAAAAAATATGAAGAGAAATAATTCTGGAAAAAAGTGGATTTTGCTGATCAGATTCTAATTCTAAAAAAACTTTAAAGCTGAAAGTTGCGTATCGATCCCCCGGTTTTTTAATATAATTATGGAAGAAAGATAAGTTGGAGTAATGTATCAACTTATCTTTCTTTTTTTCAACCTTCAAATAACTCCTATCTTTTATCTTTCTACTTACAAATCTTGAGTCTGCTCCGAGAACTCTTTTATCAGAAAACTACCCCTCTAATTTGATCAAAAAGGAACTATTTTAAGTAAAATTATTATTTCGGAGGGGACTCAATCTTTCAATCTTGCAATCTTCCAATCTCCTCACTCAAACTTCCCCTTCAAATAACCCAAGGCCATACCATAAGCTTCTGTGGTAGCTTCACTGTCATATTTTGGATTGGAGGGATTGGAGAATCCATGGACTGCGTCAAATATTTTGTACTCAAGGTCTTTTCCTGCTTTATCCATCGCAACAGCAAACTCTTCAATCACTGCTTTGGAGATGTTTTCTTCTGTTGCAAAAAGTCCCAAAACATCAGAGTTCAGCGTTTTCAATTGCTCCACATCCCTGACCGGCATGCCGTAATAGATGATAGAACCTACGTTTTGTTTGCCTAGCAGAAGCGCTGATTTCAACGACCAACCTCCTCCAAAGCACCAACCCACATTGGCGATTTTAGCATCTTTTCCTGCAAAATCCTTTGCGCCTAAGACGATTGTCTCCAGTCTTTTTTCATTTGTTCCCCTCATAAAACCCATCGCTTCTTGGGGATTTGAAGTCACATTGCCGTCATACATATCGATGGCGATCACGTTGACATTTCCTCCAAGGTCAGTATAAAATTTATCTGACTCGGCTTTGATATTGTCATTGAGACCCCACCATTCTTGGTAGACAAAAAGCCAGTTGTTGGATGGTTTCTTTGCTTTGATCAGATATCCGTTGGCTTTTTTTCCATCTGCGGTTGGGAAAGTTGTCATCTCACCCAATGGATCGAAGTCAAAAGGAACAGGTGATGGATGAAATGCCACAAACTTTGGATCATCTAAAAATGCGATCATTTCGGAAGGGCCGGTGTGGCACATGGTGATTTCTTCAGAACCGCTTACGGTTTCTTTTTCTGAAACTTTCCAGCCAAGGAGGCCAATAAGGATCAGATTGAGGTAGATGATGATTTTGTACATAGGGTTAGTTTTTTGGTTAGAACTGTTTAAAATTCAAATTGTTGGCGGTAAAAGAGAAGCAAAACACACCCGCAGCAAACTGAGAAATAGGAATAGACCAAATTTAACCAATTAGAATTTTGGAATATGACCAGTCAAACCTTTTTCTTTCCGACTACAATCCCGCTTTTGCATGGGAAAAAGGTCTGTATTAAATTGAAAAAAATACCTAACACCAAAGACTTATGAGAAAACATTACTTCTTGTGGGCAATAGTAGGTTTGATGACCTTTACTACTGCCTTTTCCCAAAGCATTCCGACCCCGAAAGAACATTTTGGTTTTGAGATTGGGGAGGATTACAAATTGGCTACTTACACAGCTACAGATGATTATTTCAGGAAGCTGGCAGCATTATCCGACCGTGTAAAGTTCGTTGAAATCGGACCGACCGAGGAAGGAAGGCAAATGCCGATGATGATCATCACCTCACCCGAAAACCATAAAAAATTAGACCGATATAAAGAAATTTCTCAACTGCTTGCAAGGGCTGAAATCACCGAAGAAGAAGCCAAGAAGCTATCCGTGGAGGGAAAACCTGTGGTTTGGATCGATGGTGGACTGCACTCTACAGAGACAGTTGGTTCGCATCAGTTGATTCCAACTTACTATGAATTGGTCGCCAGCAATGACCCTGAAATCCTCCGTTTCCTCGATGACCTGATTATCCTGATGGTTCAGGTCAATCCTGACGGACAGGAGATTGTTACCAATTGGTACATGGGTCCTTCAGATGTCAAAAAGAGAAATATGTCCTCACCCTACATGTACCAAAAATATGTGGGACATGACAACAACAGGGATTTTTTCATGATGAACATGAAGGAAACCACCAACACTTCCCTACAGCAATATGTGGAGTGGCTTCCCCAAATCATCTACAATCACCATCAGACCTCGCCCGCGGGAACCGTAGTGGCAGGACCTCCTTACAGAGATCCATTCAACCATGTTTTTGATCCATTGATCATGACAAGTCTGGATGGAGTCGGCGCTGCGATGATCAACAGACTCAATTTAGAAGGAAGACCCGGCTATACACGTCTTGGTGGTTCGGTATTTTCTTCTTGGTGGAATGGTGGCTTGCGTACCACGCCTTACTTCCATAACATGATTGGTATCTTAACAGAAATAACCGGCGGACCAACACCTTCAGAGATTCCTTTGGTTCCGGAGAGATTGATCCCGACACATGCGACACCATTTCCGATCGAGCCTCAGGCTTGGAACTTCAAAAAATCAATCGACTATTCAGTTTCTCTGAACTTTGCGATCTTGGATTTCGCCAGCCGAAATGATGATGCCATCCTTTACAACATCTACAAGATGGGTAAAAACAGCATCGACCGTGGCAATATGGATTATTGGACCAAATATCCAAAAAGATCAGCTGCTGTGCAGGCTGCCTACGACAAAGCCAAAGAAAAGAAAGCTGCAGATGATCCTGAAATGGCCTATTATGGCATGAGAAGCGGATTGCCAAAGCAGTATTTCGATTCGGTTTTTCAGGATATGGAACTTCGTGATCCTAGAGGATTTATCCTTCCTGCTGATCAGGCAGACTTCCCGACTGCCGTTAGATTTATCAATGCATTGATCAAATCCGGTATTTTGGTTCACAAAGCCACTGCGGAATTTACCGTGAATGGCAAAAAATATCCCACAGGTTCTTATATAGTGAAATCAGCTCAGGCATTCCGTCCGCACGTCTTGGACATGTTTGAGCCTCAGGATCACCCCAATGATTTCGAATTTCCGGGAGGCCCTCCAAAGCGTCCTTACGATGCTGCGGGCTGGACATTGGCATTTCAGATGGGAGTAGAATTTGACAGAATTATGGAGGGCTTTGATGGGCCATTTGAGAGAATCGCCTATGGTGAAATCCAAAGTTTCCCTGCCATGAAAGTACCTTCAGGTTCAGGATTCTTGATTGACGCTAGGGCAAACAATGCCTTTATTGCTGTCAATGATTTGTTGAAATCTGGTGCAGAAGTTTCAAGAACAACGTCTACTGTATCAGGATTACCGGCTGGTAGTTTCTATGTTTCCGGTGGCAAAGCAATTTTGGAAAAAGCCGCAAGTGAATTTGGAGTAAAGCTTGTTTCAAGTTCCAAACCTTCTGGAGCAGTGAAAATCAAACCTGCTAGAATAGCCTTATTTGACCATTATGGTGGTTCCATGCCTTCAGGTTGGGTAAGGTGGATGATGGAGCAATACCATTTTCCTTTCCAAGTCATCTATCCACAGGACATTGACAATGGAGATCTGAAAGCCAAATATGATGTCATCTTATTCATCGGTCCGGGTGCACCGGGAACAATCAGAAGCTGGGGCGGCATGCCAAAGGCAGAAGACATCGATGCACAATATCACAAACTCCTTGGCAATGTGACAAAAGATAAATCTGTCCCTGAATTGAAAAAATTCATGGAGGCAGGAGGCAGTGTAGTTGCTGTAGGAGCGAGCACATCACTCGCTTATGACCTTGGACTCCCTGTCACAAATGCCTTGCTTGAAAAACTTCCTGACGGAAGGGAGCGAGCCTTGACAGGTGAAAAATATTACATTCCCGGAAGTATTTTGAAAGCTAATCTCGATTCCTCATCTCCTGCAAACTGGGGAATGGGAGAGTCTGCCAATATGGTATTTAACAATAGCCCCGTTTTCAATCTCGCACCTGACGCTTTAATGAAAGGCATCAAGCCTTTGGCTTGGTTTGGCACAGAGTCACCGCTTAAATCCGGTTGGGCTTGGGGACAATCTTACCTGAGAAATGGTGTAGTGGCTTTTGAAGCACCTATCGGGAAGGGTAAACTTGTCGCTTTCGGACCTGAGATTACTTTCAGGGCACAGGCACACAATACCTTCAAATTGTTGTTTAATCAATTATATGTGAAATAGGATTTACCTAGAGATTCTTTTTAAAAAGGGAATAGGTTTTTAGGCCTGTTCCCTTTTTTTATTACCCTTTTCAATTGAATCAGGATGGCAGTTTCATTTTGATTTTTATCTGAAAAGACCTTGGATGAAATTGATCAAAGGCGACAATGACCTTTGATAATGTAATGGTCCTTTAATCTGAGATTTTAAAAATTCCAAATGCTTCGAGTTGATGAGGTCAATTGTTTTTTGTTTGGATTCTTGATTGGTGGACTTTCTTCTTGAATTTTTTCGGATCCGATAGTAAAACCCTGTTTCCGAAAGCTTCACCACTTTCCCACCTGATTTGAGCATGTTGATCCAAAACTCCCAATCCTCCCATCCCCATGTCATTCTTTCGTCGTACCCACCTGCCAATTCCCAATCCTTTTTTCTAAAGAAAGCAGACACAAAAATCATATTGTCGAGCGCTAATGCTTTTAAAGAAAAGGGTTTGAGTTTCCACTTTCCTACTTTATCTCCAAATTTTTCAGCTTCAGAGTAAATAACTTTGACTGCCGGATTTTGATCCAACACCTTTACCGCATTCTCGATGTATGTCGAAGAGATCAGGTCATCTCCATCCAAAGGGAGAATGTATTTTCCGATCGCTTTTTTGATTCCTTCATTTCTAGCTTTGGCGGGTCCTGCATTCTCCTGATTGATGACTGTTACTTTTTCTGGATAATTCTGCATAAACTGTAAGGCAATTTTTGCGGAATCATCTACACTGCCGTCGTCTACGATTATAATTTCAATCTCCTTAAAAGTGCTTTTGATGACTGAATCAAAAGTTTCAGTCAAAAAATTTGCTTGGTTATAAACTGGAATTACAATGCTTACTTTTGGAATCATGTGATTATTAATTATCTATTTGAGATGTCAAAATTCAAGTTTTTTGCGGTAAGTAAGCAGATTATCTATGATAAATTCCTGCATTTTTCTTTTCGTCCACTGGAAGTTGATTTGATATATGATTTTTATACAAATAATTGAGGGGATGGAAAAAATCTCCAAAAAAAGTCCACACTAAGGGATAATTTGGATTTTTGCCTTTGAATCGAAAATCTATAGTTTTAAATAATTTTGTGATGGGGTTGCTCGCCTCAAGTTTTTTTTCCCTTGGATGAACTCCCGGATTTTGCTTCAACAATTCAAAATTTGCATCCAAGTGGGCTTCCATATTTTTGATGAGATCATGGCTGAGTGGAGTATTCGGCCTTCCTACCCAAGCTATTGCGGACACAAGATCGCTCCAATAATCCGGCATCCATCTCC
Organism: Aquiflexum sp. TKW24L; assembly: GCF_023502205.1. Lineage (GTDB taxonomy): Bacteria > Bacteroidota > Bacteroidia > Cytophagales > Cyclobacteriaceae > Cognataquiflexum. Next base: position 53,810 of record NZ_JAMFLG010000004.1, on the reverse strand, counting down.
CGTCTTTGTCAAAAACCTTAGCAGGACCGCCTTTGACTTCAGGTTTCCCTACCAAATAAATATTCGGGTCTGAAAAATGTCCCCAAACTTTTTCATAATTCATCAAAGTAGCCTTGATGTCATGCCATCCCCCTCCGTAATGATGAAGCAGGTAAGCCCTAAGATAGTCAGACTGATGTACTGCACTCAAATATTCAAATGCCGGATGTAATGGATACTTTTTATCCACAAAATCTGTCACATTTTCCTTATTCACCAAACAAACAGTTACCCCGATATTTGCGAGTAAAATTTCGAAACTCTTTGATCTAGATGCATTCATTGACCCTCCTGCCCAATAGCCCCATATTACCTTAGGCACGCCATTTTGGACTTCTAAAAGTTCGAATTCTTTTTTGCTATTAATTTGTTTTGGCATAGAATTTATAGTGTATTTGGGTAACGGCTCTAATTTTTAAATTACAGAATTTTACCAACAATTTGAAACCCAAATATCCAATTTCCAATCAAAGTTTCTTCATAAAATAATTGCTGCGGTTTCATTGTTAAATAAATTCTTCAATCAGAGGAGGGTAATCCATGGATTTAAAAAAATCAGTTTCAATTATTATCCCAAATTACAATGGGAAAAAATTACTTGAGCAGTATTTGCCTTGTACGATAACAGCAATTGAAGCGGAAAATGCTCCATTTGAAATTATTGTAGTGGACGATGCTTCATCAGATGGCTCTGTTGAATTTTTGAAGCAATTTTTCCCACAAGTGCTTGTTATTCAAAACAAACTTAACAAAGGCTTTTCTTATTCCTGCAACATAGGACTGGAAGCCGCAAAGTATGAATTGAGTTTCTTTTTGAATTCCGACGTCAAATTGGATGTTTCTTACTTTAGCAAACAGTGGAAATATTTTGAGTTTGAAGATACTTTTGGGGTGATGGGAAGAATGTTGACACCCGAGGGAAACAGGATCGAAGGTGCAGCTAAAATACCAATTCTGAGTGGATTAAAACTTAAGGTAAACAAACAATATTATTCCAATAATCTAAACCAGAAATCCACGCCTACTATTTTTCTTTCTGGAGCCAACAGCCTTGTTGTCACTGAAAAGGCGAGAGAGATTGGGGGTTTCAATGAGATTTTTTCACCATTTTATTCTGAAGATGTAGATTTGGGACTAAAGTCATGGCGGGTTGGTTGGAAATCCTACTATGAGCACCAATCGATTTGCTATCACCTAGGAAGCCATACCATCAAAAACTCGTGTCAAAAAAAGAAGATAAAATCTATATATTATAGAAATAGAATGATTCTCCACGGAATTCATGTTGAAAGAAAAGATCTTCCACTCTGGAAAATCCAGCTTTTATTGTTAGAGATTTTGCCCAAATTATTGATTGGAGATTTTTGGATCTTCAAAAGTTTTTTGGATTACAGAAAGCAAATTAAAAATATCGAAGATTCCAGAAAATCGCTTCAAATTCTCATGGACAAGCATGAAAGAAAAATTTCTATTTTGGACCTAGAAGAATATTTCGAAAAATCACTTTTCCTTCAAAATCCGACATTTCTTTAAATAAGCATATGCCTTTCCCTGATAAATTGATTTTTTTGAGTAGTTGGAAATAGTTTCAACCATAAAAGGGTTAAATTGAAATTTTCATTTAAAATCCAACTTCCAAATATGAAATCGAATTTTCTTACTGCGATACTTCTTTTGTTTTCATTGGCTTTTTTATTTTCCTGCAAGGAAGATTCAGAAGCTCAGCGAATCATTGATAAATCCATAGAAGCCCACGGAGGGAAGGTTTTTGAAGCAAGCAATATCAGTTTTGATTTCAGAAACAGGTATTATGAAATCTCTAAGAACCCTTCCAAATTTCAATATTTAAGGGAATTCTCAGATTCAACCGGATTTGTCCGTGATGTCTTGAACAATTCCGGATTTGTCCGAACTGTCAATGGTGAAACAGTTTCTCTCCCCGGAGACCGAATCAAGGCATTTACCAATTCAGTCAATTCAGTGGCCTATTTCACTTTTTTGCCATATGGATTGAATGACGAAGCGGTTTATAAAACCTATTTGGGTGAAGGAGAATTGGAAGGGAAAAATTACCATAAGATCAAGGTGACATTTTCTGAGGATGGGGGAGGAGAGGATTTTGATGATGAGTTCATTTATTGGATCAATCAACAAACCAACCTCATCGATTACCTCGCCTATTCGTACCACACAGATGGTGGCGGAGTGAGATTCCGAAAGGCAATCAAAAAACATGAAGTCGGCGGACTGATTTTGCAGGATTATGAAAATTACCAACCGGTGGATAAAAATACTCCTGTGGAAGAAATGGAGAGTCTTTTTAAGGAAGGTAAGTTGGAGTTACTTTCTGAAATCAGGTTGGAAAATGTTACTGTTGAAACGCCATTAAAGGATTGATCAAAAAAACCTTGGATATATTTGAGTCAAAAAACTTTCAATTTATTTTTCTTTAAATACTTTATTTAAAAACCTGGGCATGAAAATCGAACGAGTTAAGTTTTTGAATCCCCAAGGCAATCAGCTTTCAGGAAGCCTTTTCTTACCCTTGGATGAAAAGCCGCGGTTTTTCGCTGTTTTTGCGCATTGTTTTACTTGCACCAAAAATCTTAAGGCAGTCAATAACATCAGCAACACACTTTCTCAGCTTGGAGTGGCGGTATTGAGTTTTGATTTTACGGGACTGGGGAGCAGTGAAGGCGTCTTTGAGGATACTCATTTTACATCAAATGTCGCCGATTTGGTGGCAGCTTCTGATTTTTTGAAAGATAATTATGAAGCGCCAAAACTCCTGATAGGACATTCTCTCGGTGGTACTGCGGTGATTTTTGCGGCTGAGCAATTGGACGAAACTGTTGCTGTTGTCACTATCGGGGCACCATCCGATCCCGAACATGTGAAAAGGCTTTTTAAAGATGACGTCGAAACCATCAAAAAACAAGGCTCAGCAAAAGTGAATATTGGTGGCAGAAGTTTTTATCTCAGAAAGGATTTTATCGATGATCTTGAAAATAAAAACCTTCCGGATACCCTTTCCAAGATGAGGAAAGCTTTTTTGTTTTTGCATTCTCCCCAAGATCAGATCGTGGACATTTCAAATGCAGCGACGCTATTCCAAAATGCTTTCCATCCCAAAAGTTTTATTACACTTGACGGCGCAGATCACCTTTTGTCCGAAGAACACGAAAGCAGGTATGTGGGAGAGTTGATCAGCGTTTGGTCCAAAAAATACCTTCCTGAAGAAAAACCAGAAAATGAAACCAAAGGTCATCAGGTCAAAGTCAGGCTGTTTGGGGAGGGCTATACTTCCGAAATCAAAACACCATATCACCGCTTGCTAGCTGACGAACCCGCAGCAGTAGGAGGGGATAATCTTGGCCCAACACCCTACGATTTGTTAATGGCGTCTTTGGGGACATGTACTGCGATGACATTGAAAATGTATGCGGACCGCAAGGGTTGGGACTTAAAAGAAATCAACGTGTACCTAGATCACGACAAAGTTCATAAGGAAGACAGCGTCGATTTTGAAAAGAAAGGCTCCAAAATAAGCAGGTTTACCAGAAGTTTGGAAATAGAAGGCGAACTCGATGAAAGTATGAAAGCCAAGCTTCTTGAAATAGCTGACAAATGTCCGGTTCATAGAACGCTACATGAGGAAATTATCATAGAAACGAAATTTAAAAGTTGACATGAAAAGACCGCTTATTCTCCTTGTTTTGATCTTGGCCAGTCTTGCAATATGGACTTATCAAAATCAGGCTGCAGAAGAAAGCATCGGCATTGTCATCGCCGACAAACACAAAGGGGTATGTTGGGTTGGAAGCAGAAATCCATTAGATGGATGGGAACTTGACACCTTAGGTAGTTTTGGTGTGAGTCATATTTCACAGACGCCTTTTGGATGGCAATCCGATCCAAACCTTCCGGATATCAAATGGGAGGAACATTCCGATAAAATGTGGTGGGGAGAATCTCTCAAGGGAATGAATACAACAACTTCCATAGGAAGGGAAAAAGGAATAGAAAGTATCTTAAAGCCGCACCTTTGGGTGAGGGGAAGTTGGCCCGGAACTATCAGTATGAAGACCGAAGCAGACTGGGAAAAGTGGTTTGAACAATACACAGAATTCATTCTATATTTTGCCAGATTTGCGGAAGAAAACAAGATTCCGATATTGTGTATTGGAACAGAACTAGAGATGACAAGTAACCGTGAGGAAGATTGGAGGAAAGTGATTGCTGAAATCAAATCTGTTTACAGAGGGGAATTGGTTTATGCAGCCAATTTCACAGAATACCAACAGATCAAATTTTGGGATGCTTTGGATTATATCGGCATTCAGGCATATTTTCCCCTGAGCAACAAGACGAATCCTGATCTTGAGGAATTGATTTCTTCTTGGGAAAAGAAAAGTAAGGAAATAGAAAAGACTGTTAGGCAATATCGAAAGCCTGTGATTTTTACAGAAATCGGCTATTGCAATACAGAGGATGCAGCCATTCAGCCTTGGATTTGGCCAAATGAAAGGAAGGAAATACCGCTTTCTGAGGATGTTCAGGCCCTGTGTTATGAGGCTTTCTTTCAGACTGCTTGGCAAAAGGATTGGCTTGCTGGAGTATATTTCTGGAAATGGTATCCGCAGCCAAGGGAAAGGGATCCGGATTTTACTCCACAAAACAAGAAAGCCCAAATGGTTATGAAGAATTATTTCTTAGGATAAAGCCAGAATTCCAGAAGAGAAATAACAAACATGGATTGCAATGCGGTTAAGAAATCTTGATCAGAAATTCAAGGGGCTCCTCAAACAAGGACTTGCTCCCAAAGAACTAGCATTCAGTATTTCTGTTGCCATCCTGATCGGCATTTTTCCTATATATGGAAGCACTACTGTTCTTCTGGCTTTTTTGGCTTTACGCTTGAAGTTGAATCTGCCCATAATGATAGCAATCAGTTACATACTGACGCCTGTCCAAATATTCTTAATCATTCCTTTCGCAAGGGTAGGTGAATTTTTATTTGGATATGAAAGCATAGGAATGGATCTGGAAAGTCTGCAGCGTGCTTTTTCGGAAGGTATTGTAACGGCTCTCTCCCAATATTCAGGACGCTTGGTTTTAGCAGTCGGTGGATGGGCAATTGTATCGATTCCACTTTCAGTAGTCATTTACATTATTTTGTTTCAGATATTTAGAGCTATGAGACAAATCCGCAAGAGAGATGAAGTCAATATGAGTTCGGATTAAATTTGATCTAATTTGAATATTTTTAAAAAAGAAACTGACACGCAGAAACATACCCTTTATGGGTCAATCCTGTTTGTTGCAGGTTTTTTGGTAATCGCATTTTTATTTCCTGAATTTTTTGGTCAAATCCTAAGTGAGTGGACTTATCAGGTTCTGGACGTTTTTGGGAGCTCCTACTTGATATTAGGATTAGGATCAGTTGGGGTGTTATTGGTATTGGCATTTTCCAGATTTGGAAGTGTTAAACTAGGAAAGGAGAAGGCCGAATATTCATGGATTTCATGGATAGCCATGCTATACAGCACCGGAATGGGTGGAGGATTATTGCTTAGAGCAGTTCAAGAACCTGTTTTTTACTACAGCAATCCTCCCCGAGCAACTTCACTTTCCGCAGGGGAATTCGCTTTGGAATATACCTTTTTTCATTGGGGATTTACGCCGTGGGCGATTTATGCGTTGTTTGGACTTGTGATCGGGTATAATCTTTACCAAAGAAATGGTAGCATCCTAAGCTCTTCCATATTGACGGGTATTTACCAAAAGTCGGTTTTGGCGACATTGCTTGACTTTATTACAATTATATGTACGGTCATCGCAGTAGTAGCTGGGGTTGGACTCGGAAGCAGACAATTGTTAGATGCACTTTCATTTTGGACAGGTATTGATAGTTTTACAGTTAGCCAATCCATTTGGCTTGTGGTGCTCGTGTGTGTGATTTCCACTTTCTCAGCTTTTTTGGGAGTCAATCGGGGGATTAAGATAATATCCAATCTCAATATCGCATTGGCTACTCTTCTCCTGATTTTTACTTGGATATTGGGGAGTGAATGGATTGTGTTTGGGATGTTTTTCAATGCTTTGGGAACCTACCTCTGGGAATTTATTCCCATGAGCCTCAACATCGGTGATCAGAAAGTTTCCCATTCATTTCTAACAGATTGGACATACTTCTATTGGGCGTTTTGGCTGGCTTGGGCTCCGTTTACAGGCGTGTTTATTGCCCGGATTTCCAAAGGGAGGACGATCAGGCAATTTGTTTTCGGTACGATGATTATCCCTGCTTTGGGAACCTTTATATGGTTTTCTGTCTTTGGATCCAATGCTTTTCGATTGATCGAATTAGGAGAAGCCACTTCCGAGAATTTTAATTCGATCTACAGTGCTATCTTTAATTTCTTCGAATTGTTTCCTTACTCCGGATTCGGCAATACCATATCGACGATATTGGTTTTTACTTTTCTGATAACCTCCGTGGATTCGGCCATATATGTGTTGAGTATGTTCACGGATGAAGGAAAACCTGATCCAAAGCGGAGGTATCGGTTGTTTTGGGGTATCGCAATCGGCTTAGTGACTATTGTGGTGATTTTGTTTGGCAAGGATCAACTACTCCAGTCAATCAGTCAGTTGCTCATCCTTTTTGCCCTGCCTTTTGGCTTTATGTTTGTAGGAATGGTCATGTATTTAGTGTTTCAGCTAATCAGTTTGGAGAAAAAGAAATAAATTAAATGGAAGAATTAAAAAAGCATTTTTTGAAGACAAGGGAGCTTTCGGAGAAAATTTGCCAACCCCTCGATTTAGAAGATTATGTACCGCAGCCTATGCCGGATGTCTCCCCGCCAAAGTGGCATCTTTCCCATTCAACATGGTTTTTTGAACAGTTTGTTTTGATTCCTTTTGATCCTAATTATAAGATTTTCAACACTGACTTTGCTTTTCTCTTTAATAGCTACTACAACAATGCAGGAGACAGAGTCCTTCGTCCTAATCGGGGACTGATGAGTAGGCCGCCTGTCCGGGAGGTCATGGCTTACCGTAAATATGTAACCGAATTGGTATTGAAACTGATGGATCGTTCGGATTTTTCAAAAGAAATGCACGAAGTAATCGTCCTTGGCATCAACCATGAACAGCAGCATCAGGAGCTTTTGGTCTATGACATCAAGTATATCCTTGGAAATCAACCCACCTTTCCTGTCTATGGTGAATATTTTGGAGTGAAAAAAGAGGAACATAATGCGGAATTTGTGAAGATCTCTGAGGGAGTTTATGAAATCGGAGCATACGGTGATGCTTTTTGCTTTGACAATGAATGTGGCAGGCATAAAGTCTATATACAGGATTTTGAGATTTCAAACAGGCTTGTCAGCAATGGGGAATACCTCGAATTCATAGAAGCCGGAGGATATTCAGATTTCAATCTTTGGCTTTCAGAAGGTTGGGATTTTATCAACAACCAAAAAATATTAGCACCTCTTTATTGGCACAGCCAAGGATCTGAGTGGTTTTATTACACACTCAATGGATACGAAAAAGTGCGGGAAGAGCTTCCTGTCCAACATGTGAGTTTTTATGAGGCACTTGCTTTTGCGACATGGAAGGGCATGAGGCTGCCGACGGAATTTGAGTGGGAAATAGCTGCTGGGAAATTTTCTTGGGGACAACTTTGGGAATGGACTTACAGTGCTTATCTGCCATATCCGGGTTTCCAAAAAGCTCCTGGAGCTTTGGGAGAGTACAATGGGAAATTTATGATCAATCAAAATGTCCTTCGCGGTGGTTCTGTAGCCACTCCTGAGGGACATAGCAGGATCACTTACAGAAATTTTTTTCCTGCAGCTTCAAGATGGCTTTTTTCAGGAATTCGCCTAGCAAAATAAAAAAATGGATAATCAAGAATTCAGAGAAGAAGTCCTTCGGGGATTGAGCGATTCCAAAAAACACCTTCCTTCCAAATATTTCTATGATGACAAGGGCTCTGCCATTTTTCAGGAAATCATGGAAATGGAAGAGTATTACCTGCCTGGATGTGAAGTCGAAATCCTCCAAAACCAATCCAAAGATATTATTGGAGAGATTCTTTCAGAGGAAATCGACGTGATCGAACTTGGTGCCGGAGATGGAACCAAGACAATTGTTTTTTTGGAGGAGATGATCCGCTTAGGAAAAAAGCCAACCTACGTTCCAATGGATATTTCGGCTGATATTTTAAAATTTAATGAAGAAAACATCGCTTCCCGATTGCCTGAGGTACCTGTTGTGCCATTGGTTGGCGATTATTTTTTGACAATGTCTAGTTTAGAGGAAAGAAAAAATCCCCGACTTTTGATGTTTATGGGTAGCAATATTGGAAACTTTCACGGAGAAAGGGCCATTGAATTCATCAGGCTGATCAATGGGTATTTACAGGATGGTGATTTCTTTTTGATGGGTGTGGATTTGAAAAAAAATCCTCACATCATCCGTGCCGCATACAATGATAAAGATGGTATTACAAAGAGGTTTAACCTCAATCTCTTGGAACGGATCAACAGAGAGTTGTCAGCTGATTTTGACCTAGCAGCCTTTGATCATTATGGTGTGTATAATCCCAAGGATGGGGCTGCTCTCAGTTTTTTGGTCAGTCTTGAAGATCAAGAAGTCAGTATTGGTGGAAGGAAGTTTTCATTCGAAAAATTTGAAACCATCCATACTGAAGTCTCCCAAAAGTACAGTCTCAAAGAATTGGATCAATTGGCCAAACTGACCAATTTTTCTTGGGACAGACATTTTACAGATAGCAAAGGTTATTATTCTTTGAGCTTGTTTAGGAAGTAGTATGTGACAAAAGTCATAAGAAAGTTGCAAGTAATTGAATTATATTTAATCCAATGAAAACCGCTTTAAAATTGATTGCTGTTTGTGCCATTTGCCTGTCAATAATTTTTGGTTTGGTTTTTTTATTTCACTCCTAAACACACAAAATCATGAAAACAAACATGGGAACCACGGATAGAATTATCCGTACGATTATTGCACTAATTGCAGCATATCTATATTTTGGAGGTATTGTGACGGGTACTTTGGGAATCGTGCTTATGGTAGTTGCAGCCATTTTCTTGTTGACAAGTCTGGTGAGTTTCTGTCCACTTTACACTATCGTTGGTCTCAATACCTGCCAGGTAAAAAAATAGAAAATGTTAACGTCTAAATTTTAAAGCAATCCTGATAGGGTTGTTTTTTTTATTGAATTTTTTTCAAATTATACCTTCGGTTCTTTTCCAAAAGGGAATAAATCTTAAATTCAGATTTTCTAACCTTTACCACCAATCAAAAAACCCCATGAGTAATAACCGTAGAGATTTCCTCAAGTTGGCAGGACTAGGAATAGTAGGTTCGGCGATTCCAAATTTTGCCCAAGCCGAAACGCCAGAGCAGGTTCTTTTTCAAAGCCAAAGAAACCATTTGCAACTATTCAATATGTCGGGCTTTGCCGCCCCAAAGCTCCCAACAGTCAGGATAGGAATTGTAGGATTGGGACAGAGAGGACCTGGTGCAGTGGATCGATTGAGCAAAATCGAAGGGGTCGAAATCAAAGCACTATGTGACTTGATGCCGGAGAGGGTGGACAAGATGAAAAAGGAACTTGAGGGTACCAAACACAAACCTGAAGGGTATTCTGGTTCGGCCTATGCCTGGAAAAAAATGGTCGACAGACAGGATTTGGACCTGATCTACATCACTACACCATGGGAATGGCATACTCCGATGGCTGTCTATGCTATGGAAGGAGGTAAGCATACCGCCATAGAAGTTCCTGCAGCCAAGACTTTGGAAGAATGCTGGCAGCTAGTCGAAACTTCCGAGCGCACCAAAAAACATTGCATGCAATTAGAAAACTGTTGCTACGACTTTTTTGAATTGATGACTCTCAATATGAAAAGAGATGGTTTTTTTGGGGAAATTATCCATACCGAAGGTGCATATATCCATGATTTGCTTTGGTTGAATTTTATGAAAACAAGTGAAGGTGGCTATCAGGATATGTGGAGGCTGAAGGAAAACTACCGTGATGGAAACCTATATGCTACGCATGGACTTGGTCCTGTTTGCCAGATTATGGATATCAATAGGGGAGACCGTATGGATTACTTGACATCTTTGTCTAGTGCTGATTTTCATATGGGAGCCAAGGCCAAAGAATTGGCAGAAAAGGATGATTTTTTTGCGCCATTTGCAGAAAAGAAATTTGGAGGAAATATGAATACCACCATCATCAAAACCCAAAAAGGACGTTCCATCATGATCCAACACGATGTAACTTCGCCTAGGCCATATTCCCGTCTGCATACTGTCAGTGGCACAAAAGCTTACGCTCAAAAATACCCGGAGCCAAAAGTCGCACAGGGACACAGTTGGATGAAGGCTGAGGAAATGAAAGCTTTGGAAGAAAAATATACGCCGGAGATTGTCAAGAAAGTAGGGGAACTAGCCAAGCAGATCGGAGGACATGGTGGCATGGACTTTATGATGGATTGGAGGTTGATTGACTGCCTGAGAAATGGGTTGCCTTTGGATCAGGACGTATATGACGCTGCGCTTTGGTCGGCGGTTTCGCCGCTGAGTGAATGGTCAGTTGCCCACCGTTCCAACTCCATCGATGTTCCTGACTTCACTGGAGGAAGTTGGAAATCCAACAAACCTGTTGACATCACCCTCAAAGGCGGCGGAACAACCAAGGTGATCGTGTAATATTTGAATGTAATTTACCTATAGAATAGACACATAGAACACATAGTTTTTCTTTTCAATTACTTTTGATAGCGAAAGAGGGATTAATTATCCTATGTGCTCTATATGAACTATGTGGTAAAATAGGTTTTTACAAATCCTCAAAAGCCGGTTTGATGTTCGCCCAAAAGGCATCCAAGTCGATAATTCTTGGCTTTAAAAAGCTGATGATCGCGGGCCAATCATTTTGGTTAAAGACATTTAATCCATTTTTGACTTTTTGGATGCGGGAAACGATTTTTCCCAACTCATCAAATTGGTGCAGTTCCCAATCCCAAGCTTCTTCAAGTTCAGCTTCCAGCAGTTTGCGGAATTCCTCAAACTGCTCAAAGTAAAGCTGTTGCATTTCTTCATCCTTGTGGCAGATTTCTATACCAATGGAAATGAAATCCCGCTCGGTTTTCATTCTGAAATACACTTCCTTGACCCCGGTCTTATAATTCTGCCAATTGATCCGATACCCTTGGGCGGAAGGTACGGGCTTCATGTATTGGCCAAAGGTAGTCCAAAAATCTTGTCGGATTTTTGAGGATTCGGCAGCAGAGTACATTGATGATCAGTAACTTTTGGGACTATCCATTGGCAACACGATGATGAAATCGGCGATGCCTTTCGATTTTTCTTCCAATTCTTTGATACTTTCCTGCTCTACAGTGGATATAGTCAGGATCTTGGTTTTTGGATATGCTCTTTTCAGGTACCAGATGATTCCTTCGTAATTGTTGGAATGGTAAGAACCATTGATATGGAGAATGGAATTTCCTTTTTCCAAATAATCAAAAAGTGAATAAGCCATGGTAGCGTCTTTGACGGCTTGGGCCTCGACCATAAAGTCGACATTCATCCCCGATCCGTGCATCATGTCTTTCATGCCCACATATCCCGGAAGGGTTTTATCTACTTCGATTGGCAAAGGTGAAATAGATTGCTTTGCTTCATCAGAAAGGCTGTCCAATACCGAAAGCCCTTTTCTGCTGACCAATGAAGCGTATTTTCTCGGAACATTGGATGCTACAAATGGGATATTGTTTTTCTTCGTATAGAGCATCATCGGCTTGTAATCCACCTGATAATTGTTCCAAAGTTTGGTCTCAGCTTCAAAATTCTTATCTGTCATTTTGCCCGCAAACCATTCCTCAATATTCAATTGGTCATCCCTTTCAAAGAATTCACCGGCAAGAATTACCTTATTTTCATTTTCATGGAGATTTTTCAGAAGCTGCAATTGAAGCCAGTGGGCTAGGCTGTTGTTATGGAGTTCCCCGAAAAAAATCACCTCGGACTTCTGGGATTCTTTTGTAAGTTTATCAAAAGCGACTTCTTTACCCTTGCCATCAAAGATTTTGTAGGGCTCAGTTTGGGCGAAAGAAACTTGGAAAACAAGAATGAAAAGTATTAAGAGTAAACGATTTTTACACATAATCTTCAGGATAAGTCACAGTTACCACGGAGAAATTGACTACACCACCGAGTGCCGGATTGTGTTTTTTGATTGTAACAGTGACGGATTTAAGAGAAGGATATTCTTTCAAAATATCCTGAATCATCAAATGGGATAGATGTTCTAACAGTCTGACGGGTTCCAACATGTGGGCTTTGGCGATCTTGTACAGCTTGGCATAATCTACCGTTGACCGCAAGTCATCATCCAACATGGCTTTTCGAAAATCTGTCTGAACATGGATGTCTACTGTGAACCTATTGCCTAATTTGGTTTCTTCTGAAAAAACCCCATGATAAGCATGGAATTCAATTCCTTCAAGTGATACTTTTCCCATCAATCAAACTGGTCAAAAAATGAGCTTCCTTTATCGGGTTTAGCTTTTGGCTCAACAGACTTTTCTTCCTCCTTCACTTCTTCTTGAACTTCACCTTTGGGTTCCTCCACCTCAGCGATGGCTTTGACTTTGGGTTCTTCTTCCAATTCGACAATTTCTGATTGGATGTTCTCTACTTCTTCTTCAAGATTTTCAGTGACAGTCTCTTCTATATTTTCTGAGGTTATTTCTCGGGGTTCCTCCGATAAGGTTTGCTTGGTCATTGGAGCCTCATCCACTTGAACTGCACCGATATTTGCAAAAGTAAATGCCTTTGCCCTACTAAGCTCCTCGACTACTTTGGCATGTGCCTGAATATTTACCTTCTTGAAAGATTCATTGGAAGTGGTGATTTTGTCATCCAGATCCTCAGACAGGCGTTTCATGTTTTTAATGATCAATTCCCTTTCTCTGATCAATTTCTCGTAGCTGTCTACCAGGCTTTTTACATTTCCCTTCAGCTCCTCCATGATCTGTTTTGCCTTTGTTTCAGCAGTTTCGATCAGGCTTTGGGAATTTCTTTTTGCCTCATTCACCATCGAATCCGCATTTTGATGGGCATCTGCCATTATCTCGGAAGCGGCAATGCTTGCCTCTTCGATGATACTTGCGCCGGTGTCCTCTGCGGTTTTCAAAGTTCTGAAGAGTGATTCCTCGACGTCTTTGAGTTTTTTAGCTTCCCGTAGACTGGTTTCAAGTGCTCTTTCGAGGTCTTTTTTCTCTCCCTGCAATTTGTCCCATTCATCTGCTAACACACCCAAAAATGCAGATACTTCATCCTTGTCATATCCCCGGAAGTTTTTCTCAAAGGATTTTTGGCTAATTTCTTTAGAAGTTATATTCATGTTTTTTAAAATTCTAGATTCCAGATAGAGATTTTCCTATCGTCGCTGATGGAAATGATATTTTGGTTATACCGGCTCCATGCTACTTTATTGATTGATGTGCCATGACCTGCATACCTTGCTTTGTCTATGACTTTGAGAAGTTTATAGGACTCTGCATCCCAGACTTTGATGGATTTGTCCATACTACAAGTTACAAAATATCTGCCATCTTCCCGGTAAGCCAAGTAATTTATCGCATACAGATGGGCTATAATTGTCTGCTTCAAAGAATAATCTCTGGTATCCCAGATTTTGAGACTTGCATCCCTGCCTCCGCTGACCATTACAGGAAGGTTGGGATTATAACCTAGCGCAAAAACGGAATTGGTATGTGCGGTAAGATTGTGGATTGGATCGAGTGTTTTTAGGTCAAAAACCTTGATGCTGTGGTCACTCAATCCGGCAGTAATTGTATGGCCCGTAGGACTGAGAGCAAGTACACGGACGCTTTTTTCGGATATTTTTAAATGTCTTTTAACAACCCTCATTTCCGTGTCGATGACGATAATCATGCCGTCTGCTGTCCCTACAAAAATATTTTTATCTGAAACTTTGATGTCAAATATGGACTGATTGGTAATATTCAAAGACCAAAGTTCCTTTTGATTCACCAAGTCAATCACGTGGATTCCTTCAAAATTATGCCCGATAATCAGTTGGTTCCTTTGGGGATCTACCTCGAGCGCATAGACAGAATGATTTACCTTGGCGATGAGTTTACCATCCTTCGGATCATCCAAATCCCATAAAACAACCATTCCATCACCGGATCCTGTAAAAAAATACCTTGGGTCAGGAGCTTCTGCCAAGGCATAAATACAATCGTTGTGGCCGGTCAATGTATGCAGTTTATTTACTTGGATTTTTACCATATTTTGCTGTGATTAGCGCTTCATCCCATAATGGGTATATGCAAACAAAAATAGAAAAAATAAGTCCTTTATCTGCCTTGGCGGTAAAGAATATTGAGGAAGTTTCCCACAATGGGACTGATTTTTTAAGCTTTCGCGAAAAACTTTCTTTTTCCAATATTTCCCACCCGGATAAAAAAAAGGAATGGAAAGGAGCTAGAATAGCCATCAAAGAAGCACTTGACTGCATTTCTTTGCCTTACCCGGGTTTTTATAAAGACGAGAACGGCAAATCACACCCCATGGATGGCTTTGGTCATGTGTCCATGACCCACACCAAAGGACTTGCAGCAGCCATTTTTCATAAAGAAATGCCGGTCGGAATAGACCTCGATTATGTAAGGGAAAAGGTAGTGAGACTTGGGCCAAAGTTCCTTAATCGCAATGAAATTGATTTTCTTGGCAATGAACCACTCATAAATACCATTGCTTGGTCGGCCAAGGAATCTATTTTCAAATGTCAGGGCAGGAGAGGAGTCAGCCTCAAAAATAACATCCGACTTTCTCCATTCACCTTGGAAGACAAAGTTATCTTTGGAAGGATCGAAAACACAGAATTTTCGGACCACCATTATCAGGTCAAGATTGAGTGGCAAAATGATATTGTGCTGACTTATACAATCTGGTAGGTTCTTTGTATGTATATTTATTGAACCAAGCAATTCATACCCGAAAATGAAAAATACATTTCTAATTCTTCTGTCATTTATATTGGTTTCTGGCACCTTTGCTCAAAGGGTAGAAAACTTCAAGTTGAACGATGCGGTGTTAGGACAAGAATTTTCCCTCGATTCACATGGAGATGCCAAAGCCGTCATTTTGGTATTTACAAGCCTCAATTGCCCATTTTCCAAACTTTATGAAGAAAGGCTAGTCAACCTCTCAGGCCAATTTGCTTCGGATGGTTTTGTCTTTGCATTGATCAATCCGCATATAGGTACCGAAGAAGAGGAAACTTCTGCCGGAATGAAAGCTAGAGCCAGCGAAAAAAAGATGCCATTTCCATTTCTTGAAGATATAAATCAATCTGTGACCAAACAGTTTGGTATTACCAAATTACCCGAAGTAGTGGTAATCACCCCAAGTCCCACAGGATTTGCCGTGGCGTATAGGGGAGCAATAGATAATAATCCGCAAATGGCCGAAAATGCTAATATCAAGTACCTTGAAAGTGCTTTGACTGCGATCCAAAATAGACGTACACCAAGTCCTGCATCAAGCAGAGCGGTTGGCTGTAATGTCAAACTGCGTTAACTCCCTACAATTTCAAGAAGTTCTTTTATTTCATCAGACTTTTCTACTTCCCCCAATTTTTCAAAAGCCACGATCAGGTTTCTGAGCACCCTAGTGACGATGTCTAGATTGGAACAAGGTTCAAAAAAAACTTCCCTCGATTCAATATTGAGGTGCTCAAGGTAATTTACAATATCCTTGCGTGAAAAAATCAGTCCTTTGTTAAAGGCATTGATATAAAATGAGGCGTCAGAAGATTTGTATGTCAGTACAAACAGGTTGGGCAAATTGACGCCGTAGATGGGAAGTCCGAGCTTTTTTGCAACCAAAAAATAGATAGCACACAGGCTGATCGGGTTGCCTTTTTTTGTTTCAAGGACATTGCTCAGCATGCTGTTTCCGGGAGAGTGAAAGTTTTTGGTATTGGCCGAGAACCGGAGGGAATTAAACAAAACACTGTTTATAATTCTGACTTGTTCGTAGGGGAGAAGGTCGTTTTGGAAGGCTGTCCAAACCTCAAAATAAATCTGATGCATGTCTGCGTTCAGTTTTTCGAATTCAAGGTCAGGATATTGGTAGGTATTGATAATCCATAGCCCAGTCAGCAGGTCTTGTTCCGGAGAATTTTTCCAATCGTGAAGTCTGTCTTTTAATTGCAAAAACTGAAGCCGGTGGACTAAATCCTCGATTTCTTTTTGGATAGAAGGATTGAAACTCTCTTCCCACTTCTTTTCTAAAAACGGAATCACAGGATGGCCAATGGAAATCAGTTTGTCGAGTACATGGTTTTTGACCTCCCAGTCTGTATCATCCAGCAAGGAAACTAGGGCATGAAGTTCATTTTCACTGAGGTTATCCATAAGCAAAATTGATATCCAATTTAATGAAATTTAGCATGAATGGAAAATAGAAATGGATGTTTTATAATTAAGACTTGATGGATATGCGCTTCTTTGCCAATAACCCTATAATCCTCTTCAGTCGGGACGAGGTACCGGGCATTTTAGTCCGGAGCCAAGAATTAAAATGGATATCCAATCAACTGGCATAATTGCGTATTTACATTATAGCCTCTTTTCAATTATGACTTTTCTAAACATGCCAAAAAAATCTCAAATCTCAAATCTCATGTCTCAAGTCTCATATCTCATATTTCAAGACTTATGTCTGTATCACTCCCACATTATACCGCTCGGTAATAGGCGCATGGTTGGCTGCCTCGATTCCCATACTTATAACCTTTCGGGTTTCTAGGGGATCTATGATCCCATCCACCCAAAGTCGTGCAGCAGCATAATAAGGACTCAGTTCTTCGTTGTATTTGTCGGTGATTTCTTGGAGCAATTGTGCCTCGTCTTCAGGTTTGATCTCTTTTCCTGATTTTTGAAGGGTGGATACTTTGATCTGAAGCAATGTTTTGGCAGCTGCCGCCCCGCTCATGACTGCCATCTGTGCAGTAGGCCAAGAATAGATCAGTCTTGGATCATAGGCTTTGCCACACATGGCATAGTTTCCGGCGCCATAAGAATTCCCAATGATAAAGGTGAACTTCGGTACCACAGAGTTGGCCATGGCATTGACCATCTTTGCGCCGTCTTTGATGATTCCGCCGTGTTCAGCCTTGCTACCTACCATAAATCCACTGACATCCTGCAGGAAAACCAAAGGAATTTTTCGTTGGTTGCAGTTCATGATAAATCTCGCTGCCTTGTCAGCCGAATCGGAATAGATCACTCCACCCATCTGCATTTCTCCCTTGCTGGTTTTGACGATTTTGCGCTGATTGGCGATGATGCCAACTGCCCATCCATCGACTCTCGCTGTCGCGCAGATCAGCGTTTTACCATAATCTTTTTTGTATTCTTCAATCTCTGAGCCATCTACAATTCTTGAAATGATGTCCAGCATATCATAGGGTTTTGCCCTGTCCGAAGGCAAAATCCGGTAAATATCAGCTTCCTGTTTTCCGGGTTTTTGAGGTTCAATTCTATCAAAACCTGCTTTTTCATTTGCTCCTAATTTTGAAAAGATCTTTCGGATGGCATCGAGGCATTCTTGGTCATTGGCGTATTTGTTGTCCGTGACTCCCGAGATTTCACAGTGCGTACTTGCCCCGCCTAGAGTTTCATTGTCAACTGTTTCCCCGATGGCAGCTTTGACAAGGTAAGATCCTGCCAAAAATATCGAGCCTGTTTTGTCCACGATCATTGCCTCGTCGGACATGATCGGGAGATATGCTCCACCTGCCACACAACTCCCCATGATCGCAGCCACTTGGATGATTCCCATGGAGGACATACGCGCATTGTTGCGGAACTGACGTCCAAAGTGTTCTTTGTCAGGGAATATTTCATTTTGTAATGGAAGAAAAACGCCTGCGCTGTCCACGAGATAAATGATTGGAAGCCTGTTTTCCATAGCGATTTCCTGTGCACGGAGATTCTTTTTGGCAGTCATGGGAAACCATGCTCCTGCCTTTACTGTTGCATCATTGGCGACGATCATGCACATCCTACCGCTGACATAACCTATCCCAGTCACTACCCCAGCCGAAGGACATCCGCCTTCATCCTCGTACATGCCATCTGCAGCAAAAGCACCGATTTCTAAAAAGTCAGTTTCTTTGTCTATCAAATAATCGATTCTTTCTCTTGCGGTTAGCTTTCCTTTTTCGTGTTCTTTGGCAATCCGGGATTTGCCGCCGCCAAGCTTGACACTTTCTTGTTTTTTCTGTAGTTGAAAAAGTAAGAGCTTTAATTCATCTTCATTTTTATTCAATTCGATATTCATAAAGGCACTTGGGTTTAGTTTTCTTAGGATGCTAAAATAGGGTAAAACATCCAATTTCCTAAAAAATGAAGTCTTTTTGCCACCTTAGAAATTGGTGGTATCGACTTATTGGAAAATAATTCTTCGGTGGTTTTTACATGATTGACTTTGATAAAAGGGAATAGGAACTTACTTATTGACTTTGAAAAATGGAAAATATGGGTAACTATTGCCTTTGAAAAATGGAAAAAAGGTATTTGATATTAAAATCCTTGGATGCTAAATAAATTTTAATTGATTTAAAAGACAAACCTTGGAATATTTAGCTTAAGCGGAAAACACAAAATTAGAACTACAGTGTTTAATATTTCAATAAACAAATAATCAAATAACCCATTAACCAAATAACCCATTAACCCAATAACCATCCTACAAAGCCTCAATCTCTTCCTTATAAGCCTTTACTGACCTGTAGATCGCAGAAGAGAGGTAGGTTTGTCCATCTTTGGTGTTGAGGTATTTTTCCTCATTGGCATTGGAAAGGAAGCCCAATTCGATCAGTACGCTTGGCATACTTGTAGTCCAAAGCACATACAAAGGAGCCTGCTTTACACCTCTTGAAAACCTATTGACCCGGTTGCTAAAATCATCTTCGACTTTAGAAGCGAGTGAAAGGCTGTTTGACAAAAATGCTTTTTGCATCAGGTTGAACATCATGTAGGATTCAGGGGAAGAGGGATCGAAGCCTTCGTATTTCTCCTCGAAATTATCTTCCAAGAGGATCACTGAGTTTTCTCTTTTTACGATATCAAAGTTTGCTTCAAAGTTTTTGGTCCCCATCACAAATGTCTCAGTACCATATGCTGACCTGTTAGGGGCGGCGTTACAATGGATCGAGATAAACAGGTCTGCTTTATTTCTATTGGCAATATTTGCCCTTTCTTTAAGCTCGATAAAAGTGTCCGTTTTTCGGGTATAAATCACCTCCACATCAGGGAGGTTTTCTTTGATATATTGACCGACCTGAAGGGCCACCTTCAAAGCGATGTCTTTTTCTTTGGACATAGAGCCAACTGTACCAGGGTCTTTGCCGCCGTGACCGGCGTCAATAATAATACGTTTGAGTTTGAATTCCGGAGCTTTAGGCCCAGAAGCCAGGAATCCTGAAAACAAGAAAGAAACCGTCAGGAACGAAATAATAAGAATATTTTTAACTTTAGGGCGTTTCATGCGTGTTAATACCATTAACTTTGCCGGAGCAAATTTTACAAATTTTTAAATAAATCAAAATCACTAAGTGCGGAATACTTACTTCCTTTTGCTTCTCTTTTTGTTTTTATGGGTTTCACCCCAAATGGTCTATTCACAAAAAAGAAGCCAAAGAAATGTAGAGAACAGGATCAATACTCCAGATTCAGTTCTCAATACTCCAACGTTGAATCCTTCCGTTTTGGATACTTTGCCCGCAATAAAAAGCGATACCATCCCCAAAAGCGACAGCACAAATATAGTACCCCAAGGGGATATCCAAACGGAAATAAAGTATTACGCAGAAGATAGTATCATCACGGATTTTGAGACCCAAAAAGTATTCCTTCATAAAGGAGCATGGTTTGAATATGGATTGATCAGGCTTGATGCTGACCTCATCATTATTGATTGGGACAAAAGTGAGATTTTTGCCTCCGGCGTTATCGATTCTTTGGGAGCGATTGAAGGAAATCCTGTTTTTAAAGAAGGCGCTACTTCCTACGAAATCCGCAAGGAAATGCGGTACAATTTTAAAAGTCAAAAGGCCATCATCAAGGACGTCGTCACCGAACAACAGGATGGATTGCTTCGCGGGCAGACAATCAAAAAAGACAGGGACGGCAGTATCTATCTTGACCATGGATTTTATACCACCTGTAATCTATCTGAACCACATTGGCATATCAACTCGAGCAAAATCAAATCCATCCGAGGTAAACAGGTCGTGACAGGTCCTTTCAATCTCTATTTCAATGATATTCCGACGCCTTTGGGATTGCCTTTCGGGATTATTCCTGATACGCCTGAAGAAAAGGCCTCAGGGATTGTCTTCCCTTCGTATGGACAGGAGCAGGTAAGGGGATTTTTTTTGAGGAACTTCGGTTACTATTTTGCTTTCAATGACTATGTTCATACCCGTGTCACCGGAGATGTTTTCTCTAATGGAGGTTGGGGCGCCAAAGCATCTACGATGTACAAAAAGAGATACAGGTTCAGTGGGGGTTTCAATATTGATTACCAGAAATTCAAAAGTCCTGAAACTGAACTGAACCCTCTCGATTACAACACGATTTGGGTCAATTGGAGTCATTCACCCGAGTCTCGGGGAAATTCCCGCTTCTCGGCATCGGTCAATGCAGGTACGTCCAATTACAACAACGTCGTGGTGAACCCGAATAACTTTGTCCAAAATGTGAAGTCTGAATTTTCTTCGAACGTGGCTTACAGCAAGACTTTTTCAGGAACGCCTTTCAGTATGTCCGCCAACCTGAGGCATTCGCAAAACATCCAATCGGGAGAGGTCAATCTGATTTTACCCGATATAGCTGTCAACATGAACAGGCAGAACCCTTTTCAAAATATCAACTTTGAACCGATCAAAACCCTGAACGTTGCCTGGAATTTTAACCTTCAAAACACCATTTCCAATAGGGTTACTCCTCCTTTAGGTGTTTCAAGTGAAGTCGTGAATCAGGGGCAGGGAATTAGTCCAACTCCTGATGTTATTCCCTTTAACCTCGCCAACCTCCCTTTGCTTCTGAAGGATGCAAACAGCGGGGCCAAAAACACCATTCCGATTTCATCCAATTTCCGGTTGTTCAAGTATTTCACAGGAACTGCATCTGCAAACTTTACTGAGCTTTGGTACTTGGAAAAAACCAATTTTTTCTACAACCCTGTAGAACAGAGGGTGGATAAAATCTTAGAACAAGGCTTCAACAGGGTGACCACCTACAATTCTTCCTTTGCAATGAATACCAACGTATATGGTTTTTATAATTTCAAAGGGAGCAAAAAAATAGAAACCATCAGGCACCACATGCAGCCTTCTTTTGGATTTACATTCAATCCTGATTTTTCTAATCCATCATTTGGGTATTACCAAATTGTGCAAACTGACTCCATGGGAAGATCCCAATTTTTCTCAAGACATCAGGGTTTTGTATTTGGTGGAGCGCCTTTGGGCGAATCTAAATCCCTGAATTTGAACATACGAAATACCTTAGAGGCTAAGTTGAAGAAATTGACGGATTCAGGAGAATCCGAGACGAAGAAAATTCCCCTGCTTCAAACCCTGAATATTGGTACCAATTACAACTTCGCAGCTGATTCATTTCAATTGGCACCGATTAGAATGGATACAAGGACTTCATTTTTTGACAATAAATTGTCTGTCAACTTAGCAGCCACCTTGGATCCATATGCAGAATTGATCAAGACCGATTCTGAAACAGGGGCTGTCACAGGCCGCCGGGTCAACCAATATGCGTGGAGAAGCGGTCAGGGCATTGGTAAATTCAGAAACGTCACCATGAATATCAACGGTAACCTTAATCCCTCCAAACAGGGTGGTCAAGCCGGAGAAATGCGGGATCAAATGACTGATGACTTTTTGCAACAAGGTGGTCAGCTGAATGAATTTGTGGATGAGGAAATTAACCGGATCATCAATGACCCTTCGCAGTATATAGAATGGAATATCCCATGGTCTTTCGGATTCGGTTTCAATATCGCTTACAACCAACAGCCGGGCCGGGAGTCCAATATTACCTCAGCGGTCAATATCAACGGTGACTTGAGTATCTCCGAAAAATGGAAAATTACCTACAGCGGAGGCTATGATTTTATGACAGCGCAGCTTACCCAATCCATGATCGGTTTGGCGAGAGACCTCCATTGCTGGCAAATGAACGTCAGTTGGATTCCCTTTGGCCGCTTTACCTCCTACAACCTTGATATCCGTGTCAAATCGTCCATCCTTCAGGATCTGAAAGTGTCGAGAAGAAGGTCATTCTTTGATTAAGATTTATTGGAAATTGATTTTCGGCTATATGTATTTTTTGCTGTTTCGATTTCTTCACTTTACTCCTTATTTTTATTAACTTCCTTCCTATGAACGGAGGAGAAATCATCGCCCAAGTACTCCTAAACCACGGAGTCGAATTCCTGTTTACGCTCTGTGGAGGACATATTTCACCAATTTTTGTTGGTGCTGAGAAAGCCGGAATCAGAGTCATCGATACGAGGCATGAAGCCACGGCGGTTTTTGCTGCAGACGCGGTGGGGAGATTGACGGGAATTCCCGGAGTCGTTGCTGTGACCGCAGGACCCGGGCTGACCAATACCATCACTGCCATCAAAAACGCTCAAATGGCCCAATCACCTTTGATATTGTTGGGAGGCGCTGCCGCCACCATGCTCAAAGGCAGGGGAGCGCTGCAGGATATCGATCAGATCAGCATCATCAAACCCATCGTCAAGTGGGCGGTCAGCATCAAGAAAGTGAAGGACATTGGTCCGGCAATGGAAAAAGCATTTCAGATTGCTTGCGAGGGTGTGCCCGGACCGGTGTTTATCGAATGCCCCATCGACACCCTCTATCCCGAAGCCATGGTCAGGGAGTGGTATGGTGCCAAAAGCAAATCAGGAACCCGATCCCTGAAGGACAAGGCGATCCAATGGTACATTGAAAGACATGCCAAAAAACTATTTGAAGACAAGGAAAAAACCGTGTTCAATATTCATCCTTCAAAATCAAAATTTCCGGTTCATTCTGATTCACAATTGGCCAATTCAGCCTCAATGATCCACGCAGCCAAACGCCCGCTCATGATTTTGGGAAGTGGGGCCATGCTGCAGCCAGATTTGGCGGTGCAACTGGCCGTTGCCATTGACAAAATGGGAATCCCTGTTTTCCTCAGTGGTATGGGAAGAGGTTTGCTCGGGAGCTCTGGCAGGCTACACGTCCGGCACAAAAGAAAAGAAGCCATCAAGGAAGCTGACCTGATTATTTTGGCGGGAGTGCCAAATGATTTCAGGTTGGATTATGGTAGCCATATCGGCGGCAGAAAATTAATTTCCATCAACAGGAGTAAGGCAGAACTTTTTCTCAACAAAAAACCCACAATCGCCATCCAAGCCGATCCTTGTGGGTTTTTAATAGCCCTTTCTGATCATTTGAAAGTCAACTCACAGGAATGGCTTGATACTTTGCAGAAGAGGGATTCGATGAGAGATGAGGAGATCGGCAAACAGTCGGAAGAAAATATTAAGGGTTTGAATCCTTTAAAGTTACTCTGCGAATTGGAGCATCTATTGCCCGAAAAAGCGGTTCTCGTGGCAGATGGAGGTGATTTTGTAGCGACTGCTTCCTATACTTTGAGAGCACGACAACCTGTGTCATGGTTGGATCCGGGTGCCTATGGAACCTTGGGAGTCGGTGCAGGATTTGCCATAGCTGCGGCCTTGGTATATCCTGACCGGCCTGTTTGGATCTTATATGGAGATGGGAGTGCGGGTTATAGCCTGATAGAATTTGATACCTTCCAAAGACATGGATTGGCTATCACTGCCCTTATCGGAAATGATGCCTGCTGGACGCAGATTGCGAGAGATCAGGTAGAGTTTTTGGGTTCGGACTGCGCCGTGACATTGGATGCTTCCGACTACGAAAAGATTCCCTTGGCTTTTGGCGTGGAGGGTCAAAAAACCGAGAGTTTAGAAGCTTTTGTATCGGCAGTGAAACAGGCCATAGCTTCAAACCAACAGGGTAAATCCTATTTGATCAATGCCATTATTGGGAAGACGGACTTTAGGAAAGGGTCGATTTCAGTTTGAGGGCGAGGTTGGGAAGTCAGGAAGTGGGAAGTCGGCAGATGGGGTATGGTTAGAACAAGTATTGTGTACCAAGCAGCAAGCTTACTAATTCGGCAACCCAATAACTTGACAACGCGAAGCAGAAAACCCGACAACGCGAAGCAGACAACAATTACAACCAATAAAACCATTACAACTCCAATCACTAAAAATCCTCCAATTCGCAAATTTCCAAAAATCCTCAGGAGTAAAAATTCATTAACAAAAAACCACTTTTTTATATTCCTCCTTTGTTTTACCTTTTGAAAATTGTATTCATTGATTCCATTCATTATGAAAAAATCCTTCTCCTTATTCGTACTTCTTTTGACATTACATACAATCCTTTTGGCACAAGGAAAAAAAGCAATCGACCTCGATGCTGTCACTGAAAAGCATTTTTTGTCCGGTATCGCCATTCTCAATGACCTGGTTTCCATCCCCAATAACTCCAATAACAAGGAAGAGCTTGTTCCTAATATTGAGTGGTGCGAGAATAACTTTGAGAAAAGAGGTTGGAAAATAGAACGCTTGGAGACGAAAGGTTTTCCTATGCTTTTGGCAGAAAAGACGATTCCTAGAGCCCAAAAGACAGTTTTATTCTACTTCCATGTGGATGGTCAACCTGTGGAAAAGAAGCGTTGGGATCAGGAAGATCCATTCAAACCGGTGTTGAAGAAAATGGAAAACGGCAAGTGGGAAATCATCCCGATGGAAACACTGGACTCCTCCTATGATGCTGAATGGAGAATTTTTGCCCGATCCTCCTCTGATGACAAAGGTCCCTTGGCGATGTTTTTGACAGCTTGGGATGCTTTAATTCAGGAAGGAAAATCCCCCAATTACAATATCAAAGTCATTCTCGATTTCGAAGAAGAAATAGGTTCTCCGAATCTTCCGGCTGCCGTCCTGATACACAAAGAAAAGTTGGCGGCTGACATGATGCTGATTATGGACGGGCCGAGACACCTAAGTAATGAACCAACTTTGAGTTTTGGTGCAAGAGGAATTTCTGAAATTACTTTGACGGTCTTTGGACCAAGAGCTGCCCAACACAGCGGTCATTATGGAAATTATGCCCCAAATCCAGCTTTTAGGTTATCTCAATTGTTGGCCTCCATGAAGGATGATGAAGGCAGAGTGACCATACCGGGATTTTATGACGGGATCAACTTGACCGAAACTGAAAAAGCGATTCTGACAAAGGTTCCTGATAATGAAGATGCGATTAAGAAAAAACTTGGAATTGGTTCCACGGACAAAGTGGCCGGTACTTATCAGGAATCATTGCAGTATCCCTCGCTCAACATCCGTGGATTGGCTGCGGGAGGTGTCAGGGAAATGGCAACGACCATCGTGCCTGCCGAAGCCATTGCAGAGATTGACGTCCGATTGGTGCCCGAAAGTGATCCTGAGCGGCTTTTTGCCTTGGTCAGGAAACATATCGAAAGCCAAGGTTATCACATTCTGGACAATATTCCCACTGATGAGGAAAGGTTGAAATACCCGAAATTGGTCAGGTGGGAAGGTACCATTTCCTACAAAGCATTCCGGACTCCGTTTGATTCCGAGCCCGGTATTTTTCTGAACAAAGCCATGGTCAGGGCTTTTGGCAAAGATCCGATCAAAATCCGCATCAGTGGAGGTTCACTTCCAATCGCTCCTTTTGTTGATGCATTGCAAATCCCTGCTGTAACCGTGGTGACCGTCAACTCCGATAACAACCAACATGGCCCAAATGAAAATATCCGTTTGGGAAATTACAAAGAAGGCATCAAGACGGCGTTGGCGATTTTTACTCAGGAACTTTGATAAGAGTAGGCAGTCTCAGTAGGCAGTTTTCAGCTAGTTAGTGAAAAAGTAGGTGAGAAGTAAAAGGTTAAAGGTGAGAGGTGCGGTAATGATTGTGAACCAAGTATGGTGTACCAAGTACCTTAGTAGGCAGTAGCAGTTGGCAGTTTTCAGTTACTTAGTGAAAAAGTAGGGGCGAGAGGTAAAAGAAAATAGGCGAGACGTACGGTTAGATTGAAACCAAGTATGGTGTACCAAGTACCGAGTACCATGATTCAGAATGTGATAAACAGACAACGCGAAGCAGGCACCCCGACAACGCGAAGCAGAAAACAATTACAACAACTAGAACAATTACAACCAATCCAGAGAGATTCTTCGCTTCACTCAGAATGACGGATTCGTCAACCTGACAACGCGGAGCAGACACCCCGACAACGCGAAGCAGAAAACAATTACAACAACTAGAACAATTACAACCAATTAGACTGAGACCCTTCGTTCCTCAGGGAGACGACCCCCTAAATATACCCCACTAACCAATAGACCGTAATCCCTATCCATTCTTTAAAAAGTCTATGCCACATAAAGATGGAATAAGGTTCCGGTTGGAGCAATTGGGGAATGCTGAAGCGGATATCTTCAGAATAATAATCCACGGGAAAAGTCTCTGTCTGCAATCCTACTTTGTCAAAGCAACCTTTGGAGCGGTACATGTGAAAAGCAGATGTGATCAGTAAAAATTTTTGGTCAAGATTGAATTCTTTTTGAGTAAGAACATCTTTGGAAAAAGTTGCGTTTTCCCTTGTGTTTTTTGCTTTACTTTCTACCAAAATATCCTCATTTGGTACACCTGTCATGACCATAAAATCCCGTAGCATTTCCGCTTCTGTATTGGAATTGGTGGGGTCAAGGCCTTGTCCGCCGGTGATCAGGATTTTTTTGATTTTGCCCAATTTGTAAAGTTGTACTGTATGCGTGGCGCGGTCGGCGCCTTTGTTGAAAAAAGTACGGTCCGAGGCAGTTTTGTTTAAGTTGGTCACTCCGGTCAGGACAATGCCAACTTCATACTCAGGAAGTGTATCAAAGGCTTTGAAATCCGGTTCCCAAGTTTGCATGGCGAGGTTTGCCAAAAACTGATTGGAAAAGATTAGCATCAGAATGATTCCACCAATCATCAATTTCTTGCCGTATTTTTTTTTGCGGAGCCAAAACCCTGCAATCAATAAAATCAGGATGATGGTCAGTGGCATGGCCAAGAAACTCAGGAACTGGGAAAGGTAGAAGAACATGCGGATGGGTTTTTTGGGAAAAGGATTTATCCAAAACCTAGGGTTAGCTGATTTGGATTGCCGAATTTAAGAATTCAATGGTTTTAAAATGAAAATTAATTGGAAAAGGATTGGGAGAATCTTTGATTAGGAATCTTTCATATTATTTCGCCCTTTCAGGGCTGATGGGCTTTCATTTTGCCTTATTCCGATGGGCTTCACCCATCGTTGGGGTATTTCGCCCTTTCAGGGCTGATTTGTTGGCAATAACCTAATAACCAATCTCCATTAACCAAATAACCAAATAACCATTAACCAAATAACCCATTAACCATCCCGATAGCTCGGGACCAATCACCACCCCTTATCCAGATTATTATAGTACTTGATTTTTTCATTGAGGAGTTTGTAATCCAATTTCCCTTTCACATCCTTCAGGTGTTCGATGATGGCAAGGGACTTGTTGAGACGTGAGTTGGTGTTTTTGACTTTGGTTACGATGTATATCAGACCACGTTGCTTGCCTTTGGTCAGGGCATAGAAATACCCGCTTCCCACCTCATCCTGATCGAGGAGAACCTGCATTTCCTCCGGCATGTCGTGCCCATATTCCGACAGGTCCTTTTC
Organism: Aquiflexum sp. TKW24L; assembly: GCF_023502205.1. Taxonomy (GTDB): domain Bacteria; phylum Bacteroidota; class Bacteroidia; order Cytophagales; family Cyclobacteriaceae; genus Cognataquiflexum. Next base: position 25,785 of record NZ_JAMFLG010000004.1, on the reverse strand, counting down.
CAAGGTCATAGTGGTTTTGTCACCTTCGGCGATTTTAAGCTTTTCCCGGTTGGGTTTATTGAGCAGGATATACCAATATTCCTTCGTTTTCATCAAGGCAGCAGGGAAGACGGGGATTCCTTCCAAATGAACCCTAACCCGCCTGTTGTCTCCTTGGATAAACTGTGACGCAATATCCTCCGGCACGGGCAGGTGAAACCTCCAAAGATTGGTATGGAAATCTTCCAAAGTCGATAAAAATGAAATCATCTCAGGGAATAATTTTTTCTAAATATCGCAGTTTTTCGATTAAATTAACAGCATGACAAATGACCCCAAATCCAATTATTCGGTCTCCAAGACTGCCACTACCAAGCTCAATGACCGCAGCAAAGGAAAGCCATTAGAGGTAATGTCTGAATCGGATTGGGATTTTTGGATGTATAACGGCTATGTGATTATCAAAAATGCTGTTCCCAAATCTCAGGCAAGAAAGTTGGCGGATTTCCTATGGGAATACGAAGGAAAAGATCCGAAAAATCCGGAAACCTGGTACCGAAAAACCAACCCCGATATGGAAATGAAGGAACTTGTCAATACCGGAATGGTCGAAGTCTACCACCACCAATACCTTTGGGACAACAGACAGACGCCCAAAGTCCATCAGGCTTTTTCGGATATCTGGGGCACCGAAAAACTTTGGGTGACCATCGACCGGGCCAATCTGAACTTTCCCATCCGGCCCGGATTTGAGTACAAGGGTTTTATCCATTGGGATTATGACCCCGAAACCAAACCCCAAAATGTGCAAGGTGTCCTTGCCCTTGCAGACCAAACCGATGAAGCCATGGGCGGCTTCCAATGTATCCCCGAACTCTACCGTACCTACGACACCTGGAAACTTACCCAATCCACCGACCGCAATTATTTCCAACCTGACACTACCGGATTTGAATTGACCAAAGTCAAACTGGAAGCAGGGGACTTGCTGATCTTCAATTCACTTTTGCCGCATGGAATCCGTGCCAACAGGAGCAAGGGCAAAGTCCGTATTGCCCAATACCTCTCCATGATGCCCGTCGAACCCGAAAATGAATCCCTCCGTCAGTGGCGCATCAACAGTTGGCAAAGCCGCGAAGCGCTAAAAGGTTATGCATTTCCCGGAGATCCTTTGCAACGGGAGAAGCAGCAACCTGTGGCGGAATTGACAGATTTGGGGAAGAGGTTATTGGGGTTGGAGGATTGGTGACTGAAAAATGAGATAAGGAATTCTGAATTTATAATGATGAATGAAATTGGCTTGAAGTAAGAGGTTTTATTCATAGGAGGTATGACCGAAGTGGGCAGAGGCTAAAAAGAAGGTAACTTCAGGACCAAAAGAACCTAGGGAATAAGGTAGCTAAGGGGTAACCCGGAGGCGGAGTATCTATACCTCAGACACGGAGTATCTATAGCTAAGACACGGAGTATCTATAGCTAAGACACGGAGTATCCCTAGGAGAAGGTGGGGTAGACCGTGCCGGGACTAGGGATATGCCTTAGGAGATCCTTAGCCTTGGGTCAGAATTTAATCCTTGGAATATCAGAAATAAGTAGGATCAAATCAGACTTTTTGGTGCCATGAAATTTTTGAAGGTGTAAATTTGGGAACGATTGGTATTTTTACCTCAAATTCTTAATCAATGCCATTTACCTTTTCCCACGCGGCCCTAGTTTTTCCCATCAATTGGGGTTTCAAAAAATGGACTTCCATGACAGGCCTGATCATAGGCAGCATGGTTCCTGACTTCGAAAAATTCATCAACATGAGACCGGGAAATACCATCAGCCACACTTGGGAGGGTATTTTTTTGTTCAGTCTTCCGGTGGGTTTATTGCTCTGTTTTATCTTTCACCTCTTGGTCAGAAACCCTTTGATTGATAACCTACCCGGACATATCAGAAAGCGGCTTCATGTGTATAAAGGTGTCAATTGGCTTTCGCATTTTAAAAAGCATTATCTCCTCATATGTATTTCCATCATGATAGGAGCTTTTTCTCATATTGTTTTGGATGGCATTACCAAAGACCATGAAAGGTTGGTCAGGTATTCTCCCCTGACGGGAAATGGCATCAACCTAAGTGATTCTATATATTTGCCCTTTTCGGTTATGATCGAAGTTTTGAGTGGGGTGATTGGATTGATGTTGGTGTATTTTTTTGTACTGAGGCTGCCAAAGGTAACTGTACCAGGTCAAAGCCTTTTCAATAAGATGGTCTATTGGGTTGTTTGCTTCTTAGTCACTGCTGTGGTGATATACCTGAGGTTATCCATTGGGGCCATCACGGATAAGTGGGACCTACTTATCACCGGAATTTCAGCCTTTATGATCGGATTGATTGTTTCCTCGCTTTGGACGAAGATGCGGGTGAGGTCAACAAATACAGGATCGGAGTAATGGCATTTTTTCCGACTGTTTTCCCGAACATGATCCTTTGGATATCAAACTAAAAGAAATTAAGTTTAGGTAATAAAAAATAGCAATAATAGGGTTGATAGCAGCCGGATTTGGATAGATATCAACAAGTCATGTTGATATACAATTGTTACCACACATTTAAAAAGCGATGCGAATAAAACTAATAGTAATATTTACATTCCTAATTTGTGTGAAAAGTTTTGCACAAAGAAGTGGAGAACTTTATAACACTATTTCAAAGCTTGACTATACCTTTTTTAAAGCCCTGAATGAATGTGACCTTAAGAAGTACGAATCTTTTTTAGCCTTTGACTATGAATTCTATCACGACAAACAAGGCTTAACAGTTTCTAAAGCAAGTGAAATGGAGTCAATGAGCTTGTTTTGTGGAGAACAAAGAGAAAGACAGCAAATTAAAAGGGTAATCCTAAATGAGAGTCTTGAAATATACCCTATTAATAATTTTGGAGCTATTGAAAATGGAGAACATATTTTTCACCTCGTAATAGATGAGAATACCAGTAAACCTATTTCAAAAGCTAAATTCACATGTATCTGGAGGTTTGACAATAATGAATGGAAACTGGCAAGAACAATAAGTTATAATCATATTCCATACGGTAAAATTCAGCTTGATGATGAAATTCTTGAACAATACGAGGGAAACTATCAAGCCTCTGACAGAATGATTAACATCAAACAAGAAGGAAAAACTCTTAAAATAATGGATTTGGTGGATGAAAAAGAAGTGTGGAGCAATGATATGCTTGCAGAAACTGAGGATACATTCTATTTAAACCAGAATAATGTTCAAATCAAGTTTATAAAAAATAGAGGGAAAGTCGAAAAAATGGCCGTTTATGAAAATGGAGAATTAATAGAAGAAGCTATAAGAGAAAAATAAAAAACGTGTGGTAACAGGCGTTTGGCTTCAATGGCAGGTGACGTGGTTAATTGAACATTCAACCCTGCATAAACTTTTGATGCATTCACAAATTATCCAATACTGAATACTAGTACTTCGATTTCCACCCCATTCTCCCAATCTGTTTTTATGGATAAAATATGGATAAAATACAGATAATCCATATTTTTGTAAAACGCTTTTATAGATAAAATACAGATATAATATGGATAAGTTTATTCAAAAGCTCAATTTTGATTTTACCACAACCCAAAGGGTCATACAGCTTATTGGTTACATTGACGGTTTTAAAGGCAAATGGAATATTGCCGAAAAACAGGAAAACCGTTATCTGAAAGAATTACGAAAAATTGCCACCATTGAAAGTATTGGTTCTTCTACAAGGATTGAGGGGGCAGCACTTACTGACAAAGAAGTGCAAGAACTTCTAAAAGACATTAAAATAACAAAACTGAAGAGCCGTGATGAACAGGAAGTAGTCGGGTATTATGAAGTTTTGGAACTCATTTATGACAACTATCCTGATATAAAACTTTCAGAAAGCTATATCAAGCAACTGCACCAAATGTTGCTCAAATACAGTAATAAGGACGAACGCCATAGAGGTTCTTACAAGTTTCTTTCAAACCAAGTTGTAGCTACCTATCCGACAGGTGAACAGCGAACAATTTTTTCAACCACCGAACCCGCATTGGTATCAGGAGAAATGCAGGGATTAGTTGAATGGACAAACGAACAATTAGAACAAAAAAGCATTCATCAACTTATTGTTATCGGTAGTTTTATTTACGATTTTTTGAGTATACACCCGTTTCAGGACGGAAACGGCAGGTTGTCCCGATTACTTACCACGCTTTGTCTGTTAAAAAACGATTATGTTTTTATTCAATATATTTCATTTGAAAATCATATCGAGCAAAATAAAAAAGCTTATTATGAGGTCTTAATGACAGGGCAAAAAAACAGGGGAACAGAACAGGAAAGTATTGACAAATGGTTGATTTTCTTCTTAGAAAGTTTGAAAACACTTACCGAAAAATTGGAACAGAAATATGACGTATTCAAATCCAAAGGTGGTTATCTGAACGATAGACAAAAAATGATAAAAGATTTTGTTAAAGACAGTATGCCTGTCAAAGTAAGCGATTTGGCAAAGGAATTCCCCGAAATAGGTTTGAGTACTTTGAAAAAGGATTTACAATATTTGCGAGATGAACAAGTCCTGACTATGATTGGAAAAGGAAAAGGAACCATTTATGTTTTGAATGATAAAGAGTAATCTGAGTACCGGCCGTTATCTGTCTTTTTCGCTTCTCATCGAAGTTTTGAGTGGGGTGATTGGATTGATGTTGGTGTATTATTTTATACTAAGGCTGCCAAAGGTAACTGTACCGGGTAAAAGCCTTTTCAATAAAATGGTCCATTGGACTGTTTGCCTTTTGGTCAGTGCTGTGGTGGTTTACCTGAGGTTATCCATTGGAGCCATCACGGATAAGTGGGACCTACTTATCACCGGAATTTCAGCATTTATGATTGGACTGATTGTTACTTCGCTTTGGGCGAAGATGCGGGTGAGGTCAACAAACACAGGATCGGAGTAATGGCATATTTTCCGACTGTTTTCCCGAACATGATCCTTTGGATATCCAACTAAAAGGAATTAAGTTTAGGTAATAAAAAATAGTAATAATAGGTTTGATAGCAGCCGGATTTGGGTAGATATCAAGAAGTCATGTTGATACTAATCGTTACCTCCAAACTTGAAAAACAGACAATGCGATTTCAACAAATATTAGACAAAAAGACAGGACAGTTATTGTTTCGTTTCAGCGAAGATGATGATATTGAATCTGTAAATCCAATCAAATATTTTGGCGACTTCTTTATCGTTAACAAAATGGTTCTTGGAGGAATTCCTTTGGACGAGATAAAAGGAGAAAAAACCCCATCTGAATCTAGTATGGAGATATATAATAAATCAATCGATTTATGGGTTAAAAAAAAAGATGAAATATTAAAAACACAAATTCCTGTAAATCTTTTAAAACTCTTGGAAACCAATAAAAAAAATGACCAAGTTCAATTACTAAAAGGGATTGAAATAACCCCTATGATTTTACTTGCTTTTATTTTTGAAGCACATGGGAAACATGGATTCAATTATAGTCAGTATAAATCAGAATTCTCTCCTAATGGGATTGACGCCACAAAAATGCCGTATGCAAGTTTAATTAAAGAAGATGGTGATGTTGAAATATATGGCAATACAGAATTGACTAAAGGCCAAATTAAACAAGTAATACAGCATAGAAAAGTCACTGTTGGTAAAATAATTGAGAAAGGAGATATTTGGCATTGTTTCTTTGCAACTTATAAAAGTTTAAATGGAGATGAAATTTGGTTAGGAAAGAATCAGCCTCATTTTCATTATCTCTCAAATGTTTTTGGATTGACACGAGAAAAACTTCAAAAGGAATTAAAATCAAAAACATATAATTTTGGAAATGTACCTCATATTAAACTTTTGAACTATGGCAAACAGCCAGAATAAATTTCAAACCTGTTGACAGAGAAAAGCATGGAGTTAACAAAAACTATATGTCAATTGCCGTTTCCGTGCTGACAACAAGCCGTGTAGTCCGCAACAATGGAAGTGCGGCTCGACAGGAAAACCGCTCGCAGTCGGTAACTGCATATAGTTCAGTCCATTGATGAAAAGCGTATCAGACGACAATAACATCATCATACAACAATGCAGGATCTACTATTTGACTTTATATCAAAATACATTTCTCTGACTGAGGATGAAAAGGAGGCAATGCTTTCCTTGGACATATTCCGCACTGTCAAGAAGGGGACTATTTTACTTAAAGAAGGACAGAAATCGCAAGATGTTTATTTTATCCTAAAAGGATGTTTACGGAAATATTACATCATCAATGGTGAAGAAAAAACCACCGCCTTTTTTACAGAAATGGAATCTCTGACACCCCATTGTGTCATCAATAATGCTCCATCTGAATATTTTATAAGTTGTGAAGAGAATACCATCCTGACGGTTGGAAACCCAAATAGGAATGTTGAAATTTTTACCAAATCCCCAAAATTTGATTTGATGTGTAGGATATTGTCAGAAGAAACCTTGGCCAAACACCAAATCAATTTTGACGAGTTTAAGACTTCATCACCTGAACAACGATACCTGAACCTACTGAAAAACAGACCGGACCTGATCCAACGAGTGCCACAAAACCAATTGGCAAGTTACTTAGGTATAAAACCACAATCACTGAGTAGATTAAGAGCAAGAATCTTAGAAAAAAGTAAAGCGTAGCTTCATTTCTTCACTTAAGTGAACGATTTGAAGTCTATTGTCCATCCACCTTTGCATTATCGATTAACCTCAATTTAAAAGATATGCAAAAGAAAATTTTATGGATTGGACTTGCCTTAATTTTAGCAGGCAGCCAACAGGTCAAAGCACAGTATGACAAACAGGACAGTACTTACAAAAAGCATTTTGTGGGAAGTACCTTGTTTTTGTTGGGCAATTTTGCGAGTACAAACAGCCCTGAATTCGTTCAACTTAATCTAGGCTATCGCATTACAGGAAAGGATGTAATTTCCCTTGAACTCATCACCTGGAAATATGCCTGGCCACTTGGTATCAACCCAATATTTAATCAGGCCTACGGGACACCTGAAGAACAATTTCCCGGATACATAAGAGATTATGGGATTGGCCTTGCTTATCAACGGTTTTTTTGGAAAGGTCTATACATGGCAGTACATGTCATGCCAATGTGGCAAACATTTGTGAATGATAACGGAGTAAAAATTGACAACGGTTTCCAAATATTCAATACGAATCGGGTTGGCTATCACATCAAACTCTTTAAAGATAGGTTTTTTATAGAACCATCACTTGGGTTTGCCGGCCGTCCTTATCATACTGAAATGCCTGATGGGTTTAAACAACAAGATGACAAGTGGCCAAAATACACGTTTGAATTTGGACTGCATTTTGGGTATAATCTTTAATATGTGGATATAAGCTTCTTTGCCTGTAATCCATTATTCTTCTTCAATCGGGATGGAAGAACGATGTGCCGGGCATTTCAGTCCTCAGACAAGAATTATCATGGTTGTCAAATCTTATTGTATAATTGCCTACATAAATGACCTTTAAAATTATCATGATCAAATGAAAGCAGTCATATGCACCAAATACGGACCCCCTGAAGTTTTGCAAATTCAGGATGTTCCTAAACCGATACCCAAAGACAATCAGATCCTTGTCAAAATAGTGGCCACTGCCGTCAACTCCGGAGATGTAAGGGTTAGAGCGCTTGATGTGAAAGGCTTTATGAAAACAGTCATGCGTTTGGTTCTTGGTTTTTCCAAACCACGTAAACCTATTTTGGGGACTGTGTTTGCCGGCATTGTGGAGCAAACAGGAAAAAATGTAAGCAGTTTTAAAATTGCTGATGAAGTGTATGGTGTCACAGGATTTAAATTTGGCACCTATGCAGCTTATATAGCGGTGTCAGATAAAAGTGTTGTTGTCAAAAAGCCAACCAACGCCACATTTGAAGAGGCAGCGGCAATTTGTTTCGGAGGTCAGACTGCCTATTACTTTTTAGAAAAAGCAAATGTTTCAAAAAAAGCAAACTCAAAAATATTGATTTACGGGGCAACAGGGGCTGTAGGAACAGCGGCTATACAAATAGCAAAATACCATCAAGCCGAAGTTACTGCCGTCTGCAGCGAACAAGGTCAAGAAGTTGTCAAAGACCTTGGTGCTGATAAAATCATCTTGTACAACAAAGAAGATTTTACAAAAACTGCTGAAAAATTTGATGTTATTTTTGATGCAGTGGGCAAAATCACGAAAAGGCAGTGTGGACATTTGTTAAACCATGGAGGGATTTTTAAGTCGGTTGAAGGTTTTGATATGGCATCAGAAGATATCAAACAATTGGAATTTTTACGGGAGCTATTCGAAAAAGGAAAATACAAAGCAACTATTGACAAGACCTATTCCATAAATGAAATAGTAGCTGCCCACAGGTATGTCGATATCGGGAGAAAGAAAGGAAATGTCGTGATTAAAATAGGTGAATGACAAGAACACCATCCACAGAAGCGGGATTTTCAATATTGGAGGTTCAGTGTTTCAAATTTCATTTTTTTTAAGTTTGAAGCTAACATTTCCGCCTTTATGATCGGACTGATTGTTTCCTCGCTTTGGACGAAGGTGCGGGTAAGGTCAGCAAATAAAGGATTGGGGTAAAGGCATAAATTCCGACTTTTTCCCGAACATGACTCTTAGGATATCTAACTAAAAGAAATTAAGTTTAGGTATTTTAAAAATAGAAATAATTTTGTTGATAGCAGCCGGATTTGGGTAGATATCAACAAGTCAAGTTGATATACAATCGTTACCACACATTTGAAAAATGATGCGATTAAGACTAATAGCTATATTCACCTTCATAATTTGCGTAGAAAGCTTTGCTCAAAAAAGTGGAGAATTATTTGATACTATTTCAAAGCTTGACTATACCTTTTTTAAAGCCCTGAATGAATGTGACCTTAAGAAGTACGAATCTTTTTTAGCCTTTGACTATGAATTCTATCACGACAAACAAGGCTTAACAGTTTCTAAAGCAAGCGAAATGGAGTCAATGAGCTTGTTTTGTGGAGAACAAAGAGAAAGACAGCAAATTAAAAGGGTAATCCTAAATGAGAGTCTTGAAATATACCCTATTAATAATTATGGAGCTATTGAAAATGGAGAACATATTTTTCACCTCGTAATAGATGAGAATACCAGTAAACCTATTTCAAAAGCTAAATTCACATGTATCTGGAGGTTTGACAATAATGAATGGAAACTGGCAAGAACAATAAGTTATAATCATATTCCATACGGTAAAATTCAGCTTGATGATGAAATTCTTGAACAATACGAGGGAAACTATCAAGCCTCTGACAGAATGATTAACATCAAACAAGAAGGAAAAACTCTTAAAATAATGGATTTGGTGGATGAAAAAGAAGTGTGGAGCAATGATATGCTTGCAGAAACTGAGGACACATTCTATTTAAACCAGAATAATGTTCAAATCAAGTTTATAAAAAATAGAGGGAAAGTCGAAAAAATGGCCGTTTATGAAAATGGAGAATTAATAGAAGAAGCTATAAAAGAAAAATAAAAAACGTGTGGTTACAGGCGTTTTGCTCAATGGCAGGTGACGTGGTTAATTAAACTTCCTATCTCGCATCAACTTTTGAGATGTTTTGACAGTTTTGTGCTCCGAAATCCCCCACAGCAGAATACGGAAAAACGTTCTCTTTTATTTAATTAATCAAAACAAACGAACACGGTTTCGAATATTTCGTATATTTACCCATTAAAGCAAATGCCATGAACGAAATTTATAACATTGAAAGACCTTCTAAAGAAGAGCAAAAAGTAGCCTTGGAATCCTATGGCTCTCTTGCCCTTTTATTGGACCAAATCCATTCTGATTACCTTGAGATTGAAATTGAAGAAAATAGCCAGAGAATTAAGATTCCTCTGAAAGCATTGCGATTGCTAGCTAAAATCCTAAAAGAAACCAGTCAAGGTAAACCGGTATCTATCGTTCCTATCGCAACTGAAATTACTACTCAGGCAGCGGCCGAAATGGTTGGATGTTCGAGACCACATTTGGTAAAGCTACTTGAAAACGGAGAAATCAACTTTACGAAAATTGGCAGACATCGAAGAATCAAATACCAAGATATCCTTGATTATAAAAGAAAAATGAAAGCCGAACAACGGCAGTTGCTTATAGAAATCATGAAGGCTGACGAAGAAGCTGGGATATATGATTCATAGCGTTCGATTTACTTGTGTTCTTGATACCAATGTAATTTATCCTATTGATATCAGGGATCTTCTGTTTTGGTTTGCCTCTTACGACCTTTTTACACCAAAATGGAGTAATCATATTTTTAATGAATGGGAAAACGTAATGCTACGAAAGGGGATTCCTGACGAAGAGATCAAAAAAAGATTGAAAAAAGCGCAACTTGCTTTTCCGGATGCATTGGTTGATAATTATGAACCTCTGGTTAACTCTTTGGAATTGCCTGATGAAAAAGACAGACATGTATTAGCCGCAGCCATAAAAACAAATGCCAACATCATTGTTACGAATAACATAAAGGACTTCCCCGCAGCATACTTGGCAAGCTTTGGCATAACAGCAAAGACTGCTGATGACTTTATTACAGATACTATTGATCTTAATAATAACCTTGCATTGGAAGCTTTTAGAACTATGGTATTGAATAGGACAAACCCGAATCTTGATGTATTTGAAATATTAGAAAGATTGAGAAAAAATGGGTTGATTGATTCTGCAAACTATCTACATGCTTTGTTGTGAAATAGGCAAACTGAAGTCCTACGTACCCCAAACTTTTTGCCCTCCTTCCCTTGTACTTTTAAAAATACACCTTAATATTGTAAAACTAAATTTTAATTTATTATGAGGTTCACCTATCTCAGATCAGTTGCCCTTTTCTTGGCTGTTGCTATTTTCTTTGCGAGTTGTGCCAGCACGACCATGATCCAATCTAATCCATCTGATGCCAAGCTGTATATGAATGGGGAGTACATGGGGAATACTCCTTATGCCTACCGCGATACCAAAGTAGTCGGCAGTTCGACCTTGGTCAAATTGGAAAAAGAAGGATATAACCCTTTCAATACTTCTTTTTCAAGGGATGAGGAGTTGGATGTGGGCGCTTTGATCGGAGGATTATTTTTGTTGGTTCCTTTCCTTTGGATCATGAAGTACAAGCCATTTAGGACCTATACGCTTCAGCCTGCTGTCGGAGGGCTTGATACTAACTACTATTCCATCCCAAGTGGTCTGGATAAAACCAAAGCTGATAAACTGAGGGAATTAAAAAAATTGCTAGATGAAGGTGTGATCACCCAAGAAGAATTTGAAATAGAAAAAAAGAAAATCCTCGAAAGTTAAGGACCGATCAATTGCAGTAAATTTTTGATTTTGGAAGCGGATCATCCAAGGATAACATGAATCCTAACATTCCAATACTCCCCCGCTTTTTTGGAGCCCCAAGAATGTGATTGTATAGTCTTTGCAACTTATTGATAAATAAAACATTAGGCTTTACAATTTAAATCTAGGTTTCACTTAATCTCACCTTTTTATATTACCTTTCAGTTAATATTTTTTACTTAAGAAGAATTATATTTTCTCATTGCCATACAAAATGGAAACATTGCTTAAAACTCCCACTGGAATAAGCGGACTTGATGAAATCACAAATGGCGGATTCCCCAAAGGGCGCCCTGTACTTATTTGCGGGAGTGCCGGTTGTGGTAAAACGTTATTTGCTGCGCAGTTTCTTGTGAAAGGGATTACCGAGTATAACGAGCCGGGCGTATTCATGACTTTCGAGGAATCCGCAAAAGACCTCACACAGAATTTTGAGTCATTGGGTTTTGATTTTGAAAAATTACAGGCAGAAAAAAAACTACGCATTGACCATGTGCGCATTGAACGATCAGAGATAGAAGAAACCGGTGAGTATGATTTGGAAGGGATATTTATCCGGCTCAATTATGCCATTGATTCCATTGGTGCCAAAAGGGTAGTGCTTGATACCATCGAATCCCTGTTTTCAGGCATGGAAAACATGATATTGCTCCGTTCTGAAATCCGCAGGTTATTCACCTGGCTCAAAGACAAAGGCGTAACGACCGTAATCACAGGTGAAAGAGGTGATAATTCTTTGACGAGACAGGGTTTGGAAGAATATGTATCCGATTGCGTGATACTTCTTGATTTTCGGGTGATAGAACAGATTGCCACACGCAGATTGCGTATCGTCAAATATAGGGGCAGCACACACGGTACAAATGAATACCCCTTTCTCATAGACGAAAATGGAATTTCAGTTCTCCCGGTTACATCACTCAAATTAGATTATAAATCACCAACAGAAATTATCTCTTCAGGATTACCTCGATTGGACAAGTTATTTTCGACTGGGGGAATTTATCGTGCAAGCAGCACACTCATTACCGGCAATGCTGGCACTTCAAAAACAATTCTTGCAGGTCATTTTGCGATGAGCAGTTGCAAACGAAATGAACCCACGCTCTTTTTTTCCTTTGAAGAATCGCCTGACCAATTGGTAAGGAATATGGCTACAATCGGAATTGATTTTGAGCAAGCTATCAAATCAAAACTACTCCACATTCAAGCGTCACGGCCTTCGCTCCAAGGTTTGGAATTGCACCTGATGGTTCTTCATAATTTATTGGACGAGCTAAAACCACGTACTGTAATCATTGACCCCATCAGCAGCTTGATCACAATCGGTAATACCAATGAAGTACGGGCAATGTTAGTGAGGTTAATGGATACACTCAAAAAAAAGCAGGTCAACGCATTGTTTACTTCGCTCACCTATGATGGTCAATCAGAATTCAATAATTCTACCATTGACACTGTTTCTTCTCTTGCAGACACATGGATAGATCTGAGGAACGAAGCACTTAACAATGAAAGGGTACGGAGCCTGCGTATCGTAAAATCGAGGGGTATGGGCCACTCAAACAACCAACATGATTTTATTATTTCAGGGAAAGGATTCCAATTTACTTCTCCAAACAAAAAATAAAAAGCACATGCCAAAAGAAGAAAAATGGGAATTGCGTTTGTATATAGCAGGACAAACGCCCAATTCAGTACTTGCCTTGAAGAATATCTCTAAATATTGTGAGAATCATTTGAAAGGCAAATATATCATCGAGGTGGTTGACCTCTTGAAAAATCCACAGTTGGCTGAAGGGGATCAGATTTTTGCCATACCCACTTTGGTGCGAAAAGTTCCTGTACCCTTAAGAAAGATAATAGGAGACCTTTCCAATGAGGAGAAAGTTTTGGTTGGCTTAAATATCCGTCCGGTAACACTTTAATTATCTTACCATGAAAGAACCCACAGCGGATGAATTTATTGTCGAAGAGAATTTGGTGTTGACACTCTATATTTCAGGCATGTCCCAGAAATCCATGGAGGCTATTGATAACCTTAAGTGGCTGTGTGACAAATATTTAAAAGATTCTTTTGAACTGGAGATTGTAGATATATACAAAGACCCAAAGCTTGCTTCAGAACAACATATCGTGTTTAGTCCTTCACTTCTGAAAAAATCACCGTTGCCTAAAAAAACTTTGATAGGAACATTATCCGATACCAAAAAGGTATTGCAATCATTAGGCATTAAAATCAAGAAATAACTTTTTAGAAATGAAATTATCCGCCAAGCAATCAGCATTAAAAATCGAAGAGTTACAAAGCCGATTGGATGAATACGAGCAGCTAATTGAAGCCATCAAAGGAGGTGAAGTAGATGCCTTTGCATTGAAGACCAATAACCAATCCGAAATTTTTACACTTCGAACAGTAGACTATGCTTATAGATTGTTGGTTGAAAATTTTGGTGAAGGTGCACTTAACTTAACGGAAGAGGGATTGATTGTTTACACCAACAATTTTTTTCCCCAGCTTTTAAACCTTTCCTATGAAGACGTAATTGGAAATTCTTTTTATCAATATATACATCCTGAATCAATAGAAACATTCAATGAGCTTTTTAAAACAGCCTTAACCGCACAAGCGAAAGGTGAAATATTCTTATCGATTGCCGATTTGAAAGTTCCTGTTTATATATCGCTCACATCCTTATTTCCAACAATCCCAACGGTCGGTATGATAATCACCGACTTAACCGAAAAAAAGAAAGAAGAAGAAATATTAAAGATTAAAAACGCTGAATTAGAAAAATTGAACAGTGAACTTCACACATTCGCTTACATTACCAGTCATGATTTACAGGGGCCGCTGCGCAAAATCCAACTTTTGATCTCCTACATCATCGACAAAGAAAGAATTCAATTATCAGATAAGGGAAAAGACTATTTGAACAGGGTGCAGTATGCCGCAAATTCAATGCAGGTACTTATTCAGGATTTACTTGACTACTCACGCACCAATTCTACGGAAGGCAAATTGGAATACACCCACCTAAAAGAAATCATTGATGAAGTAAAGGATCAACTCAAAGATGAAATAAAGGATAAAAAAGCTATCATTGAGGCAAAGAAACTCAGTAGTGTCCATATTATCCCTTTCCAGTTTCGTCAACTCATGTACAATTTGATTGGCAACGCATTGAAATTTTCTAATCCTGCGCAAAGGCCGTTAATCATAATCAAAAGTAAAATAGCCAAAGGCATGGCATTTGACAATGCCAAACTTTCACCTCAAGTAAGTTATTGTCACATTTCTATTTCTGATAACGGCATCGGTTTTGAACCGGAATACAGTGAAAAAATATTTGAAATATTCTTCCGACTTCATGAACAAGCTGAATTTAAGGGCACAGGCATTGGACTTGCCATCGTGAAGAAAATTGTTGAAAACCATGGCGGAATTATTACAGCCAACAGTAAATTAAACATAGGCACCACATTTGATATTTTTATTCCTACAGCATTAGAAGACTAATTCACACTATCACTGCACATGTAGCGCAGATAAATTTTTTTGAAAACTTACAATAAAAGTCCATTGAGATTCTCATTATGAGAAGCATACCTAGGCTTCTAATTTGAGATAGAATATTTGGTAATTGGTAAAGAGTCGAAACAATATACTAATTACGGGATTTTTCATTTTAGCTACCTCACACTACTATTCACCCAAATTTCCATAAAGGCACGGTTAATGCATTAAAAAGATGCGGCTATTAGAAGCCGATGGCCGGAATATATTTTTTTGGCCTTTAAAATCAAGACCTACAGTGGTAAAACTATTAGCAAAAAATTTTAAGATTAAAGACCTCCCCATGCTATTATGGGATGCGGCCAAACTTTGGAATGCCAATAATCCTTGGAGATTGGGTGCAGTAGTGGCATACTATGCAGTATTGTCCATGCCCGGGTTGCTTATCTTGATCATCAATGCTGTTGGGGCATTTTGGGGAGAGGAGATCGTACAGGGCGAAATCACAGATCAGATTTCAGAGGCAATAGGCCCTGGTGCTGCAGAGTCTGTAGTCGCGATCATCGAAAATTCAAGTGAGGATAAAAGGACAGTTTTTGCCACCATCATGGGAATTGCCATATTGGTTTTTGGTGCGACAGGAGTATTTTACCAGCTTCAGATCTCAATGAATGAAATCTGGAGCGTCAAAGTAGACCCTGATGCCGGATGGTGGAAATTGGTCAAAGACAGGGCTTTAAGCCTTGCTTTTGTGATGGTCATTGCTTTTTTGCTGTTGATCAGCTTTGTAGTGTCCACAGCGCTGACGGTTTTGACTAGATTTCTTTCTAGACTTTGGGAGCCGTCATATGTGTATATAGCTCAATTTTTCGAGCTTGCTTTGTCCACTTTTGTGATCGGACTTTTGTTTGTGTTGATATTCAGGTTTATGCCTGACATGAAGATCAAGTGGAGGTCGGTGTGGTTGGGAGGTTTTTTGACAGCGATATTGTTCAATCTGGGTAAGATTTTGCTTAGCTTATATTTTGGTGCAGCAGATCCGGGTTCGACCTATGGTGCTGCGGGTTCGGTGGTATTGATTTTACTTTGGGTGTCCTATTCCTGTTTGATTTTATTTTATGGTGCTTCATTTACAAGAGTCTATGCGGAGAAATATGAGGATACAGTTCATCCTTCGGATTTTGCGATGAAAGTCGTCGATAAAGAAATCATCGTAGAAAAGGGAAATGAGGATATTCCCACCGAAGATTGATAATTGAAGCCAGCCATTGAAAAATATTTTACAATGAGTTAATTTATCTTATTTTAGTATTTTCATCAAGTAAAAACATTTTTTCTAAATATTTTACAAAAAATTAAGGTATGGATAGGATAGGCAATCTGGGGATGGGCGCCATTGTTGGAGATAATGGTGTGACTTTTAGAGTTTGGGCTCCCAATGCCAACAGTGTTTTTGTGATGGGCAGTTTCAATGATTGGAAAGAGGATGAATACCCATTAGAACATGAAAACGGGGGCTATTGGGCTGTCCATGTGGATGAGGCAGGAGAAGGTGCCGAGTATAAATATGTCATCTACAACGGCGATAATAAAATCACCAAAAACGATCCCTATGCCAGGAAAGTAACCAACAGTGTTGGCAATTCTGTGGTGATCAACCTCAGAAAAGATTGGGAAAACCACAACTTTCAGCTTCCTTCTTTCAATAAATTGGTGATCTATGAGATGCACATCGGGACATTCAATAGGGAAGGGCTTAATGAAGGGGAGGTAGGTGATTTTTTTACGGCAGCCAAAAGGTTAGATTACCTGCGAGACCTTGGTATCACCGCCATAGAAATCATGCCCGTGATGGAATTTGCAGGAGACCAATCTTGGGGGTATAATCCTGCCCATCCTTTTGCAGTAGAATCTGCCTATGGTGGACCGGATGGGCTGAAGCATTTTATCTTTGAAGCACATACCAGGGGTATCGCCATCATTATGGATGTGGTGTACAACCATTTTGGACCATCTGATATCGATCTTTGGCAGTTTGACGGTTGGCAGGAAAATGACCTTGGGGGAATATATTTTTACAATGATTACAAAGCCAAAACCCCTTGGGGTGAAAACCGACCTGATTATGGAAGGAAGGAGGTAAGAAACTACATCAGGGACAACGCACTGATGTGGCTTGACGACTACCAATGTGATGGGTTACGATTTGATGCCACCGCGGTCATCCGTTTTATGCAAAATGAGGACCCACAAAATAATGCCACTTTAGAGGAAGGATATCGTTTTCTGCAGCAACTTAACGGGGAGCTCAGATCTAAATTTCCAGGCAAAATCCTGATCGCTGAGGACCTCAAAGCAGATCCTATTGTCACTTCGGATATCAAGCTGAATGGACTTGGATTCCATACCCAATGGGGTTTGGGATTTGTCAACCACATTCGACGTGTTCTACTTGAAATAGAAGACAAGCACCGAAACCTCCAGTTGGTGGTCGAATCATTGTTCCTTTCCTTCAACAATGACGTCTTCCAAAGGGTGATATTCACCGAATCCCATGACGAAGTGGCTAATGGATCCGCGAGACTGCCTGAGGAAATTCAACCCGGAGAGGCGGATGGCGAATTTGCCAAGAAGAAATCCACTTTGGGTGCCATCACGCTCATGACGGCCCCGGGGATTCCCATGATATTTCAAGGACAGGAATTTATCACTTATGGATCTTTTACAGATACGGAGCCTTTGGATTGGGGGCGACAGGCTGAATTCAACGGCATATCAAGGATGTACCAAGATCTCATCCGGATGCGTAATGGCCGGGATGAAGCTACAGTAGGATTGACAGGTCAGCAGACAGAAACATTGCATTTCAACCAAGATACTTTGGTTTTGGCATACAGCAGGACGCATATCGATCATCAAGACCGTCCCGTGATCGTGGTACTTAATTTTTCACATGAGACATACACTGATTACCAACTCGGTGTTCCCCTAGAGGGCAGTTGGAATGTGAAATTTAACAGTGGTTGGAAAGGTTATGATGAAGATTTCGCTGGGACAGAGAATATGTCTGTTTCGGCCCAAGGTCCATTTGAAAAAAAGCCAAGATCTGTAAAGCTGGATATCCCGGCTTTTGGAGGAATTATTTTGATCAGGTAATGGCGTATATTTAATTGATTATCAGCTATAAAAACTCAATCTATACTAAAGGAATTGAGTATTTTCTCCCAATAGTAATCTTCATTCGGATTTAGACCATTTAAATAGTACCTTAATCCTGTAGAGTCTCCCTAATATAAATTACGTCTCGCTTAAGCATCAATGCTTCATTCTTCAAAACAAAAAGGCATGGGAAATTTCAAAAAAACGACAATTGAAAAGGATGCAGTATCAGAAACTAATCGAAAGAATGAATTTCCGATTGTAGCCATTGGTGCTTCGGCAGGAGGTCTGGAAGCCATTTCTGAATTGTTGAAGTATCTGGCCCCCGACACCGGAATGGCTTTTATTTTTGTACAGCATCTCAGTCCGGATCATAAGAGTATGCTGACCCCATTATTAGCAAAGATTACCACAATGGAGGTTGGCGAAGTCAAAAATCAGGTTCAGATCAAGCCGGATACGTTTTACATCATTCCACCCGATAAGGAAATTACTGTAGAGAATGACCATATTATTTTATCCCCAAGACCTGAAAGTCCAAAATTTAATTTCCCTATCGACATCCTGTTTACATCTCTGTCTAAGACGCACAAGGAAAATGTAATTGGGATTATCCTAAGCGGAAGTGCCACCGACGGTACCAATGGCATGAGGTCTGTCAAGCAGGAAGGAGGACTTACTTTTGCCCAGGATGGTTCAGCCAAATTTGACAGCATGCCAAAATCAGCCATTACTGCCGGTTTTGTCGATTTTATATTGTCTCCCAAAGACATCGCGCTTGAGTTGAACAGGCTTAGCCAAAATCCTCTTGTCAAAATTTCAGTTGCCAAGACACGGGAAGAAGACCTGATTGACGATGAAGATCCGGATTTGGCAGCCATCATCCAAAGCCTTCAAACATTCACAGGAGTTGATTTTTCGGTTTACAAAATGAGAACCATCAAAAGAAGGATACTCAGAAGGATGCTCCTCAATAAAATAACCGATCTCAAAGGCTACATCAACCTTATAGCCGAAAAAAATGAAGAATTGGATATCCTCTATCAGGATTTACTGATCAATGTGACCAGCTTTTTTCGGGATTCAGACACCTACAAGTACCTGAAAGACACCCTTCTTCCCAAGCTCCTACAATCAAAAAATGATGTAGACACCTTTCGTGTATGGGTTCCTGCTTGCTCTTCGGGCGAGGAAGCGCTGTCGATTGCGATGATGCTTCTTGAAATTCAAGAAAATACCGAAAAACATATCCCCATTCAGATGTTTGCTACTGACCTGAGCGAAAAAGCAATTCAAAAAGCACGGGTTGGGATATACACCAAAAGTGAATTGGAATCTGTGTCCCCCAAAAGGTTACAGCGCTTTTTTTCCAAATCAGGCAGTAATTTCAGGGTTTCCAAAACAATCCGAGACATCTGTGTCTATGCGCCTCATAATGTGCTGAAGGATCCGCCTTTTTCGAGGATCGATTTTATCAGCTGCAGGAATCTTTTCATCTACCTTGATTCAGCAGCGCAAAAAAGGGTTTTATATACTTTCCATTACGCATTGAATGATACAGGATATTTGATGTTGGGCAAAGCAGAGACAGTCAGTGCTTCTCCTAACCTATTCTCAGAAGTCAATAAAAAGTATAGAATATATTCAAAATTAAACAGCGCCGATGGACGCACGCTACCGTTACCGACTTCCCGAATGCCAAAAGGAGATACACCACCTATTAGTCCACCCGCGAGTACTGATTTCAAATCAGGTATTGCCAAAATGACCTCATTGCAGACCAGTAAGAGTCTGGATCAGGCAATTGATGCATTGCTTGTCAATAATTATCTTCCTCCCTGTGCTATCATCAATCAACAGATGGAAATCATCCAGTTTCGGGGAAAAACCGATCTATACTTTAGCCATTTTTCAGGAAAAGCTTCATTGAATATCCTGAAGCTGGTAAGAAAAGAACTGGCATTTCACTTAAGAAGTCTGATTTCAAAATCCATCAAAACCGATCAAGCTGTACGTAAAAGCGGCATTGAAATGAAGATCAATGATATTGATTTTGTAATCAGCATCGAGGTGGCACCGCTTCATTTTGATTATGAAGAAAACTTGATGCTGGTGATTTTTTCCCAGCATGATCAGGCGGCAAGAATGCCTCATAAGAAAGGTGTAGATACAGGTCAGGAACCAATTTTAGAATTCAAAGAACAAAAAATCACTCAGCTCGAGGAAGATCTGGTTTCGGCACAGCAAGATGCCATGGAACTGGCCCAAGAGCAGGAGGGATTCATCGAGGAACTTCAAAGTGCCAACGAGGAAGTGGTATCCAGCAATGAGGAACTACAGACGGTAAATGAAGAACTGGAGACATCCAAAGAAGAACTGGAATCTTCCAACGAGGAGCTCGTCACTACCAACCAAGAACTACAGACCAGGAATGACCTGCTCAATGAATCCTATGAGTATTCCAATGCCATTATAGCCACGCTGCATGAGCCGATGATCATCTTGGACAAAAACCTGCGGATAAAGACAGCTAACAATTCATTTTTTAGGTTTTTCCAGATGAAAGAGGATCAGATTAATGGCAGAAAGTTACTTGAATTGGAAGAGCAACAATGGAATATTCCAAGTCTGAGGGAACTATTGGAGCGTATTATTCCAAAAAATTCTTCATTTAATAGCTTTAAAATCACACATACCTTTCCCAGAATTGGCGAGAAAGTCTTTTTGCTCAATGCCAGCCGACTTATCCAAAAGAGCCATAATGAACAATTGATCTTACTTTCCTTCAATGATATCACCGATGCCGAACATACCAAAAAAATGGAATTGGAAGAATATACCAAGAACATAGCGGCAACAAAAAATTATAATCTTAAGCTAGAAAAAGCGGTTTCGGAAAGAACAGATCAACTTCACCTGTCCAATAAAGCCCTTTCAGAAAAAAACAATGAACTCGGAAGAATGAACAAAGAGCTCGAAGCCTTTGCCTACGTTTCCAGTCATGACCTCCAAGAGCCTCTCAGGAAGATCCAGACTTTTGCCGACCGGATACTTGAAAAAGAGGAAGGAAACCTATCGGCTTCCGGCAAGGTTTATTTTCAGCACATGCAGAAGTCAGCCAATAGGATGCAAAGGCTGATAGAAGAATTGTTGACCTTTACAAGTCTCAATTCTGCTGAAAGGAAATTTGAATCTCTTCCCCTCGAAGACATTATCAAGGATGTACAGACGGAAATGAAAGAAGTAATAGAGGGAAAAAAAGCCTCCCTTACTATCAATAAGATGTGTAAGGTAAGCGTGATCCCCTTTCAATTCAGACAACTATTCAATAACCTCATTAGTAATTCTTTGAAGTTTGCCAAACCTGATAGGCCTGTCAAAATCACTATTTCTTCTAAAATTATTAAAAGAGAAAAAATAAAAACAGTTGAGGAACTGGAACAAGATGTATATTGCCATATTAGGTTTTCGGATGATGGGATAGGATTTGACCAGGTTTACAGCAAGAAGATTTTTGAAGTATTTGAAAAACTACACAGCAAAGATGATTACCCGGGAACGGGAATAGGACTTGCCATCGTAAAAAAGATCGTCGAAAACCATAATGGAATCATTGAAGCCACCAGTGAATTAAATAAAGGAACTATCTTTGATATTTACTTACCAGCGAAATAATGAGTGTAAAATCCATAAAAATACTACTAGCAGACGATGATGAAGCAGATAGACTCTTGTTTAGAGAGGCTTTTGACGAATTGAAAGTCGGTGCTTACGTCAATACGGTCAATGACGGTGACGAACTCATGCATCTTTTGCATAATGCCAAAACCGAAAACCTTCCACATATCCTCTTTCTCGACATCAATATGCCAAGAAAAAACGGGATAGAATGCTTGAAGGAAATCCGGGCGGACAAAAAATTCAAAGAGATTTCAGTTGCTATCTATTCCACCTCTTCTTCGGAAAATGACATGGAGGCGACTTTTCTCAATGGTGCCAATGTCTATATCCATAAGCCCAACGATTTTCAAAAATTGAAAAAGGTGTTGGAAAAAGCCATCGTTTATGCCAATGTGTACCAAGACCCGCCTTTCAATAAAGACAATTTCCTATTGATGGCCGAATAATCAAATAACTCTAAAAAGTGGAAAACCCTAGAATTCATATCAAATACATGGTCAGCCTGCGCTGTATCATGGTTGTCAAAGAAGAACTCAATAAATTGGGTATCCGCTATTCAAGTGTCAATCTGGGAGAAGTAGAAATTGCAGAAAAAATTACCTCCTCCCAAAAGGATGCATTGAGGATCAATTTAAAAAAAATCGGTCTCGAACTCCTTGATGATAAAAAGAGCATTTTGATCGATAAGATCAAGAATGAAATCATCAAAATGATCCACCAATCGGAATCTCTGCCAAGAATAAATTATTCAGACTTTATCAGCGAACAACTAGGGTATGACTATACCTATTTGTCTAATATTTTTTCGGAGGTCCAAGGAATCACCATACAGCAATTCATCATTTTTAATAAAATCGAAAAAGTAAAGGAGATGTTGTTGTACAATGAATTCAATCTGACGGAGATCTCGTACCAATTGGACTACAGCAGCGTGTCACATCTTTCCAATCAGTTTAAAAAAGTGACAGGACTGACGCCTTCATTTTATAAATACATGAAAGAGATGAGGAAGAAAAATCTGAATATGGATTGAAGTTTTGCGGCATATTTTTTTGTCAAAAGACCGTGGTCGACGGTTCACCGCGACTGCAAGGGTAACTCAATCCGGGTTGAATTTTGTCAGCTGATCTAAAGCTTACACCTTTTGGGTCCCTAGCAAAGAAGAGGATAACCGTATCAATTTATGCATCTGTGGACTGTCGACTATCGACATTTCTCGGATTGAATTCCGAATTTGCCGGCTGTGGACTGTGGACTGTCGACTATGGACTTTTTACCTCATTTGGCAGATGTTTTTATATAGTTCAAGTTATATATTACAGCATTTTCATGTTTGAAGGAATATCGAAATCTTGGTCTGAATGTTGGACTTATAGAATTATAAATAGTTCTAACATTAAATAAAAATATCATGACACATTCAGAAGAATTGATCAGCACACTCAATGACCTTGTTTTAATCAATAATGACAGGGTTGAAGGCTATCAAAATGCAATGGAATCATTAGAGGTGCAGGATTCTGATTTGAAGATGCTTTTTGCCAAAATGATTTCCAACAGTAGAGACCATATCAGGGTTCTCGGTGACATGATCATGTCATTAGGGGGAAAAGTGGAAGACGGGACTACGACTTCAGGCAAAATCTTCCGTTCATGGATGAGTATCAAATCTGTATTTACGGTAAATGACAGGACAAGTGCTTTGGAATCTTGCGAATCAGGAGAAGATGCAGCTTTGAAAGCATATGATATGGCTTTTGCCTCAGATGCTGAGATGAGTGTAGATGTCAGACAGACACTGATGGACCAAAGAGTTTCTATCAAAGGAGACCACAATCAGATCAAAAAATTGAGAGATTTGCATCAGAATTTGGCCTAATTCCTAGACCAACCTAAACCATCCCATAAATCGGGATGGTTTTTTTTTTGAAATGGTTACTTTATATCTACTCTTCACTTCCAGTGAGATAAAGTACTGATAATAATCAAGGTTAAGATAAATCACTTCCACAAACCTCGTTTTTTCTCCCTTGCTTCTGTTTGGAGTTTGACAAATTGATCTGCGTGCTTGACATTCGGAGGAACAGTCATCACAGAGGCATAGCCGTTTTTGATCAGGTAGGTATTGAGAAAGGTGCCATCTTCAAGATAGACATAAGCCAAGGTGCGTTTATATCGGTCGTATTTGCCGACATCGTACTCCAGCCGCACCCTTTTTCCTGTCAAAAGTTGTTCAAGAAAGATTTTTGATTCTTTGCCGTAGTATCCAATTTCTTTTTTTCCAGTTTTTCTAGATTCCGGTGCATCCACCCCAATCAGACGGATTTTTTCTCTTTCCTGATTTTCATTGACAATCCAAAAAGTATCCCCGTCCACGACTTTGGAAACTTGGTGCCAATTCACTTTGGATTGAGCGGAGACTTGCTGTAGGGAAAAAAGCAGAAATAGTAAGGGTAATAGATAATGTTGGGTTTTGAGCATGTGCTAAAGTAGCAGTAATTTTCAAGAATCAAGAGGCGAGCCCTTCGACTTCGCTCAGGGACCTAAGAGGCGAGAGGTGAGCCCTTTGACTTCGCTCAGGGACCTAAGAAACGAGAAACGAGAGATTTGATGCGAGATGCGAGATGCGAGAAACGAGAATTGTTTTAACATCGGTTCAAGATTATGAGAAACCGCTAATTCTTCACGGAATCAGTTAACCAAATAACCAAATAACCAACCATTAACCAATATCCTAGCAACCCGACAACGCGAAGCAGACAACAATTACAACAATTACAACCATTACAACCCCTACAACCAATACAACCAATACAAGGAGACCCTTCGTTCCTCAGGGTGACGATTGCTGTCTACACCGCCCACTTCCTATCATTGGTAAACGCCACGTTCAGCCATTTTTTGAGGGAGATTGGTTTCATCTTAGTCAGGATTTCTTCCCTGATACCATCCTGTTCCGAAAGGCTAGGTTGCCATCCTTCAGGTGATACCACAAAGTCTATTTCTATAAAAAGTTTTGGCCCTGACTTTGAAACTCTCAAAAACGACTCCTGAAATTGGTATTCCTTTTCAATACTTTCCACGATTTGTTGACATAGATCAAGGTATTTGGTATCGGCTTTCATATCCAGCACTTCCCTGATCTGCAAACCCATATTGGTAATCGGTACTTTGAGAAAATACCCTGATACCACAATGACCATCAGAGGATCCATATAGGGCATCAAATGGCTGTAAGTGGTATAGCCCAATCCGATGGACAATAAAAACCCAAGCAATACAGCCAAGCTGAGAAAAGTGTCCATCAGCCACTGTTGCGACTCAGCTTCGATCAGGCCGGAAGGGATGTGTTTTTGTTTCTTTTTCAATACCAAGTGGACCAGATAGCAACTCAAAGTGGCGATAAAGGCATAAATCGATCCCGAACCGGCATTGACCTCTTGTCCTCCTGAAAGTAAAGTCGATATTCCGGAGAATAAAGCAAAAAGACAAAGGATGGTGATGACAAGGAATTTGCCCAAGATAATGATGGGTTCAATCATTTCTTTGCCATATGGAAACCGGTCAAAATCCTGTCTAGCCATAAAGGAAGCAGTGATGAGGGAAATCATGGACAGCCCTACACTGATCAAGGAATAAATGCCGTCAAAAAGGATGATTTTGGAGTTTTCGAAAATACCCCAAACCACAGCCAAGAGTGCAGAAAGCAAAGCGCCATAAACCGAGAATTTCAGAAGTTGCTTTTCTGTGTTCATATTTTTTCGATTATCATCCAAATGGTGAAAAAAATCAAAAATCTCATTTCTTAAAGGTATGTATTAACAAAATGAAGTCAATAGGAGATTTTTAAAAAAGGAAGAAATGATGGCTTTGGATTTTGGAAATTTTTTTTGTCCTCGACGATGTGGTTATTTCGCCCTTTCAGGGCTTTCCATACTCGTTCGATTTTTCTATGGATGGGCTGCACCCATCCCTGAGATATTC
>NZ_JAMFLG010000039.1 GCF_023502205.1 Aquiflexum sp. TKW24L | reverse complement strand
CTTGGTCAGAGATTATTGATTTCAAAAATTAAATTGACCATATAAATCCTTTATTATTTTCTTCTAAAAATCTATGTGGGCTATGTGTCTATTTTGTAAGGTAAAATATCCTCAATGGTTAATCCCTAAACTGCCACAAATCATTTTCGCAGCTGTATCTGAAGCAGATTTGGTTCCTAATTTTTCTTTGATTTCGGTATAGCCATCCAAAATATCTGCCTTGTGAAGAATATTGGAAAGGATCAGGTTCAGTTCCTGACTGAGGTTATCAATGTTGTAATCATCTTGGATCAGTTCGGTTACCACTTTCCGGTCGGCGATCAAGTTCACCAAGGAGATAAACGGAACCCTGATAAGCCTTTTGGCGATGGCATAGCTGATACTAGAGGTCTTGTAAACGACCACTTGGGGAACTCGAAAAAGGGCTGTTTCCAAAGTGGCAGTCCCGGATGTAACAACAGCAGCATTGGCATGGTGAAGGAGGTCGTAAGTCTGATCGTATGTCACATTGATCCCGGCTTTGATCGCAGGTTCATAGAGCGCAGGGCCTAGATTGGTAACCCCTGCAATGACAAACTGCGCATTGGGAAACTTTTTGACTACCTGCAGCATGACCTGCATCATGTTGTCGAGTTCCTGTTTTCTACTGCCAGGAAGTAAGGCAATGATTGGACTGTAACTTAGGCTGTTCTTTTGATGGAAAAAGGGATGTGGTTCAAATTTGGCTATTTCATCCAACAAGGGATTTCCTACATATTCAATTTTAACTCCAAACTTCTCAAAAAATAACGGTTCAAATGGGAGAATTGAATATACCTGATCTGTGAACTCTTTTATTTTAAAAGCTCTTTTTTGGTTCCAGGCCCAGACTTTGGGTGGAATATAATAATGGACGGGGATGTTTTGCTTTTTCCCAAAAGCTGCCATTTTCATGTTGAAACCCCCATAATCCACTAGGATGAGGATGTCAGGTTTGGTGTCAAGAATATCTTTTTTGATCTGTGATAGGTATTTCAATACTTTTCTGAATCCAAACAATACCTCCACAAAACCCATGACTGCCACTTCATCATAATGGGCGCAGAGTGAAAGTCCTTCATTTTTGGAATAGTCTCCACCCATGCCACGAAAGGTAGCTTTAGGATCCAAGGCTTTGATGGCCCGGATAAGGTTGGAGGCATGGAGGTCGCCGGATCTTTCACCTGATATGAAGTAGTATTTCATTGTTGTGGTAAGAGGTGGGAGGTTAAAGGTGAGAGGTTAAAAGTTGAAGGTAAAAGGTGAGAGGTAAGGTAAGTTATTTGCAGAATTGGGAGGATTTATTGATAATTGAATTTAGCATTCTATTAATTGAAGCACAATCATTCAACACTTTGGTCAACTCTTCTTCTGATATCAGCTTAAGGTCGAATGCGATTTCGATCCAATGCTGTGTCTCCATGATTTCCGCATCAGCATCTGTCAACTTACTGATAAAATGTTTTTCATATCTTCTTTTGGCCCATGATTCTGCTATTTGAGCACCCACAGACCTTGACGACCTTCGGATTTGATCAGTAAGTGAATACATTTCCTCCTTTGGAAATTTTTTTGTTAACAAGAAAATATTCGAAGCCAAAGATCTTGACAAAATATAAACCTCCAGATTCTTGTAGTTGCTTACAAAGGTCATGAGCAAGTCTGTTAAATTAACTTATTAATTTAACAAAAAATAAAAGGATTCCAAATCAAAAAAAAATCTCAGATTCAGGGCTGACCCCACCTCTCACCTTTTACTTCTTACCACAAATAAAACTCAGCTTTTTACCAACCAAATTACTACTCCCCAAAGTACTCCACAAAATTTCTAGGGGTTTCGTAAAGAGTGAGTTTGTATAATTTTCCCCTAGGGACGATTAGGTTGACAGCGGGCTCAAGGATTTTCCAAAATTCCATGATGAGGTTTTCACAGCTTGCCATTTTGCCCAGCATAAAATCAACATCCACATTGAGGTTTTTGTGGTCCACTTTGTCTATGACCAATGTCCTGATCAAAGTGCTCAACTGCTTTAAATCCACCACAAAACCTGTCTCAGGATCGGGGAGACCTTTTACAGTGACTATTAGCTCAAAATTATGCCCATGCCAATTAACATTGGCACAAGGACCAAATACTGCTGTATTTTTTTCCTCCGACCAATTGGGATTCCAAAGCTTATGGGCTGCGTTGAAATGCTCTTTTCTACAAACGTGTACCATTCACAAATTCTAATGAGGTGCAAAAATACACAAAAAGTATAAGGATAGACAAATCTAATAAAGCATGAAAAAAACCCTTTCGGATCGAAAGGGTTTGATTTAAAAATTTATCAGGTATTGAGAAGTCTTACCAATCTGATGACATCTGATCTTTCTTTGATGTCCAAGGAATAATCCTTGATCAATTTGTTGACTTTCGGTGTGTCCGAACCAAAAGTTTCCTGTAGAAATTTCGGTTTGGTTTTCAACATGAGAGCATTACCATCTTTTACGACATATAGCTGCTCTACATTTTGGAATGCTTTGGACTTTTGGGAACCATACGCAGCATTGACGTCATCTCCCAAGGTTTTGAAATGGTGACTGATCAAAGTATATTCCCCATCTACCAAAATTTCAACAAATACATTCGATCCAATTTTAGGGATAGAATAACCCGATCTGAATTCCCGAGGTTTAGAACCTGTATTGAGAATAAATCCGGAAATTTTACTTGGAATAAATGCCAACAAGTTGCCGTCCATTTTCTGTTCTAAGGTGTTATCATACGCATTGAAGGCGATGATCATATTTTTTGCTGTATCCTTTTCCGAGAAAAGAATACTACCTACTTCAAAATCCAATAAGTAGGCAGACCCTTTGAATTCTGCATAAGGATTTGATGTTATAGGTCTCCCTCCTGAAGCATCATCTTTCAATAACTTCAACTGTGCCAATGCAGGATTACATAATCCAACAAAAAGCAATGCTATAATACTCTTTAAACTAAACTTCATCATTTTCAAAAGTAAAAAAAAAAGGCTGGTTCCCCAGCCTTTTTTCAAATTAATTTCAATTTTATTTAAGGTGCAGGATTAGGTCTTGTGATTCTAATCTGTACTCGTTTGTGATTCTCACTTGCAGGAATTTGAGCATTTCCCTCAAGTTCAAGCAATACGTCAACTGCTCCACCGATACGCCCTGTATTTGGGATGGTTACCACAGCGTTTGCAGTACTTGAACCGGCAGGTATTACAACAGATCCGGAAACTACAAAATCTGTTCCCGCAACACCGGTCGTTCCTTCAGGTACTATTTTATAAGTAATGGTTTCATCACTTGATTTATGCGCTGAAACTAGATTGACCTGAAGGTTGACAGTCCCTACTGTATTTGCTACAATAATCCTTGGATAGGTCACACCTGCCGCAGGAGCCCTAACTACGGCATCCTGAAATTCGACTACAGCTCCTGACCAAGTTGGGTAATTCTGCTCAATACAAGAGGAGAAGGCCAAAACCAAGGTAAATGATAATAATGCTAATATCTTTTTCATGTTCAATTCGATTTTAGTAGCCTCTGTTCTGGTTCAAATTAGGGTTACCATCAACTTCTCTTTGTGGGATAGGAGGAAGGATTTTGAAATCATCAAATGCCAAATTGACAACTGGCGTAGTTTTCACAACATCTCTACCATATCTTTTCAAATCAAACCATCTGTGGCCTTCAAATGCAAACTCTTTGAATCTCTCCAAAAGAATCTCATCCAATAATGCCTGACCTGTCAAAGCAACTGCAGGAAGACCTCTTAAACCTTTGAAAGCGTTTAATTCAGTCAATGCAGCTCCTTCGTTTCCAGGAATATGGTAGTTCGCTTCAGCCCTGTTCAAATGCATTTCAGATTTTCTGATCACAGGTACATTGTCTCCGTACGCAAATCCATTTTTGGAGGCAAATTTGATACTTTCGATCTGACGTCCTGCACCTCTTACAGTGTTTCCGGTGGTGTACAAGAAAGCCCTGATGTCTGAATTTCTAGTCACATCCCAGTTGTTATTATCAGTAGCAGGATTGCCAAGTTGAAGTTGAGTCAATCCAAAGAATCCTCTTACTCTTGCATTTGGGATAAAGTCACCCCAACCACCTTGAGAATTTTTGTTGGCAGTCAAGTTAAGAAGGGTTGTGTAGGAAGTTTGAAGAGACTCATTTACACCTATAGCTTCGGCAGGAATTGCAAACCTTACCTCAAACATAGACTCAGGATTTACTTCTGCTCTCCAGCCATTGATATAAGCTTGTCCAGACAAGACAGTTCCGACAGTACTTGCTAGCGCGGTAGTAGATTCAGCCACTGATTTTGCCCAATCACCTCTATATAAAGCTACCCTCGACAACAAAGCTGATGCTGCTGCAGATGAAGCAAAATAAGTACCTCTTGAAGTCAACAAAGTTTTAGCAGATTCAAGATCAGTATAGATCTGGGTATAAACCTGATCGATGGTTGCTCTTGAAGACTGACGGGACAATGCTGCATCAGAGGTAATTACTCCTTCTAATACCAAAGGAATACCGCCTTCGTCTGTTACCCCTGGGGTATAGATGGCAGTAGGGATGTAGGAATACACCTTAACCAAATCGAAGTAATACAAAGCTCTTAAGAACTTAGCTTCTCCTTCCCATCTTGCCAATTGTGCTGCAGATGCGCCTTGAACTGCCGGAAGAGCAGCAAGGATGAGATTGGCTTCATTGATTGCAAAATAACTGTTTGCCCAAAACCCTGCTCCAAAATGTGCATTGGGTTGGTTGTTATTTTCACCGATCAAACGACCAGAATTCGAAGTAGTCTGACCAACATCTGCTAAAGCATCTGAAAGCGCCAATAAGTCCCTACCATAATTAGAAACCGGTCTCAATCTCGCATAAACAGAGTTGAGTGCGGCTGATAGTGCATCGGGAGTATTCAATGCTCCGTTGGCATCGATAGATTGTCTTGGTTCAACTTGTAGTAGGTCATCGCAGGAAGTAAATAGGAAGGTTCCTGCAAAGACAAAGGATAAGACAATTTTATTTATAAATTTCATATTTTTCATTTCCTTAAGATGTTTAGAATCCGATTTGAACACCTATGGTATAGTTTTTAGTCATAGGAATCTGACCAGTACCTGCACCTACGAACTCAGGATCGTATCCCGGATAGTCTGTATAAGTCCAAAGGTTCAATCCCTGTGCATAAATTCTCGCTCTTGTCAATCCAAGATTTCTTACCAATGTCGGGCTGAAACTATAGGCAAATGTCAGCTGAGCTAATCTGATAAAGTCTGCTTTCAAAAGACCTGCAGAACCGGAATTTCGACCTGCACCTCTTGCCTCATTTCCTGCATTTGTAGTCAGGTTTCGAGGAATATCTGTGATCTGACCCGGAGTAGTCCATCTTCTGTCATGGACTTCTCTTAAAGCGTTCAAAGTAAGACGTGTACCATTTTCTCTTAAGAAAGAGTACTGACCGTCAGTGACTACAGCACCATATTCATAAGTAAAGAATGCAGTCAATTCAAATCCTTTATAGAAAAAGGTGTTGTTCAAACCTCCGAATGTGGTGGCCAAGTTAGAACCTTGATATTGTCTGTCAGCTGCCAATGGCAAATAGGTGATGTTTCCATTGATATCATACCACATTGGACGTCCTGTTGCAGGATTGACCCCGGCATAAGTCGCCGCAAAAAAGGAACCTGGTGCTGCAACGCCATCATTTTGAGGATTTCCAACAGGTTGCCCTACAGCAAGTCCCGGATTAGCAGGAAGGAATTGTAAATCATCATACAGGCTGATAATCTGGTTTTTGATATAGGTGAAGTTGAAGGAAGTGTTCCATCTGAAACCACCTTTGTCGATGTTGATGGTAGAAACTTCAAACTCAATACCTTTATTCTGCAATTCACCCACATTATTGGCTATGTCACTAAAACCATTGGTCCATATAATTGGCTGATCCAAAAGCAAATCTCTGGTTCTTCTGTCAAATACATCTAATGAACCTGTGATTCTGTTGCTTAAGAAACCATAATCAAGACCTAGGTTAAAAGTCACGTTAGATTCCCAACCGAGGTTAAGGTTAGCAAGTGAACTAGGTCTGATACCTGCCTGACCGGCATAGTTACCTCCACCACCGTAAAGTCCTCTAGCTGCGAAGTTTCCAATCTGATCATTACCGGTCTTTCCATAAGAAGCTCTCAATTTCAAGTCAGACACAGCCTCACTATTTTTCAGGAAGCTTTCCTCTACGATATTCCAACCTACTCTGATGGATGGGAACAAACCAAATTGGTTATTGGCACCAAATCTGGAAGATCCATCGTATCGGGCAGTAATTGTTGCCAAATATTTCTTCTTATAATCATAGCTTCCTGAGATGAAAGCACCAGCTCTTTTATAACCTGTCCAGAAACCCGAAATTGATTCCGGAGTGGCTGAGGATTGAATTGTTCTGAATTGGAATGTAGGAAAACCGATCCCTGCACCTGAAAGACCTTGTCTAGTCTCAGAAACATATTCCAAACCGAAGATCCCTGACACGTTGTGTACTGAATTGAAGGTTTTGTTCCAGTTCAAAGTCTGGGTAGTGATAAATCTTGTTCTCCAGTCAGACTGTTCAGAAGCTCTACCCACAACACCGGCACCATCAGGAGTCCTAGGATCCCTGTATGATTCACCCTGTAGCAACCTGTAATCCAGACCAAATAAGGACCTGAATACCAAGTTGTCTAGAATTTTGTAGTTAGCTACAATGTTACCAACCACAGTGTTGGTCCTTTGTAAACCTGAGTTATAAGCATTCACCAAAACAACATTTTGTCCCAAAACTCCACCTATTGCAGTGTTGAAAGTTCCGTCCTCGTTGTAGATTGGATTGTGAGGAAGCACAGCTGATGAGGAGAATGCAGGGTTACCTAAGAATGCACCACCTACGGCAAAAGGAATATTTTGTTGGAAAGTAGACAAGTTGATACTTGTTTCAATATTCAATCTTGGGGTGGCTTGATGTGACAATGCCAACCTTACTGTTCCTCTTTCAAAATCAACAGGCTTGAAAGATGATTCCTGGTAGTTGTATGAACCTGAAAGGAAGAAAGTAGTCTTGTCATCTCCACCTGAAACTGACAATTCATAATTTTGAATTTTTCCTGTTCCCATTACTTCTCTTTGCCAATCATAGGTTTGTAGTCCTTGACCAATAGCATCAAGATCAGCCGCAGTTAAGGTTTGCCAGTTTGCAGGCAAGCGGGCCATATTACTTAGGGTATTTGCTTCAGGAAGCGCATTACCTGAATTTATCCATGCTTCCTTCCTCATATTGTACCATTCGGAACCTCCCAAGACATCCAAATATTTCATCGGCTGTGTTTGGCCACCGAAGGCATTGAATTCAAATCTTGCTTTTCCCTGCTTTCCTCTTTTGGTTGTGATAATCACAACACCGTTGGCAGCCTGAGAGCCGTAGATAGCAGCAGAAGCAGCATCTTTCAGGATTTCCATTGACTCGATGTCATTAGGGTTTAAGAAAGCAAGCGGGTTGGATTGGGTAAATGAAGCATTAGACTGGTTGTTTAATTGAACACCATCTATAATAAACAATGGTTCATTACCAGCATTGATGGAGCCTACACCTCTGATACGGATATTGACCGCACCGCCCGGAAGACCATTTGCAGATCTTACCTGTACACCTGCCGCTCTACCTTGTAAGGCTCTGTCAAATGATTGCAAAGGAAGATTTGCAATCACATCTCCTTTTACAGAAGATACTGCACCTGTTACTTCCCTTTTTGGAGTGGTTCCATAACCGGTTACGATTACTTCTCCCAAACTCGAAATGTCGGGTTGCAATTCAATAACAATCTGAGTTCTATTGCCAAGGGAAATCTCTTGGTCAACAAAACCAGTGAAACTGATTACCAGGACATTTCTGCCATCTGGTACATTGAGTGAAAATTTACCATCCAAATCGGTGGCTGCACCGATTGTAGTACCTTTCACCAAAACTGAAGCACCTGGTAACGGCAGACGGTCTTCGCCGGATGTCACCGTTCCAGTCACTACACGACCTTGCGCAAATGCTGCTGCACCTACGAAAAGAAGCATTAGTCCTAGAAGTAAAACTTTCTTCATAATTTATTTTTTTGGTTTATAACGATTGTCCAATTTTATCCATTAACCTCGGATAATCCAAAATCATTTAAAAAATTTACATATGTGGCAACTGAACTATGGGTTAATAAAATTTTGATTTTTTACAAAAAATAAAATTTAAATTTATACAAATAGTATTTAACCCAATAGGTTAGGATATTTTGGGCTATTATCTGGGGGTTAACGAAATAAAATTATTTTTAACTTTTGTTAACATTATTTTCATAAGGATAAAAAAAGCATCGGTTCATTCTTTTATTTTCAATAATAATTAAAATGAGATAATATAAAATATAGTTTTGGTAATTAGGTAATAGATATACTTTTAATAATAAATTATAAAATTTTTCTAATTTTAACCTTTGTTTTAATAAAAGATTCTTTGTCAATATAAAATACCGAAAACTTACTCAAAACAGGTATTTATATCAAATTATCAAAAAATATCAAAATTTTAATAAGTCATTGAATCATTCTTAAAAATAATGTATAGACATATAACCTAAACATTACAAATCATATTAGTTATTATTTAATCGAGATGGTTACCCTCCTGTTGAGGGCCTTATTTTCAGCGGTATCGTTTGGACGTATCGGGATACGGTCTCCTTTTCCCTCCGTAGCCACCCGATTTTCGGGTACTCCTTTTTCAATCAAAAACCTTTTGACGCTTTCTGCTCTTCTTAAGCTTAGATTTTCATTATAAGCAGGGGTGCCTTGATTATCGGTATGACCGATGATGGTAATGACCACTTTAGGGTTTTCAAGCAAAAAATTATGAAGTCTTTTTAAAGAGCTGGAAGATTCAGGTTTGAGATCCGACTTGTCTAAATCAAAAAATATGTTTTCAAAAACGAATTCCTCTCCGGGAGCGATGGGCATCAAAGATACTTGAAGTTCTTTTTGGTTTTTGAGGTTATCTCTGTCCACGTTATAGATTTTTGGAAGGTATCCTTCTTTTTCTACATAAAGTCCGGAAAAAGATTTGTCAGGATAGAGCATCATAAATTCTCCTGTTTTGCCATCTGATCGGAATTCATAGAGGGTACTGTCATTGCTAAGGCTTACAAGCGATAGTCTAGCGTCTACCGGTTCGCCGGTTTTGCTGTTGAATACCTTTCCCTGGGTGACAATCAAGTTTTCACCGAGGGAAATTTCCTCAGGGAACTTGAATTTGTAGAGGTAGGAACGCTCCTCCTTACTTTCGTTGAAGGTGTTCTCTGTATAATAGGCATAATCTCTTTGGGCGGTAATAAAAAGTGAAAACTGATCCAAATGATCATTGATCGGATAGCCGAGGTTCTCGGGAGTGGTAAAAACTCCATTTTCCACCCTAGAAACAAAAATATCCTGTCCTCCAAAACCCCTGTGACCATTCGACGCAAAAAACAAGATTTCATTGTTGAAATATATAAAAGGAGAAACCTCATCTTTTGGAGTGTTAACCAAAGAACCAAGGTTTTTGGCTTCAGACCAACCCCCGTTTGGCATCCGTAGTGAATACCAAAGGTCCCTTCCTCCAAAACCTCCCCTTCTATTAGAGGAAAAAAACAGGATCCGTCCATCAGCAGATAAAGAGGGCTGTGAATCCCAAAATCGAGAATTCACTGATTTCCCCATATTTGAAGGTCTTTGCCAGGCATCATTGATCTTATAGGCGATATAGAGATCACAATCTCCCAATGAATCAGGCGTCTCGCAGGAAGAAAAAATCAGGATTTTCCCATCAGCAGATATGGTACAGGTTCCCTCATTGTAATTGGTATTGATGGTATTGGAAATACTTTCCGGTTCAGACCAAAGGCTGTCTTCTTCCGAAAACCGGCTGATGAATAAATCTTCGTGTTCGAAATTCTTCAGTCCGTCTCTCTTGACAAAAATAATTTTCTTGCTGTCGGCAGTCAGTACAGGAAAATACTGTAGTGAAAATTGATTTAAAGGTTCCGGAAGCTTTTCCTTTTTTATGGAAAGGGACTTTTCGAGTTGCTCTCCGATGAACCTCATCTGACTTTCTGTTTCCCTATAATCTATCCGCTGTTTGAAACTTTGGTCGAGCAGTGGATTTGCGCCCTCAAATTCTGCCAAAGCCTCTCCAAATCTTCCCATGGCAAGGTAGCAATGGACTTTGAGCCATTTGAATTCGCCTTTAATCTGGTTTTTTGCCTGACGGGCCCTAGCCTCTCCCTTTTCCGCCACTTCAATTGCTTCTTGGGGTTTTCCTTTGGTCAACAGGATTCTCCCCCATTTGATGTATGATTCCAAGAAACCAGCCTCCCTTTGGAT
The DNA here is from genome assembly GCF_023502205.1 of Aquiflexum sp. TKW24L. Taxonomy (GTDB): domain Bacteria; phylum Bacteroidota; class Bacteroidia; order Cytophagales; family Cyclobacteriaceae; genus Cognataquiflexum. The sequence continues at coordinate 30,236 of NZ_JAMFLG010000039.1, read as the reverse complement.
GGAGGCTTTGTACTTTTCTAAAGCTTCGTCATACATCCGTTTCTGTACCAATTCATCGCCTTCCTGATGCATTTTGATCGCCTTATTGTCAATGATGGAATAGCCCTGACCAAATGATAGAGATATGAAAAAAAACAGAGCTAAACTAAGAAGGCTTATCTTCATGGGTTATGGGATATCCATAAATTTATGTGTTTGCAACGAGATTTTCCAATTTGGGTTGGTTTTTACATAGTCAATGACCCTATTTGTCATGGTTTCTCTTTTGCTCCACTCGGGTTGTAACAGTTTTTGACAGGTAGATTTTACCTTGGCAGCATGCTCCTCCGCAAATAAAAAATCCGAGTTATGATAGGCTATGACTTTCAATTCATCAGCTTTATCGTAAATACTTGGATGGGGTTTTTTGAATTTTTTTGGGGAAAAACAGACCCAATCAAATATTCCCGAAAAAGGATGTGCTCCCGATGTTTCTATGTGTATCCTGAATCCATTTTTCTTAAGCGTCGCAGTCAATGGACCGAGCTTATACATCAAAGGTTCTCCTCCTGTGATTACCACTGTTCGGCCGGGAAAGGTCATAGCTTGATTGACGATGGATTCCACAGAAAGTATAGGCCATTTTTCCGCTTCCCATGATTCTTTGACATCGCACCACACGCACCCTACATCACAGCCTCCGAGTCTGATAAAGTAAGAAGGACTTCCAGAAAACGTCCCTTCTCCCTGAATGGTGTAAAAAGCTTCCATTACAGGAAGCATCGTTCCTTCCGAAACTTGTAATTTGGTATTTTCCATAATTTTTGATGAAGCGGGTAATTGAACCGCTGGATTTATTATTGATTTTTGGTCTGCAAAGGTAGGGTAAAAAGGGAAGAATGCTAAGGATGAGAGAAATTGGAAGATTGGGGGATTGGAAGATTGGAAAATTGGAAAATTTTAGGTTTCTCTTAAATTGTCACCTCAAAGGATTTTTTCCATCACAAATCGATTTCCATTTTGATGTCGCACCTTCCATACTTTCCACATTCGGGAGGTGTTTCTTTGAATCCAAACTTCCGGTACAAGTTCAATGCAGCTTCCAATTTGGTATTGGAATAAAGGACGACCTTTTTGGCTCCCATAGTTTTAGCCTTATCCAAAATTGAGGTGGCTAGTAACTGGCCAACTTTTCTACCTTGGGCTTGAGGGATAACGGCCATTTTTATCATTTCAAATATTCCTTCTGCTGATTTGGAAAGCCCTACCGTACCTATTATTTCCTCTCCTTCCTTGGCAAAAATGATCGCTCCACCCTTATTTAAGATAATCTCTTGGGGGTTGAGGAGCTGTTCAATATCAAATGGTTCTAATGAAAAATACTTTTGAACCCATGCTTTATTGATTTTTTCAAAATAAGGCTGGAGGTCGGGGGAATAATCAATGATTTGGACCATGAATACTTGGCAATAGATTAGGAAGGATTAGAAAACTTAAGAATAGAATTATTGGGATAAAAATAAGAAAAGCCTGAAAGGTTTCCCAATCAGGCCTGAATGATACACTTCAATCTCAAAAACAAAATTATCAGAAATTGAGCTGTACTTGTTTTCCGATTTTATCTTTTTGTTCGAGTTCAAGTAATTTAGATTTTCTCCAAAGACCTCCTGCATATCCTGTAAGCTGACCAAACTGTCCAACGATCCTGTGACAAGGAAGCATAATCAAAATCGGATTTGCACCGACTGCAGTTCCTACTGCTCTTACTGCTTGTGGATTACCTAGGTTGTTTGCGATTTTTTGGTAAGAAACAGTCTGCCCAAAAGGTATTTTATTTACCTCCATCCAGACCTTATGTTGGAAGTCCGTTCCACCAAGTGCAACAGGAACGTCGAATGTCTTGAGCTTCCCTTGGAAATAAAGTCCAAGCTGAATCCAGACATCCATCAAAATCCCATCAAACGAATCGTCTGTGGGATCTTGATCAGAAAATTTTAAACTGACTAAATATCCGTCCCAGGCATCTGCCTTGACATTCCCAAGTGGGGTTTCAAATACCGCAAAGTCTCTCATATTTACTGATCGTTTAAGGTTATTACTCCATTAGTCAATAAACATTCCCGTAATCTTAGACATACAACGATTTAAATCCTGTTTTGTCTTACAAAATCCTCTTTTATTTAAAAAACAATTTAAAATTTGGGCGATATGAAATTTATAAAAAAAAGAAAATAAATGTGCACGTTTTTCAAAATAAAATCTTTAAAAGGTTCAGACAATCATCAGTCGGAACTTCCAGACCTCCCTAATTGACCTGAGATCGACCTCAAAAGGTTTGAATATCGGATTAGAAGAACAAAGTAATAATTTTTCATTTTCCTTAACAATATTGTAGGCAATTTTAAATGTTATGCCTTCAGAATCGGTCAAAACCACATATTTTTCTCCGTCCTTGATTCTCGTCCAGTCATCGACATATTCGCACACAATCCAAGCCCCATCAGGGATGGGAAGCATCGAATCCCCATCAATCTGAAAAACGCGGTATTTTTTATCCTGCGGCAAAAACGGTAATGTAAACCGTGGAAGCTCACCGATAAATTCCGGATCTGAAAATCCGGCGAGATAACTTGCTTTCACTTTTTGGGAAACCACTTCGATCAGTTCTTTTCCTTCAGCATCTACTGTTGTTGCTAATATTCTAAGGTTTTTACCTTTCAAAAAACGGTCGGTATCCAGCAATTCACGCAATTTAAATTCTGAAAGTTCTTCCAGATTTTTTCTCAAAAGCAAATCAATAGATACCCCAAGGTAATCCGCAATCATAAGAAGCGTTTCCAAAGGGGGGTTGATGTTCAGCTCATAGCCTGCAAGCTTGGACCTACTGATCCCGATAGATGCTGCCATCGTTTCCTGGGTAATGGATTTCTTCTTCCTCAGGATTTTTATGTTAGAGCTTAGATGCATCTTGATTTATTTTATCTGAAACCAAACATTGGGGTATATTTTCAAAAATACCCCTTTTGTTAAAATTATAAACACCTTAATGATGGTTATTTAAACAATTTGGAAAAAATGCAAAAAAAAAGCCCCGCTGAAAGCGAAGCTTGTACCAGGAGCGGGAATCGAACCCGCACGAGATTGCTCTCACAAGATTTTAAGTCTTGCGTGTCTACCTGTTCCACCATCCCGGCATTCTCTAACTTGTTAGAGATTTCAAAATTACCAAAAACAACAAAGCCCTTCTGCAAGGGCTTTTTGAGCGAGAGACGAGATTCGAACTCGCGACCCCGACCTTGGCAAGGTCGTGCTCTACCAGCTGAGCTACTCTCGCAATCAATATTTCAAATAAACGGTTTGTTCTCTACCTCCCGATAGCTATCGCGGATGAGCTACTCTCGCATTCAATTTTTCAAGTTAACGACCCATGTACTAGCTCGAAAAAGCTATCGGGTAAGCCACTCTCATTATTTCATTAAATCTGACAAAAACCTTACGCTTTTGTCTTTTGTGAGTGCAAATGTAAAGCAGTTTTCCAAAATAGCAAAAGTCCATCGTTAAAAAATTTTGTCTTTTACCTGTTATCATCTCATAAAAATTGATAATCAGGCATTTATTTCAATTTATTGGAGATGAGAATTTTCATCAAATCATTGGAGTTCTTCGCCCCCATTTTTTTCAATATTTTTTTTCTGTGGGTAAAGACCGTATTGATCGAAATGAACATCCTGTTGGCAATTTCCTGTGAATCAAGCCCCTCCAATAATAATAAGGCTACTTCTTTTTCTTTCTTTGATAGATCGAGGTCTTTTCTTTGGGGCGTATCCTTTTGATGCACCACTTTGGCACCATCATCCCTGACATAGGAATAGCTCCAATCGTATCCCTTCAGGTGCTCATTATTCGTGATCAAAAGTCCGATATGTAGGTCATAAATAAAGTTTCCCTTTTCATCAATCAGGTAAGGTTTGGCTTTGGTAAAAAACCAGATTTCCTTTTGACTGATCTTATGAATCCACCGAAGTGTATAGGACTGCTCAAAGGTTTTTTTCTCAGTAATGCTTGCCTGCTGGAAAACCTCCAAAAATAGATTATTAAATGCAACATGTTCTTTTGCATCTTCCGGGTGCAAGGCCGAAATCACTCCTGCAAGTCCATTTGCTCTCAAAAACTCTGCAGAATGTCCACTTAGATCCTCAATATTTTCAGTAAAAAACGGAAGACTCATATAGCGGTAATCAAAGCAGCCTATGATAATCCCCTCTTTCATTCCGATGCTGTTGCTGATTTTTTCCAAATCCCTTATAAGCCCATCCTCATCAGGGTGGGGGATGAATTCTCTGTCATTTTTATATGAAAAAAATTCCGATAACTTATTCTGATTTCTTAATTCTTCCAGTAAAGAAATATCCATAGTGCCCAAATCTAAAGCTATCTGTCTAATATTCGTATTTTAAATTACGCAAATCCATTTAAGTTTCAATTTCCTAACTTCTTCTTGATTTCATTCAGTTTGATCAATGCTTCAATAGGTGAAATGGTATTGATGTCAATAGCGGACAGCATTTCCTGTGCCTCCTTAAATTTAGGGTCAGCATCAAAAAGACTCAACTGGTAGTTGCTTTTGGGCATGTCTTTGATTCTGTCTTTGGGAGCATTCATTTCTTTGTCTTTTTCCAGATGCCCCATGATTTCGGACGCCCTCAATACAACAGGATTTGGCATACCAGCCATCTGTGCCACATGGATACCAAAGCTATGTTCGCTTCCTCCCTCCTTCAATTTCCGCATGAAGATCACCTTGTTCCCTACTTCTTTTACTGATACATTGAAGTTTTTGATCTTTGGGAAATCGTCTGCCAACTGATTCAATTCATGATAATGCGTTGCGAAAAGGGTTTTTGCTCTAAATTTTGGGTGATTATGCAAAAACTCAACTATCGACCAAGCGATAGAAATACCGTCGTAGGTGGATGTACCCCGGCCTATTTCATCCATCAATACGAGGCTTCTGTCGGAAAGGTTGTTGAGAATACTTGCTGTCTCAGTCATCTCCACCATGAAAGTGGATTCTCCCTTGGACAGATTATCCGAAGCACCCACACGCGTAAATACTTTGTCAATAATCCCAATCCTTGCATAGGAAGCAGGCACAAAGCTCCCCATCTGGGCCATCAACACAATCAATGCAGTCTGTCTTAAAAGAGCGGATTTGCCCGCCATGTTTGGGCCCGTAATGATAATGATCTGTTGGCTATCATTATCTAGGTAAATGTCATTTGGAACATATTCTTCCCCTATCGGTAGTTGGCTTTCTATCACCGGGTGTCTTCCATCTTTGATTTCCAAAGAATCAGTATCCGCGATTTTGGGCTTACAATAGTTGTTTCTTTTGGCGACTACAGAAAATGACAGCAAACAGTCCACCGAGGCTAATATTCTTGCATTCTGTTGAATCTGTGAGACATATTCAGAAGCATCCAATACTAGAGCAAGAAAATACCTTTGCTCAATCCCAAGCATGCGGTCCTCGGCATTGAGGATTTTTTCCTCATATTCTTTCAACTCCGGCGTGATATACCGCTCGGCATTTACCAATGTCTGTTTTCTGATCCATTCCTGTGGTACTTTGTCTTTATGTGAATTGGTGACTTCCAGGTAATACCCAAAAACTTTATTGAAGGCTACTTTGAGGGAAGATATACCAGTTCGTTGGGTTTCTCTCTGTTGAAGCGATACCAGGTAATCCTTTCCGGTATTTGCCAGGTTTCGGTATTCGTCCAATTCCTCGTCTACTCCCGACTTGATGATTCCTCCCTGATGGATCAGCATGGGAGCATCTTCCTGTAATTCCCTTTCAATTTTGTCCAATAGAAATTCGCAGGAACCGATCTGATCTGATAGTTTTTTGAGAGAATCGTTTTTGGAGTTTTTCAAAATCTCTTTGATAGGAAGCGTGTTTTTCAGCGCCCTCTTTAGCTGGTTCATTTCACGCGGATTGATTCTTCCCACGGCAACTTTTGAAATCAGCCTTTCCAAATCCCCTATATGCTTCAGATGTACCAAAATCTCCTCACACAAATCCGGTGATTCAAAAAAATATTCCACCACCTTCAATCTTTCCTCAATCGTTTCTCTCTCCTTAAGGGGCAGAACCATCCATTTTTTCATCATCCTTGAGCCCATCGGCGTTATCGTCTGATCAAGGATATTAATCAAGGGCACTCCTCCATCCTGTTGGGAATAAACGAGCTCAAGGTTACGGATGGTGAATTTATCCAACCATACATATTTTTCTTCTGCGATTCTGGAAATCGAAGAGATGTGTTTGACCTCTTTGTGTTCTGTTTCCTCCAGGTAATACAATATGGCTCCGGCGGAAATGATGCCATGTTCAAGATTTTCAATTCCAAAACCCTTTAGGTTAGCTGTAGCAAAATGCGCTGTAAGCTTTCCGTAAGTATAGTCTAACTGAAATACCCAATCTTCACAATGAAAGGTTGTAAACTGATCTTTGAGGATCTCAGCAGCCCTAGCTTTGGCTGCTTTAGAATAGATCACCTCGGAAGGACTGAAACTTTGCAGGAGCTTTTCAATGTAAGACTGAGACCCTTCAGAACACATAAATTCACCTGTAGAAAGGTCCAGAAAAGAGATACCCATGGTTTCTTTTCCGAAATAAACCGAAGCTAAGTAATTGTTCTTTCTTTTGTCAAGCACATTGTCATTGAAAGAAAGCCCCGGTGTCACAAGTTCGGTCACTCCCCTTTTGACAATTCCCTTTACATCTTTTGGGTCTTCGAGCTGATCACATATCGCAACTCTATTTCCTGCCCGTACCAATTTAGGCAGATAGGTATCCAAAGAGTGATGAGGAAATCCGGCCAATTCAATATGGGAAGCAGATCCATTTGCCCTTTTAGTAAGTACTATGTCCAGCACCTTGCTGGCTTTGATGGCATCTTCCCCAAAAGTCTCATAAAAATCCCCTACCCTGAAAAGAAGCAAAGCGCCAGGATGCTTTGCCTTGATGGCATTGTATTGTTTCATCAGAGGGGTTTCCTTCACTTCATTTTCCTTCTCCTTGGCCATATGGTCTCTGAATTGATTCTTTGTGTTAATTTTGAAATTATTAAAAGGTTGAAATTATAAGATATCAAAAGGGAAACAAAACCGCATGCGAAAATTAAACATGGAAGAGCTCAACCGGCTGACGGTTGAGGAATTTAAAGCTGAGGAAAAATCTCCGATTGTCATTGTTTTGGACAATGTAAGAAGTCTGAACAATGTGGGCTCTGCATTCAGAACCTCAGATGCCTTCCGTATAGAAAAAATCTATCTCTGCGGCATCACCGGGACGCCGCCACATAAGGATATCCAAAAAACAGCATTAGGGGCAACAGATTCTGTGATTTGGGAATATGCAGGATCGACATTGGATGCCATACAAAAACTAAAACAGGAAGGTTATACAATCTGTAGTTTGGAACAGGTAAGCAACAGTGTCATGCTGAACGAATTTGTGCCAAATCCAGATTCAAAGTTTGCCTTGGTTTTTGGGAATGAAGTTTTTGGGGTGGAAGATGAAGTAATCAAAGCGTCCGATTATATCATCGAAATCCCACAGCTTGGAACCAAGCATTCACTTAACATATCAGTAACGATGGGTATTGCTCTATGGGATTTTATGGTAAAAATGGGGGTTTTTAAAAAATAATGACAAAAAAAAAGAGACTAATCTAGTCTCTTTTTTTGTTTTAAAGTTTTGGTGTTTGCATTAATCTTCCTTAAATCTATCTACTATATAGAGGAACAGATTAAATGAGAGTGTAGATATTTCTTCTTTTTTAGAATCTTTTTCGCCTCCCTGCTTATACAAAAGGTTATCCTTTTTTAAGCCGTTGGCAGTTGTCGATTTTGTATCCTTGACAGGATTCAAATTGGTTTTTTGGGTGTTTTCCTGTTTAAATTCCATATTGGAAGATTCAGGACTTTCATATTGGGAAACAGCATCATTGTTTTTTGGCAAATCAGGGAAATTTCTTTCTCTGTCTGATTGTGCAAATGAAACAAAACTCATTAGTAAACCTAAAACAAAGGTCAGTTGAAGCTTTTTCATTCCCAGATTGGAGATTTTTGATACTTGCAACATTTATAATCGAGGTTTGAGTAGATTTAACTCTCCGTAATTGGAGAAAGTTTTCAAATATATAAAAATTCCTAATCAATGCAAACGATTGACATGACTGAATTTCAAAGTATTGATCTTAGAATTGGCACGATTGTACGAGCAGAAGATTTTGCTAAAACGAAAAAGCCGGCCTATAAGATTTGGGTAGATTTGGGAGATTTGGGAATCAAAAAATCTTCCGCTCAAATCACATTTCACTACCGACCAGAGGAATTGATCGGTAAGCAGGTGCTTTGCGTTTGCAACTTTGCGCCAAAACAAATTGCGGACTTCATGTCAGAAGTTTTGGTAACCGGATTTTCTGATATTGAGGGTCACATTGTCTTGGCCACGGGGGACAAACCCATCCCCAACGGTGCAAAACTACATTGAAATCTCAAATCACATCTGTATTTCAAGACCTTCGTCTGATAGTTGCACTTTGTATACTTTCAAGTCAGGGCATTGGCCCGAAAGTACGCTTCCCGTAACGAGGTCAAACCTGTAACTGTGCAATGGACATACTATTTCATTTCTGACAAGTGTCCCCTGATTCAAAGAAGCCATCCTGTGGGGGCAAAACTCTTCGAATGCAAAAAACAACTCCCCATTTCTGGAAATACAGATTTTTTCACTTCCTAGTTGCACAAGCTTTATACTTTTTTCAGGGATCATTTGGAATACCTGCTCTTTGCTTTGCCCAAGTGTAAAAGTTTTCATAAGCAAGTTTTTAATGGTAATTTGGAAGTCTAAACCTAATATAATCATACCATGAAAAAAATATTAATATTTCCCTTCCTCTTTCTCACCGGAGTGGTTTTTTCTCAAAATCTACAAGGAGCATGGAAAATGACCCATCAAAATGGGAAAGCCATGACCGATACCGAATACATCAAAATATATCAGGATGGTTATTTCTCATTTGGAGCTAAGGAAACTTCCACCAACAAATTTGTAAGTGCCGGAGGTGGGCCGTTTACGATCAAGGACAACTTATACCAGGAAATGATGGATTTCTATACTCTTAATCCTGAAATGGTGGGTAAAAAGACCGATTTCAGCTTGGATATGGTAGATGGAAAAATTGTGATATCTACAGAAATGGAGGGTAAACAATTGGTAGAAATATGGACAAAGGTGAGTGACTCAAAAGATGACCTGACCAATAATTGGGTAATCACAGGTAGAAAAAGTGACAATGAAACATCAAAAATCACTCCGGGAGCAAGAAGAACAATCAAAATCCTGAGTGGTGGAAGATTTCAATGGATTGCTTTCAATTCAGAAACCAAGGAATTTAGTGGCACAGGAGGTGGGACCTACACTGCAGAAAATGGCAAATACACTGAAAAAATTGAGTTTTTCTCAAGAGATGACAGCAGGGTTGGCGCAAGTCTTGAATTCACATATGAGGTCATTGATGGCGAGTGGCACCACAGCGGTCTAAGCTCTACAGGAAATCCGATCTATGAAATATGGTCTGCTTACAGCAAAGCGTATAACCCCGTCAAATAGGTTATAGATGATTGGATAGGAGTTTTTCACTTTCATTTAAAAACTCTATTGATAAAAAACACTAAAGCCAAGCAAATTGGAATCTCCCTATCCTTGGCTTTTTTATTTGCCCAAGGCTCTCACTTCTTGATACCTGAAACAATCGACCAAGTGGTCATTGACCAGACCGGTGGCCTGCATGTGGGCATATAATATGGTACTTCCCAAAAATTTGAAGCCTTTGGATTTCATGTCCTTGGCAAGTCTATCGGAGACGGCACTGGTAGCTGGAACCTCAGACATGGATTTCAATTGTTTTTGGATAGGCGTTCCATCCACGAAATCCCAGATGTAATTTCTAAAACTTCCATGTGACGCCTGGATCTCCATAAATCTTTTGGCATTGTTGATGGCTGCCCGGATTTTCATTTCATTCCTAATGATACCAGAATCCAACAATAACTCCTGTACATATCCATCCGGCAAATCTGCCACAACCTGGTAATCAAAGTCTGCAAAAGCTTTCCGATAACCTTCTCTTTTTTTCAAAATGGTGGACCAGCTTAATCCCGCTTGGGCACTTTCCAAAACCAAAAATTCAAACTGTTTTTGGTCATCGAAAACGGGAACTCCCCATTCTTCATCATGGTATTTCACATAATCTTCAAAACCCAGACACCACGGGCAGCGGAATTTACCGATTTCCTGTTCTATTGCCATAGCTTTTTAATTGAGATACCAAATACCGGCATTCAGTGCCGTCGCAAAACTTACCCAAAGCAAATAAGGAACCATCAGGTAAGAGGCAATTTTATTGATCGGGAAAAATACCCTGATGCAGACGACGATCATGATCCAAAGCGGAACAATAACCAATAATCCGAGGATGGGAGATTCCATACCAAAAAAAGCCGGAGACCAGATCCCGTTGAGGACAAGCTGGATTGCAAACAACCAAAGGGCCGTTTTCTTCATGGGATGGTTTGATTTCCAGATCAAAAACAAAGCAATCCCCATCATTAAATAGAGTGTCGTCCAAGCCGGTCCAAAAACCCAAGAAGGAGGTGTGAAAAATGGTTTGTTAATGGTCTGATACCAGCTTTGTACGGAGGAAATAGTGACCAAAGCGCCTAATCCTCCGACTCCCTGAGGAATTATTATTGAAATGATCAATTTGAATATATTGTTCATGGCTTATTCTACGGTTTCAAGTAAGGTTCTGAATACCACAAACCTATCTCTAAATTTCTGATTTACATCTTCCTGAAGCTTGGCAGCAAAACTTTGTTGGTATTCCATGATCTTTTCCATACTGTCGGTAAAATACTGCACCGAATAATTGGTCGATCCATCTTCATTGTCATGGAGGATTTTATAAAACCTGTTTTTCAAAAACATTCCTGTAGCCAAGACATCCGGAATGTGTGTTTCCTTCATCCAGCTCACCCATTCCATTTCAGATTCTTTATCAATATTGACTGTTACATTGTATAATATCATATTTCTCTACATTTATCTTTAATTTTGTGGCAATCCTTGCCCAACAAATATAAGTTCATGTTGTTAATCACCCGTGAATAATCCAAAATCATTTCGGCAGCATGCCCCCAAGTCTTTCAAATAAATCTGAATATTTACGCGTGATTGAGTCAATACAGGAAATCCAAAAGCATAGGATCAAACTTTTCAAAGGAGTGATTTCTGCATTTTATATCTTCGGAATAATCGGACTATCCATTCCTACGGTCAGTCCCTATTTTCAAATGGCAACACCATTTACCCTGATCCTGAGTTTGGGCATTTTGTTATTGTTTCATCAAGGTTGGAACAGCGCATTTGGAATTTTTGCTGTTTCGGCCATGGTTTTAGGATTTGCTTCAGAGGTAATGGGGATACATACCGGATTTCCATTTGGGAATTACACCTATGGAAAGACCTTGGGCCTACAACTATTTGAAGTTCCTTTGGTCATAGGAGTAAATTGGCTGCTTCTGGTTTACCTTACAGGAAATCTCTTTTCATCCAGAATACAAAACGATTGGTTGGCAGCAGTATTAGCTACTGCATTGATGGTGGCAATCGATGTCATCATAGAACCTGTGGCTATTAATCTCGATTTTTGGACTTGGGAAGGAGATGTGATCCCATTATCCAATTATATTGGTTGGTTTGGCGTTTCATTTGTCATCCAAATTGGATACAGAAAATCTGTTTTTTTCAAAGAAAATGCAATTTCTAGGTATCTTTTGTTCAATTTGGTGACATTCTTTACCATTTTGTATTTTATTGTCTAAATCCAAATTCATCTTAAACATTCTATTTCACTTAGAGTTATGACACTGATGTTTGCTGTAGTATTTATATTAGTTGGTTTCGCAATCATGGAATTTTCGGGGTGGTTTATCCATAAGTATGTCATGCATGGACCACTTTGGAATATCCACAAAACCCATCATCAGCCATCCAAATCATTTTTCGAACTCAATGATTTGTTTTCATTGCTCTTCGGAAGTGTTGCGATCATACTCATAATAATAGGAGTAGAAAATTTAGATTACAGATTTTGGATAGGAGTTGGGATCAGTTTATACGGATTACTCTATTTCATCATCCATGATGTGCTTGTACACCGAAGAGTAAAGTGGTTTGAAAGACCAAAAAATAATTTCCTTTTGGGAATATTCAGAGCGCATCAGGCACATCACGCCACAAACAAAAAAGAGGATGCCGTTTCCTTCGGCCTTTTCATAGTACCCAAGAAATACTTTAAACGCTAACCTACTGTGAGTACTTATTCAATCAAAGATCTGGAACAATTGTCGGGGATCAAAGCCCATACACTCCGAATTTGGGAACAACGATACAACCTGCTTCAACCGATGCGTACGGACACCAACATCAGATTTTATGATGATGCAAGCCTCAAACTGATTTTGAATGTAGCGTTATTGAACGACAATGGATTCAAAATCAGCAAAATTGCAAACATGACGGAGTCTGAAATGAGGGAGGAAGTAGTCAGGCTGACTGAAAAAACGCTCACCCATGATGATCAGATCCATGCATTGACGATTTGTATGATCGAGATGGATGAAGAAAGATTTGAAAAGGTACTTTCGGCCAATATTCTTAAGATTGGTTTTGAGCAAACCATGCTCAACATCATTTATCCTTTCATGTCAAAAATCGGAGTTTTGTGGCAAACTGGCGCAATCAATCCTGCCCAGGAACATTTTATGAGTAATCTGATCAGACAAAAATTAATCGTTGCCATCGACGGACAGATTTACAAGGGAGGGGGAAAGAAGTTTTTGCTTTACCTGCCGGAAGGGGAACTACATGAAATATCACTGCTTTTTGCAGCATACCTGATCAAGTTGAAAGGTCATAAGGTGGTTTATCTTGGACAAAATACTCCTGATGAGGACCTTCAGCTCGTTTATCGGTTGCACGAGCCTGAATATTTAATGACAGTCATTACCACCTCTCCGAGTAGCGAACAGATTCAAAATTATATTTTCAGCATTTCAGAAAGATTCCAAAAATCGGAGATCATTTTATCCGGTTACCAAATCGTAGGTCAAGATCTTGATTTTCCCAAAAATGTACGCGCAATGCATTATATCAAGCAAATGAAGGAATATATCGAAGAAATGGACCAAATGGCTCTAGAAAAATAGTTGATAGATAACAATAACTGCGTAAAGGGGAGGATGACCATTCGACCCTATTTTTTTTCTTCTAAATATAAATAATGCCAATAATCAGAATTACCAGTAGTCGTAAAGCTTCAATAATTTTTTTGTTTAACCTTTTTTAAAATATATTAGACAAAACACTTGCGGTTTGTTTAATAATTATTACCTTTGATTAAACAAAATCAAAAAGCCATGACAACTCTAGAATTCAGTTACTCGCTACAGAAGCTTTCAAGTTCTTTGAAGCCTTTTGCACTAAAGTTGACCCGAGACACAGATGATGCCAATGATCTTCTGCAGGACACTATGGTCAAAGCTTTTACAAATAGAGATAAATTTACCGAAGGTACTAACCTGAAGGCATGGCTTTATACGATTATGAAGAATACCTTTATCACCAATTACCAAAGGATGATAAGAAGGGGCACTTTTGTTGATACCACGGATAATTTACACTATCTTAATTCCGGGGATGTCTTGGTAGAAAATGGTGCTTATGGGGATTTTGCAATGAATGACATCCAATTGGCCATTGATAATCTCGAAGATGTGTATAAAATCCCTTTTATGATGCACTTCAGAGGTTTTAAATACCATGAAATAGCCGATAAATTAGAAATTCCGATCGGAACTGTAAAAAATAGAATACATATCGCAAGAAAACTTTTAAAAGACGACTTGCATATGTACAAACATAGAAATTAATGTCAATTAGCAAGAAAAATGTGGTTGTGATTGGGTCGGGCTTTGCCGGACTTTCAGCAGCCACACATCTGGCACAAGCCGGATACCAAGTAACAGTTTTAGAAAAAAATGATACCCCCGGGGGAAGAGCGAGAAAGTTCGAATCCGAGGGTTTTGTTTTTGATATGGGTCCCAGTTGGTATTGGATGCCGGATGTATTTGAATCTTATTTCGGGTTTTTTGGAAAAAAAGTCTCCGATTATTACCATCTGGAGCGACTTAGCCCTTCTTACACAGTAGTGTTCGGTGAAAATGATTTCATGGAAATCCCTGCCAACCTAAATGAATTCAAAGACTTATTAGAGTCATTGGAACCGGGTGTAGGTCCGAAAATAGATGAATTCCTGAAGCAGGCAGCCTACAAGTACAAAGTAGGGATAGAGGATTTGGTCTATAAGCCAAGCCGGTCTTTGACGGAATTCACCAGTCCAAAATTACTTATCGACGTCGTCAGGATGGACGTATTCCAGTCTATGTCCAAACATGTCAGGAAATTTTTCAAACATGAAAAAATCATCAGATTGATGGAATTTCCAGTTCTCTTTTTGGGAGGAACTGCGGACAATATTCCCGCACTTTACAGCTTGATGAATTATGCAGACATTGCTTTGGGCACTTGGTATCCTATGGGAGGCATGTTCAAAATCGTGGAGGGTATGATCAATTTGGCAGAAGAAAAAGGAGTAAAGTTCCAGTTGGGCGCTGAGGTAGACCATGTCAATGTCACCAATGGCATAGCCCGCAATGTGGTTTTGAAAAACGGTGAAAAAATCCAAATGGACATCTTAGTGGCAGGAGCAGATTATCACCACGTGGAGAGTGTTTTACTGGCTCCTGAATATAGAAATTACAACGAGTCCTATTGGGACAAACGAGTGATGGCACCTTCAAGCTTGCTATTTTATTTAGGTGTTGATAAAAAAATCGATAACATTACCCATCATTGTCTCTTTTTTGACGAGCCTATGGGACCACATGCGGATGCCATTTATACCAATCCAAGATGGCCGGAAAAGCCATTATTCTATCTTTCTGCTGCCTCCAAAACAGACCCAACCGTGGCACCTGAAGGACAGGAAAATCTAGTTATTCTCATTCCGCTTGCCCCTGATTTGGAGGATGGAGAAGAAATCCGGGAAAAATATTACCATATGGTGATGGACAGACTGGAAAAACTTACCGGCCAAGAAATTAGAAGCCATGTGATTTACAAACGCTCCTATGCCCACAGTGACTTCAAGGCCGATTACCATGCTTTCAAGGGAAATGCCTATGGATTGGCCAACACCCTATTGCAGACAGCCATATTGAAACCCTCCCTCAAAAACAAAAAAATCAAAAACATGTATTATACAGGTCAGCTTACCGTGCCGGGACCTGGAGTTCCTCCAAGTCTGATCTCTGGTCATGTTGTCGCTAAAGAAGTAATCAAGGAAAACAATTAGTAAATTAATTGGTATATTGAAGGTATGAATGCAAGGAGCCTTTTTGACAAGACCACTTTCGAATGCAGTAAATTGATCACGCAGCGGTACAGCACGAGCTTTACCATGGGCATAAAAACATTGGACAAAAAATTCCATTTGCCAATTTATGCCATCTACGGTTTTGTCAGGTATGCTGATGAAATAGTGGATACATTTCATGATAAAGATAAAAAGGCGCTGCTTGCAAGATTCAAAAGTGATGCATATGAAGCAATCGATGAAAAAATAAGCTTGAATCCTGTTCTCCATGCATTTCAGCTGATAGTTAATCAATATAATATCGACAAAGATCTTATTGAGGCTTTTCTAAAAAGCATGGAAATGGATCTTGATTTTAAAACATACAATGACTCCAGATATCATGAATATATTTACGGGTCAGCAGAAGTAGTGGGATTGATGTGCCTGAAGGTCTTCTGCGAGGGAAATAATGCAGAGTATGAAAGCCTCAGGTCACCTGCTTGTAAACTTGGAGCTGCATTTCAAAAGGTAAATTTTCTCAGAGATATAAAAAGTGATTTCGAAGAAAGAGGCAGGGTTTATTTTCCCGGAGTAGATTTTAACTCATTTGATAAATCTACCAAACAGCTTATCGAAGAAGATATTCAGAAAGATTTTGACGAAGCTTTGGTTGGAATCCGAAGATTGCCGTCAGGGGCTAAAATGGGAGTTAAAGTGGCTTACCTCTACTATCAAAAACTGTTTGACAAAATCAAAAGCTTACCTCCGGAAACCATTACACTCCAAAGGGTCAGAATTCCAAACAGCAAAAAATTGTCTCTGCTCCTAGGCACTTATTTCGAGAGCAAACTTGGTTTTAATTAATTTTGAAGAATACCTAATTTAAAAGGGAAAATGAAGGTTCCATTAGAGTTCATAGAATTAAAAGCTTAAAAAACATTTCTGTCAGTCCAAAGTTAATTACCTATGATGAATTTGAAAGTACAAATCGATCAGCATTCCGGTTTTTGTTTTGGAGTCGTCTATGCCATTGAAATGGCCGAAGAGGTCCTCGAGGAACAAGGTTATCTATATTGCTTGGGAGACATTGTACACAATGATGAAGAAGTAAACCGGCTGACCAAAAAAGGCCTAAAAATCATCGATCATGAGGAATTAAAGTCACTCTCCAATGAAAAGGTCCTGATCAGGGCTCACGGCGAACCGCCTTCAACTTATCAACTTGCCATTACTAATAATTTGACTTTAATAGACGCAAGCTGCCCTGTGGTGCTCAAGCTTCAGAATAGGATTAAGAATTCCTTTGACAAAGACGAAACGATTTATATCTATGGCAAGCACGGGCATGCGGAAGTGATTGGCCTTCTTGGTCAAACGAATAACAAAGCTGTTGTTTTCCAAGATATCAATGAACTGGATTTACCTTCGCTGCCAAAAAATCTGACTTTATACAGTCAGACTACCAAAAGCACCGACAATTTTTACAAAATCAATGAAACTTTCAAAGAAAGTGGCATTGAGGTCAATACCAATGATACGATCTGCAGACAAGTCTCGAATAGAGACAAGGAGTTAAGGATATTTTCAGAGAAATTTGACAGAATTATATTTGTTAGCGGTACCAAATCTTCCAATGGAAAAGTTCTTTACAATGTCTGTAAAGAAAAAAATCCCAATACCTATTTTGTATCTAACCCTGACCAAGTTGAAAAGGGTTGGTTTACACATAGTGAAACAGTCGGTATTTGTGGGGCTACCTCCACCCCGATGTGGTTGATGGAACAAGTAAAAGAAAGAATAGAGACTTTTTAGGCTTTCTTTCCTAAATTTGCCACGTGGTTTACGAAACAAAATCAGCAAGTCCCATAGGAAAAACCGGTGTAATCATCGCCTTGACAGTCATTACATTTTGGTTTGCGTCATTGTTATTCCTATTAAGTCGGGATATTTCTTGGACTAACCCTTTGATATATCTAGGAATCTTGATCCAAATGCACCTTTATACTGGTTTGTTTATCACTTCGCATGATGCCATGCACGGAATAGTATCAGATAACAAAAAGCTTAACCATACAATTGGCTGGATAGCAGCGATGCTTTTTTCTTATAACTTTTATTGGAGACTTTTCCCAAAACATCATGAGCATCACAGGTTTGTCGCGACTGACAAGGATCCTGATTATCACCCTTCGGGTTTATTTATAATTTGGTACCTGAGTTTTATAAAGCAATACGTATCAGTTTGGCAAATCCTCCTTATGGCGGTGACCTTTAACATCCTGAAGTTATTTTTACCAACCGAAAATCTTATTGTTTTTTGGATGATTCCGGCAATTCTTTCTACACTACAACTTTTTTATTTTGGAACCTATTTGCCCCATATGGGAGAATCGGAAAACAAACACCATTCCCGAAGCCAATCAAAAAATCATATTTGGGCATTCATATCATGTTACTTTTTTGGCTACCATTATGAGCACCATGACTCCCCCGGTACACCCTGGTGGAGACTTTGGAAGCTAAAGGAAGAAATGTAATTGGAGCTTACTAAACATTGATTAATATTTATCAATTGTTTGAACAATCCTGATAAAAATCAGATTAGTACTTGGAAACTAATACCAGCATATGAGAATATTCTTTACACTCATCTTACTTTCATTTACAATTTTAAGTTCTTTCGCCCAAGGTGGGGAAGTTCGGGGCAGGGTTTTCAATCCCGTAAACAACGAGGGAATTCCCTTCGCTAATGTGGTCGTTTTGGGTACTGACTTTGGAACTGTGACAGATGAAAATGGCAATTATATATTGTCAGCACTTCCTGCAGGACTTTACAATATCAGGGCGAGTTTTATAGGTTTCAGGGCAAAGACTTTTTTTGAGATCCAAGTGACTTTGGCAAGGGCTGTAAGGCTTGATTTTGACCTAAGAGAAGAGGCTTCTGAACTTACCGAAGTGACAGTTGATGCCGAATTCAGTAGGTCAGAAGAGACACCTATCTCTGTCAGAAGACTCAATACCAATGAAATCGAGCGCTATCCGGGCGGAAATAGGGATATCAGCCGTGTCATCCAATCACTTCCTGGTGTGGCAAGCACGGCAAGTTTCAGAAACGACATCATTATCCGTGGTGGTGCACCCAATGAAAATAAATTCTTCATCGATGAAATCGAAGTCCCTGTTATCAACCACTTTTCTACCCAAGGGTCTTCGGGTGGTCCGGTAGGAATCCTCAATGTAAACCTGATCAAAAATGTGGATGTCATCACAGGCGGGTTTCCTGCTGACAGGATGAACTCATTGAGTTCTTTCTTTGAGTTCCAATTGAAGGAAGGAAGAAAAGACAAAATGTTTACACAGATGACTTTAGGGGCGAGTGAACTGACACTATCCAATGAAGGTCCCATAGGCGAAAAAACTACTTATATTCTTTCAGCGAGAAGGTCATACCTACAGTTTCTATTTAGACAACTTCAATTACCATTTTTGCCAACTTTCAATGATTTTCAGCTGAAAACCACCACCAAACTCAACGCCAAAACTGAATTGACTTTTATTGGCGTAGGTGCAATAGATGATTTTGCACTGAACTTTGATGTTCCTGAAGATGAAACTCCGGAAGAAAGAGAGGAAAGGCTTTATACTTTAGAAAATCTCCCGGTTTCGACTCAATGGAATTACGC
Source organism: Aquiflexum sp. TKW24L (assembly GCF_023502205.1). Taxonomy (GTDB): domain Bacteria; phylum Bacteroidota; class Bacteroidia; order Cytophagales; family Cyclobacteriaceae; genus Cognataquiflexum. The sequence goes on along the minus strand of NZ_JAMFLG010000039.1, from coordinate 11,020 downwards.
CACGGGTTTGAAATTGAAAAGATTCAGAGAAAATGGATTCTGGACTTTCATTTTGAGCAGGAATATGCTCAACAACAGGTCATTCAAATATGCCCAAAATGATAATAGCAATCCCGAAAACTTGATTTTCGACTATACCTCCCAAGAAAGTGAGAATAAATTCAGGGCAGAAAATTCAATATTCACCAAAGGTTTTAACCTTAAATATGGTTTGAATTATGAATATTCAAGGTATTTCATCAGTGAATTTGACAGGTCAACACTTGCTACCGAAGGTGAAGTAATAAGTATTGAAGCAGAAGCATTTTTTAATAGCTATGGAGGTTTTGTTTCCGCAAGTAAATATTTTAACAATGAGCGGCTTCTTTTGACAGGAGGGCTGAGAATGGATGGAGGTACGTTTGGAAAAACCGCACAAAATCCTCTCAACCAGTTAAGCCCTAGGGCATCCATCTCTTATCAGATCAAACCGCAACTCTTTTGGACTGCCAATGTTGGGGTCTACTACCAACGACCACCTTATACTGCTTTAGGATATAGAAACAGTGATGGTGAACTTGAAAACCAGCTCAACAACATCAGATTTATCAGGTCTACGCATTTTATTACAGGAATTGAAAAAGTGATTCCTGAGAAAAGCCGGAGATTCAGTGTCGAAGGGTTTTATAAACTCTATGCAAATTATCCATCTTCGATCAGAAACGGCATCTCACTTGCAAATCTTGGAGCGGACTTTGGAGTCATAGGAAACGAACCGGTCGCATCCAATTCAGATGGCCGCGCTTATGGATTAGAGTTCTTGGCTCAGCAAAGACTGTTCAATAATTTCTATGGAATTGCAGCTGTCACATTGGTAAGGAGTGAATTTACCAATCCAAACACTGAAGGTTTTATTCCTTCGGCATGGGACAACAGGGTAATTGTGAGTTTGACTGCAGGAAGAAGGTTTAAGAAAAACTGGGAAATCGGAGCGAGATGGAGGTATTTGGGAGGATTACCGTTTACCCCGGTAGATGTGGAAACTTCCTCTTTGAGAGAGGTTTGGGACCTGACGGGCCGAGCGGTTTTGGATTTCAACCAGATCAATAACCAAAGATTGGCAGCATTCAATCAACTTGATTTCAGGATTGACAAACGCTATTTCTTCAACAAATGGAATTTGAACTGGTATTTTGACATCCAAAACGCGTTTAATTTCAAGGCAGAACAACCTCCGGTTTTGATTCCAGTAAGGGAATCAGATGGCAGCATCAAAATTGACCCGAATGACCCGAGTCGATACCAAATGAAATTTATTAATAATACTGCAGGGACAATTCTCCCAACTATTGGGATCATCGTGGAATTCTAAGATAAAACTGTAAAAATGAAAAAACCGTCCTCCTGCTCAGCATGGGACGGTTTTTTGGTTAATTTGATTGGGTTTATTGTACGTTGATTAATGATTCTCTTCTTCTCATTTTTCCGGCAGGCAAGCCATACATCATCTTAAATCTTCTACAAAAATAGGCTGTATCTTTATAGCCCACGTCTTTGCCGATATCCCGGATACTCTTTTTGGACGTTCTCAACAGTTCTACTGCTGCTTCCATTCTTTGGTATTCAATATAATCCTGTGGATTGATACTTGTCAACATCTTGAAATATTGGCCCACATAATCCTCTGACACATTGGCTACTTTTGCCAAAACCTTATTAGAAAGGTCACCTCCAATATTCTTTTTGATATAATTGAACAAATCAATCAGTCTAGGATCTTTGAAATAAGTACTGTTCGTTGAAAGTTCTTCCACAAACAACCTATTTTTGAGAACGTGACGAACTATTTCAATTACAAGAAGTTCTGTATATAATTTGATCACCCTTTCTTTGCCGGGAGTATTTTGCTCAGATTCTTTAATGATATCTTCCACGATCGTTGCTACTCTGTCATTGAACCTAATGACAAACGGTGGAATCCCCAAAGAGTGAAAGAAGTTTACGACATCAAAAACTTTGGCTTCAAAATTCAGGATCGTAACACAATCTTCTTCTACACTTTTGATTTCCTTAAAAGAGATAGTCTGAAGGTATTTTCTTTTATTATCAACAAATCCTTCATTGTTTGTTTCTGTTTTTTTCCCTTGTTGCCCAAAGGAAATACTCGTCTTCCTACCAGCGGGTACAAAAAAGATCTCTCCTTCATTTACCAACTCCGTTTCCTCAGAAAATTTGAGAGAGCCCTGATGAAGTAAAAAAACGGTATTTTCAGTATCAGTATAATCAACAACTGTAACGGGTTTTTCAATTTTAAAATTGTTTCCCTTCAGAAATCTAACCCCGACAGATTCGATTACCTTATTGTAATATTCCATGAAAGCAGTTATTATAGGTTGCGGTGTAAAACTATCACAATTTTCTAAAAGCAAGGTGATAATTCAATATTTTTTTGCATAAAAAAGAAAAAAGGCATAAAAAATAGATTTTATGCCTTTTTCAATGAATTATATTTGATTATCTTATTATACTTCTTGATATGACTATTTTTTGAATTTCGCTTGTACCCTCATATATCTGAGTAATTTTTGCGTCCCGCATCAACCGCTCAACATGGTATTCTTTGACGTATCCATATCCTCCATGTACCTGAACAGCCTCGATGGTCACATTCATTGCCACCTCTGAGGCATAGAGTTTTGCCATGGCGCTTGCAAAAGCATAATCTTTTCCCTCATCCTTTAGCCAAGCAGCCTTTAATACGAGAAGCCTTGCAGCTTCAATCTGGGTTGCCATATCTGCCAATTTAAACTGAATGGCCTGATGTTGGCTAATTGGCTTGCCGAATGTTTTTCGCTCCTTGGAATACGCAAGAGCCAATTCATAAGCACCAGATGCAATTCCCAAAGCTTGTGCAGCTATTCCAATTCTGCCTCCGTTGAGTGTTTCCATAGCGAAGGTGAAACCAAATCCTTCCTGACCAATTCTATTGGAAATAGGAACTTTCACATCAGAAAACATCAAGGAATGGGTGTCAGAACCTCGGATGCCCAATTTATCTTCTTTTTTTCCAATTACAAATCCTTCTTGGTTTTTTTCTACAATGAATACCGAAATTCCCTTATGGCCCTTTGACGCATCAGTCTGTGCAATGACGAGATATACAGAGGCCGAACTCCCATTTGTAATCCAGTTTTTTGTGCCATTGAGGATATAATGGTCTCCTACCAATTCCGCCGAAGTCTTCTGTGAAGTAGCATCAGAACCAGCTTCGGGCTCTGATAAGCAAAATGCACCAATAATTTCTCCGGTAGCCAATCTAGTCAGGTACTTTTCTTTTTGTTCTTCAGAACCATATTTTTCCAATCCCCAACACACCAAAGAATTATTGACAGACATACACACTGACGCAGAGGCATCTATTTTTGAAATCTCTTCCATAGCAATCACATAGGAAACAGTGTCCATTCCGCCACCATTATATTTGGGATTTACCATCATGCCCATGAATCCAAGCTCTCCCATTGTTTTGACCTGTTCTTTGGGAAATCTTCCCTCTGTATCTCTGTCAATTACACCGGGTAAAAGTTCGATTTGTGCAAATTCCCTAGCTGCATCCCTCACTGCAATGTGTTCTTCTGTGTATTCGAAATTCATAAGAATATCTGGGTTAATTATTTCGGTTGGAATATATAAGAAAAAAAAATAAGGGACAATTTCTTGCCCCTTAATGTAAACTCATTTGATCAATTTAAGTTTCCTTAATCTCTGTTTCCAAAGAAAATGAAAATGTAGTAAGCCAATGTGGTCAGGGCTGCAAGAGCTGCTACCACATAAGTCATTGCTGCCCATTTCAAAGCATCCTTAGACATTTCGAACTCGGAAGGAGTGACAATATTTCTTTGTTTCACCCAAGCCAAGGCCCTATTACTTGCATCAAATTCCACCGGAAGTGTAACCAAGGTGAAAAGCGTCATGACACCATAAGAACCGACAACGATGTATCCGACAAATTCATAAGGAAGTCCCATAAACGCTCCTCCCAACAAGGAGGCTATCAAGACGATGTTTAATATTTTACCGCTTATATTTTGGACAGGCACCATTGCTGAACGGAGGTTGAGCCATGCATAAGAACGTGCGTGCTGCACTGCGTGACCACATTCGTGTGAGGAGACCGCAGCCGCTGCCGCATTTCTACCATAGAAAACGTCAGGGCTAAGGTTGACCGTTTTGTTCATTGGATTGTAATGGTCAGTAAGCTGACCTTCCACAGAGACCACTTTGACGTCGTGGATATTATTATCTGCCAACATCAATTCGGCAATTTCCTTACCTGAAAGATTTGCCATCAATGGAGTCTGTGAATACTTTTTGAATTTGCTTTTCAGCTTTGAGCTGACTACATATCCAAGTACTGCGAAGACAACGACAATTAGAATAATCATAGTTTTTTATTTTTTGCTTAGTGTTTACGAAATTTAAGAAGATTTGGGTTCTTTATTGGAAGTTATTTTAAAGAAAATACCGAGTGACACCAATCCCAAAACCACTATAGTCACAACCTGACTGCTATGGACGATTACTGCGAATATTTTCCCTTCTTCCTCACTCAAACCATATGCTATCAAAATAAAGGCCACCAATGCATGAAAGGTTCCAATCCCCCCCTGAACAGGGGCAACCATGCCAATACTTCCCATCACCATTACCATTAGGAGAGAACTCAGTGACAAGTTGGCAGTCGAAGGTATGGCCCAAGCCACCAAAACAAGGGTAATATAATAAATCACCCAGATCGCTAATGAACTTCCCCAAAATCCAGATTGATTTCTCACTTGTCGGATGCTGATGATGCCTTTTACCAAATCCCGGGCAAAGTGTCTCAATTTTTTAAAAATATTGCTTTCTCTGTATTTCAGAAATGCAAAATAAAAGAAAATGGCTAGTACCAATAGACCTCCAATTAGAAGTGGCAGGTTTTTGGTTATTTTATCTCCCAAAGTTTCTACAGATACTAGTTCTGAAAAAAGATGGATAAATATATTCCTTTCTATAACGAAGGCTAAGAATATGGTCAATACCAAAAAAAGAAGATCAACAGTTCTTTCCAAAATAACTGTTCCAAACAATTTGCCCATTTGTGCCCCCTCAGTCTTTACCAGAACCCCACAGCGAGCCAATTCCCCAGCTCTTGGCACGAGCATATTGGTCAAATAGCCAACCATCAACGCCCAAAAGGCCCTGGAAGTTGGAGTTTTATTTTTCCCCTCTGCATCGATGAGTAGTACCCACCGCCACGCTCGTAGCCAAAATCCAAGGATTGTAACCAAAATAGAAATGCCTATCAAAAGGAAGGAGGCCTCAGAAACTGAATTCAAAAGACTATCGAGACTGATGTCTTTGTACAAGAACCAAAAAATCCAGACAGCCACTATCAGCGATATTGCTACCTGTATCCATTGTTTGAGGTTTAACTTCACCTTTAGATCAGTTTATTATGGTCATCTGGAAACACGATGACCGGTTTGTGTTTTTTGGCTTCCTCAAAATCCATAGAAGCATAGGAAATGACAATGACAATATCACCAACCTGCGCTTTTCTAGCTGCAGGACCATTGAGACAGACCATTCCGCTTCCTCTCTCCCCTTTGATGATATAAGTCTCCATACGCTCCCCGTTGTTGATATTGACAATAGCAACTTTTTCATTTTCAATCATATTGGCTGCATCCAAGATGTCTTCATCAATGGTAATACTGCCGACATAATGTAATTCTGCTTGGGTAATTTTTACTCGGTGGATTTTTGATTTTAAAACCTGAATATGCATGTTGGGGAATTTTGCGCAAATTTAATCAAATATGGAAATGTTGTCGATCAACCTGATATCGGAGATATAAGCAGCTGCGCAGATTGAGACATTCCTTTCATTTCCGATACTATCTAATATATGAAAGGAATCAGAAGTTACCATTTCGAAGTATTCCAATTTCGCTTGTGGCTCAGATTCAAACATCTGGTTTACCTTTTTTCGGATGCTTAACCAAGAATTGCCTGCTAAAAGTTCTGATTTTGCAAAAAATAATGCCTTGGAAATAATCCTTGCTGATTGTCTCGATTCAGGATCAAGCCGGAGGTTGCGGGACGAAAGGGCCATCCCATCTTCTTCCCTCACTGTCGGGACGACATTGATTTTGACATCAAATGAAAAGTCCTCGACAAGCCTCTTTATGATTGCGACTTGTTGTAAATCCTTTTGCCCAAAGAAAGCAATATTGGGTTTAACAATATTTAACAGCTTGGAAACGACGATTCCTACTCCATTAAAATGGCCCGGCCGGAAAGATCCTTCCAATATTTTATCCAAATGTCCAAAATCAATGGAAAGCGTCGGTCTGGAAGGATATATTTCCACTGTATCAGGCATAAAAAGGTAATCTACCCCGGATTTATGCAACAATTCCAAGTCTTTATCCAAAGTTTTGGGGTACTTTTCAAAGTCTTCCTGATTGTTGAATTGTGTAGGATTTATAAAAATCGACACTACCACATACGCAGAATTTTGTTTTGCGATTTTGACCAATTCCAAATGTCCTTGATGTAACGCCCCCATTGTGGGTACTAAACCAATTGTTTTATTGCTTTTTGGGAGAATTTGAAGGTTGTAGTTTACCTCTTCTTTGGTCCTAAGGATATACACTATTTTTGTACTTTGCGAATGTAAAATAGAGGCAAAACTATGTTATTCCTTAGAAATACAATGGATTTACCGCTTTTTTTTTGTATATTTGTGCGTTTATTATCACTCAACAAAACTCAACAAGGTATGTCTAAACTCCGTATTCTCTACGTTGCAAGCGAAATCAATCCGTTTCTACAGACCTCAGAGGTGGCCAATTTCGTAAGAGCATTGCCTCAGGCTATGCAGGAAATGGGAATGGAAATCCGTATTCTTGTGCCGCGATTTGGGCTCATCAATGAAAGAAAGAACAGATTGCATGAAGTAGTGAGGTTGTCCGGGATCAACATTGCCGTAGGAGAGGAAGAGAAACCCTTGATTATCAAGGTTGCCTCCATTCCAAATGCCAAGCTTCAGGTATACTTCATTGATAATGAAGATTACTTCCAAAGAAAAAGTGTGTTTCATGACAAGCATGAAAAATTCTATGAAGACAATGACGAAAGAGCAATTTTCTTTTGCAAAGGTGTCATAGAAACAGTAAAAAAATTAGGTTGGGCGCCTGATGTTGTACATTGCAATGATTGGATGACGAGTCTGATTCCAATGTACTTAAAGACGACCTACAAAAACGAGCCACTCTTTAAGGATACAAAATCGGTGTTTGCTATTTACAATACCGGATTTACCCATAAATTTGGCGACGATTTGTTTGAAAAAGTTAAAATGGTGGATATTGATGATGCCATATTAGCACCACTCAAGTCAAAAGATTACGAAGGCTTCCTCAAGATAGGAATGGAATATGCCGACGTAGTGATCAAAAGTGAAGACATATCCGAAAACCTCAGCAAACTCATCGAGGAGTGCTCTAAAGAAAAACAGTGTGAGATTAACAGCGAAGAAGAGAAACTTTTTGAAAGTTATTACAACATCTATAATGACTTGGTCGGCTAAACTGACCGCTATATTATTCATTGTTCTTACCATTGCAACTTCCTGTGAGGATCCCTCCAATATTGGATTGGAACTAGATCCGGAAAACAATCAGATAGGGGTATTCTACATAGAAATACCCCTGTCTGCTTCTGTAGTCCTACAGGATTCCATAAGCACCACCAATAGCGGAGTGTTGGTATTTGGAAACGAGGAAAGTGATTTTTTTGGAAAAACTGAAAGTATTGGATACTCGCGACTCTTTTTTAATAGAGATATTGCTAGGCCAACGGCAACTGCTGTCCTGGACTCTGTCAGATTTCTAATCAATATGAGGGAAGTGCTGACATCCGATACCATAAATCCCAAGACCATAAATATCCATCTGCTTACTGAACAGATTCAGGATGTAAATTATTTCAATTTCAGCAGTGTTGCATACGATCCAAACCCTTTATTTAGCGCTTCTTTTGATTTTACCAACAGGCAGGACACAATCGTATCCACAAAAATCAACAATGCCTTGACTCAGGAAATTTTTTCAGAACTGAAAGACGGCAGGTATTTCCAAGACATATTTGCATTCAGACAATTTCTCCCAGGCTTGGCATTTAGAGCTGAAGAAGGGGAAAATGTTGGGTTCAGTACAAATGTGGGAAACAATACAGGTTTTATCTTCTATTTCAAAAACGAGGGGGATACCGTTTCCAGGTCTTATCCAATTGCGACCGGGATCAATTTCAATTTGGCGAGACATTTTAGCCAAGTCATCAACGACCCAAGCGGGACTCCATTGGAAGTGGTTACTGAAAAGAATCGGGCATATAAATTACCGGAGTTTTTGGGCTCAAAGGCAACGATGGGGCTTCAGGTTAAACTTGATTTAAGTCCTCTTGATATTTTTCTGGACACGTTATCCAATGTTAACTTTAATCAAGTGACGCTTGAGATGGGGCCATTAGTTGATTTTAGTTTAATTGAATCCCCGTTAACATTAATTCCCTATTTTACCAACGAATCCAACCGAATTCTGCTTAGAAAAGATGATTTTCCAATGATTGTACAACCTGATGGGGGTCCACAGGTTGATCCAGTTACTAGCGAACCTGCTTTTACATATAGTGCCGCCCACCTTTTTCTTACAAATACCCAAAACTCTTACAGCCAACAACTCACTTCTCATATTAATGCCGTTTATAGGAAAAAGATAAAACGTACTGATTATTTGTTGATACCGGGATTTGTAAATAGACAGACCCAAACAATTACACAAGATTTTAGAATAAATCTGAAAGAATATGTAGTCAGGCAAAACACCATCAAACTGAAAATCTTTTATTCGAGAAGCAGATCTTTGTAGAAGAATAGATTTTAAAGAAGTCTTGTGTTATTTCAGTTTATTTTAAGGAAGCTTATTTTTTTAGCAGGAATTTTTTAGATAATTCTAAAAATCATACATTTGAGATGTTAAATTTTTATCTATGTGTGGAATAGTCGCTTATGTAGGGCAACAAGAAGCCCTACCAATCATCATCAAAGGCCTTAAAAGATTAGAGTACCGTGGCTATGACAGCGCAGGCGTTGCTTTGCTCGGATTAGACGGTCTTAGTATCTATAAGAAAAAAGGAAAGGTTTCCGAATTGGAGAAACACCTTGGGTCTTTTGAAAATCTTAATTCTAAAATCGGTATTGGACATACCCGCTGGGCCACCCACGGTGAACCCAACGATGTCAATGCCCATCCCCATTACTCATCAAATGAGAGATTTGCAATGATCCATAATGGTATCATTGAAAATTATGATGTGCTCAAGACTGACCTGATCAATAAAGGATACAAATTCCAAAGCGAAACAGACTCTGAGGTTTTCATCAAATTCATTGAGGATATTTATACAAATAATTTTTGCAGCCTCGAAGAAGCTGTGAGATTGGCCTTGCATAAAGTGGTAGGTGCATATGCCATCGTCATCATGAATATTGAAGAACCAGATACGCTGATTGCAGCTAGAAAAGGTTCTCCCTTAGTAATCGGTGTGGGTGACAATGAGTATTTCCTTGCGTCTGATGCTACTCCAATTATTGAATACACCAATCAGGTGGTTTATTTGGATGATTATGAAATCGCAGTCATCCGTGACAACAAGCTTCAGATCAAAACCATTGAGAACGTTGAGACCAATCCATATATCAACCAACTGGAAATGGAACTCGAAGCCATCGAAAAAGGCGGCTATGAGCATTTCATGTTGAAAGAGATCAACGAGCAGCCAAGATCCATAGCAGATTGTATGCGGGGAAGGTTGGATGCTAAAAACGGCAGGTTGGTACTTGGTGGATTGAGGGATTACATGAACAAGTTCCAAAATGCCGATAGGATCATCATCACTGCTTGCGGAACCTCTTGGCATGCAGGATTGGTAGCGGAATACCTTTTTGAGGAATTTGCTAGAATCCCTGTGGAAGTGGAATATGCTTCTGAATTCAGATACAGAAATCCAGTCATTTCAGAAAAAGACTTTGTGATTGCCATTTCCCAATCAGGGGAAACAGCCGATACTTTGGCTGCCATCGAATTGGCAAAATCTAAGGGTGCTACCATCTTCGGAGTATGTAATGTCGTTGGGTCATCGATCCCTAGAGCAACACACGCCGGTTCATATACCCACGCAGGACCTGAAATCGGAGTAGCCTCCACCAAGGCGTTTACGGCTCAGATTTCTGTTTTGACGATGATGGCCTTGAAATTGGGTTATCAGAGAGGGACTTTGTCCGAAACGCGGTACATGCATTTGTTGAATGAATTGGCTACCATTCCATCCAAAGTCGAAAGGGCGCTAAAGCTTGACGATAAAATCAAAGTCATTGCAGCCGAGTACAAAGATTCCCGCAACTTCCTGTATTTGGGAAGAGGGTATAACTTCCCGGTAGCATTGGAAGGTGCATTGAAACTGAAAGAAATTTCTTACATCCATGCGGAAGGTTATCCTGCCGCAGAGATGAAACATGGCCCTATTGCCTTGATTGATGCGGAAATGCCTGTTGTGTTCATTGCTACCAAAGACAGTTCCTATGATAAAGTAGTCAGCAATATCCAGGAAGTGAAAGCCCGAAAAGGCAAAATCATTGCTGTGGTCACCGAAGGTGATACGACCGTAAGAGGCCTTGCGGATCACGTGATTGAAATCCCTGATACCGAAGAAGCCTTTGTTCCGTTGATTGCAGTGGTGCCATTGCAACAGCTTTCTTACCACATCGCAGTCATGAGAGGCTGCAATGTCGATCAGCCAAGGAATCTGGCGAAGTCGGTGACGGTGGAGTAAAGTGGTGAGAGGTTAGAGGAAATAGGTTAGTGGTAAGAGGTGAAAGGTAAAAGGTGAGTTCAGATTACCTCTTTAGATTTTGGTAAAAAAAATTGATATAAAA
>NZ_JAMFLG010000038.1 GCF_023502205.1 Aquiflexum sp. TKW24L | reverse complement strand
TAATTATCGGGAACGTTGGAAAACGTCACTCTATCCATGGGCTGCGGTGCATTAAGATTTCGGAAAGTATGGGATTTGGTATAGCACCTTACCCATGGCTACAAATATTTCGCTCCGATGGGGCTTTTGGTCTGTGGGGAAGGAATAGGAGGAGGATTCTCATTCATAGGAGATTCGGGACCGATCCCGATAATTATCGGACCTTAGAAAACGTCATTTTATCTCTGAGCGGCGGCGCATGGAAATTAGTATGAGAATTGTATAAGCACCTTGCACGGGGTAAATAATATTTCAGTCCGCCGCGGCGGACTGTTGGTCTACCCCCTGCCCCCTGAAGGGGGATTTTTGTTTTGAGGAGGATGCTCCCAACCATTTCGGTAATGAGGATTCTCATTCTTAGGGGATTCGGGACCGATCCCGATAATTATCGGGAACCTTAGAAAACGTCATTTTATCCCTGAGCGGCGGCGCATGGAAATTTGTTTGAGTAAAGTATTTTGAGAAGCACCTTGAACGTGGCTACCGATATTTCGCTCCTCCGCGGCGGACTGTTGGTTGAAGGTGGGGCATTTGCACAAATGGAATTATCTAGGTTGAAATAGCGAATATTTCCCTAATAATCTCTGTAGATATTTTTTTTGAAATATTTTCAGAATATAATGGGGTCATATTTAAAGGAAACTTCCTCTTACTATTAGAAACCCGAATAACCACTACACCTTTATGGTCAACAAATCCCAAAAAACCAAAATTTCTTTTGTTGTTCCTTTGACTCATTCTGAATCAACCAAAATCTTTGAAAAAAAATCTGATTTGGAGGTTTGGAATTCTTTTAACAAAGGCGAGGAAGCAGCATTCAATTATATCTACAGGTGCTATACACCCATCCTGTTCAATTTTGGCATGCAGATTACGAGCAATGTTGATTTGGTCAAGGATGGTATCCAAAATCTTTTTATTGACCTGCGGAGGAAAAGAGGGACACTTTCAGAAGTGGTAAGCATCAAATCTTATCTTCTCAAATCATTGCAGCGGGATCTGTTTCGGACTATGAAGAAAGAAAACAGTCAATCCATCCAAAGCATAGAATTACCGGAAAATGCATTTTTGATTGAGGTTTCCCATGAGACTAAAGTAATCCAGATGGAATCCGAAAATGAAATAAATACCCAGTTGAAACAGGCCTTAAACCAACTGACTCCAAAACAGCGGCAAGCGCTCATTTTATTGTATGAGGAGGGTATGAGTTACAAGGAAATCGCAGAAGTCTTGGAATTCAATCAAGTCAAGACTGCAAGAAAGTTGGTCTACAGGGCAATTGAAAGCTTAAAGCAACTCTTGAAAAATTAAAAACCTATTATACCTATTGCATATTTTAAGCATTAATTCTATACAATGAAATTCAAAGATTACGACATAGAGCATTTTCTCACAGACGAATTTTTTATCCAATGGGTAAAAAATCCTGATGAGAATAACCAACATTTTTGGGAAAAATGGATCTCGGAGCATCCTGAAAAACGACAGGTTGTACAAAAGGCAGCGTCTGTCATCCGGTCCATTCAGGCTGAGCAAAACAGCGGGATTTCTGATTCGATGTATGTGGATATGTTTGAGAACATCATCCAGGCAGATGAATGGAACAGAGATCAAACGTATAAGACAAATATATCCAATCCATGGTTTTCAATTTTTTCCATCAGGAAAATAGCAGCCACTGTTGTCATCGGATTTTGTATGTGGATTTCTTATGAAGGCATGATCAAGGGAATAAAGATAGAATCAGAGACCTTAGAAACAATGGTAGTTTCTAAAGCCAACCCTGCAGGCAAAAAGTCCATTTTATTGTTGGCTGATGGGACAAAAATCCATCTGAATGCTGCAAGTAAAATCTCCTACCCGGAGGTATTTGCTGACAACCTCAGATCGGTCAAACTCGAAGGGGAGGCATATTTCGAAGTAGCTAAAGATGGCAGGCCATTCATAGTATCGGTCGGGGACAATGCGATCAATGTGCTTGGAACCTCTTTTAATGTAAAGGAAAATGGAGATGGCCTAGCTGTCGCCTTGGTTGAAGGAAAAGTGAGGGTCAATGACAAACGGGGAAACCAAGTTTTGCTGGATCCCAACGAAATGCTCGTGATAAGAAAGGATGGTAAATTCTATAAATCGGGATTTGACCAAATGGAGATTGCCGGTTGGAAGGAGATGTATCTGGTTTTTAACAAGAGTAGCTTTGAAGAGACCACATCCAAGATAGAAGAATGGTACGGGGTAGAAATCGAAGTGAAAGGAAAAATCAGCAAAGACTGGGTGTATTCGGGACAATACAAAGGTGAAACCCTGGAAAATGTATTGAGAGGAATTAGCCATACCTCGGGATTGAAATATGAATTAACAGGCAAAAAAGTCAAGATAACCAAACCATAAAAACAATGACAGACAAGAAGTTAGATTCAGGATAAAAAGCAAAAGGCAGAAGTAGTTCTGGGGGGAACTGTTTTTCTGCCTTTCCAAGCCTCTCTTCACTTGGTAGCACGGAGAGGCAAGAGTTCAAGTTTTGACCACTTAAACCATTCAATATTATGAAAAAAAATATACAGAGACAACTTATTATGCTCTCCAAAAGACTTCTATATGGATTTATCATTCAGTTGTTTTTCTGCAGTGTATTGATTGCAAATGACAGCAATGCCCAAAGGAAAACCATTGAAAATGTAAAAGTTAAAATCGCGCTGAAAGACAAACCTGTCCGTGCAGCTTTTGATTTAATTGAAACCAATACTGACTTCCGTTTCACATACAATGACAATATGATTGATTTCAATCAGTCTGTGACTATCGTTGATGGTAGTCAATCTGTGTATAAGGTATTGGAAGAAATCTCCAGACAAACCCAGATGAGCTTTGTGCAAGTAAATGATAACATCCATGTGAATGCCAAAAAAAGACGGAAAGATGAGGGAAGCATTCAAATAGTAGAAGGTTATGAGGTCACCGTGAGCGGTAATGTAAAAGATGTCAAAAATGATCCATTGCCTGGGGTTTCCATCATTATCGAAGGTACCTCGATTGGAACTGTCACTGATTTAGATGGGAATTTCGCACTTGAAGTGCCTGAAGGAGGGGTTTTGGTATTTTCCTTTATTGGATTTGAGCGGCAAAGAATAAGAATTGATAACCAGACCAACTTAGATATAGTGTTAAAAGAAGATGCAAGGGCTTTGCAAGAAGTTGTTGTGATTGGATATGGTACCGTAAAAAGGTCTGATTTTACAGGATCCATTGCCCAAGTAAAAGAGGAGGACATCAAAGCCACTCCAATAGTAGCCATAGATAGAGCCTTACAAGGTAGGGCAGCGGGAGTTTCAGTAACACAAAATTCAGCGAGACCGGGTGGCGGAACTACTATAAGAATTAGAGGAACTGGTTCTGTGACTGCCGGTAACGAACCGCTCTATGTCATTGATGGGTATCCGATAGGAGATTTGAATACCATAAACCCTATGGATGTAGAGTCCATCGAAATTTTAAAAGACGCCTCTGCAACTGCAATTTATGGTTCAAGGGGCTCAAATGGGGTAATAATTGTTACCACCAAGCGAGGCAAAGACGGTCAATCTTCCGTAGATTTTGAATCTTATTACGGTGTTCAAAACGTCAGGAGAAAAATTCCGCTATTAAACTCAACAGAATATGCGGAATTTATCAACGAAGCCAGGGTTAATGGTGGAGGCGTACCTTATTTTGATGGATCCTCTGCAGAAAGACCTTTACCGGGAAATGTTCCATACGATACTGACTGGCAGAATGAGGTGTTTCAGGCAGCACCTATTCAAAACTATCAACTTTCCATTTCCGGAGGGAATGAAAGAACGAAATATGCTATTTCTGGAAATTTATTTGATCAACAGGGACTTATTATTAATTCCTTTTTCAAAAGGTATTCTGTAAGGACAAATCTTGATCATAATGTTTCCTCAAAGATTAAAGTAGGACTTTCCCTCCAAGGTGCATTTACAAATGAAAGGATAGCCAGAACAGAAACCGGAGGACAACAAGCAGCCGGAGTAACTGTTGCAGCATTAAATTTTGCCCCTGTTTTTCCAAAGTTTGATGAAAACGGCAATTTCTATAGAAATTTAGGTACGTTAAATGGTCAGCAGGTGGATAATCCGCTTGCTATTGCCAATGATATTTATAACAGGGCTTATGCAACAAGGATTTTTGCTAATTCCTATGCTGATTTTTTAATCACTGATAATTTGACTTTCCGAACTACATGGGGGGCAAATATTTTAAACAATAAAAACAACTTTTATGCAACAAGGCAAACAAATTTAGGATTTTCCTCAAATGGAGATGCTTCAGTTTCTGCCGGTCTTAATGTAAACTGGCTTAATGAAAACACCTTTAATTATTCTAAATCATTTGCTCAAAAACATAATTTCTCTGCACTAGTAGGATTTACACAACAAGGTTTCAATTATGAATTTTTTACTGCCAATGCATCCAATTTCAGCAATGATTTTGCTTTGTACAATAACCTAGGTTCTGGTGCCACTTTAAGAGCGCCAAGTTCGGGCGTCGTTGAGTGGGGATTGATATCATTTCTTGGAAGGGTCAATTATGGCTATGACGACAGGTATCTATTGACTTTTACAGCTAGAACAGATGGTTCATCGAGGTTTGGTCCTAACAGAAAATATGGATTTTTTCCTTCAGGAGCTTTTGCATGGAGAATAATCAATGAAGGCTTCATGAAGTCTCAGCAGATTTTGTCTGACTTCAAACTAAGATCAAGTTATGGGTTATCCGGAAATCAGGAAATCGGTGATTATCAGTTTTTGTCCTCCATAGCGCCAGTTCAGACAGTATTAGGAGGGAATTTAAGGGTAGGAGGAGCGCAAAACAGAGTTGGTAATTTTGATTTAGGTTGGGAAAGAAATGCCCAGTTGAATGTTGGTTTGGATTTCGGTTTTATCAATAATAGAATTCAAATAACTACAGACTATTACAGAAAGGTAACTTCGGACCTATTGATAACGGTAAATATTCCCCAATCGAGTGGATTTAGTACCTCTTTACAAAATATAGGAAAAGTTGAAAATCAAGGTTTTGAATTTGGTATCAACGCACTCGTTATGGATAAAAAGGATTTTCAGTGGTATTCTGATTTTAATATCAGCTTCAACGAAAATAAAATCCTTAATCTCGATGAAAGCCGCAGGGAATTTATAGGGGGAGTTTTCAGCAATGTGGTAGGCTACAATATCACTAGGGTAGGAGAACCATTAGGTGCGTTTTATGGTAGGGTGGTAGAAGGTATTTTCCAGACTCAGGAAGAGGTCAATAATTCCGCCCAGCCTAATGCACGGCCTGGGGATTTTAGGTTCAAAGATTTGAATGATGATGGTGTAATCAATGACCGGGACAGGGAAATTATTGGAAATCCAAATCCCAAATTATTTGGTGGATTAAACAATACTTTGATTTATAAGCAGTTTGAATTGAATGTGTTTATCCAAGGTAGTTATGGAAATGACATTTTGAATTTTCAGAAATTTGAAACACATAATTTAAATGGGCAAAACAATCAATCAAGAGATGTTTTGAACAGATGGACTCCAACCAACACCAATACGGATATCCCAAGGGCAAATTCTCAGGGAGGGCAGCGAATTCTATCCACTTTTCATATTGAGGATGGCTCCTATCTTAGGTTTAAAAATATTTCGTTGGGGTACAATTTACCTTCAAGTTTAATAAACAAACTTTCTATCAAATCAGCGAAGGTTTATGTTGCAGGACAAAATTTGATCACATTGACAAATTACTCTGGATACGATCCTGAAGTCAATTTTTTTGGATCCGGATCCACGAATCAAGGATTGGATTTTGGGGCGTATCCCATGTCAAAAACAATATTGATTGGTCTTAATGTTAAATTTTAACTTGTAATGTTATGAAAACTCGAAATATATTCAATCTATTTATTGTATGCTTAGTGGTGAGTTCATGCCAGTTGGATTTGGATTTGGCTCCACTAGATCAAAGAACTACTGAAACATTTTATAGAACGGAAGGGGATGCAATTGATGCCCTAAATGCAGTTTATAGTGTATTACAACCCATGTATGGGAATCAGTATTCAGCAGAAACTATCCTGACTCCGACCACAGTAGCAGCAGATGACGGTATTCCATTTCTGCAAGGAAACGCAGATAGGATTGCATTATGGAATTATAGATTTGTGCCTGTTAATAGCTGGACATCAGGAATTTGGGCGATCTCCTTTCAGGCGATACAAAGGGCTAATGTTGTAATTGAAAGGGTCCCTCTTATTCAAATGAATATTGAATTAAGAAACAGGCTGGTGGCCGAAGCGAAATTTTTGAGGGCGTTTCATTATTTCAATCTGGTGAGATTTTATGGGGGAGTACCTGTTGTCTTAAAAGAAACCAATACATTATCCGGATTACAAGCTCCTAGAAATAGCAAAGATGAAGTTTATGCGCAAATCTTAAAGGACCTTTCTGAGGCTGAGACAGTGTTACCACGATCATATCCGGCATCTGAGGCGGGAAGAGCGACTATTGGAGCTGCAAAAGGCTTAATGGCAAAGGTATATTTGACCCGGGCAGGAAACAATCAAGGTTCGCAAGACTGGTCCCTAGCAGCTACAAAAGCCAAGGAAGTAATTGATTTGGGTATTTACAGCTTGTATCCTGAATATGCTGATGTATTTCAAGTCAGTAGCCGAGGAGGGCGTGAGAATATTTTTGAAATCACATACGCAAGGGATGTTTTTGGTCAATCTCATTCGACGTACTGGGCACCCCGTGGAGCTCCTATTGTCCCATTTAATGGATTCGGAACGATTCGTGTTTCAAAAAGCCTTTGGGACGAGTTTTTGCCCACTGATAAAAGAAGAAATGTTTCTTTTCTGACTTCTTATGTTAATCCCTCAAATGGTCAGACAGTAGAATTGTCCATCGATAATCCCGATTTTTCAAGAGCTATTTCTTTTTGGAAACTGGCGGATCTTTCAAGTACAGTATTCTCAGGTGGCGCAAAAAGTTTTCCTTATATGAGATATGCCGAGATCTTACTGATCTATGCCGAAGCACTCAATGAATCCGGTGGAGGTCCAAATATTGAAGCATTTAACGCGATTAATGAAGTCAGGACTAGAGCAGGTTTAAATCCACTTACTGGACTTTCCCAAACAGATTTTCGAAATGCCATCCTTAAAGAAAGGAGAATTGAGTTGAGTTTTGAAGGACACCGATGGTTTGATTTGGTCCGAAAAGAGCAATTGATTGCGGCTGTTACAAATGAGTCTAGTTTTGGCCGAAATCCTACAATCGATAACAGACATTTGCTCTTCCCCATTCCCCAAAGAGAAATGGATATTAATCAGGCATTAGAACAAAATTCTGGCTACTAATAAATCCCTGAATCATGATGAAAAAATTAAAGTCATTGATGTTAAAAACATCCAATACAATATTCTTATATATTTTCTTTTGGAATATCACATTTGGGCAGTCTATTGTCCAAAAAGATATCATCATATATGGAGCAACTGCCAGCGGGGTTACAGCCGCTGTCGCAGCTGCCCGCGAAGGTGCATCAGTTTTGTTGATAGAACCTGGAAGAAATGTGGGGGGTATGGTCACAGGAGGACTTTCACATACTGACTATGGTGACAGGACAGTAATTGGAGGGTTGACCACAGAATTCTACCGAAGGATTGCTGAACATTATAATACACATGTCTTCAATTGGAGAGGTCCGGAACCCCACGTTGGCGAAAAAATCCTTAAAGACTGGCTGGATGAATATGGGGTTGAAGTGATGTATGAAAAAAGGGTAATAGCTGTTGAAAAGGAAAATAATAGAATTTCAAAAATCACCCTTTCTGGTAATCATCAGGTGAGTGGTTCTGTATTTATTGATGCCAGTTACGAAGGAGATTTAATGGCCAAGGCGGGTATTTCTTATGTAGTTGGCAGGGAAGGGATCAAAGATTACAATGAATCTTGGGCAGGAAGACAGCCCATCACTTTTACCAGCCACCAAATTGACGCGAGAATAAATCCCTTTTGGGATGATAAGGAGAAGAAGATCTTACCGCTAATTCATCAAAAGCCCATGGTAGGAATTGGAGAGGGGGATGAGGGTGTGCAGTCGTATTGTTTTCGGTTAATCGCCACGGATCGACCGGAAAACATGGTCCCATGGCCCAAACCTGACAATTACGATCCCAAAAACTATGAACTGGTAAGGAGGTATTACAAGGAAAAACCTTCAGCAGGACCCTTGATCGGTTTTTGGCCGACATTGCCCAATGGCAAATCTGATATAAACTCTTCAGTTGGAATATCCACCAATCTTCTCGATGGCTCAAGCTGGTTATATCCGGATGCTGATTATGAAAAAAGAGACAGCATTTGGCAATGGCATAAAGACTATACCCTCGGATTGGCATGGTTTCTCTCCCACGATCCAAGTGTCCCTACTCATGTCAGGGATGCCATGAAAAAGTTTGGTCTATGTAAGGATGAGTATGTAAATAACAACCATTTCCCACATCAACTATATGTCAGGGTGGGAAGAAGGATGAAGGGGGAATATTTTTTGACCCAACATGATTTGATGCAGGATACGGTCAAATATGACGCCATTGGAATGGGATCATATAATATCGATGTTCGCGAAATGCAACGCAGTTATATGGAGATAAGCCGGTTTCCTGACATGAAAGCAGAAACGTACAATGAGGGGTATTTGTCCATTCCGGTGGCGCAATATGAGATACCTTACCGTGCTTTAGTTCCAAAATTTGAAGAATGTGAAAATCTCATTGTTCCGGTCTGCATTTCTGGCAGTGCCATCGCTATTGCCTCGATAAGAATGGAACCCCAATATATGATTATGGGGGAATCTGCCGGAGTGGCTGCAGCAATGGCATTTAAATCAAAGCGGCCGGTCCAACAGATTGATGTTTATGCTTTGCGGGAAAAATTAAAAGGGTATAAACAAATCCTTTCATTGAAGGACAATCCATATGGAAATTGGAATTCCGAAGATGAAATTGTGATAGACAACAACATGAAGGGGTATACTTTTTTTACAGGAGATTGGCAGGAGCAGGAAACGGTTCATGCGGGTCGTTTTGAAATGAATTTCCGATACAATCCAAAAGGAAAGAGTGGAGAATTTATTTATCAGCCTTACTTTTTCAAATCAGGTCAGTATAAGGTATTTACATGGTACCCTTCTTCCAAAGAGTATGAAGCCAATGTCCGTCTTACAGTTCACCATTCCAAAGGTGATGAAAACCTAACAGTTAATCAAAAAACGAATGGAGGTAAATGGGTTAAAATTGGGACTTATTCTTTCGAAAAAGGATTTCAACAAGCCTTAACCATTCATGGCGAAGAGAGTAAATACGTGATAGCTGATGCCGTTAAGTTTGAATTTGTGAAAGATTAGCTTTCTTATTATCTATATTCAGTTTGCTTGATTGGTTGGCTAGTCCAATTATACTGGCGCTAGTTTGTAACTACGCCTTTGTATCGCATTGAATTTGTAATTCACAATATGCCTACCAATATTCTTTTTGCGCGATTGTTTGGCTAGTCCAATTACAAATTGAAAAGGATAAAAGGGTGGAATTACAAATTCCACCCAGTCGTAGCATCCAACGTATGAATACACCCCTGGTGCATCTTTTATATCCTCCCAGAAGGAGATGGATTAAATCATTAACTCTTTTGATTTGAATAATGAAACTGTCAAGAAAGTGACTTTGCATGCCATAACAGCCCAATAATCCCAAACCCTTTTGAAATTTCCCACCGCATCGCTGATACCACTGCGTGCATGGCTATCAGATTTCTGTTGATTAATTCTTTCTCACCAAATTTCAAGTCTTCAATGACTTTTTTGGCACTTTTATAGCCTTGCTTCTCGTAGGCATTTAAAACCAATACCGCATTTTCGGCGTCAGTCTTTTGCCTTTTTTTCGGTTCATAACCTAATTGCTTGATCATAGCTTCAGCTACTCCCCAGGTGGACCAGGGGTTTTGACCTGTGATTAGGTTTCCATCAGCGATGACATTTTCAAGATACATGGCTCCTTCAGAAAACAAAGCACCATTTTCTATCAGCTTATCCTGTAATAGGAATGGGAACAGGTCCCGAGCATCTTTGATTAAGAAAAGTTCTTCCCTGTTTGTAAATGAACTTACCTTGCGGCCTTTTAGAAAAAAAGTGCCATCATTCAATTTTACATTTACCAAGGCAGCAGGGCCATGGCAAATTGCACCAATTACTTTTCCTTTCTCGTGGGATATTTGGATGGCCTGTTGAATAGCTTTCGATTCAGGGAAATCAAACATTGCACCTTTGCCGCCCACAAAGTAGATAGCATCGTATTCCTCTATATTAACGCTATCCATCACGATGGTACTTTTTGCTTTTCGTTGAGCAAGCGGGTCATTTAGAAAGGCATAATCGAAGGCGCCCATATCTTCATCATCGAGTACCATGGGAGGCTCACCTCCTTGTGGACTTGCAATGTCCACTTCAAATCCATTGGCTTCAAACACATAATAGGCTAGGGAAAGCTCTGTAAGTTCGTATCCCGTTTTCTTACCTGTGCTTTCAAAAGATCCCGCACTGGTAACTACGGCTAAAATTTTTCCTCTTTTTAGCACCGGATTTTCTGTCAGATAGGACAGTGAGTTTGGTAATACATTTGGGAGATTTTCAGCTGATGGATCTGGTGGGGCTACCAAGCTCATAATCCACCATCCGAAAGCCACCAACAAAACTATTATTCCTGCCACCCCAATCAGTGACCATTTTACAAATTTATTAGTTCTTGACATGAGTATATTTTTTTCAACAAAGAAAATACGGTCATGACATCTAAACTCCCTAAATGATCATTTCGAAAGAGTAACTGATCATTCTACCGCATGTTGCGAAATGCCAAAGGGGTTAAACTTGTATGTTTTTTGAAGGCGGAATTAAAACTGGAGATGCTATTAAATCCGGATTCCATTGCAATGGCTGATATTGTATAATGCTCAAATTTTGAATCGCGAAGTTGTTTTGAAGCTTCTTCGATGCGGTATTGATTGATATAGGTGTTGAAGTTTTTACCGCTTTTTTGGTTGATTACCATTGATACTATCTGTGGACTCTGTTTTAATTGCTCGCTGAGGGATTTGAGAGTCAGATCCGGATTTTTAAATTTCTTGTCTACTATCATCAAATGCTGAATTCTCGAATAGATTTCATCACCCAGATTCTCCGTAATTTGAGTGGACTTATATTTTTCGTGATCTACTTTGTCAATAAACCGATTTTTGATCACTACATAGCTGAGGGAGTATGCGACAATGGAATAAAGAATAGGGCCAATAATGTAGGGTATGTCTTCATCAAATAGATTTAGAAAATAAACAAACCAAATTGACAATAGACCGATGAAGATTAGCCTAAGCAGTTGAAAATTGGAAGATTGAATGGTAGAAGCTTTTTGAGCTTCTCTGTAACTGTAGATGACATACATGATGTAATGGCCATAGTATATACCATAAGCAAATAGAAAAATCCAGATTGGGTAGGACCTGAGGTGACTTTCTTCAATCCATAAACCAAAAAATAGTCCTAAAAGAGCAGGAAGGAAATGTAGAATATGAGTCTTTCTGATGGTAAATGAGCGCGAGAGTAAGGATTTTGAAAATAGGTAAAATAAAGGGCCGATAAGTAACATGGAACCTAGTCCAATGAAAATGATCTTCACATTAAGGTCAGGAGTAAACTCAAGTAGAACGGATTTGCCAACCCTGAATGACAGAATAATAAGGAGAAAACCGAGAAGCCGATTGGACAAGCTATTTCCTCTATTGTGTAAAAATAGAAAAGCTGCGAGAAAAAGGCCATGAATTACACCCAAACCGCTGATTATAACCAGCGCGATATTACTTGCTGTAAGGTCTTCCATGGAAACTCCTTTGAATTTGTTTGTAAGTTATCAGAAAGGATTTTATTCCGATTTATACTAGTAAAACTACCAATTTACTTTAAAAGAGAAGTTGGAAATTTAAAATGTTTGTTGGGAAAAAATGAGGATGCGTTGTGTTCCTCCTAAAGTATTATCCCTTGTTTGGAGTCGACAAACCGACATGAAATATAATTTTTGAAATAATTTCTATTATGTATCATTTGTGGTAAGGCAAAAAGTGACACAAGAAGGATAGGAGAAGTATTTATCAAATGATTGAAAAAGAAAAAACTATAAAATTCTCCCCCCATTTCGGTAATGAGGATTTTCATTCTAAGAAGATTCGTGACCGAAATTCCAACTCATACCCTTTCAAATCCCCGAGCGGCGGTGCATGGAAATTTATTTGAATATGAGAAGTGAAGTAGCCCCTTGCACGGGGTTATTAATATTCAGCCCACTTCGGGGTTGTTGGTCTACCCCCTGCCCCCTGAAGGGGGATTTTTGTTTTGAGGAGGAGTTTCTAACCATTTCGGTAATGAGGATTTTCATTCTTAGGGGATTCGTGACCGATCCCGAGAATAATCAGGACTGAAAAAACCGCACTTTTAAACCCCGGGCTGCGATGCATGGAGATTAGAGAAAGTAAAGAATTTGGTTTACTACCTTTCCCATGGCTACCCATATTTCGCTCAGCCGCGGCAGACTGTTGGTCGAAAGAGTCAACTTTAGGAGATTTCCCCGTCAGGGAATAGAATGGCGTATCCGCTAAGCGTAGTTTGTAACTACGCTTTCCTATTATATGAATTTGCAATTCATTTTACCAAGAATTACCTTAGGTTTGGGTGTTTGGTTGAATAGTCCAATTGCATCCGACAATTGTCGTGGATGGAAGGATAAAAGGGTGTAATTACATGCCGATAGTTATCGGCATACACCTAGTCGCAGCATCCAACGTTAGACTACACCTAGGTTAGGGAGTTGCAAAAGAAAATCCTGCTCAATCGTTCGTCTTGGTCTTTTTTGTTCTCACTTCGCTTAAGCAAGCTTGGCTCGTAAAAATCAAAAAAGCCCAGCGCGATGCGCTAGGCTTTTACTTTGCAGAGAGTGGGGGATTGACTTCGTCGATCCCGATTGGGGGGAATTGCAAAGAAAAACCTGCTCACTCCGTTCGCCTCGAACTTTTTTGTTCTCACTTCGCGCAAGCAAGCTTGGCTTGTTAAAAAACAAAAAAGCCCAGCGCGATGCGCCAGGCTTTTCATTTGCAGAGAGTGGGGGATTCGAACCCCCGGTACAGAATTACCCGTACGACAGTTTAGCAAACTGCTGGTTTAAGCCACTCACCCAACTCTCTATTTGTTTTAATTTAAGTTTAGCAAACTGCTGTCCCGATAGCAATCGGGATAAGCCACTCACCCAACTCTCTGTTTGTTATTTTCTCAAATCTTGGCTTGGTATTTTGACTTAAGGAATGCAAATATAAAAGATAATTCATTAGATATACAAAACTGAAATACCTTTAAATGGGCACCCATAGTAAATTAGGAAGTTGTGCTGATTAATCCGTTGACTTTCAACCGGAAAAAATATATAATGATTATTCGCATTGATGCCTGTTGGTAAATGCTAAGGTTTAATTAGTGTGGGTAATCGTCAAAAGACCACCTGATGACGGCCTGCTGTCCGCTAAATTTGAACCTAAATCAACAAATAGGAAATAAACCTGAGCACAGTAGTTTCGATCTATTCCATTTAGTGAAATTTTAGAAATCGTGATTTTTATGGATTTATTTTTGGAACGAAACCGGTGCTTGGAAGTAAAATTTTTTCACTTCCATCGAAAATAATTTCTAGGTGTTTTTGTGCGGTTTCTATCATTTAAATTGAAGTTTATTGCTGTAATATTACTTTTTTGGATTTCCTTATAAAGTGTTGATTTTCAGATTTGTAATCTAATTGTTAAATGTGTTTTGGAGAATGTTTATATTGCGGGTCTTTACTGAAGTTTAATTATCTCGCAAATTCATCACCGGATACCTCCGCAGTTTCTAATCCCAATGGTTCAAATCAAAGAAATCAAGGAATTGTTGCCCACTTTCCTCAAAGAAACTACTAGTCTCCTGGTTAGTGTTTTGGATTTGGATGGTGGCGTAATTCATTCCAATTCCAAATTCAGGGAATTCTTTAAGTTGGGGGTTACATTCCAACCTGAATTTTTTGAATTGTTCAATGATTTACAAAGAGAAGAAGTTGAGCCGCTCGTTTTAGAATTGATCGGAAAGCCAAATGATATCATTTATTTTTCCCAAAGTCATTTTAACAGCCTGATCTCTTGGGAGTTTTCAGTTTTAAAAAACAGTGAGGGTGATTTTTTGGGAATTCTTGGGGTGGGCAGCATCAAAAATGAATCTGAGTACCTTTCAAATGAAATAGGCTATAAAGTCAGTGTGGAATCTGATATTTATTTTCAGATGAACAGTGATTGGGAAATCCAGTTTGCCAATAAAATGGCTGAATCATTTTTCGGAACCTCCGGCATTGGACTTATCAACAAGAAAATCTGGCAGGTATTTCCTGACCCTAAGATTTATGAATATGCAATTCAGTTCAAAAAGGCAAAAGAAACGGATTCCATTACGGTCATAGACGATTTTATTTCCGAATCAGGAAAATGGTTTCAGATAATCATTCATCCGAGGCTTGGTTGGATGGATATTTACTTCAAGGATGTGTCTGAAGTTCAGCTTTTGGGTAATGAACTTGGGCGTTTGGAATTGACATTGGATACTATCCTGAATAACTCTGAGCAAAGTTATTATCTCATGAGTCAAGATTTGAGAATCATGAGGTTCAATGACCTCGCCTCAGGCCAAGTAAGACAATACCTCGGCAAAGTCTTAAAGGAAGGGCAAAAATTCCTTCATTTTTTACTGCCGGGTTTGGAAGAAAAGGTTTTAACTCACTTAGAAGATATTATTGCAGGCAGGAACCTGTCATTTGAAGAAACAATTTTTTTGAATGAAACTTTAGAAGCAAGGTTGTTCAAACATGAGTTTTATCCTGTTACCAATCAAAATAAAAAAGTTATCGGCTTTATCTATACCAATAAGGATATCCACGATAGCAAGGCGATGCTTGGTAATCTTGCGGAGCAAAACAATATATTAAAAGAGATTCTTTATTCGCAATCCATCGTCCTTCGTTCTCCACTATCGTCCATTCTTGGCTTGCTTGAATTGATTGATAAAAAGCAATTGGATAAGGAAAACCAAAAATACCTTTCCTACCTCAAAGTTCTAGCCGAAGACCTAGATCAGATCATCAGAAAAAACACCAAAACCATCAACGAAACAGATTCTATCTGATAGCCTGCGTCCATTAAAAACAATTCCTTTAACAAGATGTTATTTCATTGATTGGATCAAATGACATAGGTAATGAAGGAAGTACTCAAAGAAATCAGAAGTGATAAAGACTGGCAGGTCGAAAATGGAAATTCCAACGGAAAAGTTGATAGTTTTCTAATTAAGGATGGGGTTTTCATTCGTAACAAAGGAAATTTAGTGAAAGTGAAATGGGTAGATATTCTTTGGCTAAAAGGGGATGGTAATTATACTACATTAGTTACCCGGACACAGGTCTTTTCTCTCCGAAATATCCTTAAGGAATTTGAATCCGTGCTTCCAATAGAAGAATTTTTCAGGATTCATAAAAGCTACATTGTCCGTCTGGATGAGATCAGAAGTATCAACCCCAGGGAAGTAATGATTGCTAATGATTCTGTCCCTGTAGGAAGGACTTATTTCCAAGATTTGATCAATGGCATCAAAAAACTTGGCTCGGGCGGTACCGATTGAAAATCAAGGAAAACTTAATTTCTCCAAAGCAAACTGCTGTCACCATAGCTCAAAAAACGGTAGTTATTATCCAAAGCTTCTTCATATATTTTTTTCCAATTCCCATTTGTAAATGCTGCTACCAAAAGAATTAAGGTAGAAGAAGGCTGGTGGAAATTAGTAATCAAACCATCACAAACTCTAAATTCATAACCTGGCATGATCAATATTTCTGTTGATCCGGTGATTTCTTTCAGGTTGTTTTCCTGCATGTATGCTATTATTACTCCAAAACCTTCAGTTCTGTCCGGCAGGTTTTCCAAATGGGTATAAGGGTAGAGTTTCGGGATACTAAATACGGATTTACCATTCAATTTCAACATAAGTCCAAACCAATATAGACTTTCTAAAGACCGCATCGAAGTAGTTCCTACAGCGATGATTTTTCCATTTTGGGCAGCAAGATTTTGGATAGTTTCCAAGTCAAAGACCATTTGCTCACTGTGCATAGGATGGGCTGCTACCTGTTCTTCTTTGATGGGCTGAAACGTACCCGCGCTCACATGTAGGGTCAAAAATTCTTTTTTCACCCCTTTTTCTTCCAGATTTTGCAGGACCTCTTCTGTAAAGTGAAGTCCGGCAGTAGGTGCGGCTACCGCACCTTCTTTTCTGGAATAGACAGTCTGATACCTGGATTTGTCTTCTTTTGTTGCTTTTCTATTGAGGTATGGAGGAATGGGAACTTCTCCGGCAGCTTCCACGATGGCCACAAAAGGGATGAAACTGCCAGACCATGTAAACTCGACATGTTTTAGCTCCCTGTCTACCAATCTTGCATTGATGATTTCAGTTTTTCCGTGGATGGATATTTCACCTTGGAGGATTTCATTTTCTCTCCATTTTTTCAATTTTCCGATAAAGGTTTCCCAAATTACCGAGGAGGAATTAAGCATCACCTCGTTGATTACGGTACTTGGATGAAGGGGTTTCAACAGAAAAATCTCGATTTTGGCTCCGGATTCCCGTTGAAATATCAGCCTGGCTGGGATGACTCTTGTATTGTTGAACACCATCATGCTACCTTCAGGAATGAAATCTGGGACATCAAAAAAACGATGGTGGGAAATAATACCGGATTGATATCGTATTAACTTGGAATCAGCCCGGTTTTCAAGTGGGAATTTTGCGATCTTTTCTTCCGGAAGGGTATATTCGTAATCAGATAATTTAATATCCTCAATTGCTGTAAGCTTTGTCATTGGGTGATTTTCAGAACCAAAGCCCAAATATATACCTAATGGAAGGAGTTTTAAAAGATATTCAATTTTCATATCGGTCTCATTTGCTGAAATTCAAGTTTGATGCAGGGACCTCCCGTGGCGTTTTGAAGGATAAAACAACCTATCTCATCAAGGCTGTTTCTTCCCAAGAGCCACATTCGGTTGGTTGGGGAGAAGCAGCACCCTTACAAAAATTAAGTATAGATGATATTCCGGAATTTGAAGAAGTATTGTCAAAAATCTGCAAGCAACTTTCGGGTTCATCTATTTTGGGAAGTGAACAGGGAATACTGGACTGGGTTCAAGCCCAAATTCCCCAACATTATCCAAGCATCCGCTTTGCTTTTGAAACAGCCTTGCTTGACCTTCTGCATGGGGGTAATAAAATGATTTTTGATACTCCTTTTTACAATGCAGGCAGACCACTTCCTATCAATGGACTAATATGGATGGGGGAGAAGGGTTTTATGTTGGATCAGATTGACAAGAAATTGGCTGAAGGGTATTCTTGCATCAAGATGAAAATTGGGGCCATTGATTTTGGACAGGAATGTGAGTTGCTTGCCTATATCAGAAAACAATACAGCGCAGAACAGGTCATCCTGAGGGTAGATGCGAACGGAGCATTTTCTTCTGATGAGGCTTTGGACAAACTGAAAGTTCTGAATGAATTTGAGCTTCACAGCATAGAACAGCCTATCAGGCAATGTCAGATTCCTGAAATGGCAAATCTTTGCAGCTTGAGCCCAATGCCGATTGCTTTGGATGAGGAATTGATAGGTATTTATGACATCGATGAGAAAAAGAAATTGCTTGAACAAATCCAGCCTCAATACATTATCCTCAAACCCACGTTGGTCGGCGGAATAGCATCCAGCAGGGAATGGATAGCTTTGGCAGAATCCCTAGGAATAGGTTGGTGGATGACTTCAGCTTTGGAGAGTAATGTAGGGTTGAATTCGATCGCTCAGTTTACCTCAACTTATGATGTTACCCTTCCTCAAGGATTAGGGACAGGTCAGCTTTATCATAATAATTTTGATTCTCCTTTGATGATAGAGAGAGGAGAGATTAAATATGGTGCGGATAAGTGGAATTTTTAAAGACAAAAAAAAACCCCGATTGCTCGGGGTTGATTTCACTAGATGTCAATGTGTTGTATATAGATTAAACTACCTTTACATTCACTGCATTTAGGCCTTTTCTACCTTCTTTAAGGTCGAAAGTAACTTCGTCATCTTCTCTGATTTCGTCTATCAAACCAGTGATGTGAACGAAATACTCTTTAGAAGACTCATTGTCAACGATAAAACCGAATCCTTTGGACTCATTAAAAAACTTAACTTTTCCTGTGTTCATGATAAATTGTATTGAATTAATATTTTGTCAAATTTAATGATACTTTTTATAAATTAAACGAATGAGTTAAAATATTTTAAAAGTTTTTTAAAATTTCATAGAGTTTATTTAAAATTTTAGGCGTGAAAATTCCCGTTTCGGCCAAAATTTCAATCTTTAATCTAATCCAAAAAGATAGACAGGTTTATGGAATTTTGTTTCGGCCTCGGTTTTTTTAAGCTTTCCTGTTTTTAGGCTTCTTTCAAAGACAATTATATTCCCTGAGTTTTGGTTAGCTGCCAAAAGAAATTTTCCATCACTCGTGATCACAAAGTTTCTTGGATTTTCTCCACCTGTTTTGATTCTTTCCACAAAAGTAAGTTCGCCCGTTTTCCCAATTTCAAAAACGGTGATCTCATTGGCATCTCCTCTATTGGAGGCATATACAAATTTGTCGTCCGGGGAGATCCTTACCTCCGCTGCGCCGACATTCCCAATAAAATCCTTACCCGTTAAAGGCAAAATCTGGAGTTTTGACATTTTACCGGACTCATAAGCATAGACTCCGATTTCGGCGGTCATTTCGTGGATCAGGTAGACAGGGCTTCCATTTGGATGGATGGCGAGATGCCTGGGACCCGCCCCGGCTGTCACTTCCATGTATCCCGGATCAGCGTTATTGAAAGGCACTGCAAAAGTCGGGTTGAAATCATAGAGGTGTATTTTGTCAGTTCCAAGATCACCAACCAATAAGTGTTTACCGTTTGGGTGGAAGACAGTACTATGTACATGGGGTTTTTCCTGCCTTGCCGGATCAACACTTTGACCTTCGTGCTGATAGGTCTGCACATGGGTCAACATTCCGTCTTTTACTTTGTAGGCTGAAAAATTACCACCTGAATAATTGCCCACAACAAGTATTTCCTCTTTTGCATCCAAACTTAAATAGCAGGGATGGTCACCAAAGGTGTCTTTGGTATCCAATAATTCTAAAGTATTTTTTTGCCTGTCAAACCTAAAGGATTTCACTTTTCCTCCATTTTCCCCGCCATTTTCTTCGGTAGCAAATACCAAGGTCTGCGCCCTATTGCTGATTACAAATGAAGGATTTGAAACTCCTGCTGCCAATATTTTGGTATGCATGGTGTTGTTTTCAGGATTGAAAGTGAGCAATCCGATACCTTGCTCCTGCGAGTCAGTGTATGCACCTAACAGGAAGGAATAGAAAGGTTCTATTTTTTCTTCCTGAGGAGATTCGTCACAAGAAAAATTCATAAATATGGAGATTAGAAGAAGGAGGTAACAGGTTATTTTTCTCATTTTGGGCTGGTGTTTTCTAACTTTTCCGGTTTGACGGAAGAATCATGTTTTTCACTGTATAATACATGGGTGACTTGATCATATTGACCTGCCAAGTCATCTGATTTTATTCCTTTCCATATTGGTGTTTTGGTGAAATACGCAGCCCTTGCGAGCATATGCCCGCCGATAGAAATGGTCAGAAATACGAAAAATATAATGGCAATAACCCTTGTGGTCACCGAGTAATCATTGAAGAAAATGGCTGCTGAGGCTAAAATTAGACCTATTCCCAAAGTTGAAGCTTTGCCAGTAACTGAGATCCTCATGTAGACATCAGGCTTCCTTAGCAAGCCGATGGAAGAGGAGAGGACAAAGATGGCTCCGATGGTCGAAAATATCATGATCATTATATCTTTCATTTTCTTTCTCTTTGTTCTAAATAAAATGCGTAAGCCGCCGTACTGAGAAATGCAATTAAAGCAAATAACATAGCGATGTCAAGAAATGTACTCTGACTTGTCTGGATGCTGTACACTGCGATAATGCAGATAGAAATCAAAATCAGCATGTCTAAAGCAATGACCCTGTCTGAAAGACTAGGGCCCTTCAGAAATCTGATAAAGATCAAAATAACTGAGAATCCAAGGATTGGAATTATAATATAATTAAAATAGTCGTGTAGGCTCATCGCATTAATTCCAGTAGTGGTTTTTCAAACTTTTGTTTGATTTCTTTTATGAATTCCTCTTTGTCAGACATATTCATGACGTGAATGTAAATCACTTTTTTGTCATCAGAGACATCCATTATCAGCGTACCTGGTGTAATGGAGACAATGTTTGCCAGAAAACTGATTTCTAAATCCGATTTTGCATCAAGTGGGAATTTGACGATAGCAGGCTCAAGTTTGGATTTTGGAAGAAATGATTCCCTCATTGATTGAAAATTTGCTTTGATGATTTCCCAAAGGAGAAAGAGTAAAAACCCAATGAGCTTTGGAATCACAGTAAAATATTTCCTTTCTTCTTTTTTGAAAGTAATAATCCACAGAATCACAAAACTGATTAAAAATCCAAAAACGAAATTTTCCTCGGTTAAGGTTCCTGTGGCCATTACCCAGATGATGGCCAATATCAAATTAGTCAAAAACAGGGATTTTGTCATGGCGTTATGGTTTTCAGACCCAATACCGCTTCAATATATGCGGAAGGATCCATCAATTCAGATGTGATTCTTTGAGAAAGTAAAGCGATGTTTTCAGCGCCAAAACCTATATACAGTGAAATTGCGGATAGCAATACAATGGGAAACACCATGAGGAATTGATCTATTCTTGACATCTGACTGAAATACAGCCCATTTGCCTTTTTAGGCAACTCCACCCCATTTTTCCAAAAAACCTCACCCCATATCCTTGCAATCACCCATAAGGTAAGAAAACTTCCCAAAATTATAAACCCAATCAACACATAGTCATTGGTTTGCAAACCTGCCTGAATCAAAAATATCTTGGCCCAAAATCCTGAAAGGGGAGGAATTCCAACTAATGAAAACAATGGGATTGCCATTAATAAGGACAATAATGGGAAGTTTTTGTACATCCCACCAAGCTCCCGGATGTCTTGGGTGCCGTTGATTTTGAGTATCAATCCTGACACCAAAAAGAGGTTCGTTTTCACTATGATGTCATGAATCAGGTAAAATACTGTACCCATGATCGCGAGTTCAGTATACATGCCCAATCCAGCGATCAAAAAACCGATGTGACAGATAATCAGGTATCCAAAGATCTTTCCCAGATTCTGCTGTAGCAATGCACCTAATCCACCCGAAAGAATGGTGAGTGCGGCAAGAATCACCAAGATATCCCCCATAAACTCATCGCCTCCAAACATCAAAGTAAATGTTCGCAGCATGGCATATATTCCCAGTTTGGTCAGTAAACCTGCAAATATTGCAGAAACAGCCGCCGGGGGGGTATGATAGGAGGCAGGTAACCAAAAATACATAGGGAAAATGGCTGACTTAATTCCAAAGGCGACCAAAAAAATACCGGAGGTTACATTTACCAAGCCTCGATTTGCCAGGTTATCCAATTTGATAGCGACATCTGCCATATTGAGGGAACCGGTCAATCCATAGATAAAACCGATCCCGACCAAAAATAAAGTTGATGCAAGAAGATTTAGGGAAACATATTTTAAAGCTCCTTCTAATTGTGCTTTTTTCCCACCCAAAGTCAACAAGACAAAAGAGGCGATGATGACCACTTCGAACCATACATAGAGATTGAAAATATCTCCTGTAAGGAATGCTCCCTGCAAGCCCATGATGAGAAAATGGAAAATTGGGAAATATCCAAATTCAAGCCTTTCTTTCCTCATGCTTCCTGCTGAGAAGATAGAAACAGCAAGTCCTGAAATTGACGACAACAAAACCATGGCTACAGCAAAAGTGTCCGCAACAAAGCTGATCCCAAACGGGGCTTTCCAGTCCCCTGACTGGGTTGTCATGATTCCGTTTTCCCAAACCAGAAAAAATAGCCAAATACTTATTCCCAAGCCGATGATGGAAAAAATAATGCTGAGGACCTTTTGGATGGTGGTTTTCCTCCAAAAAAACAACAAAATTATTCCCGCAACAAACTGGAAAATGATGGGCAATATGATCATCGAATTACTCATATCTCTTCATCCGTTGAGTTAAGCTCATCCAGGTCATCTGTTTGGAGCACTTTGTAAACCCTCTTTATCAAGATTATCGCAAAGGACTGAAGCCCAAATCCGATAACAATCGCAGTCAATACCAAAGCTTGCGGAACAGGATCGGCATATATATCGGTAAACACCTTCATGCCATCTTCCATGACAGGAGGTTTTCCTTTCACCAATCTTCCCAAAAGAAAAATCAGCAGGTTGGCGCCATTGCCTAAAAAAATCAGGCCAATGATCATTTTAAACATACTCCTTCGCAGCAACATATAAAGTCCGCCTGCATGAAGTAAACCTATGATGATAATGAGTAAAATCTCCATGTCAAACGGTATCAGTAATTGAAAACATGATGGTGAGGGTCGCTCCAATTACCACCAAATAAACCCCAACGTCAAAGAAAAGCGCGGAACCGACAATGCCGATAAATCTGAATTGTTCCTCAAACCAGAGCCCTTTGAGTACCGGAGCCCCGATAAAGAATGGCGCAACCGCCGCTCCCACAGCCAAAACAAGACCTATTGGCATCAAAAAACCGGGATTTATCCGGATGATGTGTTGTGTTTCTTTTAGTCCAAAAGCAAAAGAATGGATCAAAAAGGCAATCGATGCCATCAGCCCTCCGACAAATCCTCCTCCTGGAAGATAGTGTCCCCGCAACAAAATGAAAATAGAAAACAACAACAGGAGCGGAAGCAAATAGGTTGATGCAGTTTTGAATATTAATGATTTCATGAGTCTTTTTTTGAGGGATTGAGGTCAAGTTTCATCAAGCTGTATACACCCACAGCGGCAATCACGAGGACAACTGTCTCTACCATGGTATCAAAACCCCGATAATCAACCAAGATAACATTGACCACATTCCGGCCTTTAGCCAAAATATAAGCATTGTCCGCATAGTATTTGGAGATTTCAGAGGAAGATGGTTCCTCGAATACCTCCAAAGTCAAAATAGCTATCAAGACTCCAAATAGAAGTGAAAGTACTGCATCCCTGATTTTCATTCCTTTAGATGAAAAAGATCTATTTTTTGGGAGCTTGAGGAGAACTAGCATAAAGAGCAACACGGTCAGGGTATCGATTGAAAACTGTGTCATGGCTAGATCCGGAGCGGAATAAAACACGAAAAACAAACAATTAGCAAATCCAACTACGCCAAGTGCAACGATCGCAACTGTCCTAGAATTGGTGGTAATGGCAAAAAGAATGGAAATAATCATCAATACCACGACTATAATTTCATAGGAAGAAACAGGTGAAATCTGATCCCAGTCTAAGTGAATGTTTACTCCGCCAAAAAGACGGAACGACATCAATAAAGTCAAGAATGCCAAAATGGTAATCACATAATTTCTCAGATAGCCATTCTGAAAAAATTTTGTCCAGATTCTAGCGAAATGTCCAAACAAGTTACTCCCACCCTCTATGATGTTTTGGGGAGAAATGGATTCATATCTGAGGGTTTTTTGAAACCTTGCTTCAGATGGTATCAGAAACCAATACAGTAAACCTCCTGTGACCAAAGTCAAAACACTCAGCAACAAGACCAGATTGAATCCATGCCAGAGTTTAAGTTGGATCACTGTGTCTGCCCCGGACATACTGCTGAAAACCGGTTGGATCAATGACTCAGTCATTAAAGAAGGAAATATCCCAAAACCCAAACTCAAAACCCCGAGCAGTAGGGGCGGAAACCAAAGTAAAGGAGAAGGCAGATGCGCTTTATTGAATTCGGAGGGAAGATTTCCTATAAATGGTTTGATACCTGCCCAAAAACCTGCAACCAGAATACCGACCTTTGTCAAAACCAACAAAACTGTCAATATTATTGCCCATTGACCGAGATCTAAAGTGGCCTCATACATGACTTCTTTGCTGATGAATCCCAATAAAAAAGGAACTCCTGCGCTCGAAAGCGCAGCTATAAATCCTGCAATAGCGACAGGCATCATCACTTGCTGCAATCCTGCCAGTTTACTGACGTCCCGAGATCCTGTTTCATGGTCTATGATTCCCGTGATCAGGAAAAGTGCCGCCTTGTACAAGGCATGGGCAAGGATGAAAATCCCGGCTCCAAGAAGTGCTTTTTCAGTTCCAATACCGATCAGGAAAACCAAAATCCCCAATGCAGAAATTGTGGAATAGGCAAGAATGCTTTTTAAATCTACCCTAAAAACGGAGTGTATGGCCGCATATACCATGGTGATCGCACCGACCGTGACCAAAGTTCCGTTCCACCAAAAGGTATCTCCCAAAAGTGGTGTAAACCTTGCCAAAAGGTAAATACCGGCCTTGACCATGGTGGCGGAGTGGAGGTAGGTACTGACAGGAGTAGGTGCTTTCATCGCACCGGGAAGCCAAAAATGAAATGGAAATTGAGCGGATTTAGTAAATGCCCCGATAAACAAGAGTGCAATTATCCAACCATAAGAACTGCTGCTTTTTATAACCTCTGAGGAATTTAATAACTCTGTAAAAGAATAACTTCCACCCACAGATTGCAATATGACAATTCCGGAAAGCATCGCCAATCCACCAAATCCTGTGATGCTCAATGCCGTAAGGGCGGATTTTCTTGAAGCAGGATCGTTATTGTTAAACCCAATCAAGAAATAGGAACTGATGCTTGTCAATTCCCAAAAAATGAACATGGTCATCAGGTTGTCTGAGAGAACCACACCGAGCATGGAAGCCATAAACATGGACAAGTATCCATAAAACCTGTCTAAGTATTCATGGTCTTTGAGGTAGTTAGCGGTGTAAACAAACACCAATGCGCCGATTCCTGTAATCATCAAGGCAAAAAGTAGTGACAATCCATCCAACCGAAAAGATAGGTCCACCCCAATACTCGGAACCCATTCATACCTATAAAGTTGATGTGCTGCTGACTTGATTTCCCCCAAAAACCCTACGAAATAAATAAATAGAGAAATTGGTAAAATTGGGAAGATAAATGGGATCGCTTTTTTGAAAAACCTGCTGAAAAATGGAACAAGCAAGGCAAAAATAAACCCTAAAATGACAGCTATAAGCATAAACGCCGGATTATCAATTATAAAATTTTTGACTTCGAAAGTACGAAATAATTCTTGGATAGAACTTTCGTCTTTTGATTACCATTAAATCCAATTAGTCTATTTCTTAGTATTTGTGGAAATAAACATCCTTATTTTTGAAAATTAGTCAATAAAAGTAGGATTTTATTGACGATTAATCGAAAATATATCCTTAATTATTATTTTTTGTTAAATTCACGCCTAATAAACCTATTGATCTAATCATGTCCAAAAACAATTATCAAACCGAAGTATCCAAAAGATTTACCATTTACAACAGTCTTTTTTTGGATTTGCCCTTCAGTGATATCTATCGAACCGGGACTTTGCTGCCGATTTTATCCAGTAAATGTCAGGAAGGATTCGAGCAAGACAAAACCCCAAAAGAAATTATCAGGGGATTTTTTAATGAAATGATGGCAAAAAATTCTGAAGAGGAGCGCCATGATTTGCTTTTTAAAATGGTCCAGTATGTAGAAAGACAAGTCGTATTATTTGATTCTATTGAGGATGCTGCCTTTGAAAAAATCCACGATATCAAAGGCAAGGGAAGTGTTAAAGCTTTGATCACCCGAGTCGACAATGACAGAAAGAGGGAAGCATTGATCGAAAAACTAAAAAACTTTTCTGTCAGGTTGACCTTGACTGCTCACCCTACCCAGTTTTATCCGGGTAATGTTTTGGGTATCATTACTGACCTCGAGACTGCAATCAGAGACAATAACCTTGGCAATATCAACCTGCTTCTCCAGCAATTAGGCAAAACAGGGTTTATCAACAAAGAGAAACCCACGCCGCTTGATGAGGCAGTCAGTTTGGTATGGTTCCTTGTGAATGTTTTTTACCACAGCATGCCTGATATTTTGACTAGGTTATTGAATAGCCTAGATATTCCAATAGATGAATGGGACAATCCGGGATTGTTGAAAGTAGGTTTTTGGCCGGGTGGGGACCGTGATGGAAATCCATTTGTCACCCATGACACGACTGTTAAAGTGGCTGAAAAGCTTCAAAAATGGATTGTGAGGTGTTATTACCGAGATGTCAGAAAACTCAAAAGGAGGTTGACATTCAAGCATGTCGAGCCCATCATGCTGAAAATTGAAAATGGACTTTTTGACTCCCTTTTCGACAACCAAAACTTTTATAATTCCAAAGAGGAATTGATTGCCGACCTGATGGAAGCTAGGAAGGCATTGACTGAATTCCATGACGGTTTGTTTTTGGAGCAGTTGGACGAGTTTATATTGAAGGTAAAAATATTCGGCTTTCATTTTGCCAATATGGATGTGCGTCAGGACAGCCGTAAGCATGATGGCCTTTGGGATGAAATTATTGAGAACCAAATCGGAAAAGAAGCCCTTCATGCATTTCAGAAGTTGAGCGAAGGGGAAAAAATCACCTTTATTCAAGATGTGGAAAGCCTTCCTGAGACTACTTCACTCAAAGATGAGTTTCACCAAGACATGTTGAGGAGTTTTGATGCGATCCAAATTGTTCAGAAAAACAATGGGGAAGACGGACTCCACCGCTACATTATTTCGAATTGTCAATCTGCATTACATGTTTTGGAAGTGTTCAGACTGGCACAATTGACGCTTGGAAAAGATTCCGAAACGCTTCTTTTGGATATCGTACCGCTTTTTGAAACCATCGATGACCTTGCAAAAGCTCCTATAATCATGGAGCAACTCTACCAAAATGAAGCTTACCGCAAGCATTTGGAAAGCAGAAAATCTAAGCAGACGATCATGTTGGGATTTTCGGATGGAACCAAAGACGGCGGCTATATCCGCGCCAATTGGTCAATCTTACTTGCCAAGGAAGAACTGACCAAAGTTTCTAGATTGAATGATATCAGTGTGGTGTTCTTTGATGGGAGGGGAGGCCCTCCGGCAAGAGGAGGAGGAAATATGCATAATTTCTATGCGTCTCTAGGTCAACAGGTAGAGAACGAGGAGATCCAAGTGACTATCCAAGGTCAAACCATATCGGCTAATTATGGCAAGCCTGTTTCCTGTACCTACAACTTAGAGCAATTGCTGTGTGCAGGGATTGAAAATGAATTGTATCCATCCTCTGAAAAAACATTGAATGTCAAACAACGGGCTTTGATTGATGAGATGGCAGATTTCTCTTACCAGTTTTACCGAGACTTCAAAAATCACCCACAGTTCTTGCCTTATTTGGAGCATGTCACACCTCTGAAATATTTTGGTCAGGTCAATATTGGTTCACGCCCCCTGAAAAGAGGAAAAGATACCGGTCTTAGATTTGAGGATTTGCGTGCCATTCCATTCGTAGGTTCATGGGCACAAATGAAACAGAATATCCCAGGATTTTTCGGTGTTGGTGCGTCCCTCGAAGCATTAAAGAAAGCAGGTAAATTCCCCGAAGCCCGACAACTATATAATGACTCGTTATTTTTCAGGTCCCTATTAGGCAATTCGATGCAGTCTTTGGCCAAGTCATTTTACAAATCAACTGCCTATCTAAATGATAATCCAAAATACAGCGACCTTTGGAAACTGATGTTTGAGGAATACCAGCGGTCCATCAAGATGCTCCTGGAAGTGTCCGGAATGGATACCTTGCTTCAGGATAATCCGACTTCGAAGGAATCAATTGCAATCCGCGAGAAAATTGTGCTTCCTGTCATCACCATTCAGCAGTATGCGATCCAGACAATGCTCGAAAATGGCGAGGACGATCCGGTCTTACAAAAACTGATTTTGAGGACGATGTTTGGCATCATCAACGCGGCAAGAAACGCAGCTTAAATCAAGAATCCCGGCCGAAAGTCCGGGATTCTTGATTTTTATAGCTAATTTAATTCAGTAATCAAAGACCGACATCATGCCTAGATTATATGTACTTCTGGATTTTTCTGCCTATTCGAGGGTTGAATTGTTAATGGCCAAGAAAATGAATGAGTGGTACGGACATGAAATTGTTGTGGTCCACCAAATGGATTTACCTGTTCCTTCTCTGGCCAACCATGATTTGAGATTAAAGATTGTATATGACCATCAAAGAGAAATTTCAAGAGAATGGTTTACATTGAGAGATTCCATATTTGATAAGTTCTGCATGATCAAATTTGAAATTATCGAAAATCCCTTGCTCGAATACCTGGAGAATAATCTGGATGCTGATGGCTTAGATATTATAATGATGGGTTTGAAAGGTTCCGGTAAATTGAAACAGATTTTCATAGGCAGTACGATCAATAAAATCATTGAATATCTGAATAGAATTGTCATCGCTGTCCCAAAGTCTCTAGAAAATTTTGAGCCCAAAAAATTGTTGGTCAGTGTCCACCCCAAGTTTGAGTTTAACTCCGGTGGCTTTGAGATTTTTTTGAAATATATCCCCAAATCCATTCATACAATCGAATTTATGACTGTAGCGCGCGAGGATGATTCTATTGAAGAAATTGAAAATTTCCTCAAAAAATTAAGTAATAAGGAATATGGGAATTTGACTAGCCGCTATATCATTTTTAAAGGAGTGGATGTTTTCACACAGATCAAAACTTTTATTGCCGATAAGAAAGAATATTTTCTGGTGGTTCAAAAGGGTGGAAGAACATTTTCTGACAAAATTTTTAGAAAGTTTATGGTCAATGAGCTTGTATTCGATGGATCAATCCCAATGGTGGTTCTCCCCGAGAACAAAGTTTAATTTTCAGTATCTTCCTGATGTTCATCGGTTATCTTTTTTGAGATACCTAATGATTGAAATACATCATTGAGTGAACTTTCACCTTCTACCAGTACCATTAGTAAATCTCCTAATTGAAGCTCGGTGTTTCCTGTCGGGGTGATGTAGGCACCGTTTCTTTTTATAGTTGCTATGATGGCTGTTTTGGGAAAACCAAGTTCCACTATTTTTTTTCCTATAGCAGTGCTTTCCAAGTCCAGTTCCATCTCTACAAGTTTGTTTTTGGGAGAATCAGAACTGATTAAGTCCAACGCAGTTTTTTGTTTGACTTTTTCAGGAAGCAATACATGAAGCCATTTGGCAAAAAGTGTAAGGGTGGTCCCTTGAATGATTACAGAAGTCAATGAAATGAAAAAAACAATATTGAATATGATGTGTGCTTTGTCGATTCCGGCAATCAAAGGATAAGTTGCAAATACAATCGGGACAGCACCTCTTAATCCGACCCAACTGATATACCATCTTCTTCTTGGATTCATTTTAAATGGTAACAAGGAAATAAAAACGCTGACCGGCCTGGCGACTATTATTAGAAATAAGGAAATGAGTATTCCAACTCCAAGGAAGGGTATGATTTCTGAAGGATTGACTAAGAGTCCCAAAGTAAGGAATAGCACTATTTGCATCAACCAAGCTAACCCATCAAACATTTTGAGAATTGTTTTTTTGTGAATTAATTCTTGGTTTCCAAGGTAGACGGCGCATAAATATACTGCCAAGAAGCCATTTCCTCCCAATAAGTCGGTAAAGGAGAAAGTTATAAACATGAGGGAAATAACCAAAACCGGATATAATCCTTCGAATCCTAAATTTATTTGATTAATCAGAATCTTACTAAGCCAACCAAATCCCATCCCAAGTAGGAAACCCAAAATCATCTGTTGAAAAAACATTATTACTAAGCTGTAACCTGACATGCTGGGATTGAGCACCATTCCCAAAAAAGTCAAAGTCAATACATATGCCATTGGGTCGTTACTTCCGCTTTCAAGCTCCAAAGTTGGTCTCAGTTTGCTTTTAAGTGCTAAGCTTTTAGACCTAAGGATAGAAAAAACAGCAGCGGCATCTGTTGAAGAAACAATTGAACCCAATAGCAAGGATTCGAAAATCGTAAAATCTGTAAGGAACCAAACAAACGCTCCGAGCAATAGAGCAGTTAGAAGGACACCAACAGTCGAAAGACTTATGCCTTGACCCAGAACAGGCTTTATAGATGCCCAGTTTGTGTCCAAACCCCCTGAAAACAATATGAAATTAAGAGAAATAATCCCAATAAATTGGGCCGTACCGGGATTGTCAAAAGCAATTTGGCCTATTCCTTCTGACCCTGCCAACATTCCCACAAGAAGGAAGAGGATTAAAGTTGGTACTCCAAATCTATATGAGGTCTTACCGGCGAGTATACTTAATAAAAGTAGAATACTCCCAATCAATACAATATTTTCTGTGGTGAGATTCATTTATTTTTAATCAGCTTGTCCTGACTCCTTTTTCCAAAAATAATATTTAAATTTCCTGAATCGAGCTATTCAATTATTATCTTTTTCTTTTTTTAGAAATAATAAATAGGTGTTGATGCCTTTCCTTTAATAGCAGCAATGAATAATTTCATTAGTAAATCCAAAAAATATTGGAAGTCAGATGCTTCCTTTATCACCTTGCTTGTGATGCTTTTGTTTACGGTCTTTTTTTTACCCGTCTTGATTGAAAAGCAGGAGGATTCTACCAATTTTCTGAACGTCATGTTTATCATGCTATTTATCATTGGGATGATTTCGGCAAGGGAAAGGGTGTATTTTATCATTGCCGCCACCTTGGTTGTCATCCATGTTGTCCTTCGAATAATAAGATTCAGTGATATTCCTTATGAATTTTATTTTGAAGAAAGAGTAGTCATCCTGCTTAATCTGATGGTCTTTACTGTTATCAATTTCAGACTATTGTTCCGTGACAATGAGGTCAACCGGTATAGGGTCATCGGTGCCATTAATATTTATCTGCTTGTGGCCCTAATGGGTTCTTTTGGCTTTGAGCTGATAAATTTGTCAAGTGAAAATGCTGTTTTGGGAGATATAATTTTTGTAGGTAATGACCATGATTTTGGTAATTATATATATTTCAGCTTGGTCAGCGTGACGACGGTAGGCTTTGGGGATATCCTCCCTGGCAATATATCTACAAAGATGTTATCTGTTTTTTTATCGGCTTTTGGAATTTTGTATCCTGCGGTGGTCATTGCTAAGTTGGTATCCACCGCTCCGACAAGAGTAAGAAATTAAAAATCCCGCATAATTCATTTTTTCTGGAAAATTCCTAAAAATGAAAAGCATGCGGGATTTGAAAGGATTATTCCCTGGATTAATTCAAGGTATATTCAACAACAATTTCTGTGTTCAATAATTTGGAGATCGGACAATTTTTCTCAGCGTCTTTGACAAGCTCTGCAAATTTTTCTTCTGAGATTCCTTCGACCTTAGCTTTCAGGATCAATTTTGACTGCTTGATGGCACCATCTTCTAAGGTAATAACACCGTCGACGTGGAGTTCTTGTGGTGGAAATTCGGCTCCCGTAAGGTTAAAACTCAATTTCATGGCAAAACATCCTGCGTGTGCAGCGGCAACCAATTCCTCTGGATTAGTTCCGATACCCTCTTCAAATCTGGAAGAAAATGAATATTGGGTTTTGTCCAAAACACCTGATTGGGAGGTAAGGTGACCTTTTCCTTCTTTGCCTGTTCCTTGCCATACGGCTGTTGATTTTCTTTTCATGTTAGTTCGGTTTAAAGTAATTTAAATTTTAAAAGTAGAAAATGTTTTAAGTTCTAACACAAGAAACCTCACTTTTGGTTTATCTTTTTGGAGAAATACATAAAAAAACAAGGAACTCAGGTTTAACAATGAGTTCCTTGGTTTTGATTTTATGGTATATGAAGACCTTACTTTTTCTATTTGGTAAGGGCTTTTTCTCTTTGAACCTCCATCATATCTACCGGTGGAGGCGTGTTGTCACCCAAGAGATGCTGGACAAAATAATCTCCCATTCTCCAGAAGAAGTATTCAGTCATATCGCCAAACCCATGCCGTTGACCGGGAAGGATGATGAAGTCAAACCTCTTGTTAGCTTTGATCAGCGCATTTGCCATCCGGATGGTATTGGCAGGATGAACGTTGTTGTCCACATCACCTGTGACTAACAGCAATTTTCCTTTTAGGTTTTTGGCTAGATCTGGATTTTTTTCGATTTGATAGACGAATGTCGTATCCCCTTTTGGCGAAATCTGTTCTTTTACACCATGGTGCTTTTCGGACCACCAACGGTTGTAGATATTGTTTTCGTGATTTCCTGCACTTGAAACTGCTACTTTGAAGAAATCAGGATAAACCAACATCGCTGCGGTAGACATAAAACCGCCTCCGGAATGTCCATGAATCCCTACTTTTGACTTGTCGATGTAATCAAACCTGTCCGCTAACTGCTCGATTGTAGCTTTTTTGTCAGCCAATCCATAATCTCTTAAGTTGCCGTAGCCATAGTTATGGTACCATTTTGACCTGCCCGGATGTCCACCCCTGTTCCCAATCGTCACCACCACAAATCCAAACTGTGCCAATCGGTCTGTTCGGTCGAGCCCCCTTCCAAATGATTTGTTGACCGCTTCGGTCTGAGGGCCCGGATACACATATTCGATGATAGGGTAGGTCTTTGCACTGTCAAAATCAAATGGCTTATACATCACGCCATATAGATCGGTGATGCCGTCATCTGCTTTGACTTGGAATGGCTCTGGGAATCGATATCCCGCTG
Source organism: Aquiflexum sp. TKW24L (assembly GCF_023502205.1). GTDB lineage: Bacteria > Bacteroidota > Bacteroidia > Cytophagales > Cyclobacteriaceae > Cognataquiflexum. The sequence continues at coordinate 10,053 of NZ_JAMFLG010000038.1, read as the reverse complement.
CAAACAGCGAACTCAGGTCAGCAGTTTCCAAGTCCATTACTTTCCTTCCCAAAGCATCATAAAGGCCAGAAGCAGGGGTGGTATTGACTCTTGAGTAATTGTTAACAAAGAATGTAGCCTTGTCATTCATCGAAGTGCTATGGTTGAAATCGCCGGAATTCAACAAAGAAATAGCTCCACCATTTAGACTGACCTTATACAAATGCTCATAATATGGATCTTCCCCTTTTTCTTTTCCATTGGCAGTGAAATAAAAAAACCTGCTTTTTTCGTCCACTCTTACAATGCCTTCAGAATGAAATGGTCCTGATGTCAACTGTCTTTTTAGATTGCCTTTGTTATCATAGAGGTAGAAATGTCCCCATCCGTCACGTTCCGACCAATGGATGATTTCATTTCCGTTGGCAATGATTTCGGGTTTTGTGATGTCGATGTAAGTATTACTTCGCTCCTCGATGAGCACTTCTTTTTTCCCTTCCTTGATATTCCACCTGCAGATATCTACTTTTTTCAAGTCTCTTGAGGTAATCGAATAATAGAAAAAGTTTCCGTCCCCAAGCCATTTGGCTGGTTTGAACTCATCATCTCTTGCTGATGCAGGAATACTTTCAGACCATAATCCCAATGTTTGGTCCTTGAAAGTAGCAGTTTCCAGATTTGACATTTTTTGATTTCCAAAGGAATAGTGCAGCAGGTAGGAGACAGGCTGTTCTTTTTCTCCCGGCATGGAGTACTTGTATGTTTCCAAGGTCGGTCTTGGATCGCGGGTATTGTGAATCACCCACAGGTCTTTCACTTTCCTTTGATCTGTTTTGGTAAGGATAAATTCAGTGGAATTTGCAGACCAAAGAATATTTGCCCGCTTCCTGTCATCTTTCTTTTTTTCTTCTTCTACATTGTCATCTCCTCTACCAAAACCACTACCATAACCGAAGTCTTTTTCACCATCTGTAGTCAATTGGGTTTCGACAATGGTGCTGTCCTTTTCATCTTTGATGGCTTTTTTGAAATTTGCTTTGTCCATCCAAAAGAGGTTTTCATTTTTTATAAAGACGATTTTGGAGGAATCCGGAGAGATATTGGCCCAAGCCAATCGTTTGGCTTCTTCTTCGGGATCTTTGATTTCTGTCAGTTGCTGCGAGTTAAGGTCATAGCGGAATACAAAAGTTTTCTTTTCTATAGAATCTTTGGCGCTTTTGTTTTTGGCTTTGATTTCTTCCCAATCCTTTTTCAGAACATCCTGTGTGCTTTTGATCTTGAATTGAATGGTGTTTTCATCTTCCAAAAACTTCAGGTTGCTAATATCCAGATGCTGTCCGTCAAAAGGGTCTCTGACGATTTTGGATATCTCGGCCGCCAGCTTGTCTTTGTCAAATAGCTGTGTTTTGCTTTTTGTGGTTGGGTTGACGATGTACCAGTTTTTTCCAGAGGTGGTTTCATATTGGTACCAAAACCTATCGGACTTCTTTAGCCAATGCGCATCCACTTCTGTGGAAAAAATCATTTTCTTGAGCTTTTCAGGAGAAAATCTCGCAGCAAGTTCATAATTGCCTTTTGAAGGTAGTCCCTGTCCAATGGCAGAACCTGCCATCAAAACCAGCAAACAGATAAAGTAAATTTTTCTCATCAATCAATATTGTTTAGGGATTCGAAACTAGCTTAAAATTGATTTTTAAGGATAACCGTCAGTGGAAAAGTAACGGTATATTTTTATAAGAAGGCTAAATGGAGACAATCAAGCCCTAATCTTTCCACAAAATCAGGTTGGTGCTAGGGGAGTTATCTGGAAGCAAAAATTTTTTAGGGTGAATTTTATAACAAATTCAAAACAACCTGTAATTATTCGGGGACATATTTTCTGAGTTTTGTACTGTATAATTTTTAATTTTTAAAGTAGCCAGATTATGAAAGAATCCCAGAAGAATCTCCCAACCGAAGACAAAGGTGTATTGGCTAAGATCAATGACAATCCAGACCAAGAAGAAAAGATAGTTCCTTCAAATAAAAAGAAAGGAGTCATTGCCAAGGTGAATGATAAAACAAATCAGAAAAAGAAATAATAGAAATTCCTAAGCAGGGAATTAAGACAAAACCACAGTCAATCATTATAAACTAAACCAAGAAAAAAACATGTTCCATCACGTAAAAGAATTACAATTCAATGCTAGGGTTTCCAAACCGGATGTAAGGTTTGCGAAATTATTGCTCGAACAGTTTGGCGGGCCAAACGGAGAGTTGAAAGCAGCAATGCAATATTTTGTTCAGGCATTTGGTTGCAAGAAGCCATATCCCGATAAATACGATATGCTAATGGACATCGCCACTGAGGAATTTAGCCATCTTGAAATTGTAGGTGCTACTATTCAGATGTTGCTCACCGGTGTCAATGGCGAATTGAAAAACGCTGCGGATGAATCAGATTTGACCAAAGTCCTAGATGGGACCGCAGCAAAGGAGGATTATATCCATGATGCCATGGTAAATCCACACTTTTATTTAGTAAGCGGTGGTACACCTATGTTGACCGACAGTGTTGGCAACCCTTGGAATGCAGGTTATATCATGGGAATGGGCGATTTGACCGCAGATTTGCGATTGAATATCGGTGCCGAAACTAGTGCAAAAATGGTGTACGAAAACCTCATGAAGTTTACGGACGATGTTTATGTAAAAGAGTCACTTCGTTACTTGATGACAAGAGAAGTAGCCCATTTACAAATGTTCCAGGCAGCATTGGAAACCATTACACCAAACTTTCCTCCTGGAATTTTGGAAAGTGATCCAAGGTATAGCAACAAATATTTTAACATGTCCAAAGGTGAGGACTTCAAAGGCCCTTGGAATGAAGGCAAAAGCCCACTGCTCGGAGAAGAATGGCAGACCATTGAGGATCCGCTTCAATATGTTAGGGATACCAATGGCTTACTCGATGACAAGGCAAAAGGAACTGATCGTACTGAAAAAACTGTCCAATCTGGCAATCAGAAATTGAGTGCCGAAAGGAAAGAAACGGTTGATATTGCAACAGCTCCAAATAATGGGATTATGAGTTGGTCTGTCTATGAGGACAGTGTAGAACTAAAAGAAAAAGATTATTCTAATTCCTTAAAGTGAGACTCGACACTCACCTCTCAAAAATAAAATTTTTAACTAAACCAATTAACTACAAAAAAATGGAAAAAAAGAATAACACATCCGACAAGTCATCTGCAGGATCGGCCAGGTCTGGTTCAGGAAACAAAGCTACTATGAAGTCTTCTCAATTAATGGAATTGTTTGAAGATGGTCTAAAGGATATTTATTGGGCAGAAAAAGCTTTGCTTAAAGCAATGCCAAAAATGACCAAAAATGCTACATCTGAAGAGTTGATTGAAGCATTGACATCTCATCTTGAGGAAACCAAAGGACAAATTACCCGATTGGAAGAAGTCTTTGCTTTGATTAAAGTGAAGGCAGAAGCAAAAAAATGCGATGCCATGGAAGGTTTGATCGAAGAGGCTTCAGGCATTATGGAGGATTGTGAAAAAGGGTCTATGCGTGATGCAGGTATTATCGCAGCTGCTCAAAAAGTTGAGCACTACGAAATTGCTTCATACGGAACACTCCGTCAATTTGCCGAGACATTGGGATTGACTGATGTAGAGGTATTGTTGGCTACCACATTGCAAGAAGAAAAAGAAGCCGATCTGAAATTATCTGATGTAGCAATGGCTGCCATCAATGTTGAGGCTGCTGGAGAACCGGCATAATCTGAAATAGAATGAATAATATTTTCAAGGGCCTTATAGCAGGCTACGGAGCAAAAAAAATGGGAGGCGGATGCTTAGGGACAATAGTTGTCTTTGTGATCATCTACTTCCTGTTGGGACAATGCAGCTAATAAATAAACAGAAAACTAATAGAAATCTAAACGACTAAAAAAATGGATAATTTAAGAAATGAAGGCCAAGGAATGACCAATACGACTTCAGAAAAAAGAGTACTTACAGGTATGTTCCGTGACCGTGAAAGCACTGAAAGTGCTTACGATGCACTTCACGAAAGAGGCTATTCAAAAGATGATATCAACTTGATCATGTCTGATAAAACCCGGAAAACACAGTTTACAGACAATGGAGATGATGATACTGAGATCGGTACCAAAGCAGCAGAACATGCTGGCAAAGGATCCGCTATCGGAGGTACTATCGGAGCTATTGTAGGTGTCATCGCTGCCATCGGTACTAGTGTCGCCATTCCAGGACTTGGGATTTTGATCGCTGGACCAATAGCTGCAGGATTAGCAGGAGCCGGAGCAGGTGGACTTGCAGGTGGTGTCATCGGTGCCTTGGTAGGTTCTGGTATCCCTGAAGCAAGGGCAAAATTATATGAATCAGGAATAGAGGAAGGAAATGTCGTCATTACTGTAACTCCAAAAAATGAGGAAGATGCCAGGTATCTGGAAAATAACTGGAAATCAAACCGTGGTGAAGAAGTTCACTGGTAGGATTCCATTAAGGTCTTGCGCAAGGGATTCTAGCTAATCCCTTGCGTATTTTATGAAAACTAAACCAAACTTTATTATGAAAAATCTAATCAATTTCAAATCAATCCTGATACCTGCAGCTTGCATGGCCGGGATATTCATATTTGCCACTTCTTGCTCGGAAAACAAAACTTCTGATTCAACAGATTCTATGGATGTGGCTGAAACAGAAAACGTTTCAAGACTTACCAACGATGACGATGTTGCTGTTGTTATTGATAATGACAATGGCGTAAAATTTTTGATGGCAGCTGCCGAAATGCAAATGGAAGAAATCAGCTTGGGTAAACTTGCTCAACAAAATGGGACTTCTGAGGATGTTAAAGCATTAGGTAAAATGATGGAAGCGGATCATACCAAGACTCTGGCAGAATTGAAAACATTGGCTCAATCTAAATCTATAGCAATTCCTTCCACACCCACTCAAGACTCTATGGATACTCATAAAGATCTTATGGACAAAAAAGGCAATGACTTCGGAAAGGCTTATGCCGATATGATGGTGGAGCACCATGAAGATGCCATTGAATTGTTTGAAGACGCTGCTGAGAATTCGAATGATGCAGAAATCAAAGCTTGGGCTGCGCAAAAACTTCCAGGACTTAGAACCCATCTCGATCATGCAAAGTCAATTAAAGAGAAAACTGATAAAACTGCATCTTAATTAAATCAATTGAAATAATGAGTGAAATAAAAAATCTGAGTGAAGAGGATGCAATTCTTAAATTAAGAGAGCTTGTTGAATCCATTGATATCTGTATGTTTTGTACCAATCTAAAAACCGATGATGGATCTTCTAGCAGGCCTATGAGTACACAAAAGGTCTGTGATCAAGGGAATATCTGGTTTTTCAGCAATGCTGACGGAGACAAAAATCGAGAAATCGAGGCAGATAAAAATGTTCAGCTTTTTTATTCCCATCCCGGAAAAGATAGTTACCTCATCGTGAATGGTGAGGCGGAATTGATTTTTGACAAAGATAAGATCCATGAACTCTGGACGCCGTTCCTCAAAGCTTGGTTTCCAGGTGGTAAGGACGATCCAAATGTTTCTCTTATAAAAGTCACACCTACGACTGCATATTACTGGGATACCGATGGCAATAAGATGATCAACTTCTTTAAAATGGTTGCATCCGCTGCCACAGGTAAAAATCTGGTAGATGGAAATGAGGGTGCTTTGTCACTAGGTAGCTAAAAATTTCAGCAAGTATTTTTTGTTTACCTATACATTATCAAAATAGTGTAGAATCCAATTTTGGATAAGGGGGTGAATTTGAGGGGGAATTCAGAGATCTTTTGATTTCTAGATTCCCTCTTTTTTTTGATGGGAGATAAAGAAACAAAAAAAGTCTCCCAAAAGGAGACTCTTTTTCTATCGAATAACTCTTCAATTAAAGCTAAAAAAATAATTTAACCAAAACCTACCTGAGATGTAATTCTGTTCTTCTGTTTATTTGATGCATGGCTTCGGTACACGTTACTGATACACAATCATGTACAGGTTTTGTTTTTCCAAGCCATTCGCTACTCATTCTGTCTTGTTTGACTCCTTTATTGACTAGGTAATCCATAACAGCTTTTGCCCTGCGTTCGGACAGTTTCATGTTATATTGTTCGTTTCCACGCTGATCAGTATGGCCTTGAACCTGAAGGTTTAACCCACCCATATGCTGAAGGTAGAGCGCAAGCTTTTCCAGTTCAGTTTTGTGGACAGGTCGGAGAGTGGCTTTGTCAAAATCAAAATAAATGGTTGGGACTTCATGATTTAGGGCTGAAAAAAGAGCCGCAGGATCGCAGATGTCTTTTCCGAGCAATTCTGCCGGCATTTCATAATCGATATTTTTGTCTGGGAATGCCTCCAGAATCAACTCACTTCTTCTGTTCAATTGGTGTTCTGTTTCAGGACATGGTACGCCATCCCCACAGTCATTGGTTCGGTTTTCTTCCCCAAACCAATCAAGTTTCACCCTGTTTTCAGCAATATTGAATTTTGAAAGGTAAGCACGCACGGCTGCCGCTCGCCTTTCGGACAAAGCAACATTATATTCTTTACTTGCCCGTGCATCTGTATGTGAACCGACTTTGAGGTCTACAAAGCTATACCTGTTCATCAGCTCAGCGATTTTGTCCAAAGTAGGTTCTGCATTTGGTCTGATCTGGGATTTGTCTAGATCGTAATACACGATATCTACAAATACCGGCATATTGTAAGGAATAGGAGCGAGCCTGTATTCCCTTCTTAAAGTATCTCCCTGCAGTCCTTTTGTGGTGATTTCATTGTCATGGATTTTGAAATAGCCCTTTTTACTGATCGTCAATGTATAATCTGAATCAGGAAGCAGGTCACCAATCAACTCAGATTTTGTCCCTCTTTTTGTCGGTAGGTTTTCATTTTGATTTCTGATTGTAAGGGTTGTTTGAAATTCCTCCGAAATGACAATTCCGTCGCAATCAATTACCCTAGCCAACAAGTACTTATTCAGGTCCTCGATGAGATAGATGTCATCCATCCCCATTCCGCCTTTTCTGTCAGAAGAAAGATACCGCTTGCCCTTTGAAGTGATATAATATCCAAAATCGTCTCGGGGAGAATTAAATGGAACGCCCATATTTTCAACATTACTGAATAAACCGTTTACTGAACTAGCTTGAAAAATGTCCATTCCCCCCAATCCAGGATGACCTTTGGACGAAAAATGGAATTTCTCTCCAATGATAAAAGGGTGGCTTTCATCCTCTTTGGTATTGACAAAGGAGCCGAGGTTGACAGGAGTTCCAAAATTAAGCGCATCATCATAAGTCACAAAATACAAGTCAAATCCTCCAAAACCGCCTGCCATATCTGAAGCGAAATAGATTTTTTTACCTTTCTCATCAATGAAGGGATGCATGACACCGTATTTAGTGGCGTCGTTAAGGGGGAAAGCCTTGGTATCGGAGAGTTTTCCATCAGTAGAAATTTTACTAAAGAAGATCTCTGGATTGACTTCAAATTCCCTTGATTTCTTGACTTTTCTGATATTTCTAAAAGTGGTATAGAATAGCAGGTTTTTACTTTCCATCAAGGTTGGGTCCGAATAGACGAGTCCGCCTGGGACATCGAAAACCATTTTTTCAAGATCTTCACTGTTGGTATATCGGTAGATCCCAAAAAAATCTCTGTTATTTAGGTCACTCTTTTCCTCACTGAAGACATTGCTTTTGGCATCCAATCTTACAGTGGGTTTTTCCGATGGGTATACCGACCCCCTGTCACTTGTAAAGTATTTATTCCCCTGAATGTCTTCCGCCAATCTGAAGTCAGAACCATTGCTATTGATTCCTTTTGGCTGAACCAATTTGACATTTGCTTTTTTATTATTCAGTTCCCTGATTATATCAAAGTCAATTTCCGGGAAAGCTGATTCTTTAAAAGGACTGCCTGAAAGGAGTTCTTCCGATGAAATACCGTTTTCAGCTTTCATGGCAGCGATAAGGTAGTTTGAAAAATCCTCCCTGCTTGCTTCCTCATAGCCAATTGTGGTTTTCCACCAATCAAAGCTTTTGTCGTATTCCTGGATTTTTTGGAACGACAGGGCTGCCTTTTGGGCATTTTCATAAGTTGCTTTACGCTCATGTGCCTGCTCGTAAAGCGCGGCTGCATCGCTATAATTTTCCAAATCAAACTGTTTATCAGCATACCTCAACAGGGCGTTTTGTGCATGTAAGGGAATTGCTATAAAGCCGGTCAGCATGGCGAAAGCGGCCATTATTAAAATTTTTCTCATAATCAGGTTCATTTCGACTGTTTATAATTTTCAATAAAATCAATTATTGGGGCTTATCTTTTTATTACTTGTATCCAACCTTGGAACTCATGAAGTTTACCTTGTTTGTCAGTTGACTTCATCACAAAGAAGTAGGTGCCTGCTACAAGTCCTTCTGCAGACCAATCGTTTTCATAATTTTTCCTTTCGAAGACATGGTCACCATTTCTGTTGAAGATAACGATGTCATTGGTCTCGAATTTTCTAAGACCCATGATTTCAAATCTGTCATTCAGACCGTCACCATTTGGTGTGATGACAGTAGGGATAAAGAATGGATTGATCTGATTGGTATCAGAATCCTCGTTGTCCTCCAAGTTCAAATCCTCTTCATCAGCGGATACCCTCACCAAATTGGTGATAGAAAGCGCTTGGTCGCTGTTGAGTGCCTCTGCTCTTACTTTGATTTTTATCAATAAAGATGATCCGGCAGGGAACAATGGAATTGTATAGGTGATTTTTGAGCCATTGACTGAAATTTCAACTCCTAATGAAGGATTACTTTCAGAGGTGGTAGTACCTATGTAGGAAAGTCCACGAGGCAGGTCATCGATGATGACCACATTCTTGGCATCTGTTTCACCGATATTACTAACCTCGATTTCATATTCGAACTCATCACCTTCATAGATTTCGATTCCTTTTGATGTTTTGGTAATCCTTAAATCAACTTCATTTTCCAAAAGCTCAAACACTACGGTAGCTTCATCACTGTTTGTCGGGTTTAAAGCCTCCCGCAAAGTGTACTTTAACCTGTATTCACGTGCTTCATTTAGACCAGGAATCAGGCTGAGTTCACCGTTTTCCTGGATCAACAAGCCGATCACTCCATCCAAATCTGTGAATTCAAAATTCACATCAGTATAATTCACAGGTTTATTATCGAGAAGATCATTGGTCAAAATGTTGCCCAAAACACCTCCAAAATCAGCAGGGTAGTCGCCCAAGTCATCATCAATGGCGTCAATTGGGGTTGAAGATGCACCGATAGTTACAGAGTCATTTCCTCCAATATCATTTCCACCTCTAGATTTTGTTGTGACTGATACATTGTTTGTGATCGAGCCAACATTCAAATCTTCTAGTTGGACGGTATATTCTGTCGTGATGGCAATTGATTGGCCAGGTGCCAGACTAGGGATTATCTGAGCCAATCCAGTCAATGGGTCGCTTACCAAAAGATTTGTAAGGGTGACATTACCTGTATTTTTTACTGTGATGGTATAAGTAACGACCTGACCGATTTCTGAGAAGCTTGCAGATTCTGTGGTTTTGATTACTTCAATACTTGGGTTTTCAGAGGCTACTACTGTAATCTCATCACTATCTTCTACCGGTTCATCATTGGTTGAAACACCGGAAGCAGTTGCTCTATTGGTCACAAAACCATTGTCCAAATCAGTCTGAGTAACAGTATAAGAAGTTGGGATTGACTCAGAAGCTAATGGTGCCAAAGTTCCGATCACCGTATTCAATCCGGTCAAAGGATCAGTAACCGAGATGTTATTCAAAGTCACGTTTCCTGTATTGGTGACGACAATTGTATAGTTCAATACATCTCCGACAGCAGCAAAGGTTGACTCGGTTGCAGTCTTGGTGATGGAAAGTGCAGGGCTCTGTGTTGCAGTTACCGACTCCGAAGCCGAAACATTCACTGCACCGACAGCAGCAGTGGCAGTGTTGTCCACTTTTCCTGCGTCAATATCAGCTTGGGTTACTA
>NZ_JAMFLG010000037.1 GCF_023502205.1 Aquiflexum sp. TKW24L | reverse complement strand
CCTGAAAGGGCGAAAGAAATTAATTTAAAAAATATCCTGCTTTTACCGCAAAGGACTCGATGGTTTCGCTAAGGGGTGCAAAGGATTTTGAACTTCCCTGTTTTTGGCGAAAACCCTAATTCCCTTTTTAAATTTCTTCTGCCAAAAACCGGAATTGTCTTTTTTTGCTTTATCCCCGAGTTTCTCCTGATAGCTATCGGGATCACTCGGGGTTATTATTATTTGATCCCTTTGGGATCGGTCTTCGCCACCGCGTCGCCAACGTTTGTGTCCCCACAAACATTCCGCATTCTGAATCATTCATTCTATTCGGCTAAAGCCCTAATGCCTCTTTTCATTTTTTCAACCACCAGCTAAAGCAGGTGGCAATTCAGCTAAAGCAGATGGCAATTAACCATTGACAAGCTGCTACTTAACTCCATTCATTATTCTTTATTCTGAATCATTCATTCTATTCGGCTAAAGCCCTAATGCCTCTTTTCATTTTTTCAACCACCAGCTAAAGCAGGTGGCAATAAAAACCAAGGACACGCTGCTACTGAATTTCATTTATAATTCAGAATTATTAATTCATCATTCTGAATTTCTCATTCTTAATTCATCATTCTGAATTCTTCATTTTTTCTCGCTTCTCGCATCTCGGCTCTCGCTTCTCGGATTTAAGCGGATTGTATTGTCTGAGTTTAGCCATCCGGCAAATAGTTTGTAACCGATAGACATCACTATAGCTCCTGTGAATAAGCCGATAAAACCGGAAAATATAAATCCTCCAATCACCCCAATAAATATGATTAGCATGGGCACGGGTGCTCCTTTGCCTAGCAAAATCGGTTTGAGAACGTTGTCCGACAAACCCGCAACTACCAATAAGAAAGTCCAGACGGTTGCCGGCATCGGCTCCTTAGTAGCAAACATATAAATAATGATGGGGAGCGTAACCAGTATTGCCGGGATTTGGAGGATACCAAAAACAAGCACAATCAAGGTCCATATACCTGCATAGGGAATCCCCGCAAGCGTAAACACTATACCATGCAAAATCCCGACAATCAAAGCGACACCTAATACGCCTTTGACCACATTGCCAACCGTCATCAATGTCATATCTGCAAATTCATCGCCTTTGTCTCCGGTCAACTTTCTGAATAGTTTACGGATAGATTCCCCAACTCCCCCGATGACCAAAAGAAAACCTGCGATAATAAGTGCCACAATTATCTGAAAAACCCCTCCCAAGGCACCCAAAATTCCTGACACAATTTTTCTCCCAACATCAATTATCTGGTCTTTATAGGCGACAATGGACTGCTCCAAATTGTCAGAAGCTGACTGCCACAGATCGTAAAAGCGCCCGCCGATGATAGGCCATTCTTTAACCTTTTCGGTAGGCGGGGGAATTGTCAGTGTCCCGCTGCTGAAACTTGCCTTGAGTTCTTTGACTTCATCCACAAGTGAAATAATCATTAATACCGTGGGAAGAATTACTATGGACAATATGGAAAAAACGATCAGGAACGATGCTAGTTTAGGCTTGCCCCCAAGCTTAAGGGCAAATGATCTATGCAAAGGAAAAATTGCCATTGCCAATATCAGACTCCACATCATAATATTGACAAATGGAAGCATAATCAATATGCACCAAACGACTATCAACATCAAGATAAATAGCCTAATAACGGTGTCGTAAATTGTCTGGGTTGAAATTTTATTTTCCATAACCTTTTCTTAGAAAACCAAAAGTTGAATTTTAATTATTATGTACCTACAAGGCTCATTTCTATGAATTTACCAAGCCATAGAAATGACATATTCTCTCTGTACAATAGTTAAAATGTCAGTCTAATTGTAGTAAAGAAAAATGACACGGGTCATAAAAACTAGTGGTATTGAGAAATCAGAATAATTTTCTCCCAAAAAATTTTTCAAACCTTTGTAAGTACTCAAGAAATAGGTTTTTGAAGAGCCTCCACCACTGTTTGTGTCTTCACAAACATTCTGAATTATTCATTCTTTTTGGCTCAAGCCAAAATGTCCACTTTTCCTTTAATCAAACACCTATTAAAGCAGGCGTTAACAAAAACTAAGGACACGCTGCTTAACTCCAATCATAATTCATCATTCTGAATTCTTCATTTTTTTTTAGCTCCGCCAATGTTTGTGCTACCTAAGAACAATAAATTTTCCATGGCAATTTTCAAAATTATAAATATGTTTACTGCATGATTAAAGAACATGTAAAAGGATTTTCGCCCTTGGTCAATCCTGAAGAGGAAGCCTTTTTTGCCGGACCCCAGACCAGATGGAAAGATTTCAAATTTCTTATCAAAGTGATGATGGAGTTTATCCGGGGATTTCGGATGCTTCATTTTGTAGGGCCTTGTGTGACTGTTTTTGGTTCGGCTCGGTTTGAAGAAAATGATAAATTCTACAAATTCGCAGTCAAAGTAGGCGAAAGCGTTAGCAAGATGGGATTTACGGTGATGACCGGTGGTGGTCCGGGAATCATGGAGGCAGCAAACCGAGGGGCCAAAAATGTAGGAGGTAAGTCGATCGGTTGTAATATCATCTTGCCTTTTGAGCAGCATCCCAATCCCTATTTGGACAAATGGATGGACTTCAATTTCTTTTTTGTCAGGAAAGTGCTGCTTTCAAAGTACAGCTATGCTTTTGTGGTGATGCCCGGTGGATTTGGAACCCTGGATGAATTTTTTGAAGCATTGGTATTGATCCAAACCAATGTCATGAGGCGGTTTCCGGTGGTATTGATGTGCAGTGATTTTCACCATGACCTTTACAATTATATCCAGCATATGGCGGATTATGGCACGATCAATAAAGAAGACCTAGAATTATTTTTACTGACCGATTCGGTGGAGGAAATGGAAGACCATATCCGGAAATACGCCATCGATAGTTTTGGTCTTCGTAGAAAAACAGTCATCAAGCCCGCTGCTATTTTAGGCGAAAAAGAGTAAGGTTGTCACTTCAATGCATGGGCAATTAGGAGCTTGGATTTAATTTATTTACTTCCTACAAATTTTTCCATTCCTTCCATTGACGACCTTTGCACAAAAATAAATCAGATGAATTGGATCGTATTGATTATTGCGGGATTGTTTGAGGTGGCTTTTGCTTTTTGCTTGGGTAGGGCAAAAGAAACCTCAGGTAATGAAATGTATTTATGGTATGGTGGTTTTGTAGTAACCCTTGGGATCAGCATGGGGCTGTTGATCAAAGCTACCCAAACGTTGCCTATCGGAACGGCTTATGCCGTGTGGACGGGTGTTGGGGCAGTTGGGACGGTTTTGATTGGGATTTTTATTTTCAAAGAGCCGGCTACTTTTCTTCGCTTATTTTTTCTGATCACATTGATCGGGTCCATTATCGGTCTCAAAGCCGTTGCCAATTGAAGCGAGGATTATAAATTAATATGGAGAAATCTAAAGTAATATCACGCAGAGAGCGCGGAGAATATCACTACCAACGGTTGTGTCACTCATTCTTAATTCATCATTCTTAATTTTTAATCGTCCCGCAGATATCGCAGATTTGCGCAAAAACGGTAGCGGGACCATTTTTGTATCCCTCTCCAAATGTTGGCTTTCTACACTTAATGCTCGCTAAAGCCTGTCGGCATTTTTGAGGTATTCCCCAAGTCCAACATTGCCAATACTTTATCATTTTTTGATATGAAAACAAGGTACAAGATTAACTATAAGTCACTAACAATAAATCATGTAATTTAATGATGCGTTTGTGTAAAGGACTTTATAGAAAAAAGATATCCTTTGCATTTATGAATCTAAAACCCATCATAAACTCCACGGTAGCAGGAACTTCATCCATGACACTTTTTAGTTATCTGGTGTCTGAGAAGAAGGAGGAGAATTTTAGGGAGCCACTTGTTCTGGCGGATTTAATTTCGAGACTTAGCCCCAAGATGCGGAAATCCGATGCCGCAGTAGACGGATGGGCACTGCATTATATTGCAGGTTTTGGCTTCTCTTCCCTCTATCATAAGCTATGGAAATCCGGTAAGGTTAAGCCCGGAATTCTTTCGGGAAGTTTATTGGGTGCCGCAAGTGGCCTAGCCGGTATATTGGTTTGGAAGGGAGTATTTAAGCTTCATCCCAATCCTCCTGCCAAAGATCTGAAGAAATACTTTGGGCACTTGATGCTTGCGCATGTGGTGTTTGGTGCATTTGCCGGTATGGCTTACAAATCAAAAGTAGAAGAGAAAAAATTCATTCAAGAATCAAAATAATAGTTATGCGGGCAATTTGGACAGGTTCTATCAGTTTCGGATTGATCAATATTCCGATAAAAATATATTCAGCCATCGAAGAAAGCCGGTTGGACTTGGATATGCTCGACAGTAAAGATCACTCGAATATCAAGTTTAAAAGGGTAAACGAGATAACGGGTAAAGAAGTCGAATATGCTGACATTGTCAAAGGCTACAAAATGGGGGATGACTATGTGGTGTTGGAGAGTGAAGATTTTGAAGCAGCCGATGCTGAAAAAACAAAAACCATTGATATCCTCAGTTTTGCTGACAGCAAGGAAATCGACAGTATCTATTACGAACAACCTTATTACCTCGAACCGGACAAATCAGGAAATAAGGCCTATGCCTTGCTCCGTGATTCGTTAGAAGCATCCGGCAAAGTCGGTGTCACTTCATTTGTCATGCGAAACAAAGAAGGATTGGCTGTTTTGAAGCCTTACGGCAGTGTCATAGTGCTCAACCGGATCCGGTTTGTGCAGGAGATACGGGATATATCAGAACTGAAATTACCTCCGGTGTCCAAGTCCAAAACCAAAGAAATTGACATGGCTGATAAGCTGATTGATCAGCTGACAGAAAAATTTGACATTGACAATTACAAGGATACTTATACGGCAAAACTTTTGGAGATCATCAAAGCCAAAGCAAAAGGCAAAAAACCTGCAAAATCCAAGATGAAAGTGGTTCACAGACAAAGTGACGATTTGATGGAAATGCTCAAAGCCAGTTTGGCAGAAAAGAAGACCAAAAGTGCTTAATTTTTTATGATATGGGTTTGTCAAAATACAATGAAAAGAGAAATTTCAACTCCACCAAAGAGCCTGAAGGGGAGCTAAAAAAAACAGGGGAGGAGTTACTTTTTGTTGTTCAAAAACACGACGCCAGAAACCTGCATTACGATTTGCGATTAGAGTTTGACGGGGTTCTGAAAAGCTGGGCCGTACCCAAAGGGCCTTCCCTAAATCCCGATGATAAGCGCCTTGCCATTATGGTCGAGGACCATCCCTTCAGCTACAAGGATTTTGAAGGGGAAATTCCCAAGGGCAACTATGGTGCAGGCCATGTGATTGTGTGGGATACCGGAAGCTACACCTATCCTGATGCGGAGAATCCCGAAGAGGCCTACCAAAAACTGAAAAGAGGTTTTGACAAAGGGCATTTGGCGCTTTGGCTTGAGGGAGAGAAATTAAAAGGCGAATTTGATTTGGTACAATTAAAAGGCAAAGAAGACAATGCTTGGCTGCTGATCAAAAAGGAAGACAAGTTCGCCAGCAAAACAGATGTTTTGAAAAAGGGGAAATCTGTCTTGTCTGAACAGACTTTGGAGGAAATGCAGCAATTACCTTCCAAAAGCGAAACTAAAAAAACAACAAAAGCAAAATCTACCTCTTCTACTAGCAAAACCACAGCAGCTTTTACCAAACCCATGTTGGCGGAGACGGTAGAGGATCCATTTGACAAAAAGGATTGGATATTTGAGATCAAATATGATGGCTACCGCACCATAGCTGTGGTCAATGAAGATAATGTTGATCTTTTTAGCCGTAACGAACTATCCTTCAATACTTTGTTCAAATCCATTGCCGATGAGTTAAAAGGATTAGGTCATGAAGCTGTATTGGATGGAGAAGTGGTCATAGAAGACAGCAAAGGCCGTTCTGATTTTCAGTTGTTGCAAAACTTTAAGAAAACAGGCAAGGGAACGCTTAAGTACTATGTTTTTGACCTCTTGCATTTAGATGGCAACAGTATACAGGGGTTAGACTTATTGAAAAGAAAAGAGCTTTTAAAAATGCTGCTCTCCAATCATGACAATAAGCATATCCTTTACTCTGATCATATGGAGGAAAAGGGAATAGATTTTTTGAACGAGGCAAGCAAAAAAAACCTTGAAGGCATCATTGCCAAAGACGGAAACAGTGTGTACCGGGTAGGACGCAGAAGCAAGGAATGGCTGAAGATCAAACTCCTCAATCAGGAAGAAGCCATCATCATCGGAATCACAGAGACCAAAGGTTCACGCAAGTATTTTGGATCCGTTTTACTTGCACAGTACCATGGTAAAGAACTGAAGTACATTGGCAACTGCGGCACGGGATTCACTGAAGCTGATCTTAAGGATTTGTATCAAAAATTCGAACCTCATTTCACCGATTCTTCGCCGTTAAAGGAAAAGGTAAAAATCATCCGTAAAATCCAATGGATGGAACCGAAGTTTATCGCTCAGGTAAAATTCACGGAATTTACCCAAGATGGAAACCTAAGACATCCGGTTTTTCTAGGATTGAGGACAGACAAAAAATTAACCGAGGTGCAAGCCAACTCCAATCAAATAACAGTAGCGAAAGATTCACCAGAAAAGCAGGAAAAGCCTGCTGCCAAAAGCAAAAGCAAACCAAACGAGAAAGCTCCCAAGGAGGAAAAAGAAAAGCCATCAAAGCCTGAGAATGACCGAAGTGTCAATATTGGCAAAAGGACATTGCAGCTTACCAACCAAAACAAAGAGTATTATCCCGGAGAAGGCATTACCAAAGGTGACTTGGTCAATTATTACAGTGAAATAGCAGAAGTCATGCTACCTTATTTGAAGGACAGGCCACAGTCCATGAACCGATTTCCCAATGGAATCGACGGGCAGAGCTTTTATCAGAAGAATGTCGAAAAAGACAAAATTCCTTCCTGGCTAAAGACCTTTGAAGTCTATTCCGAATCCACAGAAAAAAAAATCGATTACCTGATCTGTAATGACAAGGCAACATTGGTTTACATGGCCAATTTGGGGTGTATTGAAATCAATCCGTGGAATTCGACCATCAAAAACCTGGATAAGCCTGATTGGGTCGTGATAGATTTGGATCCACCCAAAAAAAACCCTGATTTCAAAAATGTAGTAGAAGCCGCCCTTGTGGCAAAGGAAATTTTGGATGGATTGGAAGTGCCATGTTATTGCAAAACATCAGGGGCGACGGGATTACATGTCTACATTCCCCTCGGAGCACAATATGATTATGAGACTGGCAAGATATTTGGTGAGCTGATTGCCCAAAAAGTAAATGAAAAACTTCCCAAAACCACCACGCTCAAACGCCCATTGGCACAAAGAAATAATAGAATATATGTAGATTATTTACAAAACAGGCAGGGGCAAACATTGGCGGCACCTTACTCTGCCAGGCCTAAACCCGGAGCTACGGTCAGTACGCCTCTCGAATGGGCTGAGGTCAATCCATCACTCTCTCCTTCACAGTTTACCATCAAGAACGTTTTGAAACGTATTGAAAAAAAAGGCGATCTGTGGGCGCCTGTGATAGGCAAAGGCATCGACATCCTGAAGGTAATCGAATCGATGGAAGGTAAGTAACAGCTCTGAATATGAATCATATGAGACCTCACTCATTATCAAAAAAACAATTTATTGATCTTGAAAGCCCGGATTAACAGGTTTTTTCATCCGCTTATCTTTAGTTTTAAATTGTAAATAAATTTATATTTACTTAAAACCAATCGTAAATCCCATGGAGCAAGTAACTGAATTTTTTTCAGAATTATTTAACACAGATGACTGGCCGGCACGCTGGGTTTGCGGCGAATGGACATCGTTTCACGGTTGGTTATACATCACGAGTGATATAGCCATTTGGCTGGCTTATTTTGTTCTTCCGGCCATTATAATCTTCTTTATTCAAAAACGGCATAATCTCCCCTTCCTACCGGTTTTCTGGCTTTTCGGAGCTTTTATTATCCTATGTGGGAGTACGCACTTGATCGATGCGGTGATGTTTTGGTGGCCTGCCTACAGGTTCAGTGCACTTGTGAGGTTGGTGACGGCCATAGTGAGTTTGGTTACGGCGTTTGTGCTTATACGGGAACTTCCAAAATTGGTGGCAGAGCGTCCTGAAGATGAATTGAAAATCTATCAGATGGAAAAGCAGATCAAATCGTACGAAACGGAAATTGAGAATTTAAGAGAAAAATTAAATAGGAAAACAACCTGATGATCTCCAAAAAAAAATCGATGATGCTAGTTCAAAATGCTACTTTGATTTTTGTAGCAGGGGTGATAGCGGGAGTCATTTTTTTGGTGGACTTGAATACAAATAATTCGGTTTCGGTGGCATGTATGTATGCTGTGGTGATTTTGTACAGTTGGTTATTTCCAGGGAAAGATGCCAGCGTTTATACTGCCATTGTCTGCAGTATCCTGACTTTCATGTCGGTCTTTCTTTCAGAAGAAGTAGTCGCCAACTCGAGTGACCTGTCCAATTTCAACATGGTCATTGCACTTGTAGTGATCTGGACCTGTGTGACACTTGTATCCATAGCAAAGAGTAGTTTTGCCAGTATGGCTGGGATTAACGAGCAACTATCTATTAGTTCTGCGGAATTACTGGAAAAGGTGAAGGAATTGGATGTACAGCAACAGTTGTTATCAGATCATAAAAATCAACTTGAACATCTTAATGCTGACTTGATTCTTAAAAACAAGGAACTTGAACGTTTTACAAGTATTGCCAGTCACGATCTTCAAGAACCCCTACGAACCATTGGTAATATGACCGTTTTGATCTCAAGAAAGTATTATAGCCACTTTGACGATCAGGGAAAAAAGATTTTGGATTATGTCACCTCAGCCACCCAAAGGATGACCGTCCTGATTAAGGGACTCTTGGAATTTAGCAGAATCGGGAATAACCGAAAGATCCAAATGGTGGACTGTGAAGAACTGGTAAATACCATTGCTTTGGATTTTGGTTCAGCACTTCAGGTAGGTCATGGTACAATCAAGATCAGGCAGCTTCCCTTTGTGATGGGAAATCCTATAGAGCTTCGGATGCTGTTTCAGAATCTCATCAGCAATGCCCTGAAATTTAGAAAGTCTGATGTAGCTCCCATAATTGAGGTATCTGCCCAGGATATCAATTCCCATATAGAGTTTTGTGTGAAGGACAATGGGATAGGGATCGAAGAGCGTGATTATGATAAGGTCTTCCTGATTTTCCAACGGTTACATCTCATGGAGGATTTTGAGGGTACAGGCTTGGGCCTGGCTTATTGCCGTAAGATCGTCGAGCTTCACGGTGGAAAAATTTGGATTGATTCACAAAAAGGGGTGGGTACTTCTTTTTATTTTACTTTAAGAAATACGATATGAAAGGGAATAACCGCAAATTGGACTGTGTCTTACTTATTGATGATGATGAGGCGACTAACTTTTACCATACTATTGTTTTGGAAGAAGAATGTGAAGGGTTGTATATACAGTCGGTAAGGTCAGCCAAGGAGGGACTTGACTTTTTGCTTCGCAAGGGTAAATATGCAAACACACCCCAACCGGGCATTATTTTTTTGGATATCAATATGCCGGGTATGACAGGTTGGGACTTTATTGCAAAATACAATGATTTGTCAGCTGACATACATAAGAGGGCAGTAGTGGCGATGCTTACCACCAGTGATAATCCTGATGACAGACAAAGGGCTTCTGCCCTCCCGGCAGTGATAGAATTTGTACACAAGCCTTTGACTGCAGAAATATTCAGGAAAGTAATGGAAGAGAATTTTAATTAGACTGGTTGGGTAATTGTCCCTAGCTACCTTTTCCATGCCTACCTGCAATGCTAAGGGAAATAGGGGCTGGTATTATGCTTAACACCAACAAACTGATTTGAAAGTGTTGGCCAGATTATGGCGTACTAATCGTGAGAGGGGTACTTTGATTAGATGATAGGAGATTTATTTGACGTAATTTGGTGCCACACATTTTGACCAATATTCCATAATTATCATAATGGTTTCTTTGATTTCTTTATAAGAATTAGGCTTGATAAAAAACCCCTGAACGGATTTTGAATAAGCATCCACAATGTATTTTTGTTCGGAGGTGGTAGAAAAAAACAAAAAGGGGATTGATTTTACTCTTAATTCCTCATTTTCCTGAATTTGCTCTCTGAGTTCCATGCCGTTTAATTTTGGCATGTTGATGTCAGAAAAAATTATAAATGGATCCTCTTTGGCTTTAGTCAGATATTTTAATGCTTCTTCTCCATCATTAAAAAACATTACTTCATTGGGGTAGGAAAGTGATTCAAATATTTCTTTCAAAATATCCTGATCATCCCAATCATCTTCAATAATTATTATTGGTCCTTTTCTGTTCATTTTTTATATTGATTTTAGTCCGAGAATTCTAATTAATATTACACTTTCACATTTCAGTAAGTTACTCATTTTTTGGATGAATAGCCTTTTTTATGGATAATAGACTGCGGACGGTAGGAAAGGAATCCGTGCAGCTATCAGGAATGAGGTTCCTAATACTTTAGCCTTTTGCAAAAAATCATATTGAACCGCCAGAGATGGTAGAGGGTAAAAACAAAAAAATTATTTAATATAATTTGGAGCGACACATCTTGACCAATACTCTACCACTATCTTAATGATGTCTTTAATTTCATTGTAACTATTAGGCTTAATGAAGAATCCCTGAACAGATTTCGAATAGGCATCGATGACGTGTGCTTGTTCGGCTGTGGTTGAAAAAAACAGGTAGGGAATTGACTTCAAGCGCATACTTTCATTCTGATGAATTCTTTCTCTCAGTTCCATGCCGCTCAATCTTGGCATGTTGATATCAGAAAAAATTATAAATGGATCAACAGGAATTTCGGTGAGAAATTTCAAAGCAGACTCCCCGTCAAAGAAAAACATAATTTCATTGGGATATGCCAATGATTCGAAGACTTCTTTTAAAATTTCCTGGTCATCAGGATCATCTTCGATAACTATAATAGGTCCTAGTCTATTCATTTTTATTTTAAAATTAAGAATTATCTAACTTTTGCCAATTTATAAACTTTATTTTTAGGCTGTTTTGAGAGTATCCCAATATTTACTGCAATGCTTCTCTCAACATTTCGTGCAAACATACAAATAATGATCGGGCCAAGTATATTCATTTTGAAACCCCAATTACTTCTAAGCAGATTTACGCAGAATATAAAACGCAGTCGCTGCCAATGTTATATCTCCTCAAACAATCCAAAATCTTTGCCGCAATGGCCGGGGTTGTCTTACCCGAAATTGCCATCGATTCCCTTGGTTGCACTGGGAGACCACAAAGTGGTCAAAACTTTCAATAGCCACGGGCTTCTGCCCATGGAAAAAACATCCGATTGATATAGACCTATTTTATTCCTCATTACCCTGCGCTTGGGAAAGCTATTCCATCCTAACCGCGATCACCACAGCCGAAATTACCGTCAACCCTCCAATGGCCAAAATTGAAATATCTATCCCAAACGAATCTGCGATCAGACCTGTGAGAATTGCCCCGATGGCATAACCCAAATCTCTCCACAACCGAAAGATCCCAATACTTTTTGCCCTGTCTTGGGGATGGGTATTTTCGGCAACCGTGGCAAGAAATGTCGGATAGACCATGGCTGTTCCCCAACCCAATACTGCAGCCAAAGCCACATAATGCGTCATGCTTTCGGCAAAAAGAAATAAACCCAATGCGATGCCCTGCAGCAGCATTCCGATAAAGAGAAGGTACTTTTTATTGAAAATATCAGCCATCTTCCCGGTAAAGAGCTGTCCAAATCCCCAAACCGCAGGATAGACAGCAGTGACGACCCCGATTTGTTCTAGATTGAATCCTTTGGTAGCGAGTAATATTGGAAAAATCCCCCACGCCATCCCATCATTGAGGTTATTGACCAAACCTGCTTGGGTGACAGCACCTAGGTTTGGGTTTTTCCAGGTAGTTTCCCAAAAAGGATTTTTCAATTTTGGTACTTCAGAAAATGAATTCTCAGCCTCGACATGCTTCCGGGTGTCTTTGATAAGAAAAATGGAACCAAATAAACCCAATAGGGCAAGGCCTATACCAAGGTAAAAGGGGTATGGTCTCAAGCCATATTCTGCTGCAATGTATCCTGTCAAAAAAGCAACCAAAGCCACAGCAAGGTATCCCGCAAACTCATTCAAACCCATGGCGAAACCACGCTGTTTTTCGCCTACAAGGTCAATTTTCATGACTACGGTACTGCTCCAAGCCAAACCCTGATTTATTCCAAGAAGGATGTTTGCAGCGACTATCCAGTCCCAACTGGGGGCAAACATCAGGATGAAAGGTACTGGAATCCCAAATAGCCAACCGATGGTAAGCAGATTTTTTCTCCCTACTTTATTGGCAAAAACACCGGCAAAATAGTTGGTGATGGCTTTGACAATACCGAAAACGACGATAAATGAAAGGATGGCTGTCTTGGCGGCGATGTGAAATTCCTGTTCGGCAATCTGTGGCAGGATGCTTCGCTCCAGGCCCACCATCCCGCCAACAAAGGCATTGATGATGACTAAGAGTGTAAATTGTTTCCAGTTTTCTTTGAGACCGAGTTTGACTTGATGCACTTTCCTATTATTTGACTACGCAAAATTCGGGGAGGCTCGGGTCGATTCCTTTTACAAATGTTAAATAATCATCGCAGGGCGCGGATTCGGCTGAGGCTTACTTGGGTGATGCCGAGATAGGAGGCGATATACTTTAGGGGAATTCTTTTCAAAAAATCGGGGGATTCCTGTGTCAGGGCATGATACCTTTCCTCCGCAGAATGAAACTGAAGACTTTCAATCCTGTTGACAGTTTCGACATAGGCAGATTCAAAGATTTTGCGGAATAGACGCTCTATGTCAGGGAATTGATCATACAGGTCAAACAACAAGGGAGAGCTTATTCCAATAAACTCTGAATCTTCCAAAACCTGTATGCCTTTCCTGCTAGGCTTTCCGGTAAAGAGACTTTCCACCCTAGCAATCAGGGAATTTTCAAAAGCAAAGGATTCTGTAACATCCGTTCCGTCTTTGTAGTAGTAGATCCTTGCAATTCCTTTTTTGACAAAATAAATGGTGCGGCATGTATGTCCGATAGACTGCAGGTCTTTGTTTTTCGGAATTTTGGAAATGTTGCAAATGGCTTCAATTGCGTCCTTTGCTTCATCGGAAATCCTGTGAAGATTATTGAAATAATCAAATAAGGGAGAATATTCTGTATGAAGATGGGGGCTATGGTCTGTCATTGGGACCCTAAATTTAAACATCTCAAATAGAATAACAATGCCACTATTACCAAGCCGAGGGTAACAGTGATGTGAAAATTCCTTTGGTGCTAGTTCCCCTAGCAATGGAACAGACCCGGGGTATTTCACACAAAGTATTGTTTTATACAAAAACTCAGGGCTTTTCTACTTCCTGATAGAATGATTGCACTTCCCAAAAAAATGGTTTAGTTTGGGTACTGGCTTAATTGTTCTCAAAAAGAAACTACTCTCTCATGCTTAAAAAGATATTTTTTCCAATGATTTCCATCTTTTTGGCTTACAATACCTACAAGCTCATTCTTGTATTTGACACTGTATCCCCTGACAAGTTATCTTTGTTGCTAAGCTTCATTTTAGCGGTATTGCTCAACCTCTTCATTACAGGAATTTTCGCTTTTGTAGGATTTGCCTACCCAAGCAGCAGACTTCTGCCTGACTCGTATTATAAGATCAAAAACCCAAAAGCATTACACCTCGCATACAAACTTTTGGGAATTAAATTCTTTAAGTCATTTCTATTGATGGCTTTTTGGGGCAAGGAAAAAAATAGAAAAAAATACTTTATCGGAACCAAATCCGGGATCCAAAATTTTGACTTCCAGACAAAACAATCAGAATTCGGGCATTTAGGGGGTTTTGTTACGCTTCTGATCGTGTCATTTTTTCTCCTCCTGCGCGGGCATTTGGTCACATTTGCGCTGACGATGGTTTTGAATATCATTGCAAATCTTTACCCTATCATTTTGCAGCGGATGCACCGGGTTCAAATCCAAAGATTGTCAAAGTATATTAGGTCCTAATCATGGAATGCCGTAGGGGATAATATTGCCAATTTTTAGGTCTTTATAATTCATTCTACTGTGGCTAAAGTGTAAATTTAAACCAAGGACAAGCTGCTACTGAATTTTATTCATCATTTATCGTTCTTAATTTTATCCATTCTTTTTTGGTTTAAGCCTAAAAGCCTGTTTTATTCAATGAATCACAGCTAAAGCAGGTGGCGATTTAAATTAAGGACATGCTGCAACTGAATTTCAATCATCATTTATCATCTGCTAATCGGAATGCCTCCTATCCGAATAACAATTTTGGGTAAATGAAAATTTTCTTCTGCAAACAAGATTAAAATGCTGTATGTCATTATGTAGTATGATTTTTGTCATAGGGTATTGAGAGGCTTATTCCGATTTTACAGCATTAAGTAATCAGCGGAGGATATGTTCAGAGAACTGAAAAAGATTGGCAGCAAACACTGCTGTACTGCTATCCATATTTCAGGTTCTCCTAAATTAAACCAAAACCAACCATCATGATCATACGGTGGAAATTAGCTCAAGATGGTTTCATACTTCACATCTACCATGAGCTTTCAATAGTGAAGGAAGAGGTCTAAAGGTTTACAATTTTCTTTTTGGTCATAAAGGGGATTGATGTAAGCACATTACAGCGAGGATGTAAAGAAAAACGAACCCTTGAGCAATCGACAATGAACCCTTTGAATTTGCATTTATTTACTGAAAAATCTGTAGAGCTGGCTAATTATATCGTTGCGCTACACCGCGAGAGCAATCCCAAACTGCATACAGAAGATAGTTCAAAGGAACTCCTGAATATTGAAAATGCTGTTTTTCATCTTAAATTTTTGGAAGAAGCTTTGACCTTAGGCTTTCCTGAACTTTATATCAATTATAATATTTGGGCTGCAACACTATTGGAATCAAGGAATATTCCTAAAACAGACATTCTTAATTACCCTGAATATGTGCAGCAAGCTGTATTTAAAATACTTGGCAGTGAGTTTTCAGATTCCACAAATGAATATATAAAGTCTGCAAAAGAAAAACTCCAAGAAAGTAGACAAGAGACATTGTCTTATTTCACAGCGGATAACCCCTTGAGGAAAGAGGCAATATCCTATCTTGATTATTTGTTGCAGGGAAACAGGACGGAGGCAACGCAATTGATTACAGCACTGATTGATCAGGGTGTTTCGATCAAGGCTATTTATCAATATATTTTTCAGGATTCCCAATATGAAGTAGGCCGATTGTGGCATTGCAATAAAATCAGCGTTGTTCAAGAGCATTATTGTACCGCTGCTACCCAATACATTATCTCAGGGCTTTACCGACATATATTTTCTCCGACCCGGAAGGGAAAAACAATGGTGGCCTGTTCCATCCATGGGGATTTGCATGAGTTTGGCATACGTATGGTATCTGATTTTTTTGAAATGGAGGGATGGGATACACATTACCTGGGCTCGCAGATGACGGATATTCAATTGGAGGAAGCCTTGGAGGAATACAAAGCAGATGTTCTCGCCATTTCAGTCACCCTTCCCATCCATGTGAGTAGGACAGCCTCATTGATAAAAAAAATACGGAGCAATGAGCATTTTAGCAATTTAAAAATCATGGTTGGCGGTTACCCTTTTTTGACCCATCAGGACCTATGGAGTAGGATGGGTGCAGATGCTTTTGCCCAAAATGCTGATCAGGCCATTTTAAAAGCTAATCAATTGGTAAATCTCTAACATGGAAAAAAATACAAAGGAATTTAAAATAATCCTGTCATGTAATAAAGATGCGATAGTGGAGCAGGTATTTTTGGACACAGGGTCTTTCTTGGAAAACTTAAAACTGCCTGTGGCCTTGTATAGTATTTTTTCACAGGAGTCTATATCTGATTTGGGGAGTTTATGGCTCACTATTCTAGAAAAATCCATGGTGCGGGATACAATCCTATCTATGAATCATGACGGTAAAACCATCGATTTGTTATTCTCCGGCTATTTGTTGGATGAAAAGGTTTTGCTCTGCGGAAATACTGAATTGAATTCCAATGCAAAAGCATTGCGTGAATTGATGCTGATTAATAATGAGCAGGCGAATCAGATCAGGTTATCGGAAAAAAAGGCGGATAAAATCCTGAATAAAATTGAGAAAAGTGAATTGGATGATGTTTTTTTAAATGACTTTACTGCACTCAATAACGATTTGATTAACAACAAACGTGATTTGATGCGAAAGAATAAAGAAATCGAATTATTGAATAAAGAATTGAAAGATGTCAATGAGAACATCACCATGTTTTCTTATTCACTTTCCCATGATTTAAAAGAACCTGTTAGGATGATCAATTCCTTTTTATCCATGTTTCAAAACAAGTATGGAGACAGTTTGGATGAAAAAGGACAGCGCTATATCAATCAGGCCTTGGATGGCGCTGACAGGCTGAGCAAAATGATGGCGGATTTATTGGAATACCATCAATCTTCCAATTTTGATGCCACCGGATCTGTAGATCTGAATGAGGTGATTTTGGAGGTGAAGAAGATTCTTCAGAAAAATATCGAAGAAAAAAATGCCCAAATCATCAGTAAAAAATTACCTGTCCTACAGGGGTCCTACACCGGGTTTTTGCTGGTATTTCAAAACCTTATTTCCAATGCAATTAAATTTGTACCTGAAGAGATAATTCCTATTGTTTCCATTGATGTCAAAGAAAATGAAACCTATTTCACCTTTATGGTAAAAGATAATGGGATTGGAATCGTTGAAAATCAAAGAGAAGAAGCTTTTCATTTGTTTAGACGTCTCAATTCTCCGAAGGCTTATGAAGGAACCGGAATGGGGCTGGCCATGGTCAAGAAAAGTATTGGAAGAATGGGGGGAGAGGTATGGATAGAATCTGAGGAGGGAAAAGGAACCACGGTTTGTTTTACCATCAAGAAAAGCTCATAAAATGCTGAATAAATAAATGCTGAATTAAGAATGCTGAAAGAGTGTTTCATTCATCATTATTCACTCATCATTCTTAATTTTTTTTCAAATTATCTAAAGCAAAAAAGCCCCGCTTTGGACAGGGCTTTTTGGTAATGATTGATTTAGCTTTCTATAAATTAAGCAGGCATTATTACTTTATTGATGACGTGAATCACGCCATTATCGGTCTTAATGTCAGCATTTACTACTTCAGCATCATTCACAAATACTTTTCCATCTGTTAAATGGATTGTAACTTCTGCACCATTTACCGTGGTAGCAACCATACCGTCAGACAAGTCGCCTGACATTACTTTTCCTGCAATTACATGATACGTAAGAATACCTTGCAACTGAGCTTTATTTTCAGGTAAAATCAAAGATTCAACCGTTCCTTCAGGAAGCTTTTCAAATGCTGTATCAAGTGGTGCGAAGACAGTGAAAGGACCGTCACCAATCAATGTTTCTACTAATTCGGCAGCAGTCACCGCAGCTACCAAAGTTTTAAATGAGCCGTTTTCAACGGCAGTTTCTACAATGTTCATAAAAATTTGTTTTAAAATGTATAGATGAAAGACTTTGTTTATCGCCTTTGTTCATAAGTTTTGGAATGGTAATGATTTATTCACGAGAGGTAGTTAATACTTACCTTGATGCGTATAAAAACTTTTTACAAAGATTAAGATGACTCTCAAAACCAAAAAAAAGGGATGGCATGGAAAGATGATGAAATCCAATTACTTTTAAGAACCTTACTTTTAAAATCGGAGAATCTTTAGGTTAGCCTCAAAAAATATTTAATAGGTTACTTCTTCATTTACCCAAACAATGAAATAAGTATTTGGCTTTAAACAGAATAAACAATCAAGTGCCGGGTATTTTTCATTTTTGTTAACAATAGGACGTAATCGTTGCGTATTTTTTATTAATTCAATGTATGAACACCCTTGCCTACAATTGTGTTACATTTTTATAAACGAATAAATTATGTCCTATACAGGTAAAAATTTCCCAAGTCTTAGTGTCAATGCCATGAATGAGATGGGTGACACGTTTAAAATTAATGTTTTTGAGAAGGCTGTAAAAGAGAGAAAAAAAATTCTTCTTTTCTGGTACCCTAAGGATTTCACTTTTGTGTGTCCAACAGAACTCCACGCCTTTCAAGAAGCCTTGCCTGAATTCGAAATGCGGAATACCATATTGATCGGTGCCTCATGCGATACACCGGAAGTCCATTTTGCATGGTTGAATACTGCCAAAGACAATGGTGGTATCGAAGGCGTAACTTATGATATATTGGCAGACAGCAATCGTAACCTTTCTTCGATATTGGGTATTTTGGATATCCAAAAAGTGGAATATGACCTCGATCTTAAGTCTCATTTGATTACAGGCGATAATGTAACCTATCGTGCCACCTATTTGATAGATGAGGATGGTTTGGTTTTCCATGAAAGTGTGAATCACATGCCTTTGGGACGGAATGCAAATGACTTCATCAGGTTAATCGATGCTTATACCCATGTTCAAGAAAAAGGGGAGGTTTGCCCGGCAAATTGGGAAAAGGGAGATGAAGCCATGAAGGCTGATCGAGAGGGAGTAGCTCAATACCTTAGTAACCACTAAAAAAAAACATCATGGTAGAAGAAATAACAGAAGATAATCTGCAGGCCATCGTTGAAAGCAACGAAAGGGTTGTAGTACAGTTTTCCGCAGGATGGTGTGGTAACTGTAAGGTGATGAAACCTAAATTCAAACGTTTTGCCTCTGAGCACGAGGACATTTCCTTCGTCGTTGTAGATGCCGAAAAGTTTCCAAATTCAAGGAAATTAGCAAAAGTGGATAACCTACCCACCTTTGCATCCTATAAAGGAGGGTCGCTTTTGAATCAGATCCAGACCAACAAAGCAGAATTACTTAAAGGACTTATAGATGAGATTGCCAGTAATTAAGCACATTCTTACCTTCACTGACAAAAATGATACTGATTATATCAATCAGACCATCAGTTTGTTAGAGCATATTGCAGAAGCAAGGGGAATCAAAGATGAGGAATTAGACACCATCGGAGAACTTCTTTCAAATATGTACGGTGCGATTGAGGTACAAAATATGGTCAAGGAAGGTATGCCACTTCGTGATGCGTTGAATTCATTTATGAAACGAGTAACGGGGTCGATAGACAGTTGAGACTTGCTTTAGAATTTCCCTAACTGATAAATGGTTTTAAATCATACTCATTAAAGGATTTATAATTTTTGATGGATCGGGTTATCGGTCCATCATTTTTTTTTGGAATAAATCAATGTATCAGCCTAAAAGCTTTTAACTAGATTAAGTGGATTAAAAAAAAATCAGCCCTTTGAGGGCTGACTTTTTACTATAAATGCAACCTGTATTTTATTTTACTTGTAATCTTTCTACAGAAGTGATTCCGGCTTGATCAATGATATAGATCAGATAAATGCCTTTCGCTAGGTTGGAGACATCAAATTGTACGATGCCACTTTCCGTAATGACAGATTGGATAAATAAGCCATTGGATGTTCTCAATTCTACATTTTGTAAACCCTCTACTTTTCTGAGTTCAATATAAACCAGTTCTGAAACGGGGTTAGGGAATACGCGTACTTTGCTTGAGTTTCCGTTTGTCGGGAATGAAAACTCTTCTGAAGTAGCTGTACATCCCTCTGCATCTGTGATCTGGACTGTATATATTCCAGCTCCCTGAATCCTAGTATCATTCACAGAAGTAGTTGCGATCAAAATACCGTTTTTGAACCAATCATAAGTATATGGCCCTTCGATGGTGAATAACCTGGAGCTTTGGAAACCGATAACAGGGATTGGAAGTGTTTTAATCGCGATAGCAACAGATTCAGTGGCGATTGGATCACAAATTTCCGAGTCGATTACAGCCCTTACCAAAGTAGCTACTATCAGATTTTCAATGATGATGCTGGTTAAACCTTCACATTGGTCGAGTAATGTCCATGTGGTACCATTGTCAATGGAAGTTTCCCATGCTAAAACACTGTCAAATCTTCCACCGATTAACTGGATTTCCACACTGTTTGAGCCCGCACACACCTCAGTCTGAGAAGTGATCAGAGTTGGCTGTTCCAAATCACAAAAGAAAATAAACCGAGTTTCGACCGCCAAGTGATCTGAGGTAGTATTGTTATAGTTAGGTATCAAATCATAAGGCGCAACAATCCTTTCTGAATTGACTATCCAATTTTCCCTCAAATCATTTGAAATGATCTGATGGTCAATTACATCCTCAAAGCTCGGGAATGTTCTCAAGCCGGCATTGCTTAAGCTGATGGTGATCGGAACATAATTTTCAGGATCATTGATGTAATTAATGAAGGAGGTCTCCGAAGTGTTTACCGTAGCGGCGGCCTGATCTGCCACTGTTTCATCCAAGTCATCATTGAAGTCTCCCAACAGAATCAATTGCTTATCGCTGTAGTAGGCATCCAAAGAATCTTTCAAGACATTCACATCATACCTTCTCATGGCATATCGCGGATTTACAGCACTTTCTCCACCACCATTAGACCTTGTATGTACATTGATTAAGGTGATGTTCTGTTGTACTCCATTGATATTGGTTTTGATATCCATCAAGAACGGCAATCTACCAGATGCCCAGAACCTGTCCGGCCTTGAAGGGTAGTTGACCAGCATATCTGGTTTTACACCTTTCAGCAGAACTTTTGTCCGCAAAGTATCCACAGTCGCAAGTTTAAAGAGGTAAGTAAGCTTTTGCGCTTCTTCCGCAAATTCTCCAGGAGCGGAAACCGCAGGAGACACGGCCATGCCATATGCAGGGAGTGAGGCAACCAATTCCTTGAATTTGGCAAGAGAGGTAATTTCTTGGAATGCATAAACGTCTGCATCCAAGTCCTCAATGATTGTTTTCACATTTTGCAATTGCAAATCAACATCACTTGGACCTTCTCCCGGATCATTCGATCCAAACCACTCGATATTCCAATTTACTACATCGAATGTTTGGTCTTTATTGATTGTAGCACCTGTTAGGTAACCTCTGTTGACATTGATTTCCCCACTTTCAAACCTGATCGGTGATGCAAAAGCACCTTCAGAAGTTGGAGTAAATCTGACTTGAACCGATTTTTGTTCAGTCAATTCAGCCACAGAATATGTCAAGCTAGCACTGAATGTTAATCCATCTTTGGAGAACTCAAATCCTTCTCCGCCTGTAATACTCAAGTCAGCTACCGGATTGGAAAGGTTAAAATTGAATGTTCTGACCGTAGTAGAGTTGCCACCTACGGGAACAACTCCAAAATGCCAGTAGTCCACATTTCCAATGCTGTTGGAGAAGAATGGTTGGGCAGGAACTTCTGAGCTGAATAAGGAGAAATCATCCAAAGTCCATCTTGCTGCACCCGTTTCAGGGGAGGAATTGTAAACAAAAGCAACCCTTACGGTCTGTCCCGAATACTCACTCAAATCAACCTGACCTGAGAAAGACCAAACATCTCCTGAGGCAAACCGGTCGCTCAATTCAGTCCATGTGGAGGCATTCGGATCGCCACTTGTATAGTTGGTTGAGATCAAGAGCTTCAATCTAGGGCCTTGGAATGCTACCCTGCTCCAGAATGTCATCAATGGAATGTTGAATCCTGTCAAGTCATAAGGGGCGCTAATCAGCCAATCTTGGTTGAGTACTGCACCACCCGAGAAGCCATTGATTTGAAGACCAAATGGAGCGGAAGCAGTTGGGGTGGTCCCTGCTCTACCAAACGTGGTACAAGCCCAAGCCTGAATACCGTCTACACTGATGGCTTGCCATCCCGCCGGTAAAGCAGGGCAGGTGTTATTGAAGTTTTCAGAAATATTGAAAGGATCAAATACAGATCCTGTCACACTTACGGACACGGTAGATGAACCTGCGGTTTGATGAGAAATGGAGGCATTAAATACCCCGACTTGGCTATTATCCAATCTGACAAACACAGTTTTGGCTATGCTCAATTCGGCTAAAGTGAATTCAATGGAAGGAGTGAAGGTATCACCATTCTTGGATACTGAATATTTTTCAGGAGCTGTTATGGTAACGCCACTTTCAAGATTCTCAGCTGTTAATTCATAAGATAGAACAGGGGAAGCATCTGCCAAACTTACTCCACCAAAATCCAAAGAAGATGGATTGGCAGTCAAGCCAGGGATTATAAGATCTTCGGCATTTTTGGCAACTACACTGAGATCAGCAATACCTATCTGTCTACTGCTACCGGTAGTATTAAGACCCCTATCTGAAGACCAAGTAATAGTTACCAGCGCTCCCGGCAGGATATTTAAGTCAGAAATGATGGCTTTTACTTTTAAGTCTTCTCCTCCGGCTGTGCTGTATGCTAATTGGGGGTAGGTAATTTCATTAACAACTACAGTCCAGTTTGGAGTTCGTGCCTGGTCATTTCTTCCAACTCTACCCAAGTAGGATATTTCTAAAAAGTTAATAGTTTTTCCCGTTGTGTTTTCTAAAGTCAAAGTAGCTGTCAATACCCCTGATGAACCTGTATGCTGGTATCCAAGTACATTACCACCTCTAAAGCCTCCTGCAGTACCTGAATCAAAAAGTCCATTGTAATTATTAACATTACCTGAACTTTTGAGGTCCCATTCATTATTCGCTCCGAATTTGGTGACTGGGTTGCTCAAATTGTTAAAATCCGCAAAACTTTGTGTGTATGGAATCCCTGAAGAGGGAACCGTTAACAAATTGATAGTGAATTCAGCTGATGCAACATCACTAGGTGCAAATCCTTCTGCGATGGAAATAGCAGATACTACTGCACTTGCTTCAATTAGGAT
Organism: Aquiflexum sp. TKW24L; assembly: GCF_023502205.1. Taxonomy (GTDB): domain Bacteria; phylum Bacteroidota; class Bacteroidia; order Cytophagales; family Cyclobacteriaceae; genus Cognataquiflexum. The sequence goes on along the minus strand of NZ_JAMFLG010000037.1, from coordinate 20,370 downwards.
AGGTGAGGTGTATAATGTACTAGATAAGTTCGGAGCACTGGCATCTAATGTGTAGTATATACTTGCTCCGGTTGTGGTAGAGGAAAGTGAAACAGTTTGTGCAACTTCAAATGTCCCGCCATTTGGATTGATGATTGGGGTTGCGGCTGGTTCTAAAGCTTCACCGATTGCAATACCTTCAATAAAAATATCATCTATTCTATTGGTACCAGTAGATGCAACTGTGCCTCCATTAATACTTACGTTTGTTGATTTTATCCATCTTAAGAAAACGGTTTCTTGATTGGATGCTGCTGCCGGAATAGGCAAAGAAGTAACAGTCCCTGAATTGAAATTTAGACTACTAACACTAATACTACCTCCGGGAAGGGCAGCCCAAACTTCACCATCCAAACTATAATCAATTCGAAAATCTTTTGGGCCTGTATTTGAACCTTGCTGCTTGCTAGAAATACTTAGGCTTTCGAAACCTATTGTATTGACTTTAACTTGCCAATATTTATCTATTCCAACGGCTTCCTGCCATCCATTTGCATTTTTAGCGGATGTACCTGTTCCTCCGGATCCAAGGACATAGGTTGTGAAATTGATATTCTTAAGACTGATTATTTGAATTCCGACATTGTTGATGTTTCCCTGATCTGCAAAAACCCGGTCAGAAGTATTAGTTGACTCGAATGTCCAACCTGCAAGTACTGAGGTCTGGGCTTGTGCACTAAGCGCACCCATCATCAAAGTAAATGCAAGTAAAATTGTCCTGCGTAAATAGTGTATCATAATAACATCGGTTTTAATGGATTAATTTTTTTGTAATTGATTTTGGTAAGCCAAAAATAGAGCCTTCCTAGGAAACAGGACTATTGCTGTTGTTAACAAATGGTTATATAAAGAACTAGGGAACGTTGGTGATTTAGCAATAAAAAAACATCTTTTATTTGATTTAGGATTAAAAAAAAGGCACCGCTACTAGCAGTGCCTTGTTCCTGAACAGATGAAAAAATACCTATGAAGAAATGCCAAATGTACAGTCCATTTCCATCAATATCCCATTTGAATGATTATCAAATTACCGTCTTTTTTGACTTTCTTTAGTCGTGTTTTAACAATACAATAATCCAAAGTCACACCGACTAATCCGGTTATTATCTTATATTTTAATAAAATCACTTAACATTGGGCTTTAGTCTTTTGATAATGAGTAATTTTGGAGAGAAAATACATAAACAATGAAAATGAAGCATTATACACCCTTGAAAGAGCTTACTGAATCAAAATTAAAATATGCTAAACTGTACCTAGATGAGCTTAAAAAGCCGGAAATAAAAGGTTCAGAAATTGAAAAAGCACACCAATATTCCTTTCTTTTTCATCTGAAAGGTGTTATGGATGCGTTTTTGTTAGAAATCAACGAGATCTATGGGCTAGGTCTCAAGAAAAAACACCTTACCATTGATAGCTTAAAATCCTCCAAATCTGATTCTAAAAAGCCAATCAAAGAGGGTAAAAAGCTGGGTAAGCTCATGGAAAAAGAGAATTGGCTTTCAGAATTGAAGTCATTCGATCCCAATAAATTGAATGCAGTCAAAAAAGTTAAGAAATCTAAAGAGACAGATGAACCTGCAAGCGTAGTGGAGGAGAAAAACCCCATCTCAGTTATCTCCATCCAGGAAAAGTTTGAAGATTGGCATGCAAAAATGGAAACATTGATTTCTGAACTTAGGGAATCGGCATTGGAGGCAAGTGGGAATTCGCTAAAAAAATAATATACTTATTCCTAAGCCCTATTCCACGGCTCTCGGGTTTTAGACCTGGGAGTTTTTTTGTGTTTATATTTTTCCTCTACCAAAATGGACGCATGGTTTCGCAAAAGAAATGCTGAATTAAGAATTTGAAATAAAAAATTCTGAATGATTTGTCGATCCCTGATTAGTGTTGACCGGTTTGATATTGATTTTGATTGTTAAATATTTTCATAATTGTTTTACCGCAGGGGCAAAGGGGAGTCTCTTGTTTCTTTGTTTTGTGGTTTAATTATTCCCGCAGAAGTCGCAGAGGTCGCAGATTTGCATTAATCATGAGGGACATGTTCATACAATTACAATCACCTCGCAAAGCGTACCTTTTGTTTCCTTTGTTTCTATTGTTGTTTATTTACCGCAGATCTCGAAGAGTTGCTGTCACCATTATTCACCCATCATCCATAATTGTTTTACCGCAACGGACGCGAAGGTTTCGCAAAGGGTACCAAAGTAGAGTCCTTTGTTTTCTTTGTTTCTTTCTTGGTTGATTATTCCCGCAGATATCGCAGAAGTCGTAGAGTTGTATTCACCATTTTTCACTTATCATTCATAATTTTTTTTTCTGCAAGGGCAAAGGGGAGCATTTTTCTCTAGTCTTAGCACTTTGAATATTCTGCAATAAAGTATGATTTATGGTGTGAATAAGCCTTGAATTATTAGGTATTTTTGTGTTTTTATCAAATTGTTTCCTTTGTTATCCTTTTATTATGAAAGTAGGGGATGTTAATTTTTAACATGATTCAGATTCATGACCCCTCTAGTTTTGACCATCTAACCAAATATGTTCAAATCTATGAGATTCAAAACTTTTACACACATGCTTTCTATGGCGATGATACTGGTGTTCAGTATTTACCCTGAGGATAGAATTTACGCACAGGCGGTAAATGCCACAGTAACCGGAAGGGTAACTGATAATGAAGGAGAAACCCTGGTAGGAGTTCAGATTCTGGTAAGAAATGAATTGACCGGATTCACGGCTTCCACTGTCACCGGAGTCACTGGGAATTATATCGTATCCCAGATTCCCTTGGGAACAAATTACACGGTCACAGGAACTTACATGGGTTTTGGTATCAAAACCTTTACCGGTGTATCTCTTAACCAAGGGGATAATATCAGGATCGATATTGTATTAAACGAACAGACACAAGAACTTGGTGAAGTCAGTGTAATGGCAAATTCATTGGCCAACAACATCAACCGCTTCGGTAGCTCGACAGCAGTTTCATCCAGGGACATGAATTCACTTCCTGTAAATGGAAGGAACTTCACCTCACTCGTCGATCTTTCTCCTGTTGCAAATGGAAATAGTCTCTTGGGTCAATTGTTTTCCTCTACCAACTATACTATTGATGGAATGACTAACCGGAGTCCCCTCTCAAGCGGATCCACCAATAGAGGGCCTTTTTCTATCTCTATGGAGGCGATTCGGGAGTTTGAAGTGGTGACCAATGACTATGATGTGACTAACGGTAGAAGCGGTGGAGGGATCATCAGTGCTGTTACCAAAACAGGTACCAACCGTGTAGAAGGATCCGCCTTCTTTTTCAATAGGGCAGATTGGCTTTCAAGTAAATATGATACCAGAGGTAATATCAGAAAAAATGATTTTGCCATTCAGCAATATGGGTTTTCATTAGGAGGGCCCATCATCAAAGATAAACTTCATTACTTCATTGCGTATGATGGTCAAAAAGATGCCCGGCCTTTGTTTATTGCTGATCTCCAAACTCCTGAAGATGAGGTTAGATTCAACCTTTCTCAAGAATCCTTAGACCGATTTCTTCAGGTATCACGATCAAAATACGGTGTAGCAGATTCTCCCCAGACAGGTAGTTTTGACAAAATTAGGTTTTCACATACTGCCTTCGCCAGATTGGATTATCAGATCAATCCTCGCAACTTGCTGACTATCCGAAATAACTTTTCTTGGGATCTCAACAGTCAGGGGGTGAATGACAATACCACCATCAACCTCTATGAAGTATATGGAGACCACCTTTCCAAGGCCAACAGCTTGATGGCTTCGCTTCGTACTGTCATAGCACCAAATCTGACAAACGAACTTAAGCTTCAGTATCTTTACACGCTCGATGATGGTCGTCCAAATAGCCAGCTTCCAAGTGAAAATATTCCAAGAGCCATTATCCAAAGGGTTGAGTCTATTGTCAACGAAAGAAACGTCAACACCAACATCCAAATTGGAGGTCAGCGTTACCTTCCCGAGAGATTTGAATCCCATGTTTACCAATTGGTGAATAATCTGTATTACAATAAAGGAAAAACAAATTTCACCTTCGGAATGGACATATTGATGAATAACCTTATTTCATTGGCAACCAGTGAACTCAATGGCAGGTTTTTCTTCACAGGTTTGGATAATTATGATAACCTAAAGCCGTATCGCTATGCAAGAGAAGTTGCTTTGACTGATCCTACAGTAAAACAAAAAATCTTTGGAGGAGGCATTTATGCCCAATCGGAGACAGATTTGGGGCGAGGCAAAAATTTAGTACTTGGCCTAAGGGGCGATCTTACCACCTATCAATATGCCCCAAATTTCAATCAGACAGTGTTTGATCAATTGGGTTTGAGAACAGATGTAAAGACAGGAGCATTTCAGGTTCAACCAAGGGTACAGTTTACTTGGGACATCAATGAACGTCAACGGGATATCATCAGAATAGGTGGGGGAGTATTCGGTTCTGCACTCAACAACTACACTGATGTAAACAACCTACAGTTTGACGGAACCAAAATTGTGGCTGTAGATGTCACAGGAGCAAATGTGCCTACTCCGGATTTCGAATCTTATCGAAACAATCCTTCAACAGCACCGGGAGTAGATCTTCTCAATAATCCCAATATATCTCCTGTAGTCACTATCAATATGAACAGTTCGGATCTCAAAGTTCCAACAGTCTATAAAGGTAATGTGATGTACAATAGAATATTCAACAACCGAATACGTTTAGGTGCCAATTTTATTGCATCCATTGCAAGAAACAACTACATGTATGTAGATAGAAACATGGTGGACGAGCCGTTTTTTAGATTGGCAAATGAAGCAAATCGTGGCGTTTTTGTACCAAGTGAAACGATAAGCACCAATAATGGGAATGCAGATTGGACACGAGGACGTAAAACCACAGAGTTAGGACGTGTTCTGGAACTTGTCAGCGAGGGAAGAAACAATACTTACACGCTAGTTATAGATGGAACTTACCGATACCACAAAGACGGACAGGTGACAGCTAGTTACACATGGAATGATTCCAAGGACAATACCTCTTTTAATGGAAACGTGGCTAATAGCGCCACACTCTTTCAGGCAGTGGTCGACGATCCGCGGGATCTTTCCCGTATGAGCTACTCCAATGGACAATTTAGAAAAAAGGTTGTCTTATACGGTACCCTGCCAAGCTTTAAGGGATTTGTAGTTGGTGTACGGTACTCAGGCCTCGGAGGAACCAGATATTCCTTGATGGTCAATGGAAATGTGAATGGCGATTTTGTGAATACCAATGACCTTGCGTACGTATTTGCACCGGGTACACCTGGAATCTCTGAGACCATCAGTCAAACCATGCAGGAAGTATTGGACAATCCTAATAACTTATCAAGAGAATACATCCAAAGCAGTTTGGGACAAATTGCTACCCGCAATGGTGGTGAAAATGGCTATTTTGGAAGCTGGGACATCAGGGTTGCCAAGAAAATGTTCTTTACAAAAGGTAAAAAAACCGGTATTGAATTGGGTGCTGATGTTTTCAACGTGGCAAACATGCTGAACAGAAATTGGGGCACAACCAAAAATCTTGGTAACCAAACCTTGACGACTATACGGAATTTTGATCCTGTAAACAGACAATATATCTACGAGGTCAATCCAAATGTAGGTGTCGCTAATCCTGGTGGAACTCCTTATCAAATTCAGATTTCAGGAAGGGTGTTCTTTTAATAAAAAGTAACTAGACTATAGTCAAAAGTCCGTCGATGCTACAGTTGCAGTTCACTTTGAGTGCTTAGAAGCAAGGAAGGCTATTTACAAATAAAATTATGAAGAGAAATCCGACAGCCTTGGGTTGCCGGATTTCTCCTTTTTCAATCATTAATATATTAATCAATTATGAATAGAAATGCGAAAAAAAATAAACTTTGGATTCTGATAGTTGGGATCACACTAGGTATTGTAAATCCAAGCCTTTTGAAAGCTCAGGAAAGCCGAAAGGCCCAACACGTGGTGTTGATTTCTATTGATGGCTTTCGTCCTGAATTCTATCTTGAGGAAAGATGGCCTGCACCCAACCTTCAGGAGATGGCAAAATCAGGGGCAAGAGCCTTGGGAGTCACGGGGGTTTTTCCATCCGTAACCTACCCTTCACATACTACCATCATTACAGGCCGTACCCCACTTCATCATGGGATTTATTACAATGCACCCTTCGAACGAAGCGGTCAGACAGGCAGATGGTATTGGGAAAGTGAACTCATTAAAGTCCCCACACTTTGGGATGGTGTGAGGGAAGCCGGATTGAAGAGTGCAAGTTTTATCTGGCCTGTTTCGGTAAACGCCCCCATTGACTATAACATACCCGAATTTTGGAGCTTAGAGGAGGGATACGAAAAGATCGAACCCATTCGGGAAAAGGAAAACCCTAAAGGTCTCTTAGCTGAGATGGAATTGAATGTCTTGGGAAAATTAAATGAACGCACATTTAATGGAGATTACCTTAATCGGGAAGACCGGACCGGAGAAATGGCTGGCTATATTTTGGAAACTTACAAGCCAAATCTGATCACTTTGCATTTGATAGCTACGGATCATTTTCAACATGTAGAGGGTAGGGAAGGGCCTATGGTCCGCAAGTCACTTGCGGCAACTGACCGTGCCATCGGCAAAATCATCGAAGCAGCCACCCGTGCAGGTGTTTTGGATCAAACCACCTTTATAGTTACCGGAGATCATGGGTTTGTAAATATCCGAACCTCAATCAGCCCAAATGTGTGGCTGGTGGAAGCAGGATTGATGGAGGATCAGCCTGATAGAGGTAATTGGAAAGCAGCTTTCCATACCAGTGGTGCATCTGCTTTTTTACACTTGAATGATAAAAATGACAGCGAAACAAAAGAAAAAGTGCAGGCCATTTTGGCAAATCTTCCTGAAAACGAATCCAAACTCTTTCGGGTATTAAATCATGCCGAATTGGTAGAAGCAGGAGCAGATCCAAATGCCGTATTGGGGTTGGCACCAATCCCTGGAGTCACATTCTCCCCTTCCAGTCAGGGAACTGTTTTGAAGCCTGCAAAAGGAGGGACCCATGGGTTTTACCCGGATTTTAAAGAAATCGAGACGGGATTCATTGTTTGGGGCGCAGGAATCCGTGAAAATGTGGAAATCGAGAAAATGGGATTGGTAGATGTGGCGGCTGTAGTCGATTACTTGCTCAATTTGAAAATGGATTTGCCGCAAAGTAAACTTCCGGATATCAAAAAATAACTTCTAATAATGTGTATCCGCTTTCACGCACGTAGCCAAACAAATTATGGTTGGAGAACGATTAGCGGTTCGGTGAACAGTGGACCGTCGTCCGTGGACGAGTATCCGCATCCGAAAAAATCTCCTCAAGGCCAACGTGCAACATGGCGGATACTGATATATCTAATTGTCTAATGGGTTTATGAATAAATCCATTAGACAGTTTTTACCAAAACCCTTTTTTTTGTGCTGAGCCAAGTGTTGAATTACTTTAGAAACTGTCTGCCTACTTAGGCCGGTCAGGTCAGCAATGTCTTGGAAAGTGACCAAGTCCATCAGGTTGAATGTTTTACCTGAAGCGTCTTTAATCTTATATTGAAAACTCGGGATTAGTCTTTTGACTTTCCCTGCTGCATCCAAACTTCTTACTGCATATAATCGATCTTCTGCCTGACACCAACGGCTAACCAGTTCCCTGCAAAACCATTCAGAAAGTTTTGGTTGGTTTGTTACCAGTTGTTTGAAAAAATCCGGATCATAAGCCCTTAACTCCACAGCCGAAAGCGTCTTGGCAAACTCGGAAAATTTCCCGTCAAGGTATTGGAGGTTACCGAAGAAATCCCCGGGCTTGAGGATGTCGTAGCAGACTTCAATTCCTTGGTTGGAATAGGAACCGATTTTTACTGCCCCTGAAAGGATTTCATAAATAGGGGTTATTTTTTGGGGAGGTTGGTAGATTAGATGACCTTTTTCCATTTGAAAAGATTCCATCAATTTACCATTTACCTCTATCCCCTCCTCGACCAAGTAAGTGAACGGACCGGTTTCCATAGGTTTTTTTTGCAAATCTCCGATATATCCTGAAAAGGATGTGTCCGTTGCTAAAACTTAACAAGAAGATAATTTCAAAATGAAATAGAAATACAATTAAAGAGTTAGTCAATCTCTTTAAAATTTCCTCAAAAATGATTCTTTCAAATACAGGGAGTCAGCTTCTCCGCGGATTTCTAAATCTACTTTGACGCCATCCTTTTGCCAGTCCAAATGAATCAAGCCAAAATTCAGCTTGGCAATTAAATCTCCAACACGATAAGAGTTGGGCTCAGATTTATATTCTTTCCAGGTATGGGTCAATCCACTCGAAGTCACGTCATATACAGGATGAGAGATACCGGGAATATCGGTTTTGCTTATCTCAGCAATATGTCTGTCTCCGCTTAAAAGGATGGCACCTGTCACTTTATACGTTTCCAAAAGCTTCAATAGCCTTTCTCTTTCTTTAGGGAAATTGGCCCATTTTTCATAGGGATGTTCTGCTGATAATATCTGGATGCCCGAACCGATTAAAGTTATTTTCGCACTGTTGTATTTAAGTTCTTCGGCTAACCAATTCCACTGTTCCTCTCCTAGAATAGACCCTGTATTGTTCTGGACATAATCCCTGTCCTTCTTATCCAAGTCGTCCCTAAAATACCTTGCATCCAACAAAATGACTTTTACTTTCTCATCATCTGGGCCAAATTCATAAGATCCGTATGCGCCTTCTTTTTGTCTCAAAAGGCTTTCTTGCGGGATGTCTAAAAAATCATACATCAAATCACGGCTTTCTTTCCGGTAGGGATATTCTTTGCCTGCGTCATTTCTTCCATAATCATGGTCATCCCAGATTCCAATGATGGGGGTATTGGTTTTTAACTTTTGGTACTCAGAATGGGCATTTTGTAAATCATACTTCGCTTTCAACACAGCCATGGAATCTGTGTCTCCATAAATATTGTCTCCCAGCCAAATCCAGAGGTCGGGTTTGTTCGATAGTATAGGAGTCCAAAGTGGCTGTTCACGATCCTGACGGTTACAGGATCCGAATGCGATGGTTTGAATGGAAAGAATCTCCTCTTCTGAAGATGTCTGATTTACCTGGGAAGGGGCACAAGAAAATCCCAAGGAAAGTATTAAAAGCAGGGTCAAATTTCTGATTGGAAGATGTTGGTTCATTTTAATTGTATATTATTTGAAGCAAAAATAATTCATAGTCTCCGGTTTCAATGTTAAATCTTAACATGAGTTTTTAACTTAATATTAATTTAAAAATAAGTTAATGTTGGCTTTAGAAATATCTAATTTGAAGGTTTTCCAAAAAAACTTAAAACAGGAAAAGAAAGTAAGATTTAAGGAAATACATGATTATATAACATATTTCAAAAACTCTGTAATTAACGGGTGGGCATTTATACCCAACTTTGTCATGTTGAAACACCAGAAAACATTAACCTGCTGTAGAGGGCAGGAAAATGGAATAAGTTTCAAAGAATATTTTTTCGATTATCCGTGGTTAGGTAAGATATATACCTTGGACTCCAAATTAACCGAAAGGCTAATAGGATTAAAGAAGTGATTTTTATAATGGTTGAATTTGTTTGGGTGAATTAAATGAAACCGATACTTACCTGCCATAGGATAATTTTTTAGACTGACTTTTTGCTGAAGTATCATTATGTTGACAAGGAATTATTTAAAGATATTATTAGGGCTTATAAATTGAAAAAGAACAGGCAGGTTTTACCTGTCTTTTCTTTTTGGATTTGGAGGCAAAATATCCCATTTGATATCGGATTATATAACTTTTTTCTAAAAATATGTAATCCCCACGAAGTCATTTATACCCACCTTTGTAATGTTGAAACACCAAAAAACATTGACCCGTTGTAGAGGGCGGGAAAGTGAAATTTGTTTCTTCTTTGTATTTTTTCGATTATCCGTGGTTAGGTAAGAAATATACTTTGGTCTCCAAATTAACCGAAAGGTTAATAGGATAAAAGAAGTGATTTTTATAATGGTTGAATTTGTTTGGGTGAATTAAATACAACCGATTCTTACCTGCCATAGGATAATTTTTTGAGGAGGGCAATCCTTCAGATATGATAAAAATGTTAATAAGGAATTATTTAAGATATTATTAGGGCTTATAAATTGAAAAAGAACAGGCAGGTTTTACCTGTCTTTTCTTTTTTTATCTAACCCTACTGTCCAAAACGTTTCGATTGAAACCACTCCTATTAATAGGCAAAGTTCGTGTACATTTCGATTTTCATGTCACTCATGGAAATTCCAATCGTTGACTGGGGTTCTTTCATTTCTCCATCAATATGGAAGTCGGTGTGACCATGGTTTTCTATGTTGACCCTATCCATTTTAAAAGTTTGAACAAAATCCAGAGTAGAAAAATCTTCCCTGATAAACCCTAAAGTGAGTGCAGTCCACTCCTTAAAACTGTCAGGGTTAAGGACAATCACCTCAAAAATTCCGTCATCCAATTTACCTGTTGGATTTATTTTGGCTCCTGTCCCATACCTATCACCGTTTGCGATGACAAGCATTTTGGCATTGAAATGCATCCTTTCACCATTGAATTCTAGGGTAAAGTTATTCTTGTTGTTTTCAAAAATTTGAGACAGTGAGCCTTTAAAATAACCCATCATGCCTCTTTCATCACTTTCTTCAAATTTTTTGATCAAGCCGGCATTCAATCCGAAGTCACATACATGCAGGCACAATTCCCCGTCCACATCCAACATGTCCATTTGGATGGTGTTTCCCATATTCAAGGCTTTGATGCTGTCTTCCCAAACTTCAATGCCGAGGCAGGAGCATAGCCCGTTTGCTGATCCAAAAGGTATGGGTAGCAATGGAATCTTAATGCCATCCATTTGGGAAGCCACGAGCTTGATTGTCCCGTCTCCTCCGGCTACCATGATGAGGTCAAAGTTTTCCTGTAGAAGGAGTTTGATTTTTTGTTCATCTCCATTTCCTGTGGTATACCACACGGTTACAGCATAGTTGGTGGCGAGGTGACAGATTTGTTTGACCAGCTCAGTTTGGTTCTCCAATTTTCCTGAAGTCGGATTTACAATTAATAAGGCACGTTTTTTCATGGAAGTTTGGAAGATAATCCCTGCAAATCCTTCAAAGGACGTACCCCGTATTTTGATTGGAAAATAAAAGGCTCAAAGGAATTTTTTTGCATGGGCCAAAGCTTCTGAAGAATGCTCAACCCAAGCAATTGGAATGATAGGATCATACTGATTGAGTAGGTTCTCCCTTTCTGGGTTTCCCTTTCTGATCCGCCTGATATAGACTGCTCTTATCCTTCCGGGAAATTTTTCTATCACTTCTGAGTAAAGCTCCGGATCATGTTGCCCACTGTCGCCAATCAGGGTGAATTTCATGTGGGGAAAAAGTGACATGAGCAGGGAAATTTTATCCAGTTTGTGGTCATGGTTTCCGCCGCCGGATTTCCAGATATTTCTTAAGTTGACATGGAGGTCCTTTAAGAGCAAGGTGCCTTTTGGGATTTTTCGATAATTGAGGAAATCCTGGATCAGGTCAAAGAGATTCCAGTCACTGCTGGAAACATAAAAAATCGGATTTTCACCGCCTTTGGTCAAATATTCATAGAATTCACTCACTCCTGGAAATGGCCTTCGCGTATAGGCATTTTTGGAAATGGACAGCCAAAGTTTTCTTCCTATTGAGGTGGCATGGGAGACAATAACCGTGTCATCGATGTCTGATATGATTCCCACCGGATGATGTTCCGGTATGCGCAAAATATCAAAACCAACAGTCAATACTTCTGCTTTGAGACCTTCATCTTCAATAAGTGTCAATGTAGCCGCGTCTGCCTGATCATTATCTGGGGATGAAATGGGCCACCTTGTTTGAAATAAACCTTCTTGATTGCTGGTCAGGATCACTTCCTGACCTTGGTATACCAACCTGACACGTGCATCGGGGATGCTGCTGCCTGCATACCTCCGAATGGTGGCCAATATGTTTTGAAGCGCAGTTTTCTTGTCAGAAGGACGGCTTTGCTTGTAGGCCTCTATGATCCTGCCTTTGATGAAAATCTCCCTTTCATTGCCAAATGCGAGAAATAACTCCACGCGGACCAGATCAAGTTTACCTATCCGCCTTTTGAATTTTGAAAAGGCATAGCGAATCGGAAAGGTTAGCCATTGAATGAGGTTCATCTAAGATATTTTAGGCCAAGGTATCAAATCCTAAGCCATTGATTGACATACTCTCCTGGAGATAATTTCCAAAATAAAATATGATGCATATACGCTATGCGTCCAGAAAAAATTGGTAACCCTTTTTAAATCAGGGGAAACAAACCAAATATCCAATACACCGCTGTCCTCCGCAAGGTTGGGGATTTGACTTCCGTCTTCCGTCTTCTTACCCGTTTTATATCCCATCCTCTTCTGTTATTTCCTTCTCTTGGACTGGTGTCAATCCTTTGACAGAGGGTCCTGTGAGCATTTTTCCGTTGATATTGAAACGTGAACCGTGGCAGGGGCAGTCCCAGGATATCTCTGCACTGTTCCAACGGACCTCGCATTTTGCATGGGGACAAGTGCTCTTCAGGAGGTGCATTCTGCCTGAGGTTTCTTTATAAATCGCAAAATTGTCACCTTCATATTTTATCACTTTCGCTTCTCCGCCGTTGATCTCGGCCAAGGACCCTATCCTTTCGGCAAAGATTTTATCTTTGACAAAATCAACGACCACCGTTGCCTGCTCTTTGACAAAGTCAGTAAATCCTGCTATTGGTTTTATCCTTGCGGGACTGAAAATCTCTTCGTATTTACTGCTTCCGGTGAGAATCAAATCAGAAATAATCCTTGATGCAATGCTGCCCAAAGTCATCCCATTTCCTGCAAATCCTGTTGCCGTAAAGATTTTTCCTTCGCTTCCAGGCAATACACCTATGTAAGGAAATCCATCTACCGGTTCAAAGTATTGGCTTGACCAGCTAAAGGCAACTTTGTCCACATCGAAATAGGTGCGGACATAGTTTTCCAGCTTTGAAAAACATGCGCCTGTATCTTCAGCATGGCCTGTCTTATGGTCTTCCCCGCCCGCAATCAACATCTGTTCTCCATTGATATATTGGGTTCTGTAATAGTGGTAAGGATCTTCGAGGTCATATCCCAATTCATTTGGGTACTGATCATGATTCAAAGTAAAAGCCATCGCATAGCTTCTATAGGGAGCATTCATAAAATGAAGCCTGTTGATCCCGGGGGGAATGTGGGTTGCATACACCACATTTCTTGCTTGGACCGGTCCTTTAGAAGTCGTGAGGATTATCAATGAATCCTTTTCATCGTGACTTTCGCATACACAGTTCTCCACAATTACACCGCCTGAGTTCAGATATATCTCACACAGTGCCTTGATATACTTAATGGGATGGAACTGGGCTTGGTTGGGAATTTCAACTGCCTTCAAAAAAGGGATTGGGTAGGAGATGTCATCGATATACCGCATGCGATGACCCACTTTATGGGATCCTTCCACGATATCTTCCAACTGTTTGACTTGATTTTCATCCAAAGCAAAAAGGTGGGCGGTTTTCTTTTCAAAATCACAATCGATGTTGTTTTCCCTGACATTTGATTCAATGATCCTTACCGCTTCGCTCCCACATTCTTTGAAAAGTTCGGCGTTCTCCTGCCCAAAATCGCTGATGGCCTTATCAAAGGTAGTTTCAAAAAAATCATTGATATGGGCAGTGGTGCCGCCGGTAGTCCCAAAGCCGATATTTGAAGCTTCGAGTAGAATACAGCTCTTCCCTCTTTTTTGAAGGTTAAATGCCGTAGAGACGCCGGTAATACCACCTCCCACGATGGCTACATCAAAAATCTCAGTCAGGTTATTTGCTGAAGAAAAATTTTTAATCTGCTGCTGCCAGGCACTTTTTCTTGCTCCGTCTCTATTCATGGGTCCTGTATTTAGGTTTAACGATTATTTCAACTTAATTCTAAAAGTGATCGGCCATTGCTGGCCCAAACAAAATGTTTGACAATCACTGCTTGGTCTGACCTTTATGCAAAGGCAATGCTCTTAATAAATCTATTCCCTTAACTCTAAACAGAACCATATCCATACCAAAGATCAGCAGATCCATACTGATTGGACTTCCAAGCACATTTTTTGCACCTTTTTCTATTTGAATTAAGAAATCGGACTTGGTTGCCTCTATTCATTTAAAAATACCATGCTCAATCAAACTGAAAATATTCACACTGGTGAATTTTTGTTTCATAATGTGTAATTCGTCCACCATATGAAGGAAGAAATCCGATCTACAATAATTAGGACTTTGAGCGTCCAATCTGCTTATAATCAATCCTAGTTGACCACAATTTCATGCATTTATGACCATGAAAGTTCCATACAGCATATACAATGAAGAAGATTCCCTCCGCTTGAAGCGCGTCAAAAAGGGTCGTGGATTTGCCTATTTGGATGAGAATGGACAGAAAATTGGTGATAAGCACAAGCTAAACCGGATCAGTAGATTGGTGATTCCTCCCATGTGGACGGATATAAGTATATCCCGCTTTGACGATGGTCATATTCAGGCAACGGGAAGGGACCTGAAAGGAAGAAAACAATATATCTACCATACCGAGTGGGAAAAAATCCGTCAGGAAGAAAAATTTGAGCGAATGGCCCAGTTTGGGAAAGCACTTCCAAAACTGAGAAAAAGGGTTCAAAAGGACTTAAAAAGCCGTGGCTGGTCCAAGCAAAAAGTCCTTGCGCTGATGGTTGCTATTCTTGATGAGACAGGGATCAGGATAGGCAACAAGCAATACGAACAGGAAAATCAAACTTATGGCTTGACTACCCTTCGACGCAGACATTTGAATGTAGAGGGGCAGGCGCTGACCTTTTCTTATAAAGGGAAAAGCAACAAAGAGAGGGAAGTCACCATAGAAGATTCCTCTTTGGTTCGGCATATAAAGAGGGTTGCCGAATTGCCGGGATACCAACTCTTCAAGTATGTGGATGCCGATGGTCAGGTCAATCAGGTAGATAGTCAGGATGTGCAGGAATATATCAAGCGCAACATGGGAGAAGAGTTTTCTTGCAAGGACTTTAGGACATGGGTTGGCAGTAGGCTGACCATAGAACTTTATCCTGAAGCCGTGGAGCACAAAGTACAATTTCCCCGCAAAAAACTTGAATCGCTGTTGGTATGTATGGTGGCGGACGAGTTGGGGAATACACCATCGGTATGTAGAGGATATTACATCCACCCCCTTATTTTGACCAAGGTTGATGTGGGTGAGTTGCCGTTGAAGAACCCATTCCGGGCATCAAAATCCCCCAATGCCTTGGACAAATCAGAAAAATTATTGCTTAAGTTATTGGAGAAGTGAGGGGGGTGTTCGATGACGGATGACCGATGTGCGCTACCAATGACATATCTGCAGGGGCTTCACTCTGATCCCGACAGCTGTACGGGAGAAGTGTCTCATTTACAGGAGATTCTTTACCTCCGCAAGCTGAGGTTCAGAATGACGTATCTGTAGGGGTCGTCTGACAGATTTTGGGGACGTCACCCTGAGTGAAGGGAAGGGTCTCATTTAAATAATTGAGATGCTTCACCTCCGCAAGCTCCGGTTCAGCATGACGCAACCCCAACGTCATTTCCTTTCTGAACATTTTTCCCAATGTTGACCACTCAGAATGACGCGATACAAATTGTTCCTTTTTCAGGCAGGAATATAAATATCAAAAGTGGCGCCTTTATTTGGTTGTCCATGGGCTATAATGATACCTTCGTGGTTTTCAACAATTTTCTTTACTATGGAAAGTCCGATTCCTGTTCCTTTGTACTCATTTCTGCCGTGAAGGCGTTGGAAAACTTCAAATATTTTTTCACTGTATTTTGGTTCAAACCCGATCCCGTTATCTTCGACAGAGATATGGCAATACATTTTTTGAGGAGATAGCTTTCCGGTATTCAGTTTTAAGCCTGTGGCTATTTCGCTTTTTATTTTGATATGAGGGGGATTGTCAGGGATAGAAAATTTCAAGGAATTACTGATGAGGTTTTGTAGGAGTTGGCGGAACTGTACCGGAATTACATTGGCATACCCAAGGTCGCTTGTTTCTATAATGGCTTTCAAATCTTTCAATTCCTCGCTCAAATCCTCTTTTATTTCAAAAATGAATGTATTGAGATCAATTTTCTCAAAATTACGATCTTTGGTATTTGTTCTGGAATAAGCGAGTAGGTCCTGGATAAGTGTTTGCATCCGGTGCGCTGCATCCTGCATTCTTTTAAAATTATCTTTCCCATTTTCAGATAAGGTATCATATTCTTTATGGATAATCCGGCTGGCAAAGGTCTGAATTTTGCGCAGTGGTTCCTGAAGATCGTGGCTTGATATGTACGCAAAGGTCTGGAGTTCTTTGTTCTTTCTTTCAAGTTCGAGATTAAATTGTTCCAATTCCTCGGTCCTCTCTTTTACCTTGGCTTCTAACTCTTTGGTAAATAATTTTTCAGCATGGGTTTCTGTGAATGCTCCTACCCATTTTATGATGTGATTTTCTTTATCATGGACAGGTTCTCCTTTTACCGTGAACCACATGTACTCTCCTGATTTACCTTTTAGCCTCACATCAAAGGAATTAAATCTGCCTAAGGACATGCCTTCCATCCAAGCAGCGCCTATGCCGTCAAGATCCTCGGGATGGATAATTTCCAACCATTCTTTTGCTCCGACAAGCTCGATTCCCGTATATTCTTTCCAACGGAAGGAAGCAAACTCTACTGTACCGTTATGATCCGTCACCAAGACCAATTGGGGTAAGGTTTGGACAAGGGAACGGAATTTCTCTTCCCGTTCCGACAATATGGTTTCTGCTAATTTTTGCTCATGCACATCAAATCCCACCCCAACGTAGCCTACAAAACTCCCATCCGGTAAATAGCGGGGATTAGCCTTGTATGAAAACCAACGGTACTCTCCATCGTGTCTTTTGGTCCTTATAGGAGGAATCAAATAGGGTTGCCGCTCATTGAAAGCGGGTACATAAATATCCATTACAGAAGGTAAGTCGTCTTCATGGATGAATCCTGCCCAGGCATTCCCTATCGCTTCTTCCATGGATTGTCCGGTGTATTGGAGCCAGGTTTTGTTCCAATAGCTCATGGAAGCTTCTGCGGAGGGCTCGATGATAAAAACAAAAATGGGACTGTCATCGGCCAATTCACGGAATCGTTTTTCACTCTCTTCTATTTTTTTTTGCGATTCAATTTTTTCCGTCACATCAGCTGCAATGTCCAAAATCGCATACACCTTTCCGTTTTCATCAAAAAGCGGGATATAACTTATATCGAAATAGGTTTCGGTCATCACCCCATTTTGAACAATCTTAACCGGGTCACCATAAGACCAGTACATGATCCCGGTATTAAATACATCATTTAAAATCTTAAGATAGGGCTGACCTTGTTCTTTTAATTCCGGCATCACCTCTGCAAGTGGTTTTCCCACAATATCCGGCCCTTTCCCGACTGTTTTAATAAAGGCCTCATTTGGACTTTCTATGATCAGATCCCTTCCCCTAAATATTCCAATGGCCATAGGCGCCGATTCAATCAAGGATTTGTATTTTGCTTCACTCTGTTCTACTTTTTTCCGGGCAAGGACCTGTTCGGTCACATCTGTCACTACAGAAACTATTCCTTCTATTTGGCCTTCGACATTGTACAAGGGCTTGTAGACGAAATTAGCATAAAAGGTTTCTTTTGAACCATTTCGGGGAAGGATGAAAGGAAGCTCATTTTGAACCACAGGAACCCCTGTCTCAAACACACCGGAAAGTAATTCTTCAAAACCTTGTCCTGCACCTTCGGGCATCGCTGTAAATAAGGGCAGGTTTAATACCTGCTCTTTGGTTTTGCCCCAAATTTCAAGTTGGTTTTGATTTACTATTTCAATTACATGGTTTTCTCCTTTCAAAACACAAATGGATACAGGGGCTTGTTCTACCATGAGTGCAAAGCGATTTTCGCTTTCTTTGAGGTTTTCCTGAGCTTTTTTGATTTCTGTAATATCCCGTGTAGTTCCGGCAATAGCTTCCACATGACCATTTCCATCGATCACCGGAACAAAAATATAATCATACCTGCGCATGCCAAGGGTCGCATGTGGAAAAGGAATCTCTCCCCGTACCGGTTTTTTGGTTTCAATGACTTGATCCAATTCCCCCTCATGCAATTCCGCTTGCCAAGGTTCATATCCGATTTCAATCATGTTTTTTCCTATTGATTCATCCCAGCTGCGTCCCCACATTTTGAGCAAAGCATTATTGGCATAGGTAAACCGGTAGTTCAAATCAAGCACATAGATTAAATCAGGCGTATTTTGGGTGATCGCCTCGTAAAGACGCTCACGTTCTTCAATTTTTTTTCTGTCGCAGACATTTTTTGAAACATCGACACAAACTCCCATCACACCTTTGATATTACCTTCACTGTCAAGCCAAGGCTTGAAATTCAGGTCATAATACCCTGTGTGGATTTCTCCAAGCCGGTTAAATTTTAATTCCACTTCCTTCCCTTCAAAGGGTAAGCCGGATTCATAAACTGATTTGTAAAAATTTAGCTGTTCGTTTAATTCCGGGAAGACATCGCCGAGGGATTTACCTTTGACTTCCGGTTCAGTTTTTCCCATCATGATCAAAGCAGTTTCATTTACTACTTTTAGGTTTAAACTTTCACCTTCCATCAGGGTAATGGCTACGGGTGATTGTTTGATCAGTAGTTCAAACTCTTTTTGATTGGCATCCATTTTTTTTAATCGACATTAGTTAGTGGTTAGGTATTTCAAATTATGTGCAAAAAATAATAAATTATTTTAAAAGCAACGAAGATTCAGGGGTTGCGCGATGGTACAACACTAATCAATAACAAGAATACAGCTAGAATTTATAGGTGATCAGACGGTGTTTACAACAAACATTTCTTTTGGGATTTTCTCGGAAGGAAAATTCAAAATGAGGTCCAGGGATTTAGAAATAGTTTCCTTGAGACGGACAAAATCAGATGGTTTGCGTACATACAGATCTGCCCCGTGCTGATGTGTGAGGTTAACCACATCTGCATCCAAAGAGGTAGAGAAGATGATGATAGGGAGTTGCTGTAAACTGACATTCTGCTTTATTTCAGCCAAACATTCGAACCCATTTTTGCGGGGCATGTTGAGGTCTAAATAAAGAACATGTGGAAGAACCAGCTTTTTATCTGAAAGTAATTTCATGAGCTCTACCCCGTCTTTGACAGTGGTCAGTAGTGCATTGATCTTCAAATCTTCAAGGGCTTCTTTGAAAAATAAACAATCGTCCGTATCATCATCCGCAAGCAATAAGTATAGAGGTTTTTTATTCATTGGGAGGGTATTGAACACGAATGTAGCATTAAGATCAATCAATTATTTATATGTAGCAGAGCGAAGTAGCAAGTTTTTGCTACCCATTCATGATGGTGTTTAGTTATAAAGTGGTCAAATGGTGAATAGTATCCTTCATCGGGTAAAAAATAGGAGAAAACTAGGGATCCATACTTGAGTTTAGGAGTGAAGAAGGGTAAAAATATTTTTTCTAATGCAGATTTATTTTATGGACTGAGTCTAGAATGATATAAAAACCTTGGGTCTGATACATTGAAAGTATGTGGATTCCCAAAAAACCGACCACTAAAAATCTAGCATAGATTTCTCAATTTTCCATCTATTATTGAATATTTTTCAATATTACCGCAATGGAAAAGAAGGTAATGCAATGGGACGCAAAGATGAGACGTGAGATTTGAGACGTGAGACAAGATTCCCAGAGGGTTTAAATCTCTTCAGACCTATTGGTTCAAGTCCCCATTGGTTCAAGTATCCAAACTTGGACCACCAAAATGCAGACTTCAGAATGCTTCCTCTTCGGCACTGCGTGATTTATATTTTTTTACCGCAAAAAGAAGGTTTTGCAATGGTCGCAAGGGATTTTGAACTTTTGAACTTCCCTGTTTTTGGAAGAAAGCCCTCGTCCCTGCGTCTCTGCGTGAGGTATATTTTTACCGCAATGGAAAAGAAGGTAATGCAATGGTCGCAAGGGATTTTGAACTTCCCTGTTTTTGACCCATTCCTTCGGCAGGCAGGCCCTTCGTAGTCGGTCGTCAACGCCAATGTTTGTGTCTCCACAAACATTATCCTTTTTTCTCCTTTTCCTCTGGGT
>NZ_JAMFLG010000036.1 GCF_023502205.1 Aquiflexum sp. TKW24L | reverse complement strand
ATATCACCCTTTTCAATATCCTCCAGGCCGTATCTATTTTTGTTAGCTTGACGGCTATGGTACAGCTGTCGGGATGCCATTCATTTTACCAAGAATTACCTTTCGTTTGGGTGATTGGTTGAATCCAATTACATCCCGACAATTGTCGTGGATGGAAAAGATAAAAGGGTATAATTGCAAATTACACCCACTCCACTATCAATCGCTTAACTACACCCGGGTGGGGAGAATAGTTGTAATTGTTGTAGTTGTTATAATTGTTGTATAATCAGTGTTGTCATGTTTTCGTGTGGTCTTGTTGGAGATTACAGGTTAATGAGGTGATTAAAATAGGGCAACTACAAAACAGGAAAGGGGATTTTTTTAACCACAGATTTAAAGGTTTTTCACAGATGATTTTGCTTCATAGAATCCTGCTAAACATAGGGGAGAAAATGTTTGTATTTGTTTCTGGATTGCCAACTTTGGTCGGGTTTCTAGGTAATGAGATAACAATGGGCAGGTTTGTCAGAGGGGTAAGCTCGCACTATCACTTACTTTGGTACTACGCTGGTACTACGCTGGTACTACTTTGGTATGGCTTTGCTCCTACTTTGGGGTAGTTTTTCGAATGGTCTATAATTGGATTGCATAAAGAAAAGATGCTCAGATAATCTTTTGGAAGGAAAAAATTAACGAATAATTCCACCAAATAGGATAGTATCAATGTTGCTATTTTCCATTCAATTTTTGTTTGATTTTGGCTTTGAAATTTTGAGAGCCCGCCTTAGGTTATAAAAATACATTTGTGAGAAAATTCTTTCGGACATCTCTATATATATAAAAATCTGTATCAATGGTGGCAATTTTTTTTATTCCTTTTAATTCTGAGGCAACAATAATCGAAGCATCTGCTAGATCCATTGGAACATCTGAATATTTTAAACTTAATTCAATCAGCCTTTTTAAGTGGTTTTGATTGAGGTCTACAAAAAAAATTCCTCCTCTATCGCACCATTCCAATAAATTGGTTTGGGCCTTTATACTGAAATCTAGCATGTGACATGCTTCTGTAACAACGGGCCAAGTCGTCCAATAAATCAGCTTATTTTCTTTTACAAATTGAACTGCTCTTTTATGGTAATTGTCTCTTTTACTAAATAATGCTATCAGGGGCCCTGCATCAATGAGAATATTTTCCATGCAATTTTTGTTTTATTTTGGCCTTGAAATTTTGAGAGCCTTCAGGATCTTCACTCCCATCCACCCCAAACAAATCCTTTCCCAATTCATAGGCTGAGATTTCAGCCTTTTCGTTTTTTAAAAATAAATCCAATGCTTCTTTCACCAAAGCAGATTTGGAAACTCCTTTCTTCTGACTCAAAGAATTTAATTGAGCCTCTGTCTGTTCATCAAGTCTAACATTTAGCATAAAGTTACAATTACAAGATTTGTAATACAAATGTAATACAAATATTTTGACTTATCCAATTAAAATTCTACCTCCACTACTCCCCCTTTGTAATCAATCCCTTTCAGGCTCTTCACATTTGCAGGCAAGGAAATAGTACTTCCCAAGTTGGAAAGGAAACCTGACCGGTTGAAAACCTCAATCTTTCGGGTTTTGCCATTTTCTAATTCCAATACCAAGGTGTGGATCCCTGCGGGAACTTTAAATACCTTTCCCGGACTTGCCTTCAATGGCGCATGGACTTTCATGGTGCTTCTGTTTTGGGTAGACAGGTAGATGTTTTTACCATCAGCCATGGTCAAGACCGCCATGGATTTGGCATCTCCAGGTACTAAAAACCCACTTTCCAAACTCCTTACAGCCTCAAATCCACCTTTTCCATCTCCCAACAAAACCAATCCGGTCATGGAATCATACCTGCCTGAGAATACCTCATTGCCATAGTCATTGCCCACCAAAAGGACATCGAGGTTTCCATCGCCATTGATATCATCGACCGCCATGCCATTAACCGGAGCTATTTGGGCCATTAAAGGTAATTCATGGATTTTGAACTTACCGTTTCCAAGGTTTTCAATGTAGCTGCTACGGTCGTAATTCCCTTGCAGGATGGTGACGCCCTCCAATTCTTCGGCCGTAAACAAATCAGCCTCCGTGATTCTTGCATATTGCTTATACCTCTCAAATTTCCTTCGGAAAAGGGTGCTCTGTCCATACAAATCATCCCAATAGTGCGCAGGCACAGGAATGTATTTGTTTTCATTGTCTTTGAAATAGGTGATGGTGACAGGGTCTATGCTTTTGTTATTGTCAAAGTCTTTGGCATAGATTTTCACCGGGCGGTCCATTGTCGGATGATAGTAATTGTTGGCACCCATATTTCCTACCACATAATCGATGTCCCCATCTCCGTCAAAATCCCCTGCAACGAGGCTGTTCCACCATCCCAAATGATTTTCCAAACCTGAATCTGTCATTTTTTGCAGCTTACTACCTTTGTTGAGGAAAACCGTGATGGGCATGAGTTCGCCTGCTACCATCAAATCCGGCCTACCATCTCCATCCACATCTGTCCAAAGGGCGTCTGTGACCATGCCGATCCTGCGCAATCCGGGTGCGACGATGTCTGTGACATCTTCCAATCTCCCTTGGTTGTTTTTCAAGATGAGAGATTGGTCAGGCAATGGGTATTGGGCGATGGGAGTCCTTCCTCCTACAAAAAGTTCCACGAATCCATCCCCGTCAAAATCTGCTGCACGGACTACGGTACCACTGGATTTGAATGCAGGTATGCTTTCTTTTTGTTCAGCAAAGTTTCCTTTTCCATCATTAATGTATATTCTATCTTGGTATTCGGCGGCATCGGGCAAAAACTCCGAACTGCCGGAAACGAGGTATAGGTCTAGATCTCCGTCATTGTCGAGGTCAAAAAGCAACATTCCCATTTCCTCAAAGGATTTTTCAATGTCAGTTGCAAACATTTCCTTCGAAGAAAAAGTCCCATCCGACTGCTGTAAATTTACCACAGGAGAATAACCTGAAGCACTTCCAATGATAAAGTCTTCCAAGCCATCGCCATTTAAATCCCCTACAGCCAAGCTTGGACCAAATTGAGTGAGTTTGTGAGGGAGTGTTCTTTGGACATTGTAGTCTATTTTATCCATTTCCTGATGTATAAAATTTATCCCTAGGTGCCCGGATATTTCTTCTACAAGTGGAGTTACTGTTTTTGGTCCCAAAGGAAACTGAAGGTCGCCTGGCTTAGGGGAAGCGTTTGCATGTTTGAGTTCTATCACCTGATTGGCATGCAGGTGGTCAGTCTTTTCATACCTTCCATCGGGCCATAGGATTTCCAAGGAGCTTATTTCATTTATTGTGTCCAAACCGAAATGAACAATATCCTCCACTGCGGATAAATACCCTCTTGAAAGCTGCTGTTCGTGGTATTGGAATTTGTCCTGTCCAAACCTGAGAACTACTTTAGCACCAATCCCAAATGAATTGTTTTTACTTCCTTGTAATTTTACCCTAAAGTAGTTGGGTTTGGAATCCCTTGTATTCAAAGTATTTTCAAAGACAAAAGCCGGGTCATTGATATTGTTGACTACATAATCGAGGTCACCATCTTGATCGAGGTCCACGTAAGCAGCCCCGTTGGAAAATGAGGATTTATTGAGTCCCCAAGTATGACCAACGTTTTCAAAAGTCCAATCGCCTTGGTTTCTGTAGCTATAATTCGGGATTTTGATGATAGGAATAGAATCCAATAATTGTCTGATAGAGGCCACTCCCCCCACATCAGCCCTGTAGTTTGCAAAGTCTTTGTCAGTGATATCCCTCGGGAAACCATTGGTGATCAAGAGATCCCGATTTCCATCATTGTCCATGTCCACAAACAATGGTGACCAAGACCAATCTGTCTGGTACATACCTGCCATAAAGCCGATCTCGCTGAAGGGAATATTGGGTCCATTTCCTACATGGAGCATATTGCGCACATGTTGGTATTCATAGCCCCATTGTTCGTTACTGATATAGGTTTGGTATGAGTTTTTGGAAATGGTAGTCTTCTTCCTGAAATTGGTTTCTCCCAACATGTCCAGGGTGACGATGTCCGGAAAGCCGTCATTGTTATAATCGGAAATGTCAGAACCCATTGAAAACATGCTTTGGTGTCTGAGAAAAGTTTTTGATTGGTTGGAAAAAGTACCGTCTTGGTTATTGATATACAGGATATCATTGGTAGTGTAATCATTGCTGATATACAGGTCAGACCATCCGTCGCCATTCAAGTCAGCCACAGCCAGTCCAAGCCCAAATCCCTCGATGGTGATTCCAGCCTCTATGGTGACATCAGTGAAGGTTCCATTGCCATTGTTTCGGTAAAGCCGGTCATTGTTGATAGCGGATCCATCAGCGATTTTTTCCCTGTAATTGGATGGGATGGATTTGCTCTGTTCATTATTGAGTACATAGAGGTCAAGTAAACCATCGTTGTTATAATCAAAAAAAGTAGCCATCATGCTATTGTCAGTTCCTGCTATACCGTATTGGGCGGCTGATTCTATAAAAGTCGGTATTCCATCTTTATTCAAACCTTGGTTTACGAATAGCATGTTAGCCCTCTTTTCATTTTCTTTAAACATGGCAGCACAAACGTAAACATCCAACAGACCATCTCCATTGATATCCACCACCGTTACCCCAGTGCTCCACCTGTCCTTTGCTTCAATGCCGGACACAGTGCTTACATCCTTGAACTTCAACTTACCCTCATTCAAATAAAGTTTATTGGCCACCTGATTTCCTGTGAAAAACAAATCCGGAAGCCCGTCATTATTAAAGTCACCCACTGCTACACCACCTCCATTGAAAATATATTCGTCGGTAAGGATATTAAAGGAATCTGATTCTACAATAAGGTTATTGAAGTCAATCCCAGTGTCCTTCATTGAAAGAAGGTTGAAAAGTGTGTCTTCTTTTTTGGTGCAGGAAGCAATTGATAGCAATAAAAATGCACCAAGGTAATAGTAAGATTTCATGGCTCTGATTGGGTTAAATAGCGCTTTGGGTCAGGGTTTGAATTTACGGGTATTTATGTGATACCAAAAAAGAAAAGCCAAAAATGAAATTGAAATCACAAAAAAAGAGGTGACTTTTCAGCCACCTCTTTCTCCCATTTATTTTTAAATTCTTATTGATTAGAATCCAGGATTCTGAATCAAGGTGCTAGAACCAACCAAGTCAATCTGGTTTTGCGGTAATGGTAACAAACGATGTTTGATATCATAACCAGTACTGCCCATTGCGGCTGGCAACAATACGCCTTCCAACGCAAAGTAAGCATCCAATTCAGCCTTGTCAGTTTTCCATCTAACTAAGTCATAGAATCTATGTCCTTCCATACCTAATTCCAACTTACGCTCAAATCTTACAGCAGCACGTGCAATATTGGCATCGGTCCACGCAGCATCATAAGTATTCACCACATAATTGGCTGCAGGCGTACCATTGGCTCTTAATATTGGAGAGTTTTTCGCTCTGGTTCTTACCAAGTTCACTTTAGCTCTTGCAGTTTCCAAACTACCAACTTCAATATCTACTTCAGCAGACATCAATAAAACATCTGCAAAGCGGACAATCATAAAGTTGATTCCTGTATAACCTGGAGTCCAAGAAGAGTTATCTTGGAAAGAACCTTGCTCAGCCCTGGTATACACATATTTCTTAGGAGAATATGGACCTCCGTTTGGTTGGTTTCTTATCCAAGCCTGACCTGGAAAATCTTGCCAATCCAAATATGGTATTCCTCTTCTACCTGTAGTATGGTCAACTCTTGGATCAAGTGGACCTGCATCCGGAGTGAATGGAGCTGCTGTACCTAAACCCATGTCGCTTAACACTCTATTTGCAGGAGCGTTGAAAGAACCATCTAGAAGTGGCAATCCTCCGCTTGTTCTGAAAGAGTTTACGAAGGTAAAGCTAGGCTGGAAAAATCCACAACAGTTTCCTGGTCCGTTTGGCCCGGTATTGTATGGAAAGTTCAAGTCAAACTCAGGGTTGGCATTGTTGACAGAACCTGTATTGGCAGAAGACTGGTAAGCCCAAATAGATTCCTGATGATTGTCATTAGCTCCTCTGAACATGTTTTCATAGTAAGGAACCAAACCATATTTCAAGCCATTGCTGGTTACCCCATTGGCGATCACATCGTCAAATAGGACTTTTGCAGCCTGATAATCAGCGGCTGAACCAGTTTGATTGGCTTTGTATAGGATGATTTTTCCCAAGTATGCTTTAGCTGCCCAAGAATTCACTCGTCCTACCTGAGGTTGTGTTGCAGGAAGGTTATCGGCAGCAAATTTCATTTCAGCCTCAATGTAAGGTAGCATCTCTTGGTCATTCTTGATTTCTTCCAAGCCTTTTTTGTAATCAGCATCTTTTGGGATGATAGGAACCTTATTGAAGTTTCTCCAAAGTTGGAAGTAGAAATGTGCTTTCAAGAACCTAGCCTGCGCTTCTACATTTCTTGCATAGGCGTCTGATACATCAGAACCTCTTCCATCTAACAACCTTAGCAATTGGTTTGCCCGTGCTATTCCTTCAAAATTACCACTCCAGTTTTCTTCGAGAATAGATACGGTAGCATCGGTCTCAAATCTTTGAATAGGGTTAATGGTAGAGAAATCACCGGGATCAGTGCCTTTATTGGCATCACCACCCCGGATACTTCCCCATACCCAGTTGGATGGAGAGGCAAGTCTTTGAAATCTACCATTGACTTGGGAATAGACAGAAATTAATACTGCGTCTATCCCGGCAAGAGAACTCAATTGAGCCTCACTTAATTGACCTACAGGAGGTACATCTAGAAACGAATCGTCACAACTTGTAGCTAACAGCATCATCCCTGCTGTAAGCATTGCCGCGAATTGATATTTTATGTTTTTCATAATTTAACTTGATTTATGAATTTTTTTTTAAACAACAGTTTGATAAACAGATTGTTTGATTAGAAAGCAAGATTAATACCCATGGTATATTGTCTTGTTACAGGGTAGTTTCCTACATCTATACCAAAAGCAGTATCTACGTTACCACCGACCATTGGATCCAATCCATCATAACCTGTTAAAGTTAAAAGGTTATTACCTGATGCAAATACTCTCAATCTTTCCAACTTCCATCTCTGAAGGATGGCATTTGGAAGTGTATAGCCTATGGTCAAGTTTTGTAATCTCAAGTAAGATCCATCAGCTACGTAGTAAGAGTTTGCTACGTTTGAAGTACTGAAGTTAGCAGTTTTTTCGACAACAGGTACTGTGGCACCAAGGTTATTTGGAGTCCAAGCATCATTCAACCTGTTAGAAATTGCTGCACCCTCAAATGTCTGGAAGAAGTCAGTAAACCATCTCCATTGAGCCCAGACTTTATTGCCTGAAGTTCCGTAGAAATAGGCCGCTAAGTCAAAGTTTTTGTAACCGATGATGAAGTTAAAGCCTCCTGAGAATTTTGGAACCGGGCTACCTAAGAAAGTCCTGTCATCAGCGTCAATTACACCATCACCATTGATATCTTGGAATTTAAATCTTCCAGGAGCTGCCCCTGTCTGGGTAGCGTGGTTGTTTACATCTTCCTGGCTACTGAACAAACCTTGTACTTGGTATCCGAAGAAGGAGGAAAGTGGTTGGCCCACTGCATTCCTGATTGGTTCAATACCTCTGAAACTTGGATTACCTGAAGTAATGAAGTCCAATCCTTCAGAAAGGAAGACGATTTCATTTTTTAAGAAACCACCGTTGACTTGGAATTCATATCTCCAGTCTTTGTTGAAATTACCTCTGGTAGATACCATGATGTCAACTCCTCTGTTCATCATTTCACCGATGTTGACTGAAGGAGCTGCAGCGTTAAAACCTGCTGTTGAAGGAACCGGTACAGTAAACAACAAGTCTTCAGTATCTTTTTGCCAGAAATCAACAATCACGTCCAATTTTCCGCCAAATGCCGTACCATCAAAACCGATGTTTTTGGTAACAGATGTTTCCCATTTTCCATCAGGGTTACCTAATCTTTGTCTTCTGAATCCAATGACTGCAGAGCTGTTGGTACCGGCGATGTCATAGGAAGATGCACCAACGTTACCACCAAATAAACTAAATTGGTTATCAGGGTTAACGTTGTTGGAGTTACCCATCTGACCCCAACCACCTCGGATTTTCAAATCATCTAACCAAGTAGCAGAAGCCATGAAACTCTCTGCAGAAATCCTCCAAGCTGCAGAAAATGCAGGAAATACACCGAATCTATTATTCTCACCAAATCTTGAAGAGCCATCTCTTCTTATAGTCGCGTCAACAATATATTTGTCATCGAAGGTGTACCTGGCAGTTGCAAATAGGGAGTAGAAATTTACACCTTTGAACTGGCCTGAATTCACCTGCCTTGTTGGAACTGGTAAGTTAGAAATATTTACAAAGTTAGGATCTTCTGAGAAGGGATTTTGACCCAAACCTGAAATGTTTCTTCCTGCACCGGTATTCAAGGCTTCCTGACCTACCAATGCTCTCACTGCATGTTGATTCCATTTTTTGGTGTATGTCAAGGTATTGGTAAATGTCCATCGCATAACATATCCTGAAAACTCATTGTATCCAAAAGCGGAATTGTTTTCTGAGTTCTCATACTGTAATCTGCTGAATCCTACTCCGTAGAAGTTGTCATACTGACCACCGATAGAAGTTCTGAATGTCAAATCCTCCGTAGGATCAACTTCCAAATACACGTTACCGAAAGCATTGGCATTGAAATTTCTGTTATTTTCCAAACCTTCTCTGTTTGCCACAGGGTTTCTAGGGTTGTTGAATCCTCTAGCTGCAGTACCTGCATAGCCACCGAATTCATCCCTTACAGGGATAATTGATGGCATCCTGAAAGCCTGAAGGATATCATTTTCGTCACCTGCCACTCCTTGACCGTTATTGCCTCCACCTTGTCCTAACACAGAACGGTAAGTTGCCTGGAAGTTTTGGCCGATTCTAACTTTGGATCCCACATTGTGCTCTGAATTTGCTCTTAAGGAAACTCTTCTAAAATCATTTCCGATAAGGATACCTGCCTGATCCTGGATACCGAGACCCATAAAGAACCTGCTTGTGCCGTTACCTCCTGAGAATCCCATAGAGTGTCTTGTAACAGGAGCATTTCTGGTTACTGCATCATACCAATCAGTACCTTCGCCTGTCGCAGCTCTGACCAATTGGTGAACAGGACCTAACCGCGGATTGACATTGTACTTAGCCCTTTGTTCATCCAATTGTGCTTGGCTAAATGGCCCTGCAACACCTGCTGCTCCACCCACATTAATATAGTATGGCATTACTGGTGTGGAACCTGTACCAAATTGAGGATGCTCGTACCTTGGTGCTCTGCCGTCAATCCGAGCCTGATTGGTTTCAGCCAACCATGTTAAATTAGCAAAATCCTGTGGATTGGCCATGTCAAGTCCCGAACCAGGCTGGGTGACACCATACATACCATCATAAGTGAATCTCAATTTTTGAGATTTTTTATTACCTCCTTTGGTAGTGTAAATAATGACACCGTTAGCTGCTCTGGCACCGTATATAGAAGCAGCAGCTGCATCTTTCAATACAGTAGTAGATTCTATATCATCAGGGTTGAGAAAGTCGGTGCTTTCCACCGGCACACCATCCACAATATACAGCGGCTGGTTACCTCCAAATGCTCCGAAACCTCGAACCCTCACTTGAGATGCTGTACCAGGCTGACCGTTGGTTACAACAGTAACACCGGCAATCCTACCCTGAAGTACCTGCTCCACGTTACCTGTAGGTATGATGGTCAAGTCTCTTGGGTTAACAGTGGATATCGCACCTGTAGTTTCTCTTCGGCTATCAATGGTATAACCTGTGATAACCAATTCAGATAGCTGTCTTTCATCCGGCGCCATAGCAAAGTCGATCACAGAGCGGTTTCCCACTATTTGTTCGACAGCTCTATAACCAATAAAAGAGAAAACAAGCACACTTTCGTTGCTTGGCACATTGAGGGAAAATTTTCCGTCAATATCGGTGGCTGTACCTGTAGTGGTTCCTTTTACCAGTACTGTAACGCCGGGCAATCCGTCGCCGAACTCATCCAAGATGGTTCCGGTGACCGTTTTTTGTGCCAACGCCGTGGCGCTGGAAAGTACTAAGAGTAGTAGGAATACACTTAGGCTTTTGTAGAGTTTTTCCATAAACATAGATTGATTGGGTATTAGTTATTAATTGATAATATTTTTAAAATTTTTCATCAATTCGACAGATAGTGCAATCGTTTGCAAGTATCTTCAAAATAATTGCAACAGTTTTTGGAAGTAGATTTTTAATTTCCTTGACTATTGCTGATTATACCTTGACAGGTTTCCTGTCTTTACTTAGTTTTGATTATTAATTCAAAACATCAATAAGGGGGGTGCTAAAACGATTTATTTTACTCTTCAAAAAAAAAGAATGGACTCATAGGCATAGAGATTTTGGGTTAATGTTAACAGATGTTAATTTATCTGGACGCCAATATATGTAAAATATATTATTCGTCAACAATTTCAAGAATGGAAGTTTTTTAAAGGTAAACTCCTATCTCAGGAACTAATATAAATGATTAAAAAGAAAATCAAAAATTTTTATTAAAAAATGAAATATGGTCTAATAGTAGATAATATTCTCCTTCTTACGTACTATTTTGTTAATATCCACTACCTCGCCACAATCTGAAATTAATGATTAGAGCTATTGATATTCAGTCCATAGACCACACTCAAAATCTATAACCACTTCAAATGAAATCCAAACCTAGTTTTTTATGGTTATTGGAAAAAAATCACATATACACTTCTTACTTAAACAGATTAATAAAAGCCTGATCCGACCTGAAATTTTGGAAATTGATATCTTTAAGGGCCTTTTCCTTTAGAAATTCACTCCGATCGATTGCCTTCCCGAGGTTTTCGATCATTGTATCCCTCTCCCCATTGACCGCTGCGACCAAGGCCAACCCATAGAACCCATACCCAGAATCTCTGTCAGACTGTACTGAAGCCTCAAAGTTTTCCAATGCCAATAAATAATCTGTTGATAAAAAATAGGCAATCCCCTTATTGAAAAAATTACTTTCGTTTTCAACTGTTCGGTTAAATCTGATGGTGGCAAGTCTATAATCCCCATTTAATATATCCAAAGCACCACGTAGACCTTCATTGTAGTTTAGAAAATCATTTGTTTCTTCTTTTTCCAAGGTTGATGCCTCAGAGATGGCAATGTAAGCTTCGAAATAATCCCCCCGCAACAAATAGGCCCTGCCGATATTGTGAAGTGCAATGGAAGTGGTTTTAATTTTATTGGCCGATGAGAGGTTTGAAATTGCATCACTGATGAAAATATTCCTTTCACGAACATCCAATTCGCGTTGAGCCATGTTTAAATAGACAACCCCGAGGTTGTTATGGGAAAGTTCACTTGGGAAAAGTTCGTTGAGTTTTTTGTAGACAGCCTCCTTTTCGTCCAGTTTGAGTACATTTTGACCTGCATAAGTCAGATGATCCTGATCAAATCCTTCTACCGGATTTTGCCCGTTGAGTAGTGCAAAAACCCCGGATGAAATCTCCAAGTCGTTCAGTTTGGTGTTTTCAAGTTCAAAAGAAATTTTGGCAGACCTTAATTTAGGGAACAAATCCCTGGAAATATTCCTGTATGCGGAGATCTTTTGAAGATCAGACAATTGCGAAGCAAAGCTTTTTTCATTCAATAAAATGGCATAAACTTCTTCTTTTTGTTGTTGGGAGATTCCCTCATAATCACTCAAGAGTTGCCTCAGGTCAAACCAATCACCTGCACGGTACATTGATTCTATCGGAATATTTGTCAAGGATCGGTTTGTTTTCAGTTTTTCAACGATGAAATCACTCCTCTTTTTTGGCAAACCTAGGACGTTGTCCCTTGATTCCGGGGAAGACAATCCTGTCACAATTACTTTATTGATTTTCATCCAAGGTTCTCCTTTGATCAAATAATCCCTGAATGCAACGGGAAATATAGGATCCTGCTTTAGACTGCTTCCCAATTCAAAGGGAATATAAAAATCCCGTGTTACGATCCGGTTCATATCCTGAAAATCTCTCATCATGTAAATCCCGATGGTTGGAATTGGCTGATCTGGAAGAACCTGACCATACCTTGTCAATAATGGAGTTGTCTCTAATCCATATGCCAAAACTTTGTTTGGAGCTTGAAAAGTCCCTTTCTTCCTTTCTACAATTCCTTTTATGACCAATTCACCTTTTTCCATTCCAGGCAGATATGGGAACACTATACGCTCGTCCACTATGGCATCTATCAGTTTTTTGTTGTAAGCCCCGTCAAAAGGAATAATCTCACCCAGCCTCAGCGAACCTTCCCCATACACATATTCTGGATAGAGATAGATTTTTGCATCTTGGTTCAATAATGCCAAAGGAATAGCACCCTGAATGCTCACCCGCACAGAGTCCCTGTGTAATTGCAAAACTTCGGGTTTTGCGACAATTCCGTTCAAAAGACCATCATACATTCCGATTTTTGGACTGCATGAGGCTATGATATAGGTTATTAAAAAAAAGAAGGCTGATTTTATCAGATTATTAAACATCGGGCATCAATTTAGATTAGTGAATTTAAATTAGTACTTTTACATCGCTATCCAAAACCAACTATATATGAACGAAGTAAAACTTTTTTTTCAAGATAGGGCTTTTGGCGTCTGCTACAAGCTCGGAGAACGTCTTCATTTTCCCATCGACAGCATAAGATTATTCTTCATTTACAGTTCTTTTATCACCCTTGGTTCTCCGATCATTATCTATGTCAGTCTTGCCATGATGATGAAGATCAGGAAATACTTTCGCAAGATGAACAATCCTGTTCTCTTTGACTAAAGTTCGCTGAAGGTCTTCTTTCCTCTTATATAATAATCCCATAAGATTGATTTCCTGAAATGTTGGATTTCATTCTTATTTTTTTGTTTGGGTGGAAGGGTTTTTTCCAATTTTGATTTCATTTTGTGAAATTCAATATGGGCCTCAAATACAGCATGTCCATCCCGAAAGCTCCCCCTCGCAAGAAATATGACTGAGGCCAATAAATCCAACACCAACCTTACCAAATAAATCAATAAAAATCGGTTTGGACTTACATTTTTATAAAGCATGAGGAGATTATTCCTAAAATTCAGGAATGTCTTCCAAGGGTTTGACCTGTCCAGAGTACCACCCCCGACATGCCATACTTTTGAAGTACCCAAATAATAGACTGA
Organism: Aquiflexum sp. TKW24L; assembly: GCF_023502205.1. Classification (GTDB taxonomy): domain Bacteria; phylum Bacteroidota; class Bacteroidia; order Cytophagales; family Cyclobacteriaceae; genus Cognataquiflexum. Next base: position 33,107 of record NZ_JAMFLG010000036.1, on the reverse strand, counting down.
CAATCCCATTTTTTTTATCCGCCAGCAAAGATCAATTTCTTCCATATGGGCAAAAAAACTTTCATCAAATCTTCCCACAGTATGAAATATATTGGACCTGATCGCCATGCAAGCACCTGAAGCCCAATCTACCTCCACGGTATCATCATATTGGCCGGTATCCATTTCGATCGAATTGAAAATCCTACCCCTGCAATAGGGATAACCCAATCCATCCACAAATCCCCCTCCAGCCCCTGCGTAGTCAAAATATCCCTCATTCTTATAAGATAAAATTTTTGGCTGAACTGCTGCGATGGAGGAATTTTCTTTCAAAAATTGAATGAGTTTAATATCCCAATCCTGCTCTACCTGAACATCAGAATTGAGAAGGATATAATAATCAAATGATCCTTTGAGAATTTCCAAAGCGCGGTTATAGCCTCCAGTAAACCCAAAATTTGAATCAAGTATAATGGTCCTGATATGGGGAAATTCAGTTTGAAGCACTTCTACTGAATTATCTGTGCTTCCATTGTCTACAACGACAACCTGAAAAATGGAGAGTTGGGAAACCGATGGAAGAAATTTTCGCATCATTTCCCCTCCATTGTAATTCAATATTACTATTGCGGCATCCTGCATCAAAACATACTGCCAAGATCCATTCCCGGAATATTGGGCATCATGCCATCGGTAGCAGATTTGAGTTCTTCTTTGATTTTGATTTCTATGGCATCAAGCGCTTTATTGGTGGCTGCTACAACGAGGTCACTGAGCATTTCTTTGTCCGCAAGATTCACAAGTGAATCATCCATAAATATGGACATTACTTTTCTGTTACCATTAACAGTTACTTTAACCAATCCAGCTCCGGATTCTCCATCGGCTATAAGGTGGACTAATTTGGCCTGGGCATCTTTGATTTTTGCCTGGGCTTCCTTCACCTTATTCATTATACTCATCATATCAAACATAGCACCTCATTTATATTAAGACACAAATATAAGGGAATTCAAGCATGTTGGAAGCACAACTTAGGAAAGCAAAAGATGACTGAATTAAATTATGTAATCTTTACCATTGACAATTTTAATGTAGGGTTTGAAACCTTTTGAAAAAATTAATCGATTGATAACCTGTATATTTATTCTATAAATCGAAATCATATGAAAACCATTGAGAAGATAGAGAAGGAAAAAATCGATGAACTCAGATTTTCTAAAAAAGAGGTTCTTGAAGATGAAAAGGAGCGAAAGATAAGGAATTTTGAACTGATGCGTGCCCAAGCGATAGGCAACCTCCTTCGTAGCAAATCAACCATAACTTTTGAGGATGCCAATGGCAAAACCTTTCAGATCAACACTACTGTATGGGCAGTAGGAGACAAATTTGTCTCATTGAAATGTAACAGACATATTCCCATCAATGCGATTTTGGTAGTGGACTGAAAGGTGGTTACTTCGACTCCGCTCAGTACAAGTATTTGGTTATTGGTTATTTGGTTATTGGTTATTTGGTTATTTGTAAATGGTTAATTGATTTGGAATCAAACCTTGGATTGATTCCTATTTAAGCTTTAACATATCTTGAGTCGATTCTTGTTTTATTTATCTCGCTTGTTCTCTTATGCCTTAATTCTTGCTACTTGATACTGACTACTTGATACTTGATTGGTACTAACACAGAATTTCAATGGCTTTTTCAATGCTGACGGTTTCTTGAAAGCCTGAACTTAGATTTTTGAGGCTGATATTTGATTCTTGGATTTCGTTATCTCCTAAGACGATCACAAAAGGAATTTGCTTTTTGTCTGCATAAGTCAATTGCTTTTTGATCTTCCCTGTCTCGGGAAACAGTTCTGAAGAAATACCTGCTGACCTTAATTTTTGAAGGATTTGAAGTCCATAGGCAAATCCTTTTTCATCAAAATGGGTAATCAGCACTTTTGTTTTGTCCAGATTACTCTCAGGAAAAATCCCCAATTCATCCATTACATCGTACAATCTGTCCACACCAAAGGAAAATCCTACCCCTGACACGCCATCCAAACCAAACACTCCCGTCAGGTTATCGTACCTTCCTCCGCCACTTACCGATCCAATGGTAACCTTATTGACTTTGACTTCGAATATTGCGCCTGTATAATATGTCAAGCCTCTAGCTAAGACAACATCGAAATCTACATGGTCTTCGGATTCTCCATATTGATGAAGCAAATCCAAAACTTCTTCGAGTTCGGCAATTCCCTTTATTCCGGTTTCGGAATCCTTTAGAAAGGTTTTTAGGAAATTGAGTTTGTCTGCATTACTTTGTTTGAGACTGATAATAGGCTCTAGCTTGGAAATAGAATCCTGCGCAAAATTCCTTTGTGTCAGTTCTTCCTGTACTTTTTCCCAACCTATTTTATCTAATTTATCTATCGCAACACATAATTCCCCTTCTCTGCCTTTTTCACCGATCACTTCAGAGATTCCTGTCAGGATTTTGCGGTTGTTGATTTTGATGTCATAATCTGCAATGCCAAGGGTATTAAAAACGCGCTTGATCATCAACAGGATTTCAAGCTCACATACCAAACTATCAGTCCCGACCACATCTGCATCACATTGGTAAAATTCCCGGTACCTTCCCCGCTGTGGTCGGTCCGCTCTCCATACCGGTTGGATTTGGAAACGTTTAAAAGGAAAAGAGATGTCATTTCTGTTCATGACCACGTATCGCGCAAAAGGAACCGTCAAGTCGTACCGGAGGCCTTTTTCTGCCACTTTAGGCAATACCTGTGAACTTCCGCTTTGAAGGTCTTCCGATTTTACATCTTTGATAAAATCGCCGCTATTGAGGATTTTAAAAAGCAACTGATCGCCTTCATCCCCATATTTGCCTGTCAGGGTACTCAGGTTTTCCATGGCGGGAGTTTCGATCTGCTGGAATCCAAAAAGCCTAAAGGTATCTTTGATTGTATCTAAAATGAAATTTCTCCTCGCCATTTGGAGTGGCCCGAAATCACGGGTTCCTTTGGGCAAACTTGGTTTTTGGACAGCCATCTTTTACATTAATTTTGGGCAAAGTTAAGCAAAATCAAATTTTTATCTTAATTTTGCGCTTCATTTGAGGTCACATAAAGAATAAGACGATGGGAGTTACTGCATTAAAAAGAAAATTGAAAAGAAAGAGACTTAAGCAAAATACAAGAGTGATTAAGATCAAACAGTTGAGTGCCAAGCCGGTAATCAAAAATGTTGACATCGAAGAGCTAAAAAAGAACTTCGCTTAATCCTATTTTTCTTTTCTTTCCAAAGAAATAAAAAAGGCAACGGTAGACACGTTGCCTTTTTTTGTTATTGGTTAATGATTAATGGTTATTTGGTTAAAGGGATATTTGGTTAATTGTTTAAATCGGCCAAACTGAATGTGCTCTTAATTCAAATTTTTAGAATTGGACTTAGCACAATGAAGTTTATCGAATAATCAGTTAACCATATAATCAATTAACCCTTAAATTCTCCCCCTTTTCCCCAGTTCCACCACCCTCAGATTCTGGATCTTGCCGCTTTCAATCTCAAACAGCAACATCGTCCTGACAATATGAAAGCCAGACTGACCCATGGCGCCGGGATTCATGTAAAGACAATTCAGGTTTTTGTCAAATTCCACTTTGCAGATATGGGAATGCCCACAAACAAATAGCTGCACCCCGTGCTGCCTGATCAGGTTTTTGACTCCTTTGGCATATTGGGGAGGCTTGCCTCCGATGTGGATCATTCCTATTTTCATTCCCTCCACCTCAAACCACAATTCTTCCCGATATCCATTTCTTGCCTCTTGGTCATCAATATTTCCTGTAATGATTCTCAGGACCTTTTCCTTTGGAAGCTGACTTAAAACAGAAAGGTCGCCGATATCCCCGGCATGCCATATTTCATCGACATCTACCAAATGGCTAATCACATGCTCATCGATATATCCGTGCGAGTCAGAAATAAGGCCGATTTTCTTCATTTTGGGCTTTTTAAATTTTTTAATAAGTAAATTCGTTGCTAAAGAAATAAAGAAATATAATTATCCGCTATTTTGCCACAGGCAAATGCCAAAGATTAGCACTGCGGATAATTAGACCACAGTCGACAGTCCAAAGCCAATCAATTGTAATCCCTCCGAGTTCAATAATGGCTAGGGGCAAGATAGGGTACATACCTAAAGAAATCCTAAAAATTCTAATACCAACAATATCATGAACAACAACACAACTTGGATAAAATCAGTTTTGACGCTGATGATCGTCACGATTTTCATTGCATTCCCAAAAGAGTCCATTGCGCAGGAAGGTGCTGCCAAACTTAGCCCTGAGGAATTTGACATCAAAGGTCACAAAGGAAAGAAGGCGGTGATTTTGGATATCCGCACCCCCGAAGAGACTGCTGAGGGTTATATCGAAGGGGCAACTTTCGTCAATTGGACCGGAGGCAACTTTGAGGAAGAAGTCAGCAAACTCAACAAAAAGAAAACCTATTATGTCTATTGTAGGTCTGCAAAAAGAACAATCCCTGCCACAGAAAAAATGAAGGAACTTGGGTTCACAAAGATATACATGCTCGAAGGCGGATTGAATAATTGGGTCGAATCGGGCAAGCCTGTAACCAAACCTGAAAAACAATAATCCAAGAGCCATTTCCATTCCAAAAAACCATTCCTAAAATATAGGTCCTCAAACCAAAGCTTGTTTTGGATTTGAGGGATTACTTCCTATTTTTACGACCGCAAATACTGTTTAAAATGAGAGTTATTCAATATAGAGAAGCATTAAGAGAGGCCATGTCCGAAGAAATGAGACGCGATAAAAACGTGTTTCTGATGGGCGAAGAAGTGGCAGAATATAACGGCGCCTACAAGGTATCCCAAGGAATGTTGGACGAGTTTGGTCCGGATCGGGTGATTGATACCCCGATCGCAGAACTTGGTTTTGCAGGTTTGGGAGTTGGGGCTGCCATGAATGGTTTGAGGCCAATTATCGAATTTATGACCTTCAACTTTTCCTTGGTTGCCATAGATCAGATCGTCAACTCCGCTGCCAAAATGCTTTCGATGTCCGGAGGAGCCTACAGTGTTCCAATCGTATTTAGAGGACCGACAGGTAACGCAGGTCAACTTGGTGCTACCCACTCTTCAAATTTTGAGAACTGGTTTGCAAATACTCCTGGACTGAAAGTGATTGTTCCTTCCAATCCCTATGATGCAAAAGGTTTGATGAAGGCTGCCATCAGGGATCCTGATCCAGTAATCTTTATGGAATCTGAATTGATGTATAGTGACAAAGGTGAAGTTCCAGAAGGTGAATATTTATTGCCCATCGGTGTTGCCGATGTCAAAAGAAAAGGAAAAGACGTTACCATCATCTCATTTGGTAAAATGATGAAAGTGGTATATGAAGCTGCTGATGAACTGGCAAAAGACGGTATCGAAGCTGAAATCATCGATTTGAGAACTGTCAGACCAATAGATTATGCCACTTGTCTGGAATCTGTAAAGAAAACCAACAGGTGCGTGGTCGTGGAAGAAGCCAATCCTGTTGCGGCCCTATCTTCAGAACTGGCTTATCATATCCAAAGAAATGCCTTTGATTATCTGGATGCTCCGGTGATCAGGGTGAATTCGATGGATATTCCTTTGAGTTATTCTCCTACTTATATTGAAGCAACCTTGCCAAATGTAAAGAGGACCATCGATGCTGTGAAGAAGGTGATGTATAAGTAGGTAGTGGGAAGTTTGGAAGTTGGGAGGGAAGGAAGTAGGAAGTGAAAGGTAAAAAGTAAGTGACAAGTTTCCGAGAATTTGAAATAAGTTACAAAAACCACTTGGGCAGTCCGGGTGGTTTTTTTGTGCTTATTTCTAAAAAAAATCTTTGGGGAAAATCTATGCCAAATGGTTTCTGACCATTCTATCTAATATTATTGTCCGCAAGTCGAGGTCATTTTTTAAATAGCGATGGTGGTGAAAAAGCGGATATACATAATATCAAAAAAAATAAAAAAACCGCTAGGCAAAACCTAACGGTTAATTAATAACTATTACCCAATCATTTAACTATTTATTAATTGCGCGATCCGCCGGCGGCTGCACCGCTGTTGCCGTCTCCACCTTCTTTAAGATCGTCGTTGGTCACTCCTCTTTTCTTTTTTCTGGAAGGTCCATCGACTGATAATTTTCCTATTCTATAGTTGAAGTTGATCTTGAAATTCATGTTTTTCAATCCAACTGTACTCTGTTGCATAATTGTTGGCGTAATCAGTTCATTGTTGATCGTGAATACTTTGGTAAAGAAGTTTTCAGCACCAAAACCGATTGAACCTCTTTTTTCATTGAATGATTTGTTGAAGTTCAAACCATAGACACCAAATCCACCTGAAGTTCCCTGCAATTCAACCCTTCTTCCTCTTTGAAAGGTGAAAGCCTGAACCTGCCAATCTTTTGGCAATGAATAGTTGGCAAATACCCTTCCGCTGAATACAAATCCATCATTGGAAGCAGCATACAAAGGATCTGACAAACCATTATCCAACTGTGCATAGTAAGTTTCAACACTACCGTTGACAGAGAATTTACCTGACAGGTTTACATTGGCAAATACTGATAATCCGTATGCTTTTTCCTGACCGATGTTTTCATAGGTAGTGAAAATGATATCGTCTTGTCTTACAGTCCTTACAGGCTGTATAGAACCTGAGGTGTTTCTGAAATAGGTAGTGAAATTCAAGTTTGAACCTTTGAAAAAGGTGCTATATGACATTTCATAATTATCAGTCAACTCAGGCTCCAACAATGGATTACCCTGAGATATTTGCTGAGGATTGGCTGCGTTGATGTTTGGATTAAGAAAATTTAATGACGGTCTCTGCACCCTTCTGTTATAGGCTGCTTTGATCATATTTCCCTTTGTAAGTTTTCTGCTCAAGTTCAAACTAGGAACCCAAACTCCAAATGATGGAATCTCCCCATTCAGTTCTGAATTGGTAAAATCCGCGTTGATGTTTGTGTATTCATATCTCATTCCTCCCTTGAAGGCATAGTTTTTCAAAAAGTTGGTGGTATAAGATGCGTAAGCAGCAGTTACATTCTGGTCATAACTGAATTCGTTGGAAAATGTAACATCTTGAACTTCCACAAACTCTCCATCAGGACCTTCAGCGGTGAAATATGCGAAGTCACTGACTGCTTTTCTCAGGATGTTTTTTGCACCGTATTCCAGGATTTGATTTTCAGCCAAAGGCGTGACGTAATCCAACTGAATGGTAAATTCACGGTTGATACCTGCGTTCAGGTTTTTAATCCTGCTCGAAATGCCTGTGAAATTTTCATCATATTGGCTGTTGATGAAATCATTGGTCAGGTTATTTTGGCTAAATAAGCCGGAGATACTGAATTCTTTTCCTTTCTTTTCATAAGATTTGGTATAGTTGAAATTCACATCCACGTTATTGGAAAGGTTATCTGTATTGACATCTCTCAACAATGAACTCTGAAGTACTTCATCCAAGTAAGTATCTGTCAATAATCCATCCTGTCGGTTTCTCATGTTACGAAGACCATAACTTACGGAAGCAGTCAAAAAGTTGAATTTGTTGATTTCATAATCCCACCCTAAGTTATACCTGCCAAAAAGCATGTTGCTTCTTGTATCTGCGTATTGGGAAATGTTTCTTGTAGTTCCGTCGGCATTCGTGATGTACTGTTGGTTTTCAAAAAATCCAAGGATATTATATCCTGCCCTTCCAAATCCGCCCAGTGTCCAAGACATTTTCTTTTGCTTCAAACTTGCATTTAATCCAAGGTTTGATCCCCTTAATCCCGCACTGCTATTGATATTTAGGGAAGCACCCTGAATGTTGTTTTTCTTAGTAATAATGTTGATTACTCCACCTGTTCCTTCTGCATCATATTTGGCAGAGGGTGAAGTAATTACTTCCACAGATTTAATTTCTTCTGCAGGAATCTGCTTTAAAGCCTCAGCGACGTTTGTAGCTACGATGGCAGACTGCTTTCCATTTAACAAAACCAAAATACTTGAGCTACCTCTCATGGACACATTACCATCCATATCCACAGAAAGCATCGGAACCCTTCTCAATACATCAGAGGCATCACCACCTACAAGTGTTTTATCATTTTCCGCATTATATATCGTCCTGTCTACTCTTTCTTCGATCAGGTCACGCTGTCCCATGACAGTTACTTCCTGAAGCGCTACAGCTTCCTGCACCAATAAAATAGAACCCAAATCCGTAGAAGTGTTTTGATCAGTAATTTCGATTAGGTCTGAGGTAATTGCCTGAAAACCCATAAAAGATACCTGAACGAGGTAATTGCCGTTTTTGAAGTTTGATATAATAAAAACCCCGTCAAAATCAGCAACCGCTCCGGCCACGTTCTGACGTGTTTCGGCATCTACCAATGACACTGCTGCATAAGCAACAGGTTGGTTGTTTGATTTATCTAGTACCTTTCCCGATACAATATATTCAGGTTTTGATCCTTGGGCGTATCCTTCTGAGACATTGATCCCTATAATGAGGAATAGCGCAAATAATAAGTGGATTGAAGTTTTCATCTCTTTGTTTTGAATCTGCTTGTCTTTTGGACAGATTACCCAACAAAGGAATATCTGATTTAAATCATATAAAAATCAAATAGATAGGGAGTGAAATTGCATCGACAAAAGGGAAAGAATACCTGATGAAGTCATATTTGGGGATTTTTCGGGACCTTAACCCTGAAATATTCCATTTCGTCGACCAAATCGCCTGATTGGTAGATTGTTGTGGTTTTACCGCCCAACTTTCTCTTAGTTTACGGGATATTTACAAATAATCACTAATATGCCTGGAATGACCTTCAAGAAAAATTTACCTCTGCTCATACATATTTTGGGTTGGAGTTTTTTTGGTTCAGTCATTTTTTTGATCTCACCTTTAGCTGCGGGTGTAGAGCGTCCCGATGAATTCTGGATCAAGCAAGGTTTGATGTTTGCCATTCTGGTGGCTACATTTTATTTCAATTTCTTTTACCTGATTCCAAAGCTTTTGTTTGAAAACAAAACTTCGCTTTTTGTTGGACTCAACATGCTCGGGGGAATTGTTTATGTCGCAATTTTTATATTATATGACGATTGGACCAATATGTCGGAACTGATGCATAAGGCCTTTAGACCTGACGTACCATACAAACCTAGGGGAAGAAATTACTCCTATGACATGTTTAATTTCTTAATCTTTATTTTGGCAGTAGGGATCAGCACCAGTATAGCTGTAGTGCAAAAATGGCAGTCAGATGAAAAGGTCAGGCTTGAATTACAACAGCAACAAATCAATTCTGAGCTTTCCTACCTCAAAGCCCAGATCAATCCCCATTTCTTTTTCAATACCTTGAATAATATCTATGCACTTACCAACATCGATGTGGAAAAGGCAAAGACAGCATTGTTAAAGTTGAGTAGGATGATGCGGTATGTTCTCTATGAAACTGAAAAAAACCAGACCCTTTTGACCAAGGAAAATGAGTTTATCAAGGATTTTATTGAATTGATGAAACTGAGGCTTACAGGCAAAGTAAAATTGGATCTTCAGATTCCTGAAAAAATCGAAGAAGCGGAAATCGCCCCAATGCTTCTTTTGCCCTTTATAGAAAACTGCTTCAAGCATGGCATCAGTTCACAAAAAGAAAGCAATATTCTTATTTCACTTTCAAGAGAGAAAAACTACCTTGTATTGCATACTGAAAACACGATATTCAAATCAACAGAAAATACGCCTGAAGGAAGTGCAAGCGGGATTGGGATGACCAATACCATCAGAAGACTAGATCTTCTCTATCCGGGTAAATATACATTGGACATTGACCAAGAAAACGCTGAAAACCAGTTTAGGATTACATTGAAACTCAACCTCTCATGACCATCAATTGCATTGCGGTAGACGATGAACCATTGGCTTTGGAGTTGGTTGCCAAATTCATAGAACAGACTTCATTTCTAAGCCTGCAATCCAAATTTGACAACGCCATACAGGCATTGGGTTATGTGAATCAAAATGAGGTAGACTTGATTTTTTTAGATATCCAGATGCCTGACCTTTCGGGAATGGAATTGGCAAGGATTCTTGATGGGAAAAAGGCCTCCAAAAAACCAAAAATCATATTCACGACCGCTTACAACCAATTTGCGGTGGAAGGATATAAAGTAGATGCTTTGGATTATCTTCTCAAACCTTTCAGTTATGAGGATTTTTTGAAAGCCGCTACCAAAGCCTACCAGTTTTTTGAAAATCAGAATAAAAATTCCGTAGTAAAGGTCGAGACGGAAAAACAGGTAGATTATATATTTCTCAAGATCGAATACCAACTCGTTAAAGTGATGCTCAAAGACATCACCTACATAGAAGCCTATAAAGACTATGTGAAGGTCCACCTCAAGGACAAACCCAATCCCCTTCTGTCCCTGACAAGTATGAAAAGCATGGAGGATTTATTGCCTGAAGATACTTTTATGAGGGTTCACCGCTCCTTCATCATCAACCTCGACCATATTGAATCGGTATCGAGGAATGTGGTTCAAATCGGTAACTCTCAAATTATCGTCAGCGAAAATTACAAAGATACCTTTTTGGAGTTTTTGAATAAATGGATTGGGTGAGGGGATGGTTATTGGGTTAATGGTTATTTGGTTGTAATTGTTGTAGTGGTTGTAATTGTTGTAGTGGTTGTAATTGTTGTCAGGTTGTCATTGTTATCGAGTCCAGGCATCGGGAAATAGGAGCAATGGTTAATTGGTTATTGGGTTAATTGGTTATTTGGTTAACTGATACCAGGTCGAAGTCGGATCCTTAATTTCCTATTGTTATATCTTGATACTTGATACTTGGTACTTCATACATGGTACTTGATACTTTATCCTCAAAACCAAACCACTGCCAACTGCTACTCCATGTCTCGTCTCTCGGATCTCGCTTCTTGATACTTGATACTTAGTACTTGATACTTGGTTAATGGTTATTTGGTTAACTGATCTCAAGACGTAAACCAAATCACTGCACACTGCGACTGCCATCTGCGACTCCAAATCTCGGCTCTCGTTTCTCGTTTCTCGGTTCTTACTTCTTGATAATTAGTACTTAAAAAAATCCCCATGGAAAAAATCCACCAAAAATACATGAAAATGGCCATTGACTTGTCCCGTTCGGGGATGATCCAGGGGAAAGGCGGTCCATTTGGCTGTGTTATCGTAAAAGACGGAAAGGTAGTAGGCCAAGGCTGTAACTCCGTCCTCGATACCAAAGATCCGACAGCCCACGCCGAAATCGTCGCTATCCGGGATGCCTGCAAAAACCTCGGGAGTTTCCAATTGGAAGGGTGTGACCTTTACACTTCCTGTGAACCCTGCCCCATGTGCTTGGGCGCTATCTATTGGGCGAGACCTGAGAGGGTGTTTTTTGCCAATACCAAAAAGGATGCAGCCGCAGTGGGATTTGATGACCAGTTTATCTATGAGGAATTGGAGTTGCCTTTGAATGAAAGGAAAATTCCTTTTTCCCAACTTTCTAAGGAAGCCGCCAAAAAGGTTTTCAAGGAATGGGAATTGCTTGACAACAAATCATTGTATTAAAAATCCCTACCCTTTACCAAACCAAATTCGGTTTTTGATTATTTTAATTTTTTTAGAACATGGAATAAATGTGATTAAAATCACTGTTTCCATTTTTTCAGAATACTACTTTTATCGTATACAAAACCAAAATATCCATGGGCCACTATCAGATATTGATCATAGGAGGAGGCACTGCCGGCATTACAGTTGCTGCACAACTCAGAAATAAAGATAAAAATCTTCAAATAGCCATTCTTGAACCTTCTGAAAAACACTATTACCAGCCTGCCTGGACTTTGGTGGGTGCCGGAACCTACAAGTTTGAGGACACAGAGCGGTCAGAAGCTAGGTATATCCCAAAAGGTGTCACTTGGATCAAAGACAAAGCCACCGATCTGAACCCCGAAAAAAATACCGTAAAAACAGTAAAGTCAGGTGATTTGACTTATGATTTTTTGGTGTTGGCTCCAGGTCTGATCATGGCTCCAGAATTGCTCCCGGGGCTTTCAGAAGTGATGGACAAAGGAGTAGTGTGTAGCAATTATACCAATCCAAACCATACTTGGGAAGTATTGAAGAATTTCAAAGGTGGCAATGCGATTTTTACCCAACCTACCACTCCCATCAAATGTGGGGGAGCGCCACAGAAAATCATGTACCTCGCTGAGGAATATTTCAGAAAATCCGGAGTGAGGGACAAAACCAATGTGGTCTTTGCCACTCCCGGGACAGTAATCTTTGGAGTTCCAGATTTTGCAAAGACATTGAACAAAATCATCATTGACAGGGATATCATTCTCAAAACATTCTATGCCCCGGTCAAAATAGACGGAGCAAAGCAGGAAATCACCTTCAGGTATACCCATGAGAATTTCGCTCAATGTGCGCAGTCCTTAGTAGATAAGGTTGGCGAACAGGTTACAGGAGAATCTGATATTACCATTAAATATGACATGCTGCACATTGCTCCACCGCAGCAGGCACCGGATTTTGTGAGAAACTCTCCCGTATCTATGAAAGAAGGACCTAGCAAAGGTTGGGTAGATGTAGACATCAATACGCTTCAGCACCTGAGATTCCCCAATGTCTTTTCCTTAGGTGATGTAGCTGCATTGCCGACAGCCAAAACAGGTGCAGCCGTGAGAAAGCAAGCTCCTGTCGTCGTAGGAAATTTGCTTCACCTGATGAAAACCAAAAAGGTTGGCGAATTGAAATATGAGGGCTATTCTTCCTGCCCTTTGGTGACGGGTTATAGCAAAATGGTTTTGGCAGAATTCAAATATGACAACGTCAGAGACAGTGACCCGCTTATCTCTAGATTTGTGGATACCTCAAAAGAGCAATACAGTATGTGGCTCCTCAAAAAATACGTGCTCCCAAGAATGTATTGGGACATGATGCTACGAGGAAGAGCCTGATTAGGATGGCCCGGAGAGACACCGGGCCATCTTTATTTATAAGGAGGCATCTCTCCTTGACGGTCATTCACATAAAATCCCCTTCTTATTTTTCAAAAGTTCTCTAACTTCCCGAGCGAATTTTTAAAAGAATGCTCAGGACAGGGTTGTTGATTTTGATTTTATTTCAGTTGGGCACAATTGCCTTTGGACAGATTCTAACCATCAGGGAGTCGGGTTCAGAGATGGGGTTGGAATTTGTCACTATTTCCTCCCCAAAATCCAAACTGATGGTCCAATCCAATGAGCAGGGGGAGGCCAATATAAGCTTCTTCAAAGGTCAGGAAAAAATAGACATCAGGCTTTTTGGTTATATTCCTATTACCCGAAGCTATAGCCAACTTGAAAATAGTGGTTTTCAGGTTTACCTCACTCCTTCTGAAATCACCCTTCAGCAAGCAGTTGTCTCGGCTACCCGATGGAGCCAATCACGTCAGGAAATTCCTGCAAGGATTACAAGCATCACCACAGAAGAAAGAAATCTCCTCAATCCCCAAACCGCAGCAGACTTGTTGGCCATCTCAGGTGAAGTTTTTGTCCAAAAGAGCCAACAGGGAGGTGGAAGCCCCATGATCAGAGGATTTTCGACCAACAGGTTGCTCTACACCATAGATGGAGTGAGAATGAATACAGCCATTTTTAGAAGTGGCAACCTCCACAATGTCATCTCCTTAGATCCATTTGCCACCGAAAGTACAGAGGTGTTTTTTGGGCCGGGATCGATCATCTATGGCAGCGATGCGATCGGTGCCGTGATGAGTTTTCAGACCCTTCAGGCCCAACTTTCAAACTCTGAAAAAACAAATCTTTCGGGAAATGTCACCCTCCGAACAAGCACCGCCAATAAGGAAAAAACGGGACATGTTCACTTAAAATATGGAAAAAAAAAATGGGCAGGAGTAAGCAGTTTCAGCAACCATAATTTTGGAGACCTTAAGATGGGAAGCCGCGGTCCGGAGGAGTTCTTAAGGCCAACTTATGTGGTTACCCAAAACAACCAAGACCTTTTGGTTAAAAATCCCAATCCAACTATCCAGGTTCCTTCAGATTACAGCCAACTCAACCTGATGCAGAAAATCAGGTTTTCTCCCAATGAAAAATGGGATTTTCAATACGGCTTCCATTATTCAGAAACTTCCACTTTTTCGAGGTATGACAGGTTGATACGCTTAAGGCCAAACGGTCAGCCAAGCAGTGCCGAGTGGAAATATGGGCCGCAGTCTTGGATGATGAACCACCTCAAGATTTCCCATACCTCTGATTCAAAAGCCTTTGATCAGGTGACTTTAAATCTTGCCATTCAAAAATTTGAAGAAAGTAGGATCGACAGGAATTTCAACGATCCAATTCGCCGAACGAGAACCGAGGATGTCGTGGCCTATTCCGCCAACCTAGATTTTTTGAAAGCATTCCCAAAAAACGCCAAGCTTTTTTATGGCCTTGAGCTAGTCCAAAATGACGTCCTATCCATCGGATCAGATGAGAACATCAATACTGGGGAAATTTCTGTGGGTCCTGCTAGATATCCTGATGCAACATGGAAATCCTATGCTGCCTATGGTACTTACCAAAAGAAAATTTCCTCAAAATCTTTGATCCAGGCTGGGCTGAGGTATAATTACTTTGGACTGAATGCTGACTTCAGCAATAACCTGGATTTTTATCCCTTCCCCTTTGAGCAAAGTGAAAATAGGGAGGGAGCGCTCACCGCAAGTACTGGTTGGGTGTATACACCGGCATCTAACTGGACAGTTCATCTCAATGCCTCCACCGGATTCCGATCACCGAATGTGGATGATATTGGGAAAGTTTTTGACTCCGAACCGGGTACCGTCATGGTACCAAATCCTAATCTTCTGGCAGAATATGCTTATAATTTGGAGGCAAACGTAGGAAAGGTTTTTGGGGATTGGATGATGATAGACCTTACCGCTTACTACACCTATCTGGACAATGCACTCGTCAGGCGGGACTTTACCCTCAACGGTCAGGACAGCATCATTTATGATGGGGAATTGAGCAAAGTGTTGGCATTACAAAATGCTGCATTTGTGAGAATCATCGGGCTTCAGGCTGCTTTAGAAATCAAATTGCCGATGCACCTGACTTTTTCCTCAAGATTAAACATTCAAAAAGGAACGGAGGAAATGGATAACCGAAGTCAAAGCCCCTCACGCCATGCTCCTCCTACCTTTGGGGTGAGCAGGTTAGAATTCAAAAAAGAAAAATTGACAGTGCAGGTATTTTCCGAATATTCAGGAGGATTTTCGTTTGAACAACTTCCGCTTGAAGAAAGAGGAAAACCTGAATTGTATGCCATCGATGCCAATGGAAATCCATATAGTCCTTCTTGGGTAACGTTGAACCTAAAAGGAATGTATCAAGCACATAAGCATTTGACCTTCAGCACGGGATTTGAAAATATTACTGATGTCAGGTTTAGGACTTACAGTTCAGGAATTGCTGCCCCCGGTAGGAATTTTATCTTGAGTTTGATGGTAAATTTTTGAATATTTAAAAGCTTGACGTGACTCAACTCACTTATTTACATCCACCAAATCGGTAACTTAACAGAAAAAAATATGCGCACTTCCTTCACTTTACTCTTATTGGTATTGTTTACTGTATCCGCTTCGGCGCAGGTAGTATCCACCGCAGAACATAAAATCCTCTACCAACTGACGGATGGTGAACAGGAGGTCCACAAAAAATTTATCCGTCAACTCAACAATGTGTTGACCGCAGCTCCTAATGCCAAAATCGAAGTGGTCACACATGGTATGGGGATAGATTTACTCCGCAAGACTGACAATCCTTTCGAAATGGACTTACAAAAATTAACAGATAAAGGAGTGGTATTTGTTATCTGCGAAAATACCCTAAAACAAAGGGAAATGAAGAAAGAGCAGTTTCTGCCACTGGCGGGATTCGTCCCTGCCGCCATCCTCGAACTTGTTATGAAGCAGGAAGCTGGCTGGATTTATATCAAGGCGGGGGGATAAGAGAGAAGGCAATATCAAGGTCAATTAGTCCTCAGTCCATAGTCCACAGACGACAGCAGGCTCAGCCGAACTTCAGTCCGGGTTTTAATGATTGGACCCATTCAGAAAATAATGTGTACCAAGGTTTAATTATCGGGGAGAAATGATTCTTTACTGCCTTTTTCTTTTTTTGATAATATTCGGGAAACTTGGATAATTTTGTGGAAATCACATCAAATGATCGAATCCATTGAAATTTTCGCAGTTGAAATCGGCCCGGTCAAAGCCGCTTTGCTTGCGACTTTATTTACCTGGTTTTTGACTGCTCTGGGAGCATCGCTAGTCTTTTTTTTCAAGACCATCAACAGGGCTGTTTTTGATACCATGCTCGGATTTACGGGAGGTGTCATGATTGCGGCGAGTTTTTGGTCACTGTTGGCACCGAGCATCAAGCATTCTGAAAAAATGTTTCCTACCATGCCTTGGCTACCGGCTGCCGTAGGATTTCTTTTAGGCGGATTATTCATATTCGGATTGGACAAACTCATGCCCCACCTTCATATCAATTTCAAAAAAGAAGAAACTGAGGGTGTAGCTACCAAATGGCACAGGTCTACCCTATTGCTGTTGGCAATCACCCTTCACAATATCCCTGAAGGGCTCGCTGTGGGCATCCTGTTTGGCGCAGCTGCCAACGGTATGGAAGGGGCTAGTATCTCTGCCGCAGTGGCTTTGGCCATCGGTATCGGCATCCAAAATTTCCCGGAAGGATTGGCGGTCGCGGCACCCCTGAGAAGACAGGGAGTGAGTAGAAGAAAAAGCTTTTGGTACGGACAATTATCCGCAGTCGTTGAACCTATTGCAGGCGTCTTGGGTGCGGTGGCCGTCATTCACATGCAGAACGTGTTGCCTTATGCACTTTCCTTTGCTGCGGGTGCAATGATTTATGTAGTAGTCGAAGAAGTTATTCCCGAGACCCAACGAGACAAATACACAGATTTAGCTGTTCTCGGGTTTATGTTGGGATTTACCGTCATGATGATATTGGATGTGGCTTTGGGGTAAGACTATAGATAATTACACTATAGACCTACCTAAAATTCGTTTAGCCTTATCCTAAATCAAACCTTATTCCCTTTCAAGCTCTTCGTTATCATCACTGCCAAGACTGTAATGGTTGTTTTCCTCGTCCTCATTACCTGTTAATTCTTGCGCATCATCAAGTTCACGACCGGGGATATCAAGATCCTCTCCTGCAAAATCTACCGGTCGCTTGCGACTCAACAATTCCTCATCCTCACCACCATCCATGCTCAGGTCCTTTGGACCTAGTGCCTGTCTGTCCTCTGCGGTAAGGTCATATTCGGTGGTGGAATCTTGGTCTTGTACGTCATCAAGACCTTCCTGATTCAGTTCTTCTGGTTCCAACTTTAGACTTTTATTCTCATTTTGATTGCTCATGATAAATTGGGTTTGGTTTGAATGTATTAATCTGTACTATTTGACTTACTCACCGCTTTCACTCTCCAAAGAGTATTTCCTGTATCATCATTGACCAAAATCGAGCCGTCAGGCAACACAGCCACACCGGCAGGTCTTCCATATACTTCTGATTTTTCTAAGTTTGCAATGAAGCCAGTCAAAAAATCCTCAGGCGGTCCAGGTTGCCCGTTTTCGAAGGGAACAAAAAGAACCTTGTATCCACTCAAAACTGACTTGTTCCAAGATCCATGTTGTCCAACAAAGGCACCGTTCCGGTATTTTTCGGGGAACACATTATCGTCATAAAAAGCCAGTCCCAATGACGCTGTATGATTCCCTACCGGAACATCCGGTATGATTGCTTTTTCGACCAAATCAGGCCTCTGACCTTCCATGCGGGGATCCTCGATCTGCCCAAAATAGGAATAAGGCCATCCATAAAATCCATCTCTTTTTACACTTGTGATGTAATCAGGCACCAATTTGTCGCCCAATTTATCCCGCTCATTGACTGCGGCCCATAACTCACCCGAATGGGGATTCCATGACATGCCAACAGGATTTCTCAGACCTGACGCAAATACTACTTCTCCACTTCCATCCGGGTTGATTTCTAAGATGCAAGCCCTTCGTATCTCTTCATCCATTCCATATTCGCCATTGTTGCTGGCAGAACCCACGGACACATAGATTTTGGTATTGTCTTCATTTGCAATCAGGTTCCGGGTCCAGTGGTTATTATATCCACCGGCAGGTAAGTCAAGGATTTTTTCACCTACGCTGGTAAGTTTCTTTTGTCCTTGCTGATAAGCATATCTATATACGCCATCGGTATGGGCGATATAAAAAAATTCCCCCAACACCAACATGCCATACGGTTTGTTAAGATCATCTATAAAAATTTCCCTGAACTTATAAGTGCCATCTCCATCTTGATCCTGCATGATGGTAATCCTGTCCGCACTATTTTTGGTATTGCTTTCAACTACAAACAGGTCACCGTTTGGCCCCACATAAGTGATGCGTGGATTATCAAAACCATCTGCAAATCTGGACACAACAAAACCCTCGGGAGCTGTAGGAAGCCCTTCGGTAGGCCAATCAACAAGCTTGCTTTCGTTTCTAACGGACTCCGTAGAGTCAGGTGCAGGAAGAACGAGCGGACCAATAGCTGTTTCAACCGTATCTGCCTCTTGGCGGGAAAATTGAGCATTTTCATCGCTTACGACCCTAGTGGCACAGGATGCAGTGACCATTAAAAGCAGCGACATCGGAATGATAAAATTTTTCATGGATTGAGTATTTTTATTAAAAATATATTTTGGTTCTCTCTGCAAATGAGATTAGGGTAAACAGTTTGGATTACCCCATATTGTTGAAAAGAGGCAACAAATGAACCAAAAAAACCCTATTGCCTTCAAAATGGAGATCGGAACCAATATGATCCAAAAAACAATCTCTGTGCAGTAAGTATGTCACTTACAACAATTCAAGAAAATCCTTTTGCCACATTATGTGGCGAGAATTTCCTGCTTTGTTGCCAAGAATGAAGCGATGCAGTCCTCTACTTTCAAGTAATGGCTATTGTGTTAAAACAGATTGGTAACTCACCCTTCCAATCTTTCTAATAGGAGATACATTTCATCCCGCAATTATTTATATTTAATTATGAACAGAAGAGATTTTATGCAGAAAACTGCCCTGAGTACCGTTGGTCTGATGGGTTTAAATGCTTTGTCACCATTGGGATTAAAGGCTATGGCAAATGCCCCCGATCTTAAGATCACCAAAATCGATATTGTGCGATTTAACAAGAACCTGAGAGTGGCAGGTTCTAACGTGCAGTGGATGTGGGTGCGGCTGCATACAGATGCAGGTATTATCGGGACGGGTGAAACTTATCCGTTCAACGAAGCGAGTTCTTCTGCGATCAAAGACCTTGAATGGCACAGTTGGGCGGGTAAACTTATAGGGACAAATCCGCTGGAAATTGAACAGACTTGGGAACGGATATTCAGACAGAATGCATTTCATGTGACCGGCGGTGCGGAGATGCGGGCACTGTCAGCTATCAATATTGCCCAGTGGGATATTCTCGGGCAGGTAAGTAAACTGCCATTGTATCAATTGCTTGGGGGCTCAAAAAATAAAAAAATAAGGGTCTATAACACCTACACCGATTCGAGAAATATTAACGGTTGGAAACTCGATACCGATATGGAGAAGATCGCCCGGTTTCTCGTGGACCAAGGTATCCCTGCCATCAAATATTGTCCTTTCGATGCAGTAGGATACAAAAATAATGGGGAGTATATATCTCAAAAAGAAATCGATCAATCATTGACCTGGATCAAGCGGGTGCAAGATACGGTGGGGAATGACCTGGAAATAGGTTGCGAATTTCACAGCATTTGGAATCTTCCGAGTGCCATCCGTATCGCCAAGGCACTTGAACCCTATAATGTGATCTTTCTCGAGGACATGCTCCTGCAGGATAATATGCAGGCTTATGTAACACTCAATCAGGAGACTAGCATCCCTTTGGTAGTCAGTGAGCGCCTAGCCACCCGGTTTGGTTTTAGGGAGATGTTTGAGTCCAAAGCAGCAGAAATAGCCATGTATGACCTTACCTGGTGTGGGGGAATATCAGAGGGCAAAAAAATTTCGGATATGGCGAATACCTACTACATCCCAACAATGATGCATACTGCAGGTGGACCGATATTATGGTACGCCTCTACACACTTGGCTGCCGCAATCACCAATCTGTACTTTGTAGAAAGCGTCTATCCTTACTGGAAAGAGCGTGATTCCTACTTCTTTGAAAACTCGCCTCAGGTCAAAAATGGTATGGTCACCCCACCCGACCTGCCGGGCCTTGGGCTTCAGTTTATGCCGGGATTATTTGAAAGCAAGGATGTCAACGTAGAAACCATTGCCGGAAAATAAAGGCGCTTCATTACGCCTCCGTTTGATTTTAAGCTTTGATGTCACCTTTTCGTTGGCTGCGCTGGCCTTTAGGAAAATGGAATATTATTTTGACGGAAGCAGAAATTGCCAGACCCTCAAGTTGGATCAAGTTTGTAACCACACCTAATTGAAAAAAATCACCATCAATAACTGTTCGAATTCCTAAATAAAATGAAAGGCATCAATAAAAATAACTCCCTCAGTAAGGAACTAGGATTCCCCTCCAACACGGTGAAAACACGGTATAAACACGGTCAAAGTATAGGGGAGCTAGTACTGAGAGGTAAAGGAAGGTATACTTTGATATAACGGAGCTATGGCTAAATTCACAATTTGAACCAAGTTTGTAGGTAGCCTTGGTGGCGTTATTTTTTACGTGATGAACGGGGCCGAAGTATCTTCGATTAAGTTCGTATCAAAACTTGTCCAAGAAGTTCTGAAGTTTTCTTTATGAGTTTTCTTTATTTTCTCAGGCCACTTTTTAGGCTACTGAAAGCAATATGGGCCCATATCAAATTGAATTTACCCTCTTTGGGTAGACGATAGTTTGCTGACATGGCAGTGTTAAGTCTAATTTTTAATTCAATGTCGCATAAGGCATGGTTTTGGCAGTTTCAGAAAAAAATCAATACCTGATGACTCATTACTTTACTTTTATTAAAGGGGTTTCACCATTGGTCATGACTGCCATCCATGAAGGGCATGCTGTCAGGGAGGAACTGAGAGCTTTATTTTCACTTGATGAGCAAGGAAGGCTAAGGGAAGAAGACCCCTTTACCGGAACGTGGGCCAACAAATGGGATAACCGGATCATCGTGAACCATTCCAGATTCGAGGTCGATGTAAATCGGCCAAGGGAAAAAGCAGTATACCAAGTTCCTGATGATGCCTGGGGTTTGGAAGTATGGAAAAAGCCATTGTCACCTGACGATTTGGAAAGGTCATTCCAGGTTTATGACGATTTTTACTCCGCCGCCAAAAAGTATTTTGATGAGCTATTTTCTACACACGACAAGATCATTGTATTTGATATCCACAGCTATAACCACCAAAGGGAAGGAATAATCGCAGACCCCTCTGCAAATCCTGATGTCAACTTGGGAACTGACAATATGAATCGGGAAGTATGGCAGCCGGTCTTGAATAGTTTGATGGTAAGTTTTAGAGCTTTTGACTATGGTGGCCGCAACTTGGACGTGAGGGAAAATATTAAATTTAAAGGAGGGTACTTTGGTAAATGGCTATTTGAGCAATATGGGGATGACATTTGCCCTATCAGTATTGAATTCAAAAAAATATTTATGGATGAACTTACCGGTAAGGGTTTTGAAAATGACATCCGCTTAATTTCCGAAATTGTTTATTCGTCTACTTACCTGGTTTTAGAAACGTTAAAAAAAACACTTTAGAATGACAGATAAAATTGATCCCACCCAGATTGCCTCGATTTGTGAATCCTTCGAAAAAGGGGAGTTTATCTCCGTAGATTTACCAAATGGGGGCAAATTGGTGATCGATCAAAAGCTGCCATTTATCTGCGTATATCGCTTTATAGATACCCCGGAGTTTTATCTCGCTTCTCTTGTAAGGACCCAAGGGGCTTTTCTGATCGTAAGGGCGGACTTGGATGTCAAGAACTTGTTGAAGAGATTGATAGAAGTTGCAATCACGGATTTCAAAACTTTTATGATCCTCGAAATCTGGAACAATGATAATCCTGAAAGTTCACAGCATATTGAGATTTGTTATCCGGGAAAGAAAACTACAGCCACGGTTGATGCTTTAGAAAAAGGATTTTCGGAATTCAAGCGCCATCTACCCGGACTTCAGATTATATTAAAAGAATCTGCCCACCGTCATCCGGAGACTTTTGGTCCAATGATCGCGCTGGATTTTCTCAAAAAAACGGGGACCTTACTTTTGGGAATAGCCTTTCCCACCATTTTCAGAGACATAGAAAACAGGCTCGAATTCCCTATTTTTTACAGGCAGATGAGTAGAAAATTTGCAGGGGTGATCAAGCTAGCAGCTTATGAATTTGTAAGGGTACAGTCGGACAACAAATTTGAACATTACCTCAGCCTTGGAAAAACTCGGCTGGATAGTCTGACACGTTCAGCTGATAAGGAGATTTCCCAAATCAGCGAAAAGCTGGATTTTATCCTTCGGGTTACACCAGTTAACAGTACAGAGGAATGGAAAAAATTTAGAGACAACAAGTTTACCAAACCTCCGAATTTTACCTATCGCCTGATATCTCTGGATCCTGAGATTGAAAAGAGGAAGCTTTTTAATATCAGTTTGGAAAATGTAGATCACCCCACATTGGCTTTTTTATTGAGAGATAAGCGCCTGGAATTAGAAAAGCAGCTGATCATGCTGGAGGAAAGGGGAACAAAGAAATTTCTACATACCAGCCGGAGTGTTTTTGGGGAAGTTAATGAGGTAGTTAGAAACTGTGCCATTTCATTATTGAACAATGGTCTCGCAAATGAACAACCCGAGAACAAAACGGTAAATGCCGTCGATTTTGCACAGTATGCTGATCAGGAACTGGATAAATACCGGCCCTTTTTTCCGCATTTGAATCTCAGGGTAAAAATAAAGGACAACGTAAATGGCTTGATCGTATCGGGTCCAGAATTGTCAATAGGAAAAAATCTAACTATCAGTGCTTCTAGAATGGAAGCTTTGATCCAGCATGAGGTAGGAACACACCTTTTGACCTATTGCAATGGTCATCTCCAACCCCTTGGATTGATGTATTCCGGGTTTGCGGGATATGAGCAAACCCAAGAAGGCCTGGCTGTACTTTCGGAATATTTAGTTGGTGGATTGGATATCAACAGGCTCAAAGTTTTGGCTGCCAGAGTCATGGCAGTGGACTCCTTGATACAAGGGGCAGATTTCATTGAGACGTTTAACCTTCTTTTGAAAGAATATGGATTTAAACCCAAAACGGCATTCATGGTCAGTATGAGGGTTCACCGTGGGGGTGGTTATACCAAAGATTCCATTTACCTCAAAGGGCTGATCCAAGTCCTCGATTTTATTCAAAAAGGCGGTGACCTTTCCTTATTATTTGGAGGGAAATTTGCACTCGAACATTTACCCTTGATTGAGGAACTTACCCATGTCAGGATCTTAAAAAAACCCATGCTTCCCTCCTACCTAGACTCTGAGGAATCAAAGTTGAGATTGGAAAGAATTAAGGCCGGCATGTCATTGGATAACCTAACCACATAAACCCAGAAACCAAATGAAGATCGCATTTATCGTCAATGACATTTTTACCGAAAAAGCTGTTTACACAACCATTTACCTTGCTTTTGCAGCACATAAAAGAGGCCATACTGTCTATATAGCCGGAGTGGGTGATATTGGGTACGCGGCTGACGGACATATGATTGTAAAATCAAGGTCCATTGGAGAACAGAGTTTCAAAACAAGCGAGACTTTTCTCAAAGCCCTACTGAATGCAGAACCTTTGGTTATCAGTTCGCAGCATCTCGATGTGTTGTTTTTAAGGAATGATCCTTCAGAAGATCTCAACCGCCGCAACTGGGCGCAATCTGCGCCATATATTTTTAGTCAGATTGCAATCCGTGATGGCGTTCTTGTCCTTAATCATCCAGAAAGTCTTTCAAATGCCGTCAACAAAATGTATTTCCAGCATTATCCCGAAATCCTACGCCCCAGAACTATAATAACCAGAGACCCGGTAGAAATTGAGCAATTTTATATTCAACAAAAACAAAAGATAATCTTGAAACCATTGCAGGGCTCAGGTGGAAAAAATGTATTTGTGGTGGATAAAAATTCCAAAGCCAATATGAATCAGATCATTGAGGCAATTTCTCTTGATGGATTTGTGATAGCGCAAGAGTATTTGCAGGAAGCAAAAAATGGGGATACAAGGTTCTTCTTAATGAACGGCGTGCCTTTGGAAGTCAAGGGGAAATATGCGGCATTGAAAAGGACCAATAAAGAAGGTGATATCAGGAGCAACCTGCATGCGGGAGGTAAAGGGGACCTTGCAGAAGTTGACCAGGAAATGATTGACCTGGTGAAGATTTTGAAACCTAAATTGATCCAAGACGGAATGTTTTTGGTCGGTGTCGATATCGTGGGCAACAAGATGATGGAGATCAATGTCTTCAGCCCGGGGACTTTGAACTTAATCTCTGCGCTATCTGAGGTAGATTTTGGAGGTGCTGTGATCCAATCAATCGAGTATAAGGTGCATCTAAAAAGCATCTACGGAAAGGATGTCAGCAATATCCATCTAGCGGTGTTGTAGAATGGATAAGTTTGGGTTAAGGATTTGAGTTTATGCTTATTCTCTTCATTGACAGTAGCCTTATATTCTACACCAATATTGACGGAAGTCGGAAGTCCGATTTACAGTGCAATCCTGTCTTTCGGCATAAATAGTAATAATGGAAAATCAATTTACTGGCATGTTTGCTTAAATACAATTTTGAGTTGATTAAATGCTAACAGTATATTTCCCAAAAAAAAACAGGAATGAAAACCGGATATTTTTTATCCAATCTTCATTCCTGCTTCTGCTTTCACCCCAAGAAAACTTATGTCTCGTGGTGATGTAAAAAATTGATCTAGTGGTTTATTTGATTTTTATTTTTTAACACCCTCTTTTGTGGCTTCGGCGAGTTGAAGATGGCTTCTCAAGGTAGCAAGCGTCTGGTTTGCATAGCTTCTGATTTCAGGATCTTCAGCATTTTCGGCGGCGTTCTCATAAAGCTTGATGGCATCCTCATGGTTTTTTACAGAGTTTTCACTGTAATCCTTAGCAAAATCTTCTCCTGTTTCCTCATTAAGGTCTTCAATAGTGCCTCTGGTATTCTCAGTTTCTGTGTTAGGTATGACAATGTTTTTGGAGGAAGCCAAAGCCTTCAGTGCGGTCAAAGACTTAGAATGCTCAGCCTCCATCTTCTTACCGAGATCTTTTACAGCTGGAGAAGTCCCTTTCTGCTGCGCCAATTTACCAAGACTGACTTCCTCAAGGTGGATCTCGGCAGCATCGACTAGATATTGATCATCATTTTTGGTTTGGATGATGGCCATGTTGTTTTGGTCGTTGTCCAACCTGTCTTCGTTCATTTCTTCAGCGATTTCCTTTGAACCCTGGGTCTTGTTTTCCGAACAAGCTACTAACATTGCTACAGCCCCGATAGCGAGGGGAAGCATCATAGATTTAATTTTCAAAAGATTTTTCATAAATAAAGTTGGTTTAGTTTAAATAGAACGATGTTATTTCCTTTAGAAACACATGATAGTATTTTTTGAAATATAATAATCAACTCCCCAAATTTCGGGATTTTGGAGGGGATATGGGTTATAGAATTAGGTATTATGTTTACTAAATTTCAAGGTGAAAAATCATGCCCTCATTCCAAATCTTACTGTTTAGAATGAGTTACATGTCAATTTGGATTGGGGTAAAAAAGTAACAGTGTTATAATAAATCTTCCCTTTTTAAGCCATCGATCTTCGCTAATTCAGGTTTTGCCATGTTACTGAGACGATAAGTTTGTTTTGGCAGGAAGGTTGAACCTTCACTGATATTCTAAATGATTAGAATTTTAAAATTTTACTAAACCAAATAAAACCATTATGGCAAAGCAAACCACAGAAATGAAGGAATCAAAATTCCACCAACTTTTCTTAAAAGAACTTAAGGATATCTATTGGGCGGAAAAGCATTTATTAAAAGCATTGCCGAAAATGAGCAAAGCAGCTACTTCTCCAAAGCTAACCGAAGCATTGGAAGCTCACCTGGAGGAAACCAAAAATCAGGTGACCCGTCTTGAGTCCGTATTTGAACTGCTTGATGAGAAAGCACAGGCCAAAAAATGCGATGCCATGGAAGGGTTGATTTCCGAGGCTGAAGACATCCTGTCTGACACCAAAGAGGATTCTATGGTAAGAGATGCCGGGATTATCATTGCCTCCCAAAAAGTTGAACACTACGAGATTGCTTCTTATGGTTCGTTGGTAGCAATGGCAAAAAAGATGGGACATGATGAGGCTGCAAAACTCCTTGAGCAAACGCTCGAAGAAGAAAAAAAGGCCGACCAACTATTGTCTAAAATTGCCGAGAAGGAAGTGAATGAAAAAGCTTACCAAGAATAAGGGAAGAACCACCGACTGATAAAAAAGATGGGATTTGATTCCATCTTTTTTTTTGTTTGTTTCAGATAAGAATCCGGAAGACGGCTTCAATCATTTGAAGAAAACAAACACTGAAAATTAACCTTTGACATTCTCTTTTAAAATTGCTTTCATCTTGTTTACCGTTCGATCCCAAGATGTTTTGTTGAGAATGGCATCATACAGGTACACTTTTGGGGTAATTTCTTTGCTCAGGATTTTTTGGATGTCGGAAGCGAATTCACTTGAACTGCTGATCAGACGAATACAACCTGAATAGTCTCTTTCTACATCACTGACTTTGGTCGAAATGATTGGCTTGCCTGCTGCCATATATTCCAAGGTGATGGTGGGACTGACATATTTTGTCGACCCATTGAGCGCAAATGGCATCATGGCGATGTCAAAAGACTTCAGAAAATGGGGCAGCTCTGAATAAGGTTTGATCCCCAAATAATGGATGTTTGGCAGTTTTGGAAGATCTTCATCACGGATTTTGACTACAGGACCAACAAAAACAAAAGAATATTCAGGGAGAAATCTTGCTGTTTCCTCAATCAACTGCATGTCGATCCGCTCATCCAAAATCCCAAAAAATCCTATAATGGGAGTTGTGATGGAAAGTAAATCCTCAGGAATGCCAATGGTATTGGTGGCAATTGAAAAGTGCTCCATATCCACAGAACAGGGAAAGCAGAAAACATTGTTATGTAATGGAAATTTGGCTTCAAAAAGAGATTTCCCCCCTGTAAATACGACTGAGGATTTTTTGAGCAACAGCAATTCTTGGTCGTTCAGTTCAGGAGAAGATCCATTGAACAGGGGGAGTTCATCCATGCAATCGTACACCACGGTTGAAAAATTAAATTCCTCCAAAACCCCACAAAATGATGGTGAATAAAACCATGCTATAGGTTCTGCCTCTTTTCCTATGATACCTGAGAGAACCTGAGAAAGTTCTTTGAGGTCGGTAATATTGGGTTGTAATACATGCAGGTTGTTGTTTATGACTTTAATAGAATTGCTTTTTTCCGCTTTTGGAAGTGGTTCTTCAATAAAAAGAATCTTGAAATCATGGGCCATTCTGCTCATAATTTGTTGTGGCCGGTGATAAACGAAGTCCCACCTGAAATGGCAAAAAACGATTATGTCATAAACCTCCTTAGAGGTATTTCCTTGAAATGAAGAATTTGATGTTTGGGTTTTTGGAGGACCCTTTATTTTCAAACGATTTAATTTCTGTGGTTTGGTTAATGGCATTTTGAGCTTATTAAAATGGTCAGAATATCAATCAGGAAGTATTGATTTGCTGAAAATTAAAAAGTCGCTTCTGTTAATACTTTCCAATAAATCAGTGTGCAATAAATATAGTTACATGAAATTTTCTTGGCTTATACTTAGAATGGAAAGTGTTACAAGATTGATATATTTGAAAAAAAATGCTAAAAGAGGTAAGAGTCAGAGTGAATGCAGAAAGGTTACACTGTGTATATTATTTGCCTCTAGAAAAATCTCTAAAACGCTGATAAAAATGGTTTAAAAGGTTAATAATAGGGTACTTTAGGTGATTTTTCTTCCATTCCCTAATCGGGTCCATATTGGAATGAATGTTGAAGATTCTGTGATACCCCGAATACGATATTTGGGTTCAAATGAATTCTAACCAAAATTATTATTACCATGACAAACCACGAAAGAGAAAACCCCCAACACAGAGAAGGAGAAGTTGCGAAAGCCATTGAGAACCAAACTGCAAAAATCCCTTCTGACGTATTCCTATGGTCAGCAGTATCAATCATGGCGGTCTCCTTGACGCTTCAACTGTTTAAAAAAGACAACAGCAGTTTGTTTGTAGGCCAATGGGTCTCCCCACTATTGCTTTTTGGGATTTACAACAAAATCGTCAAAACAGAAGGATCTGATAAATCTGATAAAGGTTTTTAATCATCAGTTTTAACATCAAGCAATGTATATCAAAGCATCCCGGCAATTAAGATTGCTGGGATGCTTTTTTTATTCAACACCACATCCTCTTTTAAACCCAACCCAATAAAATTACTTTGTTTTCGCTGATTCGAGTCGCTTCATGATGACCGGAGATAGAACTCCATGGACGACAATAGATAAAAGAATAGTGACCATCATGATATTCAAAACGGAATTTTGCCCTTCAAATTCCTGAATGTTTATCGCGTAGTAGAAATAATAAAGGGAACCTATTCCCCTCAACCCAAGGAAGCTGATGGCGCCGATTTCTTTTTTGGGGAGTCCTGAACCCAAGAGACCTAGCACGCCAGACAGTGGTCTAATCAAAAACACGATTAAAACCGCAATCATCATCTCGGCCATTGTGACTCCTGACAGAAAACCCAGGCCCAAAACGATACCAAACGCCAGAATCATGAAAGCGGTCATGATCCGCTGTGTTTTATCAATAAATCCATGGAGGTGTGTGTGTTGTGAATGATCAGGATCAAACCTCCGCAATGCCAAAGCACCGACAAATACGGCTATAAACCCATATCCTGCCGGCAATTCAGTGACGCCGTAAAGAATGAGTGTCAGTGCCAGTGATGCTAATCCGGATATTGCTCTGGAATGATCACTATATGCAGAAATAGAAAGCAAATGCTTTCCGGCGAGCCTCCCTACAAAATATCCAATGCCAACTCCCACTGCAATTTTGTAAATCACATGGGTAGCTAACCATGACCAAACCACTTCCTGACTGAATCCAGAAGCTGCTATAAAAACGGCTAGATAGGTAAAAGGAAACGCCAATCCGTCATTTAAGCCTGCCTCGGATGTTAGAGAAAATCTCACCTCATCTTCTTCGGTATGTGGTTCTTCTTCTCTTTTGCCGGATTCCTCATCTTTTGCACCTTTATTGGGAGCTGCAACTTGGATATCACTTGCCAAAACCGGGTCAGTCGGTGCCATGACGGCACCCAAAAGCAATGCTGTTGCAGGCACCAATCCTCCAATCCACCATCCTGTAAGCCAAATAAGCAAGATGGTGAGCAGCATGGTGATGCTCAGCAATCTCCAGGGTATCCTCCATGTTTTCCATCCAAATAGCCGGTCAATCTTCAAACCTGCTTCCATCAAGGCAATGATGACGGCGATTTCTGTCACGCTTTCCAAAATTTTAGTCTTGGAATACATAAATCCGGGATCAATGTCTATGGTCAATAATCCTGCGATCACACCTATGCCCAATACTATCATGGGCATGGATACCGGTGAGGAGGAAAGGAATCTGGGAAGGAAAGTGGCAGCAAGGATAGCCAAGCCAACCAAGAGTAACAGTATTTTGTAGGTTGCAAAAAACTCTAGATTTTCTAAAAATTTCATTTTAATTGTGGTTTTGTATTCCGAAGGAGTGTACCTCTTAAAGTTTTGCCCATGCTTACCATACAAATTTTATGCAGGGAATTATTCTTTCGGAAATTGTTGGAATGTTCCTCTTTTTCAACGTGCAGTTTTTCACTGAAAATAGGAATAATAATACAGCCGGTCGAAGTTCGATCACTTACCGAAATGTTACAAAAAATTCCCATGGTGTGGTGATGGGAAGAGATCCCAACGCTCCCTCATCTTTATAGAAAAAAAAACTGTTCTATCATCAATGTCAGTCCTGTTGGGAAATCTAGTGATTCTTGAGGGAAAAAAATCTAGCTGGATGGCCACGAAAATCCATTTATTGCCATTAGTATTTTTGGTCTGAGAATTGACTTCTTGTTGATTCAAACTTAACACAATTGGTATGAAACTGAAATCCGAAAACACTTCTACTCAAATCACAAGTAGTGTAAAGAACATTTGCTCTACAAATACAGGGATAGTCAAAGTGCCTGCACCGGGCATGTATTTTCCATCATTTTGGCGTTCATGGATTATTCCAATAAGCCTACTTTATCCGGGACCTGATAGAGAATTTCCCGACAATCAACCGAAGCCGGAATGGAAAGAAGAAAAGGAGATATCTTTTCCTGAAAGAGAAAATGAAGAAATTTCAGATCCAGGAAAAAAAGAAGATGATCAGGAGTTTCCCATAAAAGAGGATGCTGAGGAAATTAATCCCAATAGGTAATTGGATGAAATTCGTCATCCTGCTAAAACAATATCTTGTTCCTAGATTAAATTGCTTTTACTCCTTTAAAAAAATTATGAGTATCCGCAATGTTGCACGTTGGGCTTGAGGAGAAGATAACTATTCTAATTCAGTTCTGAGGACTTAATTTCCCGGTACATCGGTCTTCGGTCTTCCGTCCTTACTGAAGAAGAATATGGGTTTACTGGCAAAGAAGCGGATAACCATAAAAAAATGAATGAGTTAATCACTTTCAAAGGTTCAACATAACTTTTTGACCTGTTTTTACTGCTTTATATATTCCGTCGATTATTTTCATATCCTTGACGCCTTCTTCCCCGTCAACCGGAATCGTCGGCTTTATCCCATCCAAAATAATCATGGCCATCTGGTCCATCTGCGTGGTTTGGTGGGAATCATGACCCATTTCAAGTTTACCATTGTGGGTCCAGGCTTGGATGGGGTAGTAACCTGTAGCAGGCTGCATTTCAGCGAATCCTTTTTCACCTAGAAGAAAAAATTTATCCAAAAAATTTGCCGCATAGGTGGATAAACATGAAGCAACTGCTCCGCTTGGAAAGCCCATTTGGAAAGTTATGGATTCGTCCACCCTTTCTTTAAACATCTCCGGATCGGTTTTCATCTCCTGGGCTGTGACCCACACCGGCTCCTCTCCTACCATATACCGTGAACCATTGATCGCATAGATCCCCATGTCCATCATTGCTCCTCCACCTGCCGTCTCATAATTGAGCCTATTCTTGGCAGATTCATCGATCTTGAACCCGCATAACCCTTGGAAAAATTTAATTGCTCCAAATTCACTGGCATTCCGCATCCTGATGATTTCCAATGTATTGGCTTCGAAATGCATCCGGTAGCCTATCAGCAGCTTCACTCCCACTTTTTTACAGGCATCGACCATTTCCTGACCTTCTGTTGCATTGATTGCCATTGGTTTTTCACAGATTACATGTTTGCCGGCCGCAGCCACTCTCAAACATTGCCCATGATGCTGGGAATTTGGCGTAATGATATAGACAGCATCTATATCGGGATTATTTTTAACCTCATCAAAATTTTCATACGTGTAGCAGTTCTTTTCAGGTATGCTGTATTTCGATTGCCACTCTTTGATTTTTGAAGGCGATCCACTGATTGCCCCGGCTATTTTAGCCCGTTTGCAATACTTCATTGCATCTGCGATCATGTGGCCATAATTTCCCAAACCCATAATGGCTATATTGAGCACAGGTCCATCTATCACAGGCGGCAATCGGCCCGATTCGCCAGCACTTTTTTGTTCGAAATTTTGGCCTGAGGTCATGATGAATTTAGGTTGGGGTTTTTAGTAATAGTAGATAAGCACATGGCCTCTTGTAAACCGTCATGGAAGCGCCAAACCACTAGTTTCATAATTACAAACCCTCAGCCAAAGGCTTCAATAATTTTTACATTATTCCCATCAAAAATTATTTCGGTCTGACAATTGAACTAAGAGGCTTACAACATCAATAAAACAGACCATGGACATCAACACATCGAATCCGCAAAATCAGCAGCCAATAGGAGCTCCTACCAAAATCAAAGAAGAGAATACCAAAAGCCACTATCGGAGGCGTGGCCTCGCCTTTTTATTTTGTAATCAAGATTTGGATCAAAATATTCAAATTTTTTGTGCTCAGCGCAATAGGAATTCTCAGAACGATACCATTATTCTCGAAAGGGAAGGAATAGTAACCTTAAACCCTTACAAGATCACTTCAGACATTAAAATGAAAGCAAAGAGAGTTATTGGAGAGGAAAATGACCCTCACGAGAATGACCACAAAGAAGAAAGGGAAGCGCTGGAAGATGATGATAACATCATCGTAGATCCGACGACGGAATTGGATGATTCCTATAAACCTGGTCATGCAGACAGGGAAAGCAATCCACCTATCAAAAAGGAGAAACCAAAAAAAGATCCTGAAGAAAACACGGAAACGCATTAATTTAAATGATAGAGAGTGATTTTGATAGCCAATACTGGCCAAATTCACCTCCCTGTCATTTTTTTACAATTTTTTATGTCCGCCACACTGTATCAGATAATCTTCGCAAGCTGCGGTTACCAATGACATAAACTTAAATTGCCCCTCGGCAAGCTCGGGGAACTAGTGTTTTATTGTTTAGGGGCAGGAGAGGAAAAGCGGCACCGCCGCTTTTCCTCTCCTGCCCCTCTCCCAAGAACAACCGCGGTGGCCGATCCCGATCGCTATCGTGGACGAGGCCTATTTATTTCACATTAAATGTCATTACTCTTTCTGAACATTCGAATTAATGTTGGGGACTAG
>NZ_JAMFLG010000035.1 GCF_023502205.1 Aquiflexum sp. TKW24L | reverse complement strand
CCGCAAGCTGCGGTTCAGCATGACGGCTCCAGCAATTCAGCATTATGAATTAAGAATTCAGCATTAATTTTTTCTCTAGCTTCTCGTTTCCCGTTCCTCGCTTCTTTTTCTCATTATGAGATCCTTCAGTCGTACCTCCTTCAGGATGACGGCTCCAGCAATTCATCATTCTTAATTCTAAATTGATTTGACAGCAATCGGTGCCCCAATACAGCTTTCCGGTATCCCAAAAGCATCTGTCAAAGCAAGGGCATTTTTCCTCACTTCCCAACAAAGTTGGTTGACTTCCTTGCGGATGGCTTTGGATTTGACCCCTTCCATATAACCCTGCTCGAGGTACCAGGCACTGTTTTTCTCGATGGTGTATAAGGCGTATAGCTGACAGAGTTGTGCCAAGGCCATTTTACAGCTTTCGTCCTCAGTCTGATTCACCTGCTTTTGGAACTGTTCCAAAACAATCCTTTCGATATAGGCTTGCGCGACATTGATCAGATGATGCTGGGCGACATTGAAGGCATCAAAGGAATCCATGCCCTGCTCGATGTGCTTTTTGAGTCTTTGGGCGGCACTACTGAGAATGGAAGTTTCTCGGTAGCGGAAAGCATTGATATGGAATTCAAAATCCAACAGGTGTTCTGTGGCGGTACTCCGGACGATGATGGGATTTTTCTCTGAAATGGAGGTCCGGGCTTGGCTGACCACAAAATTGAAAATGGTGGAAATGTTCATGTCACCAAATTCCCGTCTGAATTCCGTCAACCTGTTTTTGGCGACCAACTGCATCAGGACGGTATTGTCGCCCTCGAAGGTGGTATAGACATCTGTGTCATTTTTCAGGGCATCGATCCGGTTTTCGGAAAGGTAGCCTTTGCCTCCACATGCTTCCCTACATTCCTGCAAAGTGGCCGTGGCAAACCAAGTCGCATAGGATTTTAATCCTGCCGCCAAAGCTTCGATTTCCATGGCTTCCTCTTCGGTTCTGTCAAGGAACCTTTGAGTAAGGTATTTCAAAGCAAAATGGATGGCGTAGGTTTCTGCCAATGGTGGCATCAATCTCCTTTGGTGCATGCGGTAGTTGAGGATCGGAATTTCTTCCCCCCCTTCCGGGCCAAACTGTTTTCGGTTTTCTCCATACCTGATAGCAATGGTCAGCCCGGTTTTGGTGGCTGAGATGGCTGATCTTGGGATACCGATCCTGCCACCGACAAGCGTCCCAAGCATTGTAAAAAACCTGCGGTTGTCCGAACTGATGCTGCTTTCAAACTCACCGTCTTCACTGACAGCAGCGTATTTGTCGAGCATGTTTTCTTTTGGGATGACAACTTGATCAAAATAGATCACCCCGTTGTCCACCCCATTGAGGCCCATTTTTCGGCCACAGTCTTCTATCCTTACGCCGGGAATCATCTTGCCTTCCGTAGTCCGAAGTGGTACGACAAAGGCATTGACGCCATAATCTTCCCCATCGATGATCAGTTTTGCAAATACCGTTGCCATTTGCCCATGCAAAGCGGCGTTTCCGATGTATTCCTTTCTGGCATCGGGATTAGGGGTATGGATGGTAAAGGTTTTGTTTTCATGATCGTAAGTGGCTGTAGTTTCCAAGCCACGGACATTGGAACCGTGACCAGTTTCTGTCATGGCAAAGCAACCGGGAAGCTGGAGGCTGCCGATGTCTTTGAGGTATTTTTGATGGTGTTTTTCTGTTCCCAAAAAGTAAACACTCATTCCCCAAAGTCCAAACTGCACCCCAAATTTGATCACCATGCTGAGGTCATGGTAACTCAGCGTTTCCATGATGGTGAAGTAACCTTCCATGTCGTTTTTTCCTCCTGCATAGTCGGGAAATGTCCAAGCACCGAAGCCATGTTTGGTAAGTTCCCGACACCAAGTCAAGACTTGTTCCCTTTGGTCCGTCAGTGAATCATATTCACGGTAGGCAAATGAAGGTTGGGAAATCACCTCTTTGACTTTTTGGATCAATTCAGTCTGATTGCCATCGAGCAAAGCAGCCATCTTTCCGATATCAAAGTTGCTTTCCTTTTTGTATGCTGTGGAAATTGTCTCATGCCCGGACTTGAAGTTGAATTTGGCTTCTTTGCTCAGAAGTCCAATTGCCAATTCTGTTTGCTGAAAGTCAGTCTTCAGACTTTCTTCAAAAGATATTGATGTATCTCCCGCATGCTGATGTGCCAATGATTTCCCGATTTCATACAGATCTGTCAAGCCTTCGAGTTCCAGCTTTTGGATGAGAGATTTCCAGGATTTCAGTTCTTTTGGCTTTGGGGGTTGGGATGGATTGAGGTGGGATTGCAGCCATTCTTTTTCGGCTGAACTTAGCCAAGGCTGTTTTTCAATGAGTCCCTGCATTTCCTCGGCCTCAGTGGAAGTAAGTTCGCTATCTGCCCAAAGGCTATAATAGAGTGGAAGAAAAATGTAAAGTTTTGGGTTTTTGTTGAGTTGGTCAGATCGGAGCATGGGGTTGTTTTTGGTCTATGATTCAATCTAACGATCATTTCTTAAAGATTGGCTAAAGGTTATTGATTAAAGGTTACTTCGACTTCGCTCGGTACAACTATTTGGTTAAATGGTTAATTGTTTAACTGATACCACCTCTCACCTTCTACTTCTTACCTTCGTATCTCGTACTTGGTACTTGATACTTTGTGCCTTGTACTTCCAAACTTCCAACTTCCTCCCTTCCCACTTCTCACCATTTACTTCTTACCCTCATACATGGTACATGGTACTTGGTACTTTGTACTTTGAAACCACTTCCCAACCTCCCTCTTTTTCCCTACTTTAGAACCATGAAAAAAATCCAAGATCAGGAAGTCCGTTGGGGTGTGTTGGGTGTCGGCAATGTCTGTGAAGTCAAGTCCGCGCCGGCCATGAAGTATATCCCCCACAGCAAACTCGTGGCCGTCATGCGCCGTGATGAAGCCAAAGTCAAGGACTATGCGCTCCGCCATGATGTTCCCAAGTGGTATACATCCGCGGAGGAATTAGTCCACGACCCGGAAGTCAATGCGGTCTATATTGCTACCCCACCACACATGCACCTGCCCCTCACAAGATTGGTGGCCGCTGCCGGCAAACCTGTCTATGTCGAAAAACCCATGGCGCGGACTCATGCGGAATGCAAGGAAATGATCGCCATCTGTGATGAAGCAGGAGTTCCATTGTATGTGGCATATTACAGAAGGGCATTGCCCCATTTTTTGAAGATCAAAGATTTGATGGAATCCGGCGCCATCGGAGATATCCGAACTGTCCACATCAACCTGAAGCAGGTACTCAAACCTGATGTGGTGGTTCATCTGGAAAACAATTGGCGCATCAATCCCGAGATTGCCGGCGGTGGCTATTTCTTTGACTTGGCTTCCCATCAGTTGGATTTACTTGATTTCTTTTTTGGACCAGTGGTCAAGGCAACTGGATTTTCCTCCAATCAAGCCAAAGCTTACCATGCCGAGGATATTGTGACAGGAAGTTTTGTATTTGAAAACGGGGTATTGGGGTCGGGGAATTGGTGTTTTACTACCTCCCAGAAGGCGGAGATCGATGAGATCATCATTTATGGCAGCAAAGGCTTGATCCGTTTTGAGACTTTTGGCAAAGGGGAATTTACCTTGGAATCAGATCAGGAAGACCCTATCCATTACCATGTTGACCTGCCCAAGCACATCCAACAGCCTTTGATCAAATCCATTGTGGAGGACTTATTGGGAACAGGAACTTGTCCAAGCACAGGCATCACAGGAGCCCGGGCAAACTGGGTGATGGGGGAGTTGGTGAGGTGAGAAGCGAGAGGCGAGAAGCGAGAAACGAGATTGAAATTCTGAATGCTGAATTAGTAATGAAGAATGCCGGACTCCGATAAGGAAGACAAAAGAAATAGTGCAGATAGCTTTGCTTTGTCTGTGCCGTCACATTGAACGTAGCGAAGTGTCTCAGTTAAGGGAGATTCTTCACCTTCGGAGCTGCGGCTACCAATGACAGAAATGGAATTTTCCCCCAAGAACAACCGCGGTGGCCGATCCCGATCGCTATCGTGGACGAGGCCAATTTGTTCCCATTTATGTCATTACCCTTTCTGAACATTTTAAAATGTTGGGGACTCAGAATGACGGATCCCATGAGATGCGAAATACGAGAAACGAGAAGTTGACAACAATTCGAACAATTTGAACCAAATACAAAGTACCAAGCTACGATCCGGACACCCGATAAGATAGAAACCTGACAACGCGGAGCAGACAACAATTACAACCACTACAACAATTACAACCAAGAGATTCTTCGCTACACTCAGAATGACGGATCCCGACAACTTAACAACCAGACAACGCGAAGCTGACAACAATTACAACAACTACAACAACTACAACAATTACAACAATTAGAACAACTACAACCTCTACAACAAATTACCAAGCTCCATTTTTTTTCAATTGATTGCATGATAGGTGAATAATAATATCTTTGTCGCATTAAAAATTTTAGGGTTAACCCAAGATAATTTATGGAACAAGCAATTGTATATCTCGTCCCCGCAGCGGGGATTATCGGCCTCATTGTGATGGCCATCAAATCTGCCTGGGTGGTCAAGCAAGACCCGGGAGATGCCAATATGGTTGAACTGGCGGGACATATCGCCAAAGGTGCCATGGCTTTTTTGAAGGCGGAATGGAAAATCCTCTTCTATTTCGTAGTTATTGCAGGTATTATTTTGGCATGGTCAGGAACATTGGTAGAACATTCCAGTCCGATCATCGCCATCTCTTTTGTCATCGGAGCAGTGCTTTCGGCATTTGCTGGTTACCTCGGGATGAACATCGCCACCAAGGCGAATGTCAGGACCACACAAGCCGCCAAGACAAGTTTGAAAAAGGCACTTGATGTGTCATTTACAGGCGGTTCCGTCATGGGAATCGGTGTTGCCGGTCTTGCTGTCCTTGGTATGGGATCCCTCTTTATTGTATTCTACAACATGTTTGTGGTCTCTACAGGAGGCGATGTCAACGGTGCAGCCATGGCAACAGCCTTAGAAGTATTGGCGGGATTTTCATTGGGTGCTGAATCCATTGCGCTTTTTGCCCGTGTCGGTGGTGGTATCTATACCAAAGCTGCGGACGTCGGAGCTGACCTTGTAGGAAAAGTGGAAGCAGGTATTCCTGAAGATGACGTAAGAAACCCAGCCACCATTGCTGATAACGTCGGTGACAATGTCGGTGACGTGGCCGGTATGGGTGCTGACCTTTTCGGTTCTTATGTTGCTACGATTTTAGCTTCCATGGTATTGGGAAGGGAAATTGTTTCAAATGATAATTTTGGAGGAATCGCTCCGGTATTGTTGCCTTTGGTGATTGCTGGTATGGGATTGTTGTTCTCTATCATTTCTACCTTCTTCGTCAAAATCAGCAAAGACACAGACAGTGTACAGGGTGCATTGAATAGAGGAAACTGGATTTCAATCCTATTGACAGTAGGTGCTTCTTATTTCTTGATTGACTATATGTTGCCTGCGGGCGATTTGGTTTTGTCTAGAGGTGGTTCAATATCATTTACCAAAATGGGAGTTTTTGGGGCTGTGGTGATCGGTTTGATCGTTGGCGCTCTGATGAGTGCGATTACCGAATATTACACTTCGATGGGCAAGCGCCCAGTAAATTCGATCATCAAGCAATCTTCCACAGGCCATGCAACCAATATCATTGGTGGTCTTTCCTTGGGAATGGAATCTACTGTTGCTCCGATTTTGGTCTTGGCAGCAGGTATTTATGGTTCTTTCTTAAGTGCAGGTTTGTATGGTGTGGCTATCGCTGCTGCCGGGATGATGGCAACGACTGCAATGCAGTTGGCAATTGATGCTTTTGGGCCGATCGCGGATAATGCAGGTGGTATCGCGGAGATGTCAGGCTTGCCAAAAGAAGTTCGTGAAAGAACAGACGTACTTGATGCGGTAGGAAATACCACCGCAGCTACCGGAAAAGGTTTTGCCATTGCCTCAGCGGCATTGACGGCGTTGGCTTTGTTTGCGGCTTATGTGGGCATGGCAGGAATTGATTCCATCGATATTTACAAAGCAGATGTGTTGTCAGGATTGTTTGTTGGCGCGATGATTCCATTTATCTTTTCTTCCTTGGCAATTGCCGCAGTAGGAAGGGCGGCGATGGACATGGTCAACGAGGTAAGAAGACAATTCAGGGAAATTCCTGGCATCATGGAATACAAAGCCAAGCCGGAATATGAGAAGTGTGTGGAGATTTCTACCAAAGCTTCATTGAGGGAAATGGTTGCTCCAGGTGCAATTGCATTGCTTTCCCCGATTATTGTAGGATTTGCATTCGGCCCAGAGGTATTGGGTGGCTTGTTGGCAGGTATTACCGTGTCAGGTGTGTTGATGGGAATTTTCCAAAACAATGCCGGTGGTGCTTGGGACAATGCAAAAAAGTCTTTCGAAAAAGGTGTGATGATCGATGGCGTGATGCAATACAAAGGTTCGGATGCCCACAAAGCATCTGTTACCGGTGACACTGTCGGTGATCCTTTCAAAGATACTTCCGGTCCCTCCATGAACATCCTCATCAAATTGACTTCCATTGTTGCCTTGATCATTGCGCCACATATCAGAGCAGACGACGGATTGAGTCACATTCATACCAAAGCCGAGGATGTCAAAGTAACCAAAGAGATTACTTACGAAGACGGTAAGAAAATCGAAAAAACCGTTACCGTAACCATCAATAAATAGGTTAAAAATTGATTTTTAAACAAGGCCACCTGTGAAAAGCGGGTGGCTTTTTTCTTTTCAGCCGGGGGAAATCTCACAATCTTTCCTTTAAAATAATTTCAAATTTTAACGAAACATTTGTTGGATAAATAAAAAAATTTAGAACTTAATTTTGTTGATTAATTTTTGAAGATATAATGTCTTGAATTTTATTTTTTTTACACGAACAAGTAGTTTTTTTAACAGATAAACTATAATTTAATTTTATCAAAGGAAATTAATGCATTCTTTTGATGTGTAGCAAGTCATATTTTGGGGGTTTTTAAGCTCATTTGGCCACTGAATTTATAATCCCACACTGCTGAAATTAAACTTGTTCCGGTCCAGGTTACCTGGTATTTCAAATCTATATTCTTTCTTAATCTAAACCACAAAGTTATGAAGAGAAAATTTACCATTTTCATTCTTATCTTTTTTGGTATATTCTCTGGCATACCTGAATTGTATGCACAGAATGTCACCATTAAAGGAAAAGTAACCTCCCGCGAAGATGGACTTCCACTTCCTGGAGTAACAATTTTAGTGCAGAACACCACGGTGGGTTCAGTAACAGATATTGATGGGAATTATTCCGTCAATGTTCCCACAGGAAGCAATGTTTTGACGTTTTCATTTATTGGTTTTGAAAACCAATCTGTTCAAATCAACAACAGGACTACCATTGATGTCATCATGGTGACCGATACGAGACAATTGTCCGAGGTAGTTGTGACTGCATTCGGGATAGAACAGCAGAAAAAGTCCCTCGTTTCGGCAACTCAGGAAGTCAAAAGCCAGGAAATATCACTTTCAAGAGAAGGTAATATTGTGGATGCTTTAAATGCTAAAGTTGCAGGTGTTCAGATCACAAGGCAGGGAGGTTCAGCCGGTGCTGCTTCAAGTATTATCATTAGAGGCATGTCTTCTATCTCTGGTGAAAACCAGCCGCTATTTGTCATCGACGGTATTCCGGTAAACAATGATTTTAGGACCCGATCAAGGTCATCAGGAGTCGATGTATCTAATAGAGCAGTTGACATCAATCCCAATGATATCGAATCCATAAATGTATTGAAAGGGCCGGCCGCCACTTCACTTTACGGGATTCAGGCCGCATCCGGGGTAATCATCATTACCACCAAAAAAGGAGCAAGGTCTGAAGGCCAAAACCTGCAGGTCAACTTTTCTTCTAATATAGCTGGTGACAGGATCATGCAGAATTTTCCTGCTCAGATGACATACGCCCAAGGAGACAATGGTCTTTATGGTACAACCACATTTGGCCATTTTGGTCCACCATTGACCACTTTGCGGTACAATGGAGCTACAAATAACCCGGCCAATCCAAGAGGTTTCTTGGTAGACATGAATGATCCTTCAGCTGTTGCAAATGCCACGCTGACTCCTGTGAATAACCAGGACCTGTTTTTCCAGACAGGATTGACAATTGACAACAATTTAAGTGTGTCTGCAGGAAACAAGTATAGCTCGTTATTTCTTTCCGTGGGTGATTTCAGACAATCCGGTATAATTCCCAATAATGATTTTGGAAGGACTTCATTTAAGATTACTGGGGAGTCTAGCCTTACAGACAAATTAAAAGTTACTGCATCTGCGACTTATGTACACTCAACTAGTACGAGATTTGGTCGGGGAGATAATTTTGCAGATGTCGTCCAAGGTACCATCAGGACTCCACCCAGTTTTAACAATGCTGAAGGTTTTCTTTTGCCAAATGGAGGTCAAAGAGCATTTAGAAACAATTCACCGGATAATTCTTTCTGGACGATCAACAATAATCCGTTTTCGGATGAAGTAAATAGGATGATTGGATTTATTCAGACAAATTACCAAATCACTCCTTGGCTGAGTGCCATGTACAGATTGGGTACTGATGTTTCATCAGACAAGAGGAATCAACGATGGGCTGTAGGTTCATTTGGTGGGGATGCCTTACCGGGTGGAAGGGTCCAAGAACAGACCTTCAATGACAGACTGGTCAACTCTGACCTTATCGTCACTGCAACCAAAAAGGTGAATGATGTAAATTTTACGGCGTTGGTTGGAAACAATTTCTTCTCTAGGTCTTTCAGGGACCAGTTTTTTGATGGAAGAAACCTTGCAATTCCGGGATTGTATAATATCTCCAATGCCCAGACAAATCTGGTCCAGACCCAATTCCAGTCCTTGAAAAAGACTGCGGCGTTATTCTCCAGAGTTTCGGTGGATTACAAAAATTACCTCTTTTTGGAATTAAATGGAAGGAATGAATGGACGTCAACATTAAGGCCACCAAATAACTCCTTCTTTTATGGTTCTGTAGGTACTGGTTTTGTATTCACGGAAGCTTTCAATTTAGATCAGGGAGCATTCAGTTTTGGTAAATTAAGGGCTTCCTATTCTGAGGCAGGTAGGGACGCGCCTGTTTATACAGACCAGACTTATTATGATAGGGCTTCAGTTTCCGGTGTTTGGGGTGGTGGATTGGTGTTTCCGCTTCCTTCGGGAATCGGAGGTTCCCAGCTTTCTGCTTCCTCAGGCAATCCCAATCTAAGACCGGAAAGAAATAGAACTTGGGAGTTTGGTGGTGAATTCAGGTTCCTTGAAAATAAACTCGGTCTTGACATCACCTACTACCGGGAAAGAACAGAAGACCAGATCATTTTCATTTCGGTACCTGGAAGTACAGGCTTTTCCACCCAAATTATCAATGCAGGTACCATCCAAAACAAAGGGTGGGAAATCATTGGAAATGCTACCCTTGTTGATAGGGCAGTAAAGTGGGATATGATAGCCAACTTCTCAAGAAACAGGAATGTCGTTTTGGAACTTCCTGTTGACAGGATCGCTTTGGCTGGATTTGGTAACCTTAGACCACTAGTGAAAGAGGGAGAACCTTACGGCGTATTTTATGGAACAGGATTCCGAAGAGATGCTAATGGTGAAGTAGTAATTGGTGCAAATGGTTACCCTATGCGGGAAATGCCATCACAAAGCAATCCCTCGGGGGATCTAAAAATAGGAGATCCTACACCGGATTTTCTTCTTGGTTTGAGAAATAACCTTTCTTATAAAAACTTTTTACTTTCCTTCTTATGGGACTTCAGGATCGGTGGCGATGTGGCAAATGTAACTACCAACTGGATGAGAGCCCAAGGTG
The DNA here is from genome assembly GCF_023502205.1 of Aquiflexum sp. TKW24L. Taxonomy (GTDB): domain Bacteria; phylum Bacteroidota; class Bacteroidia; order Cytophagales; family Cyclobacteriaceae; genus Cognataquiflexum. The sequence goes on along the minus strand of NZ_JAMFLG010000035.1, from coordinate 36,894 downwards.
TGGGTGCCTTTACTGAAGACAGAGGAAGCTTGGTTGTATTTCGTGGAGTGAAAGAAGACGGAACACCAAATACCCAGGAAGTTCTCATCAGTGATGCTGCTTACTATAACAATGCAACGGGCAACAGAGACATAGCCGAGAGATTTATTGAAGATGGGACATGGATCCGACTGAGGGACATCAACTTATCTTATTCTGTGCCTAGGGAAGTTGCGAATAGGCTTAAAATGAGGTCGCTGAATGTAAGCTTGTATGCTCGAAATGTCCTTTTACTTACAGGGTATTCCGGTGTAGATCCTGAGACAAACCTCGGAGGTCCCAACAGTTCTATGGGTGTTGATGCATTTGGTACACCTACCACAAGAAGTATGGGAATCAATTTGAGTTTAGGATTTTAATGATCTCCAATGATAAATGAAGAAAAGATGAAATCGAAAAACAATATATTAAATAAGGGACTGGCACTTTTTCTTGGAATGACGGTATTCAGTTGTGATTTGCAGGATGCAAATATCAATCCCAACGCCGTATCTGATGCGCCGGTAAATGTAACCTTGCCTGCCACCCAAGCCAATATGACTTGGGCAATAGGTGATTTTGCTGCTCAGTCAGCAAGTACACTAGTCCAATACATGACAGGTACACTCAATGTTCAGCAGAATATTACCATCTATTCCTACGTTCCGGCCAATTTTCAGGCTACCTGGAACAATCATTTCTACGCAGGTGCTTTGACGGATTTAAAAAGAATCATAGCCAAGTCGGAGGTAAATGGCTCTACCCATTACAGAGCAGTAGCCAAAATCCAGACCGCCTTGCTATTAGGCAATCTCGTTGATCTATGGGGTGATGTTCCGTTTTCAGAGGCATTGAATCCGGTGGAATTTCCTCAACCAAAATTTGATGGGGGACAGGCGGTTTACACTCAGATTTTCAGTTTGCTAGATGAGGCAATTGCTGATTTAAACGCTAGCAGCACTTTTTCTCCATCAAACAATGACTTGATTTATCCTGCGGCAAATGAAAATGCATGGAGAACCAATTCAATACCAAAGTGGATTAAAGCTGCTAATTCCCTCAAAGCAAGGTATGCAAACCATTTGAGCAAAGTCGATCCGCAGGGGTCAGCCAATAATGTTTTGGCGGCAATTAACGCAGGTGCGTTCCTAAATAATGCAGATGATTTCAAAGTGATCTTCGGAACAACACCGGACGCTGCAGGTCCATGGTTTGGATTTCTTCAAGGTACATTTGGGCAGAATAACATCGCAGTTTGTGAGGTTTTTGTAAGAAAACTCCGTGATAGGGTAGCCGTGGGAGTTCATGATCCTAGGTTACCTTTTTATGTAGCACCAAATTCCAATGGACAATTTGTGGGTGCTCCTTATGGATCTCCAAGTATTCCTGCGGGGACGTCTAGACCGGGTCCCTATGTTTTCTCTCCCGGTGCACCAACCAATTTTATGACTTATGCGGAATTGAAATTCATCGAGGCTGAAGCAAGAATAAGGTTAGGGCAATTTGACTTGGCGGCAGCTGCCTATAATGCGGCAGTTAAAGCTTCGGTCTTGAGGGTAACAGGTTCTGCCAATCCGGCTTTTGAGGCAATTTATGCATCCGAAACAGGTGCGTCGCTCCAGGCAGGTGGATTGGAAAAACTGTTTAATGAAAAGCATATCGATATGTATCTTCAGACGGAATCATGGGTGGATTGGAGAAGGAGTATTCCAGCTGGAGCGGCTCCGACTGTAAGCGGTACTCCCCAGATAAGTCCTGCACCTAACAACCTGACTAATGGCGCATTTCCAAGAAGGTTCTTATACCCACCTTCAGAATTGGATAACAACGCTTCCAATATTCCGGAGACTTCCTTATTGGCTAGAGTATTTTGGGATCTTTAATATTAAATCGCTAAAAAGATGAAAAAATATATTTCAATATTCTCAATAGTCCTCCTTATTTCACTTTCATCATGTTTTGAAGAATACAATGAAGGGTATGACCTTGTAGGGAGGGTAGCGACAATTCCTGTGATGACACTTTCGCCCACCTCAGGGCGTGTAGGTGCTACAGTTAATGTAAACTTCAGGTATTTTTCCGAAAATGAAGATGTCATTCAGCTGAAACTGATCCAGATTGCCGCAGGCCAAGCAACTGAAATTGCCACCAAGGCAATATCAGGTCATAATAGGCAGAATTCCTACAATGATACATTTGCATATACTGTTCCTGCATTAAGTCCGGGTGCCATCACCCTCAGGGTGGAGGTCATGACCTCTAATAACCTAAGCAATGGTAGAAATGTGAACTTCACCATTTTACCATAGAAAAAGAATTATTCCCAAATTAAAAAAAGGCATTCAAAAGAGTGCCTTTTTTTGTAATTTTTGATCTAAACCATAATGCTATGAAAAAGCTGTTCTTATCGATTTCCATATACTTGCTGATTTGGGCTTCCATTTTTGCTCAATCCTTTACCATGGAGCAGGTTTCTTCCTTTTCCTTTCCCTCCGAATTGGTCACTTCCAATACAGGCAACAGGATGGCTTGGACGATGAATGAAAAAGGACTTAGGAATGTCTATGTGGCCCAGGCTCCGGATTTCAGTCCACGAAAAGTCACCACATTTGACAAAGATGACGGTCAGGAGATCAGCAGTTTGCAATTTTCGCCGGATGGAAATTGGCTACTTTTTGTACGTGGCGGAGAACATGGCAGCAATTGGGATACGAATGTGGGATTTAATCCAGCCCAATCAACCTTGATGCCTAAGGTTGAATTATGGACAGTTTCCACTGGTGGAGGAGATGCCAAAGCCTTGACGGAAGGGGATTATCCCACTATATCACCTGACAGCAAAACCATAACTTACATCAAAGGCGGGCAGGTTTGGTCGATTTCCCCTCAGGACGGAAAAGCGTCTCAATTATTTGAAGCCAAAGGAAATATCCATTCTTTGGAATGGTCTCCGGATGGAAAGAAGTTACTTTTTGTAGCCAATAGAAGTACTCATTCATTGATAGGGATTTTTAGTGGTGCTTCCAACCCTATCCAATGGATCGCTCCCTCTTTTAGCAGGGATGTCAGCCCGAGATGGTCTACAGATGGTGCCAAGATCGCTTTTGTGAGATTGCATGGAGGAAAAGGCGAAGCGCTTCCTTTATTGGAACAAAGACACAGCCCTTGGGAAATCTGGGTGGCGGATGCCAACTCAGGTACTGCTACCAAAAGTTGGAAAGCTCCGGAAACACTTCGGGGATCGGTACCCACCACCAACGGAGGATTTAACCTCAATTGGGCGGCGGACAATAAAATTGTGTACTTGTCTTACGAAGATGGTTGGCCACACCTCTATTCCATAGATGCTGCAAGTGGGCAATCGAAACAATTGACCAAAGGCAACTATATGGTAGAGCATATCAGATTAAGTCCCGACAAGAAGTTTTTGGTTTTCTCAACCAACACTGGCTCTACCAAGGAGGATATTGACAGACGACATATCGGAATGGTGTCTGCCAATGGGGGAGAAATGAAGCTTTTGACAGAAGGGGAAGGTATTGAAGCCATTCCTGCTGTCTTTTCTGACAACAAATCTGTCGCCTATTTTTCTGCAAATGCAAAACGGCCTCTGCTTCCGGCTGTGGTGGATATTCAAAGTAAAAAATCTAAGTTTCTTGCAGAGAACTTGGTTCCTGCGGATTTCCCTTCAAAAAATCTAGTGGTTCCCAAGCAGGTCACTTTCAAATCTCCCGATGGACTCACTGTTCACGGACAGCTTTTTGAGAAAGAGGGGGGGCCTGCCAAAAAAGCGGCGGTCCTTTTTGTTCATGGGGGTCCACAGCGGCAGATGCTTTTGGGTTGGAGCTATATGGATTATTATTCCAATACCTATGCTGTCAACCAATACCTCGCAGAGCTTGGATTTGTGGTCTTATCTGTCAACTTCAGGTTAGGTATAGGCTATGGATATGAATTTCACAAACCGGCAAGAACCTACTGGCAGGGAGCCGAGGAATACTTGGATGTCAAAGCAGCTGGAGAATATTTGGCAGGTTTACCTCAAGTTGATGCAGAGAGGATCGGGATTTATGGCGGTTCGTATGGCGGATACCTGACGGCATTGGCTTTGGGAAAAGATTCCGGTCTGTTCAAAGTAGGTGTAGATATCCATGGGGTACACAACCTCTCGGGAAGGTTGGAAATGCCGGAAGGATATGAAAAAGCCTCGGATTTTGATGAGGCAGTGAAGATTGCATGGTTTTCATCCCCACTTGCTTATATCCAGACTTGGACTTCCCCGGTTTTGTTTATCCATGGAGATGATGATAGAAATGTCCAGGTCAGTCAGACCACAGACTTAATCAGAAGATTTGAGGAGCGTAAGAAGCCATATGAATACCTGATTATACCGGGCGATAGCCACCATTGGATGATTTTTTCCAACATGGTCAAAGTCAACCAAGCCACAGCTGATTTTCTCAAAAAACACCTCAATCCTTAATGAAAAAGTCAATTTTTGTTCTTACTCTATCTGTTCTGTTTTCAGTTCAAATCACCGAAGCCCAAAAATTGAATTCCAGAAAAGTCCGCAAGATGTTTGAGCAATCCGACATCATGCAGGAGCACTTTGTAGGATTTATGCTTCAGGAAGAGGGAGGGAAAATTATTTATGAACAAAACCATGACAGGTATTTTGTGCCCGCTTCCAATACCAAGCTCTTGACATTGTATGCAGCTTTGAATATTCTCGGGGATTCCATTCCTGGATTGAAATACCATATCAACGGTGATTCATTGATTGTATGGGGTACGGGAGATCCTTCTTTTTTGCATCCCAAACTGGACAATAGAAAAGTATTTGATTTTCTCTCTAAAAGTCCTCATACAATATATTTTGCCAAAGATCCGGATATCGAATTTGAGCCAAGTGCTTGGAGGGCAGATTTGAGCCATTTTCCCATGTATGGCAATGAGACAATCATAAAATCAGATTCAAGCAGTAAACTCAAAGTCAGTCCGCCACCAATACTGAATTATATCAAAGTCGATTCGAGTTTTGTTACCAATAGATTTGGATTCCGCAGGTCCAAAATGGGAACGGAATTATTAATGCCAAATCTTCCTATTCCAATTGGTTTTGATAGCCAAATACCTTTCCCCATGGACATGGAAGTCACAAGGGTTTTGTTACAGGATACCTTGAAAAAGAACATTACTCTGATCAAAAAACAAAAGCCGATTGGTGTAAAAACTCTATATAGCATTCCCTCAGATAGTCTTTATAAGCATTTGATGCTGCCGAGTGATAATTTTCTTGCCGAGCAGATATTGTTGATTTGTTCAGGCGTAGTGGGAGATACCCTAGCTATAAACAAGACCATTGAGTACAGTTTGGAAAATCATTTAAAGGATTTGAAACATAAACCTATTTGGGAAGATGGCTCGGGTCTGTCAAGGTTTAATCTTTTTACGCCGGGTACAGTCTTGGAGGTTTTGAATAAATTGGAGCAAAAAATACAGGATAAAGAAAGACTTAAGCTACTTCTTCCCGCAGGTGGAGTGTCAGGAACCCTTAAAAATGCCTACAAAACAGATAATGGGATTCCCTTTGTCTGGGCAAAGACTGGTTCTTTAAGATATATGCATTTACAAAGTGGCTGGTTAGAAACCAGAAAGGGGAGGACTTATCGCTATGTTTTTATGAATAATAATTTCGTCAGGCCAACCTCCGAAATCAGAAATGAAATGGTCATGTTAATGACAGAAATTCATGAAAAATACTGAAAGTGCAATATCCGAAAATTTGGTCTATACAATTATTTAAATTAAATACTTGAATTGTACAATATTAGACTGATGTTTTTTACTTTTTATGAAATAAATACCCAGTTTTGGGTATTGTTTTAAACTAAACTACTAAATATTTTTACTTCTATCATAAGTATTTATCGAAATTTTTAATATGCTGTACATGGATTTAGATAGAAAACAATGCCACTATTGTGGCAAATCAATACTTGGTAGGGTAGACAAAAAGTTTTGTGATGACTATTGTCGCAATAGCCACAATAACCAAAGAAGAATTGGGGATAGTGCGGAAGTCAGAAACATCATGGGCTACCTGAAAATAAACAGGAATATTCTCGAAGGTATTTTGGTGGATGGGGTAGAAAAGGTGAAAGTTCCAAAAGAGAGGCTTCACCGTCTAGGTTATCATTTCAAATACCACACCCACACTTTTATCAATTGGAAAGGAAATGTGTACACCTACAGCTTTGATTACGGTTTTGTGGAATTGGAAGATGGGTGGATTCTTGTTGTCAGGGATTTAGGAGACCAACCTTCAAAAAGCAATAAGAGCAATTGAAAGAAATAATTTAACCTTTACCGGAAAATAGGCAAAACTACCCGGCTCGAATCTGAACCCAGAGCTTCATAAATTGGTATAAAGAGGTATAAAACAAATTTATGTTATGCCTCAGTATTTGTCAACGTCCTATTATAATGACATCGCTTATGCTGAGCTGAATGGATGGCTGGCAAAAACCAGAAAAAAACCTGGGTTTGTCAGTAAACTGACTAAAAGTACACAAGAGGGAATCAATAGCATCATTCCTGAAAAAGTCCATCAGGTAATTACTTACGCAATTGAGAAGATGGTCAAAGGTGTTTTGTTTGGCACCAAATACATCACCCCTACTCCTTTACAGTCCATGACTTTGGAAGAAAGGGAGATTAAGGTAAAAAAGATTATTAAGCTGTATCAGAAAACTGCCTCAGCCGAAGGAGCGATTACCGGAGCAGGTGGGATTTTATTAGGATTGGCAGATTTTCCGGCCTTCCTTACCATCAAAATGAAAATGCTTTTTGAAATCGCTGCCGCCTATGGCTATGATGTTAAGAAATTTGAAGAGCGTCTGTACCTACTTTACATATTCAAATTGACTTTTTCTAGTCAGGGAAGCAGAAATCAGACCCTTTTGCTGCTTGAAAATTGGGATGACTATATTTCAAAATTGCCGGCTGATGTATCTGATTTTGATTGGAGGGATTTTCAATTGGAATATCGGGATTACCTTGATTTGGTCAAGCTAGCGCAACTTATACCTATTATCGGTGCAGGCGTCGGAGCTGTTGCGAATTATCAATTGGCCAATAAACTTGGGCAAAATGCCATGCAATGTTATCGGTTGAGGCATTTTGACTGGGAGATTTGATAATCAGGCATCAATTTTGATTTGAAACTTAATTATTGAACCATAGATTTGTATTTATTTTATGTTAACTTTGTTGTGCTTAATTCGTTTTAAAAGCGAAGTTAATCACCCACCTAAAAATTGTCATATGTTATATCGCAAGCTATTATCGTCAAAATCGATAGTGTTCATTTTGTTGAGCACTATTGTCATTTTCTCCGGATGCGTGAAAGAGGAGAGTCCAGAAGATGTTACTATTGGTGAGCCTTTTCAAGGAGGAGTAGTTGCCCATATTTTCCAACCTGGGCAAGAAGGTTTTGTTGAAGGCAAAAGAACCGGAATAATTATCGCTCCTGTAGAGGAAGTATTTGAATCCCAATGGGGTTGTCAAGGCACTGCAGTTGGAGGTACTTCTATTGCACTCGGTGCAGGAAGGACTAACACGGAGAGGGTTCTTGCTTTTCATGATGCTTTACCTGATTTTTACAATAACCCAACTCAATGCCATCCTGCAAATAATGGAACAGTTGCAGCAAGAGTAACCCTTAATTTTAATCTCGGAGGCTTCAATGACTGGTTTATGCCAAGTCTAGAAGAAATGAATTATCTCTATGATAACAGGGATAGAATTGGAGGATTTTCTACGGTAGAATACTGGAGCTCTTGCGAATCAAATGCAACCAACGCTTGCGTAATGTCTTTTGTGACCGGAGAACAATTGTCTAAGCCAAAAAGTGAGACAAGAAGAGTAAGGGTGATCAGATTTTTCTAACACCAAAAAATAAAATAAAAAAACCTGTGGGCTTACCTCACAGGTTTTTTTATTTTTATAGCCATTGTATATTGAGTTGAATGATCTATTTACTATGACATACCCTATACCTGACTGTTTCTATAGGGTTTCGATCAAAGCCCTTGTTTTAGACTCTTCGAATAAATTCCTTTTGGTCAGGGAAGAAAATGGCTTATGGGAACTGCCTGGTGGAGGATTGGATTTTGGAGAAAATCCCCAAGAAGGATTGCGAAGAGAATTAAAGGAAGAAATGGCCCTAGAAGCTAAGACCATTTCTGATTATCCCTCTTATTTTTTCCCCGCCATCAATCCCAAAGGTCAATATATTGTCAATGCTGTTTATGCTACTGAATTTTTCCACCTAGATTTCAAACCTTCCCCTGAATGCCTTGAAATCAGGTTTTTCAGTGTAGCCGAGGTTTTTGAAATCAAGGAAAAGATGTATCCCAATGTTTTGGAATTTGCCAAACTTTATAAAATTACCTAATCAAATTTTTTGAATGATATTGGATCAAAAATCAGTTCCCTTTTCCCCTAAGTCGATGCTTTTGATCCAAATATTCCTGTAAAGCACATTATGCCCTTCTGCTTGTAGCTTGATGCCTCCTGGTCTGTCAGTGATGCCTTTTCCACCATCATTCCCTCCATCTTGTCCCGAGTTAGGACCACCCCAAACTTGGCTGATAGCCTTGTCTTCATGGATTTTTTTACCATTGAAGTAGATGGTGGTTCTTGCTTTCTCTACCAATTTTCCATCTTTAAATCTGGCTGCTTTGAAATTGATGTCATAGGCATTCCATTTGCCAATTCCGTTATAAGCTTTTTCATTTGGAATATGTTCATTGATGATAGCAGCCAATCCATGGTCACCATAGTCCCCATCAAGGATTTGGATTTCATATCTGTTCTGAAGGTAGACTCCTGAATTGCCTCCTGCTTCCTGAATCAAAAATTCAACATGCAACCTAAAATCCTTGAATTCCTCTTTGGTCACTATATCCGCTGCACCATACAATCCGCCTGCAGCAGCGGGGTCATTGCTGTTCATTACGGTTCCTTTATCTACCGGATCCTTTACGATTTGCCATTTGATGGGAAGTTCGGCTTTCAATCTTGGGCCTTGCCAATAAGTCCAATTTTGATCCAGCATTTTTCGGCTTCCATCAAAAAGCTGTTGCGCATCTTTTGGTTTTTTGGTTCCTACGCCAGTTTGGGACATTGCCACCATTGGAGTCAGGAGGCATATTGCCACTATTGTTATTCTTTTAAAAATGTTCATGGTTATTTGGTTTGATTCAATGTTCAAGATACTCACCATTCATTTCAAATAGAAAAAATTTTATTCGACCGGAAATATTTTCTGTTTTCCTTTATCTGATTTAATTTGTGAGAGACATATTTTTTGGAAAATAAGATTTTTAACTTGCCACAATTACAAACTAAAACACCAATGATACCATTTCGATTCTTTCTGATTTTAGCTTATTTAAATGTGGGTTTTGCTTGTGACACCAAAGAAAATAACATCAGCGCTGAGGAACATGCTACAGACGTAGAAACATGGTATCAAGAAAGAGTCAATTCCTTGAAAGCAGATGAAGGTTGGCTCAACCTGATAGGATTGCATTGGCTGGAAGTAGGAGAGACCACTTTTGGAAACAGTACTGAATCTGGGTTTCGCTTGGAATCTGATGGATTTCCAGAATCGATCGGGGTTTTTACTTTGGAAGAAGGTAAAGTTTATTTCACCCCAAAAACAGATAGTGTTTTTAAGGGTGAAAATGTGTTGAAAGAAAAAGTCAAAATCTTTGATACTGAAACACAGGTCGCTGAAAAGCTATCTCTGAAAAGTCTGAGATGGACCATCATCAAAAGGGCAGATGCCTATGGGGTAAGGTTGAGAGATTTGGAAACAGCTGCTGTAACCCAATTTGAAGGTATTGAAAGGTATCCGGTAGATTTGGATTGGAGAATTGAAGCGAGGTTTGTCCCTTTTGAACCTATCCGGGAAATCCCGATTACAAATGTATTGGGACAGACCACCCCAAACCCATCACCGGGCTTTGTTGAATTTGAGAAAGAGGGGAAAACCTACAAGATTGATGCTTTGGATGCCGCGGATGAGCTTTACCTAATTATTGCCGACAATACCAGCGGGGGAGAGACTTATGGTGGAGGTAGGTATTTGTATGTCAAAAAACCAATTTCAGGAGACAAGGTGATATTGGATTTCAATAAAGCTTATAATCCCCCTTGTGTTTTTACACCACATGCCACTTGCCCATTACCCCCAAGGCAGAATATTTTAGAACTGGGAATTACTGCAGGAGAAAAGACTTTTGGAGAACACTGAAAGAGGTGAGAAGCAAGATCTGAGATTTGAGATCTGAGACATGAGATTTGAGACAAAAGTGAGAGTGGAAATTTTTTCAAACTTTTTATTACAATAATGCTTTTTGGTATATGAAGAAATCAGAATTACCAACCAAGACTTGCCCTGTCTGCAATCGACCTTTTGCATGGAGGAAAAAGTGGGAGAAGAATTGGGAAAATGTGAAATATTGTTCCAAAAAGTGTGCAGGCTCCAAAAAGACAATCCAATAAAAAACCCGACTGAAATATATTCAATCGGGTTTGTTGATTTGATTTTGGTTTTTTTCAATATTCAAAATCACAGCTCAGATCCGTCGTTCCGATCGGTGCCCCGTCCGGAATAGCCAATTCGGCAGGAATGCTGAATTCTTCTTTTTCACTGAAGAAATTATTGATTTTGTCAGCCAAGTATCGATGAAATTCGTCTGAGGTACCTTTGGAAGAAGCTGTTTTGCTTTCATTTTTATTCCAATTCCAATAGGCAATTTCCCTTAATTGATTTCTAGTAATGCCCTTCACTGTGGCCGTTGCCCTAGGATCTTTGGCAAGGTTGATCAGGTGGTCTGTAAGTTTGTTTTGAATCATCAGGTTGATTTCACCATTGTAGGTGCTTTCAGAATTCCTATCAAAAACCTGTTTGGTTACTTTTTGCAATACTTCCGCAAAAGAAGGTAAACCGGCATCAAACAATTTTTGCTGATGCAATCTGTTAGCCCTTCCCGACTCAAATAAGAATCCAAAAATGTGGTCTACCACATTTTCTGCAGGAGCCAAAGGATCAAAGTTCAGCCCATTCCTTGAAGGGAAAGTTTCCCTGGTCCTGGAATAACCCATAGGGCGGGGAGGAATTCTGTCCAAAATCTGTGTCGGTACCGCCAATTGTTCTGCCTGAATGGCATAAAGCAAAGCGTCCAAAGCACCGTTTTGCTTGGATGCTTCTAATCTGGATTGGACCCTTTGGTTATCGCCTTTGACTTTATATGTGTAATCCAATCCGCCCACAAGTTTGCTCGTTGCTTCCAATTGGTACCTATGCATCAAAAATAGAGGAGTAAGTACTTCCTCCATCAATGCCTCAGGTTGGTTTTCATCTATGGCATTCAATCCAAAAGAATTCAGCTTCTTAGACCGCATGGCCATCATCCTCATGAGTTCATCAGGTGCAGAGGCACCATTGTCCCAAAGATGGGAAGTGGGATGGCCTCCACTTGGATGTCTTGAATCCATGTCTGAGATAAAGGTATGTCCAGCGGCATAAGTGTCTTCAAGTAATTTTTTGAGATGCTCTTGCTCTGTTTTTCCGGCAGGAACGGTCTCATACCCATATCGGATTGCCCATTTGTCCCAATCTCCGATCTTGTCGTCATAGGCATCCGAGATGTCTATGTTACCGTCATCGTCCATTTTGATCATCGGATAAGGATAATCCATGACAGAAGCGCGGTTGGTGGGAGAGGAAGCATAGGCATGCGCCAAACCCAACGTATGTCCAATCTCATGTGCAGAAAGCTGTCTCAATCTCGCCAATGCCATTTCAAGCATTTGAGGATTTTTTGGTTTCCCATCTTCAAATGGCTGAATCAATCCCTGTGCTATCAAAAAATCCTGTCTAACCCTGAGACTTCCTAAAGTCACGTGTCCTTTAATGATTTCACCAGTTCTTGGGTCAGTAACTGAAGAACCATAAGACCATCCCCTTGTGGAGCGGTGAACCCATTGGATAACATTGTATCTGACATCCATCAGGTCTGCACCTTCCGGCATCAATTCCACACGGTAGGCATTCTTAAAACCTGCAGCTTCATAAGCTTGTGCCCACCAATTCCCCCCTTCCAACAAAGCTGATCTGACAGGTTCAGGTGTACCTCTGTCAAGGTAATAAACGATGGGTTCGACCACTTCAGAATTAGCAGCTGTAGGATCTTTCTTCTCCAATCTATGTCTAGAGATGTATTTTTTGACCATCGGTTCACCGATCGGTGTCGTGAAATCCATGTAATCGATATGGAAATATCCAGCTCGGGTGTCGAATTCCCGTGGTATATATTTGCTGTCAGGCAGCTCAATAAATGAATGTCTCTGACGCACTGTCACTGATTCTGGTGAAGGTGTCACTGACCTGATATAAGCACCTGTCGGAGTTCCGGTCAAAGTCACGATGGCTTCCACCTCGGTATTTTTAGGGAAATTTTTGGTCATCGGATAGTGAAGAGCGCTTCGTGAAGGATCCGTTTTGTAAGTTCCCTGTTTGGCTGATCCAAGTTTTTCGCCTACCATGTGCGCATCCTGCAGGTAGAAGTTGGTGGCATCGACCAAGAACTTTCCTCCCTCACTATTACTGATCTCAAAACCCCAAAGAACGGACTCTGCAAAAGCATCTTTTACTGATTTGACTTCCGATGCATTGTCACTGAAAGCCCGGAAATCATAATTTTTGTGGACCAATAAAAGTTTATTTCCAGCTTTTCTGAATTCCACGATACGGGTTCTTCCCAGTTGCCCACGGTCGAGACCGATGTCATTGGAACCGATTCCCGCCGGCATAGAATTCACATATAAGAATTCAAAATCGAGTTTATCCACTTCCAGATAGATTTTTCCTTTGTCTTCATCTGTATAGAAAGTGAAGAAACCTTCCTGTTTGGAAAGCTTGCTTTTGTCTATATTTTGGGAGAATGAATTAAAAGGGAGAATTAAGGCAGTGATCAGAATCAGTAAAAGTGTTTTTTTCATAGGTTGATAATTTGACTTTTCAAGATATCAAAAACCCGATTTTCTTATTGTACCGATGGTGGAAATTATCGGTTAAATTGGTATTGGAGCTGAAAAACTGTTTCCGTAATGGTGTTTCCTTTGATCTCTTGCAGACCACTTCCAATCACTTCCCGATCAGTGTAAATTGTTCTTCCATACCTTGCCCAAAAAGTCAATTTGGGGCTGATTTTATATTGGCCCAAAAGGTAATACCGCATTCCCTGACCGTTCAAGGCGGGGATTGAAAACAGCCAAAGTACATTTCTTTCAAAAATAAATTGTCTGTTGTCATAATCCTCCGTGTCAAAAAGAACAATTCTGGTAGACAGCCGCCACTTTTGGTAATCTACATTGACGTCTTGACTTATCGCAAAACCCCGTGTTTTCTTGCCATTAAAATCAAAGGTGCTCGACATGATCCTGGATTTGATGCTCCAATGATTGTCGATGGCATAGTCAAGGTTGAAGGCATAATTCCATTTTCTACCTTGTGATAGTTGATAGCTGGATTGAAAATTATTGGACAGCTCACTCACATTTCTAGCTTTGGATTCTTCTCTGATTTGTGCAAATAGCAAAATTTTTCTGGAAGGTGAATAGGAAAATCTGGTCAGCCATTCGTTACCCGAAGAAGGGGCATAAACTCGATATCTCAACCATGGAAACTTAAAGTAATCGTAATACAATGCCCAGTTAAATTTTTGATTGGGCTTATAATTCAAACCAAAATAGACTCCGTGTTCATTGATAGGGCGCGTTCCCTCTGAAAAAGCATTGCCATAAAAGCTGTGAAAGTCCCTGTCAAACCTTCGCCACAAAACTGAAAATCCAAGCTTAGTATGAAGACTACTCATCATTCCCAAAACTGATCCTTTTCCTCCGCTTTTAGAAATGGCTGTCTCTCCAAAGAAAAAATAGTTTTGGTAATTGTATGCAAAGTAAAGGCTGTGTAAGCGATTTTCTTTTCCAAAGAATTCATATTGATTATAGACTTGCCTATTCCTTTGAAATTCCTGCCCAAATTGGGTGTAAAGGATATTTGCTCCAATCTGCAAATCTCGTTTCCTGCTTTGGTAATGTATATTTCCACCCATATTTCTTTCACGGACTCTGCTTTTGTAATTGATTTCAGTGGCAGTTCGGTGCAGTCCGCTGCTTTGGAGGGAGGTGATTATTTCCTCTGCTGTTTCCAAAGTATCCAGCTGGATCTGTAAGTTTCCATCTCTAGGAGCATTGGATGCCATTAGGGTGATGTTGACCGGGCCTGCTTTGTAGGTTGCTGATGCTCCCCTAAAAAATCCGTATTCCAAAGCAGCTGTATAAGGCCGGATTCCAATGGTACTTCGTCGGACCGTAGTAATGGTTTCTGCGCCTTTGCCAACCCCAAAACCTGCACCAAATACCAATCCCTGACCAGTCTGCATCTGAAAGTCACCGATGGTGATGGCACGGAATTTTCCTTGATTGTATAGCGTAAAATGATAAGAGAAGAAATTGAACCCATACCGTTTTGTCGATGGATGCCAGATAAACTGCTCGCCGGCGTCTTTGTCTATGGTAAATCCAAGGCTGAAATCCTTCGAATGTTGGATTCTAAATCTACCATAAAGGTTACTTGGATCACCCAAGTACCTGCTTGTCAGGTTTCCATTTGACAATGTATCAGCCGGGGTATATCCTTTTCTCGTTTCCCAGACTCTGTTTTGTCTAAAAATGAAATAGGCATCCCTGGAGTTAAAAATCCTGTCTACAAGTGAGCCCTGCATTCTTTCAGAATCGTCCAAAACAACAAATGGCAGTAGTTTATAGATTGTTTCCAAATCAAAATCCGGAATGGCCTGCAATTCATAAATTGAAATCAATTTTCCAAATTGATTTTGGTAGGCAATAAAACCGTTGACCTGTGCAGGTGTCAAAATAAAAATGGATTTCAATTCCTCTGCATTGGTTTTGTTGAGATTGATTGGATTGAGAAAAACTTGTAAAAGGCTTTCATACAAATCTCCGTAATTCTCGTCTGTCCGCTGCATTCCAAAAAGCTCCTCGATAAAGCTTTCAAGATTGATTTCACCTTTTCGGTAAGTTTGGGCAATAGTATTTTGGACAAAAAAAATATTTATCACTATGAGGAGAATCAGGATTCTCATTTTCCAAGAAATAAATAATTGAAAGAAAAATGATGTGTGTTCCCTAGGTTTGGATGCTGGGTGAGTGCATAGTCGATGTGGAATCTTTTCGGCCGAAAGCCGATTCCAAAAAAGAATTTATTGGGTTGGGTATTCATTCCGACTCTTGTCCATACCCGATTCATCAGGTTGTATTCCAGTCCCATTTTCAACATTGGGTCAAGTAGAATGTCTTTTTCTGCTTCCATATTTACCATCACTTTGGAATTGGGACGGTAAGAGAGTCCTGCCTTGACAGTGGTTGGCAATCTGTCGTCTGAGTTTTTGCCATATTTTGCTCTCGTTACATTGTAGACATGCGCACCAAAAAACAGTTCAGGGGTCAATTCTGCAACTCCTCCAAATTCAATTATTGCTGCCCCGCCGGTGCCAAATCCTTCAATACTTGTCTGCAGGTAATTGACTTTTATGCCAAGGCTTGCAATTCCCAATTGGTTTGAAAATCCGATTCCGATCTGGTTTTGAGAGTAATGCTCGGAGCCGAAGCTCGAAATTCCCAAACCAAAAGCTTTGTTCTTTCCTTTGATCACAGCGCCTGCTGCCAACGTGGTGAGCTCATCGAGGTTTAATCTGTGGTCGTATGAAAAAGTGGCTTGTGTATTTTCGATTTTTGCGAGCCCTCCAATATTGTTAAAAATGCTCCAAATATCCCCGATTGTCACATTGGCATTTCCCAATCCCATGCTTCTTCCTCCTCTAGGAAATGCTTCTGTGCCGGTTTGAGCAAAAGCTATACTACAGACCAGTGTCAGAAAGAAGAGTAATGGAAATTTGATAAAGTCTGCCATGTCTGAAAACCGAGGGAAACCGGTTCAATTAAAAATACAAGGACAAAAGGAAAGGAAAAAATCAGTACCCGATATTAAACGTTTAACTTTCGTTTATTCAGAAAGGTGCCCTGAAATTGACAAAAAATGCCTGTTCCCCCTGGTTGTTGAGTGAGTACTCAAATCTTAAAACCATATCGTAAAGGGTTACAATGTCCAGACCTGGTCCATAACCAAAAAGGTATTTATTTGTAAGTCTTACATTTTCAGGTATGTTGTTTCGGTCATTGACAAATCCATGGTCAAAATTAAAACCGAGATACATTTTGAGTGGGAGGTAGGAAAATTCCTCCAAAGGAACAAATTTGCCAATATCATAACCGATATCAATAAATTTGAATCGGAAGCTGTTTTTGTGTACAAGTGTTTGCTGACCTTCCACTACATTAAGTTCATATCCTCTGATAAAATATGGATTGTATCCGATACCCCTTACCAAGGTAAATGGCTGTCTTTTTTCCAAAAATGAACTGAAGGATAAACCTGTCACAAAATTAAATTTGTCTCCCAATAAGAAATATTTGTTTGCATTTAGGGTGATTTCGGTATCATCGATATCGTCAGCCCTAAAGAGACCATATTTTGTCAAACCCACGTTGAGCAACTCTCCTTCAGTGGCATATTGAATGTTGTTTCTTTTATCATGACGAAAAGTATAACCCAATACAAAATAATTTAGCTTGGTACTTTCATGGAGGAAATAATCGGGGTTTTGTACCAATACATCCGGGTTGATAATTGTATTATTATATCCAAACGTAACAAAATGAAAATTATAAAAACTCGCCCTATAACTGTACCTGAAATAGGCGGAGGAATTTTTCCTTAAGACTTCCTCATTTTCATTGGTATAAAAAACCTGTTTGTTGAAAGCTGATTTAACCGGAATGGTTTTTTGGGTAAAATAAGTAAACTGACCTGTGATTCCATGATTTTGATTTCTATCCAAGTAAGGAATACTGTACAGGACTTCAAATGCTCTTACGAAACCAAATTGGGCTCCTATTTTTAACTTTTCATTTCTCCCACCTACATTGTTATGGACTAACCTAGCCCCATAATTTACCCTCGAAAAATCTCGGTTTTGGTTGGTCCACCATTCTGCAATGTTCCGGTCAGCGAGATTAAAAATAATGTTGGGGATGATATACCATCTTTCTTTCACCGAAACCAAAATTTCAATTTGTTCATTGTCAGTAAGTAAGGGTGTGATTTCAACACTTGTAAAAAGCTGTAGGTTATAGATTTTTTTCTCATCCGCCTGAATGATAGATATGAGCTCATCCCAATCGTATATTACGCCTGTTTTGAGATCTATTTCTCGGAGAATAATATTTTTTCTGGTCTTTTCATTTCCTATTATAAAAATATTGTTGATGACCACTTTATCAGGATGGTTGACTTTAATGCTGTCCTGCTGATTTGTCTCTGTTTGACCAATAGCATTTCTCACCTCAAAAAATCCAAGGAAAACAAAGGAGATAAGGAGACTATATTTGTAAAAATTTTTCAATATAATCGGACTAAATTTAAGTTTAAGGAACTTTAGCTAGCTATTTTTCTTTATTCTGAAAACACCTCCAATTTGAAGACTATTATCCGCAAAATCGCCATTTTCCCAGTCTTGGTGTATCAATATCTGATCTCCCCTTTAATCCCCGCTTCCTGTAGGTATACGCCTACATGCAGCCAATATACTAAGGAAGCCATAATGAAACACGGAATTTTCAAAGGAGGTTGGCTGGGAATCAAAAGAATTTTAAGTTGCAATCCCTGGGGTGGGCACGGTCATGACCCGGTCCCCTAGTCGATTTTTCCTTTGAATCCTTTTTTCAATGCCAATCCAACCAAAAGCAAGCCTCCGACCACTAAGGGAATGCTTAACCATTGGCCCATATTCAAAGTGAGTCCCTGCTCAAAATCAACTTGGTTTTCTTTCAAATATTCCCAAACAAACCGCATTCCAAATACAGCGATTAAAAATAATCCCAGTAGTAATCCATCTGGCAATCTTGATTTGTAAGTCATCCATAACCAAAGGAGTACTAGAAAAATTACAAAATAAGAAATAGCCTCGTAAATCTGGGTTGGATACCTTGCTATACCAAACGTATAAATTGTAGCCAAATAATGGTCTCCCTTATCCACTAAATCAAAATTAAGTGGAGTTTCGACACTTTCTGCCATGTATTTTTGGGAGCTTTTGAATTTTGTCAAAACATATTTGACATCAGTATCCAAGGTCGTCTTGAGGTCTGCTTCACTAAATCCGCCTTTTTCTATTTTTATATCGATATTGACTGGTACAATTCCCGTTCCTTTCAATTCTGATTCGCGGTTTTCAGGTTTATAGGCACTGACTTCCTGAACAGGAATTCTAAGTGTTTCTAAAATTTCTTCACTGTCACGGGCATATACGAATCCACTGTCCGTCCCGGTTGGTTTGCCTCCAATTTCTGAGTTCATCAGATTTCCGATTCTAATCAAAGCTCCTGTCATGGCTACCACAATGACTATTCTATCCACCACCCACAAATAAGTCTGAGTCGGAACTTTCCTTGCATACAGGTACAGAGCAAATAAAATGGCAATTGCTGCCCCGTGACTTGCAAGTCCACCTTCCCATACTTTGAGGATTTCTATCGGATTACTGAGGTATTTTTCAGGTTCATAGAAAAGCACATGTCCCAATCTTGCTCCTATAATTGTTGCCACTACCATATAAATGGTCAGCTTGTCTACCAGTTTATCATCTTGACCTTCTTTGCGGTAGATATAGATCATCACTTGCTGTGAAATAATAAAACCCAGAGCAAACAACAAGCTGTACCACCTCAATCTTTCAAAACTTGGGAATACAGCAGGATTTGGACTCCATACGATATAGTCTACTATCAGTTGTAATGTCATGTTCTTAACTATTTGGGGGTCAGGTGATTATTTTTGAAATTCAAATTTCATCCAATTCTTTTAACTCTTCTGCATATCCTCCGGATAAAATAGGAAACCTATACCAGGTTTTTGGATCTACGTTAAACTCATCCAAGTGAAACGATGGTGCTAGTCGTTCCCTTTTCCATTGGTTTCGGGACCAAAGCCGGAAAAACTTTTTAATATAGCTTTTTAGCAATCCATTTTCTAGGCTCAATTCCTCTTTCAAGATCAAATAAATGTCCACAGGAGATCTTTTGTCCCGTATTGCCAGCCTTTCAATCTCAACAATAACAGAATACGGCATCAAGTCGGTTTCGTCCGTTTGCTGATTTTCTGAAGGTCTGAGTTCGGCAGTGGGTTGTAATCCATTTACTTTTTTCAATCCAGAATACTGAAGTTCAGTCTCTGCCCACCTTAGCCATTGGAGAATAAAATATTTGTCCACCGCCGCAATTGGCGAGATACTCCCACTTGTATCGCCGTCCATGGTGGTATATCCCACATCTCCTTCACTTCTGTTGGAGGTGCTGAGAAGAAGTGCATTTTTTATATTAGCAAGCATCCAGATGATCGGGGACCTTGCCCTTGCCTGAATGTTTTGTAGTGCGATATCATCTTCCTTCCAGGAAAGTTTCCTTCCCAATGATTTCTCGATTTTTTCAGTGTAAGATTTGACTTCATCCGTGATTTCCCAATTGAGGAATTCAGCACCGATGCTTTCTGATAATAATTTAGCACTTTGAAAGGTAGCGAATGAAGAATTGTCAGATGCCTGATATGCTGTGGTCAGAACCTGTCCCGTTATTTCTTTTACAGGATTATTGGTCAAAGGAATAAATGAGGAACCTAATTTCTTCAAAAAGGAAGTTACGCCAAGTTCTTCTACACCCCGTCGGACCATTTCAGAAACCAACACCGCAATGGTAGAAGAATCTGCTCCACCGCTAAGAGAAAGGACAAAACCTTTACTTTTGCTTTTTCTCAGGTAATCAAATAATGCCAGCGAGGAAGCTTTGACAAATTCCTCATTTTTTTGGTGAGTGCTTTGAATCTCAGGATAGTCTGCAGCTTGTTTGTCATAATCAAAAGTCGTAACCTGAGAATCTTCAAAGGAAAGAAGGTTATTTTTCATGATAAGCTTACCATCTTTGGAGGCTAATATTTCGCCATCAAAAATCATCCTCCCGGCTTCATTACCTAAAAGGTTAATGTAAAAATATGTGGCATTTAAGAGTTTCGAACTTTCATTGACGAGTTGCTCCCTCAATATGCTTTTTCCCATTGCAAAGTGGCTTGCACTTGGATTGAAAATGATATCTACATTTCTTTCTTTGAGTCTATAGCCCGGTCTGACACTTCCTCTCCACGCATCTTCGCAGATCTCAAAACCATATTTGATTCCTTTCTTTTCAAGTACTAGGTCTCCAAAAGGCACCTGATTTCCTTGAAATTCAAAATTAATTACTTTACCATGTTCCCACGGGGTAAACCAACGGAATTCATAATGAACGCCATCAATGGCCATAAACTGCTTGGCCACAAATCCAATTACTTTTTGGTTTTCAAGGAGTGCCACACAGTTGTAAACTTTGTCTTGTATTCTAATCGGTAAACCTACTGCAATGGTGATATCAAGGGAATAGGGGAGAAGTTTTTCGAGTTGGGTTAGGGCTTTTTGAGGATACCAATAACTCAAAAATAAATCTTCACTTCCATATCCTGTGATAGCCAATTCAGGAAAGCAAATGAAATCGGCATCAAGGGATTTTGCTTTCAGTATCGCTTGGGAGATGTGACCAATATTTCCCTCCCAATCTAGAGGAGTTTGGTTTACTGTGGCACAAGCAATTTTCAATGTTGACATTTATTTGGTATTGAAGCTTAAAACTAACCCCATATATACTTTTTCTAAACTGCTATGTTTAAAATTTCACAGCCATTTTTTGCAGCTTCCTGCTCAGCTTTCTTCTTTGTAGCTCCTTTTCCTGTAGCTAACAACTGCTTGTTGACATGGAGTTCGACGATAAATTCCTTAAACCGCTGTTCCCCACTGATGGCTATAGTTTTGAAGTCCACTTCAGAGTTTTCTCTCTGACTCCACTCAATAATTTTGCTTTTGAAATTGGTGGTAGTACTTATGATATTGTCAAGGTCGAAATGGATGATGATCCTTTTTAAAATGAAGTTTTTGCAAAAATCAAAATTCCTATCTAGATATACTGCTCCTACAATGGCTTCGAGAGCGTCACCATAAAGAGATTTGTGTGAACTAAGATTCTTACCCTTATATTCTTCACTGATGATTTTGGAAAGTCCGATTTTCATGGCAATTTGGTTCAGTGCCTCTCTATTTACCATACGGCTTCTTGTTTCGGTAAGAAAACCTTCATCCCGATAAGGATATTTATTAAATAGAAATTCAGCAACTACTGCACCCAAAATCGCGTCACCAAGATATTCCAATCTTTCATTAGAAATTTTCATTCCATTGATGGATTCTTCTGCTGCGGACGCATGCTTGATTGCGAGTTTGTATAGGGTCAAATTAAAAGGCTTGCTTCCAACCATATGTTTGATGGAGGAGGCAAGCCTTTTTTCGTATTTAGAATAGAACAGAGACCTAAGCCGAAGTAATCTTGACAGTTTCAATGTTACTCTGTTAATTTTTTGAAAATGATGGAAGCATTATGCCCACCAAATCCAAAGGTATTACTCAATGCCGTCCTGATTTCTCTTTTTTGGGCTTTATTGAAAGTCAGATTCAATCTAGAATCAAAATCCTCGTCATCCGTAAAGTGATTGATGGTAGGAGGAATCAGGCTATTTTTAATGGCAAGTATGGAAGCGATGGCTTCGATTGCGCCGGCCGCACCAAGAAGGTGACCGGTCATCGACTTGGTACTGCTTATATTTATTTTATAAGCATGTTCGCCGAATACCTTTTGAATTGCTTTTACTTCACTTATATCTCCAAGAGGGGTAGATGTACCGTGAACATTGACGTAATCAATGTCTTCAGGTTGCATTTCAGCATCCTCCAAAGCATTTTTCATCACATTACTGGCACCCTCTCCTTCCGGATGGGGAGCTGTAATGTGATAAGCATCAGCAGACATTCCTCCGCCTACTAATTCGGCATATATTTTTGCTCCACGTGCCTTGGCATGTTCATAATCTTCTAAGATCAGACATCCTGCTCCTTCGCCCAGTACAAATCCATCTCTGTCTTTGTCAAATGGTCGGGAGGCTGTCGTTGGAGAATCATTCCTTTGTGATAGTGCTTTCAATGCATTAAATCCTCCCACACCAGCTTCAGTAATGGTAGCTTCTGTACCACCGGTTATGAAGATGTCGGCCTTATTTAACCTGATATAATTAAAAGCATCAATAATGGCATTTGTGGCAGAAGCACATGCCGAAACTGTTACAAAATTAGGACCTCTAAATCCGTACTTAATCGAAATGAAACCTGCGCAGATGTCAGCTATCATTTTGGGGATAAAGAAGGGATTGAACCTTGGTGTACCATCGCCCCGTACAAAATCAGTGACCTCGTCCTGAAAAGACTTGAGACCACCAATGCCTGAACCCATGATGACACCTGCTCTGTTTAAGTTGATTTTTTCTAGATCAAGACCTGAATCTTTGATCGCCTCATCTGCTGCAATTAGCCCCATCTGAGTAAAAAGATCCATTTTCCTGGCTTCCTTCCTGTCAATAAACTGCTCTACGTCAAGGTTTTTGACTTCACAGGCAAATTGGGTTTTGAAAAGTGAAGCATCGAATCTAGTAATAGGTGCAGCACCGCTCACACCGTTTGACAAACTGGTCCAGAATTCTGGGACAGAATTTCCAATCGGTGTAAGGGCACCTAAACCTGTTACTACAACTCTTCTTAAATTCATAAATGAATTTTGAATGAATATTTTATTTTACGTTTGCCTCCAGATAGCTGATAGCCTGACCTACTGTGCCGATTTGCTCAGCTTGGTCATCTGGAATAGAAAGGTTGAATTCTTTTTCGAATTCCATAATAAGCTCAACTGTATCCAGTGAGTCAGCGCCAAGATCATTAGTGAAGCTAGCCTCAGGAGTCACTTCTGATTCCTCTACGCCTAATTTATCAACGATAATGGCTTTAACTTTTTGTGCAATTTCAGACATTTTTCGAACAGTTTAATTTAAAACACTCCGCAAAGAAATAGATTTAAAACCTTATTGCCAAAAAAATACCTTACCTAAATCAAGATATTATTTGTGGTGCCAGATGTTGGAAGATTATTTTTAATTTTGTTAAGTTAAATTCTTCCACAAATGAAGAAAAATAAATTAGTTGTTGAACACCTGTATGAATTTGATCTTCTTGGGATTGTGGCGCCGGTAAAAGACTATAAGATGGCATGGATCGTCAATAATTCACTCCAAGAGAAATTAGCAAAAACTGAGGACTATGAACTTGAATTTGTAAATGGTACCAAACTCAGTATATCGCAATATCGGAGGGAGAAAGAAAATGGATTTCTCCAATTATTGAAAAACAAATCACACTTTCTTGACACCAGTTCATTATACCTAATCCCTGAATTGAAAATCTTTGATTACTTCCTACTCATCCAAGATTTTACTTCTGAAGTGGATATTATTGACTATATTGAGCGCCTTTCGAGATCTGGATTAATCCAAAATGTAGTCAAACTCGACATTGATAAAATCAAATCAAAAGAAAATTTATTAACCTATTAAAACCCAATATTCTATGAGTATTGCTCTTTACAATAAGACAAAAATATTAGCTACTATCGGTCCTGCGTCCAACAATATTGACACTTTAAAAAGTCTAGCCAATGCAGGAGCCAACGTTTTCAGACTTAATTTTTCGCATGGTACACACGCCCAGCATGCAGAAGTCATCAAAATGATCCGCGAAATCAATGAGAAACTTACTGTCAAAATCGGGATCCTACAAGATCTTCAGGGACCAAAAATCCGTGTGGGTGAAATGGAAAATGGGGGCGTACAGATTGTCCCCGGAGGAAAAATCACCATCACCAACGATCCGGTTATAGGCAATGCGGAACTTGTAAGCACTGTATATGAGAACCTACCAAATGATGTTAGATCAGGTGACAGGATTCTGATTGACGATGGTAATATTGAACTTGCAGTCAACAATACTGATGGGAAAAACGTCCGTTGCGTAGTAATTCATGGCGGCATCTTGAAATCCAGGAAAGGGATAAACCTTCCAAATACTAAAGTGTCAGCTCCTTCACTCACAGAAAAAGACCTTGAAGATCTCGAATTCGGTTTGGCCAATGATGTGGATTGGATCGCGCTT
Source organism: Aquiflexum sp. TKW24L (assembly GCF_023502205.1). Classification (GTDB taxonomy): domain Bacteria; phylum Bacteroidota; class Bacteroidia; order Cytophagales; family Cyclobacteriaceae; genus Cognataquiflexum. Next base: position 12,493 of record NZ_JAMFLG010000035.1, on the reverse strand, counting down.
TCTTTTGTAAGGTCAGTGGATGATATCATTGACCTGCGAGAAAGAATCACAAAGGCTGGCAAAAATTGCAAGATAGTAGCCAAGATTGAAAAGCCTGAAGCCCTACAAAATATAGAATCTATCATAGAGGCCACGGATGCCATCATGGTAGCAAGAGGAGACCTTGGAGTTGAAATGCCAATGGAAACTGTTCCACTATGGCAAAAGAAGATGGTTTCCTTGTGCAAGGTTGCCTGCAAACCTGTGATCATTGCCACCCAGATGTTGGAGAGTATGACTACTCATCCAAGGCCAACACGTGCTGAGACTAATGACGTCGCGACAGCTGTACTCGATGGCGCGGATGCTGTGATGCTTTCTGCTGAGACTGCCTCAGGTCAGTTTCCTGTTAATTCGGTCAAGGCTATGAGTACCATCATCAATTACATTGAGACCAATGAGGATGTCTTTCATCACTTATATAAAATAGAGGAAAACGACCCCAACTTCTTAAGTAAGAACCTTACCTTGATGGCAGCAAGACTTTCTAGAAACGTGAAAGCAAAAGCCTTGGTAGGAATTACAACTTCAGGTCAGACCCCATTGAGGTTGGCGTCTTTCCGACCTCTTGCCAATCTTTTAATATTTACACGAAACAAAAACCTCTTGACACAACTGAGTTTGGTATGGGGTGTAAGGGCTTATTATTATGAGAGTAACACTTCTACTGATGCTACTTTTACAGATATCCAAAACCAATTGAAAAAGGATGGATTTGTCAAAATCGGCGATATCATCATCAATACAGCAAGTATGCCTTTGAAAGAAAAAGGAAAAACCAATATGCTAAAAATCCACGTGGTGGAATAATTTATAAAATCTTTCAAAAGAAAAGGCTCCCATTATTTGGAAGCCTTTTTTATTTTATTTATTTACCAAATTCCTTTATCCTGATTTTAATTTGGGTCATCTTTTGGCCCTGTCGGCCTAACCATCAGCACATTTTCCTTTTCCACCATCACGGCACCGGGGGGCGTACCCTTTACTTTCCTGACAAATTTGGCGGGTGTATAAATCACCGGAGAAAGGCTTTCATTTTTGTTTTTGGAATAATATGCTGCTAATTCTGCAGCTCTTTCCAAGACAGTTTTTGGAAAATTGATTCCCGATCGGTACTTAATCAGTACATGCGAACCGGATACATCTTTGGCATGAAGCCACAGGTCTTCTTTCCAAGCAAAATTGCGCAACATGTCGTCATTGGACTTTGCAGACTTACCGACCAGCACCTCAAAACCTTCGAATTCAAACCTTTTGAATGGAACCTGCTCTTCCTGTTCCTTGGATTTTGGTGTAAGGTGGTTGTTTTTGATAAAATCCCTAAGACTTCTAAAGTCATTGAAGGCTATCATTTCATCAAGCCATGTAGCATTCTGTTGAAACAATTTTTCCTTTTCCGCTAAATTCTGGGACAATTGTTCTATTTCTTTCTTCCGGTTTTTGGATTTCCTGTAGAGGTTCTCAGCATACTTTTGAGGACTTTGCCCCATCTTAAGTTTAAAAATCTCCTCTTTTCCTGAATAGAAATTGAATAAATGAACATGTTCTATATTTGGTTCGATGGCATGAAGGTTTGCCATAATTACATCCGCAATATGGGCAGGAGAGGTTTCATTTAGAAGTTGTTCTAATCGTTCACCGGTTTTTTGGATGTAGGATTTTGTCCTTTTTTGTTGATCATGCAGTTGCTTCAGCCAAGTTTGTTTTTCTTTCTCAAATGACTGAATGACAACTCTATATCGAAAAAGCTCATTGCAAGCCCTGATTGGATCTGATGTTTGAAAAATCGCATCCTTTTCGGGAAGTAGAGATAACAAATATTCGCTTCCTTCTTTGATGATGGAATAAAGAGGGCTATCCAACATGTCCAGCAATTCCTGCATCAGAGCCCATTTTCCTCCGATATCTGACTCAATATAGCCTTGGTTTTTGAGCCATTCTCTAGGAATTTTCCCGAGTGTGGGTAAGAACTTTGAGGCATTGCCTTCTAACGACAAAAAAGCATCATTATCGGTCTGTAGATTTTTGGGCAGGTCAGATAGGATCAGGTTTTTATCCTCCTTCAGTTCATTTCTAAATACAAGGTTGGGAAGCAAATCATCTTTTTGATAGAAAAGAATATTGCTTCGGGTTCCATGTAGCTTGAACACGAGCATGTCACCTGAGTCAAGAGTAGCAATAAATGCCCTTTCATAATTGATGACTTCGATCTTGGCGATCTTTTTTCCAATGATTTCGGGAAAAAGAGAAACTGTATTTCTTTTGCTCCTTTTGAAATTGTCCGGGAAAGAAACGCATGATACAGAGGGAAGTAAGTTTGCCCTGATAAAGATATCTTTTTCATCTTTCGTACTTCCGATAACCAACTCATCCTTATTTTGGGAAAAACATTCCACGATTTCTGCCCCACAAAATACCTTTTCCAATTCAGGGCAAAGGAATTTTAAAAAATGGAAGTTGAAGTGCATGGTTACAGGGATATTTTCAAGCCATCAAAAGCAAGGTGAATATTAGGAGGTAAATTCCTCTCTATTTCATCATGCGTTCCAAGACGGTGGCTGATGTGTGTAAAATAGGCCGATTCAGGTTTGATCTGATTTACAAGCTGGATGGCCTCATCGAGTGTGAAATGGGAGAGATGGTGTGTTTTTTGGAGCGCATTCAAGACAAGTATTTTAGTCCCTTTTACTTTTTCAAGTTCTGAATTATCAATATACTTTGCATCAGTGATGTAGGTAAAATCCCCAAACCTAAACCCAAAAACTGGTAGCCTATAATGCATTACCTGAATAGGAATTACATCAATTCCTTCTGCCGAAAAGGGAAGGTTGGTGATTTCATGGGTAGTCACTGAAGGGACCCCCGGATACCTGACCTCCTCAAAAATGTAGGCAAACTCTTGCTTAATCTGGTTTAGGACTTTTTTGGTACCATAAATAGGCATGTCTTTTTTTTGAAGAAAATTATAGGATCGAATGTCATCAAGGCCGGCGGTGTGGTCTTTATGCTCGTGCGTATATATAACTCCATCTAAATGGTGGATTTTTTCTCTGAGCATCTGTTGCCTAAAATCAGGGCCAGTGTCTACCACCAGACTTTTGCCACCAATCTCAAGATGGATAGAACTTCTCAATCTTTTGTCTCTGAAGTCAAGGGAACTGCATACCGGACAGTCACAGGCTATCACGGGTACGCCCTGGGATGTCCCTGTGCCTAAGAATGTGACTTTCAAAGCTTGAGTTCGGTTTGTTGTAAATCGGAAATTAAATCCTGAAGTTTTTTATCAGAAAAATCTTTTGGGCTAAAACCCAATTCTTTGATAATATCAAGCAATGCGTTGATTTTACCCTCTAGCGTATAATATTTATTGACAATGACAATCTTATTTTCTTTGAGGACACAATAACCCGATTTGAAATTTCCTTTCTCATACCTCAAAATAAAGTCTGATGAGGCAAAAAGATTTTCGAGTTTTTCCAGAAAGTTTTTGTTGTATTTGACAGTCATTCCGGTTGCATCCTTTTAGGAAAGGTGTTTTCTCACAGTTGCGAGCAATAAGTCATAATCCAAAGGCTTTTGGATGTAATCATTAAGGCCTGCCTTTTTGAAATCATCCATCGTATAATTCTTATAATTTCCTGTAATGGCGACAATCGGAATACCTGATTTACTTTTGTCCTCAAGCGACCTGATGGCTTTTGTACATTCTATACCATCCATGACAGGCATGTTGATATCCATCAAGATCAGATCAAAATCTTCAATCAGTAATTTGTCAAGAACTTGTTTGCCATTTTTCACAGCTGTGATTTGGTATTTCTCAAAAAGGAGGACGTTCTTGGTTAGATTGATAATCACTGAACTATCTTCGGCTACCAAAACTTTCTTGTTTTCCGTCATGGATTAAGCAATTGAGATGATTTTAATTTTAAACTAAAAGAGTGAATTAGATTTACCAAAGATAAATATTCTTCGGTGGTATTATCAAAGTTGGAGGTTTTTATGTTTTTTTCAAATTTTTGACAAAAATAGAAAATGTCCATTGCCCCCAGTGTCCCAGAGTTTCCTTTGATAATATGGAGTTTTTCTCCGATTTCCGGATAATTTCCTGATTCGATCAAAATTTTGACCTCATCCAGTAAAGTTTCGCTTTCATGAACAAATTCTTCGTAGACACTCCGGATGTTTTCCGCAGTATTGAACTTCAGAAGTGTAGTTACTATTTTGGTATCTAATTCCGAATCCGATAAGTTTTGGACTACATGTTCTTGATTTTTATGTTCCGATCTTCTTATATGCCTGTCTAAAGTTTCAAGCAAAATCCTTGGCTTGATGGGTTTTGGAATAAAATCATCAAAGCCTGTTGAAATGAAATATTCGCGGTCGCTTTCATTGGCAAAAGCTGAAACAGCTATTACCGGAATGTCCGAAAGTTTTTCATTTTTGATGATATTTAGGGTGTTGATACCGTCTAAGATGGGCATCTGTATGTCTGTAATAACAATATCATATTCACCTGTCTTGATTTTTTCTATAGCTTCCTTACCATTTGATGCGGTTTCAAATTGGTACAGTTGGCCGATGATATGCTCAAAGACCTTCCTGTTGAGTGAATTGTCATCCACAATAAGCACCTTTTTGGATTTCATTCTTTATTATTAATAATTTTGCAGCTGACATATTGCCTTACTGACAACCATTTTGCTTTCGAAAAATAAACATTTATTGGTAATTGCCGGTCCTACCGCAGTCGGTAAAACTGAAATTTGCCTACTTCTAGCCAAAAAGTTTCAAACAGAGATCATATCTTCTGACAGCCGTCAGTTTTATTGCGAGACAGAGGTGGGTACAGCCAAGCCTTCTATTCGGGAATTGGAACAGGTTCCTCACCATTTCATCAATTCTCTGTCTATTTTTGATCCCTATGATGTAAGGAAATTTGAACTCGATGCCATCAGTCTGCTCGATCGGCTATTCCAAAAACACGATGTAGTGATCATGACTGGAGGCTCAGGTCTCTATATTGATGCGATCTGCTATGGATTTGATGAAATCCCGGATGTCGATCCTGCCATCAGGAAGGAGTTGATCTTGGATTTTGAAAAGCAAGGAATCCAAATCCTACAGGCAAAGCTCCAAAAACTAGATCCGGTTTATTTTGAACAGGTAGATATCCATAATCCACAAAGGCTTATGAGGGCTTTGGAAGTTTGCCTTGGCACTGGGAAGGCCTATAGTTCTTTTAGAAAGAAGAAAAAAAATATCCGGACTTTCAACTGCATTATGATTGGGCTCGAAAGGGACAGGAAGGAATTGTACCAAAGGATCGACCAAAGGATGGATAAAATGATTGGTGAGGGGATTTTTCAAGAAGCAGAAAAATTGTTTCCACATCGGTATTTGAATGCACTTCAGACAGTGGGATATTCTGAGGTTTTCGGTTTTTTGGAAGGGAAGTATGACAAAGAGGAAGCCATAAGGTTGCTCAAAAGGAATTCCCGTAGGTACGCAAAAAGACAGATGACTTGGTTCAAAAAAAGTCCAGAAATGACTTGGTTTCATCCCGGAAAAGTGGAAGAAATCATATGCTTTATTGAAGAAAAAACTCAGTAGTTTAAATTAACCCAAAGGCTTGTGTCCCATCACTTTTGCCACAAAACTATAAGGACGCTTTCCGATCAGTTTGTTATATTGTGAAATGGTGACTTTTAGAGATTGGTAAACAGGCCTGATTTCTTTTTCAAAAGATGATTGGGTTTTACCATTCAGGGTTGACTTTGCCCTCAGGTATTCACCATCAATGTAATGGATGGTTTTGGCCTGAAGATCGATTGGGTTTTGGGGAGTAGAACCGGATTTTCCCAAACTATCAAATAGAGCTTGAAGAATTTGTAAAATCGCTTTTTTCTTAGCTATCATCGATTGATTGACAACCAAAAAAAACAGTCCAATAAATCCTGAAAGTGTAATGATTATAGGTAGATACCCCATGTTTTCTTAAATACTTAATATTTCGATTAATTTCAGATGGTCAGCAGTAAGCGCTTTGGTTTTACCAATACAATCTGCAAATGGGGTATAGACAACCTGTCCATTCATTACGCCTGCCATGCAATTTGACTCTCCGGCGATCAATCCGTCAACAGCAGCCATACCGCATCGGGAAGCCAATACCCTGTCCCGTGCTGTCGGTCTTCCTCCTCGCTGAATATGGCCTAAAGTAGTGACTTTAAATTCCTTATCCGGATCATTTATCTTTGCCTTGACTTTTTGCATGATTTCTTCTGCACCGCCTTCATCATCACCTTCAGCCACTACAATAATACTTGAAGACTTTGATTTCCGGAGATTGCTCAAGGATTTGACTACTGCTTTAAGGTCAGTGGATGTTTCGGGTACCATCACAAATTCAGCACCTCCACCAATACCACATTCCACAGCGATATAGCCACTGTCCCTTCCCATTACCTCAATGAAGAAAATCCTATCGTGCGCTGCTGCAGTATCCCTGATTTTATCAATTGCATCCAATGCGGTATTTACAGCTGTATCAAATCCGATGGTATAATCTGTTCCAAAGATATCGTTGTCTATCGTGCCGGGACAACCGATGATCGGAATGCCAAATTCTTCAAAAAAAATCTTCCCGCCTGTGAAAGTGCCATCTCCTCCGATAGCTACCAATCCTTCGATTCCAAAAGATTTCAGTTGTTCGTAAGCTTTGGTACGGCCTTCTTTTGTTCGGAATGCTTCACTTCGCGCGGACTTCAAAATAGTCCCCCCACGTTGAATGATATTGCTTACAGAATGGGACTGCATCTTTTTGATGTTGCCATTAATCATTCCATCGTAACCATAACTAATGCCATATACTTCCAAATCTCTAAAAATCGCTGTTCTTACTACAGCCCTGATGCAGGCATTCATACCCGGGGCATCACCACCCGATGTGTATACTGCTATTTTTTTCATGTTTAATAGGTTTACCAAATACCAAATTTACTCATATTTGGACGTCATTGTAATACAATCCCAAATTCTTTTGAATTGTTCATGACTATCAATCGCTTAAATTTTTGAAGAAAAAATACTTACAAAATAAAATTAGAAAAGCAGGTCATTTGATTTTGAACAAGAAAAATCAAACAGCAATCCCATGTTAAGTATAGGATTGCTGTTTGGTGAAGTGAGGATCAAGCCGATGTAATTTTTTCTCCAAGCAACAACACTTCTTCTGCCACCACCTCGGTGATGTATTTCTTATTGCCGTCTTTATCTTCATAAGACCTGTTGGTGAGCTTTCCATCCACGGCAATTTCAGAGCCTTTGTCGGTGTATTTTTCGATAGTTTCGGCGGTAATTCCCCAAGCAATTATATTATGCCATGTGGTTTCCTCGACTTTTTCACCTTTGGAGTTTTTGAAAACATCCTTGGTTGCAAGGCTGAAGGAGGCTTTTACTTTTCCCGAATCAAAATGTTTTGTTTCTGCTTTGGCACCCAATCTCCCGATCAGCTGTACCTTGTTTCTCATGTTGCTCATTTTTTTGTGTTTTGGTTTTGAAAGAATACATATTGCCGGTTTTGTTTGGCAATGAGTCAAATGTCGGCAGGGAACAATGGCTTAGTCGGTTTTTTGTCGTTTCTAGTCGATTATAACCGTTTCTGAAACGGATATCATAAAGCCTGATTATTGTTTGATTCCATTATTTGTTTTGAAAAGAAAGAGATCAAAATTCAAATTGATAAATTGTATTTAAAGAAAAATTCTTGTTTTAAAAGTTAAAATTTACTTTATTTTTAGTATAAAAGTATTTAAAATAAGTATTTAAGTTTTATTTTCAATCATTTATTATCTAAATTTAAGGATGGCTATAATATTTATTCAAATTTAGCCTCAGGTGTTTTTTGTATTTTGGTTCTCGTATTGGCGGGATTTTATCGATTAGAATAACCATTATAATAAATTTAATTTTATCAAAATGGAAACTCCATACACTTTTGGTTGGCAAAAGGACCTTCCTGATTTTAGGGATTTTAATGAAGAAACCCCTGTCATCGTAGCCGCATTTGACTTGATGGCAAAAGTCAAAAAACCCAAAAAAAAGGTCATTCCTTCTCAGGTAGACCTCAGGGAGTTTTGTTCTCCTGTCCATGACCAATCGACAATCGGGTCTTGCACAGCACAGGCTGCTGTCAGTCTGATCGAATACCTCGAAATAAAAGCCTATGGAAAGCATTTAGATTTTTCGAGGCTATTCCTCTACAAAAGTACCAGAAACCTGCTCGGTTGGAAAGGTGACAGAGGGGCATACCTCAGGACTACCATCGGGGCCTTGGCCTTGTTTGGTGTACCTCCGGAGCAATTTTATCCCTACATCATCAGTAAGTATGAAGATGAACCCACAGCATTTCTGTATTCATTAGCAAAGAACTTTTCAGCTTTGAATTATTTTAGGCTGGATACACCCGGTAAATCTACATCAGATTTATTAACCTCTGTCAAGGAAAGCATTTCCAAAGGACTCCCTCTTGTTTTTGGATTTTCGGTATATGATTCTATTAATCAGGCAGGAAGTACCGGAAGGATTCCATTTCCCTTGCTTTCAGACAGGTGTATGGGGGGACATGCAGTTTTGGCAGTTGGCTATGATAATAATATTGAAATCAAGCATAATCGCGCAGGTTCTCCCCTAACCAAAGGTGCAATTCTGATCCAAAATTCTTGGGGACCAAATTGGGGAGATAATGGATTTGGATGGTTGCCTTATGAATTTGTAAATAGGGGATTAGCAGTAGACTGGTGGAGTATAATCAACAAGAGCTATGTGGAGACTGCGGCGTTTGGATTTTAGTTGGATGAAAATATAAAAACCAGGTTTTGAAAATTAGCAAAATAAATCCAAATGTAATAACCCATGGTGAACAAGATATTGGAAATCAATGAAAATTGGCATGGGCAGACTGTTACTTTGAATAAGGGTGATTATTTGAATATTACACTTCTCCAAAATCCAAGCACCGGCTTTTCGTGGGAAATCTCAGAAATAGATGATACTCTATTAAAAGTGACAGAAGATTCCAACTCAATTCAACTGATGGATAAAATTGGTGGGCCTGTCCAAAGAGTCCTCCAATTGCATGCCTTAAATGTCGGTACTAGCTGTCTTGAAATTATTTATAAAAGACCTTGGGAAATGGACCCTCCCGAGAAAAAAATATTTTTGGAAATGGTCGTGCAGTGACAAAATGAATAGATCCTAATCAAATTTAAACATATAAACCAAAACAAACCATGAAAAAAAAAGTAGCAGAAACAGCAAAAGCTGAAAACGAATTATTGGAAAGCCATAGTGCAGTTTCCAACGACAATGATCAAAAAGTGTCATTGGAATCTTCTTTCCAAGGAATGTCTCTCGAATCCGTGGAGGCCGAAAGTAAAGGTACAGAGGAAATGGCTGCCGGTTCGACCGAATCAAAGGAGTCAGGCGTAGAAACATCCTCTGGCCAATCAACCGAATTATTTGAATTGGACGCTTGGTATGGAAGCTATCCTGAAGATCTCAAAGAATTCCATGAATTCAAAAGTCCTGATGCTTTAGAAGTAATCATTGGAGCAGATGATAGAACCAGAATCAATCCGACAACAGCTTACCCGTGGAGGGCAATCTGTTCCTTATTGATCCGGACAAAAACCGGGAAGAACTACATCGGAACCGGATGGTTTGTTGGACCGAGGACGGTGATCACCGCCGGTCATTGTATCTACCTTCATAATGAAGGAGGTTGGCCTCAAAGTGTTGAAGTCATTCCGGGGAGAAATGGATCTTTGCGACCCTACGGCTCTGCTTCCTCTAGCACATTTAGGAGTGTAACAGGGTGGACACAAAACAAAGACAGAAACTTTGATTATGGTGCGATAATTCTTCCTTTGTCTGCTAAATTGGGCAACACTGTGGGGTACTTCGGGTATGGTATCAGGAATGATGCTTTCTTAAAAAGCCTGACATTGAACCTCAGCGGATATCCAGGAGATAAAGATGGGGGATCTACGCAATGGTTTCACTCTAGGGTAACGAAAGGCGTTTCGTCAAGGGTTATCACCTACGAAATCGATACCATGGGCGGACAAAGTGGTTCTCCGGTATGGTACAAGGATGGGAGTTCAAGGTATGCAGTGGGTATTCACACCAACGGCCACTCTTCAGGTAATTCGGCAACAAGAATAGTCCAGGCAGTTTTTGACAATATCCAAGCCTGGAAACAACAAGGGATGTAAATTTAAATTCAATAAAAAAAGGCCTTAAACACGAAATCCAAAATTCATGCTTTGAGGTCTTTTTTTATTTAATTCCTAATTTTGATATAAAATGGAAATAAAAGGTAAAGTACTAGCAAAAGACGGTTCACCGATAGAAGGAGCAACAGTAATGGTCGTAGACGGGCCAGGCTCTTGGAATGACATGGCAGCAATCACCTCCAAGAATGGAGAATTTTCCTTAGAAGTAGATGAAAAGGGAGTTTTTAAAGTCAGTGTATTTTTTAATGATAAGAGTAAAAATTATTTACTTGAACCCAAAGCTAAAAACGATGAAATTATTTTTAAGTAATTGGGCTGAAATTTACTTTTGAAATTAATTAGATTGCTTGATATTGTAACCATCAATCATTCTGATAAAATATGAAAAAGCCAATTTTACTTTGTTATGTTTTCCTGCTCTTTTCTCTCCAAATAATTGCCCAAGAAAAACCCGCTGAAAAACCAATACTGGAAGGAGAAGTATTTACCTCCACCCAAACCGTAAAAATCAACGGTACCACCCACAATCTTAAAACACGCGCCGGCACACTCCAACTCCGGGATGAAAACAACGAACCGATTGCTTTGCACGGCTTCACGGCTTATTTCAAGGAAGATGGTCCTTCGAAAAGGCCGATTATTTTCTCTTTTAACGGTGGCCCAGGGTCCTCTTCCTATTGGCTTCACATGGGTGTGATGGGGCCCAAAAGGATCTTCGTCAACGATCCCGGATATACCAAAGCTGCCCCGTATGAATTGGTCAACAATGATTTTTCCATCCTCGATGTCGCAGATGTGGTGATGATGGATCCTATCGGGACAGGTTTGAGTATGCCGATTGGAAAAGCGGAAGGAAAAGACTTTTGGGGAGTAGATCAGGATATCCGTGCCACAAGCTTGTTTATCATGCAGTTTTTGAAAGAATATGACCGCTTGCAGTCACCCAAATACCTTTTGGGAGAAAGCTACGGCACATTTAGAAATGCCGGAGTCATGAGCTATTTATTAGACAAAGGTTATGCCCTCAATGGAGTGGTCATGGTTTCATCGGTATTTGATATCAGGTCATTGGCTTTTCCTGTCCAAGAAAGTACTTCCTACCTTGTTCATTTCCCATCCTATGCGGCGACTGCTTGGTACCATGACAAGATTCCCAACAAAAACCCAAACTTGGAAGTTTTTGTCGATGAAGTGAGAAAATTCACCGAACAAGAATATTTACCGGCATTGTTTAAAGGAGGAAGGCTTACTGAAGCTGAAAGAAACAATGTGGCCGAAAAAATGGAAAAATATGCAGGTGTTTCCAAGGAAACTTGGAATAGAAACAATTTAAGAATGACCGCAAGTGAATTTTTCAATGAATTGCTGAGAGAAGAGGGCATGACCGTGGGAAGATTGGATTCCAGATTCACAGGAATCAATCCTTTACCACAAAACCAATTTTCAATTACCGACCCTCAAAGTGATGCCATCTCTCCTGCATATACAGCGGGTTTCTTAGACTACTTCCATAGAGACTTGGGAGTTAGTAAAAAATTAACCTACAAAACATCCGCTTATGCTTCACCGGGATTTAAATGGGATTGGTCTCACAGCGGAAATGAAGGCTGGGGCAGTATGATTTCAATCAACACGGCTATCGATATGGCGGATGCCATGAATAAAGATCCAAATGTAAAAGTCTTGCTGATGAACGGTTACTATGATTTGGCTACTGTGTTTTACGGGGTGGAACATTCCATTGACCAAATGAACCTCAGACCCGAGATCAGAAAAAACATCATCATGACGTATTATGAAGGTGGCCATATGTTCTATACCCATATGCCATCTCTTCAAAAATTCAAGAAGGATTTGGCTGACTTTATCAAGGATACTACCAATTGATTTTCTTTTGAAGAAAAGGGGCTGTTAACATTTTTAGCAGCCTTTTTTTTAATAGAATGGAAACTCTACTAAAGTCTTTCGATTTTTTTATTTTTTTGAAAACCTGCAATTTTTACTAACCGATTGTCAAGGCCTATTATTATCTGCAATTTTCATCTCGTAGTCTTTAGTAATTAATTTTAATTAATTAAAAAAATCAGAAATTAAGTTTGTATCAGTTTCACGGATTGTTAGTTTATTCTGAAATTTCTTAAGATAAGAAAATTTAA
>NZ_JAMFLG010000034.1 GCF_023502205.1 Aquiflexum sp. TKW24L | reverse complement strand
TTCCCGCAGCCCTGACAGGGTGAAATTTTTATTAATGAAAATCGATTTTGAAAATCGGACCAAAGAAAATTGATCATAATATTATTTCGCCCTTTCAGGGCTGATTTGGATCCCGAAGATGTTAGCTCTCTATTCAATATTATTGTTCCATAGATTTCCCCTTTGCGTTTATTATTTTTTTGTAGCATTTTTGTGCCATTATGAAGGCTTAATTTTTCTCCTGTTTGTTTTGGCACAGTCCCTTTAAGGCACGTCTGCTGATTATTTTCAACCCCTTCGGGATAGCATTTTCATATATGACAATCAAAGATTTTATTCTTCATTTCCGTCAGGCTGTCAGTGGCCTTGAGGAGGATTTTACAGGTATCAGTATCAAAAAAGCGATTTTCTACCTTTCTGTTCCCATGATTTTGGAGATGGTGATGGAATCGTTATTTGCAGTAGTAGACATATTTTTTGTAGGCAAACTAGGCGTACATGCTGTTGCGACTGTGGGTCTGACGGAATCAGTATTGACGATAATTTACTCGATTGCGATTGGACTCAGTATGGCAGCGACTGCGATTGTGGCTCGGAGGATAGGGGAGAAAAAGCCTAAAGAAGCATCTGCAGCTGCTTTTCAGGCAATCTTGGTTTGTTCGCTTTTTGCAGTGGCGGTGGCGGTTCTTGGGGTAATTTATGCCAAACCCATGCTGGCACTGATGGGTGGAGAACCGGAAGTGATTGAGCAGGGCTACCGCTATACCCAAGTTATCTTTGGTGGAAATGTCTGTGTGATGTTACTCTTTCTGATCAATGGAATTTTTCGTGGTGCAGGTAATGCTGCCGTGGCTATGAGAACCTTGTGGATAGCCAATGGCTTTAACATCGTTTTGGATCCGATCCTTATTTTTGGCTTGGGACCGATTCCGGCAATGGGATTGGAAGGGGCGGCTTGGGCCACCACGACGGGCAGGGGAATCGGGGTGATTTACCAGTTTTATATCCTGTTCAATGGCAAATCCATCATCAAATTCCATTGGGATAGCCTCAAGATGAATTGGAAAACAGTCCTGACCATCGTCAAAGTAGCCTCAGGAGGAATGGGTCAGTTTCTGATCGAATCCGCTTCATGGATCTTCCTGATGAGGATTATCTCCGAATCAGGTTCTGTGGCTTTGGCGGGATATACGATAGCTGTCAGGCTGATCATCTTCGCACTTTTGCCTGCATTTGGGCTTTCCAATGCCGCAGCGACCTTGGTCGGACAAAATCTTGGCGCCCTGCAACCGGGAAGAGCGGAGAAATCCGCTTGGTTAGCAGCACACCTGACAGCCATATTTCTTGGATTCTGTGCCATTATTTTCATCGCAGGAGCAGGATTCTTTATTGGGATATTCAATCAGGAAGAGGGAGTTATCGCTGTCGGGACAATGGGCTTGACGATCATTTGTCTGGGCTATGTTTTCTTTGGCTATGGCATGGTGATGAGTCAGTCGCTCAATGGTGCGGGTGATACTCGGACGCCAACAATCATCAACTTGGCCATCCTTTGGGGCTTTCAGATTCCCTTTGCTTACCTGCTTGCCAAGACTTTTGGATTGGGGGCAACAGGTGTTTTTATTGCCATTGCAGTCAGTCATTCACTGCACGCGGTGGTGAGTACTTTGGTGTTTAAAAGGGGAAAGTGGAAGTTGGTGCAGGTTTAGGTAGTAATTTTTAGAGAATTTTCTAGGTGGTTTAAATTTAAAAATCCCAAGGTATCAAGGCATCGTTATAGTGTCAAGGGATTTTTTGTAAATTGGAGTTTCAAATTAATTAGGTTATGGAAAAGATAATGATTGAAGTAGAAAAAAATACAGCAAAGAAATGGGAAGAAAGCGATGCTGTCACAAAGCAAAGAATTTCGGATGTATTTGATAAATTTTTGAATATTTTAATGGAAAAGGAAGAAGAAGACTTTTGGCCTGTATTGGAAAAAATAAGAGAAGAGGCTGAGAAAAAGGGTTTTTCAGATGAAATTCTAGATCAAATCCTTAATGAAAAATAGGTTTATTTTTGATACAAATTCGCTTGTAAGCTCAGTTTTGTCTCCACATTCAACCAATGCTTCCGCTTTAAAAATTGCTTTAAAAACAGGAGATGTCATCATATCCCAGAATATTTGGGATGAATTCAATTATGTCATTTTTAGAAACAAGTTTGATAGGTATTTTACAGTCGAACAGCGAAATGAAATACTGACACTATTAAAGAAAAAGTTTGTTTTCTTTGAAACCCAAAGCAATTTCAAAGCCTGCAGGGATCCAAAAGATGATATGTTTTTACATCTTGCTGTGGATGCCAAAGCAAAATGTATAGTAACTGGTGACCCTGATTTATTGGTCCTTCATCCGTTTGAAGGAATACCTATTTTAACTCCTGCCGAATTTTTGGAAAAATTTATTTAATGTTGATTTCAACGGATTTATTTTTAAACTTTCAACACTCCATTCTCCCAATTTCTGGATCTCACTAAATCGCTTTCCACTCAAAAATCCTTCCTCTTAAATACCCTCATAGCAGCCGTTACAGGCAAAATCATCCAAATAAACATCACTGCGGAGGACAATAGGATTCCCTTTGCCGAACCGAAAAAATCCTGAAAGAAAGCGCCCGTATATCCCATCAGCGCTGAAATGTCCAACTGCATCAGCATGATGATTCTGCCCAAGTCAACAGGATTTAAAAATACCAAAGCCAAAGTGGGTTTTTCCAATGGATAATCCGCCAAGCTATAAATCAGGTACAGTACAAATCCGTCATAGACCAAAGAGAAATAGATCCAAAATGACAAGCTGATGCCGATAGCTTTGGCTTTGTCCCTCGTCAGGACCGAAGCCAAAAACGCCAATCCTGCAAAAATAACGCTGAGTCCAATGCCGATTGCTAGCAAGATCAAAACCGAAGCATCGGCTCCCCAAAGGAGCATCGGCGCACCAAAACCTATCAAAATCGCCATGCTCAATACAAATATCACAGCAAGAATCTGACTCAAAAAAACGTCCCTTCTCTTTACAGGTTGGGCGAGCATGAGCTCGGTAAACTCCAGGTTATTAAAAAAATGGGTAGTAGCAAATATGGCTGAAATCAAAGGTATGATCATTAGCATGATGTTGAGCAGACTGAGGGAAACCTTACTCATATCTTCCGAAACCTGGTAAATGGAGATTGCTACCAACACCATAAACAGCGTGTAAAGAAGAGCAAACCTTGACTTTACGATATCATACAGGGCGTATTTCAATAACTTAAACATGGCTCAATTCAGTTTTAATTTGCTTTTTTTTTAAACTCCATTCCATCAATCTCGCAATGGCTGTGGTGAACTTGGATTCGCCGGTGATATCCTTCAGGCTTTCAGTAGTGTCATTGAAGAATACTTTTCCCTCATGGATATAGATGGCATGGTTGGTCAGTTCATCCAACTCACTCAGGATATGGGAAGTGATGAGGATGAGTTTTCCTTTTTCTCTTTCGTGGATGATTTTGGTTTTCAGGATTTCTACCGCAATGGGGTCGAGTCCAGCTGTAGGTTCATCGAGGATCAAAATATCCGGACAAAACATAAAAGCCAAAGAGGCACTCACTTTTTGACGCGTTCCCCCGCTGAGGGTATGCATAGGTTTATCCAGCATGTCCATCAATCCAAATTCTGTGGCCAAAGCCATGTCATATTTCTTGATTTCGGGTCTCATGTCCTGCATCATGGAGAATAGCTGACCTATTTTCATGTTATCAGGGTATCGGCCGATCTGTGGCATATAGCCGATATCGGATCTATAGGCAAAGCTGCCTTTGATGGATTTGCCTTTGACAAGGATATCTCCTGCATTCGGGATGACCATGCCAAGGATGATTTTAATCAGTGTGGTTTTTCCTGAGCCGTTTGGACCCATGAGGGCATAGCTTTTTCCGGATTCAAACTCCAGGTTGAAATCCTTCAAGACTTCTAGCTTGCCAAACTTTTTATGTATTTGTTGTACGGATATCATAAGGTCTCATTTTAGGGGAATTGTCGATCATATTTTCAGGTGTGATGGAAGGGAGCACTTTTTCCATTCTATCGAGAAGGGTCACCAGAAAACTTCTCCAAAGAATCATTGCGGCGGGGATTTTTTCTACGATCACGCTGAAAAGACTGATGGGACGGTAGGGAATGTCTCCTGTCCGGTTTTTATCCAAGTCGTAGCCCTCGTATTTGTCCCAATAATTATGCTGAAGGGTATTCAAAACCACGGTGCCGTTGGTGCTGATGTCAAAGGTGTTGGCGATAAAATTATTCTCTTCGAAAGTATTTTGGTCACAACTTGCCATGAGTTTGATCGCCCATCCATTTTGGGTAAAGGAGTTGCTTTTGAAAGTGCTTCGGCTACATCCTTCCATATAGATGCCGATGGTATTTTTTCTAAATATGTTGCCGACGATTTCGCTGTCGGTGATGTCTTTGAGCAAAATCCCATATGAACTCGCTCCTTCGTTTTCTTCGAAGATATTTTCCTTCATCAGTACATTTCGGGTGTACATGACTGCTACACCTGCGCCATTTTTCTTGAAGGTGTTTTGAATATAGCTGTTGTCATGCGAAAACATAAAATGCAGACCATAACGCTTGTTGGCCTCGATCATGTTGCCTATACTGACTGTATTGGTCACAAATTCTAGGTAAATACCATCGCGGTGGCCGCTTACAGTATTTCCTTCAATAAAAGAATCACGGCATTTCCAGAGATGGATACCGTTGCCGGTTTGGTATTCCCGCTCGGCATGGGAGGAAAGCTTGTTATTTTTGATGGTCAGTTTGGAGGAATTAGAAAAATGTAAACCAAAATATGTTTCTTCCAAGATATTGTCTTCCACGCTACAGTTTTTGGAGTCAAAAAATTTGATTCCGGCCGAGTCGTCCATGTTTGACATGCCTGTGTTAATGATTTTGAGTCCTCGGATATGGACATTTTCTGCGGCTACCAAAAATACGTTTCCTTTTTCCTTTCCATCAATCACCGGGTAGGATTCGCCGATGATGGTCAATGGCTTTCGGATGGTGATTTCATTTTCAGCGAATGTTCCTTTTTCGATGATCAAGGTATCTCCATCAGCTGCTTGATTGATGGCTTTTTGGATTGATTGACCGTTTTTGACCCTGATTGTAGCAGCTTCCAAGGAAGCCATGCTCAGGATAAAAAATGTCACGAAAAGGAGATTTAAAGTTTTCATTTTTTTTGGATTTAAGTCCGGGTAATGTCTCACTTGAATTGGGTCACTAATTCACCCCAAGCCAGATATACGCCTCCATGTTTGGATTTGTAGCTTTCGAGAGTTTCATAATCAGAGAATGCGATGATATTGCTTGCCATTGGCGTCTTGAATTTGTCAGACTTCAGGTAAAAAGCAACCGTGGCATCAGTCAGGCTTTCGGGTTTGGTGTAGTCTGTGACGAGGATATGTTTGATATCTTCCTGATTCACTTCATCGGATTCCAAGAATGACATCAGGCAATTGACATCATCGAAAATAAATATTTTCCCTTTTTGGGTGACTACTTCCGCTCCATAGACAGGATCCATCAGCTTCATTTTGCAATGGTGACAATTGTCATTTCCATAGCTGATGGGTCTTGGGTCTGCTTTGCATGAAAGCATCAGAAGAGAGATCAGGAATATTTTAAGGATATTTTTCATAGAGAGTGAGGTTTATTGTGAACATGCTTTTAGAGGGAAGCCACTTTCTTTTTCTTTCTCCATTCGGTAAAAACCGCAAATGTCAAGAGCAAAGCCGACACACCCAGAATCCATCCACCTGTATCGGGTCCTGAATAGGCAATGAAATTGAGGAGTTCCTTGTATCCGATCAGTGGGGGTTGGTAAGCCATACCCGGCACTTTGATCGCTGCAGTCTGATCAAGGTTATGTCCATAGTCATATCCCCACAGGTACATGTCTGTCAAAACTCCAATTCCAAGAAGGATGATCATGGCAAAGAAGGTATAAAGTGCCCATCTTTTGGCAATGATGGCTGTAAGGATTCCAAACCCGATAATGAAACCAAAGACATAGATCAGGTAGGTAAATTCAGGAAACATTTCGACTCCGATATGCTTCATGCCAATATAATGGTTGACACCGTTGATAATGTCGATATCACCGCTGAGGCGGTCGATCCATATTTTCATATTCAATCCCTCGGGATATTGGGGAGCCCAGAGGCTGATTTGCCACAGGGGAGTAAAGTATGCTGAAACCATCAGGGCTGCGGCGATAAATGCCAGAATGCGATTTGATGGGCTGAGATTATTCATTTTTTTAGTTTTTAAACACCGCCGGAATTGATCCCGGCGGTGAGATTATGGGGAAATTATTCTGCCACTCCTGTAGAAAACTTAAGCGGGGTATTGCTTCCTGCCGGAGATACCCTAATGTATCCCTGCATTTCTTGGTGCAATGCTGAACAGAAATCTGTACAATAGAATGGGAAGATGCCTACTCGGTCAGGAGTCCATTTCAGGGTGGAGGTTTCTCCTGGCATTACCAGAAGTTCAGCCGTATTGGCACCTTTGATAGCCAATCCGTGCGGTACATCCCAATCCTGCTCAAGGTTGGTCATGTGGAAGTACACTTCATCGCCCACTCTGATGCCTTCAATGTTATCCGGTCTAAAATTTGACCTGATACTCGTCAGGTAGATGTGGACTTGATTGCCATCTCGTTCCACTCGAGCATCATTGATTCCTTTGAGTGCATGAGGGTGGTTATTTTCTTCCAGTTTGTAGAATTTCACTTGCTTGTCCTTGATCAAGGAAGCAGGGAAAGCCTCTGCATAATGGGGTTCACCGATGGTCGGGAAGTCAAGAAGCAACTGCATTTTATCCCCTGAGATATCATAGAGTTGGGCAGAATGCGCCAATTCAGGACCTGTAGGTAGGTATCTGTCTTTGGTGATTTTGTTGTAAGCTACCATATACTTACCATGCGGCTTACCTGTCGGTCCACCGGGGATGCTCAAATGGCCTATTGAATAGTAAGTAGGGATTCTATCGACTACTTGAAGGGTTTCAATGTTCCACTTCACAATTTCCGAAGACACAAACATGGAAGTATAGGCAAATCCTTTTCCGTCAAATTCGGTGTGCAAAGGTCCAAGACCTGGTTTTTCAACTTCTCCGTGCAAAACAGATTCGTATTTTAGGACTGGCATTCCATTAATATCTCCTTCGAAATCCTTATTTTCAATAGCTGCAAGCATTTTGGTAAATGAAAATACAGGGATGATCGCTGCCAACTTACCACTGCCTATGATGTATTCTCCGGTAGGGTCTGTGTCTGTGCCGTGCGGGGATTTTGGACAAGGGATAAAGTAGACAATGTCCTTCAATTCTTTTGGATCAAGGGAAAGAACTTCATTCCTGATGGTAGAGATAGCCGTATGTGTACTTTCATCCCACTTGTTGTGGACATATTTTGAGGGGACTTTTTTACCTTTTCCTGCAGCAATGTATTCTTCCGCTTTCTTCCAGTTAACAGCCATGATAAAGTCCTTGTCTTTTTGCGAAGCATTCACTTCCAAAAGGGTATGGGCCATTTCAGTGTTATAAGTGGAGAAGAAAAACCAACCATGTGATTTTTTCTTTCCAGCTCTTGCCAGGTCAAAGTTGAAGGGTGGTGCTTCCAATTGGAAAGCAATGTCCATATCGCCGTGTTCCTTGTCGACACTGATGAAGGAAATCGTCCCACGGAAATTTTCCTTGTAAGTGTCGATAGGCACATCTCTGTCTTTGTCATCGCCGGTTGGTATCGAAAACCTTGTTCCCGCCACTACATACTCTGTATTTTCAGTAATAAATGGTGAGGAGTGATTTCCACTTGAGTTTGGGATTTCGATGATCTCGACGGTTTTGAATGTCGTCAGGTCAATTCTTGCAATCCTTGGGGTATTGTTTGCATTGGCAAAAGCCCATCTTGCATCATGCTCGGCATTGGTCGTAGAGATCGCAATGTGGTGCAAATCATCCCAAGGAACGAATCCATGGGAAGTGTTCAGCATGGGTTTTGTTTCTTCAGAGAAACCCCAGCCATTTTCCGGATGGACGGAGAATACCGGCAATATCTTTAAGACTCTTCCCGAAGGAAGTCCTACAACAGATATCTGCCCATTAAAGCCACCGGATACGATGTTGTAAAATTCATCGTGCTGTCCGGGGGCGACGTATACTTTGGAGGCAGCGTCTCCCGAAATGGCGGTTTGTGCGCCTTTGGGTTTGCAACCAGAGGCAAAAGCTACAGCAACTGCGGCTCCTGCGATTAACCATAATCTTGTTTTCATTTTTCTTGGGGTTTTGAATTTTTATTTGGTAGCAGCATCCATGCTGCCGGATTTTTCTAAGTCATTTTTTCTCAGGAATTCCAAAATATGCCTGGATTCGTCCATGGAGATATTTTGATTTGGCATTCTGGTAAGACATTCCTCAAATAGGGCCTGGGCGACCGGGTCTTCATCCAGCATCACATCGACATTGGTGATCATATTCATGATCCATTCAGGCCTTCTTCTGTTGGTCACTCCCTGAAATCCGGGACCTACCAATCGCTTGTCATTGAGTTGGTGGCAGGCCGTACACTTCATATCCACGACTGCCTTCCCTTTCTCTGCCATTACCTCATCGACAGTGGCTCCGAGATCCACATTTTTGATTTCTCCGACACCTTTTGGATCGGCTGCTTTTACTGTTTCTTCAGCGGTAGGAGGGGTAGAAGTTCCTTGGTTTTCACCACCCCCACCACAACTAGCCATCAAGAGCATTACAGCTCCTATTGTCATGATCATCGAACTTTTCATAGTTTTTCTATTTTTATAAAATTGGGTTTTGATAGTTTTTATCATAGTGAGATTGGTTTCTTTAAGTGCCTGTTTTCTCCACAATTCCACCCAAATCAGCAATAAGCCAAGGGGAAATAGGGTGGAGGTAATGAATAGAATCAGGTGGAAGTGTGGAATAAATCCAAGTTTGGCCCAAAGCAAAGTTCCTTGCCCGAGGAGTAATACCTCCGAAACAATGAAAGCCCCTGCCAATAAGTACCACCCATTTTGGGATAATGCGCCCGAACCGAGCCAATTGTTTTTCAAAGCAAATGCCCCGATACCAAAAGTAATTGAGCCTAACATCACCAAATGGACAAAGCCGATGACGTACATTCGGATGGTATAGGCGATGGTAGCGACATCAGGAATGATAAGCGCTGCCTGAATCAAGGCTTTTGCCACCAAGCTCATCAATCCGATATAGAGCATCCTGTCTATCCAGTTTTGGGGAAATGAGAACCCGTTGAATAATTGACGGAATGCAGGTTGAAGTATCCAGAAGTATGCAATGATTTGGAGAATTACCCCTAATGCATTGATGTAAAAAAGCGACATGATCGGTGTGCTCCAAGAAACAGCCAAAGCATAAGTCAAGAAAAGAGAAAGGTGGAGGATCCATTCCTTTGTTTTAGAAATCGGTATGGTCCATCCGCTTTTTTGGAGGTAAGCTGTTAACAATCCCAAAAATCCATAAACAAACCAGCCATTCAATTGAAAGTGCAAAAACCATTGCACGCTCATGAAATATAAGGGATGAACTCTGCCCAACATCGCACCGACAGGACCGATGGCCCAAAGCCCAATACTGGAAAGCAACAGCCAAATGATGGAGAACTTCACCAATCGGGTAGCTGTAGTTTTTTTGTGCTTCGAAAGATCCTGTAAGAAGTAGTAGGCGAAGAAATAACTTGTAATCAGATGTAGCGACGAAAATGCAATGCTGTATAGGCCATATCCCTGAAAGGGAAAACTCAACATCATGCCTATGGTGGCGACAACAGAAATACCGAGTAGGAATTTATAGGTTCTAAGCCTGTTGGCATCTTTTACATAAGTGAATACCAAAGCACCTGTGACCAATAAATATCCCCATCCCAACAATGCTAGGTGAGAGTGCGCATGAAGCAAATGCTTGTATTCAAAAAAATTGACCTCACCGACTAGGAAATACCTCATCAGAAGCCCGAATAGCGAAGCCATCAAAAAGAAGAAAACCGCCCAGAACATCCACGGTTTTGCCAAGTGTCTCTCTAGAGGAGAGGCATTAGATTTTTGGCTTAAAAGTTCCGGGGCGGTTTTCATTTCTTATGGATTCAATTGGTGATACAATTCGGTAGCCTTTGGAAATAAGATGTTGTTTTCCAAATGGATATGCTTGTGTAAGTCTTCTTCAAATTCCTGAAGCATGGCAAAAGCCACTTTGTAAGTCTGACAGCCATCGGAAGGTGTCCTATAGCCGTCACTCAGTTCGGATATCAAGCGGAACCTTTCACCTTCAGTTTCATGCTCGTCTTGCATCATGTTGATGGGATTCTCGATTGCTCCAAAATGTGGTTTTGACAGGGTAAAATGACTTGATTTGGCTTCCTCCATCGCTTTGACATAGGGGAAAAGGATCAATTCTTCCTTTTTCATGTGGGTAGTCAAAGCATCTGCAGCTTGGAAAAATTGTTCTTTGATTTGTTCCAATTCAGGATGTCTTTCTCCATGTACAAGGACAAGTTTTTGTAAATAAGCTTTCAGTGGAGGAATGCTGTTTTCTACATAGCGGTGATGCGTAGTCGTGATGTGGTTGATGAGGTCAGTCAATCCAAATTCTTTGAAATGAACCTCCTCAGGTATGATGACTGCGTTTTCGAGGTCCTTGAGGATGTTTTCCATTGACACATCGTTTATTTCACAGGCCTTTTCAAGGCTTATTCCCCCTTTGCAGCAAAAATCAATGCCGTACTCGGTGAATACTTTGGCCGCCCGGAAATTTTCCGCTACGATTCCGCCTACTTTTCTTTTTGATAGATTTTCCATTTTTCTTATTTTTTAGAGCCTTGTAGCCGTTAGATTTCAATTTTTTTTAATACTTCAGAAAACTGATGCCGATATTCACCCTGTCTGCCACATCTCTCAAACTTGTTGTCATCAGCATTCCGGTCAGGTGTTCGCGGATCGCCGTGAACTTATGGTGAACTGGGCAAGGATGGTCTTCAGAGCATTTTTCCAAACCCAAAGCGCATCCTGTAAATAGCATGTCCCCATCAATGGCTTCGACGATTTCCGATAGGACGATTTTGCTTGTATCACCCTGAATGTGAAACCCTCCATTTGGCCCTTTTACAGAATGGAGCAAGTCATGCTTAACAAGCTCCTGCAAAATTTTACCTGTAAATGCCTCCGGCGAATTGACTGCCTTTGAGATTTCCTTCAATCCTGCACGCTCTTGACCTTCTGGTAGAGTGGCCACATAGATCATGGCATTGATGGCATATTTGCAGGCTTTGGAAAACATATTCGTTTTTAATACAGGACAAATATATCCTTTTTTATTAAAAGATAAAAATATCCTTTAATATTTTTTCAATCCGAAATGTTTATAATTGCGCAATACAGAAATAAAAAAACCGAACAGATAAATTCAAGCACCTTTTCTCTAGATTTTGGAACTTATACATAATTATTTAGATTGATTAAAAATAAATTATAGGTAAGTTTGAGAAAATCCATAAATTTTCAAGCCCTATTATAAGTTATAAAATGACCGCAGCACAACTTTCGTTACAGCAATCAGCAATCATTGAAAGTATAGGGGAGTCTGATATATCCATTAATTTTCTGGAGTTGGGGATTTTGCCCGGCAAGGAAATCAAACTGTTGAAAAAAGCCCCTTTTGGCGGTCCTATGGCATTTATTATTGAAGAAAACATTGTTGCCCTCAGACAGCAGGAAGCCATTTTGATTAATTTAAAATCCTAATTGCATGGAAACCACCACTGTCGCTGCCACCCAAACAAAAACCATTGCTATCATCGGTAATCCCAATGTGGGGAAATCCAGTATTTTTAACCAACTGACCGGTCTCCACCAAAAAATCGGAAATTATCCCGGTGTCACGGTAGACAAAACGGTTGGCTTTCTCCGGCTGGGGGAAAAATCCTTTGATCTGATCGACTTGCCCGGGACATACAGTCTCTACCCAAAGTCCGAAGATGAAGTGATCGCCCATCGGGTGCTTAATGGTTTGGGGGAAGAAAAACCTGATTTCGTTCTTGTCATCCTTGATGCCTGTAATTTAGAGCGGAGTTTACTCTTGGGTACGCAGGTGATGGACCTTGGTATTCCGATGGCTTTTGTAGTCAACATGAAAGACCTTGCCATCAAAAAAGGCATTCAGATCAAGACTTTTGAGCTCTATAAACTTCTTGGAGTGCCGCTGGTGCTGACTGACGCCAGAAATAATGAAGGGATTAACGCCATTCGTCAATTGATGGCAGCTGAGAAATTTGAATCACCCAAACCGCTTCTAGACTCATATTCATTTGCAGATGCTTCCTTGATAGGTGAAGTCATGGCAAGATTTGGATTTACTACTCCCTATCAGGCTTTTCAGTTGTTGGTTTTTGGGGAGTTTGACAAAACGCTCCCACCTTCGGACAAGGAATGGCTCCAAGAAAAATCCAAGATTTTCGGATTTGACAGGAAAAAGCAACAGATCCGAGAAACAGAAGCGAGGTATGTCCAAATCGGGGAGATTTTAAAAAAATCTGTTTCCAAGGAAAAAATCAAATCCCGAAACACGACCATAGCACTGGACAATGTTTTTATCAATCCTGTCTTCGGTTTTGTGATTTTTTTGATCATCATGCTGTTGATATTTCAGGCGATTTTTGCTTGGGCTTCTATTCCTATGGACTGGATTGATGTGGGATTTGCAGGATTGAGTGGTTGGATCTATGACAACCTTCCCTCCGGGGTTTTGACAGATTTGTTGGCGGAGGGGATAGTTCCAGGAATCGGTGGCGTGGTGATATTTATTCCCCAGATAGCCATGCTGTTTGGTTTTTTGGCTATTCTAGAGGATACGGGATACCTTTCGAGGGTCGTGTTTTTGATGGATAGGTTGATGAGGCCTTTTGGTCTTCATGGCAAAAGTGTTGTTCCGCTTATATCAGGTATGGCCTGTGCCATCCCGGGAATCATGGCTGCAAGGAATATCAGTAATTCGAAAGAAAGGCTGATCACGATTTTGGTGACTCCTTGGATGAGTTGCTCAGCAAGGCTTCCCGTGTATATCATTCTTATTGGATTGACTGTTCCTGATACATTGTGGATGGGTGTCAGCCTTCAGGCTGTCGGCTTATTGGCCATGTACTTATTGGGGGTTTTATTCACTTTATTGGGAGCGTTTGTTTTGAAATACATCCTGAAAACAAAAGAAAACAGCTACCTACTTACTGAGCTTCCTATCTACAGGTTGCCAAGGTGGAAGACGGTGTTGTTGACGATGTTCAACAAGTCCAAAATTTTCGTCTTGGAAGCTGGGAAAGTAATCCTTTCGATATCCATCGTTCTTTGGATATTAGCGAGCTATGGCCCTAGCGGTAGCATGCAGGCGCTTGAAGAGGAAAAAACAGCCATTTTACAAAATACACCTGAAGAAGAACGTTCTATAGTGGAAGAGTCTTTTGCTTCCAAAAAACTGGAAGCTTCCTTTATCGGTATTTTGGGCAAGGCTATCGAGCCTGCGATCAGGCCTTTGGGATATGATTGGAAAATCGGGATAGCATTGTTAACTTCTTTTGCAGCAAGGGAGGTTTTTGTGGGAACGATAGCAACTATTTACAGCATTGGCGGAGACGTCGAAAATGAACTTACTATCCGTGAAAAACTGGAAAAGGAAGTCCATTCCGATACAGGGGAAAAAGTTTTTGACAAAGCTACAGGGTTTTCACTTATGGTGTTTTATGCATTTGCGATGCAATGCATGAGTACTTTAGCGGTAGTGTATCGGGAAACCAAAAGCTGGAAATGGCCGGTCTTGCAGACGCTCGTCATGACAGGAATTGCGTATTTGGCAGCATTTATTACTTATCAGATTTTCTCATAATTATGTGGCAGGAAATAGTTGTTTTCGGATTATTTGCTTTGGTGTTGGGTGCTTGGGTTTTCAGGAATTTTATCCGAAAACCGAAGAAAGCGACCGGTCCGGGTTGTGATAAATGTGGGGTTTAATCGCCCATCCTTTTAACTTTATGCCTTTTTTATTCATTAATTATTTTTATATATATAATCATAAATATAAATAAAAATTAATGACTCCTCATTGGTAGTTTTGTGTAGAATCATGAACCAAAATTAAATGGATACAAATATGACCATGCATAAAAACATCACTTTGATTAAAGGGGATTTTGAAATAGAAGAAGCAAAAGACATTTTAAGAAACCTGATTGATTTTAAAATCAAGTTTCATCAAATTAAAAGTTTTAACTCCGAATTGAAAATAGGAGAAAAAGATGCGCGTTCTCAAGCAAGGATTATTGAACTGAAGGCAAGCATGCAAAAAATGCTTTCAATCATGGAAGAAGCTGAGGCAAATGGGTATAACTTAAAAATGGAGGCAAAAATAGATATTGAATTTCAACATCAAGAAACTAACATATTGAATCAAGAGGTGGTCAGCCATTGATATATATTCAGACTTATTCGAAAAAAAATGGGGAATTAAACTTCCCCTTTTTTTTTGATTTTTTATCAATCATGTCTCGCCCCTTCCATCACCTTGAAAATATGCAACACAGCCGGAAAAACTGCATCCATGGATTCTGCAGCCCCTTTGGTTGATCCGGGCAGTGCCAAAATCAAGGTTTTTCCAATCAATCCGGCTACACTTCTCGACAACATGGAATAAGGAGTCCGCTGTTGTCCATATGCACGGATTACTTCTTCGATTCCGGGAACATCCTTTTCCAACATGGGCTTGATCGCTTCAGGAGTCACATCCCTTGGAGACAGGCCTGTTCCCCCGGTGAAAATCACCAAATCCATTCCTTCACCACAATACAGCTTCAATTTTTCCTGAATGACAGCTGTCTCGTCAGGAATTACAATATAATCTGCAATGACAACTCCTTGTTTTTCCAACTTTTCGATTATGGCCTTTCCTGCCAAGTCTACTTTGGTTCCTCTGGATATCGAGTCCGAACAGACAATCACAGCAGCCTTGAACCCTTCATTTTCCTTTTTGGCAAAATCGGTCTTGCCGCCTTTCTTTTCCAGCAATTTAATCTGATTGATGCTGATGCCTTTGTCAATCGGCTTGAGCATATCGTACATCGTCAGCGCCACGACCGAGGCCGCATGCATGGCTTCTACTTCCACGCCCGTTTTGTAGATCGTATGGATCTCCGCATGGATGTGGACATCCAATCCTTCGATTTTGAAAGTGATGGAAGTATATTCAATTGGTAGAGGATGACAATCCGGAATCATATCAGATGTGCGCTTGGCAGCAAAAAGTCCCGCCGTTTTCGCCATTTCAAAAACATCTCCTTTGGGAACCTTCCGCTGCACGATGGCATCGATGGTTTTCTGTGAGCTCACTGAGAGGATTGCCTGAGCAATGGCTTTGCGGAGAGTGGGGGATTTGTGGGTAATGTCGACCATTTTTTAGAGTATCAAGTAATTAGGATCAAGTATTAAGTATCAAGAAACGAGAGCCGAGAAGCGAGAGAGTCGCAGTGATCAGTTTGCAGTGGCAGTTGGCAGTGGTTAGATTTTAAGTATCAAGAAGCGAGAAACGAGAGCCGAGAAGCGAGAGAGTCGCAGTGGTCAGTTTGCAGTGGCAGTTGGCAGTGGTTTGGTTTTAAGAAGCGAGATTCTGGACCCCCAGTATGAAGTCAATCCATCTAACATTACAAGGCGAAGCAGAAAACCGACAACCATTACAACCAATCAATTTACTTCGATTAGGACTGCTGTGAAAAACAGTTAAGCAAATAACCAATTAACCAATTAATCATTTTCAACAGCCCGAAAACGCGAAGCAGACAACCCGCCAACCATTACAACAACGACAACAACTACAACAATTTTAACCCTTCAAAGATTCTCCTTCCATACCGAGCCTTCGTTGTCAATCAATTCTTTTCCCCAGACAGGAACTTCTTTTTTGATCCTTTCTACCAATTCCTCGCAGGCATCGATAGCAGCTTTGCGGTGTTTTGAAGAGGTGAATACAAAAAGGCAGATTTCGCCGACTTTCACTTCTCCAAGACTGTGGTAGATGTGCATGCAGCTTAAGGGATATTTGGCAAATACGGCTTCTCTGATCTCAAAAGCCTTTTCCAATGCCATTTCTTCATAGGCCGTGTATTCGATCGCTGTGACTTTTCCACCTTCTTTTTCATCTGCCCTCACTTGGCCGAGAAAGATGCTATGTCCTCCGATATCGGTTTTGGTACTGTGGTTGGCGATGGACTTGGCGATGGATTCTGGGGAAATCTGTCCCTGCACAAAGATGTTTTTTGGGCTTCTTTTGGTTTCCATGTCTTAATTATAAATCGGTGAATCAGGGGCTTCAATGCCTCCTGATATAGAATGTATTTTTTTCCCCGGAAAATGCTTTTCCAATATTTTGACTGCTTTCAAACTTCGGACTCCGCTTTGGCAAAACAACAAAATCAATTCTGAAT
This sequence comes from Aquiflexum sp. TKW24L, assembly GCF_023502205.1. Lineage (GTDB taxonomy): Bacteria > Bacteroidota > Bacteroidia > Cytophagales > Cyclobacteriaceae > Cognataquiflexum. The sequence goes on along the minus strand of NZ_JAMFLG010000034.1, from coordinate 31,772 downwards.
TAAGCCATTCTTGGTGTTTTTCATCCAACAAATCCAAAGGGACAGATTGGTATGGATATCCTTTCAGTTTTGGGTATTCATCCGCTTCCCTGACATCGATGAGTGTTCCTCCTGCGAATTTTCCTAATAAATCAAAAGCTTCCTCCCAATCAATAGAGTCACCATCCCCGCAAATTATGGCATAATCTGTGACTTCCAATGCTTCTATGCTGGACGGAATTCCTTTCCTTGAATCCGGATTCTGGCTAAGTTCCATCGTATAGGATTGATGGCTGAGAAGGTTGTAAAACAACATCTTGTCCACCAAAGTTTCGCCGTATCCTGTCAGAAATTTGATGGCTTCCGCGGCCTGAAGTGTTCCTATGATTCCAGGCAAAACGCCTAAGACTCCTGTTTCATTGCAGTTGGGGATTTCATAGGCAGTTGGAGGATCCGGGAAAATATCGCGGTAATTGATGCTGTTTTGACCGTTTCCATTCAATATAGCAACCTGTCCTTCATTTTGGTACACAGCTCCAAAAACCAATGGTTTTCCCAAAAGAACGCAAGCATCATTAACTAGGTACCTTGTGGGGAAATTGTCCGAGCCGTCAATAATCAAATCATATTGGGATAAGATGACTTTGATGTTTTGCGTAGTGAGGAATTCAGGAATGCAGTTGATTTTGATATCAGAGTATTTTGCTTTGAGAAAATGGGCGGCAGTTTCCGCTTTGTTCATACCCAAATCTCCCTCTCCGAAAATCACTTGCCTGTTAAGGTTGGATAATGATACCATATCTCCATCCACGATGCCAATTGTTCCAACGCCTGCGGCAGCAAGGTAGAGTAGGATCGGGCAACCCAAACCGCCAACACCGACGACAAGAACCCTGGACAGCTTTAGCTTTTGCTGCGCAGCTGTACCAAATCCCGGCAAAATGGTTTGTCTAGTGAATCGGTCCATATCGTTTTTGATTAACCTCCTGAAAAAGGTGGTAGCAGCGCAACTTCCGCACCGACAGGAATGAATGTTTTCCCGACCACCATTTTTTTATTGAGCGCAATGCTGAACTTGGTTTGCTTCAAGTCGGGAAATTGTTGATAAAGATAGCCCAATAATACCTCAGTGTCAGGCATATATTCCAACACCAACTCTTTTGTTTTTATCTTTTCGGCAATCATACCGAAAGCAATCACATGTATACTTGTAGGTGTCATAGGTTCTAATTTAGGCATTAGATTTAAAAATAGTACGGTTTTCCATTTTTTAAAAGGCAGATGAGATTAACTGGAAGACAGAAGACGGAAGACGGAAAAAAACGATGCAATCTTTATCCGGGTATAGTTAAATATGAATTGTTTTTGACCATTTATAGCTATCCTGACCAAAGACAAGTACTTCCTTGTTTAACCGGGCCAAATTAACTTTACTGCCGCAATGAAGAGAACGACTGTCAATAGGTATTTGATGATTACAGGGTTGAATTTTTTTGCGCCGAGGTACGCGCCCAAAGCTCCTCCTGCGATCGTCAACGGCATGACGATCCAAAGTTGCCGGTCGATTTCTACCTGAAATCCATCTGCACCTAGGAATCCTGAAACAGAGTTGAAAAAGATGAACAGCGCACTGACGGCAGCAGTTTCTTTCATATTGGTCCAACCCAACATCAGCAATATCGGAGACAGGATGATCCCGCCTCCGATGCCGATCAGTCCGGAAAAGAATCCGATCACCAATCCCAAAAGCGGCCCCATCCACCACTGTCTTTCCATGGCAGGACGGTCAGAAACAGGAAATACATTCAGAAATTTCAAAATGGGAAAGAACAGCAATATCCCCAAGATCCTTTTGTACAACACAGTATCTACCAAAATACTTCCCCCAAGATATGCTGCAGGAATAGAGAAAATAACCAAGGAAATGAATAGGGACGTTGGGAAAGTACTTGCCTTCCGAAAGGAAAGAAATGCCATCAGTGAAACAAACATGTTCATGATCAGTGCTGTCGGTCGGATTTGTTCGGGAGCAAAATTCAACAAAGCCAATACCATCAGGTAGCTGCTTGCACCGCCGTGACCGACTGAGGCATACAAAAACGCCACAAGGGGAAGCATCAGGTAGAGGATAAATTCATTCAGCCCTTCTGCCATATTTTACCAATTGTAAATATTGACGTTGGTTCCCGCTTCCAGCCTTTCCACTTCTTCTCCGACTTCGGCGATACAATTGGCAGCGCCATAAGAGATCAAATTAAAGGATTCCTGACTGGGAAGGATGATCACTTTTCCGTTTTCAAGTTTTGCTTTGAGAAAAAAAGTGAGGCCTGTGGTTTTTTCAAAGTTATCTGCCAATGGATAAGCTCCACTTGGATTCCAAACTTCTTTCTTTCCCATCCAAGCTTCGATGCAGGGTTTGACATATTGGTTGAAACATGTGAGGGTGGATGCGGGATTTCCCGGCAAAGCAAAAATCCATTGGTTTTCCTTCTGCCCTACAAAAAGCGGTTTTCCGGGCTTTTGTTTCACTTTGTAGAAAAGTTCATGGACTCCAGCTTGCCGCAATCCTTCTTTGACGTAGTCATAATCTCCCACCGAAATCCCTCCGGAAAGGATCAGGACATCATATTTGTCGAGGTATTCATTGATTTTTTGCTGCAATTTCTCTGGTTCATCGACTGCTTTTCCGATCTGTATCTCTTTTACGCCAAGATTTTGAAGGTAAGACTTCATCACCGGACCGTTCGCATCATAGACTTTTCCAAAACCTAGAGGATTGCCCGCTTCTTCGAGTTCGTCCCCCGTCAGGATGATCCCGACAGTTGGTGCAGCATAGACCGAAATTTGGTTGATCCCCACTGAGGCAAGCAAACCAATCATTCCCGGACTGATAGAACTGCCTTTCTTGGCGATCAGGTCTCCTGCTTTGTTTTGGGCTCCTTTGCCACGGAAGTTGGCTCCCTTGCGGAACTTATCTGAATCAAAAATCAGTTGCCTTTCTTCTATTTTCACCCACTCTTGAGGAATGATGGTGTCTGCCCCTGAGGGAACTGGCGCTCCGGTAAAGATTCGAATAGCTTCATTTTCTCCTAGTACCAACTCCTGCAGGTCTCCGGCTTTGCTCTTGGATTGGCTGCGGAGTTCTCTCCGATTGATGCCTTCCTTCCAGCAAATGGCATAGCCGTCCATGGCGGAGTTATTGAAAAAAGGAATATCGATGGGGGAGAAAATATCCTCAGAAAGGACCAACCCAGAAGCTTTATCCAAGTCCACTAAGATGGTCTTGCCTGAGATGAGGTTGTCCTGAAGTATTTTTTTTGCTTCGCTAACTGAAATCATATGGGTTGGCTAACCGCCGATTTTGATCATGCTGCGGTTTTCGATTTTATCTGCTTCGGCTTTGAGGTAATCAGGTGAAAACTGCCCCCCGAGCATGGCATGTTTTCTATAAATAGACAAATGGATCAAGGGAAGGATGTCTTCTCCTTTGCGCAGCGTTCCGAGTAAGTCCATTTCCTCTTTGCCAAAAAGGCAATTTTTCATCTTGCCGTCTGCCGTGATCCGCATCCTGTTGCAATCGCCACAGAAGTGCTCGCTCATCGTGGTGATGAAGGCGAAAGTACCTTCATTGCCGACCACTTTATATTTCTTGGCGGTATCATGAACCTGATCCTGAAGTTTGACTACATCCATTTCAGCTTGGACGATACCGAGCATTTGCTTGGCCGTAATTACCTTTTCACTTTTCCAATGGTTGCCCGAAAAAGGCATAAACTCAATGAATCGGACGTGCAAGGGCAGTTTTTCGGTGATTCTGACAAAGTCCAACAATTCTTCTTCAATGATACCATTTAGTGCCACCGCATTGATCTTGACCCGGAATCCATGGTCAAGGAGCAGCAGAATATTGTCCCAAACTTGTTGGAATTGGTTTCTTTTGGTGAGTTTGAAAAATGTCTCTGGATTTAAGGTGTCGAGACTGACATTGAGGGAGCGGATGCCGGCCTCTTTTAAGAGTTGGAGATGCTTGTGTACCAAGACACCGTTGGTGGTCAAGGTAAGTTCGACAGGCAACTTTGACAGTCGCTGCACAATATCTGGAAACTCCTTTCTGACCAAAGGTTCGCCTCCGGTCAACCGGATTTTTTTCACTCCGAGATCCACAAAGGTTTTTGCAATTTGCTCAATCTCTGAAGTGGACATGAGTTTGGAATTGGGCAGGCACTCGATTTCCTCATTGGGCATGCAGTAGGCACAACGGAAGTTGCAGCTATCTGTCAGCGATATCCTGAGGTAATTGTGGATCCTTTGGTGTTGGTCAACGAGCATTCGCGGCGGGTAAATTTCCCAAATGTATTAAGATCAAATTTGCCAAGATAAATTAAGAATTAAAAGGGGAATTTTGTAAAGGGTAGGATGTCAGATGTCCGATGACGGATGTAAAGACACGAGAGCTGAGAAGCAAGAGCCGAGAAGCAAGACAAGTATGCAGTAACAATAAACAGTGATCAGTCTCAGTAGGCAGTTGAAGAAAACGAGGAAACCAAAGAGCAGTGATCAGTCTCAGTCGCATTCGGAATGTTTGTTTGGTTTTAACCAAGCAAAGTTAAATGTCACTCACAACTTTGAAATTGGAAAAAACTTATCCTTGTCACCTCGACGTTGGAGAGGTCTATTTATTCAATTAAATAAAAGATTTCTCTCTACGTTCGAAATGACAAGGGGAGGTTCATTCCGATCTTGACGAACGATGGAAGCTAACCCTTTCATTTTTTTCATGGAAAGTCGAAAGTCACTCATAACTTTGAAATTGGAAAAAACTTATCCTTGTCACCTCGACATAGGAGAGGTCTTTGAAAATTCTACTGATAGATTTCTCTCTGCGTTCGAAATGACAAAGGGAAGTTCATTTCGATCTTGACGGACGATGGAAGGTAATCCATTCATTTTTTCCATTGAAAGCCGAAAGTCACTCACAATGTTTAAAATGTAAAAGACCTCACCTTGTCACCTCGACGTAGGAGAGGTCTTTTTCTAGATATTTTTAGATTTCTCTCTGCATTCGAAATGACAAAGGGGAAGTTGATTTCGATCTTGACGAACGATGGAAGCTAACCCTTTCATTTTTTTCATGGAAAGTCGAAAGTCACTCGCAATGTTTGAAGTGTAAAAGACTTCACTTTGTCACCTCGACGTAGGAGAGGTCTTTTTCTAGATATTTTTAGATTTCTCTCTGCGTTCGAAATGACAAAGGGGAAGTTGATTTCATTTTCGACTTTCTTTTCCCACCCGATCAAGTTTCTAGAAACAAAAACCCCAAACAAATCCGAAGCACGATTCTGTTTGGGGTTTTGTAAATGACATGATCAAATTGAGGAATGTCCCTGAGCCAATATCAATCAATATCCAATATCAATCAATATCTATTTGTACGTAATTCAACCTAACCAGAAGATTTACTTTGCCAATGAATTAATCCAAGCAGAAATCTTCAAAGCTTCATCTCTTGGAACCTGTGGCATTGCGGCCATTGGCGTGGCATAATCCGGCCAATTTTCAGGCTTCGGGTTATAGATCAAATCCACAATTTTTTCATTGGAATATTTCCTTTTGGCGATTTCTGCATAGGCAGGACCGACTTGTCGTTTGGTGGCATTGTGACAAGCAGTACAGGTGTTCTTGGCGAGCAGTGCATTGATAACTTCGAGTGAAGGGACTTCATTGGCGGCAGCTACGGATTGCACAGCAACTGCAACTGGGGCTTTCTTGGGAGAAGCAGCGGCTTTCTTCGCGGCTTCTGCTTCCAATTTGGCTTTCTCTTTCACCGAATTATACTGAATGAGTTCGTCTTCGGCTAATTTAGCTCCCTCGGGAATATTGTTCAGTGTATAGTATGCCGTGCCATGTACCAAAGAATGGGATTCGAAACTGTCCCTGATGCCATCCAAGGATATTTTGTGGATGTGGTATCTTCTCAAGCCATCGACTACAATCCTTACTTTCATGCGATCAGGAGAAACTTTCACCCCGGAAATGACATTGTCTTGAGTATTGACTGGAGGACTTCCATATACTGGATGGTACTTGTAAATAAAGCTCTGAACGGAATAGGAAGCCAAGTCTTCTGCGGAATTGATATTGACCGGCTTGGTAAATTCTATCTCAAAACCATCCGGCATGGCTTTGATGGTTCTCATTTCGAAAGGAACTTCATTGTTCCAGACCATGCGCTGCAGGCCTTCATTGGCTTCGCCTGCCGAACCCCAACCTCTGTTGGTCTCGCCCACAAAAAGCGACTTATCAGCACCAAATGCAATCCGCATCACGCCAGATTGGAATCCTCCTCTAAAGTCAATGGATGCGCCCTGGTACTGTCCGTTGACTTTCTCCAACATGATCCGCATGATCTTGCTCTGACCCTGATCGCCGACGAGGACTTGGCCTTCGAAAGGTCCAAGATGCCCTTTCGGAATCTGTAAAGGCTCAGAGTTAGAGATGCCATGGATACCATGAGGCAACCAAACTGCAGGAAGCTTGATGGAGGGGATTTTTTCTTTGGCCTCATACAAGGTGATGAATTCCTCATCTACCACATTCTCAGGCTTGATATAGCGACCGTAAGTATTTTTAAGTTTCCTTGGATCGACGACTGCGTCAAATTGCTCCGAGGTCAGCTTGAAGGGAGGTCCCGCCAATCCGGTCCAAGCTAAGCCTGCCGGATGTCCCGTGAAATCTCCTTTTTCCAAATGCCACAATCCACCCGAACCCATATAATCTCCCTGATTGTCGGTGTAAAACAATTCCCCATCAATGATGCCGAGTCCGGCAGGCGAGCGCATACCTGTGGCCCAAGGTTCCATCTTTCCATCAGGGGAGATTTTCATCACCCAACCTCTGTACGGCACACGGCTTTCGCCTCTCCACCATTCTTCATTGCCAAAGGCCACATTGCCTGACACAAAATAGTTTCCATCTGTGCTGACTTTGGGTCCAAAACTATATTCGTGGTAATGCCCGGAGATGTCCCAAGCATAGATTGTCTCGTATTTGTCTGCGTAACCGTCCTTGTCCGTGTCAGTGACTTTGGTGAGTTCACCCCTTTGGGCACAGATCCATGAACCGTCCTGATAAGTTAGTCCGAGGATTTCGTGGAGTCCTGAGGCAAACTTCCTGAAGTAAGGCCTTGGGCTTGTGGGATTTTCTACAATGAAAATATCCCCACGCCTGGTCGCCACCCCAAGATTGCCATTTGGCATCAAAGCCAAACCGCCTACCTCTAGGAGCGTTCCTTCGGGACTGCTCACCTTCATAATTTTGTAATAATCCTCCTCTAATGGAGACTCTTGTGCCATGGCCGGACGGGAAAACATTCCCAAAAGTCCAAGTGCAAAGACGGTTATATATATTGAGTGAAAGGTCTTCATATTGTAATTGTCAATAAGTTAAAACAAGATGGCATATTGGATTTGGGAATTGATGGATACTAAGAGCTGCTGCTTGCCGCCGCTGCTTTGGACCACAGGCTTGTTGGCTGACTTGGGGTCAACCTGAATGTAAAATCCCTTGTCTGCCACCCAATACAATCCGTCTTTGATCAGCTTGATTTCTGCACCCTCGGCTATGGCATACTGCTTGTTAGCAGTGCCGCCGGTGGGGGAAAGTGTTCTGTCTAAGCCTTTGCCATCAGCCCTGCTGATAATAAAATCCTTAAAACTGATTCCCTGCAAATCATAGCTGAATTCTACGCCTCCATTTTTGGTCTGATATCCTTGGGAATCAAAATTCTGGTTATTGGACTGGAATTCTATTCCTTGAATGTTCTTGTCAGGATTTCCGATGAAAACCACGGCACCGAGAGGCACAGAAGCGCCATTGCCACGGTCATTCCACATCGGCGTGGCATCGAGGAAGCTGCCCCTCCAAACCTGCATCAGGTTTCCCTTACTCAGGTCATAAGAATAATGCACCTGCTGTGTACTGGATACCGACAGCGCATGTGTTATTCTTTTGCCGTCAGGCAAGTCCATAAAGCTTCTCAACATCGGAACATCCTGTTGGTCAACGAGAATCGGATCCGTCGACCACATTTGTCTAGTGACACTCTTAGATAATGCGATCTCACGTAATCCAGGTCCGGAGACATACAATTCAAGTCCTGTATCTGACCAGTCTTTGGTTTTGGAAACAAGGATTTCCACAGGAACAGTCCCTTTTGGCAGGGTGACATTTGCCCTTTGGAACTCTTCTTTCATCTCAATGACTTTCTTTCCATCGATCTTTAGCTGACCCATTCCGGAAGAAACAAGCATTTGGATGACATACTCACCGTTTTCGGGGATATTTAAATTTCCCATATAACGGGTCAGGTTTTGTCCGGTTGGTGTTGGGATCGGGTCTTGAATGTTGGTAATAATACCCACGGTGGCCACTTCTAATTTGGAAAAATCAGGCTCTTGGTTGAAGAATCCTTTGTAAGTCATGTACTTCAGGTCCGTAAGTGTGGGTGCCTGGGTATCAAATCTTGTGATCTTGATATTTCGGAAAGCTACCGCACCATGATCTCCTTGGATCCGGAGCGGGCCTTTGGCGATGTCATTTGGCATTAGTGAACCTCTCGTCGGGCCGTTCATTTCAAGATTTTCATGGATCAAGACACCGTTTAGCCGGATGGATAGAAACTTGGCATTTTCGATTTTTTCTCCCTGAGCATTGAACCTTGGGGCCTGAAAAGACACACGAAGTTGCTGCCAAATTCCCGGTGCACGGGCGACATTTTGCCTTGGGGCATAGCCCTCATAGCCTTTTTGACCATCAGGTTTGCTTTCATCCCATCGCTCATAGACGCCGCCCATGTCTCCGGGCTTGGGAGTCTTCTTGGTCCAACTGTCAAGAATCTGGATTTCGTATTGTCCCATGAGGTAGACACCCGAGTTGGATTGGGAAGCCACCATGACTTCAAGCTCGAGGTCGATGTCGCCAAACTCCTCGATTGAGACGAGGTCTTGTCCAGTGTTCTTTTTGGTGGGGAGGTTAACGAGGATGGCCTCGCCTTGGGTGGCCTTGAGGAAGTTAGCCTGGTCAGGATCTCCTGAGACTTCGCTGGCCATTTGCCAGGTGCCTTTGTTGGGTTTGAAAGCCGAGAGGTCTTTCAACATGACGGTCTGCTGGGCTAAAAGGGCAAAATTGCCAAAAAATCCAGTCAGGAATACACAGCCTAGGAGGACCGTATATTTTTTGAAATCAGTATTGGTCATTTTTTCAAAGTAATGGTTTGAAATGGAAGTAGTATCAAAGGGTAAATATGTCCCAAAGGAGGTGTTTTTCCAAATGAATGTTTAATTACCGCAATGGACGCGGAGGTTTCGCAAAGGGTCGCAAAGGTTCTAGAACTTTACTACAGAGCTCTCGGAAAGCACGGAGAAAAAAGGTTGAATTTTCTCCCGCAGATTTCGCAGATTTACGCAGACGACATCTATGCCGATTTTTATGTTTCCGCTATCCTGCTTCTGCAGAAGCTGGATTTGATTTCACTTTTACCGTAATGAATGCCAAGGTTTCGCAATGGTCGCAAAGGGTCCTCGGCTTATAGCCACATCGTGGCGAAATATTGGTAGCCTGGGTAAGGTGCTAAACTAATTCTCATAATTTCTTGAATTCTCATGCGCCGCAGCCCATAGTGAATATGAATGCCGTTGGTTTTATTTCGGTCACGGATTTTGTAAAAAAGAAGAATCTCCTATACCGAAATTGTTGGAGAATTCTATCAAATTCAATTGATTGATCATAACCGCAATGGACACGAAGGCCTGAAATGGGATATTAATTATCCCGCTGATTGAGCAGAAAATGCAGATTGCATTCACCCTTATCAATTCTTAATTTCTTTTTCTCTGCGGCTCTGCGTGAGATAAATTTTCTTCTGAGCAAGTGGCAACCTATTTTGAAGGAATAAAAAATCAATAGAATTTCAGGTAATCGATCCACAAGTTGAAAGCTCCTTCCTGCTTGTCTGCCAAAATAAACCCAATCCGCTGAATTTCTTTTAAGGCCACAGGGTCAATTCCCTTTTGGATGGTGGAGCCCATTCTGCTGATTTCAAAATCCCGAAGTGGAATGGTGACTGTTTGCCAATCTTTGCTGTCAGCAGCAAACTTTACCCGGAATTTGGGAAGGTAAAATTGAGTGTCTTTTTCAATCAAAACCTCAAACTTCCTTTCTGTATCTGATTTGAAACGGATTTCACAATAACTGTAAGCCGAAAGGTCGTACTTGCCCATGGCACTGCGAAGGGAAACAAATCCCCCATTGTTTTTTAGGGAAACATTTCCTGTAAAAAGTAGGGCATCCGCATCGAGGCTCGCTTTAGATTGGGAAAGCCCACCCATAACACCGTCATTGACTATGGTCCAACTCTCAAAATTCTTACCAATTCCAAAATCAAATAACAATGGGTCTTTCATCATAAGGGGATTTGCGTAAAAACAAAGGATCAGCAATAATAGAGGCTTCCACATACCATTAAAAGAGTATTGAGTGGGTTAATGTTTGAAATTTGGCGGGAATTTTTAAGGTATGAGCGTGGTAATGTATTTCACCACGGAGCTCACTGAGGGTGCAGAGAAAAAAAATCCCGAATGTGTCTTACCTTCCACCTTTCACCTCTTACCTCCTTTTATAAAACTTTTCCAAACGCTTTCGGTGCTTCCTAAATCCATAATTTCCTTGGTAGACTGCGATTTATTGCAAAATTTCTCAAAAAGGTATAAGGATTTGAAATGTGCAAAGGCTTACATTTTGCCCTGCAAAAAGAACATGGAAAAAAGCTCTAAATCGGTCAAAAACGATAAAATTTCGCGGGTACTTGTGATCGGTACCTCTGCTGGAGGCCTGCATGCATTGAAGAAATTGGTCAGCCAACTCCCGATAGATTTTCCTTTGCCGGTATTGGTGGTTCGGCATATTTCTCCGGATGCTACGGGGAATGTACTTATCGAGGAGCTCAACAAACTCAATACCCTCTCATGTCAGCATGCCGAAAGCGGCAAAAAACTAAAACCCGGTCATCTTTACCTTGCGCCCTCAGACCATCACCTCTTGGTGGGCGAAAACCTCAAAATGCTGGTTACCAAAGGAGCGCATGAAAACCGTTCCCGTCCGGCTATTGACCCTTTGTTTCGGTCAGCGGCAGTGGCTTTTGGGAATGGTGTGATCGGTATCCTGCTGACGGGATATCTTGATGATGGGACCTCCGGAATGAAGGCAATCAAAAAATGTGGAGGTATCTGTATTGTACAGGATCCTGAGGATGCGGAGTATCCGGATATGCCAAGAAATGCGCTGAACAATGTGGAGGTAGACCATTGCTTACCGATAGCTGACATGGGGGCATTGCTTCAGGGAATTATTTCTGAGAAATTACCCAAGCGCCTGCCTGTTCCTGGGGATGTTCTGATAGAAGCAAAAATAGCCGAACGCATATTTAGCAACGTGCCTGCTGTCAACGAATTGGGAGAGCAGGTTCCTTTTAATTGTCCCGGTTGCGGCGGAGTCTTATGGCAAATAGGGAAAGACAAGGACTTAAGGTTTCGATGCCATACAGGACACGCTTATACGGCGGCGTACCTTTTGGCCGAACAGACAAGCAAGATTGAAGAAACGATGTGGACAGCACTCCGGATGTTTGAAGAGCGACAAAACCTACTGTTCCAAATGGCTAAAGGAAAAAAAGGTGTTGGGCCTCAATCAGCCCTTGAGCGTGCAAATATGTCCCAAGTCCACATTGACAGGATCAGGGCTATTTTGAAAAGTGCTGAAATTGAAGATAGGGAGGATATTCCTACGTGACGGAATCCAGCGAGAGGTTCTAACAAAAATTTGTCAGTTGATTTTTTGGGATTTTTGAGAAGTGTGAATTGATAAGACTTTTTTCAAAAATGTGTAACACATTCTTTTTCAGATGATCTGAACTTTAACCTATCAAAAAATTTATAAAACACATTTGATCGGAGGCTCTAATAGCACTACTGACAAATTAATTCTAAACCAAAAATCACAAACTATGAAAGCAGCAGTTGTGCACCCTGGCGGTAGCATTAAATACGAAACAGTAGCAGACCCCACTATTCAAGATAGCACTGATGCTATCATCAAAGTAACATCGACTGCTATTTGCGGTAGCGATTTACACGTTTATAATGGAAGTATTCCACAGCTACGTCCAATGGTCATGGGCCATGAATTTATGGGTATTGTGGAAGAAGTAGGTCACAGTGTCAAAAATTTGAAAGTCGGCGATCGTGTTATCGTGCCATTTCCTTTGGCATGTGGACATTGCTTTTTCTGCGATCATCAAGCTCCGGGGCATTGCGAAAACAGCAATCCTGAACATTATGGGCCTGAGGGAGCACTGCTCACAGAAAAAGGAGGAGCCATGTTTGGTTATACAGATTTATACGGTGGTTATGATGGCGGTCAAGCGGAATATGCGAGAGTTCCCTTTGCGGATTTTGGTCCACGTGTGGTGCCTGAAAATTTGACAGATGATCAGGCCTTGTTTCTGACTGATATTTTTCCGACAGGCTATACAGGGATTGATTGGGCAGAGGTAAGTGGCGGCGAAACTGTCCTGATCTTCGGAGCAGGTCCGGTAGGTATCATGGCTGCCAAAAGTGCTTGGTTACGTGGAGCAGGTCGGGTTATCATAGTGGACACTGTTCAATACCGCTTGGACAAAGCCATCAAAACGGCCAATGCTGAAGGGATCTTGTGGGAAGAGGGAGACGGAAAAAATGTAATAGATTATATTCGTTCTATTACCAATAACCGGGGAGCAGATGTCTGTATTGAAGCTGTAGGTTTTGAGCCCGATAGGGGTCTGATTGACCGTGCCAAAGCGGTAATCAATTTTGAAAAAGGTTCCTCAAAAGTATTGGAGGCATGTATGAGTGCTGTGAGGAGAAATGGGAAGATCTCTGTCATGGGAGTGTACATTGGGACCTATGACAATTTTCCTGTAGGACAATTTTTCGATAAGGGACTTACCATAAGAGGAGGTCAGGCCCCTGTGCATAAGCATATCGATACTTTGTTGAACTACGTCGTAGAAGGAAAGGTGGTATTGGATGACATCATTACCCACCGTTTACCTCTTTCTGATGTGGAGCATGCTTATCACATCTTTAGACAAAAAGAAGAGGATTGTGTGAAGGTTGTTTTGAAACCTTAATTGCACCCCATTCACCAACAAGAGAAAAAGCTGACTTCCTTGTACTGAGAGCTTTTTAAAACCTCAAAATAGGAAGAGTATAGTTATTAAGGTGTAGTTGGCTTACCCGTTAGCGGGATTTAAGCGACTACACTTTTTTTTATCTTCAATTTTTGTAGCACCGGATTGAAGAGAAGAATGGTGAGGAGGCAAACAAGAGGATAGCAATTTCATCAATCTGTTATCAGAATAGAAAAGGGAAAAAAATGGAAAATATTTGGTTTGACAGTTGGGGAAGTATTTTGAAGATAATCTTTATGACGCCATTGGCTTATATAACGATGGTAGTGCTTTTGAGGATCTCCGGTAAAAGGACCTTGTCTAAAATGAATGCTTTTGATTTTATTGTTACGATCGCATTAGGTTCCACTCTTTCGAGCGTAGCACTCAACGAAAGCATCCCTCTTGTCAATGGTATAACAGCCATTCTGTTGTTTATTGGACTTCAGTTTTTATTGACATGGTTGTCTGTTAGGGTGAAGGTAATCAAAACCATCATCACGGCTAAACCTACATTGATCTTCTACAAAGGCAACTTTCTGCAAGAGGCGATGCAACATGAAAGAATAACTGTTGAAGAAATTTATAGCGCTGCCCGGCAAAAAGGGTTTTCCACTTTAGATAATATTGATTTGATAGTTTTTGAAACAACAGGTGATTTCGCTATTGTCGAAAAGTTAATAGAGGGTAAGAAAAGTAGTTTTGAGGATGTTAATGTAGATCCATAAAAATCCACGTTAAGGATTGGATCATTAGGAGAAACAAAAATTTTTAAAGACAGTGTTTGAGTTAAACAAAGAAAAAAGGCACAGTTTTCCTACTGCGCCTTTTTCTCTGTATTAGTATTGATTATTCTCCAAAAGGCTTAAAATTCCAATCATTGAAGATTGCAATTACTTTGGCTTGAAGATCTGAAATCTCCTTGATACCGGATTTTTCAAATGCGCCTGAGGCAAATCCTTGCCATAATTGACTTCCTGTATTGGCATCAATAAAATTAACGATTATTGTTCCCTCCTCGACAGGCACCATTTTCGCATCCATAGATTTTGGTCCGAAGCCCAAAAATGTTTGGCCGGTAGTCATGGTGAAGGTCCTTAATTCTGTTGGTTCCTCCAAAATCTGAAAGGTGACCAACATGTCCGGATTGGCTGTATCGTGGGTAAATCCATTGGCCTTCATCTGTGCGTCGATAGCATCTTTTACAAGTTTTTTTGTACTCGTGTTTTTAGATATCAGCATCTCGCTTCCATCGAATACCAACTGGTCTTCAGGAATGTTTTCTTTGATCAATACCCATTCATACTTTTGGTATTCTTTCATATCTACCTTGTCGTGTTTGGCTGTATGGATTTCTTGGCCTATCACCAATGTAGCTGTGAATGCAGTCAAAATAACTGTGCCTATAATATGCTTTAAGTTTAAATTTTTCATGATTAAAAATTGTTTTATTCCATTAAACATTATACTATTTATAACGAAAGAAATAAAATAATGTTATTAACCTATAAAAATCTAATAAAATATAATATTATGAATTAGTTTATTAGTGATATTTTATAGTATACAGAAATTTTATTTCAATATATAATTTTATGAAATTCAGATTAACGCTATAATATTTTTCATAAATTTTTTGATGATCCGCTCAAAAAGCGCATCTTTTTATTCAAAAGGGTGTCAAGTAAACTTATAATCAATTTTCTAGTGATAGGTGTGTAAATAAAATATTTTCTATTATCATGATATTTTTATTGTTTAACAATAAAAAATTACTGATAATTGTGTCATTATTTTTAAACAGGTGTTCATTATGGAAATTAAAATCTCAACCCAGCTGATTCTGAAAATATTGCAAATACTTTCATGGGTCATACTTATTGGCTTATGTGTCGAAGTAGGAGGGACGATTGTCAATACGGTCATCACGCTATTTATCAATCCGGAATGGGTGAAGAATTATTGGGAAGGGGCAGATTATTTGTCAAGACTCTATGAGTTTGACCGCGGATATTTTGCTGTCATTACCTTAATTATGGTCATCGTGGGAGTTTTGAAAGCCATTATGTTTTACCTTATTGTCAAACTATTTGTCGAAAAAGATTTGAATATGACCCAACCATTCAATATAAAATTGCAAAGTTTCATTTTAAATCTTTCTTACCTAGCCCTAGGCATCGGACTATTTTCTCACGCTGCGTTTAATTTTGCAGCCTGGCTTTCAGAGCAGGGACTCCAAAGCCTGAATCTTCAAACTTTGCATCTTGCCGGAGCTGATGTTTGGATATTCATGGCTGTGATCCTGTTTGTCATTGTTCAGATAGTAAAAAGAGGCATTGAGATCCAACAAGAAAACGACCTAACGATATAAAATATGCCGATCATAGTTAACTTGGATGTAATGATGGCAAAGCGGAAGATGTCGCTCAATGAACTTTCTGAAAAAGTGGGTTTGACCCTGTCTAACCTTTCCATTCTCAAAACCGGAAAAGCAAAAGCCATCCGTTTTAGTACACTAGAGGCCATCTGTGAGGTGTTAAATTGCCAACCGGGCGATATTTTGGAATTCGTTGAGGAAGGTAAGTGAAACGCAATGAGAATTTTCCTATTCGGGATCCGATTTATAATGGCCAAAAAAATTATACACTATCAATTATTTTAATTTTAAAAGACAGCATGAAAACAACCCCTGAACATGATGAGCAAATGGCAAAGATGACTTTCTCATCCGTATATCCCCATTATGTCACCAAAGTGGAGGGAAAAGGTAGGACTAAGGAAGAATTGCATCAAGTCATTACGTGGCTTACCGGCTTTGATGACAAAGATTTAAATAAATTGATTGCCGAGAAAGCATCATTCGAAACCTTCTTTCAAAAAGCAACTCCAAATCCCAATGCTCCTTTGATTACCGGAGTAATCTGTGGTTATGGAATTGAAGAAATCGAGAATCTTTTAACCAGGCAAATAAGGTACCTTGATAAGTTGGTGGATGAATTGGCAAAAGGCAAAAAGATGGAGAAGATCCTAAGGGCTGGATAGCAAACGAATGATACTCAGGTAGGTGAATATGGATGGGAGGAAAATCCTTTCAGATTTTTTAAAATGGTAAAATTTAAGTTCAGTCTCTACAATTTTTTATCAGACTATACACAGTGGAGCTGCTTTGCTTTTTTTTTCTGAATCTAGGTTAGTTTAATCTCCACTACTTCTGAAAAAGAAAGTGGCTTTACTCAGTTCGGAACACATATTGTATTATATCCTCCAAGTTTTATTAAAATCAATGCGGATACTTACCCTATTATTATGTGTTTTAGTCCTTGTTGCTACAGGATTGCCTTTGATCAATTCAGCTGCGTGGTGGATTAGAATATTTGATTTTCCACGACTTCAGATTGCTGGATTGACCCTTTTGGCGATGGTCTTGGCATACTTTTTTTTAAAGTTCAAAAGGTCTTTCAAACTACCATTGATGCTGGTGTTGGCAGTTTCCCTTGTATATCAGATACAGTACGTGATGGTGTATACACCACTTTACCGAACACAGGCAAAGGACAGTGACAAAGAACGAACCAAGGATAGCTTTACACTGCTAGTGACCAATGTCCGGATGGAGAATGAGGATAAAGAGAGTTTCCATGCACTCGTCAAAAAGGTCAATCCCGATGTTCTTTTGATCAACGAACCCGATGAGGAATGGGCACAATCTATCAACAAACTTGATAGGGATTTCTCTTACTCGGTCAAATATCCCCTTGACAATACCTATGGCATGATTTTGCTTTCAAAGCTTCCATTGACTGAAAGTGCTGTGAATTTTTTGGTAAAGGATAGTATTCCTTCCATTTTCACAAAAATCACTTTACCATCTGGCAGTAAAATTGATTTCTATGGCGTGCACCCAGAGCCGCCAAAGCCAGGTACAGATACTTACGAAAGAGATACAGAATTGCTCCTTATTGGAAAGGAAATCAAAGAATCAAAGAACCCAACAGTAGTAGCCGGAGATCTGAATGATGTTGGTTGGTCAAGTACTTCCAAGCTTTTCAGAAAATACAGTGAATTGGTTGACCCTAGAGAAGGTCGGGGTTTATACAATACTTATAGCGTTTTTATACCTCTTTTCAGGTATCCTCTGGATCATATATTTTATTCTAAGGAGTTTGGGTTGTTAAATCTTGAGAAATTGGAAAGTATAGGATCGGACCATTTTCCTATTCTGATCGGGTTGAATTATGAACCCGACGAGGATAATACGGAAGGTTTGGAAATAGCAGATCCAAAAGAAGAAGCTGAAGCGGAGAAGAAGATTGAAGAGGGTAAAAAGGAAGGGGAGAAGAATTAATCGCCCCCGTCTTTTTGTTGACAATTTCAAAAATTTATGAAGTCAAAGTTCCGACTTCCTGCCAGTTTATAGAAGAATATAGGCGTGCAGGCAAAGAAGCGGATAACCAAATTATTTAAACCACCCTTTTACTTTTTCGACCCACTTTGAAGGTTTGTTCACTTTTTTCTCATCACCAGAGATATCGTCGCTGATCAGCATGGCTATAGGTCTTAGTTGGTCAAACTCCTCGCAGATAACTTTGAGAATGGCAGCAAAGGGCAGAAACAAAATCATACCTGCGACGCCCCACACTGCCGCACCAACCAACAAACTCAAGATGGCTACCAAGGCATTGACATTGAGGCTGCTTCCCACAATCTTTGGATTGAGAAAGTTGCTTTCAATCACCTGGATTGCCCAAAACCAAATGACCACCGCCACGGGAACCAATAGAGAATCCGAAGACATAAAAGCATAAAGTACCGGAATAACTGCACCAATGGTGGTGCCGACAAAAGGCACTATGGATAAAAAAGCAGCCAGAAACCCAAACAGAAAGGGGCTATCAATACCAATGAGTAACAATCCTATACTGTTGGCAAAACCTAATATTAAGATCAAAATAAACATACCGGAAAGGTATTGTTTTCCTACCCGCTGTATATTTTGGAGCATCTTGAAGATTCTACCTTTGTTTGCTTCATCCCCAAACGAGACAAATGCTTTGGTCAATCCATCTCTGTAAATCAGAATCAAAAAAGTAAAGATAATGGTGGTAAATACGCCGGTAAATAAAGTAGCCGTTGTGCTAAAAGTGCTTTGTAATAGTGTTCCGGAGGATTCTTGAAGCCATGTTTTTCCATCCTCAATCAATTCCTCCCTGTTAAGATCACCGATAAAATGGATATTACCATTTACATAGACAATCACATCGGTCAAAGTGTCCATGATTTTTATTGAGAAATCACTCAGTTGATCGGATAAATTCATGATCTGGGTGGAAAACAAGGTTAGAAAACCTCCCAGAATTAAAAACATCATTAACAAAGAAAGAAATGCAGCAAACAATCTGTTTATCCCCCAAGCTTCCAATTTTTGAACAACCGGAAATAGAATAAATGAAATTAACAATGCCATGCTTAGCGGTATCAGCACAGGCCTGGCAAGTACCATGACTGCAAATAGACCAAAAATGAAGGCCAATGTAAAGAATAGCTTAGGGAAGGATAGCGTCATAGATTTGTTAAAATTTGTTTTTAGTCAGAAAAAATCGAAGGTGTTTCATCAGTTACTTCTGAAAATGAAAGATGCGTACTTAATCGCATGCAAATATCGGGTACATTTAAAAGTAAGTGCAATACAAAACCAATTGGGAATTACATAATTCGCAGAATACGATATGCTTCATTAGATTTTTAAAGTATTTTTTGATAAGGCTAGTACACAGTTGCTAAAAAAAAACTTGATTCCAGATTTCTCGCTTCAAGCGCCATGGGATGTCTTTCAAAAATTTGCACTTGTATTATAACCTGATTTCAACTTAGTTCAAAAACGTCAAAGAACCATCTGTCAATCATGTAGTTCTTCTCAAAATTTGTGTAAGGCATTTTTTTTACTTCAAACATACTTTTGTTTAATAACATGAAATATTCTAATCCTGGGGAGAGTTTAAGGTTGAATGCAATACTTTTTCAACACACCCTTGGTTCAATTTGCTTGATCTATAGAGAGGGGACAAGCCACGTAAAATTTTGATACTTCCGTTCATTTGTTCTAGAAAGCATTTGAGATGGTAGTTGACATTTCCTCCTCCTAATTCCAAAATGGAATAACGCAGGAAAAGAACAGAGAAGAAGTGATAGAAATATTCTCGTAAGCAAACAAAACACTGCAATGGATTCCAGTATTATTACGGTTTTGATCATCCTAAGCATTACAGTTATACTGTTGGTGCTTGATTTGGTCCGAATTGACATTGTAGCCATTGGCTGTATGCTGGCGGTGGGATGGACCGGTATTTTGGATTCGCAGGAGGTGTTTTCTGGATTTTCGAGCAACGCTGTAATTGCCATGCTGAGTGTGATGATACTTGGACGAGGTATTGCCCGCACGGGTATCATGGATGAATTTTCAAAACTTATTATCAGCAAGGCTGGAACGCGCAAACGAAACCTTATAGGCTTGCTTTCTCTCTCAACTGGCATTCTTTCAGGTTTAATCCAAAACATTGGCGCAGCTGCCCTTTTTCTGCCAGGAATCTTGCAGGTTTCGCGCCGCACCAAGATTCCCGCATCATCGCTAATTATGCCCATTGGATTTGCTGCCATTCTTGGCGGAACACTTACAATGGTTGGTTCGGGTCCACTGATTTTGGTAAATGATTTATTAAAAAACGAAGGACATCAAGCCTACAACTTGTTTTCCGTAACCCCAGTCGGGATTGTGCTTCTCTTATCGGGCATAGGTTATTTTTTGCTGTTTGGAAGTAAAGTTTTACCCAAAAAGAAAGTTGACGAAGCAGAAAAAACTGAGCAAGAAAAGTTGGTAGAAAAACTTAATTTACCACATAACATCAAGTTACTAAGCTTGACTGCTGAAAGTTCACTGCATGGAAAAACAACAGAAGAGGCAGAATTGTGGGAAACCTACCATGTCAATCTTTTAGGCATCGGAAAAGGGGATAATGTGGTTTATGCGCCTTGGCGAGAAAATAAATTTGTTGAGGGACAAACCCTTGCTGTTCTGGGATCTGAGGAGAACATCAATCATTTTTCAGAACACTTTCAGTTGGAGGCACTTGCTGCGTCAAGGAATTTCTCTCATGACTTTAGCCCGAATGTTAGTGGTTTTGCAGAGGTAATTATACCTCCGGGTTCTGAACTAGCCGGAAAATGTATAAGAGAATATTCCCTGAGAAAGCGCTACGCCGTGGAGCCCATAATTCTTTTCAACGAAGGAAAAAGGATAGAGGGAGATTTTTCTGATATGGAGATTCGCTCCGGGGATGTCTTGATTATTTACGGCAGGTGGGAGGAAATAAAGGATTTGAAAGAAAGTGCTGATTTTGTAGTACTCACTGAGTTTGAAATAAATAAAAAAGACAGGTCAAAATTGTGGCCGGCAATAGGTTGTTTTGTTTTTGCCATTACCCTTGCATTATTTGGCTTTCCCATTTCAATGGCATTTCTGACCGGAGCTCTTGGCATGGTACTTACCCGTGTATTGCATATCGGAGAAGCCTATGGGGCTATAGAGTGGAAAGTTGTTTTTCTCCTAGCGGGATTGATTCCATTAGGAGTAGCCATGCAAAAAACGGGTGCTGCCACTTTTCTTGCAGAAGCCATCATGGGCTTGGTAATTGATTTACACCCTGTTTTCATCGTTCTCATGGTTGGGGTTTTGTCAACCATTTTTTCACTGTTTATGTCAAATGTAGGCGCAATCGTAGTCCTGGCACCCTTGGTAATGGGAATGGCGAAAATTGCTGACATTGATCCCCGGCCACTTGTACTTATGGCTGCCGTTTGTGCTGCTAACTCCTTCATTTTGCCTACACATCAAGTGAATGCTTTCCTAATGTCTTCCGGCGGTTATCGCAATGCTGACTATATAAAAGCAGGGAGTGGAATGACAATACTATTTCTGATTATCACAGTTTCTATCTTCTATTTTTTCATGATTTAAACAATAAAATAAACCTAAATACATATGCTATGCTGATAAAACATTATTTCATGAACAAGATTGCACTCAGTTCCTACATTCTTGCCGGATCGGAAGTTTGTGCCATCATTGACCCACAGCGCGACACCGATCTTTATATTGATGAGGCGCGTGCGCTGGGTGTAGAAATCACCCATATCCTGCAAACTCATATGCATGCCGATTTTGTGTCGGGGCATATGGACCTTGCTGAGAAAACCGGTGCCAAAATATATGTGGCCAAAGCAGCCAAATGCGCTTTTGATCACGTAGCGTTAGTCGAGGGTGATACCATAGAGATTGAGGATTTTGTCATTAAAGTGCTGGAAACACCCGGGCACTCTCCTGATCACCTATGTTACGTGGTGGTAGATACTTCGAGGGGGAAAGAACCTGTATGTGCCTTTGTAGGCGACACCTTGTTTGTTGGCGACGTAGGACGCCCTGACATTTTTCCTGATATCGCCGAAGAGCTTGCCGGGAAATTATACCACAGTCTGTTTGATAAAATTTTAAAGCTTCCGGACTTTTGCGAAGTTCTCCCTGCACATGGCGCAGGTTCTCTTTGCGGAAAATCAATGGGTGCCAAATGGCGTTCAACCATCGGTTACGAAAAAAAATACAATGAGGCGCTGCAGATTACGGATAAGGATGAGTTCATCAAGTCGCTCACCAATCAAATGCCTCCTGCGCCCGACCACTTTAGCAGGTGCAACGAAATCAATCGCGAAGGGCCTGTGCTTGTTTTAGAGCTTCCTCCCATGACAAACCTAAAGGCGGCATCTTTCAAAGAAATTTTAGATAAAGGAGATATTGCCATTGTTGACACCCGTAGCTATTTAGCCTTTGGCAGTCAGCATATTCCCGGTTCTTGGAGCCTGGATATTAATGGTAACCTGCCCACATTTGCAGGATGGGTACTTCCTGTTGATAAAGATTTACTGGTAATAGCAGACAGTTTTAAAGAAGCGGAAAAATCGAATTTATGGCTCAGGCGTGTTGGTCAAGACCGTGTTGTGGGGTATCTGGATGGGGGTATGGCTGCCTGGGTTACAAAAGGTTACAAAACCAATCATATTAAACAAATCTCAGCTGAAGATTTAAATGATATGGTTACAGGTTCTGATAAGTTCGTGTTGCTCGATGTGAGAGCAACCAATGAATATGAAGACGGACATATTGAAGGCGCTATCAATATTCCTGTGGCCGATTTGCGTGAAAGGTATACAGAACTCAATAAGAAGGATAAGACTATCTTGATTTGTAGCTCGGGTAATCGAAGTAGTCTGGGTGTAAGTATTCTGAGTCAACACGGTTTTGAAAAACTAACCAATGTGGCAGGAGGTATGACCGGATATAGTGCTGCTGGATATATCAAGCGCTGTGATGTTTGTCAAGTTCCTCACGGATCAAGGTTTATTCAAAGGCTTAAAAACTAAACCAATTTTAAATAAAAAACATGGAAACATTTGGATCGGTTTTTACGCAAACCCTATGGTCGCCCTATGTAGTTGGCATAGGGATTGGTATTTTGAGTTGGCTGAGTTTTTTGATTTCGGGCAAACCTATTGCTACCTCAACGACATTCGCCCGGGCAGGGGGGATGATTGAAAATCTGATTTCAGGAGGAAAAGCAGAACAAAGGCCTTACTTTAAAAAGATCAAACTTCTGATCAATTGGCAGTGGATGCTTGTTTTGGGAGTTGTATTAGGGTCATTTCTGTCAGCTATGATCTCAGGAGATATTCAGGCAAATGCGTGGGTACCACCACTCTGGGCTTCAGCTTTCGGTGATGATGCAGTGCTTAGGGTTATTGTCGCCTTGGTGGGGGGGATTATTCTCGGTTTCGGCGCACGTTTTGCCGGCGGTTGTACCAGCGGACACGGTATTAGCGGCACGCTGCAACTTGCTGTTTCAAGTTGGGTTTCAGTCATCTTCTTTTTTATTGGTGGAGTGATTACTGCCCATATCATTTATTATGTAATTGCTTAACTCCCAGCGGATCATCATGGAAAAAAGAGAAGAAGTTTCAGATAAAAAAAATGGAACAGAAGATAAAGCATCTGATGAAGATAAAAGACCTTTACTAATAGGTTTGGGTTTTGGTATTATTTTCGGCTTTCTATTGCACAAGGGCGGAGCAACCAAATACGATGTGATAGTCGGTCAGTTGTTGCTTACCGATTTTACGGTTATCAAAATCATGCTTTCGGCAGTAGTTACCGGCATGATTGGGATATACTTTATGAAATCAATGGGCTGGATTAAGCTATCGATAAAGAGTGGCTCAGTGGGTATGAATGTCATTGGCGCTACTATTTTTGGTGTTGGATTTGCCGTGCTTGGCTATTGCCCGGGAACCATTGCCGGGGCAATGGGTAATGGATACTTGGATGCCATTGTTGGTGGTGTAGCAGGCATAATTCTGGGCACCTGGATTTTTGCTGTTTTGTATCCCAAAATAAAGGATGGGATCCTGAAAAAAGGCGATTTTGGGGAAATTACGTTTCCGGGCATGCTAAAGGCAAATGACTGGGTGGTGGTTGTTCCAGCAGGTGTAATTATAATCCTAGTGCTATTTGGGATCGAAAAAGTTGGTTTTTAGAACAAAGGTTATTTTTTTACCTCTAAATTACCGTGAATATGGAAACTTCAGACGCCTCAGAAGACAAAGAAATAGAAGACATCAAAAAGGATGAGAAGGTACAAAGAGCTTTGAGCGAAACCTCAATTGTTGAAGAAAAGGTAAGTGCTGGTATTATAAAAAAAGAAGCTCCCTTTTTAGGAATGACTGTTATCATATTTCTATCCTGTGGTGCTCTTTATTTTCTTTTAGGTCAGAAAATTTTACCAATTGCCGGCAGCTATATACCGCTTTTGCAGAGAATTGTACTTGCTGTCATGTTGATTTCTTTGGTGTTAATTGCCAACAGGCTTTTAAAAAAATTAGTTAACCGAAAAATAAAAGATAAAACCAAAGAATTCAATTTTAACAGGATTGCTGATTTTTTTGCAGCCCTCCTTATACTTGCCATTATCCTTTCATTGCTGTTTGCCAATTGGTATGCCGCAGCAGTTTCTTTTGGTATAATTTCTCTTACGCTTGGCTTTGCTTTGCAAAATCCCATCACAAGTTTTTTTGCATGGCTTTACATTCTTATCCGAAAGCCATATGAAGTCGGCGAACGGATCAAGATAGGCAATGTGTTTGGAGATGTGATCAATGTGAGCTATTTGGATACCACCTTGTGGGAATTTAATGGGGATTATTTATCCGCTGACCATCCTAGTGGACGTATCATCAGATTTGCCAATTCAAAAGTCTTCAGTGAATATGTCTATAATTATTCATGGCCTTTATTTCCTTTCATCTGGAACGAATTTAGTTTCTTCATCTCTTATGACAGTGATTTTGATTTTACGGCAGCTACTACAAAGCAAATTGTTGAAGTGAAAATAGGTGAATCCATGGTGAGAAGGGTAAGGCGATTTAAAAAGATTCTGGCAGATACACCGGTCGATGAATTTGATGTAAATGAATATCCTTCCGTGATTTTAAAAGCCCATGTCAATACATGGATAGAGGTGACCGTGCGATACTTGGTTGAGCCCAAAAGTTCAGGACGGGTAAGAAAAGAACTTTTTGAAATCGTCATGGAAGAATTAAAGAAACATCCGGAAAAGGTGATTTTTCCAAATTCAACAAAGCAGAAAGATCAATAGCATTTGTCCGATACCTATCCTTGTCAGGCGTGGACGTATTTCATCTTTTGAATTTACAATTCTTTGCCGGATTTCTGTAACCCTAGAATTTTAATTGACCTGACCTTTGTATTGACCATAAAGTCAATCATTTAAACCAATTAAGAGGTGGGAATTTTAGAGAACAAAGTAGCAATAATAACCGGTGCAGCTTCTGGAATAGGCAAAGCAATTGCCTTATTGTATGCATCAGAAGGTGCCAAGATTGTTGTTTCCGATATTGATGAGAAGGGTAGTGAGGATACTGTTGCTTCTATCAGAGAAAATGGAGGTGATGCGATTTTTATTAAGGCGGATACTTCTAAGCCTGTGGACAGCAAAAATCTAGTGGAGCTGACTGTCAAGCATTTTGGGGCTTTGCACGTAGCCGTGAACAATGCCGGAATCGGCGGGCCTATCAGCCCTGTGGGAGAATATCCAATTGAAGGTTGGGACAAAACCATTGCCATCAACCTTTCTGGGGTTTTTTATGGCATGCGCTACCAAATTCCTGCCATGCTCGAAGCTGGTGGAGGAAGTATTGTAAATATGGCCTCAATTCTTGGTAAAGTAGGTACGCCTAATTCTTCGGCTTATGCAGCGTCTAAGCATGGTGTTATTGGGCTGACAGAGTCAGCAGCATTGGAATATGCACAATATAAAATCCGAATCAATTCAATAGGACCGGGATATATCTCCACACCCTTGCTTACCAAAAACTTAGATGAGGCTACCATGGACGGATTGGTGGCATTACATCCTTTGGGTAGATTGGGAACATCTGAAGAAGTTGCAGAATTGGCTTTATGGTTAAATTCCGATAAAGCGTCATTTGTGACTGGAGCCTATTTCAATGTAGATGGTGGCTATCTGGCTCAGTAATCCTTTCCAGCTCAATTTTTTTAACATAAGTCATCAGGATACTACGACGCAACAATTAAAATGAAGGTGGTTTAAAATGAACCACAGACTATTTCTTATAAATTAAAAACCAAACCAATGATTATGAAAACTACTATTGATTACCATTCTTACACTAAAGTGCCTCCCAAAGGAATTTCCTGGAGGGCTATTTTCGCAGGTACCATTGCAGCCCTAGCGGCCATGTTGATATTAAATCTGATTGGAGTAGCGATAGGATTATGGAGTATAGAACCTATTGAGGAAAATAATCCAATGAGCGGACTGGGAACAGGCGCTATTATTTGGTGGGTTCTGAGTAACCTGATTGTACTTTTTACTGGCGGATTTGTCGCAGCACGGTTGGGTATCTCCTTTACAAATTTTAGCGGGGTAATTCATGGCATTATGACTTGGGCATTGTACACCCTTATTTCAGCTTGGTTGCTTACTTCTATCATAGGAAGCATTATTTCTGGCGTGGGAAATGTGGTTGGAGGAGTCCTATCCAAAACAGGGGATGTCATTTCTGACCAATTGGGTCCCATCGTAAAGGATCAGTTCCAAGACATAGAATTGTCTTTAGATGATGCGAAAAAAGAGTTTTATTCCCTATTGGAGGATACCGGTAAGGCGAATCTTGATCCCGAATACCTGAAGTCTCAAGGTGAAAAATCTGTCAGTGACGCAAAAAACATGGCAAGTAGACCCGGAAGAGGTGATAGTAAAGTTGAAGGTATCTTGAACCAGTCCAAAAACAGGTTTGAACAATCCTTTAAGGCTTTAGACCAACAGGCACTTGTCAATATCGTTGTGGAGCGAACCGATATGACCGAAGCCGAAGCTAAGCAGGCAGTTGAAAACACTTTTGCTGAATTTGAAAGGGCAAGGGTGGAATTTGAAGCGTTTTTGCAAGAGACTAAAGAAAAGGCTGAGCAGAAAGCAGAAAATATCGCCAAGTCAGTGGGTGATGCAGCGATGTATCTCGCAGTTGCACTAGTTCTAGGAGCTATAGCCGCCACTTTTGGAGGATTTGTAGGAGTAAAGAACTTGAGGGAAGATTACTTCAGAAATGAAGATCGAGTGATTGAAAGAGAAGCAGCCATAGGTCGCGGAGAATTTAAATAACCACTAATTTATCAGAACAAGAAGCCTGTTGAAGGCTTCTTGTTTTTTTCTTTTTTTATACCTAAAATCTGTGGGTTAAGATTGCGACGACAATTACTTAATTTTTTTGATTAAAAAAGCCACTTTTTTGGGCTAAACAAATGGGCTCCCAAATAAATCGAAATGCCAAAAATTATTAAGGTAATTGGTAGGACTCCTACTTTTTGGTAGAACAGAATTTCACCTAATTGACTACCTAAGCCTAAAAACAGGATATAGGTACTAAACAGATTTAAAAATCTAGGATGCCGATCCCGTGCTTCAATTATGGGATAGCTATTCAAAAAAGGTTTTTCAAAAAGCTGTAAGAGAAGCTTACCTGATATTCCAAATGAAAAAAGGCAGATCCAAACTAGCAGGATATTCTCTGGTAATTCAATCGTACCTCCTATAAATAGTGGAATAATCAGTCCAATTAATCCTGAAATAGCCTTTATAATTGTCATAGGTTAATCCTGTTTGCAGAATTAAGTTAGCCAAAAGCTTTAAAAATCACAAGCCTGATCCTTTTCCTAATAACCAATTAACCACTAATCAATTAAGCCATAAGCAACCCTTCGGCAAGCTCAGGGACCACCCTTCGGCAAGCTCAGGGACCACCCTTCGGCAAGCTCAGGGACCACCCTTCGGCAAGCTCAGGGACCTGGACAAATAACCATTAACCAAATAACCCCATAACCAACCCTTCGGCAAGCTCAGGGACCTTAACAAATAACCATTAACTAATTAACTAAATAATCAATTAACCACCCCCATTAATCTCTTCCATCACTTCTGCAAATAGCCTCGCGGACTTTATCCTGTCTTCAATGGCATACATGGTAGATGTTGCGATGATTTCATCCACTTGGGTTTGTGCCAAAAATTCCTTCGCCTGCTTTTTAACAGTTTGCTTACTGCCTACAAAGGAATATTTAAGCATCTGTTGCAAGGAAGGATGCTGCACCATCTCTTTCAGGTCTTTTGTCATTTCTGTAGGTGCCTGTAAACCCTGTCTGGATCCTGTCAACACACTGAAAAACATCCGGATCAAGGTCGTATATAATCTTTCAGCTTCTTCGTCAGTATCGGCCACAAATACATTGACCCCGGCCAAAGTATATGGCTTTTCCAAAAACTCAGAAGGCTGAAATTCCTGATGGTAGATACTCAAAGCCTGAAGCAAATAAGTGGACGCAAAGTGGCTGGCAAAAGCATAGGGTAAACCCTTTTCAGCCGACAAATGGGCACTGTCTGTACTCGATCCTAAGATATACAGCGGCACATCTGTTCCTTCCGCTATGGTTGCCCGTACTTTGGCGCTTTTGTTTTTGACTGAAAAATAATTTTGGATCTTCTCTACTTCATTTGGAAATGAGTGTGCGGCCTGCATAAAATCCGAGCGGATGGCTTGTGCTGTCTGCGAATCTGTTCCCGGCGCTCTTCCCAAACCCAAATCGATGCGGTTGGGATAAAGGTGTGCTAAAGTTCCAAACTGCTCTGCGATAATCAACGGGGAGTGATTGGGCAGCATGATGCCGCCCGAACCAACCCGGATGGTTTTGGTATTTTCTGCCACGTAACCGATCAAAAGAGAAGTAGCACTGCTGCCGATATGCTCAGAATTATGGTGCTCGGCAAACCAATACCGCTTGTAACCTAAAGATTCAGCTGCTTGGGCAAATACAAGGGAGTTGTTGAGGGTTTGTTTTATAGTGCCACCCTGCGGCACAATGGCTAGTTCTAAGATGGAGTATGAGATATTTTTATTGGACATGATTCGATAATTATTGGTTAAGCGTGGTTAGGTGGAGCCTTTATCCTATTAGATATTAATAGATACTGGATATTCGTGGATATTGACCTAGAACCAAACCTTAAATATGGTCTTGACTTCTGCTGACATCAACAGTTAAGCTCTTTAAATAGGTTCGCATGGTAGGATCTTACAGGAAAAGAAGGGAGTGAAGATGGAAAAAGTGATTTGGTCAAATTGGAAATTTAGGGGATTAGTTTTATGTTTAAATATATTGAAAAATATCGGCAACAGTTGTGCTATGTATGCCATATATAGCGCAATGATTGCGTGAAGCAAAACGTTGGGGTCAATTCTAAAATGGCAAAGCAGAATCCTTGGATAATCGGAATATTGGGGTTTGGAGTTTTTTCTATACCTAGCATGGAATAATTTTGAAACACTCTTTGCTCCATGGACAAAAACCGCAGAAGCAAAAGCCGTGATTACAGATAATGCACTTGGGTATGGACCAATGGGGAGAGGATTTACCCAAATTATCACAATATCCTATCTAGTTGAAGACTCAGTCTATGTTCAAAAGAAAAAACTTTCTCAGAGAATCGATAAAAAGGAAATTGGATCAAAGGTCTTAATTGAATATGCTGTTAAAGATCCTAAAAATTTTGAAATCAAAGGTTTTTTAAAACAATGAACTGATATTTTTATCAAAAAACTTTATCTTCCTACATGGAAACAGGTGACTTCATTTCTGAAATAGTGGTTTTTAAACCCTCCCAAGGTAGTGATGAATTTGAAATCATTTTGGATGGCGAGCATGATACGGTTTGGGTTACCGAACAGCAGCTTGTTGAGTTATTTGGTAAAGCTAGAAGGACGATTGGTGAGCATATCCGAAATATTTACAAAGAGGGAGAATTGGAAAAAGAGTCAACTTGGCGGGATTTCCGCCAAGTTCAAAAAGAAGGAGAAAGAAAGGTAGTAAGAGCAGTTTCAGCTTACAATTTGGATGTTGTGATCTCAGTAGGATACCGTGTGAAATCACCTGTTGGGATTGAATTCAGAAAATGGGCAACCCAAAGATTGAAAGATTACTTAGTGAAAGGTTATGCCATCAACAGCGAATTACTGAGCAAACAAGACCAAAAAATCATACAGTTAGAAAACCAACTTGATATTTTAAGGGAAAGAAAGTTTGAGTCACAAAGAGTACTGACAGAAGGGTTTTTGGATATTATTTCAAAGTATTCCAAATCTTTTGAATTGCTTAATAGGTATGATTCAGAAGATCTTCAGCTTGACAACCTTTCGAAAGAAATTATTTATGTCATCAATTATGAAGATGTCAAGAAAGCCATTCACCAATTAAAGAGGGAATTGATTCAGAAAGGAGAAACGGGAGAGCTTTTCGGAAACGAGAAAGATGATTCCTTCAGGGGAATATTGGGCAGTATTTCCCAAACGGTTTTTGGAGAATTGGCATATCCAACCATTGAAGAGCAGGCAGCACAATTGTTATACTCTGTCATCAAAGGTCACGCCTTCAGCGATGGAAATAAGAGAATTGGTTCATTTCTATTTGTGTGGTTCTTGGAACAGAACACTTTTCATTTGGATGAAAGGGGAATAAGGAAAATTAATGAAAACACTTTGGTGGCTCTGGCATTGGCAGTAGCCCAAAGTTTACCTGAGCAAAGGGAATTGATGATAAAACTGATAGTGAACCTAATAAAGAACTAAGTCCAACATCACCTTGGATACAGCGGGCGGTTCAGAGTAAATAGAAAGTTCAGTATCTTAAAAAGGTAAGGAGTAGATTAGAAGAGAACGTTTCCGAATGCCCGCCGTCTCCAAGCTGAATCACGTTAGCATCAAGAAAAAAACAAAAATGACAAAAAAAGTTTTTGTAACAGGAGGAACAGGATTTTTAGGAAGACACCTAATTGAAAGGCTTGTATCCGAAGGCAATCAAGTTCTTGCGTTGACAAGAACTAAAAACTCTTTAATAAATCTTCCCATTCACGAAGTTGTTGGAAGTTTTAATGACATTCAAAAATGGGAGAACGAACTTAGTGAATGTGATGTATTAATACACTGTGCAGCGAGAGTGGAGTTTTGGGGTGCTTGGCAAGACTTTTTCAAGGACAACACACTTGCGACCTTGGAACTATTAAAATCAGCAGAGAAGCACAACGTCAAACGATTTATTTATATTAGTTCTGAATCTGTATTACAAGATAAAAAGGACTTGTTTGACATTGATGAATCATATCCATATCCCAAAGAACCAAGTTCGAATTATGGAAAATCTAAAATGTTGGCTGAACAAGGTATAATTTCCTTTAATGGCAACATTCAAAAAATAATATTGCGTCCTACATTCATTTATGGTAAGGGAGTAAATGCCATAGAAACCCTCAAAGAAAAAGTAAAAACGGGTACATTTTCTTGGATTGACAAAGGAGATATATGGATGGAAATGGTATATGTGAAAAATGTTGTGGAGGCTATAACTAAGGCATTCGAAAATGGCAAAAACAATGGAATTTACAACATAACAGACCATTCAAAACTAAAAGCAATCGAATTTTTGTCTGACTTAATGGCAACAGAAAACGTATCTATCTCTAAAAAAAATACACCTTCTTTTATTGCTAAACCTGCTGCATCAATAGTCGAGATAATTTGGAAAGTGTTTGGCAATAATAGTTATCCTCCATTGACAAGATTTGATTTAAGTTTCATTGCAATGAACAGACAGTACAAAACGGAAAAAGCAATTAATGAACTTAATTACAAGCCGATTTATAGCACAGTTGACGCACTTAAAGAAATGGGAAAGAATACCTGATGCAAATACAGGTTTGTCAAAAGTGGCGGTTCAGTGATCCCCGCCTGGGTGAAGTTTGGAGTAGGCCCTAAGCAAGTTTGTAACTACGCTTTTATATCATAATGA
>NZ_JAMFLG010000033.1 GCF_023502205.1 Aquiflexum sp. TKW24L | reverse complement strand
AAAAAGTTTCTAAGATTTAACGATCAAAACTAGAAATCAGGTGGCAGTGGACTGTCGACCGTGGTCGGTTGTCCCATAAAAAACTCCTCCCCATTTTCATGAGGAGGAGTTTTTATTTACAGGCGATTTTATTCACCCGGGTGGCATGTCTGCCACCTTCAAAGTCTGTTGTCAGAAATATATCCGCAAGCTTAACTGCCAAGTCAAAGGGTATAAACCTTGCCGGCAAAGCCAAGACATTGGCATCGTTGTGTTGTCTTGCCAAAGCTGCCAAGTCCTCAGTCCAGCAAAGCGCTGCCCGGATTCCCTGATGCTTGTTGGCAGTGATGGCAACGCCATTGCCGCTGCCACAAATGAGGATTCCCTGCGCAAACTCACCGGCTTCGATGGCACTGCAGAGCGGATGGACAAAATCCGGATAATCTGCCGAAGCGCCTGTGTATGGACCAAAATCCTTCACTTCGTATCCTTTCGCTTTCAACACTTCAATAAGTTCGGTCTTATATTCAAAACCTGCATGATCGCCTCCAATGGCTATGATTTTACTCATTGTCTTTGTATTTCAAGTTGTCTTCCAATTCTTTTTTGGCTCTCTTTCTCTCCAGTCTTTTAGCGACCTGTATGCCCGCTTCATAGAGTACAAGTATCGGCATGGATATCAGCACCTGACTGATGACATCGGGAGGAGTGATCAAAGCGGATACGATTAGAATCACCACAATGGAATGCCTTCTATATGCTTTCAGCATGGCCGCGGTGACCAATCCAGACATGGAAAGGAAGTAAATCACCACCGGAAGCTGGAACATGATGGCAGAAGCCAACACTAGCATGGTCAAAGTTCCGATATAAGAAGTGATGTCAAATTCGTTGAGGATGCTTGGATCCAACTGGTAATTGGCCAAGAAATTAATAGACAGTGGCGCAAGGATAAAATATCCAAAAGCCGTACCCAAGAAAAACAACAGGCTGACGAAGAATACCGCACCACGTGCAGCTTGCCTTTCCTGCAAGTGAAGTCCCGGGCTGATAAATTTCCAAACTTCCCAAAAAAGATATGGAAAGGATACGATCAATCCCACCACCATACTCGAGGTCAAGTGCATCGAAAACTGCCCCGTCATCTGCCTGCTTTGGATGGTAAAAGGCAGCGTGTCGATACACAGGGGAGCAATCGACAGGTAATCAGAAACCTGAC
Organism: Aquiflexum sp. TKW24L; assembly: GCF_023502205.1. Classification (GTDB taxonomy): domain Bacteria; phylum Bacteroidota; class Bacteroidia; order Cytophagales; family Cyclobacteriaceae; genus Cognataquiflexum. The sequence goes on along the minus strand of NZ_JAMFLG010000033.1, from coordinate 48,861 downwards.
ATAGCACCCTATAGGTAATGAAATCAACCTTCGAAGGTCCAAGGATGACGATGCCAAACACAATGCTTTTGGCAAGAAAAGCTGCAACGGTAAATATCAAAATGGCAGCGGCAGAGCGCAGCAGGTGCCACCTCAACTGCTCCAAATGATCCAAAAAGGACATGCCCTCTTCTTCCTCTTCTTCTTTATACTGGTCTAAGGCCACGCTGTTTTAGGAAAATTAATACAATGGAAATTGAACCATCCAGTCATTGACTTCGGATTTGATTTTGGCCAATTCAGCCTCATCACTGTGATTTGTCAGTGCCCTGTCGATCAGGGAAACAATCTTGCGCATGTCTTCTTCCTTCAACCCACGGGTTGTGACCGCCGCCGAACCCACTCTCATGCCTGAGGTGACGAATGGCGATCTGGTATCAAAGGGAACCATGTTTTTATTGATCGTGATATCTACTTTGCCCAAAGTCTCTTCAGCCAATTTACCAGTAAGGTCTTTATTGCGAAGGTCGATTAGCATCATGTGGTTATCAGTTCCGCCTGAGATGATTTGGTATCCCAAGCCCACAAAGGTTTCGGCCATGACAGCTGCATTCTTTTTGACCTGCAGGACATATTCCATATACTCATCAGAAAGTGCTTCTTCAAATGCAATGGCTTTTGCTGCAATGATATGCTCCAATGGACCGCCTTGTGTTCCGGGGAATACACCTGAATCCAACAAGGAAGACATTTTTCTCAATTCACCTTTTGGTGTTTTCAATCCAAAAGGGTTATCAAAATCGTCGCGCATCAAAATCAATCCACCTCTTGGGCCACGAAGGGTTTTGTGGGTGGTGGTCGTTACGATATGACAGAATTCTAATGGATCATTTAAAAGACCTCTTGCAATCAATCCGGAAGGGTGGGAAATGTCCGCCAATAACAAGGCGCCGACTTGGTCTGCAATATCCCTCAATATCTCATAATCCCAATCACGGCTATAGGCCGAAGCGCCACAGATCAACAATTTTGGTTTTACTTCCAATGCCTTGGCTTCCACTTTGTCGTAATCGATGACTCCGGTTTCTTCCTCTACGCCATAAAAATGCGGCTTGTATAATTTCCCCGAAAAATTAACTGGGGAACCATGGGTCAAATGCCCTCCATGTGAAAGGTCGAAACCCAAAATTGGATCACCGGCATTGAGCACTGCCAAGAAAACAGCAGCATTTGCTTGTGCCCCAGAATGCGGCTGAACATTCGCCCAGGTAGCACCAAATAGCGCTTTTGCCCTGTCGATCGCCAACTGCTCGATCTGATCTACGATCTCACAACCACCATAATAGCGTTTGCCGGGAAGGCCTTCCGCATATTTGTTGGTCAATACAGTTCCTGCTGCTTCCATCACCTGCTTGCTGGTGAAGTTTTCAGAAGCAATCAATTCAATTCCGGTTTTTTGACGGTTTTCCTCTTTGGCAATTAGGTCAAAAATAGCCTGATCTCTTTTCATGGGGGTATTTTAATAGGTCGGCCAAAATTAGTTTTATTCGATGGATTATCCAATTGAATATAAAATGAATATCTCCTCAAATCTGCAATAAGGCCTTGATTTGAAGAAACCAAAAACCCTCTGATTGCAAATCAAGAGGGCTTAATTAAGGGGTTTATGTTAATTTAAAATTTATGTTTGAAATATGATAGTAATATTGAATTTCAACTTAATTCTTGGTATGAGACTGAAATGCCCGGTACATCGGTCTTCCGTCCTGCCCGCAGATGAATATAGCCTACTGACAAAGAAGCGGATAACCACTTAACTTAAAACGGTATTCTCACATTCAACGCAATATTCCTTCCCATTTGATTGACTTCAAAAGGTCTGAAAAGCGATAAGTGATCGAGATAGGCTCTGTTCAGCAAGTTGGTGCCGCTGACATAGACATCCACCGTATTGTTCCCCATTTTCAGATTTCCACCGATATTCATCCCCAAAAGGAAATAACCCGGTGTCGCTTCTTCCAGAGGTGCCGCTCTTTCCTGGTCAAAAACCAAAGATCCCAACACACTGATATAAGGATTTTGTAGGATTCCAATACTATTCATTCTGAAATCTACATTTTGATTCCATCGGAATGCGGGGATGTAAGGAAGGTAGCTAAGGTCACTTGTTCTCTGACCGATGACCATCGCATAGGATGTTGAACCGCTGATCCATTTGACCGAAGTAGGTTGGATGTCCAATTCGATTTCGCCTCCATAAAGTCTGGCGTCTGCCTGCTCAAATGACCAAATATCCAAATCCTGCTGAACTTCTCCTGTGGGAGCAAAGAAGATATAATTGTTGATGTTATTGTAGAAAACTTCACCTGAAAGCGCAAACCCCTTGCCGCTGTAACGGATGCCAAAGTCGGTTTGGATGTTTTGTTCTCTTTCAAAAGAGGCATTTCCTTTTTCAAATCTTCTTGTTCCGGGATGTACACCGTTGGAAAATAACTCAGCCAAATCCGGAGCCCTGAAACCCTGAGCGATGTTCAGCCTGAATCTCCATTTATTATCCGGTCTGAAAGTCGCCCCTCCACTTGTGGTCACACCATCGAATGTCCTTTCTAGCTTTCTGTCCTCAGGTTCGCCAGGTAAGATAAATCCGAAATCAATGAAATGTGGCGCACTTGCATCTACATTCACTTTTCTGTAATCATATCGTAGGCCACCTTGGATGACCCACTTGTCTTTGTTGTAATTCAAAAGTCCATAGACAGATCTGTCGTCTTTTCTTGCGTCAGGGATAAGGAATTCCAATGCGTCGTCATAATTGATCGTATTGAGCACAAAGCCTTGTACTCCAAAAATCGCTTCCAAATGTGGATTCAATGACTTATAATACTTGAGGTCATACATAATATTGGTTTGGTTCAATCCCAAATCAACACTTTCAGGCCCGGATTCCAATTCTTCCCTGAGGTTCTTATGCAAGCCAAAGGTAGCTTTGAACTTGTCCTCACCCAAAAAGACATTGGTCTCTGAGGAAATGAAGTGGTCAGTAACATTTTGGAAGGGCACTTGGGTTTTACGATCACCTCTGTAAGTTGCAAGCTCATCTATGGCATCTTCATCAAGAATACCAAGCTTTTGCTTCATGTAAGTGTACCGGAGTCTGGTATCTCCCCATTTCTTTTGAAGTCCCACTCCTCCTTTGAGGTTTTGGGTATTGAACCTGGTATTGCCCATGGTCCTGCCATCCCCGTCAATGTAGTCGGCATGGGATTCCAAGGCACCGTTCAGGGACCATACAAAGCCATTCTCAGCAGCACCTTTGACTCCCACTTCAGATCTCAGACCAAGGTTATTGCTGTATCCGCGCAGGTTGACATAGCCATCGACGTCACCTTTTGCGGCATCTTTTTCCTCAATCAGGTTGACCACACCTGCCATTGCACCCGATCCATAAATCAGGGAAGCGGGACCTTTGATCAGTTCTACATTGCCAATCCCGGTCTCGGCCAATCCCAGTCCATGGTCGGCACCCCATTGCTGGTTTTCAAATCTTCCTCCTTGGTACACGGACAATACCCTGCTGAAGGAAAGTCCCCGGATGACAGGTTTGCTGATACCTGGTCCCAAAGAGATTTCATTTACCCCGGGTGTTCTCGTCAGTGCTGTCATCAAACTTGGTGATGGCATTTTAAGGATATCCGTAATGTCTACTTTTTCGATGCTGATAGGGGAGCTTTCTTTGCTCATGATATAAGCACCCGAAATCACAACCTCGTCAATATTGGTCATCGATTCCTCTAATTGGATCACAACAGCTTTCCCGGCATTGTTTGGCCTTACGGTTTGCACTTGGGTGGCATAGCCGATAAAGGAAATCTGGAAGGTGATGTTTTTTGTCGGTAGGGAGGTAATTTTAAAATTTCCTTCGAGGTCAGTTACCACCCCTCGGTTGAGTTCGGGAACGAAAACGGAAACACCCGGCAAAGGGGAATTGGTATTTTTATCAAGGACTCGTCCTGTGATGGTAAGGTCTTGTGCTGCCAATACCCCGACGGAAATCAGAGTAAGGGCAATAACGAATAGTAGTCGCATTGCTTGAATTGCTATTAATTAGAAATGGGTAAAAAGGACTGTTGGAAAGGTTAAAGGCAACCTTTCAGGAAAGAAAAATCAGGCAATAGCAGGGGGGCCCCGGTGGTCAAATCCCAATTGGACTTGGGTAAAAAACTCAATAGAGGTAAAAGAGGATTCAAAACTTTGGTCAAAAACAATCGATTCAGGAACAGGAACTTCAAACTGATAAACAATATAATCAGCATGTGCGAGCAGATCCAGAATGATCAGTTCCTCTTCTGTATGCCCGTGGTCAGGTTGGGATTCCTGCTCAATAGATAAAATCGGATGGGCATGGGTAATGATCTTTCCGTTCAGTTCATGCGAGTGAAAAAACAACACACCATTAGTCAGTATGCTGAGCATCAGGGCCAAGCTGAAATGACTGAGGAATGGAACTATGTTGCGGAATTTTTTCACTTATTTCAATAATTCAAACAGATAACGCAAATATAGATAACAAAGTTAATCTAAATTTACCATTCATAATTTTATTCCAAGTCATATAGGTTTGTTTGACAAGTCAAAAAAATACCCATTTGGCAGAATTTCAGTAGATTTCAGATATGGTAGATTTCAGATACAGACCCGAAAGCTATTTTGAAGCCGAGCTCACTTCGGTACTTTTGATCAGGCTGGACTTTCCCGAAAGCCAGTGGGGTGAGATGATCAGCATTTATGCTAACCTGCTAGAAGGCATGATTCACTATGAAGCAGTGGATTTTTATGGCAATGACATCAACCTGAGTCCCTCCAAAAGCCACGAACCTTTGTCCACCCAGGAAGTGATTTTTATGATTGAAACTATGGAAACGGATTGGGACCTTGCACAGGGAAAAATGGGACTGACAATGCTGGGAATCCCTGAAGTAGAGAGCAAGTATTATCCTGATCTTAAAGAATATTTTTCTGAAAAAAGGAAGGGTTTTGGCTTGGACTAAAAATCAAAACCCTCCAAGGGATTCAGACTTTTAAAGAGAACAAAATGAAAACAGCAAAGGTAAAATAGTAAAACCGTTTTTTCATAAAGATTATGTTTTAGCTAAATGGTTACTCTTTCCGGATAAAATGCGTCACTGGGCCATCAAGGGGTCTAATATCCAAGGTCATGCTCGTTTTCTTGATATAGCATATCCAACTAGTATTAGATATTCTTAGCGTATAACCACCCATATGTTCATAGAGTGGAGACATGGTCAGTTCATAATTATAATCTCCTTGCGGAAGTCCGGCTTCCTCAACATCACTCCTCACCTCCAAGAAGCCATCGGGTCTGAAATGATATATGATATTGTTACAGGAATAGTCAATTGTATCACGGTTAAAAAAAGCTCCCCTTTCCCATACCATTTTCCATTTTCCTACCACATCATCCTCTGGGCCGGTTACTGCATCCACCTGACACTTCAACTCACCATCCGGATCTTCTCTTTCCTGACAACCTCCAAAAAACGGAAAGAGCAAAACCATTCCTGCCATGTAAATCCACTTGGGTTTGAAAATCACTAAAGTTCCCATTGTAATCTTGTTTTGTTAAAACTTGCTTTTGAATAATTAAAATACATTGGTAATAATTGCCATTTTATCATTATCACTCTCGAAGATTCTGAATACAACACATTCCCAAGACTTAATCAATTGGCAAAACGCTACAATTAAATCAAAAATAATTATAAAAAACAAGAGTTAGGTAAAGAAATGCCATAGAGTCTAAGTCAATCCTTTGAATTTTAGGAGATTTGGAAATTGATTTTTGCAGGCACAAAAACCTGAAAAGCCTGTATGCTAATTTACTCCCTTTGGCATTTTCTATTGTTAAGGCTATTTCTAGTTTTCATTCACGCAGGGGTTTTTTGAAATGTACGTAATGGTTACAAATGCCGAAGGTTCACATATGCTAAATTGCTTTCTTCCATATCCACCTTCCCTGTATTTAAAATAAAATACAGCGTCTGTGGAAAAAAAATCAGGGTCTAACCCCTTTGCTATTAAAGTATCAATACTTGCTACAACGGAATTTGTATAAACTTCATCACTAAACATACTCTTCCAATCTCTAGCGATTTTATGATCGTCTAGGATTTGAATAACGGCACCTTCGCAATAGTTACCGATATATTTTCCTCGAATACAGTCTAACTTTAAATCTTGGTCTTCGCAACTAAATGCAAAAAGACCGATAGGCAATATCAGAAAAGCTATTATTTTTATGAATTTGCTTTTTTGGTTTAGCAAATGGTCAAACCGACTGATTGCGTTTAGTGCCCTTAACAAGAAGCTGGGTATTTTCTTCATGATAATCAGTTTTTGGTGTTAGTATATTTAACCATACGGCCGCAAAACTTAGAACGCTACAATAAAAATAAGAAAAACTTAAAAAACAGACCTTAGGTAAATTAATATTGTAGAAACTAAGCCATTTCATTGATTTTTAGGAGATTTAAAAATTTGATTTTTCAGGACAAAAACCCTTAAAAATCATCCCCGAATTCTTGCCGGTGCGTTGAAAAATAGGGATAAAGGGTGATTTCTATTTTTCGAAACCCTCCAAGGGTTTGGAACCCCTTGGAGGGATATTCCAAGCCTACCTTTCCACCCGGATCTGCCTGCGGATCAGGCCTTCTTTGTATCGGATGTGAAGGTAGTAGAATCCGTTTTTGAGTTTACAGGTATTCTTTAAATAATATGAAAAAGTCGAACTTAGATTTAAAAATCCAAAATCGTCTCGTAAGCTCTTGTGAGTGAATGGTAGGTTCTGAACCAATATTCATACGTCTCAAAAGAAATACAGTCACTGATCTCCATTCCCTGAAAATTTACTTTTTTGATGCTGTTGGAAGGCAGCCAACTTCTCAGGTCATTGGCCTGATCGATGGTCAGTTGGGAGAGTTGGACGATTCTTTTTCCTTCGATGACTAATGGGATCAATTTCATCATTGCTCAGTTAATACTCTACAAATAAAAAGGAATAGATTTTAGAAGCGGTTAATTGTAAATTACGATTATGTTAACTTTAGAATTTACTTCTATTTTGATTTCAATTAGTCATCCTGTTTATTAGCTTTTATTCCACTTAGTGCATGATAAACATCTTCCTCATTGTTGTTTTTTTGGTTTTGGGCTTTTTTTTGCAGCGGTTCAAATTTATTCCCGCAAATACCTCCAAGTACCTGAACAGTTACCTGATTTACGTAGTCTTGCCGGCTTTGGCATTGCGGTATTTACCCAAAATCGAATTGCGGACAGAGTTATTGTTGCCGGTAGCCGCGGCATGGATTGGCTTTGGGCTTTCTTGGTTGATTTTTGGATTGCTCGGCAAAAAGTACAATTGGGGAAAATCTATTACAGGGTGTCTGGTGATTACAGCAGGCTTGGCCAATACCTCGTTTGTCGGAATCCCGATTATACAGGCTCTTTATGGGGAGGAAGGTGTCAAAATTGCATTGCTGATAGATCAGGCGGGGTCATTCATTATTGTGAGCAGCGTGGCAGTCATCGTAGCATCGATTTACAGTGTAGGCAAAAAAAGAAAGAGAGACATCACCCGGAAAATCCTCACATTCCCACCCTTTTTGTTCTTTTTGATCGCCTTTGGGCTTAATTTTTATGGTCTTGAGATCGGAGGAAGATTTGATGCATTATTGCAGGTCATAACAGCTACTTTGACTCCTGTGGCATTGACTTCTGTAGGTTTGCAGGTAAAAATGGACTTTGCCGCCTTGAAGTCAAAGTTTCTCTGGTATGGACTTTCCTACAAACTTATCCTAATTCCCTTGGTGATTTTGCTTCTATTCAAGTTTGTGTTTCGTTTGGAAGGTTTGATCCTGCAGGTATCCGTCATGGAGGCTGCCATGGCCCCGATGATTACGGGCTCGATCATTGCCATCACCCACGACCTCGAACCAAAACTCGCTTCCCTGCTCGTCGGCATCGGAATTCCGCTTTCTTTTTTCACTTTGGCTATCTGGTATTTTATATTGTCTTAGTAGCTCATGATTAATCAAATAACGTTTAATGCTGCTTTGGTAGGTTTCAGAATTGCCCACCTAAAGGCGGGTACATCATATTCCGTACCTAAAGGCACGGAAATTCACTGAAATTTTTTCTACCAATATTTTGTCCCTAAAGGGACAGTACGATATTTCCTAAAAATACCAAGTATTACTTTGCTTCAATCAATAGGATTATTGAATAGAAAATAAAATTTTAAATCCTTTCCTATTTGACTAAGTAGAGTTAACCAATTAACCTTTATTCAATTAACCAAATACTAAATTATCCTTAACCAGCCCGCTATTGAAATCAATTAACCAAATAACCAAATAACCAATAACCAATAACCAAATAACCAAATAACCTTTTAACCTCTAACCAATTACCAATCAATTAATCTTCGTAGTATCCGGCTTGGCTGGTTTTGGTTTCAACAATCCCCTCAGGACTTTTTTGGCCTCGTCTGCAGCTTTGGTTTTGGTTTCTTCTATTTTTTTATCGGCCTCTTTCTTCACACTGTCTTGGAGTATGTCTGCTTTGAGTTTCAGTTCTCTTTTTAGACTGTCCTCTGCCGCTTTGAACTGCTCTGTGACTTCCTGTTGGATAATTGCGGTCTCATTACTTACCCTTGATTTGAGTGCTGTGGCCAACAGGTTTTCAATGCTGTTGCCACCGGCCAAACCTACCTTAGGCGCGTTGTAAGTGCCACCAAGACTGATGGCTACAGGAATAATCGTGGATTCGCTGACTTCATTTCCTGAAATGGCAGCAAGAAGGGTATTGGCTTGGGCACCAAATTTTCCGGCAGGAACCTGCATATTGATCAGGTATTTTATCGTTCCATCAAATCCAGTGCTGCCTTGGATATTGGCTTGGTAATCCCACAACTTCACATCAAACGGCTTCACATCCAAGACGCCGTTATTGATATCAATTGGAATAGAAAGGTTTTTGAATTGGATGGTATTGGTATCATTCAGCTTGGTAAGGCTTGTTATCCCTTGGATGATCGGACTGTCTTTCAATGCCGCTTCAGCGATTTTGAGCAATCCTCTTCCATCCAAAGAAGAGAGTATTGGCATCATATCCTGTCCCAATTTTCCGGAAAACGCCAAAGTGGAGTTGAAATTCCCGGTCAGGTGTTGCGCAATCGGAGCAAAGGCCCTGACTGTATTGAAGGATTGGAATGCAAGTGGAATGCTGAGATTCGCAAGGTTTAGATTGAAATCAAACTTGGGTTGTGCCAGATCAGTTGGGTCGTACGAACCATTAAGGATCATTTGTCCACCCAATGTCTGCATAGATGCATCGGAAAAACTCAGAACGCCCCCTCTCAAAAGCATATTTCCTTTGACTTCTTTCAAGGTAAGGTTATCGTAGACTACTTCTGCAGCAGCGACTGACATGGAGAAGTCTATGTTTTTTGGCAATTCTATTACCGTCAAAGCAGCGGTATCGGTTGTCGTCGATTCTGTCATCCACTCATTGACATTGAACTTGTTGGAATTCAGACTCAGTTGACCTTTCAAAGTCTCGCCCTCCTTCAGGAAATAATTCATGTAGTTGGAAAGGAATCCTGTAGCTTGAAGCGGACTTTGACCCACTTGGGAATCAAATTTGCTCAACGTGATTCGGTCCGGAGAAAAATCTGCATTGGCCTGATTGATCTTAATACCTTGCGGAATATCGGTGGAGGTAAAGGAAAATTGGCTTACTCCTAAATTACCACGGGTATTCAATTTGTCGTATCGTCCCTCCTCCACGTCTTTATAGGAACCTTTGGTCTGAATATCTGCTTGGATTTTTCCTGCCATATTCATGTCCTCCATCGGGAAAATGGCCAATATCTTGCCCAAGTCCACTGTCCCATTGATGGCGCCGTCCCAATTGAGCAGGGTAAAGTCATTGATTTTCAACTTACCGTTAATGGCTTCATCTTCCAATTCAAATCCAAACTGGTTCAGGTCGACCAAAAAGTCATTCATGTTACCGGATGTGTTGATGACTGAGGCATTGACATTGAGTTTGTCAATTGGTGCCGGATAGTCAGCACTCTTGATGTAGCCGTTGCTGAGCAACATCTTGATGTCCAGGTTGGGGATGATTTTGGCTGCTGAGTCATACCTGCCTTTGGCTTGTGCATTGATATCCAGGATCCCTTTGAGTTCCATCCCTTCAATCGGAAATATGGATGTCATTTCCTCTAGGTTAAGCTTTCCTTTCAGTACCCCATCCATGTCATAGCTCTTTAGATTGGCCAAAAAGAATCGGCCTGAAATAGGATTGCTTCCAAAATCAAGGTTGAATGTAGGGATGTTGATAATGGTATTGTCTAGGTTATTCGTCTCATTTTTAGCCTGAAAATCAATATTGACATTGCTGACCGGGCTAGGCAGATCTGGATACTGAAACATCCCGTCAGCCACATTCAATACAATATCAAAGGTTGGAAAGCTAGTCTCATTATAAATACCCTTTACAAAACCTTGGAAATCCATCGTACCTGAAGTTTTGAGTCCTGTAAAACTCTCTGTATAAATCCCGGGAACCAAAGACAGAATACTCTTAAAAGTATTATCCTTTCCTGCAAATGCAAGGTCAATGTCGATGTCGTCAGCAGGCATGGCAATGAATCCCTTCATGTCAAAAAGAAAGTCATTGAGTGCAAATTCCCCTTCGCCAAAGGCAAACTTCATATTAGCCATGTCGATATTCATGGTGGTTTCTCCTTTGAACTGCTTATTGGTCAGGTAATCGGTACCCTCATAGGCAATGTCCGCGATCAAAGCTTCCATTTTAATCGGCAAATCATAGACATCAGCTGTGAAATCACCGCTTCCCTCGAGGTTGATATTTCCTAGTGCCATGAAATATTGAAGGGATCTGTCATCATAGATCAGGTCAAAATCCTTCACTTCAATCAAATCGACAGCAATCTGAAAATTACTTTCTGTAACCGTATCTTCCTCAGAAGGATAGGTGATGTCATAATTGGCAGTACCGTCTTGTAAAACCTTTACATAAAGGCTTCCACCGTCCAAATGGATTCCGGTAAGAGTCGGTACGTCACCAAATAAGATAGATCTAAGGTTGAAGTCGATTTGGACCTTATCCATGTGCACCAAAGTGTCTGTTTGGAAAGGCTCGTTTCCTACAATTCCGAATTGCTCCACTGTAGCAGAAATATGCGGAAATCTTTTAAAAATGCTCAGGCTGACATTATCGATGTCATAGTAAACTTTTGCATTGACGGATGCTGCGATTTCTTTATCGATTCTTTCGATGATTTTGCCTTTAAATATAAAGGGTAAGGCAATCAGTGATACAAGTAAAAAAATGAAAATTCCGAGGAAAATAAGCAATGTCTTTTTCATATTATGAAATGATATTTGGAACTTAAATAACGATGAAATGAGAATTTGGATTCCATTTGAAAGAAACCAATCAGGCTATTTTTGCCACACCTTTTTGATATCCTGACCAAGTTCGTCGTGGATTAGCCCATTGGTGGCAACAATTTTCTTACCAAAAAGAAAATCATCTCCCATTTCAAAATCAGTAACCCGTCCTCCAGCTTCCTGAATGATGATGATGCCAGCCGCCACATCATAAGGTTTGAGGTCGTATTCGAAAAAACCGTCCTGCCTGCCACAAGCAACATAGCACAAGTCAGCAGCCGCGCTACCCATTCGCCTTAATCCATGGCATTTTTCCATCAATAACCTCAGTACCGCCAGGTAATTATCTATTTGTCCAAAGGCGCTATAAGGAAATCCAGTTCCAATTAAGCTCTCTCCTAATGTTTTTGCAGTACTGACACTGATTTGCTTTCCATTACAAAAGGCTCCGTTTCCTTTAGACGCAGAGAAGCACTCATCAAAATTGATTTCATAGACGACGCCAAGCACAATTTCCTTTTTATACTTTAATCCGATACTGACGGAGAAAATCGGAAGCCCATGGATAAAATTTGTGGTTCCATCCAAGGGATCGATGATCCAGGTGTACTCTTTTCCGGATGTTTCACCCGTTCCTTCTTCAGTGATAAAATCCGCTTCAGGAAGGATAAGGCTTAACTTTTCTACTATCAGCTTCTCGGCCTCTTTGTCCACATAGGAGACCAAGTCGTTCAGTCCTTTTGTTTCGACTTTATTCAAGTCAAAGGATAACCTTTCATTTCGGATAAATGCCCCAGCTTCGCGGGAGACTTTTTCTGTTTGTTCGAGTATGGCTAATAGGTCAATCATTTTAGGGAGATTTAAAGGTTGGATTAGATTTAATAAAATAGCCGGATGCGGAAAGAAGTTAAACCAAGCAAATGAGGCGCTACAAATACATAGCAAAAACAATCTTGTTAAAAGTCAGAAAATGGAGATACGCTGACAACTATTTTTTTGAAATTTATCAATCTTCACTTCCCTTGCACCACAAGTACAATCTCACCTTTAATCGGATGCTCTTTGTAGTAGGCGACAAGCTCCTGAAGGGTTCCTCTCACATTTTCCTCATAGATTTTGGTGAGTTCCCTCGATACGCTTGCCATCCTGTCAGGTCCGAATGCCTCTGCAAACTGCTCCAAGGTCTTCATCAGCCTATGCGGTGATTCGTAGAAAATCATGGTACGGGATTCTTCCAATAATGATTCAATCCGTGTTTTTCTTCCTTTTTTGTGCGGGAGAAAGCCCTCAAAAGTAAACCTGTCGTTAGGAAGCCCTGAGTTGACCAAGGCAGGCACGAATGCGGTAGCTCCGGGAAGACAGTTGACTTCTAGTCCGATATCCTTAGCAGCCCTGACAAGCAGGAATCCGGGATCTGAGATTCCGGGTGTACCTGCATCACTGACCAAAGCCAATACTTCACCCCGTCTCATCCTGTCGACCAACTTTTCTACTGCCTTGTGTTCATTGAAAATATGATAGCTCTGTAGCGGACGGTTGATTTCAAGGTGTTTCAATAACTTGCCGGTAGTCCGGGTATCTTCAGCCAAAATCACATCCACTGATTTCAGGACTTCAATTGCCCGGAGTGTAATATCTTTGAGGTTGCCGATAGGCGTAGGAACCAAAAAAAGGCTAATCGTCTTATCTTCCGACATGTCAAATGTTATCTATGGCTTTGGCGAGTTTGTGGTCTTTTTCAGTGACAATATCCCCGGCATCGTGGGTGTTTAGATTAATGATAACAGTATTGTAGACATTACTCCAATTGGGATGGTGGTTTTGCGCTTCAGCTATAAAAGCCACTCTTGTCATAAAAGCAAATGCTTCCTGAAAATCCTTGAATTTAAAGGTTTTGGTCAGACAGTTGTTTTTTTCAGTCCACATAATCTATTTTTTTTAAAGTGAAATCACGCCTTCGATCTTCGAAGCTTTTTCATAAATATCCAAAATCGCATCGCTGTTGGGCATCATTGCTTTGATGGTAGCAGAGACATAGGTTCCTTTGGAGGAATGTTTTAAAGTCATTTTATTGTTGGGCAATAATGCTGCCACTTGATCCTCCTTGCCATTGGGGACAATAAATTTGAACATATACAAGGTAGGGAAGGGAGTCTGCGCTTCCAACTTTTCTTTGAAAGCCTGCCGGTCAAATGTGTCTTTCATCTTTTACGAATTTAAGGGATAAACACCATAGAATAAAAATAAAATCCTTGAGCACAAAAAAACCCGTGAGGAAATCCCACGGGTTTTTTTTAATCTCTGATTTATTGATCAGAAAAATTTATATCTGTAATCTTTCACATCTGCAAGGTCTTCCAATGCCATCATGATCATGTAAGCAGTTCTTTGAGAAGCATTCAAAGTCAATTGGCTCTGATAAGAATTGTAGCTTGCAATATCAGAAGCAGCGGTCTGATTATTTAATTTGATCACAATAATACCCACATCCTCATGGATTGGCTTGCTAATGTCACCCGGATTTTTCAATCCAAATGCAGCACCGATTGCCTTTGGCGCATAACCAACTCCGGGAAGAACCGATGCGTTCATCCTAAGGTCAGGTGATTTGTCTAGAGAAGCCTCGTTTGGAAATACTGACTGCATCTCTTCCAAGGTGGTTTTTCCTTCAAGCTTTCCTTTGATGATTTCTGCTTTCTTGTCATTTCTCACTTGTACCAAAACCTGCTGTCTCACTTGATCCAATGTAGCAGTTCCTTCTTCGTATTTCTTTTTGAGATTGGCTACGATGTAGGCATTGTCAAGTTCAAATACAGTAGAAACCGCTCCTTCTGAAGCATCATTGAATGCCCATCTCACGACTTCTCTCGCATTTTGAAGGTTATTCAATGTTCTTGCAAAAGCATCTACATTATTGGCTTGAATGATTCTGTATCCATCTTTTTCAGCATTTGCGGTAAATTCAGCTGTGTTTCCTGCAGTAGAAGCAAAAGAATCGGCTTTTCTGAATACATCGTTTCTCGTTACATCACTTGGACCTAATTCCAACTCTATAGTAGCTATTTTATAGGAAGTTGCTTTCGGCAATTCTGTGATTGAGATAATATGGTATCCAAATTCAGTTTCAACAAGGTTGTTGATCAAACCGGTAGATTTGGCTGCGAAGGAAACATCCGCAAAAGCATCAACAAAATCGGCTTTTGCAAACCAACCTAGATCGCCTCCTCTTTGGGCAGTACCGTCCTGACCATATTGGGCAGCGGCAGTTGCAAAATCAAGCCCTCCCTTTATTTCTGTCAGTACATTTTCTGCATTAAGTTTTACCTCTGCTTTGGCATCTTCTGACAAGTCTTGGGCGGAAAACAAAATATGGGAAGCTCTCATTCTTGGAGTTCCATCAAATTTTGAAGTCACTTTGTGTGTGACGTATGACGACCTGTTGGTCAAGAATGGCCCATAAGTTTCACCTACCTGAATATCATCAACATTAGAAGTCAATGTATTTGGCAATTCTTCTCCCGGAGCGACAACAGCAAATGGACTCTGTCCATCAGAATTACGTACAACGAAAGCTGAATCAGCATCAGAATTTCTGAGTTCTTCAGTCAACCTTTTCATTTCTGAGATCACAGCTGCTGAATCTTCAGCACTAGGCGTCAGGTCGAAGCTTACATATTCCAGATCAGCCGCATTCTTTACCTTGAATTTTTCAGGATACTTGGAAATGTAGGCTTTCAATTCAGTGTCAGAAACTTTTACTGCAGAATCTGAAACAGCATAAAAAGGAATGAACAAGTGGTCCACATCTGCAATGCTGTTTGCCATTCTGTGCTCCAATCTGCCTTCTTTAGAGTTAGCATATTCTGAGGTTGACAATAGGTTGTCATACTTCACCCTTAATCTGCCTTTGGCAAAAAGCTTTTCCTGTTGTTCCCAAAATGCCAATTGCTCAGGACCTGCAGTCTCTAGAGATTGCAAAAAGCTGATCAGCTGTGACCTGTCAAACTCCCCGGTCTGGGGATTAGTCAATTGTTGCCTCAACTCCGCAATGATGTTTTTGCCTTGAACCATATCCACCAATTCGGCATCGGAGATAGTCAGACCTAAAGCCTCATATTGCTCGGCAAAAACTTTGTCAACGATCAATGCCTGCCAAGCCTGCTCTCGCAAAGTTGTCATTTCATTTTCGGAAGGGGTCCGACCTGAATTTTGTTGGAAAGAAATTTTGATCTCTTCGATCTTTCGGATGTATTCCTCATAGGAAACGTCTTCACCTGCAATTTCTCCCACATTGTTTGCGCTACTACCCAAAAGGGTAGAATTAGGGCCCAATAGATCCCCTCCAACGAGGAAAAATATCAATCCAACTGCTATAACACCGATTGCAAGACCTGTTCTTTGTCTGATTTTTTTAATTAAAGCCATTCTCCTGTTTTTTGAAGTGCCGCAAAATAATTCAATCTACCTGTAAATTCAAAATATTATCACTGTCAATAAATTACTTATTGGATTCAGCCCCCAAATGTATCTTAATTTTAACTGTTTCTATCCTATGGTCTAGTTTTGAAACTATGATAAAAGTATATGATTCAAAGGTAATGGACTCACCTTTTTGGGGAATATCCTCATTAAGAGAGAGAATAAAACCTGCTAAAGTTTCAAAATCACCATAAGGTAAATTCCATCCATATTTTTCATTTAAATAATCTATTTCATGTCTCGCGCTCAATAAATACTCATGATCGGAGAGTTTTTGCTCGATCAGGTCGTCCTGATCATATTCATCCTGGATCTCACCAAAGATTTCTTCTATAATATCTTCCATACTGACAATTCCACTCGTACCACCAAATTCATCCACCACCAAAGCAAGGCTTTTTCTTTCTTTGATAAACTGGATCAAAAGTTCGTTGGCCAATGCTGATTCAGGCGTGATGATAATTGGAGTAAGGATATCGGATATTTTCTTAGGCTTTTTGAACATCTCCAATTGATGGCAATAACCAATCACGTCATCTATAGACTCATTGAATACGATGATCTTGGAATGACCGCTCTCAGCAAAAACCTGCTTAAGGTCTTCCATTGTATCCTCTTTGTCCACAGCTACAATATCCGTCCTCGGAACCATGCATTCCCGGACACGGATGGTTTTGAATTCCACTGCATTGTCAAAAATCTTAGCGTCCAAGTCCACTTTCACATCGTGCCCACTATGGTGGAGGCTGTTTTTGATAAAACTGTTCAAGTCGGTTACTTTAAAAACAGGCTTATCTTCATTGTATTCCAATCGGAGTACATTAGTGATAAACAACCTTGACATCCCCACGATCAACCAAACCAATGGGTACATCAAAAAGTAAATAAGCTGAAATGGAAGGGAAAAAAAGGAAAGCAAACTGTTTGGATTGAGCATAAAAATACTTTTGGGAAGAAACTCCCCGGTAATCAACACAATAATGGTAGACAGAATAGTCTGGATGATGACCACATTTGCCTGGTTATTGAAGTTTTGCGGCAGCCATGAGACAATTATCGGATCAAGCAGGTAGGCCATAAAAATACCGTAAAGAACCAATGCAATGGTATTGCCTATCAATGTGGTGCCGATAAACTGCCCCGGTTTTTTGACAAACCCGGAAAGGATCTTTCCTGAGACAGATCCTTGTTTGTTTTGAAGCTCTATCTGCAGCCTATTTGCTGAAACAAACGCCATTTCCATTCCTGAAAAAAATGCAGAAAAAAGCAGGGTGATGCCAACATATATTAAGTAATGGGATTCTATCATTTTGATTTCCGGCTTTTTACTTTTTTGACTGGATTTATCTTGGCTTCTTCGGATTTATGGGCAACTTCATTTTTCCGATATCGGTACCAAAAAAGTAAAGCAACAGCAAACATGAAAACAGGGTAAGAACTGATCAAACCGGAGGAAATCGTCAGGTGAGTCCCAATGATGACCAAAGCTGCCGAAAGAGACAAGAGTAGGAAGTCAGGTAATTTCATTTTTTTATTGTCCTTCTCCGGGGAGAATCGTCCTGCTGTTGGTTACTTTAAACAATTTGTATTCACTAAACTTCTGATCCGCCTCCATGCCTGTTCCATTGAAAATCGTTTCTTTTTCCTGGATAGTCACAAACTTATCGGTGTATATTTTCTCTGAATTAGGATCCCAAAACAACTCCTCCGAAGAGAGCTTCTGGTCTTTTTCAAGATTGTGTACCTGTACGTCACCTTCCCCACGGTATAGGTTTTTTGTCTTATCAAAGAAACCTTTATTAGCCCGCATTGTGGAGGTTGTATTGCCTTCTACATCAAAAAAGAAAATTTCTATCCCTTCGGGAAATTCCAAATCCCCGGTCCCAAACTCCATTTGCTTTTTGGCTTTGACCTGCGTCCTGATAATGGTGGAATCACTATGGTAAAGTTCTACGTCAAGCGCCAATCCAACTGGCCCCTTATATGTCTCCAAAATACTGCTGTCAACTTCCTCTCCACAGGAAAACAAACAAATCAATAGGCCGATAACAGGAATCTTAATTCTGTCAATCATATTCATACCTGCAAAGATAGAAAAGATTGGTGAATGAACGAGTCCACAAAAAAAGGCAGTCATGTTTGACTGCCTTTTATATTTCATTTAATCAGGGGATTAATCTCTAGACGCAAGCGTAACAGTCTCTCCAACCCAACATCCTACAGTGATGGTTTCTCCAACCTTCCTGCTTTCGGTAAACAGTTCCTCTTTAGATGGGAACCTTGCCCTTGCCTCAGCCATTCCTTGGCTGTCACCGGCTCTTGAGTAAGCATTATAAGCAGCTATGTATATGGCTTGGTCATCGACTCTACTTACACCTCTTCTACAATCTGCAGAAGAACTCATATACATCTGGGCAATTAGAAGCCATGCATCTTTTGCTTTCTCAGCATCCAATTTGGCAGCCTCTAATGCTGCGGATCTTGCTGCATTTTTTCTTCCTGCCTGAGCGTGTACCTTGGCTAAGTCGTAATGGATTTCAGCCTTTTGGACATCGTTTTCTGCCAAAGTCAAAGCCTTTTCCAAAACAGGCTGTGCTTTGTCATATTCTCTATTCTGCATATACCTCATAGCTCGTACTTGTGAGGTAGCATAAGTAGGGTTTTGGTTATCAATGATTTCCAATGCAGAAAGGAATGAAGCGGAACTAAAACACTTGTATTTTACCGAATAATTGAATATCTGTTGGGCCAATACCATGTTTGCAGGATCTGCTTTTAGCTTTGGACCCAATGTGTTTTCTATAAAATCACAATTGATCAATTCCATGGCTACCAGTAAAGATTCAACGTTGGATTTAGGTGTAGTTACATCCTTTCCCTCAGCTTCTGCTGCATCTAGAAGTTTGGTTAACTTATCATGAATTTCTAATACTTGAACTGGCGTGTAAGCTTTATTCAACAAATAATGCCTTCTCACCAAATCAAAATAAGCAGCAGTATAGGCAGGATTGATCGTGCCATTTACCTCATAGGCCCTGTCATAGTAACTAATAGCTTCAGCCAATTTGGTTTTATCGTCTCTGTAAAATTGATATCCATAATAAGCCTTGTTTTCAATCCATTTTGTTTCATTATCAAAATTTGCCTTTCTCAGGTCATACACTTTCATAACCGAATCCTGATACATCCTTTTCTTGGCTGGGTCGGTCGTGGCAACGGCAGCGCCATTAAAAATGGTTACCCCGTTGATATAGATGGATTCATTCAATTTTGGAACATTGACAAGCAACCAATTTAGAGGTTTGGTAGCTTCAACAAATTGCTCTGACTTCATATAGTCCACATAAGCCGCGTTGTATTCACGGGCTTTTGCTTCCTGTTCAGTATCCGCAGGCCAATTAAATTCCTGGGCTTGAGCCATGCTTGCAAGGCTAAGGGTAAATAACCCGATGAGTGCGTTTTTAAGTTTCATATCTTTTAGGTGTTATTCGAATACGCGTTTGTAAAACCAGGTGTTATCGTTTAATGAGAATCCTAAGGTAACTCCGAAGTAATCTTCTTTGATCAAGCCATTGTTGAGGGTACCTCTCGAACCAAACTTAATCGCAAAGTTCATCAGTGATAAACTGTTGATAGGAACCGAAGCTCCAAAATTGATGCCAATGTCATTGATCTGCGTCTGGTTCAAAATGAAGGGTGTTTGTTGATATTCTATACCAAACCTGATTGTCGACCTTTTGAATATATTGCTTACCGTCGAGAAGTTTGGAATAAGCTGACCTCCAAGGGCAACCCTGTAAGTATCACCTAGTTCGCCTTGGACTCCTGAGAAAGAACGGTATTGGCTAAAATTCTGCATTTGGGCTTCTAGACCAATCACAAATTTATTTATTTTTTCGTAAGATATTCCATAACCAAGGTTACTTGGGATAAATACTGTTCCTTTTTCATTATTCCTCAAGACATCACCATCAGAATCGGGCCTGCTAGCTTGCCCAAAATCGGCTATCTTCGCAAATTCTTTTCCATTAATATTTCCAAATGCATGATAGGTGGCACCAATGTGAATGTTGCTTTTAGCACCTGTTTTGAAATAATAATGTGCACCTGCTTTAAAAGTGGCGTCGCTGACGGTCAATCTTTCATAATATTCTGTCTGAAAACCAAATTCTGCATCATCCGGATTCAATAAGACCAATTGATTGGTACGTATAGTAGATCCGAACAGATAAGAACCATGGATTCCCAAACTCAGGTTTTTTGCGACAACTATACCGTAGGACAAATAGGCTTCTGAAATTCCCCCTTCGCCCTCAACTCTATTGATAGAATTGAAATCTGAATTATTGACTTCTCCCTTGACAAGAATACTGTAATTCACACTAGAAATCTGCCCCACGCCCATTCCAAGTGTCCTTTTACCGGATTTGACCGGAAAAGACAAACCTACATAGGAGAGTCCACCCCCATCGATGGTGGCATTATCTGTTCCGCTGGTGACATTGATTCTCTTATAGTTAAGTGCTGCCTGAAAATTAAAAATAGTGTTTCTGGTAGACAGGGCAGGGTTCATATAATTTACCCCCCATCCTGTTCCAAAACTGATTCCTAATCCAGCCATGCCTTGATTTTGAGTAACTCCGGAATAGTTGAATTCGCCAAGACCAAGTGCACTGTAAGTAGATGCACTTGACTGTGGAAAGGCTTGTGTGAAAATGAAAAAGGTGCCTAAAACACCCAGAAATCTAATACTATTGGTAATTGACATTGTAGCTTAATATTCTATTCAATCCTCGAAGGACTAAATTTGGGATTACAAATATGTGGTCTTTTGTTAAGCTTTCAAAGATTTTTGAGTCACCTCCACAAATAATGACCTTCAAATCCGGATGTTGGGTCTGATATGACACAATGAATCCCCGCATTTCAAATTTGATACCATAATAAACCCCTGACCTCAAACCCGAAACAGTGCTGTCTCCCATAAATTTTGGCTCCTGTCCCTTCTCCAATTCGGCCAAGGGTAACCTTGCCGTCAGCTGATTCATGGCATTGAATCTCATCTTTAATCCAGGGGAAATAGCCCCTCCAAAATACCTGTCAGATTCATCCATAAAATCATAGGTTATACAACTCCCCAAATCGATGGCAAGTACAGGACAATTTTGAAAAACTGTCCTAGCGCCAATCACAGCGGCCTTTCGGTCCACCCCCAATGTGTCTGGAGTGGCATATAGGTTTTGGAATGGCAAAGGCGTTTTTGAATTGAGAAACAAAAACGGAAAGTCCAATAAACCGTTAAGCTGGTCTTCAGTGTAAGTTACTGAACTGATGATGGCATTCCTGAATTCCTGCTTTTGAGCGTAAGTCCAAAACCGGGAGAAGTCCTCAAAACTCCTTTCTTCCAAAAGATTATCCTGTTCAAAAACAGCTGTTTTGATTCTTGTATTTCCTATATCTACAATCAGCTGTTTCGACATCAAGTTTTCTTGCGGTTTCAGGTCTTAGCGAAAGTAGTCAAATTCCGACACCCGACTTTTTGATTAAAATAAATTTAACTTTATGCAGAATTATTTAACAAAATTTAACCCATGAAAACCCAATCTTCATACAAAGTCATTGGCCTGATGTCTGGTACTTCAGGTGATGGACTGGATATCGCCTATTGTGAATTTGAGAAAAATGACCTTTGGACTTATCATATCAAGGCAAGTGAGACCGTTCCTTTTCCCAAAAAACTCGGAAAAAAACTAATGAAATCCCATCTGTTGAATGGGTACAAGCTATCACTTTTAGACGTACACTTTGGACAGTGGATGGGAGAACAGGTTAGTATTTTTATCAAAAAGCACCAACTCGAAGTAGAGGTACTTGCCTCGCATGGACATACGGTATTTCATCAGCCTTCCAAAAAACTCAGTATTCAGATTGGTAACGGTTGGGCATTGCATGCAGCTTGTGGGATTCCAGTGATCAATGATTTCAGAATGCTTGATGTGCAGCTAGGCGGTCAGGGTGCACCATTAGTTCCCATAGGCGATAAAATGCTTTTCCCGGATTTTGATTATTGTATCAATCTGGGAGGTATAGCAAATATCAGCATGGAATCAGAAGGTAAGAGGATAGCATTTGATATTTGTCCATTTAATCTTTTGCTCAACCATTTTGCAGAATCCTGTGGAAAGCCATATGATAAAGATGGAAAATTGGCACGAAAAGGAACACTGCTGAAAAAAGAACTGAGGCAACTTAATCAACTCCCCTATTATCAAATCAACGGAGCAAAATCCTTGGGAAGGGAAGACCTTGAGGATTACCTTAAAATCCTCGATGGGAGCGAGGAACACAAACCTGAAAACGTCCTTCACACTCTTGTAATTCATTATGCTGAGCAGATCAATAAGATTCTGATCCCTGTTCTTGGGAAAAAAACCAAAGTTCTAGTGACCGGTGGCGGTGCTTACAATATGTTTTTTATGGAAAAACTAGCAGCGTTACTTAGTCCCGATATCGAAGTGGTCCAGGCAGATCCTTTACTCATCAATTTCAAAGAAGCACTCGTGTTTTCTTTTTTGGGAGTTCTAAAATTAAGAGACGAAATGAACTCGTTGGCATCGGTAACAGGGGCTTCGAGAGACAATTGCGGAGGTTTAGTTTACGGATAATAAGTCTTGGAGCTTTTTGGCCGGAGATTATTTCTATTTTTGCCTCCAAATAAACCCAAATATTTACCATGAAAGAACTACTCAAAAAGTTTGAGAACCAGCAACCCGAAATTATTTTTGAATGGAGTGACAGCGAATCTGAAGCAGAAGGATGGGTTGTGATCAATTCCTTACGCGGAGGTGCTGCCGGGGGGGGCACCCGGATGCGCAAAGGACTTGACAGAAGGGAAGTGGAATCCCTTGCCAAAACAATGGAAGTCAAATTTACTGTTTCAGGTCCTGCCATCGGTGGAGCAAAATCAGGAATCAACTTCGACCCAAACGACCCAAGAAAAGAAGAGGTCCTAAGACGCTGGTACAAGGCGGTCATGCCCTTATTGAAAAGTTACTATGGAACAGGTGGTGACCTTAATGTCGATGAAATCCACGAAGTCATCCCAATCACAGAGAATTATGGACTTTGGCATCCTCAAGAGGGAATTGTAAACGGCCATTTCCATGCCACAGAACCTGAAAAGATCAGAAAAATCGGAAGGTTGAGACAGGGAGTATCCAAAGTCTTGGAAGATCCGCACTATACGCCTAATGGATCTAAGAAATACAAGGTGGCCGACATGATTACGGGCTTTGGAGTGGCTGAAGCTGTCCGACATTATTATTCGATCTGGGGAGGTGACATCAAAGGCAAAAGGGCCATTATCCAAGGTTGGGGAAATGTAGGTGCTGCTGCAGCTTGTTTTTTGGCAGTGGATGGGGTCAAAATAGTCGGAATTATTGACCGAGATGGTGGTCTGATCAATCCTTCGGGATTTTCATTGGATGAGATAAGGGAATTATTCATCAAAAGAGAGGGCAATAAACTCGTTGCGGACAATTTGATACCTTTTGCAGAGTTGAATGAGAAAATATGGGATATTGGATGTGAGGTATTTATACCCGCTGCAGCATCGAGGTTAGTGACTAAGGATCAGGCAGAGCGGATGGTCAAAACCGGATTAGAAGTAATCAGCTGCGGAGCGAATGTTCCTTTTGCAGATACTGAGATATTTTTTGGTCCGATAGGAGTTTGGCTTGATGAAAAAGTATCTCTTCTCCCGGATTTTATCGCAAACTGCGGGATGGCAAGGGTTTTTGCCTACCTGATGTCCGATAGGGCAATAGTCACTGACGAAGCCATTTTCAACGATGTCAGCCATACAATTGAAGCTGCCCTGCGATTGACCTTTGATAAAAGCATGGCAAAAAACAAAATAGCTGAAACCTCTTTAGAAATTGCATTAAAGCAGTTGGTATAACCATTTTACCAATCATCAGCCGAGAGGGGTTAGTTTTAAATTAAATCCTCTCGGAGCTTATTTAGTATGCAAACCTTTTCATTCAAAATAAGTAGTTTAGCGAAAATAAAATTCAAATTTGTATATTGAATAACGTAATTTTCAGGGTTCTCAGAAACCAAAACTGTTGAAAAAGACTGCTTAATTTTAAAATTAATGAAGAACCTATTTGCCGTTTTTATGCTTGTTTTTGGGATGGTTTTTTTAACCCAGATCCCCGAGGCAAAAGCCCAGACAGAGACCCAAACTGAAATGACTGATGGGGACGTCTCCCACCACCAACATGTTGGAGGATCTGAACAGCAAGAGGGCCACGAGGTCCATAGCTCCGCACCTGTGTGGCTAGTGATCCCATTTGTGGCGTTACTTTTAATGATAGCGACCGGACCTTTATTTTATGAACATTTTTGGCACCATAACTACCCAAAAATAGCCGTGGGATTGGCGATGTTGGTGGTTTTTTACTACTTGTTTGTCCTACATAATGTTCACGGACCAGTTCATGCATTGGCAGAATACGTACAGTTTATAGCCCTTTTATCTTCTCTTTATATCGCTTCAGGGGGTATTTTGATTGAGGTTGACAAAAAAGCCACCCCTTTGGCAAACGTGACACTCTTGTTGGTTGGAGCTTTAATCTCTAACCTGATTGGTACCACCGGAGCTTCTATGCTACTCATTAGGCCTTTTATAAGATTGAACAAGGGCAATATCCAACCTTATCATATTATCTTTTTCATATTCATGGTTAGCAACGTCGGTGGTTCCCTGACACCGATCGGAGACCCTCCACTTTTCTTAGGATTCCTAAAGGGTGTTCCGTTCTTTTGGACCATTGAATACAACTGGCCGGCTTGGCTTCTTGCTCTGATTTTATTGGCCGGGGTATTTTATTTTCTTGATAGGAAGCTGGGCAAATCAATCGAAGATGCGGAGGTTGATGGAGAAATTACCTACACCAATAAATTTGCGCTGATAGGCTCTAGAAATTTTTTATGGCTATTGGTAATCATTGGGTCAGTCTTCTTAGATCCAAACGTAATTGATTGGGTTCCTGCTATCCATTATGATGGGCAAAAGTTTTCCTTCCTCAGGGAAGTCATCATGCTATCGGTAGCCTATATGAGTTTCAGATTTGCAGATCAAAAAGCCATTAAAGGAAATGAATTTAATTTTGAGCCAATTCTTGAGGTAGCGTTTATCTTTATTGGGATATTCGGAACCATGATGCCCGCTTTGGAATTAGTAGGCAATTTTGCCAAATCCCCTGAAGGTGCAGCACTCATCACCCACAATACGCTATATTGGGGTACGGGAATTTTGTCCGGAGTGTTGGATAATGCGCCTACTTATCTGAACTTCCTTGCTGCAGCTATGGCTTCCCAAGGAGCCGAGATCGGGATCATTGAGGATGTCAGGAACTTTGCACTCAATAATTATGATGATTCAGCCTTTGAGTTGATGGCCATTTCCCTTGCTTCGGTATTCTTTGGAGCGATGACTTACATTGGCAATGGACCCAATTTTATGGTCAAATCCATCGCAGAACAAAACGGCATCAAAATGCCATCTTTCTTTGGATACATCATTCGGTTTTCGCTTCCAGTATTGCTTCCAATTCTATTTATCATTTGGCTGGTATTTTTTGCCTTTGTATGATAAACTGAAAAAATGGCAATTAAGGCAAATTCTGGGCTGAATTCTACCAAACGATTGAAGCATTTACAATCATTTTATTTGGTTTGAGAAAGATTACCTTTTGGACTGTTTCTACGGCGTAATGGTCAGGTTTCCCGGTTAAACTTTGATTGAAAATAACTCCCCTTGTTTCGGATTCATAAAAAAGATTTGAGTTTTTCATTTTAAAGGTTACTTCCTTAATGATTTCCCCTTCATATTTGACCACAATCTTTTGAACCTCTCCTTTTTCACCTTCTTTCAAAGTGTGAATTAAGTAATCAGCACTTCTTTGGGTTTCATAAGATCCAGCCAAACTTGGTCTGCTGATATCTGCTTTGATAAAAAAATTAAGTTCCTTTAACCATTCTTCGGTATTCAAGGTGTCCCGGATTAACTCCTTGTTTCCGTTTACATTCAGTTCCTTGATGATTCCTTTTCCGTCCAATTCCAAAGTCTTCACTTCAACATAGTCTTTGATAGGAAAATAAACTGATTCAGGCTGTTCGACGCTTTTATTTTCCCCAGAACATCCTAACACAATAAATAAAATCAATACCCCAATAAAACTGTGTTTCATAATTTTTTGATTTTTCAGTATGGTATAAAAAGAATTCATCCAAAATCCATGAATGAATTCTTTGATAGGAAATGCATTAGTTAATTAATCAGAATGTTTCCTGTCATTTCTGAAGGTATAGGCACCCCAATCAAGGTTAGGATGGTAGGTGCAAGATCGCCCAATTTTCCATCATGAATCGGTATTTGTTCTGTTCCATCTACCAATATACATGGAACCAAATTTGTCGTATGGGCAGTATTGGGGGTTCCATCTTCATTGATCATCATGTCACTGTTTCCATGATCGGCGATGACAATGAAAGTATACCCATTCTCAAGCCCTACAGTAATCACTTGTCTAGCGCACTCATCTACCGTCTCACAGGCTTTTACGGCAGCATCAAAAACTCCAGTGTGGCCCACCATATCCGGATTGGCAAAATTGAGGCACACAAAGTCAACCTCTTTTCTTTTGAGCTCAGTTTTGATTTTACTTGCGATTTCGAATGCACTCATCTCAGGCTTGAGATCATAAGTGGCCACTTTTGGGGAAGGACAAAGTATCCTGCTTTCGCCTTCAAACTCAGTCTCCCTTCCTCCTGAAAAGAAAAAAGTCACATGGGGATATTTTTCAGTTTCTGCGATGCGGATCTGTCTTTTTCCATGCTTAGATAAAACTTCTCCCAAAGTATTATTTAAGTTGTCTTTGTCGTATAAGACTTTGACATTTTTATAAGTGTCATCATAATTGGTAAAAGTGATATAATTCAATTTGAGTTTTTTCATGTTGAAATCCTCAAAATCCTTTTGGGTCAACACTTCAGTGATCTCTCTACCGCGGTCGGTTCGGAAATTAAAGCAAATCACCACATCCCCTTCTTTGATCGTTGCAAGTGGTTTTCCTGCTTCATTGACTTGGATAATGGGTCTGATAAATTCATCCGTCACACCATTGGAGTAAGATTTTGTGATGGAGGAGATGATATCTTTGGATTTTTCTCCCTCGCCATTTACCATGGCGTCGTAAGCAAGCTTAACTCTTTCCCACCTTTTGTCCCTGTCCATAGCATAATACCTGCCAATGACAGAAGCTATCCTGCCTACAGAATGCTGAAGGTGTTCTTTCAGTTCATTGAGATAATGGATACCACCCTTGGGGTCAGTATCCCGCCCATCTGTGAAAGCATGGATATAAGCCTCGCTTAGTCCATTGGCTTTGGCAGCATCACATAGGGCTTTGAGATGATTAATATGTGCATGTACTCCACCATCAGAAACAAGGCCGATAAAATGTACATTCTTTTTTGATTTTTTGGCATATCCAAAAGCATCCACCAAGACAGGGTGGGTGTTAAGTTCACCTTCCTTGGCAGCTAGATTGATCCTGACCAAATCCTGGTATACTACACGACCTGCACCGATATTCATATGTCCTACCTCAGAATTGCCCATTTGGCCTTCCGGCAATCCGACCGCCAAACCTGAAGCCTGAAGTTTGGAATGAGGGTATTTGGTATAGAGCCCATCGATAAAAGGTGTTTTTGCTTTGTCTATTGCAGAAACTTCAGGATTGGTCGCAATGCCCCATCCATCCAAAATCATTAATACTACTTTCTTACTATTCATGGAAAGAGAATTTGGAATATTGAAAATTGAATTTAATCGGCTTGTAAAGTTGCCTATTCTTTGCCAAGCGGACAAAATTCCATCCTTTATTTTTTTTAAGTCCCAATTTGTAAAGACTTTTATTTCATAAAGCAAAACTGGTATTGCGGACATGAGATACTTTTTTTGGCAAGGCTAAAAAATCCGATTGATTTGGCTTAATTTTTGAACTATTTTTTCCAATGAAAAAAATGCCCCTAATAATATTCTTTTTACTTGCCACATTTTGGTTTTCCGAAGCAACGGTATTCGAAAATAAGTTAACAATAAATGATGTATTCATTTATTTCAAAACAGGTTCGAGTAAGGAAATCGCCAAGTATTTTGATCAAACGGTTCTGTTAAACATTAATGGAAAAAATGGCGACTATTCAAAAAATCAAGCTGAGTTTATATTGAGGGATTTTTTTCTAAAATATCCGCCACTTGATTTTAACGTTTTGCATCAGGCAGGGTCACCGGGACCAACAGTTTTTTATGTAGGTTCTTATCAGACCGAAAGTGAACAATTTAGGGTATTGATTAAGGGTAATTCCAAATCTGAGATTTTAAGAATTTTCAGCATTGACATTATTAAAACCAAAATGTAAAAGCACACCGCTTTATTTTTTTTAATTTTGGGTGTGGAAAACCTACCTTATTTAACAGCAGAAAAAATTCATGAATTTATCCGGTTGGCACTTATAGAAGATGTCGGTTCGGGAGATCACTCTACTTTGGGATCCATTCCCAAGGACCAATTTGGGCAAGCACAACTTATCATCAAAGAATCCGGAATCATCGCAGGACTAGCACTTGCAGAAATGATCTTCCATCAATTCGACCCTAGTCTTGAAGTACAATTACTTTTGGAAGATGGAGATTCCGTTAATCCTGGAGATATTGGCTTAAGAGTAAGGGGATCAGCAGCTTCGATTTTGACTACCGAAAGATTGGTATTGAACTGCCTGCAGCGCATGAGTGGAATCGCCACCAAAACCCATCAGCTTTCCCAAATGATCGCTCATACCAATACCCGCCTGATGGATACCCGCAAAACCACCCCAAATTTCCGGATGATCGAAAAATGGGCTGTTGTTCTTGGAGGAGGAGTAAACCATCGGTTTGCCTTGTATGACATGGTGATGCTTAAAGATAACCATATTGATTTTGCAGGGGGGATTACCAAGGCTATCAAAAACGCCAAAAGCTATTTGGATAAAGAGGGTCTTAACCTCAAAATCGAAGTGGAAACACGAAATCTGGAGGAAGTCAAAGAAGTGCTTGACGTTGGGGGAATTGATTACATCATGCTTGACAATATGGGCTATGAAACCATGAGGATGGCAGTCAGGTTGGTCAATGGTAAATATCCCCTTGAGGCATCGGGAGGAATCACCGAAGAAACACTCAAAGATGTGGCCGAATGTGGTGTTGATTATATTTCTGTTGGTGCACTGACACACCATGTAAGAAGTATGGATATCAGCCTTAAGGCTTATTAAAAATTGATATTAATTGATATAAGATATTCATGGATATTGAACCCGGAATAAAACTTAAATAGGTTTAACAAATACTGAGCGATCAGCAGGGGGTTGAGAGAAATGCGGCCTTGCCGCATTTCTCTCAACCCTTTCCAATATCAATAAATTCCGGTGGTCGAGCCTGCCGAGACCATTCTATAAGTAAACCCATACTGTGGAGAAAGCGAGTTTATACAAAAAAAAATGCCCAAGAAAATGAATTCTTGGGCATTTTTAATTCTTCTTAAGTAATCAACTTAGTCTTTTGAAGCAAAATCAGGGTAGGCCTGCATGCTATGCTCGTTGATATCCAGACCTTCGAGTTCTTCTCGTTCATCGACCCTGATGCCAACCGTTTTCTTAAGCGTAAAGAAGATCAGCCAGCTTGCTCCAAAACAAAACGCTCCGACAATGCCGATTCCGATTAATTGTGACATTGCCTGCTGAAAACTTGCCAGGTTTCCCAACAAGCCTACAGCCAAAGTTCCCCAGATTCCCCCGATCAAATGAACAGAGATAGCTCCTACGGGATCGTCAATTTTGATCCTGTCAAAAAACACCACTGCAAATACCACCAAATTCCCGCCAATGAATCCAATGATCGCTGCTTCACCTACGCCCATTTGGTCGGCTCCCGCTGTAATTCCTACCAATCCGGCAAGTATCCCGTTGAGCACCATGGTGATGTCATAAGTTTTGAATTTTAAATAGGATGCGATCAAAGCTCCAAAAGCTCCTGCTGCTCCTGCAATAGCAGTAGTCACAAATACCAAGGAAACAGTTCCGGGATCTGCTGTCAATACGGAACCTCCGTTAAAACCAAACCATCCAAACCAAAGCAAAAATACGCCGATTGTCGCCATCGGGATGTTATGACCCGGAATGGCTTTCATGCCTGTGGGCGTATATTTTCCCAATCTTGGCCCAAGCAAAAATGCTCCGGCTAAAGCTGCCCATCCACCCACTGAATGTACAATCGTAGATCCTGCAAAATCATAAAACGGCGTAGCCATGGTATTCAAAAATCCACCTCCCCATTTCCACATTCCTACGATCGGATAACATAATCCCACATAAAGTATGGAGAAGAAAATAAAGGGGCCTAATTTCATCCGCTCAGCAACAGCACCTGATACGATCGTAGCTGCTGTGGCTGCAAACATTGCCTGAAAAATAAAATCAGTATAAAAAGTGTACCCTGCATTGTAGTTGCTTGTGTCCCATCCTTCAGGAAGAGAAAGCCCAAAACCGGCAAATCCCATAAATCCCCCTGCAAAATCACCTCCAGGATACATAAGGTTAAATCCTACAAAGGCATAAGAAAGTAGGCCAATTGCCGGAATGAGCGTATTTTTAAATAGGATGTTAACTGTGTTTTTTGCTCTTGTCAGGCCGGCTTCTAGACTTGCAAAACCTAGGTGCATGATAAATACCAAAATGGTAGCTACCATCATCCAAAGGTTATTGATGGTGAATAATTCTTGAGTCATAGGTTTGATAGGTTAATATGTATGTATCTTCTTATTCTTGAATCTTTTTTTCATTAAAGGGCATCTTCCCCCGTATCACTGTTTCTAATCCTGAAGGCTTCGATGGCATCGTAAATGAAAATCTTGCCATCACCTACTTCACCTGTCTTACCCATTTTCAGGATACAGTCCACCACAGCATCTACCAATTCATCTTGGGTGACGATTTCCAGTTTGGTCCTGTGTATGTAAGTAGGTTCATAAGCGACTCCCCGGTAGGTCTGCAGTTTTGCATGCTCCATCCCCATTCCCTTTACTTCATAAAATGTCAGGAACTTAACACCAAGCCCGGCGACGCATTGATGTATCTCATCGAATTTGGATGTTCTAATGATTGCTTCGATTTTTTTCATTTTCTTCAATTTTAACGGTGATTCATTGGAAAAACATTGCTAATGTAATTGAAAAATCGAGCAGAAACATAATTTGGTTATTTTTTCAATTGATATTTTTGTAAAAAACATATAATCTATCTTTTAGACATATTTTTTTAACTACTGTTTCTATTTTTTTATCATATAAATAATTTTTTAATTCTTTTTAAGACCATGAGATCCTTATTGACCATGAAATGGATGAATTAATGGTCCTTCGTAAATAATCTAAACCAAATCTTTGTCTGAAAGCTGAAAAACCTAACTTTGAGGCCTGAAAAAACATGAGCAATATTTTATGATCAAAAAACCGACACTTTTAGTCCTTGCCGCCGGAATGGGCAGCAGATACGGAGGAAACAAACAGATCGATGGATTTGGACCCAATGGAGAGACCATTTTGGAATATTCTATCTACGATGCTATCCGTGCAGGATTTGGCAAGGTAGTCCTGATCGTCAGAGAGGAAATCCTTCAAACTGCCAAAGACCTACTTTTACCAAAACTGGAGGGTAAAATTGAAGTTGACTTTGTACTTCAGTCGATCAAACATTTTGTTCCC
This sequence comes from Aquiflexum sp. TKW24L, assembly GCF_023502205.1. Lineage (GTDB taxonomy): Bacteria > Bacteroidota > Bacteroidia > Cytophagales > Cyclobacteriaceae > Cognataquiflexum. The sequence continues at coordinate 17,033 of NZ_JAMFLG010000033.1, read as the reverse complement.
GCTGAATTCCAAAATCCAGAAAGGGTAAAACCTTACGGAACGGCCCATGCGGTGCTTTGTGCCAAAGACGCTATCTCAGAACCTTTCGCCGTAATCAATGCGGATGACTTTTATGGCAAAGAAGCTTTTGAAGTTTTGGGTAAATTTCTCATGGAAAATGTGAGACCTGACCTGCATGCCATGGTGGGATATGCGATTCAGAATGTACTTTCCGAGCATGGCACTGTCAGCCGCGGCGTATGTTCCATGAATGAAGCCAACCAACTTATCGGCATGGTCGAAAGAACTTCCATCGCACGGGAAGGAGATAAAATCTTAGCGAAAGGAGATGGAGAAGTCCTTGAAATCGAAGAGGGAACGCCCGTATCCATGAATTTTTGGGGTTTTCACCAAAATGTGTTTTCTGATATCGAAAAAATGTGGCATGATTTCTTGCCTGCCAACAAAGAAAATCTCAAGTCTGAATTTTATATTCCGACTGTGGCCAACAACCTCATTCAAGCTGGCGAAGCAGCCTTTGAAATCCTGGAAGGTGGCAAAACCTGGTTTGGAGTTACCTACACCGAAGACAAACCTGTCGTAATCGATTCTCTTAAAAAAATGCATAAGTCAGGAGAATATCCTGAGAAACTTTGGAAGTAAATGTTTCTCTAAATATAAAAAAGGCTCCCTAGAGTGATCTAGGCAGCCTTTTTTGTGCAAAATTTATGAGAAATCCTTGAGTTTATATTTCACAAGGATTCTGTAATCATCTTTAAGTTTTGATTCATTTGCCTTGAAAAAACCATGAATGTTATTTGCTGAACCTTTTACTTTTTTACCATTAAAAGATTTTAGATACTCATTATAAAAATCCCCGGAAGAAACCAAGTGAACCACTTCATCCTTGGTAAAAGACCATGGGAAACCTAAAATTCCCATACCATCAATGTCATTTACATGGTTGAATTTTTGATAAATGATTTCATCTTTTTCATTTAAAATCAGTACATGGTTTTTTTTGCCCATACCTTGCCTTATTGAATAAAAATAAAATCCTTTGAAAGGGAAAAATGAAGAAATATCACGGACCAAATTCCTCTCTTCCTGTAAAGAATACATTTCCTGTCTTGGAAGCTTAAGGTATTCATTGGGCATGGTATACCTTTGAAAATTTAAGGTCTGCTTTTTTGCCAAGTTTCCATTTTTTTTATCAAACGAAACAATTTCATAAGACATTGGAACATTAAAATAAACCTTGTCCCTATGGAAATCCTCCATAAAGCCTATTTGGGAATCAAAGTTGCCGATGCTTTCTTTTTCTTTGGGAATGGGTATAAATCCTGTGAATCCATCCTTTCCATCTTCGATTTTTATAAAATTGAATCCGTCGTATTCAGGATTATAACTTGTGAAATTAAGTATGTAGGAATCCCCTTGGAAAAAATTTAAATTTTTATTCACTATTCTAAATTCTTCAATAAAATTCCCCAAGGAATCAAATTCAATGATTTTATTGATCGAAGTATCAAAAATAATGGCAATGCCATCCACTATTTGAAAGTCACTAATTTGAAAAAATTCACCTGGTCCTTTCCCTTTTGGTAAGAATATATTTTTGAATTTTCCTTTACTATCAAAGACAAACAACTGATTGGTTTCAAGGTCTCTGATATAGATATTATTGTATTTATCAAACTTCACATTATGCGGCCAGACCATTGGGAATTCCTCCGGGTAATCAAGTAGAATATATTCGATTGATTCTGCAAAATCGGATAATTTACCTTCTTCCGAACGATCTAAGTCAACTTCTATTTCAGATAAGTCTTTTATAGATTCACCGGTACAGGAAATTAAGAAGATTATTAAAAATAAGATTGATAGCTTTTTACAGTAAACCATATTTTAAAATTAATGAAATCCTGAAAAATTGAGCAGGATTATACAGAAACGTACCAAAAGGATTAGATAATGATTATTGAAATTTATCAATAAGCGCTATAAGTGGTATCTAATCCTTGAGCTTCAACCTTATAATGATCCAATTATCATCCACAAGCTTTGCTTTGTTCAGTTGGAAGAACTCGTGAACGGTGTTGGGTAGAATTTTGACTTTTTGATTTGCAAAGGTTTCGACGTATGAATTATAAAAGGTCAATGATCTTATCAAATAAAAAATCTCATGCTCATTTGAAGCCCACGGAAAGGATTTGATTTGAAGACCATCAATGTCATTTTCTAAATTTTGATATTGTGCTAACAATGAAAAGCTATGGTCCAAAAAGATATAATGGGAATTTTCCTGCCCTTGCTTGACGAATAAAAAAAATTTGTTCTTTAAAGGCAAAAATGCCCCGTTGGCTTGAACATAAGAATTTGGTTCTTGATTTTTATCTATCCTCTGACCGATAAGCTCCTCCGGTAAATTATAGGTACCATAATCAAATTCTAAAATAGAAATCGGAGATCCATTGACACCGTCAAAAATGGCAATTTCTCTTGTTAAAGGAAGCTTGTAAATTAATTTATCGGAATCAGGCAAAGGCAAAAAACCTTGCGGATCTTCCATAATACCCAGTTTTTCCTTTGATCCGTCTGTTGGAAATACGCCAAATTGATCGTTGGTTGATTCCGAAATCCTTTGAAATAAATAGCCTTCATTCCTTGAGGTGTAGCCCAAAAAATGAAGCGTGTATCCAGGTCCCTTATGAAAATGCAAGGAATTAAGAGGGAATCTATGTTCTTTGATTGGGGTTCCAAAATGGTCAAATGAAATGAATTTTTTTAGATAGCTGTCTTTCAATACTATAGAATCTTGAAAAACCTGAAAATCATCAACCTGAAAATATTCCAAAGGCCCCTTACCCAAAGGCTTGAAAACACTTTTTAAGTTTCCTTCTTCTGAAAATTTGAAAATCTTATTTGTAGTAATATCCCGCAACCAAAAATTTCCAGTGTGGTATTTTAGAGTATATGGCCATACAAGCGGTGATTCATCGGGATTTTCTAAAATTATGTATTCAATGCTTTCAAATACTTCTGAAAATTTCCCATTAATGGACTCGTCTAGGTCAATTTTGATACGGTTTTCTGTCTCTTCACCACCTTGACAAGAAATTAAAATAACTAGTAAAACAAAAACTATATTCCTTTGCATTTGTTGATGTGAGTTTAACTTTCGGCCAAAAGTCGCTTCAAACTAGAAGTTGCTTAAACTTAAAACTATTTTTTTTTGCAAAATTTTGATATCAAAATTTATAATAATTATTCATTATGATTTCCATATAAATAGTTTATAAAAATTGAAGGGTGATGAAATAATCAAAAATTATATCCCAATAGAATCTTAACAATCTTCTATTTCCCTAAATAGACAAGGTAATTCACATCCCAGAAATTTCCTTCAATACTTCAAAAGCCTCATCTCCTGGCCTCGGTGCATTCACATCGATGATCTTGTTGTCTTTGCCGATGATCAGGTAGCGGGGTATTCCCCACACTTTAAAGTATTTCATTATCTCTGCTTCGAATCCTTTACCGGCAAAGAGGTGTACTCCGCCCATTTTGTTTTTGCTGAGGTAGTTTTTCCATGGTTCGGGTTGCTCATCGATGGAGATATACATCAGGACTATGTCAGGATTTCCTTCCAGCTTCTTTTCGAAAAACGGTGTCTTGGTCCGGAAAGTATTGATGCATGGCCCACACCATGATGCCCAAAGGTCTAGATATATAATCTTGTCTTTGTAATCCATCAGACTGACGGACTTACCTTCAAGATCGACAAAAGAAAAATTTTCGACAACTGCCCCTTCCTTGAGTTTTTCGATGGCCGAGAGACTTTTATCTACATCTGCCAAATAGATGGAATTGGGATAAGAATTCCTGAAATCTGCCACTTGATTTCTGCTCGATTCGTAGCCTCCTGTCAGCATCAGCATGTCATTCAAGATAAAGGCTGCCTGAAAAAGCTCCTTTTTAGGCTCAGCCATTCCATTGATATAAGCTTCAACTTCCGTGTTTGGCATTCCAAAAGGGATCCCCATCGCAGCATGTAAGGTCATCATCATGGACCTAGACAGGTCTTCTGAAAGTCGCTCTATTCCGGTATCCAATCCGATACCCACAAAAAATTTATCCAAGAACCCCAGTTTTTGTGAAGATTCTAGGTCCTGCACCCTATCTAGATACAGTTCTCCAAGCTGAAGCAACATGGTATGGGAAAATGTCTGAGCTCCGATTTTCTCCTGTTCCAAAAGCCCTTTAGAATTTTGCTCGTAAAATTGACCGATTTCGGCTTTCACTCCTTTACAGAATTGGATGTATTCTTCCGCAGAAGGTGCAGCTTCAGCATCATAGAGGATGGTCGAAACTTTTGCATAGAGGTCGTTTTGGACATAACTTTCCAAGCCAGACATATAGTCCAAATATGCTTGCGTCGGAGCTTGGGCTGATGCCGTCAGGTGTGCCGAAAAGGCGAAAAACAGGGACAAAGCCTGCAAAATGAAACTGCGAGATGATTTCATATCAATTGTTTGGATGATTACTTCGGGGTATTGAGCGTACAATTTAGAAATCTGATTTAGATTTCTTGTTACCTTTGATTGATTAAACCACATTTTGCAACTTTTGGATTCCAAAAAATGAAAAAACTTATCTTCTCGACTTCCTCTTATTTTCATGACCTTTCATTGGCCATTTTAAGGATCGGAACAGCTTTGATGATGTTGACGCATGGTTGGCCGAAAATTGCGAACTTCAGCACCTACCTTGTTAAATTTAGCGATCCGATAGGTTTGGGTCCGGCTATTTCTCTTCAGCTTGCCATTTTTGCAGAATTTTTCTGCGCAATTTTGTTGGCCTTTGGATTTCTTACCAGACTTTCATTGATCCCATTGATGATTACGATGTCTGTCGCCGCCTTTATCGCCCATGCGGATGATCCTTTTGGATCTAAGGAAAAACCATTGCTGTTTCTCCTGATTTTCATATTCCTGTTTTTTGCCGGACCTGGGAAATATTCTGTCGACGCTCAGATCAAAAAGTGAAAAAATTATCCGCAACCGGATCAATAACCTAGATTGAAAGCTGACGTGCGTATAATTGACCACAGACCACAGTCAACAGCAACTGCTTTTTAAACCTCAACCCTTGTTTTTTATGCCAATAGGTATCCCTTCTTTTGTCATCAGTAACATTACGTATTCCAAGGTGTAATTTCTCCTTCTTCAATCAGGAAAAACCTGCTTTCTGCGTCAATTTCACTTAGGATCACTTTCGATCTTTCGGGCCGGGCATCGGTGATAAAGAGCTGACCAAAGCGATGGTCAGCCACCAACTTCATCAGCTTTTCGATCCTATTGTCGTCGAGCTTGTCAAAAATATCGTCTAGCAACAGGACAGGTTTTGTTTTTTTATGGGTCAAAAAAATCTGAAACTGCGCCAGCTTTAGGGCGATGACAAATGATTTCTGCTGACCCTGCGAACCGAATTTTTTGATAGGATAACCTCCAATTTCAAAGACAAAATCATCTTTATGGATTCCCATATTGGTCCGCTTCAAGATGAAATCCCTTTGGGCATTCTGAAGAAATTCATTTGGGAAGTTCCCATCCAGACACGTGGTTTCGTAAGTGATGCTCACCGCCTCGTGGTTATCAGATATGATGGCATAATATTCTTGGAGCAGAGGAAGGTATTCTTCCAAAAAGGCATTCCTCGCTGCTGCCAAAAATTGTGAAAGCGTAATGATCTCCCTGTCATAAGGCTCAACATGTGTTTTTTCCCACCTTCCTCTATCGGAAAATTGCTTGATCAGGGCATTTCTTTGTTTGAGAAAATGCTGGTACCTGACCAACTTTTCGAGGTACTGCTTGTCCATTTGGCAAAGCATATTGTCAAAAAATCTCCTTCTCTCTTCGCTTCCATCTTTGATCAGCATCGTATCATCCGGTGCAATCATGACCACCGGCAATAGCCCTACGTGGTCACTCATTTTATCTATGGCTTTGCCGTTTTGCAGCAACTGCTTTTTTTTCCCACTTTCAAAAATACACTTTACCTCGATTTCCTTTCCTTCAAGGTCAAAGTCTCCAAAAACCGTAAAAAAATCCCGGTCATGAAGCACATTGAGTTGGTCCACGCCATTGATAGCCCCTTTGGTCAGACAGAGATAATGGATGGCATCCAACAGATTGGTCTTCCCGGTACCATTGATCCCGACAAAGCAATTGATTTCGGGGGAAAACTGCACTTCCGCCTTTTGGTAATTCTTAAACTGCTTGAGGCGGATATTTTTGAGGTGCATGCTTAGAATCTGTTGGGTTTTTGACTAATTTCGCACTTGGCCTTAAATTTCAGCCTGTTTGATTATATTTGAGGCCCAATTTAGCATATTTTATATTACACGATATGGCAAAGAAGAGTACTGCTCCCAAAGCGAAAGCGAAATATTCCGAAGAAACTTATGCATTCTGGTACGAGAGCATGGTGTTGATGAGGAAGTTTGAGGAAAAAGCAGGTCAATTATACGGACAACAAAAAATCAGAGGTTTTTGTCATTTATATATCGGACAGGAAGCTTGTGCTGCCGGTGCGATCACTGCATTGGACAAAGACGATAAGTGGATTACTGCTTACCGTGACCACGCACATCCACTTGGATTGGGCACTGATCCGGGAGCTGTCATGGCTGAATTGTATGGCAAAGCTACCGGTACCACAAAAGGTAAAGGTGGATCCATGCACATTTTTGACAAGGAAAGAGGATTTATGGGCGGACACGGAATCGTGGGTGCACAGGTTCCAATGGGCCTTGGAATCGGCTTTGCTGAAAAATATAGAGGAACAAAAAACCTTTGCATCTGCCACATGGGTGATGGTGCAGTAAGACAAGGAGCCGTGCATGAGGCTTTGAACCTCGCGATGCTATACAAAACTCCGGTGATTTTTGTCATTGAAAATAACGGTTATGCTATGGGTACTTCTGTAGAAAGAACCTCCAATGTCACAGAATTATACACCATCGGTGAAGCTTACGATATGCCTTCCTTCCCGGTTGACGGAATGAATGTGGAGGCTATCCACGAAGCAGTCGCCGAAGCAGCTGACAGGGCAAGAAGAGGTGATGGACCGACATTATTGGAATTCAGAACTTACCGATACAAAGGTCACTCCATGTCAGATCCCCAAAAATACCGAACAAGGGAGGAAGTGGAAGAATACAAAATGAGGGATCCGATCGAGCAGGTTAAAAAAACCATTCTAGACAATAAAATATTGACGGAAGAAAAGTTGGCCGAAATCGACAAAAGAGTGAAGCAGCAAGTTGATGATTCTGTCAAATTTGCGGAAGAATCTCCTTGGCCTGATGGTCAGAAGGCATTTGAAGATGTGTATATGCAGGAGGATTATCCTTTTGTAATGGAGTAAAATAATCCATAATGAAAAACCTACCATGAGATTACTTAAACATCTTCATGGCAGGTTTTTTTTATTGTTATTTGTGAATTAAGTAAAAGCCTTATATTTGCGGCGGAAAATTTTAAAGAATGGCTACGAAACAAACAAAGAAATCCCAATCTGCACACCAGCATGAACTTCTGGAAAACCCAGATGAAATCAAAGGAAGATTGGAAAGAGGGGAAGCCTATATCAAAAAGAATTCTAAGATATTCGGTGGCATTCTCATCGGTGTCATTCTTTTGATTGCAGGGATATTATATATTCAGATTGATACCCAAAATAAGAACATCAAAGCACAGGCTGAAATGTTTCAGGCTGTATACTACTTTGAGCAGGACAGCATTGGATTTGCGCTGAATGGTGACGGTTCTAATGCCGGCTTCCTAAAGATCATTGACGATTACGGTAGGACTGACGCAGCCAACCTTGCGCATTTCTATGTAGGTTCGATCTATTTGTCTCAAGGAGAATTCCAAAAAGCTGTCGATCACCTGAAAGAATTCTCTGCCGATGACTTTTTTGTTCAGGCAAGGGCTCATGCCTTATTGGGAGATGCTTACATGGAATTGGACAACACCAAAGATGCTATCGCTGCCTACAAAAGGGCTATCGATCATAAAGAAAACAAATTCTTTGCTCCAAGGTACCTGAGCAAATTAGCTGTGGCTTATGAAGAAGCAGGCGACCTTGACAACGCTATCAAAGCATATGCTGAAATCGAGGACAAGTATTTTGAGTCATTTGAATACACTAATGCACGAAAACACAAAGCGCGCTTGGAAGGCCTTGCCTCTAAGTAATGCTTTGATTTATTTAAAGCATTTTGGAAGAGTAAGGCCATGCGGTCTTACTCTTTTTTATTTATACCAAAACAAACTTCTATGTCATCTTCATTGAAAAGTCTGAGCCGGTACTCTGACAAAAACATCCTGGATATTTCTGCCAAAAAATTCGGCATCGTCGTTTCTGAGTGGAATGAGCAAGTGACGGAATCCCTTTTCTCAGGGGCGGTAGAAACATTGTTGATGCACGGAGCAAAAAAAGAAAACATATTCCGAAAGAATGTACCGGGTTCCTTTGAGTTGAGCCTTGGGGCTCAATGGCTCGCTGAATTGGAAGAAATTGATGCTGTCATTTGCTTGGGTTGTGTGATTCAGGGAGAAACCAGACACTTTGACTTCATCTGCGATGCTGTTGCCCACGGCATTACCAATGTGGCTTTGAAATTTAACAAACCGGTAATTTTTGGGGTTTTGACACCCAATACCCTTCAGCAGGCATTGGACCGGTCCGGAGGAAAACACGGAAACAAAGGTGATGAAGCTGCCATCACTGCTGTCAAAATGTTGGGTTTTTGACCAACATCAAAAAGAACAAACCTTTTAAACCATATCCCATTATGAAAATAATGAAGTTCGGGGGAACCTCAGTGGGCAAACCCGAGAGAATGCACCAAGTCAAAGACCTGATCACTAGGGATAACGATAAAAAAATCGTTGTCCTCTCAGCACTTTCAGGAACGACCAATGCCCTCGTGTCTATTGGCGAAGCCTTGGCTGATGCCAACAAAGCCTTGGCTAAAGAAAGAATAGATGTCCTACACCAGCATTATCTTACCTTCTACAAGCAACTGCTCAAATCCGATGCTGCGCAAAAGAACGCAGAAAAAGTCATCAAAGAACACTTTGAGTTTTTGAATATCATCCTGAAAATCTCCTTCAATGAAGCCATCAACAGGGATATTTTGGCGCAGGGAGAGCTCCTGTCCACCAAGCTGTTTTTCACACTGTTGCAGGAATTAGGGATAGGTGCGGTGTTTTTACCCGCGTTGGATTTTATGAGTATCGATGAAAACCACGAGCCGGAACTCAAGAAAATTTCTGATAAACTCAAAGCTATCCTCGCAAACTTTCCCCAAGACAGGATTTTTGTGACACAGGGTTATATCTGCAAAAACCACAGAAATGAAGTCGATAACCTCAAAAGAGGAGGTTCTGATTATTCGGCTTCTCTGATCGGGGCGGCAATCAATTCTGAAGTGATAGAAATCTGGACCGATATCGACGGGATGCACAACAATGACCCGAGGATTGTGGACAAAACCCGTCCCATTGCCCAACTTTCATTTGATGAAGCAGCAGAGTTGGCCTATTTCGGTGCCAAAATCCTCCATCCAGCCTCCATTTGGCCGGCACAGCAACATAACATTCCAGTCAAATTACTGAATACCATGGAACCGGATGCCCATGGTACCACCATCACCGCCAAAGAGCAAGGCTCAGGAGTGAAGGCTCTTGCAGCAAAAGATGGCATCACTGCCATCAAAATCAAATCCACCAGGATGCTGTTGGCCTATGGATTTTTGCGAAAGGTCTTTGAGGTATTTGAGAAGTACAAAACTTCCATTGACATGATCACCACTTCTGAAGTGGCGGTTTCGGTGACTATTGATGACCTTTCCCACTTGGCAGAAATCGTCAAAGAACTTGAAATATACGGCACTGTCGAAGTGGACAGCAATCAGACCATCATCTCGATCGTGGGGAATATGATAGCCGAGTCCAAAGGCACCATGGCCAAAATCATGAATTGCCTGAAGGAATATCCGATCAGGATGGTTTCCTATGGAGGAAGCAGACACAATGTCTCCTTACTATTGGAGGCTAAATATAAAAATGAGGCCTTGAAAAGCCTGAATGAAGGCTTGTTTGAATGGTAATATAGCCCCCCTTCAATGGTTATCCTCTTCTTTGCCAATGACCGGTTTTTTACTTCAAGCGGGCAGGAATTCCGATAGCTATCGGAACGAAGTCGGAAGACGGATGGACCGGATCTTTTGCTCACCTGGCATGACTTTTATTCGAATAACAATTAACTGGCATCGATACGATAGAAAAACCCACCCACAATCACTTGATCGGGTGGGTTTTTTCATTTTCCTATTTGACAAAATAGAAGTAGCATTTTTTCTTTCGGTCCGCAACTGGCATTTTACCAATCCAAAATTTGATTTTTATGGAATGCAATTCCATAAAGTACGTTACGCACTTTACGTTACGCATTGTGCGTAATAAAATGAAAAATTCATTCACCAAAAGTAAAGCTACTTTTAGCAGAATTGATGTAAACAATTCGCTACAATTGCCCATTGCATAGTTTGAAGTTCAGGATAGGCATATGTGGACTATAGTCTGAATAGCTTTGGACAATAATCCGCTACTAGAATGCAAAAAATTACCTTCCTTATATAATTGCAGATAATCATTTAGCATTATTTGACCATTTTATCCAAATTCGGGCATGAAAAAATCGCTCTTCCTGTTTTTGGCATTTTGCCTTGGTTTCTCGGCTAATGCCCAAAAAAAATACCAGACCCAATTCGAATCCAGCGGCGGAAAAGAAACACCACTTTACCATGATGTGATCGCTTATTTTCAGATTCTGGCTGATGATTTCAAGGAAGTAAAAATTGTGGAAATGGGAATGACGGATGCAGGACTTCCGCTGCATGTGGTCCTATTTGACCGAAAAGGCGCATTCGATCCAAAAGAATGGCATGATACCAACCGACTCGTGCTCTTCATTAACAATGCCATTCACCCCGGTGAACCCGATGGCATAGACGCTTCGATGATGTTTTTGCGAGATGTTCTACTCAAAAAAATCAAGGTCCCTGATAACCTCGCCATGGCCATCATTCCGGTATACAATATTGGTGGTCACCTGAACAGAGGCTCATTTAGCCGCGTCAACCAAAACGGCCCCGAAGAATTCGGCTTCCGGGGAAATGCAAGAAACTTTGACCTCAACAGGGATTTTATAAAAGCCGATACCAAAAATGCCAAGTCATTCCAGCAAATTTTCAATTGGCTGAGACCGCAGGTATTCATCGATACCCACGTCAGCAACGGTGCCGATTACCAGCATGTGATGACTTTGATCTCCACCCAACACAATAGACTTGGTGGCAAATTGGGCAGCTACCTCAATGAGGAAATGAATCCAATGCTTTATGAAAAAATGAAAGCCAAAGAATTTCCGATGGTGCCTTATGTCAATGCTTATGGTTCAAAACCCGAAGACGGTTGGAATCAATTCAAGGACATCGGGAGGTACAGTAGTGGCTACGCTGCACTTTTCAGTACACTGAGTTTTATACCAGAAACCCACATGCTCAAACCCTATGACCAAAGGGTAAATTCCACTTATGCGCTATTTGAAACCTTTATTGAAATCTTCCAAAAAGACGGTGATAAAATCGTTGAAATGGCAAAAGCAGATCGGATGGCGAGAAAAACCCAAACTGAGTTTGCTTTCAACCACGTACTTGACAAAAATCAACATTCACTGATTGCGTTTAACGGATACGAATCGGGTCAAAAACCTTCCGAAATTTCAGGACTTCCGAGGCTTTATTATGACCGGGCAAAACCATTTTCCAAAGAAGTAAAATTCTTTGATACCTATTCAGATGGCTTGGTTATCACAAAACCAAAAGCCTATATCATTCCCCAAGCTTGGTATCCGGTGATTGAAAACCTCCAAAGAAACGGAATCAGAACGGAACAACTGAAAGCCGATACAACGATGCAAGTTACGGTTTATCATATCAAAGATTTCCAGACCGGGCAGCGTCCTTTTGAAGGACATTATCTCCATACCGGCATTCAAGTTGAAAAATCTCAATCTGCTTTGACTATCAGAAAAGGGGATTTTTTGATAGAAACGAATCAGGAAACCAACCGCTATATCATGGAGGTATTGGAACCGCAGGGAGAAGACAGCTTTTTTGCTTGGAATTTCTTTGACACCATCCTTCAAGCCAAAGAGGGTTTTTCTGCGTATGTCTTTGAGGACTTGGCTGCTGAATACCTGAGGCAAAACCCCGAACTCAAAAAACAGCTAGAAGAAGAAAAAGCGAAAAACGAGGAATTTGCCAAAAATGCCGGTGCACAACTGAGATGGGTACACGAGCGCTCACCCTGGAAAGAAAAAGAACACAACCGTTATCCTGTCTTTAGGATCGAAAATTGAATCATTTTCACCAGAAGGAAGTTACCAAAAAGTCATTTCTGAAAACTCTAGAATTTCCCTTTACCATAAAAAATTCCAAATGCCTCAAGATCCCAAGCCGAATTTCCTGACCAGGCTTCAGACCAAATGGAAACTGAATAGTTTGATGCAGGTTGTGTTGGTACTGATCGTATTTGCACTGACTGGCTTTACGGTCTTATTTATCAAAAAGCCGATTTTTGACTTTTTGGGTGTAAGTATGGAAAGTGGCGGATTTTGGAAAACAGTGCTCTACTTGCTTTTGGTATTGCCGCTTTACCAGATTATTCTCCTGATGTGGGGATTTGTATTTGGTCAGTTTGCCTTCTTTTGGGAAAAGGAGAAACAGTTTTTTAGGAGGATAATTGGAAAGAAATAGTTAATTACACGAGTTGGCCTAGTTTCTACAGACTGATATTTATGGATATTGGATATTAATTGATATTGTACTTAATCCAACTTTTTATAGAATGGGTACCCCTTCTGGGGGCTGACCATTTAGAACTTGGAGTGAAGGTCGATTGCTGTGGCTATGGATTATAGACCGTGGACTGTGGACATTCAAATTTTCATTTTTTCAGGTTCTTCAGGTACTCTATACTTTGGGGGACTTGAATATAGTACACGGGACTTTCATCCTCAATGTAGTAATGCTTCACTTTGGCTTTTTTGGCGGCAACCAGAATCGCAGGAATATCCAATTGTCCGGTACCGAGGGCCACATCATTTTCTACAGGTGTTCCTCCTGACATATTTCCTTCCACTCCTTTTCGCAAGTCTTTCAAGTGCATCAAAGCAAACCTTTCCCCATATTTTTCGAGATAAGCCACAGGATCTGCTCCGGGAAAAAACGTCCATAAAATATCCATTTCATAACTCACATACTTGGGATCAGTCTTCTGAATCATCAGGTCAAAAAGGGTTCCGTCTCCATGGGGTTGAAACTCAAAGCCATGGTTATGGTAGCAAAAAGTCAGGTCATACTTTTCTTTCAATACTTTCCCTACGGCATTGAAATCAGCGATTGCTTTTTCTGCCTCTGCCAAGTCAAAAGGTGCAGAATACGGTATCGATGCAATCCTGACATATTTTGCACCAAGAGTTTTGGCATTTTCTGCCACCTGATCAGTTTTTTCCATCAGATCGGAATAACTCACCCCAAACGACGAACAGAACATGTCGCGCTCATCCAACATTGCCCGTAAGTCCGTTGCCGTCTTTCCAAAGAGATTGGAAAACTCCATGTCCTTGATGCCCATAGCCTGCAAAGTGTCCAAAGTGGCCGCTACATCCTTTTGAAAACTGTCGCGGTAAGTATAAGAAACCATCCCTGGTGTGTCAGGAAACAGTGCTTTTTGGGATTGAGCTTCACTATTTCCTCCTACCAAAAGCAGGCTTACTATCAGTGTTGCAAATAAGAATTTGTTCATTTATTGGTATTTTAGGTTTATTGTATATTTATCATTTTGAAAATATCCCACAGATATCTAAGAAAGCCGTAGAATTTTATAATCACCATGTTGATGTTAAATTTCCGAGGATTTATCGGCGAAAATCTACGCAATCTGCAGGAATTACATTTTTGATTAAAGATACCTTTTTTTGAAAGCTTCCATCATCCACGCATTTACTTCCCATTGATTGACGATGGGTTGACCGGTCTGGGGATGCAGGACCATGTAGGGCGGCGCACCAAATTCCGGGGTCACCGTGAAGTCCGGTTTTCCTTCTTTGGCAGCTTTTTCTATTACCTGATCCCACCAAGAAAAATGCCTATCTACAGCGGATTTCCATTCAAGAACTCTTGGATCAGGTACCTGAGGCCCTTCTGTATATCCTACTCTCGCATGAAGGTGCGCCGTCGCACTTATAGCCTTCTGAACGGCTTCCTCTTGGTCTTCCAAAAAGGATTCTGCAGTCACACACCAATGGGAAATATCTAAGGCGATTTTCAGGTCAGGAAGGCGATCAAGATAATCTTTGGTAATATGGGCTGCAAAACTCCATTTGCCCCGATGGGTTTCATGAAGAACAGGAATTCCTGTTTCAATTGATATTTTGGTTGCCAAGTCAAATAAGGCTTTGTTTTGGTCGAAGGAATAGTAATCCTTGCCTGTCTGGGAATTGATAAAAAGGGGATTGGTCGCAGCCAAATTTCGCAGTCTGCTTTCAAAATTTTCGCTGTGGACCAAAAAATCAGCATCGACAGTTTCCCAATGTTGGGCAATCAATTTTAATTCATAGGAATTAATCACATTCGCTTTTTGATCTCTTTCCTTTTCATCCAAAGGAAAACTCATTTCCACACCATCGTATCCTGCCTCCAAAACACGGTTTAAGAAATCTTCAAAAGGGATGGCTTCCGAGCCCCAAAGCGGGCAAAAGTATGCTATTTTCATAAGTTAGGAGTTCAAAATGCTGCGCTGTATTGGATCGGTTAGGAGTTAAAATTCAATTGATATCGATTTGTTTTTCATAAAAATACACAACTTGGAACTGGGCTGCCAGTCTATATCCAATATAAATATCAGCCGAAAAGTCTTCTCTACTTGAAAATCTGATCTTTTATCTTCGGTCTACGGGCATATTGTTTAGATTTGCAGGTTAGGAATTCAGAATTAAAAGTATCCATGGCAAAAAAGAGAGGCAACGCCCTTGAAGAGCACGAAAAGCGCAAGCTGAATAAAAAAAATCTGGGAAAGCTTGGAGGAATTTTTAGGTTTATCTTACCCTACAAGCTGAATTTTTTCTTGGGGATGCTTTTCCTCATATTTTCAAGTCTAACACTTTTGACTTTCCCCTATGTAGCGGGAAAACTCATCGATACCGCTTCCGGTAAATCATGGCTTGTAGATGACATCAATGGAATCGCCTTTATCCTTTTAGGAATATTATTGGTACAAAGCATTTTTTCTTTTTTTAGGGTTTGGCTTTTTGCCAAAGTATCCGAGCGCAGTATGCGAGACATCAGGATTTCATTGTACAGCCAATTGGTGCAGTTGCCAATGACCTTTTTTGACAAAAGAAGAACAGGTGAATTGATCAGCAGGATTACAGCCGATGTCAGCATGTTACAAGATACCTTCTCGACGACTTTAGCTGAGCTCCTGAGGCAGATCATCACTTTGGTAGCAGGTGTGATTTTCCTGATGATGACCACGCCTAAATTGACGCTTTTTATGTTGGCGACATTCCCGGTTTTGGTGATCATTGCGATGGTCTTTGGAAAGTTTATCCGCAAACTCTCCAAAGAAACTCAAGATGAACTTGCCGCTGCCAATGTGATAGTGGAGGAAACGTTGCAGTCCATCATGACTGTCAAATCATTTGCAGGTGAGGAATACGAATCCAACAGGTATAGAAAAGGATTGAATAAAGTCGTGGCAGTAGCCCTGAAAGCAGCGGGATTCAGAGGCGCTTTTATCTCATTTATCATTTTTGCTTTGTTTGGCGGTATCGTGGCGGTGATGTGGTACGGAGCGACTTTGGTGGCTTCCGGAGATATGAGCGTGGGTGATTTGGTTTCTTTTGTACTCTATACCACATTTATCGGAGGTTCGATTGCCGGCTTGGGAGACATCTATGGCCAACTCCAAAAAGCCATAGGTTCGTCTGAGCGGGTTTTGGAGATCTTGGGCGAAACACCGGAAGTCTCCACAGCAGATTTCCAAAAAGTCCCGATGGAAGGAAAAGTAAGCTTCCGAGGTGTACGGTTTTCTTATCCTACCCGTCCCGAAATGGAAGTGCTGAAAAGCATTGACTTTGAAATCCCTGCCGGAGAAAAAGTAGCTTTGGCAGGTCAAAGCGGAGCCGGAAAATCCACCATTATCCAGCTTTTACTGAAGTTTTACCCAATTGACAAAGGTCAGATTTTGATTGACGGCAAATCGATCGACACCTGGAATCTGAAGCAACTCCGTTCCAACATCGGAATCGTCCCGCAGGAAGTGCTTTTATTTGGCGGAAGTATCAAAGAAAATATTGCCTATGCCAAACCTGATGCTTCAGAAGAAGAAATCATAGAAGCCGCCAAAAAAGCAAATGCCTGGCAGTTTATCAGCAAATTTCCAGAAGGAATGGAAACCAAAGTCGGTGAGCGCGGGATCAAGCTTTCCGGTGGACAGCGTCAGCGTGTTGCTATCGCCCGGGCAATCCTGAAAGATCCTGCTATTTTGATTTTGGACGAAGCGACATCCTCTTTGGATGCTGAATCTGAGTCTTTGGTTCAGGAGGCTCTGGATGAACTTATGAAAAATAGGACGACCATCATCATCGCCCACCGGCTATCGACGATCCGCAAGGTGGACAGGATTTATGTACTCAAGGAAGGTGAAATTGTCGAGGAAGGAACTCATGAACAATTGGCATTGCAGGAAGATGGGTTTTATGCTAATCTAGTGAGGTTGCAATTTGCGGATTGAAACCCTTGGAGGGTTAACGTAATCGCATTTTTTTTTAGATATAGTTAAAAATAAAAGCCATGATTGGATCATGGCTTCATGAATTATTGAGAAAATTTAGGTAAAGTTATTGACCCA
>NZ_JAMFLG010000032.1 GCF_023502205.1 Aquiflexum sp. TKW24L | reverse complement strand
TGTTGGAAGGTTTCAAGGTTTGAAAGTTGGCATCTTCTGATTGAATGGTTCAAGTCTCAAGACTTGGAGGGTACCATCTTCTTAAGAATTGGATTCAAATTTTCAGCTTGAGTGTTTGTTTACATGATGAATATAGAAATTTGGAAATGGTTAAGAATGATCAAAAAAGTAACGGTAATTAAGCTGTTTTTACTATTTTTGATAAGCTATCAACTTTAACTTGATTTAATTAAAGTAATGTTTGAATTCGACCCTAAAAAGAGTGAATTAAATAGAATTAAACATGGCATTGATTTTAATCAAGCGAAGCAATTATGGGATGATCCAAACAGGATAGTTATACCGGCAAAAACAGTAGATGAAAAACGCTTTTTATTAATTGCCAAATTCAATCAAAGTATTTGGTCGGCTATATTCACCATCAGGAATGATATTACAAGAATAATTTCGGTAAGAAAATCAAGAGAAAATGAAAGAGCAATCTATTACAGCAGCTGAATTTGACAAAAAGTTTGAGGATAATGAGGATTTATCAGGTTTTTTGAATCTAGAAAAGGCAAGCAGACCAGGATTAAAGCCTAAGCGAGTAAGTGTGGATTTTCCAGAATGGATGGTTCAGGAGTTGGATAAGTCAGCCCAACGATTAGGGATTACCCGACAAAGTCTTATCAAGGTTTTTATATCTGAGAAATTGAAGGAGACATAGAATTTTCACAAGACTCAATTCCTTTTACTCCTTTGGTTCAAGTCTCCGGATTTGGACCTCCCAGGGAGACCGAAGTCGGAAGACTGATGTAACGGACATCTCTGAATCCTGCCGTAAATTATTTTGAATTTACAATTCACCGGCATCATTGCGTGTATACAAATAAGAAAAAAACAGTTTAATAAGCTCAATCCGGAAACAGAAAAATCCTAATTAACACCTTTGATAATAAAACGATAACTTCCAAATAATATACTCCTCGCATGATTGGCTTAATTTCATGACTTGAAAAATAAACATCCAATCCAACCATGAAAAAATACATACTACTCATCGGACTCTCTTTGTTGAGTTTGTCTGGATATGGCCAAAACACAGTCACTGGCTACGTATATGAGGACCTCAATGCAAACGGAAAAAAGGATAGACGTGAAAAAGGACTCTCAAATGTATCCGTATCCAATGGGATAGAAGTAGTCAAAACAGATGACAAGGGTCAATATGTACTTCCAATAAAGGAAGACCAAACCATATTTGTGATCAAGCCGTCAGATTACGCCCTGCCAAAAACCGAAAACAACCTTCCCCGATTCTTTTACAGCCATAAGCCAAAAGGTTCTCCCACCAACTTGAAATATGCAGGAGTCAGTCCGACAGGAGCGTTGCCCAAATCAGTGGATTTCGGACTTTTACCGTCCACGTCCGAAAGCAACTTTACTGCTTTGGTATTCGGAGACCCGCAGCCTTACAACATGACTGAGATGGGGTATTTTGAAAAAGGGGTAGTCAATGAAGTCGCCGGCATTCAAGGAATCCGCTTTGGGATTTCGGTGGGCGATATCGCCGGAGATGACCTGTCCTTGTACCCGGCCTATGCAAATGCGATCGGAAAAGTCGGTGTGCCTTGGTTTTCGGTTATGGGAAACCACGACATGAACCTTGACGCGCCGACAGACGAGCTGACAGATGAGACTTTTGAATCCTTTTTTGGCCCCGCTACTTATGCTTTCAATGAAGGTGATGTCCACTTTATGGTGTTGGAAAATATCCTCTACCCTGATCCAAGAGATGGACAGGGATATTGGGGAGGGTTAAGGCCAGATCAGTTAAAGTTTGTCGAAAACAACCTCAAATTAGTCCCAAAAGACAAATTGGTTGTGGTATTCATGCACATCCCCTTGTTTGAAGAGGGAGAAAGCTACCGAGACGAAGACAGAGAAAAACTATTGGAACTGCTGTCGGATTTCCCAAATACTGTGTCGCTCTCCGCACATACGCATTATCAGAAGCAGACTTTCTTCGGAAAAGAGGAAGGGTACAACCAAAGCAAAGCCCATCACCATTATAACATCGGCACTCCCTCGGGAGATTGGTACAGCGGAAGGATGAGAGAAAGCGGCGTGCCCGAATCCACCATGCGTGACGGTTCGCCGAACGGTTATGTGTTCATGGATTTTGAAGGCAACCAATACAAAGCGAGATACAAGGCCGCCGGAAAACCCGCTACCTATCAGATGGAAATTTTTGCCCCGAAAGTATTGGAGAAGGGAAAAAGAACCTCCACGGGGATTATTGTTAACTTCTTTATGGGCACTGCCAATGATGAAGTCCGCTACAGGATCGACAATGGCGAATGGAGAAAAATGACCAACCTCACAGATTACGACCCTTCTTATTTGCTCAAAATCTTCGAATGGGATACCACCGAAACACTCCTTGACGGAAGAAGGCCTTCCAATGCCGCTCGCACGGACCACCTGTGGAGGGCTCCCATATCTTCAGGCTTAGAGTTGGGAGAGCACTCCATCGAGGTCGAGGCCACGGACATGTTTGGTCAAAAACATACCGGAACCAAAACGTTTAGGATTGCAGAATAAGGTTTCTCGAATCCATAGATCAATTCGATATTAATTGGAATTGGATATTGATTGATATTAGATATTAATTAAAATTGGATATTGATGGATATTAGATATTAATTGATACTGGTTCAGAAATCAGCGTTTAGTATAATTTTCATAGCTTCTTGCATTTGAGGGTATAATATTGATGGATACCTGCTGGTTGGATATTGATTGATATTGGATATTGATTGATATTGGATATTGATGGATATTATGAGGTGAATTTTAAGTTTAATACTAGAACCCATTGTCAATAATAATCTCAGATAATTGAAAATCGCCAAAAACACCCCAATCCTATTTGGGGTGTTTTTTTATTCCTCCAATGACTTGTTTGCGCCCGTCACACTTCTCCGCCGCGGCGGAGAAATGTCTCAGTTAAGAGAGATTCTTCACCTTCGCAGGCTACGGTTACCAATGACATCACCGGATCTTAGGATATCTTGATTCTGATTTCAATAAAACTTATTTTTTCGATTAAATTTCCTCCTGCTTTAGCTGGAGGGGAAATAAAAGCACCGATCTCCCCGGCTTTAGCCAAATCCTATCCACCTTCATAAATCCAATCTCATTGTTTTGGCTAAAGCCGATTTTTTGCTCGGCATTTATTTGTGAATGGGCTTATTCCTATTCAACCTCAATATTCCAAAATGTCATTCCCCATTCTGAACATTTTTAAAATTGTTAAAAACTCAGGATGACGGGAATTCGATCGTCATTCCTATTCTAAGCATTTTACAAATGTTGAAAACTCAGAAGGATGCTACAGGAAATTGTCACAGTATTTTTGAATTTCCGGGAAACCTTCATTTTTCTTCCTTTTTGGTATTGAAAATATGTTTAAATTATAAACATTAAAATGTTTATTAAATTGACATAGTATGGAAAGGAAGAGGAGTATTGTCCACATGGACCTGGATTCATTTTTTGTATCGGTAGAGCGGCTGTATGACAGCAGGCTGAATGGAAAGCCCATTCTCATCGGCGGTTCGGGAGATCGGGGAGTCGTGGCTTCCTGCAGCTACGAGGCGAGGAAGTTTGGTGTGCACTCTGCCATGCCCATGCGTACGGCACGGCAACTTTGCCCGGAGGCGCTGATCATCCGGGGTGATTTTGAGAAGTACAGCCAAAAATCCCATGAAATCACCGAGATCGTCCGGGAGGATGTGCCGCTGTTTGAAAAGTCCTCCATCGATGAGTTTTATATCGATTACACCGGTATGGACAGGTTTTTTGGTTGCTTCAAGATGGCACATGAACTCCGCCAAAGGATCATAAAGGAAAGCGGGCTACCGATTTCTTTGGGGCTTTCGGAAAACAAAACTGTCTCCAAAGTAGCCACCGGAGAAGCCAAACCCAACAATGAAAAGGAAATTCCCTATGGGATGGAAAAGCCTTTTCTTGCGCCATTATCCGTCCGCAAGATTCCTATGATCGGGGAAAAAACTTCGCACACCTTGTACAATATGGGAGTCAAAAAAGTGCATACCCTACAGGTCATGCCCGCCGAACTGCTGGAAGCCACTTTTGGTAAAAACGGCACCATGATCTGGGAAAAAGCCAACGGCATAGACCGCTCGCTCGTGACGCCCTATTCCGAAGCGAAGTCCATTTCGACCGAAAATACCTTCGAGCAAGACACCATCGATGTCAAGATGCTCGAAGCCAACCTCATCGCCATGACCGAGCAGATTTCCACCAAACTGCGCCAAAAGCAGCAGTTGACCGCCTGCGTGAGTGTGAAGATCCGGTACTCGGATTTTGACACACATACTGTACAGCAGCGCGTGCCCTACACTTCTGCAGACCATACACTGATCCCGATCGTGAAGGAATTGTTCAAAAAACTGTACAACCGCCGTATGCTGATCCGCCTGATCGGGGTGCGCTTCAGCCACCTTGTTCATGGCAATTACCAGATCAACCTCTTCGAAGATACGCAGGAGCAGATCCGACTTTACCAAGCCCTCGACCGCCTCAATACAAGGTACGGCGACAAAACCGTCTGCCGTGCCATTGGCATGTCCGTAGGCAGAAGGCGGTTCAATCCTTTTAATGGGGTGGCGATGTGAGGAATTCTTCTACTCCTAAGTAGTTAAATATTGTCTGAAAAAATAATCGGTTGTGGATTAGAACGGTTTGAAACTTTGATTCTTTATGAAGCTTTTCCTCCTAACCGAAAATAAACATGTAATTCTTCGATCGTAACCGAAAAATTACATGTTTAAAAGCGGATTAGAAACAAATTGGATGAATTGATCCTGCTTAGGATTTCAATTCTTCCTATTTAACTTTTTCCGGCTTTTCTTTATAAACCCGCACATAATCCACTTCCATTCTTTGCGGCCAAATATCCCCGGCAACACCTTTGCTGCCTCCCCAATTTCCCCCGACAGCAATATTCATGATCAGGTGAAATGGCATATCAAATGGCCATTCGGCGGTATTCTTTCCTGTATTCACAAAAGTGTGATACAGCTCTCCGTCGATATAAAAATCAATTTTCTTTTCCTGCCAATCAATGGCATAGGTATGAAATGCCTCGGAACAGGTAGGCACTGATTTGGTTGCTCCCATCTGGGTTCCAATCCTATGGTTGAATGCTTCGGTGTGCACGGTCCCGTGGACAGTCCCCTGGTCATAGCCTACATGCTCCATGATGTCGATTTCGCCGCTTTTGGGCCATCCACCGTATTTGCTTTCCTCGGGCAGCATCCATATCGCCGGCCACGTTCCCAAGCCGGAGGGTAGCTTTGCCCTGATCTCAATGTAGCCATATTGCCACGAGGCGTTACCTTTTGTAACCAATCGTGCTGAAGTGTAAGCCTTAGAAAACGTGCTGTCTTGATGAGCCTCTATGATGAGGTTGCCATTTTCAACCCTCGCGTTGGCAAGGGTTTCTTTGGTATAATATTGGAGTTCATTATTTCCCCAACCGTGATCACCGACATCATAGCCCCATTTTTTGGGGTCAGGAAGTCCCTCATTTTCAAATTCATCTGACCAAACAAGATTTTGATCTATATTATTAGATTCGCAGGCTAATAACAACAGAATTGGAATTGTTTTAATAACATTTTTCATGGTAAATATTTTATACTTTGTCTTTTGGAATGGTCTTTGTTTAATTTATTATATATTTTATGTTGAACCTAAACTAAAACTATCATGTCAGAGAACCTAAAGCTTAAAGGAAACTGGAACCAGTTAAAAGGTAAATTAAAAGAAAAATATGGGGAACTCACAGATGATGACCTTGTTTATGCTGAAGGGCAGGAAGATCAACTTCTCGGGAAGCTGCAAAAGAAAACAGGAGCTGCAAAAGACGAACTAACCCAATTCCTTTTTGGAAAAGACTGAAAAATACTAAATCAAGATAGAGCGGCACAAGCCGCTCTTTTTTTTTGCCCCGACTTTAATTCTAATCCACAAAGAATGGTATTTCATTTTTTCTAAATTTGCTGGATACATAAACCCAAATACAAATGGCTTACTACCACAGATTGGGGAATATTCCCCCAAAAAGACATACACAGTTCAGACAGCCCGAAGGCAGCCTATACAAAGAGGAGCTGGTCAGCTCCAAAGGATTCTCTGGTATCTATTCTAACCTTTACCATATCTACAATCCCAATGATGTCAAATCCATCGGTAAACCTACACCCTATTCATGGGAACCGGCCCAAGCCCATGGACTGCAACAGACGCATCTAAAAACCTCCGGAGTGGGCATTACCGGTAAGGATTACCTTTCAGCACGCAAAATGCTCATGATGAACAATGATGTCATGATGGGCATTTGCACACCCGAACAGCGTAAAATGGACTTTTTCTTCAAAAATGCGGATGGGGACGAATTGATCTATGTCCATGATGGGGAAGGTGTGATGTATTCCCAATTTGGAAAATTGGAAGTAAGACAAGGAGATTATATCGTCATTCCCCGTACTACGATTTACAGGTTTGAATGGAAAGAAGAAGGACCACTGCGACTATTGGTGATCGAATCTCAAGGTCCGATCGAAACTGTCAAAAGATATCGAAATGAAGTCGGGCAATTGTTGGAACATTCTCCCTACTGCGAAAGGGATATCCGCACGCCAAGTGAATTGGTGATCGAATCAGAAAAAGGTGATTACCTCGTTCAAATCAAAAAAGGAGGAATGCTCCATCCCTATACTTATGGACACAGCCCCTTAGACATTGTCGGATGGGATGGTTATTTATATCCTTATGCACTTTCGATCCATGATTTTGAACCCATTACAGGAAGAATCCACCAACCGCCCCCTGTACATCAGACTTTTCAGGCTTGGGGATTTGTGATCTGTTCTTTTGTTCCAAGGCTCTTTGATTACCATCCTTTAGCCATTCCGGCACCCTACAACCACAGCAATATCGATTCGGATGAAGTGCTCTATTATGCCGAGGGAGAATTTATGAGCAGAAAAGGAATTGACCGGGGTTCCTTCACCATCCATATGGGAGGACTTCCTCACGGCCCGCATCCGGGAACTGTTGAAAAATCCATCGGTGCAAAATCCACAGAAGAAATCGCCGTGATGCTTGACACTTTCAAACCTTTGCAGGTCACTACGCAAGGTCTTGAATTTGTTGATCCAAATTATCCTATGTCTTGGAAGGAGTAGGTTAATGGTTATTTGGTTAATTGGTTAAAGGTTAATTGAGTAGGTTTTGAAATCAAAACAGCTTCCCGTTAAAAATGGGAAGCTGTTCTTTTTTTTTGAAAATGATTAAATCTAAATATCCTAGTTATGTATTTACACTTTCTTTCCTTAACCATTTAAGACTCGGAGTTAGGTTCAATTGAAGTGGCTATGGACTGTCGACTGTGGTCTATGGACAGATATTATCCAAATATCCCAATATCTATCTTTTTAGATCATTTCTTATCCACTATTTCCAATATCGGCTGTCCGGTAGCACCGTTTGGAAGTCGGATATCAAGCATCATGGAAAGTGTCGGAGCGATGTCTGTCACGGTCGCATATCTTGAACTTTCCCCCTGTGGAACATTCCATCCCATAAATACGATAGGCACATGGGTGTCATAAGTATATCCTGTCCCGTGGGTCGTGCCTCTATATGAACTGCTCAACCAACCGGGTTCGAGGAGTAGCAACAAATCTCCTGAAGCTTTGTGGTTATACCCCATTTGGAGAAGTGACTTCCTTCCTGTCAAATAGTCCATTCTTCGCATATCTGTTGCAGTATAGACTTCTTTGATTCCCGGAAACTTCAACAAAAATTCAGCAAGATCCCTCTGCATTTCCTCGATGTTTACTCCTTTTTCCTTTGCGAGATCATAGTTTAGAAAAACCTGCTCATTGGAAAAATTTGAAATCCAATTGCCTTCACCATATTTCAAAATAGAAAATCCACGCATTTGGGTTAAGATATAGCGGGTGTTGAAATTGCCCGCAGGCACGTTTTCGCTCAACATATATTCCACTATATCCGCAACTCCATGGTCAGCTGTCAGGAATACGAGGTATTCATCTTTCCCGTATTCTTTGTCCAAGTATTTAAAAAATTGCTCCAACTCCCTGTCCAGCCTTAAGTAGTTGTCTTCCAATTCCACAGCCGTCGGTCCAAAACGGTGTCCGATGTAATCGGGTGAAGAGAAGCTTACCGCCAACAAATCGGTCTCTCCACTTTTTCCCAACTTCTCACCTTCGATGGCAGCATATGCCATGTCCAATGTAAGGGTATTGCCAAAAGGTGTAACCGAAATCAATCCAAATCCGCCGTTATTTTCCCTCAGACTTGGCAGGTCATATGGAAAAACTGTTTTCTCTTGTCCTATAAACGGCCCCTCAAAATCATTATCATCTGCAATGCTCTGCTTATAAGTATCTATTGGGAATAGGGTTTCCCATTTTTGGGATAGGTACTTGTCTGCTAACTTTCTTTCATTGAATTTTTGCACCCACGCCGGCAAAGAGTCATAATAATAGGTCGAGGTCATAAAATTACCGGTATTGCTATCAAACCAATAAGCATCTCCCAAATGCCCTGCAGGCAAAGATGCCCCCCTGTCCTTGATGGCAATAGCCACCACTTTGGACCTTTTGTTTGATGCAAATCTCAATTCATCCGAGATAGTGGTTGAATACATATTTCTTGGAGAAATTTTCCCATTCTCAACCGAACCTCCGACTGCATTGACAGTGCTGTCTTCAGCACAATAAATTGTTCTGTTCAATCTTCTTACATACCAATCATTGGCAATAACCCCGTGTGTAGCCGGTGTTGTCCCTGTATAGATCGACGCATGCCCTGGTCCGGTGTATGTTGGAATATAATTATAATGCGCATTTTTCATCATGAAGCCGTCTCTCATCAACCTCTTGAATCCACCTTCGGTATACCTGTCCTGAAACTTGTAAAAATACTCCTGCCGCATCTGATCCACCACAATCCCCACGACAATCTTAGGTTTGGAAGCAGGTGCATTTTTTTGGTTTTGGGCAAATGCCGGAAGGCTAAAAAGTACAAACATGAAAACGGCTATCAATTTTTTCATTCTCAAATGGATTTAAATTTAGGCGAATATAAGGATTTCAAATTTGGGAGCTTTTTACCTTTATGTTAAGAGGTATAGAATTGACAGGGATGTGACTCAATATTTCATGACTGGTTTACTTTTTGATAAAAGGGACCCTATATTTCCAGCTTAATCAAATGTTAACATTCAATGAAGAATAAATTCACCTTTATTTTCCTTTTTGCTTTAATTACTTTCCTTTTATCTGAAAACAACCTCATTGCCCAATCTTTTTTCAATGATGGCTTAAGCCCCGAATTCCACAAAGGCCGAAGGGAGGCTTTAAGAAATCTTTTGCCGGAAAACTCAGCTGCAGTTTTTTTTAACAATCCGGTCAAAAACAGGTCAAACGACACTGATTTCACCTACAGACCAAATTCCGACTTTTATTATTTCACTGGTTTCAGGGAACCAAATTCTGCCTTGATCGTCTTCAAAACACCTCAAACCATCGATGGCAAATCAGTCAGCGAAATCATCTATATCCAACCCAAAGATCCTGCAAAGGAACAATGGGACGGTGAAAGACTCGGTGTGGAAGGCGTCAAAGAAAATCTCGGATTTGAGCATGTATATCTTTATTCAAATTTTCTCAAAACTCCCGCAATAGACCTCAAGCAGTTGAAAAGTGTTTTTTCTTTTGACCTCGGTGAAATTGAAAGAAATGATTACAACAATCCTCTGAAAGCAATGGTCGCTGCATTGAGATCGGCCCATTCCACGCCTTTGAAGCCAGCTGACATAGCGCTGAACAATATAATGGAAAGATTGAGAGTGATCAAAACTGAGGAAGAAATCCAGATCTTACGAAAAGCAGTAGCCATCTCAGGCTATGGACATATGGAAGCCTTTCGTTCGATCCAACCCGGCACTACCGAAAGAGGAATCCAAGGTGTACACGAATTTGTGCACAAAGCCATGGGGGCAGAATATGTAGGATATGGCTCTATTGTCGGTTCGGGCAACAATTCTACCATCCTTCATTATGTAGACAATGGCGTGGTCGATCTTAAAGAAGGAGTTGTCTTGATGGATGTCGGAGCAGAATACAGAGGATATTCCGGCGACATTACCCGGACAGCGCCGGTAAAGGGTGTTTTCTCTCCTGAGGAAAAAGCGATTTATGAAATTGTCCTGAAAGCCTTAGAAGCTGGCACCAAGGCTTGTACAGTCGGCGGCGATTTCAGAGATGTCGGTGCCGCTGCCAGTGAGGTAATAGACGAAGGACTTATCAAGTTGGGCTTGGTCAAAGCCGGTGAACGCCATCCCTATTTTCCCCACGGTATCGGCCATCATCTTGGTTTGGATGTACATGACAGAGGTGCTTACGGTATATTGGAACCCGGTATGATTTTGACTGTAGAACCTGGTATTTACATTCCTGAGGGAAGTCCGGTAGATCCCAAATGGTGGAAAATCGGCATTAGGATCGAAGATAATATCCTGATCACCGAGGATGGTAATGAAAACCTGAGTGAATTTGTACCCAGAAAAATAGCTGACATCGAAAAATTGATGAAAGAAGATGGCCTCCTCCAAAAAACAGGACTTCCCGTTTTGAGTGGCACCAAGTAAAATAGCGAAAACCTAACGGCTTAAAATAAAGTTGATTGAGGTCAGGAATTTATCCAAGTTCCTGACCTTTTTCTCTTAATTTTGAACTATGAACGCCACAACCAAAGCCCAAAGACTTTCCTTTTGGAGTCTTCTCAAAATCAGCAGACCACTCAATCTGGTGATTGTGGCTTTTGCACAGCTGATGACGGCGTATTTTTTGGTAGAGACCACCCGACAGGGACTTCCTGTCCTACAAGATATCAACCTTTATCTGATCATTATCTCTACAGTCATCCTGACAGCTGCCGGTTATATGATCAATGACTATTATGATGTCAAAATAGACTATGTCAACAAACCTGATGAAGTCATTATTGGCAAGGGGATGAAAAGACGCATGGCTATTTTTCTCCATTCTATCCTCAATGTCACCGGCGTCGGGATCGGGCTGATTGTCAGTCCAAGAATTGCGTTGATCAACTTCATCGCTTCGTTCTTACTTTGGCTTTATAGTAATTCCTTGAAACGGTTGCCTTTTATTGGAAATTTCACCGTGGCATTGCTGACGGGGACTGCCATTTGGATGATAGGTTATTATTATCAAAAATCAGAATTATTGGTACTCACTTACGCCATTTTCGCTTTTTTCATCAACCTGATCCGAGAAATCATCAAAGACATCGAAGACCGGCAAGGCGATAGAAAACACGGTTGCCGCACGCTTCCAATTGTTTTTGGCTTCCGCAATACCAAAAGGATCATTTTTACGATCGCCTTTTGTTTTATCAGTGCTATTTTGATAGTTACTTTCAAGATCAATAATACCCAGCTTTATTTTTACTTTGGGGGCTTGAGCATCCTCTTTTTCATCTTTATGTACAAAATATACATGGCTGACCGCAAAGCTCATTTCACCCAACTGAGCATTCTTTCCAAAATGCTGATGTTCACCGGGATTTTGAGCATGGCTTTTTTGTAGGTTAGATTTGAGACGTGAGATTTGAGATTTGAGAAGCAAGACATTAGAAATTGTTTTGAGTTCAAGACAATTGTGGGTTAAAATTGTATTGGGTTCAGAACAATAATTATCAGAAAAAACCTGGGATGATTTATTCTAGGATTAAAAAGGAATTTTAGACACCAATCCTCTATTTTTACAGCTTCAAAAAAACCTAGCAACTTTGAAAAAAATAGCCATCCTTGCTTCCGGTAGCGGTACCAATGCCGAAAAGATCATGGAGTATTTCCAAAACTCCTCAAAAGGCCAAGTGGTCCTTGTGGCTTCAAACAAAAAAGACGCATTTGTATTGGAAAGGGCTAAGAAATTCCAGGTTCCTACAATCATTTTTTCAAAATCAGAACTTGAGGCCGGAATACTGACTGACCAACTCCAAGATTTGGGGATAGATTTGGTAGTCTTGGCAGGCTTCCTTCTCAAAATTCCTGACAATCTCATTCAAGCTTACCCAAATCAAATCGTCAACATCCACCCTGCCCTCTTGCCAAATTATGGAGGAAAAAGCATGTACGGTGCCCATGTACACCAAGCGGTGAAAGATGCAGGGGATGCCGAAACAGGCATTACCATCCATTTGGTAAATGAACATTATGACGAAGGAAAAATCATCTTTCAGGCCGCTGTATCGGTGAGTCCTACCGATAGCCCTGACGACATCGCCCACAAGGTCCACCAACTCGAGCACAAATACTTCCCAAATGTGATTGAAAGCCTGCTATAATCCCTTGGTTTTCCTACCTTTGCGACTTCAAAAAATTCTCCATATAACTCATCCTCTCTGCACACTATTTTCTTTTTGACTTAGTGTGTCCGTGGGATTTATTTAAACATGGCTACCAAAAAAATACAATCCGCCCTCATTTCGGTCTATTACAAAGACAATCTCGAACCTATCATTGCCCAATTGAAATCCCAAGGAGTAACCATATACTCCACCGGCGGCACCCAGGCTTTTATCGAACAACAAGGTGCTGAAGTCATCCCTGTGGAGGAACTGACGGGTTATCCTTCCATCTTTGGAGGTAGGGTTAAAACACTTCATCCAAAAATATTCGGAGGAATCCTCCACCGCAGAGACCATTCAGGGGATATTTCTCAAGCTGCTGAGTTTGATATTCCTGCCATTGACCTAGTGATTGTGGACTTGTATCCATTTGGAGAAACGGTCGCTTCAGGAGCATCCGAAGCTGATATTATCGAAAAAATAGACATTGGAGGAATTTCCCTCATCCGTGCTGCCGCTAAGAACTTCAAGGATGTCGTCATCATCGCCTCCAAAAGCCAATATGCTGAACTTGAGGAAAGACTAAGCCGACAAGATGGCGCAACGACTTTGGAAGATAGGCGTTATTTTGCAGCGCAGGCATTTCAGGTTTCCTCCAATTATGACACCCATATTTTCAACTTTTTCAACCAAACGGAAAATATCCCTGCCCTCAAAATCTCCGAAACAAAAGCAAAGGCTTTGCGCTACGGAGAAAATCCTCATCAAGCTGCTCATTTCTATGGAGACATGGAGGCATTGTTTGACCAATTGAATGGAAAAGAACTTTCCTACAACAACTTGGTGGATGTGGATGCAGCGGTGGCTTTGATTGCGGAATTTGAAGGAGAAACGGCATTTGCCATTCTAAAACATACCAATGCCTGTGGTGTCGCTACAGCAAACACTGTTCAGGAAGCTTACAAGAAAGCATTTGAAGCGGATACGACTTCTGCTTTTGGAGGAGTTTTGATCACCAACCAAAACGTGGACCTTGCGTCAGCAGAAGAAATGCACAGCCTTTTCTTTGAAGTGTTGATCGCTCCATCTTTTGACGAGGAAGCTTTGGCATTGCTCAAAGGAAAGAAAAATAGAATCCTTCTGAGGCAGAAAATACAGATCGAGGGCATGAAGCAAATCAAAACTTTGCTCAATGGCATCATCGAGCAAGACAAAGATTTGAAAACAGAAACCAAAGCCGACTTTAAGTTGGTGACCAAAATCACTCCAACGGACGAAGAACAGGACGCTTTGGTATTTGCTGCCAAAGTCTGCAAACATACCAAATCCAACACCATCATCCTGAGCAACAGTAACCAATTGTTTGCCTCGGGAGTAGGACAAACATCAAGGGTAGATGCATTGAGACAAGCGATTGAGAAGGCAAAATCCTTTAATTTTGAGCTGAAAGGAGCCGTGATGGCTTCAGACGCATTTTTCCCATTTCCAGATTGTGTGGAAATCGCACATGAAGCAGGCATCACGGCTGTCGTCCAACCAGGCGGATCCATCAAGGACCAAGACAGTATCGCCTTTTGCGATGCACATGGAATGAGTATGGTGATGACGGGTGTGAGGCATTTCAAGCATTAAGAGGCGAGAAGCGAGAGCCGAGAGGATGAACCCTTTAAACTTTAGTCAGTTTGAAGGGTTTTTCTTTTTTAGAACTATAGAAAATGTAATTTTTTTTCTTTTAAAATGCTTTCCTGCTTAATCCATGAACCACCAAAATTTTTTTTTTTCGTATATTTAAAATGAATTTCAAAAAATGAGTGGGTATGCAAACTTTAAATATTAAAGCGTTTACTAAAGATGATGCTCAGGTAAAAGCTATCAAAGAATTTCTAAAATCCCTGAAAATTGATTTTGAGGTAATCGATCAGAAAGAATATCAAGAATTCTTGTCAGAAGTCCAAAGCAGTTTAAATCAAGTCAACAAAATCCAAAAGGGTGAATTACCTAAACAGTCAGCAAGAGATTTTTTAAATGAAATATGAAGTTTTACTCACAGAGGATTTTAAGAGATACTTCAACAGACTTTTAAAAAAATATCCATCTCTTAAAAATGATTTGTCTCAACTTATTGAGTTACTTGAAATCAATCCAAAAAACGCAATTCCCTTAGGAAACGGCCTTTTTAAAATCCGCCTAGCGATCAAATCAAAGAACAAAGGGAAATCCGGTGGTGCCCGTGTGATTTATTTCTTGATTGCAAATAAGTTCGAAATCTACCTTATCCACATTTTTGACAAAAGTGAATTTGAAAATATACCGTTATCAATTCTCAGTGAAATGTTGAAGTCTGTGGGTTTGATTAAGTAAGGATTGTAAAATCGAATTCATTTGCCTTTGGAACAACAATAGCTTAATTAAACCCTTATCCCAACCCAATTCTTTTCATTCCCGATTTCTATTTTCTATTTTGCGTCCTCATTTTAAATACCTTTATTCTTTGGTATTCCGTACCCATCATATATGACCCATAATCTAAAAATCTACAACACTCTTTCCCGCAAGAAAGAAGATTTTGAACCGATCAACCCTCCCTTTGTTGGCATGTACGTCTGCGGTCCCACCGTATATGGTGATGCACACCTTGGCCATGCCAGACCGGCAATTACTTTTGATACTGTCATTAGATACCTTACCCATATTGGCTATCGAGTGCGCTATGTCCGCAACATCACAGATGTAGGACATTTGCAAGGCGATGCGGATGAAGGCGAGGACAAGATTGCCAAGAAAGCAAAAATGGAAAAGTTGGAGCCGATGGAGGTGGCGCAGCAATATACGGACACTTACCACCGTGATATGGAGGCGCTCAATACTTTGAAACCGAGCATTGAACCAAGGGCGACAGGACATATTCCTGAGCAGATCACCTTGGTAGAAGATATTTTAAAAGAAGGATTGGCGTATGTGGTCAATGGTTCGGTGTATTTTGATGTGTTGAAATACAATGAAACTTACGAATACGGAAAGCTTTCAGGCCGGGTTTTGGATGAGTTGATCAGCGGAAGCCGCGACCTCGATGGACAGGGTGAAAAAAGAAATTCTGTTGATTTTGCTTTGTGGAAGAATGCTTCTCCCGAACACCTGATGAAATGGGAATCTCCGTGGGGCATAGGCTTCCCGGGTTGGCATCTGGAGTGCACCGCAATGAGCTCCAAGTATCTCGGAAAGCAGTTTGATATTCACGGAGGCGGGATGGATTTGATGTTTCCGCACCATGAATGTGAAATCGCCCAAGGAAACGCCTGCAACCATCAGGATCCGGCTAAGTATTGGATGCACAACAATATGATTACCATCAACGGGCAGAAGATGGGCAAATCATTGGGTAATTTCATTACACTTCAGGAGCTTTTCACCGGAGACCACAAACTCCTGGAGCAAGCCTATAGCCCGATGACAATCCGGTATTTTATATTGACGGCACACTATCGGTCCACTTTGGATTTCTCCAATGATGCCCTGAAAGCCGCCCAAAAAGGTTATAAGAAAATTATCAATGGTTTAAGAATTGCGAAGAAACTGGAATTTTTAGCCGACGATACCATTGCTTTGGATACAGAACAGATCAAGCAGGTCCAAAGCAGCATCAGCAGCGCCTATCGTGCGATGGAAGATGACTTCAATACAGCGCAGGCCATTGGTCATATTTTCAATTTGTTGAAAAAAATCAATTCTGTCTATACAGGTCAGATGAATGTAGCCCTATTTGGCAAGGAAGTCTTTGACCAAATGATCCAGACTTATGTGATTTTTGTGGAAAAAATATTGGGTCTAAAAGAAGAAGTTGCCAATAACCAACATGGACTTTTAGATGTTCTGCTAAAGCTTTATACCGAAGCAAAAACCGCCTGCAATTATGCCAAAGTGGATGAAATAAGACTTGGATTGAAGGAATTGGGAATTGTGGTCAAGGATATGAAAGACAAAATCGATTGGGCTTATGAAGAGTAATTGGGGATTATACATTCTTGCAGTCATTTTCTTTTGGTCCTGTGGCGGTGACAAGACTACGGACACAGCGCAGGTCAAGGTTACCTATAAGCCTGTTCCTGATTTTGTGGCTGATTCTGCTTATGCCTACATCCAAAAACAAGTAGATTTTGGCCCAAGAGTTCCCAATACAGAACCGCATAGAAAAGCAAAAGAATGGTTTGTCCAAAAGTTTGAAAGCTTTGGATTGGAAGTTCAGACCCAGGATTTTCAGGCCAAGACCTATGACAACCAACTCTGGAATCTAACCAATGTCATTGCTTCCTATAATCCTTCAGCCAAGAAAAGAGTCTTATTGGCGGCCCATTGGGATACAAGGCGAATTGCCGACAAAGACACCGAAAGAATTGACGAGCCTATAGATGGTGCCAATGATGGCGGATCGGGCGTTGGTGTGCTTTTGGAGATTGCCAGGATTATCAGTATTTCTGAGCAAAAACCTGAAATAGGAATAGACTTTATCCTTTTTGATGGGGAGGATGACGGTGAACCAGAGCATACCAATAGGCCAAACAATTCCCAGATTTGGTGGTGCCTGGGTTCTCAACATTGGTCCAAAAATCCACACCAAGCAGGATATTCAGCTTATTATGGAATATTGGTGGATCTTGTTGGAGCCAAAGGGGCAAGGTTTTACAAAGAGGGCCATTCCATGCGATATGCCAAAAACATTGTAAACAAAGTGTGGAATTTCGGTTCAGAATTAGGATATTCAGACTTCTTTATCATGGAAAACGCTCCTGAAATCATCGATGACCATTTTTTTGTCAACCGTGACGCAGGGATTCCAATGATAGATATTATAGAGTTTTCTCCAAGGGCAGGATTCGGTCGTTACCATCATACCCATATGGACAATATGGAAATCATTGATAAAAGGTCATTGAAAGCCGTTGGTCAAACTGTCTTGTTTACAATTTATCAAGAATAATTACCCCATAAAACCCACCAACAAATCATGAAAAAAGGCCACCAGGTTACAATGAAAGAGATAGCCAAAAAACTTGGCGTGTCAGTCTCAACTGTTTCCCGGGCGATGAAGGACTCTCCCGAGCTTCATCCGGATACCAAAAAACGTATCGTGGATATGGCCAAAAGCATGAATTACCAATACAACCTATTGGCACAAAGTCTCAGGATCAGCCGAAGTAAGGTTTTGGGCGTGATAGTGCCGGAATTGACATCCCACTTTTTTTCGAGCAACATCAGCGGCATACAGGACACCGCTTACAAGCGCGGCTATAACATCATGATTTGCCAATCCAATGAATCCTTTGATCAGGAAAAAGCCAACATTCGGACTTTGGTTTCCTCTCAGGTTGACGGTCTGTTGATTTCTCTCAGCAGAGAAACCAAAACGTACGAGCACCTGCAGGACATTTATGACCGGGGAATTCCTTTTATCATGTTTGACAGGGTGACTGAAGAAATCCCTGTTTCCAAAATCACGGTTGACGATGCCCATGGTGCATATTTGGTGGTCAAGCACCTTTTGGATCAGGGATGTAAAAAAATTGCCTACTTCTCGGGACCGGAGGATTTATATATAAGTAAAAAGAGAAAAGAGGGATACTTGGAAGCCTTGGCGGAATACGGCATTTCAGAAAAAGACAGCAAAGTTTATTTTACAGATCTTACACTTGAGATGAACCGACAAGTCACATTAGATATGCTGGATAGCGGAGATTTACCTGATGCTATATTTGCCATGATTGATCCTGTGGCGGTCGATGTCATGATTGTGTTAAAAGAAAAGGGCATCAAAATCCCCGATCAAATCGCACTTGCTGGATTTACCAATAATCCTACCTCAGCTGTGGTTGAGCCGTCTTTGACGACGGTATCACAGCCAGGATATGAAATGGGCCAACTTGCTGCTAACCATTTGCTAGACCAATTGGAAGAATTAGTGTCGGATGATCCACAGTCATTTGTGTTATTGACCACTCTTGTTCCACGAAATTCTACCAAGAAAAAATCATAAAGCCTTAAATGGCTTTTTTTATATCCAAATTGAACCACTATGCAACCTTTATTAACCTCCAAGACATTTGGATTTACTCCCAAAGGAGAGGAAATCCACCTTTTTACTCTCAGCATTCCCAACCAAATTGAGATTTCTGTGATGAACTATGGCGCAACTTGGACCCATCTTTTGATCCCGGATAGAAATGGGAAAATGGAGGATGTGGTTTTGGGGTTCGATACCTTGGAGGGTTACCTTCAAAAAGATTATCAGGACCATTATTGCTATATCGGATCGACAGTAGGGAGGATTGCAGGAAGAATAACCGGAAACCAATTTCATTTAGATGGAAAAACCTATGAGCTCCCTGCCAATTTAGATGGCATTCACCTACATGGTGGAATGGAAGGATGGGATAGGAAGGTTTGGAAGACGGAACCATTTGAAACCCAAAATTCAGTAGGAGTTACCTTTTATTATCAAAGCCAAGATGGTGAGGAAAATTATCCCGGCACCATTGACATTTGGGTAACCTACACTTTGGATGAAACAGGGCGAATGGAAATAAGCTATCAAGCAAGTTCTGATAAGAAAACCATCCTCAATCCCACCAATCACGCATATTTTAATTTAACGGGTGATTTCTCCAAAACTATCGAGGAGCATGGATTCTTTGTGGATGCTGAAAATTACCTCCCCATGAATAAAAACAGCTTACCCACAGGTGAAATCGCAAACGTTGGCGGGACCCCTTTTGACTTTAGAAACCTGAAAACAATCCAAGAACCAATTCAGAGAGAACACCCTCAATTGCAAATTGCAGAAGGTATTGACCACTGCTTTGTACTGAAACAGCCTGAAGATTGTGCTGTACTTTACGACCCAGAATCAGGAAGAAAATTGACACTTTCCACTACCGAGCCGGGCATTCAGGTCTATACAGGAAATTACTTGGGGAATAATTTTAAGGGAAAAAATGGTGTGACTTATGGTAAAAGAACAGCCATATGTCTCGAAACGCAGCATTTCCCTGACTCCTGCAATCAGCCTGATTTTCCATCAATCCTGCTTATGCCGGAAGAAATATTCGAGTCTAGAACACAATTTGTATTTACAGCGGAGTGATTTTTTGAAATCAACTACTTTCTCTAACAATAAGGTTTGGTTTAATTATTTCAGTTTTATAAATGAAATCAATTTCCTCCTCTGAGTTGATTTCTTTCAAGATCAACCGTGCTGCAAGCTGACCTATCTCAAATGAAGGCTGGGCCATTGTGGAAATTGAAGGGCTGACATATTTAGTAATGTCATCATTGCCAAATCCGGCAATTGCCAAATCCCTAGGGATTTTTATTCCCAATTCTTTGGAGACGGCTAAAACTCCTATCGCAAGAATATCCGCAAAGCAAAAAACTGCATCAGGTTTGTTTTCTAATTTCCAAAGTTCCTTAAATGCCTCGCTTGAATTGTCAGTATTGAAATCAGAAATTTCAACAACCCAGTCTTGGTTAAATGGAAGGTTATTGTCTGACAATGCACTCTGATAGCCTAAAAATCTATCCATGCAGACAGTCAATGACAATGGTCCCCCGATATAGGCTATTTTTTTTCTACCCCTTTCTATCAAATGATTTACAATAGTTTTTGACCCAAAAAAATCGTCAGTTTTTACTTTGGAAAGTTGAAGAGCATCGCAAACCCGTTCAAAAAGTAAAACCGGGATTCCCCTATCAACAATATGCTCTATGTGGGCAAAATCCTGTGTTTCTTTTGAAAAGGCAATCAAAATTCCATCCACCATACTATTGGCAAGGATTTCCACAATTTCGACTTCTTTTTGGTAAGATTCCGCGGATTGGAATATCATCACTTTATAGCCTTTTTTATACGCGACACTTTCGATACCAGAAATAGAATTGGACCAAAATTGCCGGTTAATGGTCGGTACCACTACGCCTAGGACTTTGGATGATTTACTGATTAAACTTCTCGCCAAAAGGTTAGGATGATAATCCATCTCTTTGGCGATCTTCATCACTGCTTGCTTGGTTTCTTTACTTATTTCACTTGAATTTCTCAAAGCACGAGAAACAGTTGCAGTAGAAACATTAAGTTCCTTGGCAATGTCCTTAATGGTGATGCTTTTTTTCATGACCCAAGCAATTTGATGAATTAATTTAGAAATTTTACGGGAATAAAAAATTCGGAGTAATAATTACCCAGTAATACTATCTATTTTTTGCATCATTATCACCTTTTCGCAATGTATTTGAATGGTTACTCTCCTACGAAATAAAGTCAATCCACAAGAATTTACCCGAGAGAAGAAAAAATGGAAAAATTCCAATTATCAAATCATTAACAAATCGTTTAAATCATTGCCAAATTTTCAAATGTAAACGTTATCGGTAACGTTTACGATATAATAATTTATTTTTTTAAGATTTTTCATATTTATATTTTACCAAATGTTCATACATTGAAATATAATTCTGGTTTGTGCTTAAGTACATTTTCCCAGAACCTTAACAATTAACCTAAATGACCAAATTATGAAACAAAAATTACTCATGCTGATACTTATTTTAATAAGTATTGGTATCCACTCAGCCTCCGCCCAAGAGGTATTGGTGCGAGGTAAGGTGTTAGATGAAAAACAATTGCCATTGCCGGGTGCCAACATCCTGGTTAAAGGAACCACAGTAGGAACGGTCACTGATATTGATGGCAATTTTTCTATTAGTGCGCCCAATTCTTCATCGGTTCTTGTGATTTCTTTTTTGGGGTATTTTACCCAAGAAACAACCGTAAATAACAGGAATGCCATCTCTGTCTCCATGGTACCCAATCTGGATGAGTTGGGTGAGGTTGTTATCGTCGGATACGGTACCCAAAGGAAAATTGAAACTACAGGAGCAATTTCTTCGGTAAAATCTGCGGAAATCATGCAAACACCCGTTGCCAATGTCGCCCAAGGACTTCAAGGAAGGGTAGCCGGACTTCAAGTGGTCCAAAACTCTGCAGCACCTGGGGGAAATGTGAGTGTGAGGGTAAGGGGAACCAACTCGATTAGAGGAAGTTCAGAACCATTATTTATCGTTGACGGAGTACAGTTCAACAACGGAGGTGGAGTCAATGACCTAAGTCCCCTATCCACTATCAACCCAAATGACATTGCTTCAGTTGAGGTCTTAAAAGATGCCTCATCCACAGCTATTTATGGCGCAAGAGGTGCAAATGGCGTTGTTATCATTACTACTAAAAGGGGTAGCGCAGGTAGGACCGTATTTTCTCTAGACAGTTATTACGGTATCCAACAACCCACTAGGCAGATTGAAATGTTGAATGCATCCCAATTTGCAAGATTGGAAAATGAGATCTATAAAAGAGATGTATTCCCTAATCCCGACGCCGAGGGAGAAGGAACAAACTGGCAGGATATAATTTTTAGAAATGCCCCTATCCAAAGCCATCAACTTTCCTTATTGGGTGGAAATGAAAAAACCCAATTTGCCATTTCAGGTAACTTTTTTGACCAACAGGGAATCGTTATCAGCTCTGATTTCAGAAGGTATTCCCTAAGGATCAACCTTGATCATAAAATCAATGATAGGTTTAAAGTAGGTACCAGTATACTGGGAAGTCAAAACATCAACAACACCATTCCTACGGGATCAACAAGCTTGGACGGTGCCGCAATCACTACAAGCATAGTAGGCGCTGCCTTAGGTGCACCTCCGACACTAAAACCTTACGATGCCAATGGGAAATTATGGCCTTTTGGAGATCAGGTCGCAGGTGGCTACCGTGAAGTGACCAACCCATTGGGACTGGCAGAAATCCTGAACAAGACAAATATTCAGCAGGTTTTGACCAATCTTTATGTAGAGGCAAAGCTTGCTGAAGGCTTTACCTATACCGCTTCATTCAATGCTGTTTTGAGAAATGACCTGAACGATTTCTATTCCCCGATCTCAATAATTGCCCTTGGAGACAGGAATTCTACCTCGGGAAACGGAAGGAAGTTCAACCGGGATCAAAGCACTTTGCTGCATGAAAGTATCTTCAGCTATAGCAAGAGGTTTGGGTCGGACCATAGCCTGAGATTCACTGGATTATTCTCCACTCAATCGGACGAAGTAAGAACCAACCAAGCGACAGGGGCCGGATTTCCCAATGATGCAACCACCAATGAAGCACTTCAAGTTGCCACCATTTTTTCTTCAAGCAGTTTTCGAGCTACTGAAAGATTGGACAGTTATATGGCAAGGGTCAATTATGGCTACAAAGACAAATTGTTTTTTGACTTGACAGCACGGGCAGATGGATCAAGCAAATTTGGTAAAAACAACAAATACGGTTTTTTCCCGGCCGCATCAGGCGCCTGGAGAATCAGTGAGGAGTCATTTATGAAATCAAGCTCAGTCATATCTGATTTTAAACTTCGGGCCTCCTACGGAATTACAGGAAATTCAGGGGCTATTTCACCATACCAATCATTGGCAACTGTAGGACCAGGCTCTTCCTACAACATAGGCAATGCATTTGTAACAGGTCTTGCACCGACAGGAATCGCAAACCCTGATCTCAGGTGGGAAAAATCCTACCAATCAAACATTGGTATTGATGTGAGCTTTTTGGATGACAGGTTCAGTTTGGTCGCAGATTACTATAATAGGACCACAAGGGATTTGTTATACCTGAAAAATCTACCAATCAGTTCAGGCTACAGCTCTATTATTGGCAACTTTGCTGAATTGGAAAATGAAGGGTTTGAAATAGCCATCAATGCCAATCTCGTGAATAAAGCTTTGAGATGGGATGTTTCCGGAAACATGTCTTTCAACAGAAACAGGGTGGTCGGCCTTGATGGTGATGTGGACGAGCAGTTTGTCACTCCCTACAGTGTAGTTTCAGTCGGGTTGCCTCTCGGTGTATTCAAAACTTTTGTCTTTGACGGCATTCACCAAACAGGGGATCAGATATTGCCAGGTTCAGGTGGGCGAATTGGAGGGCATAAAGTAAAAGATGTCAATAATGACGGTGTGATTTCCAATCTTGACCAGGTCATCACAGGCGAT
This sequence comes from Aquiflexum sp. TKW24L, assembly GCF_023502205.1. Taxonomy (GTDB): domain Bacteria; phylum Bacteroidota; class Bacteroidia; order Cytophagales; family Cyclobacteriaceae; genus Cognataquiflexum. The sequence continues at coordinate 26,503 of NZ_JAMFLG010000032.1, read as the reverse complement.
CCAAATCCGGATTTTATCTTTGGATTTACGAGCAATTTCGCATACAAAGCATTTGACCTCAACTTCTTTGTCTCCGGCTCTGTAGGAAATGACTTGTATAACATCAGCAGGTATACTTTCGAAAACCCGCTCGGACAGCGAAATGTCCTCAGTGGCTTAGAGGACAGGTGGTCGCCTACCAATCCTTCCCAGGAATTTGTAAGTGGCTTCCAAGGAGGAAGATTGCCGATATCTGATCGTTTTCTGGAAGACGGTTCCTTTGTCAGGTTGAAAAATATCACATTGGGATATTCTCTTCTCAATCTCAAAGGCATTTCAAAACTGAGATTCTATGTGAGTGCCAACAACCTATTGACCATAACCGATTATAGCGGATTTGATCCTGAGGTCAATACATTTGGTGGTTCTAATACTGCTATAGGTATAGATAACCTCGTTTATCCAACAGCCAAATCGTTTATCGGGGGAATCCAAATCACATTCTAAATCACAAGACAATGAAAAAATTCATAATCCATACCTTTATTTCACTCATTGGAATCGGTTTGATTTCATGTGAGCTTGAAGAGGAAGTTTTTTCCAATATCACCACCGAAAACTTCTTTAAAACTCCCGGTGATGCAGAGACAGCCCTTATTTCTGCTTATGACCCAATTGCCACCATGTATAGTGCGGCTGTCCATGCGGTAGATTTCAGCACTGACCAGATTTATCCCAGACCGGTCGTTGCCAGAGATACTTACACCTTATTTACTTATGATCCAAATTTCTCTGCCCAGAAAAGCTTCTCCAGAGAATTCGAATCTCCTGTTCAAGTGTGGAGATCATCCTACACGGGGATAGAAAGGGCGAATTGGGTACTACTCAAAGTTCCTGAAATCACCATGAATGAAGCAAGAAAAACGGCCATTTTGGGTGAGGCACATTTTCTCCGTGCTTTTTATCATTGGATGCTGACCAAAAATTTTGGTGAGGTTATAATTAAAACAAAACCAAGTACAAGTGAATCCGAAGTTTATAATGGGAAAAGCACAATACCTGAAGTCTATGCCCAAATATATTCTGACCTAGATGCTGCTATGTTGGCTTTGCCCTCATTTAGTCAGCAAGTCCCTCAATTTGGGAGACCGTCCAAAGAAGCTGTCATGGCACTTTATGCCAAAGCAGCTTTGTATAATAAGGATTATCCCAAGTCCTTACAGATGGCTGAGTCAGTAATTAATGCAGGAACTTACAGGCTATTGGACAACATTGAAGATGTCTTTGATGCGACAAAAGAAACTTTGGCTAGAGCTGAAAACATATGGTCATTTGAAAGCATAAGGGCTGTCCCAGGTAGGACAGCTCAGGTTCATGCACTTTTTGGACCCCCAAATAGCGCAGGGGTAGAATACGGAAACGCTTCATTTGGATCTGCTTTTGCCTACCAAAAATTTTATAATTCTTTCGATCCGGCAGATGACAGGAGAAAACTTCTTGCAACCTCTTATATCAATAGAAGTGGCGTGGTAGTACCTCAGGCAGGCATCACTCCCATTACTACTGAAGGTGTTTTGGTCAGAAAATTCCGGGATCCAAACTCAATCGGAGGGGCTTACGAAACCAATTTGACGATTATCAGAATGTCCGATGTGTATCTTATCGCGGCTGAAGCTGAGGCCTTGGCTGCAAATGGAGCCACAGCAAAAGCATACAATTATATCAACACAGTTAGGAGAAGAGCAAAGCTTGGAGACTTAACTCCCGGTTTGACTATAACCCAATTTGTGGATGCGGTAATCCAGGAAAGATCATGGGAATTGTTTGCCGAAGCTGACAGGTGGTATGACTTGACAAGGACAGGGAAGTTTTTGACTTTGGTTCCTTTGGCCACAAACAATGTGTTTCCAACAAGGACACCCCAACCAAAGCACCGTTTTTTCCCAATTCCATTGGATGAGGTTATGGCCAATCCGAATTTGGAGCAAAATCCAGATTGGAATTAATCATTCAAAGTTTAAGCCCTGAGGTGAGATTTTTCCATCTCAGGGCTTCCTTTAAGGATTGTCTAACTAGGTTTCAATTCTGAAGCCTAGGAATTAAAAGCAAACAACCCAAAAAATGAAAACCAACCATTTCAGATTATTTCTTCTTGTCCTTATTTCTCTATACTTTTCTTCCAATTTCGCTTTTAGCCAAAATAAGAAGATTGATTCATTTTTAGATTTGAATGGCACTTGGGCATTCAAGATTGACCCTTACAATTCAGGGCTTGAAACCCAATGGTATCAACTCCAAGACTCAAGTAATGGGGCTTGGGATAATATGGAAGTCCCTGGCAATTGGGACTTAAGAAATGAATATGCCCATTATACCGGAAAAGCTTGGTATCAGAAATCTTTTGAAGTACCCACTGAATGGGAAAACAAAAACATCAAAATACATTTTGAGGCTGTTTCCCACGATGCTACGATCTGGGTCAATGGAAAAATGATTGGTATAAATGACAGTGGTTTTTTACCCTTCGATTTTGATATTACTCCTTTTCTCCTACGAGGTCAGGCAAATACTGTCACCCTGTTGGTGGACAATACCAAAAAGACTGGTGCCATTTGGAATTGGGGAGGTATACGGAGACCTGTTTACCTGACAGCTTCTGATGGAATCAGGTTGACAGGATATTTTGTAACTCCCAATTACGATTACAAGAAAAATTCTGCCATTGTACATTACAGGTTAAAATTTAAAAATCATACAGCCAAAAGCAGTGATGTCAAGGGAGAGATCCAGATCAAAAAAGATGGCGTTTTGATTAAAAAGATTCCTTTTGTCCATCAAACACAAGCAAATGGTGAAAATGAGATCCTATTGTCCACCAAATTAGAAGGCAAACAGGTGAAAGCTTGGCACTTCGATTCACCGCAGCTATACCATTCTGAAGTTATTTTCATTGATTCTGATATTCCGGTTGAGGTTCAGAGATTTGGTTTGAGGAAAGTAGAATTGGTTGAATCCAAAAAACAACTTATGCTCAATGGAGAATCCATCCGGGCGATGGGATTCAATCTTGTACCTGATGACAGGACTACAGGCAATACCCTGCCTCTGTGGAGAATCAAGGAAGATATCGATCTCATAAAAGAAGCCGGAGGAAACTTGGCTAGGCTTTCTCATCTTCCTTTGCCAAAAGAAGCATTGGACTACTTGGATGAAAGAGGAATCATGACTTTTTCGGAAATCCCTCTTTGGGGTTTTGACCCTTTGGCTGATCCGAATAGCAAAGTTTCAAGAGAATGGCTCATCAGGTTGATTGATTCGCAATACAACCACCCCTGCATCATCGGGTGGAATGTGGGAAATGAAATCGGTGATTACCCGGAAACCTATGCTTATGTGAGGCAGGCAATTGACATTGCCATATCCTTAGATTCTACAAGGCTGGCTACTGCGGTTTCCCACACTGCGCAGAGACCAAATGACTTTTTGGTACATTCCGATCTTGGCTTGATCAATAAATATGGGTCAAATCTCCTTCCGGTGACGGAAACCCAACACAAAAACTTTTCTAACAAAATCCTCTTCTATTCAGAATATGGGATCGCACAATTTGGTGAAAACCTTAATTCAGATTTTGATGCAAAATCATTGATTGATCCTCTGAGGAATCTAGACTATTTGATAGGCGCCTCACTTTGGACCTTCAACGATTACAGGAGCAATTATAATGGCACAAAGGAATTTTCTGAAAATAGATCTTGGGGTGTCGTAGATGTATATCGACGCAAGAAAAGGGCGTATTTCAGCATCAGAAAAGAACATGCTCCGGTAAAAAACCTTACGGTTTCAAGTATCTCAGATAGGAATGCAGAAATCACAATTATCCCAAGAGATGTCCTCGACCTTCCCTCATATGCGCTGCGAAATTACCGTCTTCTATGGCGCATTCAGGATCAGGAAGGCAAAATTTTGGAATCGGGATGGGAAAACCTTCCTAAAATCATTCCCGGATCAGCTACCCTGAAAAGAAGAATCGAATGGAAAATGGGAGATGGTCATAAACTGGAAGTGGCCCTTCTCACTCCACAGAATGATAATGTGATTGATACTTCGGTATATTTTAAGGTTCCAAATATGATTCCTCCTTTGGGCGTATTTGGAGGAAGAATGCTTCAAAATAACATTCGGCCCAATTCAGCGAACCTAAGGGTTTTCCTAGATGAAAATCCGACAGCTGACTTTCATTCCGCGAAGATTAAAATCGGCAATGAGGAGGTAGAGATCGGTCCTGTTTATGAAAACTTTCTTGATATCACTGACTTAGAATTCTCCACCCCTTATGAAGTGGAAGTTTTTGCAGTCAACTCAGCAGGAAAAACCTCTATCCTAAAACAAAAAATTGAGATGAATCCCAAAAAAATCATTCCTCCTGCTATCCGACATTTCGAAACTGCCAAAAATGGATTCTTTATAGGATATGCCACTGAAGCAGATGACTTTCAATTCCGGGTGAGATATTCTAAAGGAAAGGACTTAGGGAAGAATAGTAAAACAATCACCACTACCAATCCGGGTTTGATTTTCATACCCATTGCCAATGCGGATGTACCATATTACTTCCAAATTCAAAGGGTAAAAGACAATAACAATTACAGCGATTGGTCCACAACTTATGAGGTCCCACTTGATCAGGTTTTGAAACCCAAAGCGCCAATCATAAATGGCGTGACGCGGAAAGATAGGGCAGCTCTGGTTCATTTTGACCCAGTTAAAAAAGCAATAGGGTATGAATTGGAGTACAGGGTCTTAAATAAAAAAGACGCAGTTTGGTCAAAGTCCACTGTATCCAAAGCTCTTGCACAATATGTATTTGTCGAAGACCTAAACCCAAAAACAGAATATGAATTCAGGTTGTCTGCCATAACCCTTGAAGGAAAATCAGATTATTCACCTGTAATTCAAAAATAAAAAATCAGTTTAATATTTTGAAAATGGCTTTGAATCAATCGCATATCTCCTTGATCCATCTCATCGTCCTATCGATGGGGTTGGTTATGGGTTTGGTCCCAAAACCAAAAGTCTCTGCGCCCGATTTTAATATGGAGTCAATCCTTAAAGTAGAGACAGATTCTATTCGATATGAAATATGGCTGGTGTCTGATCCAAGCAATCAGCCGGATCATTATTATGGCGAGATATTCACTCCTGTATGCTACAGCCGGACGTGCTATCCTGTCTTTATTAATTACAGATGGGATCTATTGGGTAATTACGTGAAATATGAACTTTCTGAAGGTAGGATTTTAACTAAATCAGATCATGCAGAATTTGATAAAAAAGAGTACAAAAAGCTTGAGGAAATTTTATCAAATGAGAATTCAATCCTGAAAAATTACAGAGCAGATCAACTCGTCACAAGTACGGAAACGGTAAATCCAACCGGTGTAGATGCTGTCACCGGTGCCACCATCAAATCGATCCAAAGAGAAGTCATATCTGGGGCAGTGTATTCCTGTTATACGCTTTGGCACATAGCTCATGGTGATATCAGTGGAAAATTGAAACAGCATACTGAAAGCCTCTTGACAAGTGATAGTCTTTTGATTCAATTTTTGCAAAGCTCGAATCACCATTATCAATATTGGGCCATCGATAAAACCCTGATCGGCGGTCAGATAAAAGAAGAAAAGTATAAAAAGCCAATGCTGAGCATTCTCAATGGAGAAAATGTTTTTGCAGCCAATTACTTACTTAGAGAACTTCCTTCAGAAATCTTCAACGATAAAGACGAGCAGTCTTGGCTAATAGAAAGTTTTTTGGCTGCCCCCTATCCACTGCAGTTATCAATTCTAAAGAAATTTAATCAAATATATCTCTTTCAGGAAACCTCGGCAGCGCTTGTCTCTCACCTTCTTGAAACCAGCGATGAACAGAAGAAATTGATATTCGGCTTGCTGACCAGAGAAAAAGAACTTGATGAAGCCAGCCAAATAACCTTGACCAAATTCCTCCTTCAACCTAAATGGGAAGCAAATGCTTTTCGGATTCTCCGCGATCAAAATAGCCTTTTCCCTGCTATAAAAGGAGAATTAACCGCTTTTACGGAAAAAAACAAATCATTTAAATGAAATCCAAAACCCAAAAAATCATTGTCATGAAAAAATTCACATTCCTTATAATCCTTTTCTTCCTGGCAATATTGAGCCATGCCCAAGATAGAGTACTTGTTGAAGCAGAATCCTTTGACAATACAGGTGGATGGGTTGTAGACCAACAATCTTTTGATGTGATTTACTCCTCTTATCTAATGGCGCACGGGATGGGCAAAAAGGTTGCTGATGCTTCAACAAAAGTAGCTTTTGAGAAACCTGGAAAGTATCACATTTGGATCAGAACAAAGGATTGGGCTCCATTCCCCAAAGGTCCCGGAAGATTCACCGTACTTGTAGATGATATGCCTTTGGCAATTGAATTTGGAAGCAGTGGATCTGATGAATGGGATTGGTACTATGGAGGACAGGTAGAAGTTAAAAACCAATTCATTAATTTGAAAGTACAAGACTTAACAGGTTTTAATGGCAGGTTTGATGCGATCTATTTTTCAACCTCAAAAGAAGACACTCCTCCAAATCAACATGATAAATTATTGGACTTTAGAAAAAACCTCTTGGGATTGGAAAGAAATACCATAACCGAAGGTCAATTCGATTTGGTGGTTGTTGGTGGTGGCATAGCAGGTACAGCTGCGGCCATTTCCGCTTCAAGAATGGGCTTGAAAGTTGCCCTGATCCAAAATAGACCAGTTTTGGGTGGGAATAACAGTTCTGAGATTCGTGTCCATTTAATGGGGAGAGTGGATCAAAATCATTTCCCAAAATTAGGAAGGATAGTGCGTGAGTTGGATAATGGAGATCCGGGAAACGGAAATTGGGATGGAGACAGGTATGGTGATGCCCGCAAAATGGCGGTAGTACAGGCCGAACCGAATATCAAGCTGTTTATGAATACGCATGTCTACCAAGTAGAAATGGAAAAGAATAAAATCGTCGCTGTTTTAGGTAGAAATATTCGGACCAATGAGGAAATTAGGTTTACCGGAACCTATTTTTCAGACTGCACAGGCGATGGAACATTGGGCTTTTTGGCAGGTGCCGATTTCAGAATGGGTAGGGAAAGCCAAGCTGAAACAGGTGAATCATTGGCTTCAGAAACATCTGATGATTTTACCTTAGGCACTTCCAATCTATGGGCATCTTTGGAAAAAGAAAAACCTTCTGATTTCCCTCTTACTCCATGGGCTATCCAGTTCTCAGATGAATACCATATCGATGATGAAAAAGCCGATTGGCAATGGGAAACCGGTTTCGGAAATTTCAATACAATTACAGAAGCAGAAAAAATCAGGGACCATAACCTGAGGGCGATTTTTGGAAACTGGTCTTACCTTAAAAACCAGAAAAAAGACAAATACTCAAATCATGAATTGGCTTGGGTGGCCTATATAGGTGGAAAAAGGGAATCTAGAAGACTTTTGGGGGACCATATTTTGACACAGATGGATATTCAAGAAGGGATTATGTATCCTGATGGAACGGTGACTGCTACTTGGACTATTGACTTGCATTTTCCTGATGCCAAAAATTCTTTGTATTTCCCGGGAGAAGAGTTTTTTGCAGCTACCGAGCATATTCGGGTACAGCCTTACACCATCCCTTACCGATGTCTATATTCTAGAAATATCGACAACCTATTTATGGCAGGAAGAAATATCAGCACGACACATGTTGCTTTTGGAAGTACCAGGGTAATGAGAACGTGTGGCATGATGGGAGAAGCCGTGGGTTATGCTGCTTATGTCAGCAAGAAACACTCAAGTACTCCGAGAGGTGTCTATGAAAATCACTTGAGGGAATTTATGACTTTGATCCAATCTCCTCTAAGCAATGAATTGATTATTATACCACCTAAAAATTAATTACACATCTAGACAGACCTTAATCCCTTATTCCAATTTCAGTAAACCTCCATGCAACAACTTGATTATATTTCAATAGCAATCTTTTCGATGATAATTCTGATAGCAGGACTTTCTTTTGGCAAAAAAGGAACTGACATGAAGTCCTTTTTTGCTGCAGGAGGATCTGTGCCATGGTCCATGAACGGATTGTCATTGTTTATGAGTTTCTTTTCGGCAGGCACTTTTGTGGTTTGGGGTTCCATTGCATACAAGTTTGGTTTTGTTGCGATTACAATTCAAATGGCCATGTGTCTTGCGGGATTTATAATCGGGTATTTTATTGCCCCTAGGTGGTGGAATTCCAAAGCACTGACTGTTGCTGAGTTTTTGACCAACCGGTTTGGGAAGAGAATCCAACAATACTATACTTATATATTCTTATTTCTCTCCTTGGGCTATACCGGTGCATTTCTCTATCCTGTCGCCAAAATCCTAAATGTGACGACCGGTTTTGACATCAATTATGCCATTCTTCTGCTTGGAGGGATGATCATGGTGTATACAGCAGTTGGAGGATTATGGGCGGTAGTCGTTACAGACGTTTTACAATTTGTAATCCTTACTGCAGCTGTTTTGTTGGTAATTCCTCTTTCGCTCAAAGAGGTAGGCGGCTTAGGTAATTTCATTGATCAAGCCCCGGATCAGTTTTTCAATATTTTCAGTGGGGAATACACTTATGCATTTATCATTGCATTTACCTTTTACAACATCGTATTTATTGGAGGAAATTGGGCCTATGTACAACGCTACACTTCTGTCAAAGACAGTAAATCCTCAAGTAAAGTGGGCTATTTATTTGGGATATTGTATCTCATAAGCCCCTTTATTTGGATGCTCCCTCCTATGATTTATAGGGTACTAAATCCTGATTTGCAGGGTTTGGAAGCAGAAGGTGCTTACCTCATGATCTGTAAGCAAGTTCTTCCTGTAGGAATTTTGGGATTGATGCTCGGTGGGATGATTTTCGCTACGGCGAGTTCTGTGAATACCTCACTCAACTTGGCAGCAGCGGTTTTGACCAATGATGTATTCAAGCCACTTAGACCAAATTCTTCAGACAAAACCTTGATGCAAGTCGCAAGATTGGCAACGATTCTGTTTGGAATTGGGACGATTCTAGTCGCATTTATGGTGCCTATGGCCGGCGGCATAGTGGAAGTAGTATTGAGCATTGCTGCCATTACAGGCGGTGCCCTTTATGGACCTGCGATTTGGGCTTTGTTTTCCAAAAAACAAACGGGCAAATCAATCCTGGGCGTTACCGCAATAAGTTTGGTCATCAATATTTTCTTCAAATTCATCAGTCCTAAAGTCCTTGATTTTGCTCTGAATAGAACAGAAGAACTCATTCTTGGGGTAGGTATTCCATTTACTCTATTGTTATTGTATGAAATCTTTGCCTCAAATGCACTTATCCCCTTAACATCAACGAATTTAGCTTCAAATGTTGAACAGGAGAATCCTGATGACAATAGCCAAAACGAATTCGGAATTAAGGTATTGGCCTTTTCATTCATGGCTATCGGACTCATGTTTTGTGTCCTTTCTTTTTGGGGCGGGAGCTCAGCAATATATCTCATCATCATGGGGTCACTCATCATTGGATTAGGATTTTTTCTGAACAGGTACGTAACCAAACAATCGAAAAAATTTCCAAAAATTTTACCCATTTCATCAACATCAGATCAGCATTAATTTATGAAAAAGGAGGAATTCGTAAGCGGAAAAAGAAAGCTAAAAACGGAGAATATAACTTCAGATTTGATAATTGTGGGTGGAGGTCTTGCAGGAACATGCTGTGCGATCACTGCTGCAAGGCATGGGGTTAAAGTGACATTGGTCCAAGACCGACCTGTCCTAGGAGGAAATGGATCTTCGGAAGTCAGACTTTGGATTTTGGGGGCAACTTCCCACATGGGTAACAACAATCGTTGGGCAAGAGAAGGTGGCGTTGTAGATGAAATTCTAGTGGAAAACCTGTACAGAAATCCGGAGGGAAATCCTTTGATTTTGGACACAATATTGATCGAAAAAGTAAGCTTAGAAACCAATATCCGATTATTACTCAATACTGCTGCTTACGATCTAAACAAAAAAGGAGATGATCAGATTGACTCTGTTTTGGCTTTTTGCAGTCAAAATTCAACAGAATATTTACTCAAAGCACCTCTTTTCGTTGATGCTTCTGGAGACGGGATTTTAGGATTCCTCGCAGGAGCTGCTTATAGAATTGGTGCCGAATCCAAGGAAGAATTTGATGAAGGATTTGCCCCCGATCAGGCTTATGGGGAGTTATTGGGCCATTCCTTGTATTTCTACAGTAAAGATACAGGCAAACCAGTCAGGTTTATTCCCCCCTCTTATGCCAATACTGAAATCGCCAAATTACCAAGGTTTAAAAGTTTTAACCTCAAAGAACATGGATGTCGCCTTTGGTGGGTGGAATATGGCGGGCGGAAAGATACCATCCATGACAGTGAAGAAATCAAATGGGAATTGTGGCGGGTCATCTATGGTATTTGGAACCATATCAAAAATTCCGGAGAGCATCCTGAGTCAGAAAATCTTACCTTAGAATGGGTAGGGACGATTCCGGGCAAGCGCGAAAGCCGTCGATTTGAAGGGGATTATATGCTGACCCAAAAGGATGTGGTTGAGCAAAGACCTCATGTAGACGCAGTATCTTTTGGAGGTTGGGCCTTAGACCTTCATCCGGCCGAGGGAGTTTTTGGAGATAAAGATGGCTGCACGCAATGGCACAGCAAGGGGGTTTACCAAATCCCTTTCAGAACAATGTACAGCAAGAACATCAAAAATCTTTTTTTGGGGGGAAGGCTAATCAGCGCCACGCACGTTGCTTTTGGCTCATCAAGGGTGATGTCCACTTGTGCACATAACACCCAAGCTGTGGGACTTGCAGCTTCCATCTGTATTCAGAACAAACTTCTTCCTGCTGATCTGAAAGAAGGAAAGTGGATAGAGTTGTTACAACAAAACCTCATTAAATCAGGTCAATATATCCCTCATTTCCGACTGGAAGATGAGTTAGATTTGGTCAAAGAGGCTAAAATAGTGAGCTCTTCCGAGTTGGAATTCAAAGGGCTTCCCTTTGATGGACCTTGGTATCCAATGGAGTATTCTATCGCTCAGATGATACCTATCCATTCTGGAGTTGTTCCGGAATTGAAAATTCAGGTAAAATCTGATGCCAAATCGAAGCTAAAAATTGAGCTGGGAGTTAGCGATAAAACAGAAAATTATACACCGGAGGTTATTCTGGAACATTTAGAAATCGATGTTGAGCCCGGAGAGCATTTCTATTCTTTTTCTTTTCAGCCTTCCATTCCGACTCCTCAGTATGCTTTTGTCATTTTTGAAGCCAATCACAACCTGATGTTGAAATGCTCCAATACCCGGATCACAGGGTTGCTGTCTGTCTTCAACAAATTTAATAAATCTGTGGCGACAAGCAGTAGGCAGGAACCGCCGGCTGGAATCGGCATCGATTCTTTTGAATTTTGGGTTCCAGAGCGAAGACCAAAAGGGCATAACCTAGCCTTTGAATTAGGCCAAAGCCTGAGTCCTTTTTCAAAAGAAAATCTGAAAAACGGAATTTTCAGACCTACGATGCAACCAAATGCATGGGTGGCTTCTTTGGAGGATAGCAATCCTTCCTTGACTTTGGAATGGTCACAGGAGCAAGAAATATCTACTATTCAATTCTATTTTGATACAGACTTTGACCATCCTATGGAATCTACACTGATGGGGCATCCAGAAAGTGAAATTCCTTTTTGTGCCAAGTCGTTTATGATTAAAGATGATTCAGGTAGGGTGATTTATCAAAAGAAGGAAAATCATCAGACCATCCAAAAAGTCCAGTTCCCATCTCCAATCAGTACGCAGAAACTGACTTTCGAATTTGAAAAAAGAGTGGAATCTGTTCCCCTGAGTGTTTTTGGGATAAGCTGTTATAGTTTTTCTAGTAAACAAAATATGGAATGATAGATAAAAGAAAAATATGGAAAGATTTACGCTATTGCCAAAGAAATGGCCAAAAATCCATTGGTCTCGGATTTGAATATAAAAATGGCTGAAGGTTCAATCAAAAAGCTGCAAGCACTTGAAAGGCCGCAACTCTTCTTCGAAAATGGCAAACTAGTCGCCTTACTTTGTGCCGTCAACGAAACGCTGTAGCATTGATATAACGTACAGATACTGCTGAAATGGATTAAAAAAACAACATGGTTTTAAACCTATGAAAATACTCTCTATTTTAATTTGTGCCATTTTAATAAGTTGTCCCGGTATAAATCAGGCACAGATACAATATATAAAACAGACCGATTTTCGACCTGCTCAAATCTGGTCAGACACCAACGGTGTTCCGATCAATGCTCATGGCGGTGGAGTTCTCTACTACAAAGGTGTTTATTATTGGTATGGAACACATAAAATCGAAGGACTTTCTGAGAAAACATTTGCAGATGGCGGCATTCATTGTTATGCTTCAAATGACTTGATCAACTGGTCTGATAAGGGATTGGTTCTATCTCTTGTTTACGACGATGATAGTCACGACTTGGCATACGAGTGCAATTTTGACCGTCCCAAAGTGGTTTATAATGCCAAAACAAGAAAGTTTGTAGCCTTTTTTAAACTTTATTTGAAGGGGGAAGGGGTTACTACAGGCTATGTAGGCGTTGCTTTATCCGATAGCCCTTCGGGGCCCTTCGCTTACAGTCACAAATTTCTGGGTGCCGGCTCTCTGAATGGCTCCGGGGATTTCGCTATGTTTCAGGAGGAGAACGGAGACCTTTATCATCTTACTGTCAGAAAGCCGGATAAAGCTTTTGTGGTGGGCAAAATGAGCGATGATTACTATTTGCCCGAAGGAGAATATGTGGTTTGCGAAGGTATTACAGAAAAGACAGAGGCACCTGCCATTGTTAAACGAAATGGAATCTATCATTTATTAGGATCAGGGTCAACTGGTTGGGATCCTAATCCTGCGAGATACTTTACAAGTAAATCACTGACAGGACCCTGGATATCCCAAGGCAATCCATGCCGGGGAGTGAATCCCGAAAATGGGTTTGGGAAAGAAAAAACGTATGGCGGTCAATCTACTTTTATACTTCCTGTTGTGGGGAGGAAAGATGCCTATATAGCAGTTTTTGACATCAATAAACCTGAAAATCCAAATGATAGCAGGCATGTATGGCTTCCGGTGACTATTGAAGATGATAAATTTTTAATTACCTGGCGGGATAGCTGGGAGTTGAGCGTTTTTGAAAATAATACAGAAAATCTTATCGAAGGCCGTCAGGCAAGAGACATTCCCTTGTTTTTTGATCCGGCCTATGTTAGATATTGACAAACTCTAAATGAGATATTTAAAGTAAAGTTTGATTATAAAAATCAACAATAAAAACAACAAGTCTGCAGGTAAAGCTTCAGTGTCAGGTTGCATGTGAAAATTTAATAAACTCTCAAACGGCCCTTTCAACAATGAATAGTATTTCAAAAGTCTCGATTGCCTTTATAATAATATCAATTTTAAGCTGTACTTCCGGGAGGGATAACAAAGTTTATTTTGAAAATAACCAGATAATCATCCTCAGGGACGAAATTCCCTATCAGTTTCAGCCTTCTTTTTCAATCATTTACAGTGAAGAGAATCCGGATATGGCCATGAGGCCGGCCGGAATAGAGGGGGTTCCTTATAACATCATAACCTGGACGGCTTATGAGGGAAAAAGTGCAGATCTTGGAAAGGTAAAAAGAAGTGATAGCTCAATAGGAGATGGTTTTGATGATACTATCTTGGAAGGAGAGGCAGCCAAAAGAAGCTCCAATCCATTCAATGCAGGTACTGTATTTCCTATCAATGCCGCATCTTTGGAAATGAAGGAAGGCACGATTCAGATGATTTTTGATGATCATGAATTTTTTAATTTTTCAGCTGAAGTCTCTGATTTGGAAGGCAGACATCCATCTATCAAGTTTCGGATCACACCAAAAAAAGACGGTTTCTTTTCGGTGGGTTATACCGGTGCTCCTGAATTTATGCTTTCCCACGTGAAGGAAATATGGCAGCCGCTGATTTGGCAGGAAAAAAGATTTCCGGAAAGCCCTGTAATGACGTTGGCTTTTCGCTGTCCGATTCCTACCGCATTGGTCCATGATGGAACCCATTCCCTTGGGGTAATGGCTGCATCTGAAGAATTCCCTTTTGATCCTCTTCCGTTACCAACAAATAGTCGGTTTGGGGTTATGGTTAGAAATGAGGAGGGAAAAGCCCAGCCCCAATTATTTGCCCCGGTGCCAGGAGGAGAGGGATCCCAGATGAAGGTTGGAGATTCTTTTCAATTTAAATCCTTCCTTGTAATTGAACCCGGGGAAATCCATGAAGCTTTTGAAAATATTGCAAGAAATGACTTTGGGTTTAAAGATTATAGAAAAAATGAATCTATTTCGCTTAACCAAACATTTGAAAATATGGTGGACTATTCCCTGTCTGATTATGCTTGGTTTGTAGATTCATTAAAGGGTTTTGCCTATTCCACCGATGTTCCGGGTGCCGTAAAAAATGTCTCAAGTTTAAATCCTTTGGATTTGGCTATTGTGATGGATGATTCGGTAATGTTTGAACAAAGAGCTTATCCTACCTTGGAGTACATGTTGTCCAGAGAGAAATTTCTTTTTTCTCTGGACCCCGAACAAAAAATACAGCACCCTTCAAGAAGTATGGCCGGCCCAATAGCTCCTGTTTCCGAACTCACTTCACTGTATAATATACTCGGCCCATCCAATAATTTTTTTGTGGAGTTGGCAAAAAAGGAGTTTGGACGGAGTCGTATCCGGAACTTGGATGTAGTTGAAGATGGAAATTCTTGGGTCAATGCCATGCACATTTATAAGGCCACCAAGGATAAGAAATTCCTTGACTTGGCAATTTCTGGAGCAAATGAATACCTTCAAATAAGGGTCGAAACCAAACAAACTGATTTTAAGGATACTGATGCTCCTGGATTATTTTTTTGGAATGCTTTCACCCCTAAATGGGTGGAGTTGACAGAACTATATGAAATAACTCTAAACAAAAAGTACCTAAAGGCAGCACAAGATGGAGCTCGTAGATATACTATGTTTACTTGGATGTCTCCCTCAATTCCGGATACCAATATTTTGGTCAATAAGGATGGAAAAGCACCTCTTTATTGGTATCTAAAATCAAAAGGTCATGAGCAGATGTATTTTCCGGAAGAAAAAGTCGAAGCATGGAGACTTTCCGAAATCGGACTGACCCCTGAATCTTCAGGAACCAGTCAAGGTCACCGTGCCATTTTTATGGCCAATTATGCCCCATGGATGTTGCGTTTGGGTTATTACACGAATGATATATTTTTAAAGGAAGTAGCAAAGTCAGCCATTATTGGACGCTATCAAAACTTTCCTGGTTACCATATCAACACAGCACGTACAACAGCCTATGAGAAGGCAGATTATCCACTTCGTGAGCATAAAGCTTTAAGCATAAATTCCCTCCATTATAACCATATTCTGCCTATGGCAAGTATGTTGCTGGATTATTTGATCACTGATGCTTTTGTTAGGTCTGAGGGAAAAATCAATTTTCCTTCTGAATACATAGAGGGATATGCCTATTTGCAAAATAAATTTTATGGCAGTCAACTCGGAAAATTCTACGAAGATGAAGGGATCCAGCTGTGGATGCCCAAAAAATTATTGACAGTTTCACACCCTCAATTGAACTACATAGCTGGATACAATGAATCAGGAATATATTTGGCCTTTACCAATCAGTCAAAAGACCCTGTCAAATCCACTGTTATGGTAAATCCTGAATGGACCACCGGTTCTATTGGAAATATAGAAAATTGGGGTGACGGAAAAACCTCGATAACAGGTGCATTTTCCTATGAGGTAGAAGTGCCCGGCAATGGTATAGCAGCAATTAAAGTAGAAGGTCTTTCACCAAAAGTAGCATTTCAACAAAAAATATTGTCAAGAGGCCCATCTGCCAAAAATAGCCTTTATGAATTTGATTTTGGAAATACCCGCGCCATGATAATCGATTTAGGGGAATACGACCGACGGGCTTATTTTTATCTGCAGGAAGACGACTCCGATTTTTCAAGCGTTACTCTGTTTTATGAAGATGAGAAAGGTAATATCGAAAGCAGAATTGATGAAAATTACCCTTTTGAATTTACCATTCCCATCAAGGAAATGAAAGAAGGAAGTTCCTTTTGGTTTTCCGCTTCAAACATTCAGGGTAAGGTGGAGATTAGTGAAAAATATAAGTTTTAAGAAAGCCATCACTTAAAGCATGCACCCTTTCAACCCAAAAGCCATGAAACATTTAATTAATTGCCTGTTGCTCAGCCTTCTTTTTTCTTGTTCCATTTTACAAAATGAACCAGATTTCATTTTGGAGAATGACCACCTAAAAATTGCCTGGGAACTCAAAGACTGGGGTTATAAAATCAGTGAGGTTGCTATCAAGGTTGAAGGGAAATGGCAAACCCTACCCAATCCTTCGGGAGAATACACCTTGATCAGGTCGGAAACTAAACCGGAAGAAAAATCAGAGCAGCCTTACCAGACCACGACCGGACAGAAATTCCCAGAGGAAATTTATAAGTACCAAACGGAACATTGGAAGGAACAAGTCAATTCAGTTGCCCTCAATACAGCAGGAAAAACAATTGAATTTTTTCCCGACGAAGCTCAACCCATTGGAGAGAATAAAATCCAGTTTAAGAAAAAAACAGATTGGGGTACCGTAATGATTACATGGAGCCTTGACCCTAAGTTTCCTCAAGATATACTCATCGAGGAGAATCTTGAAGTTTCACAAGACGGTTTCTATTCCCTAAGCAGTCCAATTCTCCTTATTATTCCCGAAGCCGATCTAGAGTGGGCCGCGGTTCCCGGATATTTTCATGGAAATAAACTGGAAAGTAACCTAGTGTTGGGATACGGATATGGAAATGGGGTACCCTCCTCCCCTATTGTTTTCAGCGAAAAAACCGCCACTACCTTAAGCCCTATCATCAGCTCAAAGCAAGGATTTACTTTGGCACTAATCTCAAATCCTGAGTTAGGAAGGGATCCATGGAAAAAGGATCAAATGAGTCACAATGACTGTAATGTGGGATTGTCTCATATGAACCGCCAAGCTAAACTTACTCCGTCGATCTATTATCCTGTTTTGGGGGAATTTGGGTCGGAGAAGAAAACAGGAGAATCCTTGAATTTTGGTTTTAGATTCAGTTTATCGGATCGCGATTGGTTTGAGACCTTAAATCATGCAGTCTATAATGTTTTTGAATTTGAAAAAGGATTAAATCTGAGAAAAAACAGGCAGTCTTTAAGCAGCAGGGTAAACGAGATGTACGGTTACCTTACGGATCCAGAAACCTCCCTTTGGAGAGTGGAAGATTACGAAGGTGTAAAAATCGGTGCCCAAGCCTATCTCGGTGGCGTAGTCGGTTCGGATAAAGATGCCATGAAAAACGCAGATTATGGGGCAATGTGGATGTTGGCAAATGCCACTGGCAGTTCCTATTTGAAGGGAAAGGTTTTGCCATATGCGCTTAATTTCAAACTGGCTCAGCAACAAACTTCCGGAGGATTTTTTCAGGGTGCTGCCATTGGCCAATATTTTCTTTCGAAGCCTAAAATTTTTGTGGAAGAATGGGGCAAAATGGTAGAACCGATTGCCTTGACTTATTACATCATGCTGGATATCGGTAATATTCTTCTCTTCGAACCTGAGAATGAGGAATTGAAAAAAAGACTCACCTTGGGAGCAGACTTATTGCTAGACTGGCAAAAAGAAGATGGAAGTTGGGCGGTAGCTTACAGCAGGGAAGAAGAGGAAATATTCTTAGAATTGCAGGATTTTAGGCCAACTTTTTATGGATTATTGGTGGCTCATCGGATTTTAAAAGATCAAAAATATTTGGAGGCAGCCATTAGAGGTGCGGATTGGTATCTTGAAAACGGAGTCAAAAACGGTAGTTTTTTGGGAGTTTGCGGAGACATGAGGTATGCGCCTGATTTTGCGACAGGACAGACTGCACAAGCTTTTTTGGATCTTTTTGACATGACAGGAGATGAAAAGTATCAGGCTGCGGCTATTCAGGCTGCAAAAATTTACACCACTTATATTTATACCCATCCTATTCCAAGCAGAGAAATCAAAACTGTAAATGGAAAGCAAATTCAAGATTGGGAAATAGCCCAAGCCGGTTTGAGTTTTGAGCATGGAGGTACATTGGGTTCCGCTAACTTCCATGGGCCGATTCTTTTGGCAAGTCATGCCGGAATGTTTATCCGGATGCACCAGCTTACCGGCGAACGCATATTTGCTGACATGGCCCGGTCGGCCGCAATTGGCAGACATGCTTTTGTGGATGAAAAAACAAGCGTAGCCTCCTATTATTGGAAAGGGATGAATTCAGGTGCAGGGCCTTTCCCCCACCATGCATGGTGGCAGGTTGGTTGGATTACCGATTATCTTTTCTCAGAAATCGAGTTGAGATCAAATGGAAAGATAACATTCCCAAGAGGATTCATTACTCCCAAGGTTGGACCTCATCAGAGCTATGGTTTTGAGGCAGGAAAAATCTTTGGAGAAAAAGCATTCCAAAAAATAGTGCCTGATGCTGTGTCTGTTTCCAATCCCTCCATCGAATATGTGATTGCTTCCAGCGAAAAAGGGGATAAAATCTGGGTTACACTACTCAATCAAGAAAATGAAAGCCAGAGCGGGGATCTGAAGATTGATTTTACTCCTTTCCAATCAGGAAAACTTTTGAGCACGAAAGTCCTTGATTACAATGGGTCTGAAATTGAGAAGAAAGAAATAAAAGCTGAATGGGAAATTTCAGTTCCTGCTATGGGGCTTATTGTTCTTGAGTTTGAATTTGAGAAAAATCCATTATAACCTTTACCAACAAGAAAATGCTAATTATCAAATTGAATAAAATTGCTTTAGTTTTTTTACTCACCATTTTTGGTTTTGGCAAATCCGCTTTCGGACAAACCAAGAACAATCTTGCCTTGACAGGAGCTGCTACTGCTAGTTCCTTCATGGATGGTTTTGAGCCTGCCAAGGCAATTGACGGAAGGCTAAGTCTAGAAAACTCCTGGAAAAACGAAGCCTCAGAAGGTGAAACTTGGCTGTTGGTAAAGCTACCCGGTGCAACAGAAATAGTGGAAATTACCCTTAAAACTCTCCCTGAGTCACAGGCAATTTCTGATTTTAAAATTCAAACCATACTCAACGGTTCTTGGAGAAACGTCAAAGAAATCAGTTCTAATAAAGACCAAACAGTGACGCTGGCCTTTGATAAACCCATTTTAACAGATCGGATTCGGCTTTGGATTGAAGGTGAAAACCAAGTGACAGTTTCTGAATTTGAGATTTTTGGTCGACAGTATGTGGATTCCGCTGCCACAGAAGTCAAAAAAATCCTTGTCAACCAAAGCGGTTATAATCTCAATAGGCCAAAGCGCTTTTCGGCACCTGATATCGAAGAAAAAACACCCTTTGTGCTTGTACAGCAAGGCAATGAAAAAATTGTCTTCACCGGATCCATTGAAAATGGTATTGGAGATTTTACCGAATTCAATCCCGAGTCCGAGGAGGAATACATTGTAATCGCAAACAATTATAAATCATATCCATTTAGAATAGGGCCAAATTGGCTTGAAAGGGTAACCTATCGAAATATGATTGATTTTATGATTGGGGCAAGACATTATGTTGGCACCACCGATTTGATCAGACCCTTGTCATTTGAATGGCGGGATGGGGATTTTTTCAATTGGGCTTTGCAAGGGATGGTGGCGCTATACCTTTCCAATCCTGAAGCTTTTGAACGAATGGATAAAACTGTTTCCTATGTGCCTAATTCCTCTTTTCCTTCCCAATACAAAGGACTCTGGGGAGCGTTGGAACCTTTCAGTGAAGATGCTCCTGATCTTATCAAACTCATTCATTGGGATGTGGATGTGAAGATCTCCCAAGGATTGGAACATGAGATGCAAAAGGCCGAACTGGCACATTTCCTCTACGCTTGGCCTTATTTGGAAAAGTGGCTCCCTCAGCAAAATTTTGATCGGGTCTATGAATACACAAAGGATATATGGGGAAAATCCACTGTCAAACCTAGCTCAACCTCACAATATGACCTCAGTCCTGAGCATAATTTATTAGCTCTAAAAACCCAAATGGGGACTACCAAAGGAGAAATGCCTCCCGGGTATTCTGTGATTCCAAATTTGATGATGTACGATGTCACAAAGAAAACTGGAGGTAAAGATGCTGAGAAATACTTCGAAGCAGCTTACAACCAAATGGATTGGATGATCCAAAACCTCGATTGGAAGGATCCACAAGTAACCAAGGGTCAAAGAATGTCCGAACACATGACCATGAGGGCATTTGCTTATTTTCAGAATAACTTTCCGGATAAAGCTCCTCAGGGTTTGAAAGATAAAGTGACGGAATGGGCCAAAGTAGTTGTTTCGAGGTCAGACAATTATTGGGATTTCAGAAAATATTCGGACGACGAAGATTGGGTACCCCCGAGCTGGAATGAGACAGGAAATATCCTTGGGTTTCCTGCCGCGTTATTTGCTGCCATGTCTATGATCGAAGATAAATCCTTGTCGCAAAGGTTGGAAGTTTTGGCATGGTCACATTTTGACAATGCGTTTGGAAGAAATCCGGTAGGAAGACATTTTTCCTACAAAGGTCCTGATGAGATCGAAGGGGTGGATTTAGGATGGTATGATGCCCACAAAGGTGGAATTGGGCTGCTGGAGGAAGTGAAGTTTGTTTTTGATGGTTCTCCAAAATCCTTCCATTATCCCAATAATCCCGAAGTAGGGAATTTGGGTTGGACCGAAGGTTGGGTTCAATTTAATACTGCATTTAATGTAAGTATGGCCTACTCGGCAAATCATTATACTAATTTAGAATTGTCAGCAGCATCCAAAAACAAACTTGAAATTCGATTGGTCGCACCTTTAAATTTTGATCCAAATACGACAGAAAGCGTTTCTGTTAGGGTTCAAAATGAACAAGGCCAAAGCGTTTCAGTACTACTAACCGAGGAGTCTACCTATTCGGATACTTTAATAGGAAATCTCAGGATTACAAAATCAGGAATAACATCAGGTAAGGAGAAGATCAATTGGAAAAAAGGGGAAACTATCACGGTATCCTATGGTCTGGGATATTTTCAAAACGATGCTACTTATAAAAGAATAGATTAGCAGGCGACATTGCTGAAAAGATATTTTTATTCGATAATTCTATTTGTTTTATTGCATCGAATATGAAAAAATTAATAGAATCCACCTTCAAGGAATTGTTCCAAAAAGAACCTTTGACCGTATATTCTCCGGGAAGGATCAACCTGATCGGCGAACATACAGATTACAATGAAGGTTTTGTGATGCCGGCAGCCATCGATAAAAAGATGATTGTTGCTGTTGCGGCCAACCGTACACGACAAGCCAAAATATATTCAGTCGATTTTGAGGAAGAGTTCGCTTTTGATCTGGATTCTTTTGGTCCAAAGAAGGGTCATTGGGCAACTTACATCATGGGCGTCACTGCGCAATTGCAACAGGCCGGATACGCTGTTCAGGGATTTGATATGGTCTTTGGCGGGGACATTCCTGTAGGTGCGGGACTTTCCTCTTCTGCGGCCTTGGAAGCGGCTGTCGGATTTGCCCTGAATACTTTGTTTGGATTTCACATCCCCAACCGTTCCTTAATTCATTATGCACAAAAAGCAGAACATGTTTTTGCAGGCGTGCAATGTGGCATCATGGACCAGTTTGCATCTGTGATGGGCAAAAAAGGCCATGTCATCCGCTTGGATTGCAGGTCACTGGAATTCCAACATTTTCCTTTGAACTTACCCAATCACAGTATTTTGCTGATCGATACCTGTGTGAAGCATTCCTTGGCGGATTCGGCCTATAACCAAAGAAGACAGGAATGTCAAGAAGGAGTCTTGGCCGCCCAAAAAATTAATCCGGAAATAAAATCCCTTCGTGACATGGATTTGGCACTTTTGGATGCAATCAAATCTGATATCAGCCAAACGGTTTACAACAGATGTAAATACATCATTGAAGAAAACAACAGGGTTGTGATCGGATCTGGATTATTAGACCAAAATGACCTGAATGGTTTTGGAAAAAAAATGTATGGCTCCCACGAAGGTCTTTCTAAGCTGTATGAAGTGTCATGTGAGGAACTTGATTTTCTGGTTGATTTCACCAAGGAACTTGATTATGTATTGGGCAGCCGAATGATGGGAGGCGGATTTGGTGGCTGCACCATCAATATTGTCGAAAAAGCAAAAGTCAAAACCCTCAAAGAAAGCATTCAACCTGCTTTTGAAGCCCAATTTAATGTGACTCTAAAGTTTTATGAAGTGAGCTTGGAAGATGGGACTGGGTTGATCTAGAGCTTTTAAAGTGCCAAAACAAAGTCATTTGACTAGTTCCTCCAAATTTCACCCTACCATTCTCACTCCACCACCAAAACCCAATCCTGACCTTTTCCATTGGAAGGAGGTTTGACTGTATTTTTTCCTTTGGTCAAATTAGTGCCTGAATATGGAAAATTAACCCCGGTCCTCGGATCATACCAATTGGCTTTCAAAGCTTTGTTTTTCATTTTGGCCAAATCCACCTCCACGCTTTTTCCGGTAGGGAAATAAACCATTGCATAGGTTCCTTCCAAATCTCTTGTGGCTATGATAAAATGTTCATCTTCTTCCTGCTTACTCGTAACCATTTCATAATCAGGAATTCTATTGAAATAAGGTTTGGAAAGAATCAGGTTTTTGAGGTGCTTGACCTGATTGGCCATGGGTAAGTCCAAAGATACTTTCCAGGGTCTCAAGGGGGCATTTACTGGCTGACGGTCCAAAGTATACATCTGCCAGACGGCATGGCATCCATAAGTCTGTCCTGCACCTCCCGCAAACACATTCCAATACATGATTCTTCGGATATCGTCAGGATTGCTGTAGCCAAGCTCTTTGGCATTGAAGCAATTGGGATGCTCTTCATAGAGCGGTTCCCCATCGAGAGTCGGTTTGGTAGGATTCAATCCATAATCGTGACTGATGATTCTGTAGGTGGGTTGATTGGGGCAGTGTCCCGTTTGTTGCATGTTGAAATCCAACCAATCTTCTTGATGAAACCAAGTCGAAGAACCTGCCGGACGGTGTGGCTGTGGGTGAAAAGTCATTAAAATCGGGTTGTCTTTATTGGCTGAGGCCTGGATTCCTTTTGCCATCTGATTCCAGACTGACACGTCATCAACGTCTTTTCGGGGATTGCGGTCGCCTCCCAAAACCCAAATCAGGTTTTTCTCTCCAGCATATCTTGCTCCTATCCATTTCCCATAAGTGTAGGCATTCTCTTCATAGAATATTTCTGGGCCAATTCCCCAACTGTCTTTATACAGCTTGTCACCCCAAGTGGGAAGTAGGGCTATGTGAATTCCTTTTTGCGAAGCCAAGTCAATGATATAATCAACATGTTGCCAGTATTTTTCATTGGTGACCAAAGGAGTAATAGAGGTAAAAGGCATTTCCCCATAAGAATTCGGGGTATTCAATCCATCAATTTCTGCCAAAGCAACAGCCTGAACTACATTGAATCCCTGGGAGGCCCTTGTCTCAAGATAGAATTCAGCTTCATCTTTGTCAGTTCTATGAAACAATTCCCAAGCCGTATCCGCCATCCAAAAGAAAGGCGAACCGTCAGCTTGAGCTAAGAATCTTTTATTTTCAGACAATTTGATTGGGCTATTGACCTGTGAAAATCCTGAAAAAAGAATTTCAAAAAAGAAGATAATAAACAACGCTTTTTTCATACAGGAATTTACAAAACAAAAGACAAAAAAAAAGCAGCCCTTTCGGGCTGCTTAGAGTATTTAGTGTGCCGAAGCGCCAGCGGCGGCTTTTGAGTTTTTCTGCCAAATAAAAAAAATCGCAAACAACACTACCAGGATTGCCGGGAATGTTACCATTTTGGAGAGGGTAGCTTGGCCTGCAAGTAAATCTGTATCATGTATGGCTCTTGCTGTGTCGATCCATTTTCCAATAATTGGCTGGAAAATCGCTGTTGAGAACATTCCTACCCCACCAATGATGGACATACCCAATGCACCACTTAAAGGCACTCTTTGGGCAACAGCACCCACCATTACCGGCCAGAAATAACAAACTCCTATTGCAAAAACCACAGCAGCTAAATAGGCCATTGGACCAGTGACGGTACTAAACATATAAATGCCAAGCGTGGCAAAAATAGCTCCACCTAAAAGCACACCTGTTTGGCCTAATGTCTTAACAACAGGTCCGGCAAAGAATCTTCCAACTGCCATGATACCCGTGGTCAAGGCTAGGATCAACATACCGCTTGCTCCACTTTCGCTCATCACCACGTTTACCCATTGCTGTGGTCCAAATTCGGAAATGGCGGTAAGTGCCATACAGAAAAACAAGAAGATAAACACCGGCGAAAACATTGCTTTCACATTACTCGAAATAGAAGTAACTCCCTCCACCGTAGGTTTTGGAAAGGCTTTTCCAAAAAACAAGAATGCGTAAATCAATGTAGGTATCATCAATACCCACATCTGCATCTGCCAGCTGAGGCCTCCATCTGTCATAAACTTAGAAATCAAACTGCCTATAACAATACCGCCTGGGAACCACATATGGAACCTATTAAGCATTTTATTCATTTTGACTCCCGAATACATATCCGCAATCATCGGGTTACAGGCCGCTTCTGTACAGCCGTTACCAAAGCCAATAAATAGAGTAGAAATCAACAAACCGGTATAGCCTCCTGCATAAATTGTTAGGACGATTCCAAGCGTATGGGCGATAAATGCGATTTGCATGATTACTTTAGGACCTATAGTATGGTAAAAAAGTCCACCTAAAATCATAGAGATCGGGAATCCCAAAAACCACATGGAGTTGATAAATCCGAGCTGCTCAGCTGTTAGTCCAAATTCTTCTCCAAGTTGGGGAAGGATTCCGGCTCTTATTGCAAATGTGAAGGCTGTGGTGATTAAGGCAAAACAACTTGCGTTGAACAATGCCGATTTGTTTAAGTTTTCGTTCATGTTTGTTGGGTTTAAAAGGTTGTAATTGACTTTTAAAGTTGGGTTGATCTTTAATAAAGACGGAAAATATAAAAAATATCAGGGATAGCGATATCCTTTCATAAAAATTTATGGAAACATACTTTTTACCAAATAAAAATCAGGGCATTTCATTTTAATACCCTGATGGTTTGGTGTCTCCTTTTTCGCATTAAAGTAAAAACGGTAGTCAGGAAATTCAAAACATTTAAAAATATGCCATCAATCCACTGCCGTGACCGAGCTCCAAATGGATTTAGTTATATTCTCATAATTACTTTTGTAAATTATCTTAACTGCATACGTTCCGGGCTGAATGGTCTGACCATTAAAATCCCCGTACCATTCACATGATTCATTGCTTTTTGAGAGGTTGTGTTTATTGCACTGATAGACCAATTGGCCCCAATTATTATAAATCCAGACACTCACTTCATCCACCAAAGGATTGGAAAAAACTTTGAATGGCCTTTGGCCATCATTTGCCCTCATTCCTGTGGTATGTGTAACCATTACCTCGCATTCCACTTTAACTTCAAACGAAGCAGAATATGTACATCCCTCAAAGTTTGTAACAGTCAAAAAATAATTCCCAGCACTACTAGGTGAAAAGGTAGCTTCTTCACTTACCAATTTTCCATCCAAGCTCCATTCATAATTTTGAAAATTTCCGGGATTGATACCATTATCCCTCCCCAATGCAGGACAGATGGTGTAAGATTCCTCCACCTCAGGTCGGCTTTCATCCATACTTCTCATTACCATGATAGCATCCCTGCCCAAAAGACACCCATTGTTGTTGTATATTTCTATCTCATAAGTACCTTCTTTAGAAACCACAATTTCCTTTTGGCCTGAGAAATTTCTCAAAAAAGCCAGGTTCCCATTAAAATCCCTGACGTACCAGATGATTTTTGAAACTTGCGCAAAGTCAGTGGAAAATGACACGGTCACGTTTTCACCATCTGAACAAAAAGGAGTAGCAGTCAATTTACCTTCCAATTCCAGCACAGGCTTCAAAACCACAAATTCCTTTTTATTTGGCATCGGACACAATAAGCTACCCTTTGGCCGAACCTCAAGCGAAAATGTCCCGTAGGATTTTGGCGTTAATATTGGTTCCCTTCCTACCAACTCTCCTGTTTCGTCATACCAAAAGATATCAACGTCAGATGGGGTTTTTCCGAAAAGATTTGCTTCAAAAACGAATTTTCCTTCACAGGTTTGCTCCAATAATTTTGGTTCGAATATTATAGGAATGTTCCTTACAACTTTAA
>NZ_JAMFLG010000031.1 GCF_023502205.1 Aquiflexum sp. TKW24L | reverse complement strand
AGGACTTTGGAGTTCTACCGAACTCATGAATTGGCCTTTGGTTGTAAAAACCTAATGACGGATCTGGGATTATGTTATCTCGTCAACTTCCCTGTTTTTGGTGAAAACCCTATTCCTTACTTTACCTTTTTGCTTCCAAAAACTGGCAACATCGCATTTCCATAACTCCTAGCGGCGGTGCAGGGAGATTGGTGGAAGTATGAGAATCAGAGAAGCACCTTGCACGGGGCTATTATTGTTCAGCCCACTTCGGGGCTGTTTGTCGAAGTGGGTTTATGTTGTAAAATCGGGAAAGATTAAAAAAAATCCGAGACCTTAGCAGGACCCGGATTTTGGATTCAAAAAACCAAACAAATTATCTTCTATCCAACAGGCTTTCTCCGGCAGCACCGGCCCCTAGGATTTTTTCCAATTCTGCTTTGAGATTGCCGGAGACTTCAGAATACCCTCTTTCATCCAATAGCGGAATGAAAAACTTCAGCATTTCTATCGAAATCAAGGCTTCTCTGTCATAATCTCGACCTGTCTTTTGGTAGAATTCCAGCATCTGGATTGACTTATGGGATATTTTTTCGACCACATCCAAAGCCAAATCATCCTCGCCAACTTCAAACAACAAAGGTACAGATTGTCCGCTTGCTAAATCATAAGCAACAGCTTCATGTGGCATGACCTTTATGCTATATTTTAACAATTGGGCTGCCCTGTCTACGTCATCTTCATCTAACAACGCAATAGCAATACTGTTTACTGCAGAGCGGTGATTTGAGGTAAATCTTCGGAATTCATCATCGAAATAGTTGTCAGGATTGTCCATTCCCCTAAAGGCAAATTTCTCCATCATATTGGTAAATGCCAAGTCGGTATTCACCAATTCTGTTCTCATACCCTCCGGTTTTCTCACAGGAAGAAGTCTATATGTCATACCCTCCATCACCACATAGTCTTCGATATCAAGTGTGATGGTAGCTAGGGAGGTATTGTTGAAATAAATAGGTCTTTCCCAATTGTTGGTGGTAATCAAGTCGATCAACATCAAATTTCCTTTTGTAAGGTAATTTCCTTTGATCCTGAGGTTAATTTGCTCGGTCATCAGATTCTCCATTGACTCCGGAATCAGACCTTGGTTATAGACATTTTCCAAATCGACATCTAGGATCAGGTTCCTCGAAGGCACCATGTTGTAAGTGTTTTTGCTGCCCGAAGCTGCCAATTTCAAAAGCTCACTGTTGTTGTTGAGGAGTTTGAGGTATTCTGAAGCAGAGATGGCTTGAAGACCCTCTCTTTCCATCACATAAAGGACATCGTTGGTTCCTTTTTTATAATTTTTTGGATCGAGGGAAAAAGGCAATGCGGCAGATTCGTTGACAGGACGGGCCATTTGCTCCACATACCAATCTGTATCGAAGTAGCTCAACACCACCACCCGCACGTCAGTCCTGAAGCCTTCAACCTCCTGCACATACCAAAGTGGGAAAGTGTCATTGTCCCCGCCGGTAAACAAAATCGCATTTGGAGCGCATGACGCCAGGAAGTTTCTTGCTGAGTCAACAGAGAAAAACCTCCCCTGCCTGTTGTGGTCGTCCCAGTTTTGGCCCGCCATCAATGCGGCCACGGGAACAGTCGCAAGCGTGGCGATGATACCTGCTAAGACAAGATTTTTATTCAGTCTTTCAATGTAGTAGGCCAAAGCCATTACTCCAATTCCGATCCATATGGCAAAAGCATAGAAAGAACCGACATAGATATAGTCCCTTTCACGGGGCTCAACAGGCGGCGAATTGAGGTACAAGACCAAAACAACCCCCATCATCAGGAAGAGCATTGCCGAGATAAAGAAAGATTTGGTGTCTTTCTTTGCCTGAAAAACCAAACCGATCAAACCCAAAATCAAGGGCAACATCAGGTAGTTGTTATGGGCTTTATTTTCTTTGATGTAATCAGGATAGATGTCCGAGAAGAAATCTGTGATCCCCATCCAAGGGGCATCAGAAAAATCACTTTCCCGACCGGAGAAATTCCACATAAAGTACCTCCAATACATATGACCCAACTGATGGGTAAACATGAAATAAAGGTTGTCGCTGAAGGTGGGTTTTTGGCCTTCTCTCAATCCCAATTTGGATCGGTAAATCTGCTTGTGCCGATCTTGGGTAGAATAAATTCTTGGTAAAATGGTCGTTCTTGCGGGATCATATTCATTGACAGTAGAATAATCTACAATTTCATACCTGTCTTTTCCCTTCATATATATCGGGGCACCCTCTTTTTGGTTTTCCAATTCGGCATCAAAATACTGTCCGTGGATCAATGGGCGATAACCATATTGCTCTCTTTTCAGATAGGAAACATAACTGATGATGTCCTTTGGCGCATTTTCATTGATGACAGGATCTTGGTTGGCACGGATGACGATAAGTGCATAGGAGCCATAACCGATCAAAATAAATACAAGCGAAACCAAAACGGTATTGAGGATGACTTTCCCTTTATTGATGGCATAGAGAATACCGTATATCAGTGAACCCAAAAACAGAGCAGAGAAGACAACTATTCCCGATCCAAATGGCAATCCAATGCTGTTGACAAAGAAAATCTCCATGGAGCCAGCCAGACTTGGAAGTCCGGGGATGATCAGATTGTTGATGATAATCAATGCGACGCCACCCAAAATCAGGGCAATGATGCCACCTTTGAGGTTTGGATTAGGATATTTTTTGAAATACACCACCAAAGCCAAAGCTGGCAAAGTCACCAAATTCAACAAGTGGACTCCAATCGACAATCCTACCAGGTAGGCTATAAAGATCATCCAACGGTTTTCTTCCCTTTGGTCCTCGATGACATCCCACTTCAGAAATGCCCAGATGACTATTGCAGTAAAGAAGGAGGACATGGCATATACTTCCGCTTCCACGGCAGAGAACCAAAAACTATCCGTAAATGTATAAATGAGTGAACCGACCAATCCGGCCCCCATCAAGGTGATGATTTGGCCTTTGGTTTCTGTTCCTTTTTGGATCTGAAAAAGTTTGCGGCCAAACAAAGTTATGGTCCAAAACAGGAAAAGAACCGTAAAACCTGAGAAAACAGCACTTCCGACATTCATCCAATAGGCTACAGCCAATCCGTCCCCGAATGCAAGGAAACCAAACATCCTATAAATCAACAGGAAAAACGGCGCTCCCGGAGGATGCGGTACCTGTAGTTTATAAGAAACAGCGATGAATTCACCCGGATCCCAAAAACTGGCGGTTTGCTCTACTGTCAATATAAAGACGGTAGTAGAAATAAGAAAAACCAGCCAACCTGTGAGGTTATTGGCCTTTTGATAGTCAAGCATTGTTTTTGAAATAATAGTTTCGGGCGAAAATAATCAATAAATCCTAATCCATCGGGTTTTTAACAGCATTTAAGGATTTGTGATAAAAATTACTGTGTTAAGTATGAGTTCGCTGTAGTTTTGTAAGGAAATAAAAAATAACAATCGTGAACGCACAACATAAAACATTCAGCGAGTTGATATCAGGAAGCAAACCAGTTTTGGTGGATTTTTTCGCAACATGGTGCGGTCCCTGCAAAATGATGCAACCTATCCTAGAAGATACTGCCCGACAGGTGGGCGATAAAGTCAAAATCATCAAAGTGGATGTGGACAAAAATCCATACGCGGCCAATGCGTACCAAGTGAGGGGAGTTCCTACTTTGATTTTGTTCCAAAATGGCAAACCACTTTGGAGGCAATCAGGAGTTGTTCCAGCCAATCAATTGGTCAAAGTGATAGAGGACAATCTGCGTCAGAAAGTCTAATTTCAAAATGTGACAAAAGTCATTTTAAAGAAAACGACAGAATGATAATTTTACATAACATTCAACAGAATAAAATCAGAAAAGCATATGACAATTGAACAAATCTATACCGGATGTTTGGCTCAGGGAGCCTACTATATTGAGTCAGACGGCGAAGCTGCTGTCATTGATCCATTGAGAGAAGTTCAGCCATACATAGAAAAAGCAGAGAGAAGGGGCGATACCATCAAGTATGTGTTCGAAACCCATTTTCACGCTGACTTTGTTTCAGGTCACAAAGATTTATCGATCAAAACAGGTGCTCCGATTGTATTTGGACCTACGGGAATGAAGATGGGTTTTGAAGCCATCGTTGCCACGGATGGTCAGGAATTCCCACTTGGCAAGGCAAAAATCAGGGTAATCCATACTCCTGGACATACCATGGAAAGTACCTGCTTTCTTTTGATCAATGAAGAAGGAAAAGAAGAGGCATTGTTTACAGGTGACACTTTGTTTATCGGAGATGTCGGAAGACCTGACCTTGCCCAGAAAGTCATTGCAGAATTGACCCAAGACAAACTTGCGGCACATCTCTATGATTCATTGAGAGAAAAAATTATGCCTTTGGCTGATGATATCATTGTCTATCCTGCTCACGGTGCGGGAAGTGCCTGTGGCAAAAACATGAGCAAAGAGACAACCGATACCTTGGGAAATCAGAAGAAGACCAATTATGCGCTTCAAGAAATGACCAAAGAGGCATTTATGAAAGAGGTGCTAACCGGTCTTACGCCACCTCCGGCCTATTTCCCTCAAAATGTCATGATGAATATCCAAGGATATGAATCAATAGATACAGTATTGAACAGAGGATTCAATCCACTAAGTCCTGCAGCTTTTGAGGCTGCTGCCAACGAAACAGGCGCGGTAGTTATTGATACAAGAGACGCACAGGTTTTTGCAAAGGGTTTTATCCCCAACTCTATCAACATCGGTATCGATGGAAGTTTTGCGGTTTGGGTAGGAGCATTGGTTCCTGACCTCAAGCAAGAAATCCTGATTGTAGCTGACGAAGGAAGAGAAGAGGAAGTGATTACAAGATTGGCTAGAGTCGGATATGACTTCTGTATTGGATACCTCAAGGGTAGTTATGAAGCTTGGAAAGCTGATGGTAGAGAAATAGATACCATCAAAACTGTGACCACTGACGAGCTATCCCACATTATTGAAAAAGAAGGAGCAAATATCCTTGATGTAAGAAAAAACAGTGAATACCTTAGCGAACATGTGGTTGATGCCGAAAATGCGCCTTTGGATTATATTAATGACAGCATGGCCCAGATCAATGTAGACAAAACCTACTATGTGCATTGTGCAGGAGGATATAGGTCAATGGTGTTTATTTCGATATTGAAAGCTAGAGGATTTGATAACCTAGTGGATATCAAAGGCGGATTTGATGCGATCAAAGATTCTGCTTTGTTCAAAGTCAGTGACTATGTATGTCCTACTACTTTGCTCTAAAAATAATTATAGAAAAGTTGTGTTTTACCCCAAATGGCAAGATTTCGGTCTTGCCATTTTCATTTCGAAACAAACAAAGTGATAATAGTCACTTGATTCGGATATAAATCTGAACAATTTTGGATATTATGCGAGTAGTGAGTTTGATGCTGTTTTTGGGGTTATTTACCTCTGCTGTAGCGCAGCAAAATCACGGAGATTCACTTTCGAGCCATGAAATATCCGGCAGGAAATTGGGACATGATCTTGAAAAAGGAAAATTTGATTTCCACGTAAGGTCATTTCTGATGTCGACCCATAACAGGGGGGACTTGCTTGATTATTCAGCGCTGGGTGTTGGTGCGGGATTGGGTTACCTCAGTCCTGAATTTAAAGGATTCCAGGTTGGGTTCAGCGGCTTTTTTGTTTTTCAGTTGTTTGAAAACAATCTTGCCGTTGCAGATCCGACCACTGGTGCAGGCAATCGGTATGAAATCCTGCTGTTTGACATGCATGACCCGGAAAATACAACCGATCTTGATAGGCTGGAAGAATTATTCCTTTCATATAGGAGAGGGAATTTTAAGACTGCCTTGGGGAGACAAAGAATCAACTCACCTTTTCTCAATGAGCAGGACAATAGAATGAGGCCTAATATATTTGGTGGACTTACGGTCAACTATCAAAAGTCAAAATGGGAAACCACCGTCTCATGGATAAGTTCAGTGACCATAAGGGGGACTGTGGACTGGTTTAGCATGGAAGAATCTTTTGGGGTGTATCCTTTTGGGAGAAACCCATTTGGAGAGCCCTCCAATTATTCCCATAACATTTCTTCAAAAGGAATGGGAATGCTTGGACTGAAGTATCGAAACGAAGGTTTTTCTGCTCAAGGATGGAATTATTTTGCAGAAAACGTCTTTAATATGAGTTTTTTGCAAGGAGATTATGTTCTTGATCTTGGACATGCTTCGGTTGACTTGGGAGGTCAGGGTTTCTTTCAGACGGCAGTCAATGACGGAGGAAATTCAGAAATAGAAAAAACCTATATGCTACCGGATGAAAAGTCATTTGGATTTGGTGCTAAAATCGGACTGAACTC
Organism: Aquiflexum sp. TKW24L; assembly: GCF_023502205.1. Classification (GTDB taxonomy): domain Bacteria; phylum Bacteroidota; class Bacteroidia; order Cytophagales; family Cyclobacteriaceae; genus Cognataquiflexum. Next base: position 47,044 of record NZ_JAMFLG010000031.1, on the reverse strand, counting down.
CGGGAGACATCATATTTCTGCAAATTTTCTCGGGATCAACGATAGAGGCAGGTTTCTCTTTCCACGAGAATGGGGCAGGGAAAACTTCTACGCAAGTATGTCCCGGGAGCGGTATGAAGGAAGCGGTGATATGGATGCCTTGGTCTTCAAATATTCCTATGACACTCCAGTCAAAGGTTTGAATGCCCAGCTTGGGGCTGGTAAAGTCAATCATGGTGGATTGGATTCATTCAAAACAAACAAATACGGAATCCCCTCCTATTATCACTTTACAGGTCTATTGGACTACAGATTCAGCGATTACCTCGAAGGATTGGACATCCAGTTTATGGTAGCCCAAAAAACTGCCCAAAACCAAGCTGAAGTGCCGGATAGATTCCGGATCAACAGAGTGGATATGTGGAATTTGAATTTTATTATTGATTATAGATTTTAAAACTAAACAAATAAACAAATAAAATGGAACAATTTATTGAATGGATCAAGCAGCCTTGGCCATGGTGGATAGCAGGTCCGATGATCGGGCTTATCGTCCCTACCTTGTTGATCGTCGGTGGAAAAGCCTTCGGGATATCTTCTTCTCTAAGGCACGTCTGCGCCATGTGTGTGCCGGCCAATATTCCTTTCTTTACTTATGATTGGAAAAAGGAATTGTGGAACATCGCTTTTGTAATAGGTGTCACCATCGGGGGCTTTATTGGCCATTATTTACTGGCCAATCCGGAAATGATAGAAGTTGCCGAGTCCACACAGCGCGATTTGGCTGCCCTTGGGATCACAGATTATAGGAGCATCATGCCTCACGAGATTTTCAATTGGGAGAATTTATTTACCGCAAAAGGTTTGTTGTTCTTCGTCATCGGCGGATTCTTGGTTGGATTTGGTACCAGATATGCAGGCGGATGTACTTCAGGACACGCTATTATGGGCATCAGTTCCTTGCAGTGGCCGTCGGTCGTCGCCACGATCTTCTTCATGGCAGGAGGATTCTTGATGACACAGGTATTTCTTGGTCCTTTGATGAAATTAGTAGGCTTTTAATCTTTAGAAAAAATGGGAACAGCAGTAAAAAAAGGAGAAAAGCCGAATGCCGGAATAACTCCAAACAAAGAGCAAAAAGGTGAAAGTCCATTAGAATTATTGATGTACCTGATCATCGGGGTGGGTTTTGGTATTATTTTTATTAAAGCCGAAATTGTTTCCTGGTTTAGAATTCAGGAGATGTTCAGGTTACAGTCCTTCTTTATGTATGGGGTAATCGGTTCGGCCGTTGTGGTGGGTGCACTTTCAATTCAGATCATCAAATGGTTCAATATCAAAACCATCAAAGGGGATAAAATCATCATCCTAGATAAAGAATTCCGCAAAGGACAGATGATCGGAGGCTTTATCTTCGGATTGGGTTGGGCACTGACAGGTGCATGTCCGGGTCCTTTGTTTGCGCAGATTGGCAGTGGATTTACAGTAATCTTGGTGACTTTGATCAGTGCAGTAGCCGGAACATGGGTTTATGGAAGGTTTTCAGATAAATTACCAAATTAAAAATATCCTAAAACTTTACTGGTATAGTATTTGAAGACCAAAAAGGTATAAATTGAACTTAAACACTGAGCCGCTTCCGATAGGGAGTGGCTCTTTTTATTGCCCTTCAAAAACCCTCTTGATGATAAACCGGATCATCAAAATTATCGCAATGATGATTGATCCTACAATAATGAATTCCATGTTGTTTCTTTTTTTGATAACTTAAAGAGAACTCTGATGGTTTGGATATTGAGTAGATTATTTCCCTAAAACCCAAATTAATCTTCCCAAAGTCCGTTACTTTGCATCCAAGAACCTAACCCTATTGAGATTCATGACTTTGCTTCAAAAAAAGAGGATTGCCCTCGGAAGTTTATTTTTTATGGCTGGACTTTGTTTTTCATCTTGGGCCGCGAGGATTCCGGATATTCAGGTAAAGTTTCAATTGTCTGAATCCCAATTGGGAAGCTTACTTTTGGGCTTACCGGTAGGTTCATTGATTGCTTTGCCTCTAGCAGGCTGGGCAGTTCATCATTTTGGTAGCAGGATAGTCATCTTGTTTAGTGTAACAGGGTACATGACGTTTCTGCCTTTGATCGGATTTAGTCAATCATTGTGGATGTTGGTACCTGTGGTGGTAGTTTTTGGAATGATTGGAAACATGATGAATATCTCCCTAAATACACAAGCATTGGCTTTGGAAGATACGTATGGACGGAGCATACTGGCTTCATTTCATGGATTGTGGAGCTTGGCGGGATTTACTGGAGCAGGTATCGGGGCTGCTATGATTTATTTGGAGGTTTTACCAAATGTCCATTATTTGATCATCTCCTCGATTGTATTGGTGGTGATTTTTTTGTCCCAAGGATATTTGGTGGGAGAAAAGAACCGCTCCTCAGAAGGTGGAGGATTGGTCCTCAAAAAACCAGATGACTTGCTTTTAAGGATTGGGGGAATTGCTTTTCTTGGGATGCTGTGCGAAGGTTGCATGTTTGATTGGAGCGGAGTTTATTTCAAAAAAGTGGTAGAAATCGAACCTGGATTGGTGGCCTTAGGCTATGTTTCTTTTATGGGGGCAATGGCATCCGGAAGATTCATTTCCGATAGGATGAACAACAAGTTTGGGCGCGTGCTGATTCTGAGAATGAGTGGTATTTTAATTTTCAGTGGTTTGATGCTTTCAGTGTTATTTCCTGTGCCGGTTTTTGCGACTATTGGATTTTTATTAGTGGGTTTTGGAGTTGCTGCGATCATTCCTATATCTTACAGCATTGCAGGTAGGTCAAAATTATATACACCCGGTGTGGCCTTGGCCTTGGTATCCACCATTTCTTTTTTCGGGTTTTTGATTGGACCTCCTATGATTGGGTTTATCGCAGACCTGTTGAGTTTGAAAGCTTCTTTTGCCTTGGTAGCGGTTGCGGGTCTCGGAATTGCGGTTTTGAGTTCTATCAGGCTGCAAGTATTTGAATCTGTGGATGTGGTCATTAGCCAATAAATAGTATATGCCAACAAACAAACCATTTCAATTTCAAAAATCATTTGAGGTCCTGTCTTTTCAGATTGATCCGTTTGGAAAATTGAGGTTGTCGGCTCTTGGTGACCTGATGCAAGAGGTAGCTTGGAAGCACGCCGACAGCAGGGATTTTGGCAAAACTTTATTTGACAGGGGATATATGTGGGTGTTGTCGAGGATGCAAATCAAAATTTATAAGATGCCTTCTTGGGGTGATCAAATTGTTGTCAAAACTGCAGGCAGGGGGATTAACAAGATTTTTGCCTTGAGGGAGTTTTTGGTGGAAGATTCTAAAGGAGATGTGATTGCGGAATCCATGTCCGCTTGGCTATTGCTTGATGTCCATTCCAAAAGGCCCCAAAGACCAAATCATGTCTTGCCTTCGGAATTGTTTTCTGAAAATGCAGGTCAGGATCTTTTACCGGAAAAAATTGAAATGCCACCTGATTTGGAATTGAGAGCCCAACTTACCGTGATGCCATTTGACCTGGATATGAATAATCATGTCAACAATGTCAGTTATATCCGATGGGTGGAGGATTTTTGTATTTCTAAAGGAATTGCCATTTCGGAATTATTGATCAATTATCTTTCTGAGGCAAAGCTTCACGACCTCATCAACCTATCCTCTGCCAAGCAAAACCAAGAGTTTTTAATTTCTGGCACAAGTCATCAAAAGCCTGTTTTTTTGGTATTAGTAAAATAAATCGCCGGTAAATCATCGATTGTGATGTATATCACAGCTTTATGGTGCAAAATCTTAGCTATTTTGTAATTGATATATTTATCATCTTATGAAAGATTCTTTCCAGCCCATACTAAAGATGTTGACCATGATGGTTGGGCTATTGGTGAGCGTAGCCCTACTTACAACTGTATTGATAGGGGTAATAGTGTTGGTATTCAGTGGCGGAAACTTACCCCCTTTAAATCAACCCAATCCAACTGAAATACAGTCAGTAGCCGCTGCTGTGGTGGATACTTACAGAGGGGTAATTCCAAAAGAAGGAATTTGGATGGCTCCGGATTGGAGTTCGGTCGATCAGGAACCCAATGCAGGGGATATCAAATATGGCAAAGAACTTATCGCCAATACCTCGGCTTACCTTGGGCCAAACGGCAAAGTCAAGAAAATTTCCAATGGGATGAATTGTCAAAATTGCCACCTCAATGCCGGAACTGCTCCCTTGGGAAATAACTATAGCGCTGTAGCTTCTACCTATCCAAAAATCCGAGCACGATCCGGTCAGATGGAAAATGTGGAGAAAAGAATCAATGACTGTTTTGAAAGGAGTCTAAATGGTAAATCCCTAGCTGACAACAGCAAGGAAATGGTGGCCATGGTGGCTTACATGACTTGGCTTGGAAAAGATGTTCCAAAAGATGAATCTCCAAAAGGTTCAGGAATATATGAAGTACCCTTTTTGGATAGAGCGGCAGATCCGATAAAAGGCAAATCTGTCTATGCCCAGCAATGTCAAAGCTGTCACATGGAAGATGGACAAGGCATGTCCAAACCTGATAAATCAGGCCACATTTATCCGCCACTTTGGGGAGATGATAGCTACAACGATGGTGCGGGCTTATTTAGGATGTCACGGTTTGCAGGCTATGTAAAGACCAACATGCCTCTCGGAGCAACTTTCGAGAGACCTTTACTGACCGATGAGCAAGCTTGGGATGTGGCGGCTTATATCAATTCACTTCCAAGACCCAAAAAAGACATCACAAAAGACTGGCCTGACATTTCCAAAAAGCCGATTGACCATCCCTTTGGTCCATTCTCTGATGATTTTACAGAAGAGCAACACAAGTTCGGTCCATTCAAACCCATCAAGGAAGCTAGAGCAAGTTTGACGAAATGAGAGCATTCATACTTTTCGTTTTTCTATCCACATTTAGTTTTTACAGCTTAGCCCAAGATCAGGATTCCATCAAAACCAAATCCGCATCTCTTATTCAAGGGACAATAGGTTTGCGTTCTTTTTGGATGTCGACGAGCTACTGGCAGGAATTCAAGGATGACCATGCGTTGGGTCAAAGTGCGTTTATCCAACTGAAGACAAAAGATTACAAAGGTTTTTCCTTGCTCGGGAGATATACCGTTTTTGGCAATATCACGAGTTCAAACCTGACGGGGCGAGATCCTGTAACCGGTAATTTCAACAGGTATGAAGTAGGTCTGTTTGATGTCAATGACCCTTCAGATAAGTTTTTTGGAAAGTTGGAAGAACTTCAGCTCCGCTATAATTCCAAAAAGTTTTCTGCGACCGTTGGAAGAATGAGTATCAATATGCCATTTATCAATCCCCAAGACGGTAGATTATCCCCGACATTTGTGGAGGGATTTAGTGTGAATTATAGACCTGATTCGAAAAACCAGTTTTCAGCGGATTTTATCGGAAGGATAAGTCCGAGGTCAACTTCAGGATGGTATAATGTGGGAGAATCTATCGGGGTTTATCCTGAAGGCCAGAGTGTCTTGGGAAAGCCCTCGGGCTACACAGGAAATACGAACAGTGACTTTGTGACCATATTGGACTGGAAGCATAAAGTGACCAAGGACATGCTGGTCCAAGTCAACCATACCTATGTCGACAATATTTCCTCCACGATTCTTACGCAAGCCAACAATGATTGGGAATTGGAAGGCACTTCCAACAAGCTGATAACCGGCCTGCAGTTAATTCTCCAGCACGGGCTTGGAGAAGGTGGGAATCCCGATCCCTTGAAGCAATACAAAAATCCCGATGACCTGAATTTTGTATTCAGTGGAAGGATAGGGTTGAAGAATCCGAAGATGATCTGGTGGGCAAATTATACCCGCATAGATGGGAAAGGAAGGTTTCTCAGTCCGAGAGAATGGGGTAGGGATCCGTTTTTCACCTTTATCCCAAGAGAAAGGAATGAAGGATTCAATCAGGTGGATGCACTGACGACATATTATCAGCGCAATTTTCTTAAATCCGGATTCCAGGTGTATGGCTATGCAGGGCTTCATTTTCTTCCTGAACCATCAAGAGTTGAAATCAATAAATATGCCTTTCCTTCTTATGCCCAACTTAATTTCGGGGGAAAATATGCACCTTCCGATTGGGGGAAGGGACTGGATTTTCACCTGATACTGATGAGTAAAATCAACATGCTATCCGGAGAAATGAAGCCGCAATGGATATACAATAAGGTAAATATGGTGCACGTCAATTTTATAGTAAACTACACGATCCAATGGAAGTAAGTGAAAAAGTCGATTTAGCACAGTTTGAAGCTTTGTTGAATACCAAGCCTGCATTGATCGTATATTTCTATCAGGAAAAGTGTGAGGTTTGTACCAGTCTCTTTCCCAAAGTGAAAGAAATGGTCAAGGGGGAATTTCCTGAAATGGAATTAATCGTCCTAGAAGCGCAGCAACACAGGGAATTAGCAGCGCAGTTGCGGATGATGGCTGTCCCGGGAATCTTGGTTTATTTTGATGGGAAAGAATTTTTTAGAGCAAATGGATTGGTTGCCATTGGGGAGTTAAAAACAAAAATTTCGAGGTATTACGATCTGATGTTTGGTTGAGTAGATGCCGATGCTCAGGATAAAAAGTTTTAAAATATCCCAGACTTTCTTCTACATCTGGATAAATTAGCCTTGGCGTGTGACTTGGTTTACTTTTTTTATCACTTGGTTGGAATTGCGGGATTTAGGGTTTTATCTCAGGTGATTTTTTTGCATATTTAAATGTATGAAACAGCTATAGTTGTTTGGTTACCCATCTTTCTTTCTCTTTAAAGTTACCTTTTAAAACAGGGATCGATTACTTTTTGGTTTCGGTCCCAGCATAAGTTGTCATGGCTATCATCCTCTTTTTTCTCGCAATATTTTTGCCTTCCACCGAGGCAATTGAATTCAAAGACGCTTCCTCAAATGAAATTTTTGAATTCGAAGTTTATCAGCCAAGGTCTGTTCTCTTTTTCAAGTTTGTGGAGGAAAAAATAGGATATATACCTTCACAAGGAAAAGTTGAGATCACTTGGTCAATTAGTGGAAATCCGCTCATCAGCCATTTTGAAGTAGAACGTGCAGATGATAAAAATCTAGCCTTCAAAACCATCGGAAATTTACCCCTACAAAATTGGGATGATGAAATGGCCAACTACCGGTTTGAAGATTACTTGTTGCCGATGGCAGGAAGACGGATATATTACCGGATCAAACAAATAGGTTCAAATGGTGATTTCCAATACGGCAGAACATTATCGGCGGAAGTACTGCCCACGGTGGGGAAGAATGAGGAAGTCTGGCGTACTTTCCCTAATCCTGTCAAAAACGGTAATTTTCAAGTAAACCTTATAGACAATTCAAAATATCATGGTGAGGAAATATCGGTTCGGGTGATTCAATCAGGTAATGTTTTATTGTCTATAAACTGTACTGATGTGAATAAGCTGAATGATTTTTTGGCAAATAGTTTCCATAATATTTCTACAGGACTAATTTTGGTAGAATTGAGATGGGGCTACCAAACACAATTTTTGAAAGTTTGGAATCTCCGTTAAACAGGTCTGTGTAATAGAATGATTGACATTAACTCAATCTATGAGCTTGTTTTGTTGGAGCAAGCCCAATCAAACATTCCTGCCGGTGGAATTTGCGGTCGATTGTAATAGATTATTAAAACTGAATCAGGTTTTTGATTTGTTTCAAAGAGCCTCTTCGCAGCGGAATGGTATATTCCCCAATGTGGATTTCCTTGGCATTGAAAGAGGAAACTTCTTTGAAATTGATGGTAAAAGACTTGTGAACGCGGACGAAAACATCTGTGGGAAGATCTTGGATCATGTCTTTGAGGATGTTTCGTGCCACATAGGATTTTGTCTTGGTCTGGATTTTGGTATAAAGTCCATCTGCTTTGAAAAATAGAATTTCATCAAACTGAAGAGGAATGGTGTTGCCTTTATCTCTGACGATGAAGACACTCTTTTTGCTATTGGGATTTGACTTTTCTGGCTGGTTTTTTAGTGCAAGGTAGGCTGCAGACTGAAGTTCCTGAAGTGTAAAAGGTTTGAGGATATATCCTTCATAATCCGTAGTCGCGATTTTGTCCAGGATCGATTTATCCGAAAATGCCGTCAGATAGACCACAGGAACATTCTTTATTTCCTTGATTTTTCGGCACAACTCCACCCCATCGACAGCTCCTTTGATCTGAATATCCATAAAAATCAAGTCTACATGATGGTGGGTCAAAAACTCAACCACCTCTATCCCATTGTCCAATATCCCCGCCACTTCATATCCGATAAACTCCAGGATATCTTTGATATTTAAGGCCAATTCTGGTTCGTCTTCTACAATCAATATCTTTTCCATGGCCACCAATATATTATTCCAAAACCTCTGTTTTAGGAAATCTAAACGAAAAGCATTTTTATGTTAATTAAGTGAATCGAAATTAAAATATATTGAATTTTATTTACATCCTCACAATCATCTGGAATATGAATCGAAGTGCAAACATCCTTGGAGCCATAGGAGAATCTTACCATATATTGCAGTCCAATTCAAATTTGAGAGACGCTATCCCGTATATTCTTTATTTTTTGGGCAGTTCGTCGGAGGTGGATAGAATTTACATTTTCAAAAACCATTTTGCAGAAGATGGGGAATTGTTGTTTTCCTACAAGTTTGAATGGTGTGCAGAGGGAGTTTCTCCCCAGATAGATTCAGAATTTCTCCAAAATGCCCCATGGTCCATCTATCCCGAAATCGTGGCCCGACTCAGCCAAAACGAGGTAATCAATGAACTGGTAAAGGAAACTGTCAACAAGGATTTTTATGAAACGATGAGCGAGCAAGGGATTTTATCCTATTTGTTTGTCCCGATTTTTTCAGGCGATTTTTTTTGGGGATTTATCGGATTCGACAATTGTAAATCTGAAGAATTGTTTACCACCGAACAAGCGTCAGCCTTACATGCCTTTGCCTCCACTTTGGGCAATACCATCTTGGTCCGAAGACAACAAAAAAGATTGCTAAAAAGCCAAAAGCACTATCGATTTTTAGTAAACAACATCAATGACGTGGTGTTTAAGTATGATTTGAATGGAAATCTTCATTTTCTCAACAGCACTTGGGAAAGAATCACCGGATTTTCTATAACCGACTCGATAGGCAAATCATTTTTTGATTTTGTGGAAGCACCTTGCTTGGGAGCTTTGGAAAGCAAAATGGAACACATCATTTCAAAAAAAATAACAAGGTTTGAGAAAGAACTTGAATTAAAAACAGCAAAAAGGCATTCCATTTGGGTCAAAATGGATGGCATATTGATGTTGGACAAGAAAGGAAATGCCTCAGGGATATTCGGTACCCTGATCGATATTGACAAAGAAAAAAGGGGACTTGAGGCATTAAAAGTAAGTGACCAAAGAAATCAGGCCATCATCAATACTGTAAAAGACGCCTTGTATACTTTTGATGCAGCTACCGGAGAATGTATTTTTCTTTCAGACAACATATCTCTTCTCGGGTTTCAAAAATCCCAATTTTGCGAGGACAAGGATTTTAGGAGAAAAGCTACCCATCCCAACGACAGGCCATTGCTCGAAAAAGCAGATGCCAAACTTTTTGAATTGGGATCGTTGGATATGACCTATCGTGTCGTCAATAATCAGGGCGAACTCAAATGGGTGCAGGAAAAATCCTGGATGGAAAAAGACACCAACGGCAATAACCTGAGAATTCACGGAAGATTCACCGACGTGACTGAGCTCAAGACAAAAGAAATCAACCTTCAGAAAAGTGAAGAAAGATTCAGGACAATTACAGAGAATATCCCCTTCCCACTCATTATCTGTTCTATCCAAAATGGAGATATTTATTACCTGAATAAGGATTTCAGGGAAATTTTAGGTGTCAGTGTAAGCGAGGGGATTTTTAACCTGACCCTTGATCAAATTTTTGCTTTGCAAAATCAAGATGTGCCATTGTCGGAATATTTTATTCAGCAAGACGACGTCAAAAACCTTGAAGTGAAGCTTCAGGTCAAGGGAAATCAGCAGGAGTTATGGTACAGCCTTTCTTCTCACCGGATTCCCTTTATGGGGGAGGAGGCTTTGGTAGTGGTGCTTTTTGATATCAGCGACAGAAAAAAAGCTGAAGAAAAGGCATACAAGTTGAATGAATTGTTAAAGGCAGTCAACGAAACCCAGATCAGCTTTTTCCTTCAGGAGGATTTTATTTCTCCTTTGGAAACTTTGCTGGAAAAAATGCTCAATCTCACAGAAAGTAAATTTGGTTTTATCGGGGAAGTGCTCTTTGATGAGCAGAACCAGCCCTATCTCAAATCCCACACATTGACAAATATTGCGTGGTCTGAAGAGACACATCAGTACTATAACCAAAATTACAGAACCGGGTTGGAGTTCAGAAACCTTGACACCCTCTTTGGAGAATCACTGAGGACGGGCAACATCGTGATTGCCAACGAGGCCTATGCTGACGCAAGAGCAGGAGGGACACCAAACGGACATCCAAGGATGGATAAATATCTTGGGATTCCGGTGTACAAAGGAGAGGAATTTGTTGGATTGATGGGCCTTGCCAACAAATCCCAAGACTATTCGATGTCAGATGTGGAATTTCTGGAACCTTTGGTTTCCAGTTATGCAAACTTGATCCAGGCCATCAGGATCAACAGGCGAAAGAAAGAATCAGACAGGATGAGAAAGCAGGCAGATGAAATGTACCGGCTGCTCTCTGAAAATACGGGTGATATCATCGCCCTCCATGACACAGAAATGGTTTTTCAGTATATCTCTCCTTCTATAGAAAAAGTGTTGGGTTATACCCCTGCAGAGTTGGTTGGGAAATCACCTGCAGTGGCATTTAATGTTCCTGATGTCAAAAACCAAATCGAAAACCAATCCAAAGTGGTCCTACCGCACAAGCATAAGACCAACGGGTCCACGGTGTTTCTTGAGGTTTTGCTCAAGCCTTTAAGGGACGAAGAGGGAAATACTTTTTCCATTCTTGCTACTTCCCGAGATGTGACCGAAAGGGAGTTAGGCATCAAGGAATTGAAAAAAGCCATTTTGAAAGAAAAGGAATTGAACCAATTGAAGTCAAGGTTTATATCTATGACTTCGCACGAGTTTCGCACACCCTTATCCACCATACTGAGCAGTACGGACCTTCTACTGATGATGTCTGAAAAAGAAGATGTGCAGATTTCAAAAGAACAGCTTGAAACCCATCTAAACCGCATCCTGAATCAAATCAAGAGATTGAACAATGTGATCAATGATGTTTTGATCTTGGAAAAAAACGAACAGGGGAAAGTAAAATCTGTTTCCCAGCCGCTGTACATCATTGGATTTATTTCTTCTTTGATTTCGGAATTCAACGACCAAAAAACCCAAGCAAACAAGATAAAGCTACACTTTCCGGAAAAGGAAAAATTGATTTATTCCGATCCTGTTTGGCTTACCCATGTTTTCAAGAACATTATCGAAAATGCCCTAAAATATTCCTTTCCGGAGAATCAAGCGCCTGAACTTACCCTGATATATAGGCCCAAAAGCTTTGAGATTACCGTCAGAGATTATGGTGTTGGAATTCCCAAAGAGGATCAAAAGTATATTTTCGATTCCTTTTTCAGATCCAAAAACGTTGCCAACATCAAAGGGACGGGCCTTGGCCTGAGTATAGTCAATGAATTTGTCAAAAAGTTGGGTGGTAAAATGAACTTCAAAAGTGAGCTCAGTGAAGGATCAGAATTTACCGTCAAGCTACCCTACAAAGCGTAGGTGTTTTCGACCACCTTGCCACTAACAAGCAAAAGTCAAGCACTTTGGCATTGCTGATGTCCTTGGGAAGTACGAGGCTGAAAATGGAATCAGCTTTAGCACTGTAGTCCTTCTCAAAATCAGAGGAAATGGCTAAAATAGGAACTTTACTTCCCAGATAGCTATCTTTGATTCTTTTTGCCATGTCTCTGCCTGATATTCCCGGCAGGTCGGTTTCTGTAACTATAATATCAAAATAGGTTGAGCCAATTGTGTAATACTTCAAAATCCCATCCCGTCCATTTTCTGCCTCTATGACAGTATGGCCACTTTCTGTAAAAAATTTGGATAACTCATTTCTTATGGATGAGTCGGAATCAACAAGAAGTATATTCATTATAAATAATTTTATCTCAAGCTACTGCCTTGTCTGTCAATTGGTACCTTGTTGATATTTTTTGTAAATAAAATGACTTTATAAAAGGGGATTTTTGCCTTGATTTGAGCGAGGCAAATTCTCTAGAACCCCATTTACCCTCTATCAAAAAGCTGATTTCGCCGATTCGATTGATGGAGAATTGCTTTTTGGAACCAACGGAATGATTAGAACGGCCAATGCAGGAACTTTGGTCACTATCAACGTCAAAATTACCAATACAGGAGGAAGTTTTACTAGTCCCGCGGCAGCCCAAAATTGTCTTTGGGCCCAATTCGGAATATCACCATGCTTTAAATGGGTCAAGAATTGCACTAAATCCTGCTGCGGTTTACCTGAACTTCAGTTCGGCAAACCCAACTTTAGAAGTTCAGCAGGAATTGACTGGCAACAAAGGTTGGAGAATGATGGGTTCTCCGGTCGGTACCACCTATGAGGATATCCTTACCAATGTGGAAAGTCAGGGATTCCCCGGATCCAATAACCCCGCTTTTCAACCCAACATATTGTGGTCTGATGAGACGGACAAAGGTACAAGTCTCCAATCCTGGAGAAAGCCTGCTCAGATTTCTGACGCAGTGCCTTCGGGAAGAGGACATTACCTGTATGTATTCAATGGCGCCGAAAAACCATCCGGCGGTGGAAACTACTCCGATGTATTGCCACTTACGATGGCTGCCACCGGAACTGAACCGAACCTTGCCAACGGAATATTTGATTTTGGTGTCACTTTCACAGCGAGGGATACCAATCTGGTGGCAGATGCAGGCGAACTCACTGAAGTCAATATAGCAGACGCGGGTTTTAATTTGATTGCTAATCCGACTGCGAGTATGATCGATTTCTTTTCCCCGACAGGTTGGGTTAAAACGAATATCGACAATACGATCTATGTATGGGATCCGGCGACCAATTCATTTCTGACGCACAATGGGATGCTAGGTACTTTGGAAAATGGCCGTTTGGCTGCTTATCAGGCATTTTGGGTAAAAACCAACAACGAAAACCCCAGCCTTCAGTTGACGGACAATGGCGTAAAAACCGACATCACCAAGGGTTTCTTCGGTAGAAAATTAGAAGAAAAGCCATTTGCTATCCAACTCGGGGTAACGGGTGAAGAAATGCAGGCCGAATCATTTATCAGCTTTGGCAGAGATGGAAAAGAATCCATTGACCCAAAAGATGCTTTCCAATTGGAATCCTTGGGTAACGATTGGCTTTTCCTCTATACCTATGGGTCTATCCGTACCGGAATTCCTTTGGTTATCAACAACCTTCCATTGATCGGGGAGCAAGAGATGGTCATACCCCTGCATTTGGCAGCATCCATAGATGTTCTGATGGATCATCTGAATTAAAAAGCCATCAACATTAGGGAGCAAACAGCCTATTCGTTCGATTTTCAAGCCCCCGAACTCCCTGCAAAAAAAGCCAGGTTGTACTCCAGTGAATTTGAATTGCCAAAAGCAATAATATTTCAATCACCCTTTAAAACTGGATAAACAAATGCGAAAATCAACTCTAAATCCCCTAGCAGAACTTTTAAGATATCGGTGGTGCATTTGAGGACGACAAAATTGAATACCTACCGGATTTTCCGAAGCTATTTCCATCATGTCCAAATCCATTCAGAGACTCGGCCAAAATCGGATTTTTCTTACCTGAGCCTTACTAAACAGAAATTCTTATTTATGACCTTATGGGCCAACCCGTGGGTGGATTACATTAGAGTATCAGACATAAATGCATGAAAAGTCACCTCCGAACCTGGAATCTTGGAGTTTGAGATCAAGGCCCTGGCAGATGGGGATTACCTGGAGAATTTGAATTTTAAGCTGAGGTATAAGAAGGAGTGAAGTAGATGGGTTGCTGATTCGTGCTTTAGTTTTGTCAAAGAATTTGTCAGATGACCGATGACCGATGTGTCGCTCTTTCAAATGTTTTTTTCTTGGTTCAAATGGAATTAACAAAACAAAAAAACCATCCCGCTCCAGGCAGGGATGGTTTTTATTGTGTTATTCCGAAATAATGAAAAAGTAGAAAATCCGAATAAGCTTAGTACAACTTAATGTGATCTATAACATCCTACATCGGTCATCGGTCATTATTTTATTTATTCCTTTCAACACTCACCTGATCCAAACCTCTTTTCTTCAAAAGTGCATCGATCTTTGGTTCAGCACCACGGAAGTTGACATACATTTTCATCGGTTCGTCTGTTCCGCCTCTTTCAAGGATTTCTTTTCTGAAGGCTAATGCTTTTTCGGGGTTGAAGAGTTCTGTTTCCTTGAATGCCTGGAAAGCATCTGTATCCAGTACGCCCGACCAGATATAGCTGTAATAGCCTGAAGAATAACCTCCTGCAAAAATATGCTGGAAGTAGGTGCTTCGATATCTTGGGATGATTTCACCCATCAGGCCGATTTTTTCCAAAGATGCTTTTTCAAAATCATTGGCACTTCCTACAATTTCCTTTTCTTGTGTATGGTAGTCCAAATCCAAAAGCGAGGCAGCCAAATATTCCGTTGTGGCAAATCCTTGTCCGAAAGTACCTGAGTTTTTGAGTTTTTCGATCAGTTCATCAGGGATGGGTTCGCCTGTTTTGTAGTGGATGGCATATTGCTTCAGGACTGTTGGTTCGGTTGCCCAGTTTTCCATAATCTGTGAAGGCAGCTCGACGAAATCTCTAGGGACGGAAGTTCCTGCAAGGCTTCTGTACTGCACATTGGATAGCAAACCATGGAGTGCATGGCCAAACTCATGGAAGAATGTTGTCACCTCATTGAAGGTCAACAATGCCGGAGCGTCTCCGGTTGGCTTGGAGAAATTGCAGACAATCGAAATGACCGGCGCTTTTCTGACGCCATCGATGGTTTGCTGAGGACGGTATGATGTCATCCAAGCACCGCCTCTTTTGGAAGCTCTTGGATGGAAATCCATGTATAAAACACCCACGTGGGTGCCGTCTGCTTCTTTTACTTCATAGGCTTTGGCATCAGAATGGTAGGTTGGGATGTCTTTGATTTCTTCAAATGTCAATCCAAACAGGTTTTTGACAACCATAAAGACACCTGCCTGCACCTTGTCCAAAGCGAAATATGGTTTTACTTCCTGTTCGTCAAGGTTGAATTTCTGCTGACGGAGTTTCTCTTCGTAATATCTCCAGTCCCAAGGCTCAATGTTGAAATCTTTTCCATCTGCTACAACGATCGTCTGCATTTCATCTTTTTCTTGATTGGCTTTTGCCAAAGCGGGAGTCCAAAGTTGGTTCAATAGGTTGTAAACCTGTTCTGAAGTTTTGGCCATCGATTCTTCCAAGACATAATCAGCATGGCTTTTATAACCGAGCAACTGAGCTTTTTCTCTTCTCAGGTTAGCCATTTCCACTACGATAGCTTTGTTGTCTTTGTCATTGTCATGGTTGGCGCGGCTTTGGTAAGCTTCCCAGATCTGCTTCCTCAATTCCCTATTATCGGCATATTGAAGGAAAGGCATGATGCTTGGATTCTGAAGGGTAAAGAGGTATTTATCTTCTTCGCCCGCAGCTTCAGCATCTTGGAATGCTGCATCTTTCAATCCCTGAGGGAGTCCTGCAAGGTCGGCTTCAGTATCGATATACATTTTGAAGGCATTTGTTTCTGCCAAAAGGTTTTGGCCGAAAGTCAAACTCCATACAGAGAGTTTGGAATTGATATTTCTCAGTTTCTCCTTGTCGGCTTCATTGAGATTGGCACCGTTTCGGACAAAGGATTTGTAGGTTTTTTCCAGCAGTTTTTGTTGCTCTGCAGTCAAATCCAGATTGTCTTTCTTTTCCCAAATGCTGTTAACCCTTGCGAAGAGTTTTTCATTAAGGCTGATGTTGTCAGAATGTTTTGAAGTTTCAGGAGCCAATTCTTTGGCTGTTGCCTGAAGCGTATCGTTGGTGTGTGCCGAATTGAAATTGGAGAATACCGTAGAGACTTTGGCTAGCAATTCTCCGGACTTTTCCATTGCTTCGATTGTATTGGCAAAAGTCGGGTCCTCAGGATTATTGACGATGGCATCTATTTCTGCCTGCTGCTGCTTGATTCCTTCCAAAATAGCCGGTGAAAAATGCTCGTTTTCGATTTTGTCAAAAGGAGGAACTTCAAAAGGCGTGTCATACGCTTCAAAGAATGGATTCATATTTTCTGATTTTTCTTCTTTGGCACCGCAGGCATAGAGCAAAGCTCCGGAGGCTGCAATTGCAATAATTGTTTTTTTCATAGGAACATACATTTGGGTTTGCCTGCAAATATATGGAAAAAATGAGGAGGGGCGAATGGGGATAGACTACTGTTGACTTTCGTCTGTCCAAAGTAGCCTTATTCAGCTTTTGCGGTTAGTGATTTTAGATTTAAACTTTCATTTTTCAACCAAAATATTTTCAATGGAGTTAAAATGGTGGTTTAGTCAGAGGTTATCGATGATAATGACTATTTCATTAAAAATCATTGATTCGGATTTTTAATATGTAAGGGTTTTCATACTTATCAAAATCTTGATATATGCGATTAATATATTGATTGATTTTTAAGAATTCGGAGAGTGATGGATTTCCATTCAGTTTATCAATTTCCGATTTAATTGAATAAGGGTCTATGGAGAAATATAAGAATTGGCTATCACTTCCAATCGGAGTATAGGCTAGATAGGAACTCAAACCTGAAAAATCGCTTCCAAATTCGGTCGACCAACCTTTTGCTATCCTCACCTCATTTGTATTTCTGTCTACAATTGCAGTATAGAACTTAGAACCCTGAATAACGAAAAGGAAAAAATGGTTATCAGTTGGTTGTATTGAAAAAACTGAAGCATAATCATTGGCAGCTGCTTGATTTCTAAAATCCATTATGTTTTCAAATGAACGATCAAAGAACTCACTAGGAGTTTGAAACTTTCCGAAATCAATAATGTATTTTACATTTAATCCCTGTTCGCTAAGTGTGTAAAGTGTATCATTATCGGAATAAAAAAACTCAATTTCTCCATCATTAGCATAAAAAGTGTCATTGTTTAGTACACTTAAAAAACTTCTTTCATTTCCAATTTTGCTGAACCCTCTCTTTTTTTCACCAGTTTTTCCAGAGACCAAAACCGTGCGATCTCCATCTCCATTAAAAAAAACTCCACCATAAATAAAATAATCATCTCCTTTGGGTATAAACGAAGTGGCTAAGTACAGATAAGGATTTTTCCATTCATTTTGAAATTCTCCTTTAGAATTGAATCTCAATAATTTGCCACTGTTTTTATCTAACACCTCTATAAAATTGGATTCGTCATTCCATCGAATGTCATCAACAGACTGAAATTCTCCGGGACCATCTCCCAATCTAGAAATCGAATCTAACATTTTACCACTCGCATCAAGAAGAAAAATTTTATTTGAAGAAAGCAACCAATAATTGTTTTCTCTAGATAGGATTCTTTTGATTTGTTTTATTGAAATATTTTCCGATTCTACAATAGAGATCATTTCCTCTATTGTAAAGATCGATTCAAATCTTTCGGGATTTGCATCTTCAAGATTCAATAATATAGATTTTGGTTCGATTGTATCTTTTTTGTCGGGCGAAGAACAATTAACAAATAAAAAAGAGACTATAATAACCAGTAAAATATAGAGACATTTTTTCATAGAGAGAGTAATCTAAAGAGGGGTTTCCCCCTCTTTGTTAATTTTGATAAGTTCTAGATTTCTAACAAGGTATTCCTGTACATGAGTCCAAGTAGTTCGTACTTTCTACACAACAAAAGGTATTAGGACCTATTTGTGACATTTTGTAATACTTTGGTTTATCCGGGTCTACCGATGCTTGGGCACTTGATTTCAAGGGTGCTAGGAACCCAAGGCTTAGAACGATTGCTCCTGTTCCTAAAATTAATTTTTTAAAGATTTCAATGATTTTGTTTAACATAAACCTTTGCGCAAAAGTGATCAGTCAATCGACTAACTAGTTTTATTACTTCATTGATTTACTTAAAGTTTACCTCATTTTATAAATGGAATTTTTTTTGCAATTGGCTGAAATATCATTTAAAAGGTTAGTGGCGCAAGCGTCTCCTTAGGTAGATTTTTTCAGTCTAACCTTTTGAAAAGGTGGAATAACAATTTGTCTTGGAACCAATATCTCTTTTAAATGGGTTTACTATTTTTGAATAATAGTCTAATTTTGAAAATTCAAAAGGAATAGTCAATCGTAAATTATATAAAGTGTCAAAAAGAACCATCAAAGTAGGCATGGTGCAAACATCTTGTTCCAGTGACCTCTCAGACAATATGGCCAAAGCCATTGCGGGAATCCGTGAAGCTGCCGCCAAAGGTGCGCAGATCGTTTGCTTGCAGGAGCTTTTCGGTTCCCTGTATTTCTGCGATGTGGAGGACCATGACAATTTCAAATTGGCTGAGTCGATTCCCGGCCCCGCTACAACAACTTTTTCTGCATTGGCCAAAGAACTCGGAGTAGTCATCGTGGCTTCCCTTTTTGAAAAACGAGCAGAGGGATTGTACCACAATACAACCGCGGTATTGGATTCCGATGGGTCTTATTTGGGAAAATACCGCAAAATGCACATTCCTGACGATCCGGGATATTATGAGAAGTTCTATTTCACTCCAGGAGATATGGGATACAAAGTCTTCAAAACCAAAGTCGGAACGATAGGTGTATTGATCTGTTGGGACCAATGGTATCCTGAGGCAGCAAGAATCACTTCCCTGATGGGAGCAGAAATCCTGTTTTATCCAACTGCGATCGGTTGGCACAGGGAGGCGACAAAAGAAACCAACGACGAACAATACCAAGCTTGGCAGACCATACAGCGCTCCCATGCCGTAGCAAATGGGGTTCCGGTAGTCTCTGTCAATAGGGTAGGAACAGAAGGGAATCAGCAATTTTGGGGAGGATCTTTTGCGACCAATGCTTTTGGAAGGGTTTTGTACCAAGCTGATCATGTAGCTGAAGAAATCCATGTTCAGGAACTCGACATGGAAAATTCCGATCGCTACCGAACCCATTGGCCTTTTTTGAGAGACAGACGCATAGATTCTTATTCCCCGATCCTTAAGAGATTTATTGATGAAGACTAATTACAGTTCTAAAAATATTTTGGAAATGGCACAATCCGGGAAAATGACTCCAGCTGAACTGGGGTATTATTTCCCTGCTGAATTTGCGCCGCATCAGGCGACTTGGCTGAGTTGGCCGCATAAAGAAGAATCGTGGCCAGGAAAAATTCATACCATTTTCCCAGCCTATGCGGAGTTTATCAAATATTTGGCTTTGGGGGAAGAAGTCCATATCAATGTCAAAGATGAGGCGATGAGGGCATTTGCTTTGGGACATTTGCAGGTTGCAGGTGTGGATCTTGGCAAGGTTTTCTTCCACTTTTTCCCTACCAACGATGCTTGGTGCAGAGATCATGGTCCTGCTTTTTTGATCAACCCTGAGGCAGATCAAAAGAAGATCTTGGTCAAATGGAATTACAATGCTTGGGGAGATAAATACCCTCCCTATGACTTAGACAATCAGATTCCGATCAAAATCGCTGAATTTAGGAATGTTCCCTGCTTCCAACCAGGCATTGTCATGGAAGGCGGATCTGTCGAGTTTAACGGAAAAGGCACTTTGCTGACTTCAGAAGCTTGTTTGCTGAACCCAAACAGAAATCCGAGCTTATCCAAAAAGCAGATTGAAGAATATCTCAGAGGATATTATGGCGTAGAAAATATCTTATGGTTGAAAGATGGCATAATCGGAGATGATACCGATGGACACATCGATGACCTGACCCGTTTTGTCAATGAAGACACTGTCGTGACAGTCGTCGAGCAAAATAAATCAGATGAGAATTACGCGCCTTTGAAAGAAAATCTGGAATTGCTTCATGAACTAAGATTGGAAGATGGCAAGCAGCTGAATATCATTGAGCTTCCCATGCCTTCTGCAAAATACTATGAAGATCAAAGGCTACCGGCTTCTTATGCCAATTTCTATATTGCCAACCACGCAGTGATTGTCCCAACTTTTCAGGACAAGAATGATGAGAAAGCCTTGGAGATTCTGACTTCCTGTTTTCCGGAAAGGAAAGTCATTGGAGTCAATTCCTTGGATCTGATCTGGGGTTTGGGCTCATTCCATTGCCTCAGTCAGCAAGAACCTTTGATATAAAGTCAAATACAAACCAACAAAAAATCCCAAGAGTCAGCAACTTGGGATTTTTTTTGATTGATAACTCTATTCCAAATCGTTGAAAACTTCATTCAAGTCAAGTTTGAAGCCGGATATACATTTTGATTCCACAATATCGCCAACAGTAAAAAGTTTAGATGGGACATATTTTCCATCGATCAAAGTATAAATCAAAAGCGTCCATTCGTAGGGTAAAACAACCCAATATTCTTTTACGCCACTTTCTTCATAGACTTCATATTTGTCTCTGAGTTCTTTTGAATTGTTTCCCAAAGATAGAATCTCCACAATCAGGTCAGGGGCACCGATACATCCCAGGTCATCCAATTTGGATTTGTCACAAATCACTGAAATATCAGGCTGTACAACAGTGAATATATCTTCATTTCTTTTTGACTTGACAGGTAGCCGGACATCAAATGGAGCGGAAAAAACATCACAAGGATGATTTTCTAAATGTTTATATAATCTGAAAAAAATATTTCCTGAAATTTTTTGATGGATTCTGCGGGGAGCGGCAGCAGCAGATTTGAAGATTTTCCCTTTGATAAGCTCCACCATTTCATCCAACTCCCAGGTCAGATAGTCTGCATAGGAATATACCCCATATTCCGTATGAGGTTCTTCTACCTTGTTTAAAGCTTCGGATTTTGGTTCAGTGATTTTCATTAACCTAAAAGTATGAAAAAACTACTAGTTGAGGAAGTGGCCGAGCTTGTATTTTAACGGGGTGTAGGAATCTAACCGAGGTGGGTTTTTATTTCCATAAGTTTGGAAACAAATTGGCTACCAAACTTTCTTCTGCTACTTTTACTGTCAAATCAAACCTTGAATAAATGAAACCGATGAAATCCATTTTGGTACTATTTGTTTTTCTAATTCTACTTAACAGTCCCGTTTTTTCGCAAGAAAAGGATCAATATGTGATTATGATTTCCCTTGACGGTTTCAGACACGATTATGTCCAAAGGTTCAAACCTGAAAATCTTTCAAAATTTATAGAAAATGGAACAGCTGCTGAGGCACTGATTCCATCATTTCCCAGCAAAACTTTTCCAAACCACTATACAATTGCTACCGGACTGAAACCCGAAAATCACGGATTGGTGGACAACTCCTTCTATGAACCAGAAAAGGATATTGTGTATACCATGGGGAATAGGGATGTGATAGAAGATGGCTATTGGTATGGCGGAACACCGATATGGGTATTGGCCGAGCAAAACGGCATGAAGGCCGCAAGCTACTTTTTCGTTGGTTCGGAAGCACCGGTACAGGGAATACGACCAAGCTATTACTATAGCTATGATGGAGGAGTCTCTAATCTTACCAGGATTTCCAAGGTTTTTGAGTGGTTGCAGCTTCCTGAGGATGAAAGACCGCGGATGATAACGCTTTATTTTTCGGATATGGATGATATCGGGCATCGATATGGTCCTGATAATGACAAGGAAATCAGCGGAAGACTGGAAAAATTAGACCGGGAACTTGGAGCCTTATTTGAAGGATTGAAGAGTTTTGACCTTGACATCAACCTATTTATCGTGTCTGATCATGGGATGACCAATATTCCCAAAGGGAATCTGCTCAATCTGGATCAAATCACTGAGGGTATTGATGGAAGGGTTGTCAATAACGGCGCTTTGGCACATCTTCATTTAGAGAATACAGAAGAACTTGAAAAAGTTTACACAGAATTGACGGATAAGGCAAGTCATTACAAAGTAGTCCGCGTGGCTGACAAAGAGTATTATAAGAATATTGACAAGTATAGAAACCGCTTTGGTGACCTGATCATTATCCCCGACTTGGGGCATTACCTGACTACTTCAAAAGGAATGATTTCGTACCAAAATAGGGCAGCAATGTTCAAAACAGAAGTATATGGAGAGCATGGATTCAGTCCAGAGTATAAGGACATGCATGGGATATTTTATGCCAATGGACCCATGGTAAAGGATGGACTTTTGATCCCTTCATTCGAAAATATCCACGTTTACCCTATTTTGGCGACGATTTTGGGATTGCCCATTCCTGCAGGAATTGATGGAAAATTGGAGGTGTTAGAACCTGTTTTGAAAGGAAAAAATGAAGGAAATTGAGAACAGAGAAGACGTGTCGCTTTTGGTCAGGAGTTTTTATGCGCGGATCAGAAAGCACGATACCCTTGGCCCAATTTTCAACGAAGTTGTACAGGATTGGGAACCGCATCTCGAGAGATTGACGGATTTTTGGGAGATGATTTTGCTGCAGTCCGGGCCCGGTGCAGGTAAGTTCAGCCCGGTTCCTGTTCACAAAGAAGTAGATGTAAAAACCGGAAATACCATCACACAGGCACATTTTGGCAATTGGCTAGAACTTTGGTTTACGACCTTGGATACTTACTTTGAAGGAAAGCACGCCGATTATGCCAAAGAACATGCGAGAAACATGGCGCATATCCTGTTTTTTCGGATCATGGAGGCAAGAGGCATCAAGATGTGACTTTGATAAAAGTAAATTTTGCCCAATTCTCCCGATGCTTAATTTGGGGGTCTGAAAACCCAAAGCATTTTACTTGGGCAGACTGTTGGGTTAAGTTAATGTCTTTCCAATTGGTGTGACCAATGAAAACCTAATCCTGTGTCAGCCTTACAGCGAAATCATAGACTTGCCCAGGAATGATTACATCCGGTTCCCAGCTATTTCTCTGAAGATTTTTAAGCCATGATAATTCCTCCGAAGTATCCTCGGAATTTGTTGTTTCATTGATTTCCACTGAACAAACAGATTGGTTTTGAAAAATTTGGCAAACCTAAAAATAGTTAAAAAAAGGCAATATCAACCTCTTGTGATAATCACAATGGTTAGTGAATGCGAATAAAATGGATTGAGCGTAGAAGTGTGTCCTATACCGCTATCAGTTTAAAGTGGCAATCCATCTTCTCATGTCTTTGAAAGGAAATGGTCTTTCTCAGATGGTAGAAGGCTTCGAGTAGCATTGCATTCTCGATTTCTCCTGCATCTACAGGTTTGAATCCTACCCATTCGATGATTTTTTTGACACTTAGCTTTTCAGCGGAATCAGGCCCACAATAGTAGGTTTCTTTGACAAGACCCATAGGATCGGATTTGGGGTAATCAATTCCCAAATTGTTAAAAGCTTTGAAGAGTTTGTTTTGACCGATGCTTTTGTTGATCAGCGTTGTATTGCAGGAAAATTCCGCGGTATAAGCGCCGTTTGTACAGTCGATGATAATTTTGTTTTTTAAGTCAGAAACGGCAAGGCTGTTGCAGACTTTCGGTAGGTGCTCGTTTTCACAGCAGATCAATAGCACGTCAGACATCTCAATAGCTGTCT
Source organism: Aquiflexum sp. TKW24L (assembly GCF_023502205.1). Classification (GTDB taxonomy): domain Bacteria; phylum Bacteroidota; class Bacteroidia; order Cytophagales; family Cyclobacteriaceae; genus Cognataquiflexum. The sequence goes on along the minus strand of NZ_JAMFLG010000031.1, from coordinate 23,238 downwards.
CGTAGCTGAATATTTTGTCGAGATACATGTTGAGAATTTTCCATTCGATCTCCTTTGTCACGAAATCTTCGCGCACTCCAAAAACCACCGTTTGGTTCATGGCGAGCATTTTGTTGCCAAGGGTGGAAGCAAGTTTAGTTCCTCCTAAAATTCCTATTTTCATATCTTTTAAAGTTGCTTGACTTTTGGGTGAAAAAGCCAATTGTTGGATGATTTGAAAGTGATTTCCTTCTGGTTAAATGCTTTGATGGGATCGGAAGGGATTGAAATATAGATAATTAGGTTTCTAACTCAAAATTATTTTTTTGAATAAATTTCAGTAAAAAAATGAAATGCAAATTAGTAATCACGACTGCCAATTAACAAAATGAGAAGGGCTTTTTGAGGGCAAAAAAATTTTTCAGTTTTTGGTGAAAGGCTCATTTTAATGAGAAAAATTTGCTCCAAAAATGTCATTTACATGGGTTTAAGCTTAGGAAAAGATTCGGTTTTTTCCCTATAATTAAGCCTTTTGGAAGTTTAGATTTTATAATTTTAAACCCGCGCAATCCTTAGCGAGTTATCGTTGGGGATAAATCTTAAACGTACTTTATGCAATTTTATAACCGCTACCTTCTTTTTACCTTTTTTGTAACTATATCTTTTTCTTGTTCTTTCAAGGCCGTGCAGAGGAGTAAGGAAATCACTTATATGGAAAAAGGATTTCTAGGAAATCTTCCCGAAAAACAATTGAATGTATTTGCCCCGAAAAATGCCGAAGGGAGCAATGCCGTAATGCTTTTCATCTATGGAGGAAGTTGGGACTCGGGTAATAAAGAGCTTTATAACTTTCTTGGCGCAAGATTGGCAAGGAAAGGAATAGTGGCAGTCATCATTGATTACCCACTCAGCCCGGATTATCAGGTGCATGACATGGCCAAAGCCGCTGCACAGGCAGTCAAATGGACAGCGCAGAATATCAAAACCTATGGAGGAAGTCCGGACAAGATTTACGTCTCAGGACATTCTGCGGGGGGACACTTGGCGAGTCTGATTTCTGTCCGCGATGAGTATTTTGACACCTTGGGAGTGGAGAATCCGATCAAGGGAACAATTCTGATAGATGCGGCGGGATTGGATATGTATTGGTTTTTGAAAGAAATGAATTATGCTCCGGGGACTCAATATCTTCGGGCATTTACTGACAACCCACGGGTTTGGAAAGATACCTCACCGATTTATTATTTGGACGAAAAAGATCCCCCTATGCTGATCATGATGGGAGGAAAGACCTTGCCGGGAATAGAAAAGACTACAGAAAGATTTTTGGAAGAATACAAAAAGATAAACCCTGAACCCAATTTTCATCTACAGAAAGGCAAAAAACACAAACCCATGATCGTGCAGTTTATCTACACCCCAAGCAAGGTTTACAAATGGATCGAAGATTTTATGGAGGAGAATTGATAGTGTAAAAGTTGTAAGTATGGTTACAACAATTTACTTTTTATGATTTTGTTGTTAGTATGATTACAATAAATACCCGATTTAGGGAAAGTTGTAAATACGATTTCAGGATTTGACCGGTTAAAGTCTCAGTATCCATCATGGGCAGGCTTGGATTTTCGCATCATAATGTACCGATTGTCTAATTGCTTGGTTTAGATTTCCTTTTTTCCGAGAAATCAAAACAGGGGTCGGGATAAAAGAAACCCAATATATTGGGACCAATCTAAAAGTGATGTTACTAGGTTTGGAATTAGAGGTAATTATTGGATAGATTTAGCCTGACAATATTCCAGTCAAACATCATTATGAGCTTAAAATATTCAAAGTGGCTGACATTGAACTATTTAGTATTTTTACTAGTAGGAGCTTTTTTACTTGATATTGGTAAAATTTCGAGGATGCCAATTTCAATGGGGATTACAGTTTTCATCATGATTTTTGCTTGGAAAGCTATTTCCGGATTCTTTTCTGAACAAGAAACACGTAAGGTTGATCTTCTTATCTATTGGGGCATCATGCTGCAGCTTTCTATTCAAGGAGCAGTACTGTTTCTCAAAACATTCAGGTACGAAATTGTAAATATTGGATTCCTTGTGTTTTTTGCTGTACTTTTTATCATTTACCGGTATAAGACAAAAAAGGAATTGGTTTTATTGAGCGTCTTGATAAGTATGGGTATGTGTACCTATTACATTAACTTCAAAAATTGATATTATTCTAGCAGAAGCTCCAATACCGAGAAGGCCTGAATCAATTCAGGCCTCCTTCTATTTGGCTGAACCAATGGTTCAAGTCTTCAGACTTGGACCGAAACATAACAGTCTTCAGACTGATTATTCAAAAAAAATCAACTAAATTACTGCAGTTAGTAATCTTTTTTCTATGAGTAGAAAATTTAAAATCAGAGACCAAGACAAACTTTATTTTGTAACCTTCACGGTGATTGAGTGGATTGATTTATTTACCCGCAGGGAGTACCGAGATATCTTTTTGGATTCACTTAGGTATTGTCAGGAATTCAAGGGCCTTGATCTATGTGCCTATTGAATAATGTTAAGTCAGGTCCACATGATTCTCGGCAGAAATGGAGAGCAACCACTTGAAGGATTAATGAGGGACATTAAAAAGTTTACTTCTGTAAAGATCCTTGAGGCTATAAAAGCAAGTTCGTTAGAAAGCAGAAAAGAGTTTTTGCTTTGATATTTTGGAAAGGCAGGAAGGGCAAACCCAAATAATACACACTTTCAAGTCTGGCGACAGCACAGTCATCCAATCGAGATGAACACAAATGAAAAAGTCAGCCGAAGCCTTCTCTATATCCACCAAAATCCTGTAGAAGCGGGAATTGTCCTTTCCCAAGAAGATTATTTGTATAGCAGCGCAGCCAATTAGGCGGGATCGAATGAGACTTTGATTGAGATGATATTGATTGAGTAAAGTTGAGGTAGTCTGAAGACTGCAATTTGATGATCCAAGTCTGGAGACTTGAACCAAGGATGGTAAGGATGTAGTCAGTCTGAAGACTGTGTTTTGATGGTCCAAGTCTGGAGACTTGAACCAGTCCCTCAATCCCCCGCATTCCAATATTCCATCCGCTCACAGCTGCTGACTTCGATGCTGTAGAAGTCAAATTCCTGCGTGACTTTGCCTTTGACTAGGTAGATGCCGCGGCCTTTGAAGGGATATTTTTTGACCACAGGAGGAAAATGAACCGTGTCAATCCAATCTCCTTCCCGATCGACAAAGGTGCCAAAGTTCATCACCTCTCCCTTGACCGTCCTTGTGTATTTGATCGTGACGAGGTAGCTGATGACTTGCACCGTTTTGCCCAGATGCAGTTTCATATCCTTTGCCCTGACGCTCGCCACAGACTGGTCTTTGACTAGCAGGAAGGGAGAATCCAGCGGAAATTCCAGGATTTCTATCTGATCGACGATCTCTTGCCGGATGTCGGCAGCCTCAAGCTCGGGAACCTGCAGTTCACGGAAACCTGATTTTTTGAACAGTTCGTTGCCGACGGCTACGGTTTTTCTTTTGTTCAGGATAAAATGCGCCTCCCAGAGCAGTTCCTGTTTGCTCTTGCCTGTAAACCTGAAGCAGGCAATACGGATCAGGATCAGCGCCTGCTCCAGGCTGATTTCTACCCTCGCAATAAAATCAGATAATCCCAGATAGGGTCCGTTGACGGCTCTTTCCCGTAGGATTTTTTCGACAGATGTCTTTTCGAGAAACTTCAGGTGGATAAATCCCAAGTAGACAGTCTTGCCTTTGATATTGGTCAGGTAGTCGCTCTCGTTGATGTGCGGTGCCTGTATGTCGGCGCCGCTCATGCGGAGCTCGTGGACATAAAACTCCGTATGGTAAAATCCCCCGAAGTTGTTGATCACCCCGACCATAAACTCCAGCGGAAAGTAGGCCTTGAGGTACAGGCTCTGATAGCTTTCCACTGCAAAGGATGCCGAGTGTCCTTTGGCAAAAGAATATCCGGCAAAACTCTCGATCTGATACCAAACCTCTGCGGTGATTTTGGGGTCACGGCCAAGCTTTTCGCAGTTGATAAAGAACTGGTCTTGTACCCGCTTGAATTCTTCCTTCGAACGGGATTTGCCACTCATGCCGCGACGCAGCACATCTGCCTCTGAGAGAGAAAGCTCCGCAAAGTAGTGTGCCACCTTGATCACATCTTCCTGATAGACCATGATGCCGTAAGTTTCGGGCATGATCTCCATCATTACCGGATGAGCGGTTTTGCGGCGCTCGGGGTCCACATGCCGCAGGATATATTCCCGCATCATACCCGACCGTGCCACCCCCGGACGGATGATGGAACTGGCTGCCACGAGCTCAAGATATTCGTCGGCTTTCATCTTGGCGAGTAGCATGCGCATGGCGGGTGACTCGACATAAAATGCCCCGATGGTATGCCCATCCCGGAGGTGTTCCTTGATCTTGGGATCTTTCTTGAATTTTTCTACCTGACGGATATCGACCTTGACGCCCTGATTTTGTTCGATGATCTGGATGGCGCTTTTGATATGGCCGAGACCCCGCTGACTCAGGATGTCAAATTTATACAGTCCGATGTCTTCAGCCACATGCATGTCAATATGTGCTAAGGGAAATCCCTTTGGCGGCATTTCTGTCGCGGTGTAATAATGTATCGGTTTGTGGGAAATCAAGATTCCGCAGGCATGGATCGTCAGGTGAGAAGGCATGCCGTGGAGGACCTGACTGTATTTGATAATCAGCTTCCCATATTGGTCAGGGACATAGTCGGGCTTACCGGCATAATAGATCAGCGATTCGATTTCTGTTTTGGGCAGGCCAAAGACTTTTCCGAGTTCGCGCAGCATGGAGTTGGACTGGAATGTACTGTACGAACCCAGCAAGGCGACATGCTCTTGATTTCCTTGGTTGTATTTCTCAAAAATATACGCGGTCACCTCGTCCCGGTCTGTCCAACTGAAGTCGATGTCAAAATCCGGCGGGTTTTCACGGTACAGGTTGATGAACCTCTCGAAGTACAGGTCCAACTCGATCGGGTCCACATCGGTGATGTAGAGACAGTAAGCGACGATGCTGTTGGCGCCGCTGCCCCGTCCGACATGGTAATAGCCTTTGCTGTGGGCAAAGTTGACGATGTCATAATTGATCAGAAAGTAGGAGACAAATCCCTTTTGCTGGATGAGTTCGAGTTCTTTTTCGATCCGCTTGCTGATCTCGGCAGTGAGGTCTGCATAGCGCATGAGGGCACCTTTGAAGGTTTCCTGCCTGAGGTAGTCGTAATCTTCCCAGTCTGAACCGAGGATATCCCTTCTGTTTTTGACAGCTTGGAAGTAAAAGGAAAACTGACAGGCTTCCAGCAGTTTCTGGGCATTATACAGCAGGTAGCTGTGCCCTTCACAGCGGGCGACCATGTCGGCATAGCTGTAGAGCATGTCGCAGATTTCGCCCTGTTCTTCGGTTTCCAGTTTGCTGAGCAAGGTATTGCCATCGATCGCCCGGAGGAGGCGGTGGGCGTTGAATTCCAGCTTGGAGCTGAATGTCGCCGGCTGTAGCAGGATGAGTTTGTCCTTGTACCTAAACCATGGCGACTTCACGATCTTGTTGAGTTGGTAGGGATGGATTCCGACAAACTCATTTTCCCGCAGGGCAAAAAACTTTGCGGGTAGGGGATATACTATAAAGCTATGCGCAAAAGCCGGAGCCTTTGCTTCAAAGGGAATGCCCTTGATGCGGTGGTGGGAGAGGTGTTTGTTGAGTTCGAAGAAGCCCTCTTGGTTTTTGGCAAGGCCGATGTATTGTTGCTTCACACCGTTTCGGAAGTCGATGCCGATGACGGGATGGATGCCTTTTTTCTGTGCTTCACGGATAAAGGGAAACACGCCGGCGGTGGAATTGATGTCGGTGAGGGCGAGAGAGTCGAGTTTTTTGCCCTTCGCTTCAGCGATCAGTGCTTCCACGGACATCGTCCCGTATTTGAAGCTGTAAAAGGAATGGCAGTTGATAAACATTGAAATATACTTTATGAAATAGATAGAAATGTGCCTTTGGCGAAATAAATGGATATATGCTAAAGCGATATAAAATGGATATATGCCTTTGGCGATATAGGCTTTAGCAACCACCCATTTTTCTATTTTTTTAGCGTCTTTGCCTCAGTGCGTCAAGGCTAGGAATTTTTTAAAATGTTTATTTAATAAACATTTATGTGTTTATAATGTAAACAAAATAATCAAGGGCTGTCAAGCTTGTGTGGGAAATTGTCAATGAAAAAACAGAAAGCGGGAAATCATGCTAAAAAGGGATTATTTCTGAAAAGAGTTTTTGGAGGAATAAAAAGGAAAACTTAAGTTGTCAAACAGCTATTTAGTTATATTTTTGTCTCTCACAAAGAACATCATCATGAAAAACATCACCTCAACAATTTTCATTTTGCTTTTGATTTCGGCCACTTCATTTGCGCAGCAATTAGAAGAAAAGAGCAGCAACATGACATACAGGATAGGCACAGGGGTGCTGGTAGAAGGGAATGTAGGTATGTATGGTTTTAATGTCATCAATGAACTGAGCTTTAAAGTCCTTGATAGATTTTCGATTAACCCCAGTTTGACCTTTTATCATTCCATCATTAATGCAGATTTTAACTATACTTTCCCTGAAGATCGGGAACAGTTCGTCTCAGGTATTTTTACAGATGTAAGATTTCAATATGACATCATACGAACCAAAAAGGATTTCAGGGTAGGTTTGGCTTTTGGACCATCATTTCAATTTGGGGGCGAAGCCATACACCGCGGTTATCAGTTGAGCCCTGAGGAACCAAGGGTACAGGAAAGTTCAGGATTTATGGTTGAAAGCCACAGAAGATTGGGGTATGTATCCCAGGTGACATTTGATTGGAAACCTGCAAATCCAAACAGGAGAAATACGATCGGGGTGAGTATGTCCTCTTTTGACGGATATTGGCCATACTATCTCATGGTCAACTACAGGTTGGGGTTCAAATTGTAATTCCACCGATACATAAAAACTGAATCCCGGCATTTTGTCGGGTTTTTTGATTTTAACCAAAATGCCATTGAGTCAATCCAGAGGCATTATTTCAACAGGATTGGTTGCTTATTTTTTCGGTAAGGAATGTTCGTCGAATCGCTATAAAAACAAAAATCAAAAGGGAATAGGCGATAAAGAAAGGAACGATATAATTGACTAGACCAATGGAAAGCATCATTGCCATGACCAAAAGCTGGAACCCAAGGCCATACAATGAGACCATACTCATAAACCATTTGGGATACGTGATGATTTCGACTGCCTCTTTGTCCAATTCATGTATTGCTTTATCAAATGGCAGATACAAAACATTGAAGATCCTAAATAATAGGTTTACTGTTTTTTGGTTTTCCCCCGGGAAAGCAATAGGGATTTCATTTTCGAAGATACTGCTGGTAACATCCCCGCCGTCAGAATTGTGGCGCAGGATCACATAGTAATAATTATACAAAGTACCCTGAAACTGTAAACAAAGAAATGCAACCATAGTAGTCCAAATACTTGAATCTGAAACCGAGCAGATACTGAGCAGGAATAGCAGGTTCAGGATATTGTCAAAGATAGAATCAAGGTACCGACCTGTGTAAGAGGGGGTGTTTTTGATTCTTGACAATTCACCGTCTGCGGCATCGATGACGGATTTTAGGAGAAGGAAAAATCCCGCCACGATGAAAAAGCCATTCAGAATGCAGTAAATTGCCAATAATCCACTGATTCCAAAAAGGAAAGTGACCTGAACAGGAGTAATGCTGGTGTTTTTGAGTTGATTGGCAAATACTTTGGCCAAAGGCCTGCCGTAATCTGAGAAATCGAGGAATTTCTCCTCTTTGGAAAGTTTGGACATGAACAGGGGCAGCACAAAACAGAAAGACCTTGCAAATCCTTTCCGTCAGCCTGCTTTAATTAGTAGGATATAATATTGTAGAACCACCATTATCCATGTATTGTTGCGGATTATTTAAATAGAGTGATATGAAGTGCTTGCTATCAATAGGTTAAATAAATGTTTATATTCATTATTTCAATCTTAGTTTGGAATATCTGTTTCTTATGGAGAATTACATAGAATACTTAGACGACATCATTGCTTATGATATCAGGTGGAGCATCTACAAGACCATCCTAATCATTTTGATATTGTGGCTGATCAAAAAAGGATCGTTCAAAATTATTTCTCGGGGAAAGGATATTGAAATCAAAAAACAATTCCATACCCGCAAAACCATCGAATACATTCTTGTTTTTATTGGCTTGCTGCTTGTAGGCAATATCTGGATCACCAATTTCCAATCCATCACCACCTTTTTGGGTTTGTTGTCAGCGGGTATTGCCATCGCCCTCAAGGATATCTTTGTCAATATCGCAGGATGGATGTTTATCTATTGGCGGAAGCCTTTTGATGTTGGCGACAGGATTCAGATTGGGGAATTCAAAGGAGATGTCGTGGATTTAAGACTGTTCCAGTTCAGCTTGCTGGAAGTCGGTAACTGGGTAGATGGTGAGCAAAGCACCGGAAGGATAGTCCATGTGCCCAATGGGAAGGTATTTACAGATCCGCAAGCCAATTACAGTCAGGGCTTCGACTATATCTGGAACGAGCAAAATATTTTTATCGGGCTTGAATCTGATTATAAAAAAGCCACCCTTTTGCTGCGAGAAATCATGACAGAACTTCTTTCTCCCGATTTTAAAAGCATTGAATACGAATTGAGAAGAGCCCAAAAAGAACATTTCATTTCATTCAGCCAATATACGCCGACCGTTTATACCAAAATCCAGGAACGGGGCATCCAACTTTCTCTCCGGTACCTGTGCAAACCAAGGAAGAGAAGGGTTTTTGAACATCAGATCACCGAAGCAATCATCGACAGGTTCCGGGCAGAAAATGATATCCGTATCGTATATCCGATTACTTCGATTTATTTGGAAAAGGGGAGAAATGATACAGGGAATTGAATGTTACTTACCAAAGCCTGACTTCGGTCCTGCAAGGGAAGGAATGGAATTAGAATTGGATTAATTTGATTACGATTCCCAACCTGAACTCCAATTCGACATACAATCTACATTGCGGAGGACTTACCTTTTTTCAATAGGTATGTACAATACCTTCCTTTAAGGCTTCTTCATAATTTGCTTTATCAAACTGGTATAGGTAAGGCGAACGGTGTGGTCCAATGCTTCTTCTTTCATCCAGTTTTTTGATAAGTCCGAGTGTCAAAAGCTTTTTGGAAAAGTTTCTTTGATCCAATTCTTTTCCTAAAATGGTTTGGTAAAGTGAATGGATTTCGGGAATGGTAAATTTTTCAGGCAATAGGTTATAACCAATCGGTTGGTGATAAATCGCAAGCCTTAGCATTTTCAAAGCCATTTCTACTACTTCATTTTGATCAAACAAAAGGAATGGGACTTCATTCACATCACACCAATAAAAATCATTTGTAAAAAAATCTGTGGTAATATCCACTTTTGAATAATCGACTAAAGCGAAATACCCTATTGATAAGGTTCGTTGAAATAACCAATTGTCTTCCGAAGTTACCGCACCATATTTTTCACGGAATTCGGCCGGGCTTCTTTCCTGCGCCCTATATGGCGAATCTCCAAATACATGAAACTGCTGCAAGAACAAGTCGCTTAGCCGGGTTCTTTCTTTCAAAATCCTGTAGGCAGCATCCGTCAGTGGCTCCCGGCGTTTGATAAATCCACCCGGCAATCCCCATCCAATATGTCCTATCCATTTTAACAGTAAAATTTTGAGTTGTTGGTGGTGATATCCAAATATGACACTGTCAATTGATACATGAGGAAGGTAATCTTTATGACCATTGATTACAAAGTCTATTACTTCTTCTTGTGAGTTCATATACAAAGCTAAAAAATAATTGCGTAAATATTACAGAATAGAAATAACAATGTCATATCTTTATTTCCTAAAACTTACATTAAGACAATTTCTAACCAAAACCATTAAAATTATGAAAAATCTAAGCCTTATTATCGGCGGATTATTAATCTCACTTCTTTCACTCAATGCAAATGTATATGCGCAGTCTCCTGCTGATTATTTTGTTGGTAAGTGGAAGGTGGTTATTAAAGGAACTCCTAACGGAGATGCTAACATGATTTTAGTGCTTGAAAAGAAGGAAGATTCATTGACCGGAGTTGTGCAGGATGAGTCAGGAAATGAAATCACCAAAATCGATAAGGCAGAGTTAGGCGAAGACACTGCTACTTTTTATTTCAATGCAGAAGGTTACGATGTCACTTTAGAATTGACCAAAGCTGACGAAGACCATGTGACTGGAAACTTATTAGGGATGTTTGAAGCAGAAGGAGAACGTATTATTGCACCTAAACAATAATCAATAATGCGGATTGCATGATTGCAATCCGCCTATTTTCGCTTGAGGCAAGACACATAAATTTTTAAGAAAATTTGCTTAAGCATCATTTCCATCACCAAGTTTAGCAATACAATGAAAAGAAACTTGCTTATTCTCTTTCTGTTGGTTTATATCCCCGCACTTGCCCAATCAAATCCTAAGAATCAATCTGTGTCCGACAGAACTGTATTATTTAATGATAACTGGCTTTTTAGCAAGGACAATAATCCCGGCGCTTCTAGCGAAAAATATGATGACAAGAAGTGGCGGAAATTAGACCTTCCGCACGACTGGAGCATTGAGGATTTACCCAATCAGATTGAGGACAGCATTGTCGGTCCATTCTCAAAAGGAGCCATCTCACACCGCGACGGAGGATTTTTGGTGGGAGGTACGGCTTGGTACAGAAAGCATTTTAAGCTTGACAAAGCCTCAAATGGCAAAAAAGTAATAATCCAGTTTGATGGGGTGTATATGAATTCCGATGTGTGGATCAATGGCCATCATCTGGGAAACTATCCCAATGGATATACTTCCTTTTATTATGATTTGACTCCCTACCTTATGCCCACAGGTCAGGACAATGTGATCGCTGTTCAGGTGAAGAACGAAGGTCACAATAGCCGTTGGTATTCGGGCTCTGGCATTTATAGGCATGTTTGGTTGACGATTGTCAATCCATTACACATTGATATTTGGGGCACCTATATTACAACTCCAACAGTTTCTGAAGCGTCAGCGACTGTTACTGTTGAGACCAAGTTGCATGGCAAATCAAGCACCTCACCTCTTACTCTACTTACTGAAGTCTATGAACCCTCCGGTGAAATGGTTGGAAAAACGCAACAAATGCTATCTCCTGTTTCGGAAGAAAAACAAACTGCAACTCAAAATATTACTGTTACCAATCCAAAATTATGGTCGGTGGATGAGCCACAGTTATACAAAGTCAAGGTTACAATTTCCCAGAATGGAAAGGTCCTCGATGAGACGGATACACCCTTTGGTATTCGCTCGATACATTTTGATGCACAAACAGGGTTTAGCCTGAATGGGATATCCATGAAACTCAAAGGTGGATGTATCCACCATGACAACGGACCTCTCGGTGCAGTCGCCATTGACCGGGCGGAGGAGCGAAAGATAGAATTGCTGAAAAAGGAAGGATACAACGCAGTCCGCATCAGCCATAATCCTCCTTCTTCGGAATTGCTCGATGCCTGTGACCGCCTTGGGATGCTGGTGATCAATGAGGCATTTGATATGTGGGAACGGATGAAATCTCCGGCTGATTACCATCTCTATTTCAACGATTGGGGGGAGAGAGACCTCCAATCCATGGTACTCCGTGACCGTAACCATCCAAGCATTATCATGTGGAGCATCGGGAACGAAATCCCTGAAGGTGCTGATTCTACGGGTTATGAGATTGGAAAGCGACTTGCAGACACAGTCCGACAATTAGACTCAACACGGCCTGTGACTCAGGCAATCCCACTTCATTTGATTCTTTTGGACAAGACAAAAACCTGGGACGATACTGCGCCTGCTTTTGAAAATGTGGAGGTAGCGGGTTACAATTATTCCTACCTGAAGTATGAAAGTGATCACAAAAAGCATCCGGATAGGATCATGTATGCATCCGAATATTTCCCAACCCAAGGAATTGAAAATTGGCTGAAAGTTGAGAAACTACCTTATGTGATCGGAGCATTTAGCTGGACAGCGATGGATTATCTTGGTGAGGCAGGTTTGGGTGCACCAAGGTTGGTCAAACAAGATCCTGACAAAGAAAAAAGTGAAGGGCTTCTCGGAGGTTCAGGATATGAAATGTTTTTAAGTCCTGCTTGGCCTATTTTCAATGCATACACAGGGGAACTTGACCTGATCGGAAATAAAAAGGTAAACTCATACTATCTAGATGTGGTGTGGAGACAAAGTGAAGTGGAAGTTTTGGTGCATAAACCCATTCCGGAAGGATATGAAGAAGCTAATTTCTATTACAACTTTCCTGACCAATTGAAGAGTTGGAGCTTTCCCGGCGAGGAGGGGAAAACGATGCAGGTATTTGTTTATTCCAGAGCTGAAAAAGTAACGATTGAACTGAACGGGAAGGCAATTGCTGAGCAAAAACTCAAACCCAACAACATTACTGCAATTTTTGAAGTGCCATATTCTCCGGGAATTTTGGTAGCCAAAAGCTATCTCAATGATCAGCAAACAGGGGCTGATACCTTACAAACGGTCGGAGAACCGGTGGCTATCAGGCTGATTGCAGATAGAAGTTCGATCAAAGCAGACAGACGGGATTTATCTTTTGTCCAAGTAGAGGTGGTTGACGCCAATGGAAACGTAGTGCCTTATGTAGACGACCAAATGATTACTTTTCAAGTAGAAGGTGAGGGAGAAATTGCCGGTGTGGGCAATGGGAATCCTGCCGATGTTTCGAGCTTCCAACTGCCTGAAAAGAAGGTTTTTCATGGCAAGGGATTGGTAATCATTCGGCCTAATGGAAAATCAGGGAAAATTAATCTGGAAGCAAAAGCTGAGGGGCTGACATCAGACCAGATCGAAATTTTGAGCATGAAATAAAGAACCCCTTCTGACGCTTTGACCCGGTGAATCTGTCTCAGATGCCTAACCGTATGGCCAAAATGAACGACCATCAGGGAATAAATGCTTCGCCGTTTTTCTTTTCCCATTTATATCCTATCAATAGTGAAAATTCAATCAAACTCATACGCAGCCTTTATCCCCTTTTTTTCGAAAATGGTTTTGACGGTTTGCTGGTTGGCACCGAAAGCCCGGCGTTTGGAAATGTCCTCCAAATACCTGTCTATATAGCTTTGACTCAGTTCTGAACTGTCACCATATTTTTTCCTAAGTTCTTCCAATTGGGCATGCAGTTCTTTTTTGATATCAGTATAAGCAGGATCGTCATAAGCATTTTTCATTTCATTGGGATCATTGAGACGGTCGATGAGTTCCCATTCATCCACATCAAAGTAGTAGTGGACCAGCTTGTATTCCTTGGTGACGATCGCATAATGCCGCTTGACCATGTGTACAGATGGATATTCGTAATAATGGTAATAGACGGCATCTCGGGTCCATTTTTCATCATTTCCTGTCAGGATCGGAATGAGGCTTTCACCCTGCATGTCAGCGGGTGCAGGTATTCCGGCAGCTTCCAAAAAGGTCTGAGCAAAATCAAGATTTTGGACCATCTCATCTGATTTGGTTCCGGCTTTGATTTTTCCAGGCCAAGAAACCAAAAGTGGTGTCTTGAAGGATTCATTGTAGATAAACCGCTTGTCAAACCAACCGTGCTCTCCCAAATAAAATCCCTGATCGGAAGTATAGACGATGATCGTATTTTCCATCAGTCCATTGGCCTCAAGGTAATCAAGAACGCGCCCGACATTTTCATCCACTGAAGCGATCGTGCCAAGGTAATCCTGCATGTAGCGTTGGTACCTCCATTGCATTTTTTCCTTTTCGGTCATGGTCGGAAATGCCTTTTTGAAAACATCATTCACTTTCATGTAAGCCTTGTCCCAGTTTGCTCTTTGTTCGGGGCTGAGTCGGCCAACTTCCCTTTCAAATGCACCTTTATCCCATCCTGATTCATCCGGAATCCCCATTTCACCCATAGTTTCCGGGTACAATTTGGAGTCGCCTGACCAGTTCATGTGCTTCAAAAGGTTCATTTCGGCCTCCCTAGCAGCGGATCCACGGCCTGAATAATCGTCAAAAAGGGTTGTCGGTTCAGGGAATGTTTTGTTGGTAAATTCCTCCATATGCCGCTCCGCCATCAACCATTCGCGGTGCGGTGCTTTGTGGAGGTACATCAACATAAATGGCTGATCAGATTTGCGCTCATTTTGCAGCCAATCCAAAGTCATATCCGTCACGATATCGGTTACGTAGCCATCGACTTTGATATTTCCCTCATTTTTGGTGATAAAATCCGGGTTATAATAGGAGCCCTGACCGGGAAGGATTTTGAATTGGTCAAAACCTTTTGGGCTGTTGCCAAAATGGAGTTTGCCAAACATCGCAGTCTGGTAACCGGAGCTTTGGAGAAGTTGGGGAAAAGTGATGTTGGTCGTGTCGAAAGGAAAGTGGTTGTCGATTTTGCCGTTGACGTGGGAATGCTTTCCTGTCAGGATCGTAGCGCGGGAAGGGGCACAGATTGAGTTGGTCACGCAGGCATTGGTGAAGAGCATGCCCATTTTTGCGATTCTGTCGATGTTTGGCGTTTGGATCAACCTAGTATCATATGCCGAAATCGCCTGGTAGGCGTGGTCATCCGACATGATGAAGATGATGTTTGGCCGCTTTACTTCGGTTTCTTCAGGTGCTGTCTTGCAGCTGAAAATATAAAATATTCCGAATAGCAATAGGAGGGATGCTGGGTTTTGTTTCATGGTTGCTGGTTGGATGCTTTTTTATAAATGTAAAAAAGATAAAGATTGATTTCTAGCCATCTGTAAAAAGTTGGGTTTTTCTATAGGTACTAGCCCCGAAGTGGGCTGAATATCGAATAGCATGGGCAAAGGTTCTTATTGAATCATTAAATTTTGAAATGGCAGGAGAAATTAGCCAGAATCGTAAACTTTAAACAAATTTTGAACTGAAACAACCGTGGGGAGGAAGAAATTTTTCCGGGCCGGCGGTGGCAATGTGTGCGGATAGGATTAAAATTTCTTGACTTTTTTGGTTACTTTTTGTGTCAAGACAAAAAGTGACATTAGAAATAAACGTCAAAAATTCAGCTTCAATGTTTGGAATTTCAACAAAACAAAACCTTTTAAATTCTATTCATTTTCCATATTTCATCCCACCGCACGAGGCATTTCTTCTAGATATTTATTAGCTTGTAGCTACCAAAATAGCCCCATAACTATCCGGATAACTCTCTAACCCTAAACCCAAAATTATGAAATCCAAAATTTGGAACCTCATCGTCCTCAGCGTACTGCTTTTGGCCGTGATTTCTTTCTTCTTTCTTTTTCAGGAAAACAAACCCGATCCCACACTCTGGGGCATACCATTTATATTTTGGTCGGGATTTTTGGTAACGGTTCTGGTGGTGGTGTTGACTTTCCTCGCCTCCCGGTTTTTTCCATATGAAGAAAAAGGAATCAAATGATCGGTTGGCTGGGATTTTTCTTCTTCGTCTTTCTAGCTTCGTTGGGCTATGCCTCCTACAAGTCTTACCGGAAAGACCGCTCCTCGGATGAATTCATCCTTGCAGGATCCAACATCGGCGCGATACTTGGTTTCCTGACTTTCTCAGCAGCTTTATTCAGTGCTTTCACCTTTATGGGTATGCCGGATTTCTTTCGCGTTCATGGAGTAGGGGCTTGGGTTTTTCTGGGATTGTCGGACGCCTTTATGGTTTTCTTTCTGATCTGGTTTGGGTATAAGCTTCGCAAAAGGGCTTCATTACAAGGTTATAAAGGCGTTGCGGGATTGATGATTTCCTGCTACAAAAACAAGTATGCAGGCTACCTTGTCTTTGCAAGCGCTTTCCTATTTCTGATCCCGTATGTGGCAATCCAAATCCGTGGAATTTCCATTTTCCTCAATGCAGCATTTCCCGATTTGCTGCCCTATTGGTCATGGTCTGCCATCCTGGTGTTGATTATGCTAGCTTATGCAGAGATCGGAGGGCTCAAAGCCATCATGTATTCAGATGCGATACAGGGTGTGATCTTGTTGGTGGTTATCTGGATTATAGGGGTCACTTGCCTTCAGATGAGTGGGGGATTCCAAGCCGCCATGGCGCAGGTCAATGAAACAAATCCTGGACTTCAGTCCCTTCCCGGGCCAAAAGGCCTTTTCAGCCACCAATTTCTGATTGCATCTACCATTGCAATAGTCATGATCCCTGTTTCCCAACCCCAATTTACCACCAGATTGATAGTCATGAAGGACTTGAAATCTGTACACAAAATGGCGTACGCAGTGGGGATATTCGCCATTTTGGTAATCCTGCCTACTGCCTTCATCGGATTGTATGGCGCAGTCAAATACCCTGATGCAAGCACTTCGGATTTTCTTGCGAAAGCTTTGTTGTTTGACCAAGCGGTGCCGGTGGCGGCTTTGGCGGTTGTCGGATTATTCGCAGCTTGTCTTTCTACTACTAATGCCCAAATTTTCGCTTTGGGATCCGAATTGAGATCTTTGCTTTCCGGTTCGGACAAAGCAATCATGAGGAGGACCAAAATCTCCATCATGGTGTTTTCCTTGATCGTTTTGGTGTTTTCGACATACATGAGCGACGAACTTGTCTTGCTGGCAAGGGTGAGTTTTACCGGCACCTCGATGGTGGCACCGGTGATATTAGGCGCAGTGATTTTCAAAAATCCGCCCCGAGAACTACTTTGGATTTCAGGTGCGTTTTTGGGATATTTTATCCTTTCCATCCTTGGTGTCGTACCAAATGGATTTGAAAATTTCCCGCTGGATTTTCTGATGTATTGTATATTGATTGTGGTGGTGCCTGCCATCATGGTGCGTCACCATTTTATCCAAAAAAATAGCCATGAAGCTTGATTTAAATTTTGAAAAAAAGCAGATAGAAAGTTCCTTAACAAAGTTTTGGGACCTTTCGGGGAAGAAAATCCTTTCGATCGAAAAGACTTTTGATACCTCCAAGGGTGCTCCTGTTTTTACCGAAAAGGGAAAATATGTCACCCGAGGATGGACGGAATGGACCCAAGGTTTTCAATTTGGTTCTGCCCTTTTCCAATATGATGCTACGGGCGAGGAAATATTTCTCCATTTGGGAAAGGAAAATACACTGAAGAAAATGGCACCTCACCTGACACATACGGGTGTTCATGACCATGGATTCAACAATGTCAGCACGTATGGCAATCTCCTCCGGATGATCGTGGAGGGGAAATTGGAAGCTACTTTTTGGGAAAAAGAATATTACCGCCTGGCCATCAAAGTCAGCGGTGCGGTACAGGCATTACGCTGGACAAGCATCCCGTCGGGAGGGTACATGTATTCCTTCAATGGACCGCATTCTCTTTTTGTGGATACGATCCGGACTTGCAGGGCGGTGATCCTTTCCCATCAACTCGGCCATGTTTTGCAGGGAGAAAATGACAAAATGATAAATCTCCTTGGTCGGGCCATTCAGCATTTACTCAGTACGGTGCGTTATTCCATTTTCTTTGGGGAAGGTCGCGACCAATATGACATCTCTGGGCGGACAGCCCATGAGATCATTTTCAATACCAATGACGGTAACTACCGCTGTCCAAATTCCCAACAGGGTTATACCGGATTCAGTACCTGGACAAGGGGATTGGCTTGGGCGATATGTGGCTTGGGCGAGATTTTGGAAGTTTTGGAGGATTTGCCTGAGGCAGATTATGCAGGAATCATCTCACAAGAAAACCTGAGGTTTGCACTATCCAAGGCTGCCACAGCTACTGCTGAATTTTACTTGGCAAATACTCCTACTGATGGGATTCCCTATTGGGACACCGGAGCACCGGGTTTGTTCATGATGGGGGATTACTTCAACCGACCCGCTGATCCATACAATGCTTATGAACCTGTGGATTCCTCCGCTGCTGCGATTGCGGCACAGGGATTTATCAGGATTGGGAATTGGCTCAAAACAAGTGATCCCGAAAAGTCCAACCGCTACTTCCAAGTAGGTTACCAACTCGCCAAGACACTTTTTTCCGAACCTTATCTTTCCACCGATGAGGAGCATCAGGGATTGGTTTTGCACTCGATTTACCACCATCCAAATGGTTGGGATTATCGGCCAAATCCGGGACAAGTACCACATGGTGAATCCAGCATGTGGGGAGATTACCATGCTCGGGAACTTGCCTTGCTCCTACAAAGAATCCAAAACGGAGAGAAATATTACAGTTTTATCAATTGTATCGAAAAATGAGTAGCGGAAAATACAAACCTTCCTTTCCCCGAGTCGCCCAACTGAAGACGGCTGAGCAGTTTCAACATCACCTGTCCGAAGAGGGAATTGATTTGCCATTTGCCGAAAACCTGATCGCAGGTTTGGAATCACCCTTTGCCAAAGGCCATCTTCTCCGCTCAGGAAATCGGATTGGAAATGCTTTTTGCATTTTGCCGATGGAAGGTTGGGATGGAACAACAGATGGAAAGCCTACTGAGCTGACGAAAAGAAGATGGGGAAATTTTGCACGGAGTGGAGCCAAACTGCTTTGGGGTTGTGAGGCGGTAGCTGTCCGACATGATGGCCGGGCAAATCCCAATCAGTTGCTGATGAATGAAGCCAACCTGTCAGATTTCGCATCTCTTTTTCAGCTGATTCAAGAGGAACACCGAACCGAATTTGGCAAAACAGACGACTTACTCACTGGGTTGCAGTTGACACATTCGGGACGGTTTTGTAAGCCCAACAGCAAAAACCAAATGGAACCCAAGATTCTTTACCACCATCCTATTTTGGACAAAAAGTTTGGGTTGAAGGAAGACTATCCGCTTTTTACCGATGCTGAGATCGATGAATTGGTGGAAGACTATGTGAAAGCAGCAGTTTTGGCACAAAAAGCAGGATTCCAATTTTTAGATATCAAACATTGCCATGGCTACCTTGGACATGAGTTTTTGAGTGCGTATGAGCGGGAAGGGAAATATGGAAAGTCCATGGAAAACCGCAGCCGCTTCCTCAGGGAAATTACAGCTGGAATTAACACCGAAGCACCTGGATTGGAAATAGGCGTTCGGTTGAGCGTCTTCGATTGGGTGCCATTTCAGAAAGGACCAGAAGAAAAGGGTGTGCCTTCAGCCAATGGACATTATCCATTTGCTTTTGGTGGTGATGAATCAGGGACCAATGAAAACCTTTCCGAATCTTTTGAATTTCTTGAAGAACTCAAAAAACTCGGCATTGAACTGCTGTGCACCACTGCAGGCAGTCCATATTACAATCCGCATATTCAGCGCCCTGCCTTGTTTCCTCCTTCGGATGGCTACCTACCGCCCGAAGATCCGCTCCATGGTGTGGCCCGACAGATCAGGGTGACAGGGGAGGTGAAAGCTGCTTTTCCGGAATTTTATGTGGTGGGCTCGGCTTATTCCTATCTGCAGGAATGGCTTCCCAATGTCGCTCAGGAAGTTCTTCAAACAGGAAAAGCTGACTCCATCGGATTGGGAAGGATGGTATTGAGTTACCCGGAAATGCCCGTAGATATCCTCGCAGGCAATGGCCTGAAGCGGCAGAAGATCTGTCGTACTTTCTCGGATTGTACCACTGCCCCGAGGAATGGCATCGTGTCAGGATGCTTTCCTTTGGATCCGTTTTACAAAAATATGCCCGAACATAGTCAACTTAAATCCCTCAAAGAAATATGAAACCCGTCGCATTGATCACAGGAGGAAGCCGGGGAATCGGCTTAGGCATCGCCATCAAATTGGCTGAGAATGGCTATGACCTTGCCATCAATGGAGTTAGAAAGGAAGAGGAAGTGAAGGCTGTTTTGGAGGGCTTGGCTGCATTGGGTGCCACAGTCCATTATATTCAAGGTGACATCAGCAAAGTGACTGACAGGGAAAAAATAGTTAATGAATTGAAAATGGTTTTCGGGACAGTCCAAGTCCTTGTGAACAATGCCGGAGTGGCACCGCGTACAAGGGCAGATGTATTAGAAGTCAGTGAAGCAGATTTTGACGAGCTGATGGGGATCAATATGAAAGGCACTTTCTTTTTGACGCAGGCCATTGCCAATTGGATGGTGGAGATCAAGAAAACAGATTCACAAGCTGCCATTTCGATAGTGAACATTACGTCCATCTCGGCGGTGCTGGCCTCGGTAAACAGGGTCGCTTACTGCATGTCCAAAGCAGGTTTGTCCATGTTGTCCAAAGTCATGGCAGTCAGGATGGCGGAGTTTGGGATTCCCGTATATGAAGTTCGTCCGGGAGTGATTGAGACGGATATGACGGAGAAAGTGAAGGCTGTGTATCAGGAAAAAATCAAAGCCGGACTGACGCTTGAACCGCGGATTGGTCTTCCTTCCGATGTCGGAAAGGTCGTCGTTGCCCTCGTTCGGGGAGATATTCCTTATGCCACTGGGCAGGTGGTGACGATTGATGGGGGATTGATGGTGGAGAGGTTGTGAGAAAAAGTTTTTTCTGGTTCAAAGTCTTCAATGAAATAAACTTTTTTCCGCTGTCGGGCGATTTTATAAAATCATATTTCTCATAAAACTTCTCTGCATCTTCGTCAATCGGGTCAACTACTACTGCGAATGAGCCAATTTCTTGTGAAATTTCATAACTCCTCTGCAAGGCGTCTATCAGCAAAATCAACAGATTCTTTTCAACTCAAATTCCTGAATTCCAACGGTGTCTGTCCGGTTTTTTGCTTGAAGAGTTTGTTGAAATATTGGGGATATTCAAAACCCAGATTATAGGCGATTTCATTGACGGTTTTGTCAGAGTTGATCAAAATGTTCTTCGCAGCTTCGATCAAGAAATAATGAATATGCTCTTGTGCATTTTTTCCTGTTTCCTTTTTGAGCAGGTCGCTTAAATAGCTTGCCGATAGATTGACTTTTTCAGCCAGGTATTTGACTGTTGGGAATCCCTTTTCGCTGATCTCGTCGGATGTAAAGAGTTGGTGGAGGATCCCTTCGACTTGGGACACGATGGTTTTGTTGGTGTTACTCCTTGTGATCATTTGTCTGCCATAAAACCTAGAGCAAAAGTTCAACAGCAATTCGATCGTAGAGACGATGATATTTTGGCTGTGGACATCAATGTTTTCTTGCAGTTCTGTCCGAATCTGCTGCACGCATTCATACAGGATATTTTTTTCCTTGTCAGAGAGATGAAGAGATTCGGAGATTTCGTAGGAGAAAAAACTGTAGTCCTTCATTTTCTCATTCAAAGACGTGGCCCGGATCAAATCGGGCTGAAAAAATAAACCCCAACCCATCATATTCTCCGTGGATTCCACTTCGTCGTCCATTTCGATCATTTGGTTGGGGGCAATGCAAATCAGACTTCCGTCGTGAAAATCGATGTTTTTCCGGCCATATTTGATCGTGTTTTTGCAGTAATTCTTAAACATGATCAAATAAAAATCAGTGCTGATCCTGGTATGCTTTTCTACATGCTCACTTACTTTACTAAAATCCAACACAGCCACCAAAGGATGGTGATTTGGTCCCAAACCAAATAATCTGTAGAGGTCTGAGATGGTGGACAGGTGGATGATCGGCTTCATATTTTATCAATTAAACTGTTTAAATATTCCAGATAGAATTGACCTCTTCTTTCTGCAAAAAAATCCAATCCCAATACAATACCCGCTTTGATAAAGAAGCCCAAACCAATGCCTTGCCAGAAGGTATCGATTGGTGTGGTATACATCAATACGATGCCAAATATAATCAATGCAATCTCCACATACCTGTAAATCACAAAATTACGCAGGACCGTTTCCATTCTCGGGATTTCATCTGTTTTGATTTTTTCAGGCTCGTTTTGGACAAACTTTTCTGCCCTGATCATGTCATTTTCACTGCGGGTTACAATCGTAAAACCCACGATAACTTCCAGGATCGCCACCACCACAAAAGGAATGGCAACCCCTTTCCAAAAGGATGTTTTTAAACCAAAAACGAAATAGAGTGCCATTGCCAAAGCAATGACTCCGACAAGGCTGAAGATATAGCTTTCAGCTTTTTCTCCATTGAAATACTTGATAATCGGATTCATAGAGGTGTGATTTTAGAGCCCAAACTGTGCCTTGATTCCACCGATAAATGTAGCATCATCATATTGTTGACGGTTGGCAATCAACATTTTGGCGTCTTCGCCCGCTGTATACCGCAATTGATTTTTGCCATCGGTGGCGGCTTCAAAGATCACCTCTGCCACCACGCTTGAGGGAGAAGCATTTTGTGCCATTGCCGGCATTGCACCCATCAATGCACCCACGATTTTTTGGTATTCGACCATCGAGTCATCGTTGCTGAAGTCAAATGACCTTCCCGAAAATTCTGTCGCGATCATCCCCGGTTCCACAATTTTTACCTGCCCGCCAAACTGTTCGACTTCATAATGCAGCGATTCTGAGATGCCTTCCACGGCAAATTTTGTCCCGTGATACAATGCACCTAAGGGGAAGGTTATTTTGCCACCTATGGAAGAAATGTTGATGATCAATCCTTTTTTGTTTTGTCGGAAATGCGGAAGAACAGCTTTGGTTACGTCCAAAAGCCCGATCACATTGGTATTGAACTGACGTAAAATTTTGTCTCTGGAAAATGATTCCAAGGGTCCGTAAGCGCCGTAGCCTGCATTGTTGAGTAAGACATCAATTCCCCCAAATTTTTGAATGCCATCATTGACGGCTTTTGTGATAGAATCCAGATCCAATACATCAAGCTTGGTAACCCAAACATTTTCCAATGTGCTTAATTCGCTTTCGCTGTCCGGATTTCGCATGGTAGCGATTACGTTCCAACCTTTGGCCTGAAATAATCTGGCAGTTTCTTTACCGATTCCGCTGCTCGCCCCTGTTATTAAAATTGTTTTTGTCATGTTGCGTAAAGTTTAAATTACAGGACAAAGTTGCCGCTATATGCTTTCCGACAGGTAATACAAATTCAGGTTGTTAGTATACTTTTTGCGGTTGGCTTGGGTAGCTTTTAGATATACTTTGAAAATTGTAGAATGAGAAATCATTCAAGATTTAACCTCGTGATGCCAAAAAATGTCTTTAAAAATTAAAAATGCATGATTGAATTTAATCAATAGCTCACTGATTTTGGAAGAC
>NZ_JAMFLG010000030.1 GCF_023502205.1 Aquiflexum sp. TKW24L | reverse complement strand
TGTTAGGCTATACAACAGAGCGCTATCCGAAACTGAAATTATGAGTCTAGCAAATGTTGGAGGCGCCTTTAGGACAAATGAAAATCCGACCATTAAAGGCGGGGAAACAACTTCCTCTGAAAATGCTGATCTGGATGAAAAAGATGCCCAAAAACGGAATACTTCAAAGGTTACTAAGATTTTCCCCAATCCTGTACTTGATGTGATAAATTTGGAACTTTCAGGCATCGAGAAGGATCTAGTACAAATTAGTATATTCGATATGAAGGGTATTCTTTTACTTAACCAGGAATTTGAATCTGATAACGGAGATTTGCTTTTGGATATTTCCCAACTGAGATTAAAGCCCGGCACTCATGTGCTCTTAGTCAATTCCAATGGACAGCAACAGGTATTGAAATTCCTAAAAAAATAATTTTGTAAATAAAATCGGTGAATACCAGCCTCCAGAATCTTAGTTAGATTTTGGATGCTTTTATACAGGGAAATTTTGGGAAATTGTTGATCAAATTAATTCAAACTATGTAAAACAGTCTAGAGAAAGCACAAAAACAAAAAGGTACCAAATATCATACTTTTTTCTAATGCAATTTGGGACTTGAGACTACATTAAAGCTTCCAAAAGATGTTAATTACTTCTGTTCCTAATAACTGTCAAATTTTAGGTTCCAAGTTTGTCCAAAAAATAACAATCTTTAAAACGAAATGGTCTAAGGTTAAAGAATCATATCGTTATTACTTTCTCAAATTTTCCCTCTATGCCCTTCATTCTTATTTTGTACCTCCTTAAAAGTCTCATCACTTTTACATCTGTATCCCAAGAAGCACCTACACCTTTGGCATTTCCCGGTGCAGAAGGTTTCGGAAAATATGCGACAGGTGGGCGTGGAGGAATGGTGTATATTGTCACCAATCTTAATGACAGTGGATTGGGAAGTTTGCGATGGGCAGTAGAAGCCAAAGGGCCTCGCACGATCGTTTTTGAAGTATCTGGAAACATAAGCTTAAAAAGCAGGTTGAATGTCGGAGATGGAAATCTAACCATCGCGGGCCAAACTGCTCCTGGCGATGGAATAACAATTCAAAATTTTCCCTTTAGAATAATCAATAAATCAAATATCATTATTCGTTTTATTCGATTTCGTCTCGGAGATTTGGGAAATGAAGCTGAGGATGCATTTGAGGCTAGAGGAGGAAGTAACAACCTTATTATAGACCATTGTTCTTTTTCTTGGGGCATTGATGAAACATGTTCTGTATATGATGTAACTAACACTACGGTTCAATATTGCATTATTTCTGAAGGTCTTAATGATTCCAAACATCCAAAAGGGAAACATGGGTACGGCTCATTAATGGGAGGATCAAACTTGTCTTTATACAAGAATTTGTGGGCTCATTTTTCGATCAGGATGCCTTCTATGGCACACCAAGGTGGTTCTTGCCTAATTGACATTCGTAATAATGTTATTTACAATTGGGGCATGCGGTCAAGTGATAATGGATCATTTTGTTTAGCAAATTTTGTTAATAATTATTATAAACCAGGGCCTGCAAGTTTCGAAAGGGGAGGGTTCACCCCTCTTCATTTTTTATGGCCTACTGCAGCAAACAAAAATCCTGAAAATTATGGAAAATTCTATTTAGAAGGCAATATTTTGGAAGGAAAAAAGGAAGTAAATTCTGATCAATGGAAAGGTGTACGCTTGGAAAATAGTGAAAATTCTCGTGTTTACTTGGACGCAGTCAAGCATAAAGATAAAAATGGAGGTATTATTCCAATGATTATCCAAAAAGAGATTTATTCCAAAACCTTAACTTCAATTGATGCACTCGAACATGTTTTGGTAAATGCCGGATCAAGTTTATCGCGGGACTCAATAGACATCAGAGTTGTAAGAGAAGTGCGGAGTGGAAAAACGACCTACAAGGGATCAAAAACAGGTCTCCCAGGAATTATTGACAGCCAAAAAGATGTAGGAGGATGGCCTACTTTAAAATCCTCTATCCCACCTAAAGATACCGACCGGGATGGAATGCCAGATGAATGGGAGATTGAAAATGGTTTAGATCCTGAAAAAAGAAACGATCGATTTTATGATTTAAATCCAAATTTCACCAATTTGGAGATGTACTTAAACAGCTTGGTAGAACATCTTAATATTTTTTGATTCAAATAAGGATTCTGGAACCATATACTTCATCCAATAAATAATTTCAAAGGCTTATTTTCTTTCAAAAAGAAAATCAACTATTCTTATTTTTTAAAATTAAACTATTGAAACTGCTGCTTTATTTTTTATTTGAAACAGATAAAATTGATTTAAACCCTGAAAAAACTGGTTTGTAAATCAAAATTTTGGAAAAAATTTTCAAGAGACCATATTTGGGGTAAGGTTTGATACCTGTCAAACCCTTCTGAACGCTTGATCACCCAATCTAGGCAATCAGAGAAATTGATTAAACAGACTTCAAAAAGTCTGATGGAAAGATTATGTCCAAAAAATCAAAATCTTAAACTAGCTTATGAGCCCCACCGTAATAATTAATTTCAAAGTACATGTTGTACTAATATTTTTGCTTTTTTGTTCTCAACCAATTGTCCTTTACAGTCAATCCACTCCTGCCTTTCCAGGCGCATCAGGTTTTGGAAAATATACCACTGGTGGAAGGGGAGGGAAAGTTTTTATTGTAACAAATTTAAACGACAGCGGACAAGGAAGTCTCAGAGAGGCGGTAGAAGCAAGTGGAACAAGGACAGCAGTTTTTGAGGTTTCAGGAAATATTCATTTAAAAAGCAGATTAAATGTTGGAAGTGGGAATTTGACAATTGCCGGCCAAACTGCTCCAGGAGATGGGATTACACTCCAAAATTACCCGTTCCGGATAATGAATAAGTCAAATATAATAATCCGCTTTATTAGATTCCGCCTTGGAGATTTAGCAGGTGAACCAGAGGACAGTTTTGAGGTCCGAGAAGGAAGTAACAATTTTATTATAGATCATTGTTCTTTTTCTTGGGGAATTGATGAAACTTGCTCTATTTATGATATAAAAAAAGCAACTCTCCAGTACTGCTTAATATCCGAAGGGCTGAATAGTTCTGTCCATTCTAAAGGCAATCATGGGTATGGTTCATTAATTGGAGGTGAAGATTTTTCTTTATATCAAAACCTCTGGTCCAATTTTTTGATTAGAAATCCAGCTATCACTACAGTGGGTTTAAATGGTGTCATTGATATCAGGAATAATGTTATCTATAATTGGGGTCAGCGCTCAACCGATAATGGCTCACTTTCTAGTGTAAATATGTATGATAATTATTATAAACCTGGACCGGCAAGCTTTCAACGAGGAGGTCAGACCCCACTCAATTTCTTATGGCCAACTGGGGACCCCGGTACCTACGGGAAATTTTATCTTGAAGGAAATCAATTAGTTGGCAGACCTGAAGTTAAAGATAACCAATGGATAGGTGTAAGGTTGGAAAATGCAGAAGCCACAAAACTTTACCTTGAATCCTGTAAAAACAAAGATTCAAATGGAAAACTTGTACCCTTTCCAATTCCTACAGGATTATATACAAGATCTTTGAGTTCAGAAGAGGGATATGATGCAGTCCTAAATCACGCCGGAGCAAGTTTGTTTCGAGATGCCGTAGATAAGAGATTGGTCGAGGAAGTACGAACAGGAACTGTAACCTTTAAAGGATCAAAAACAGGAATTCCCGGCATCATCGACAGTCAAAAAGATGTAGGGGGATGGCCGGTTTTGAAATCCACTACAGCCCCAAAAGATACGGACCGGGACGGAATGCCAGATGCATGGGAAGTAGAAAATGGTTTGAACCCAAACTTGGCGGATAATAATGGTTATAACCTCAGTAGCAGTTATACGAATATTGAGGTATACATCAACAGCCTGGTTAAACATATTTCTGAGTTAGATGCAACCACTCCCCCCTCTATTCCCCAATTAGAAAGCCCCCTCAACAATACGTTGGGTGTTGCCATCAATCCCACCCTAAAATGGAAAAGTGCCGCTAATGCACTAAACTACCAACTTCAGGTCTCGAAAACCCAAGATTTTGCGACTTTAGTGGCTAACGTAGAAAATCTGAGCTCACTACAGTATTCCTTTCAAAAACTGGCAGGAGATACACAGTATTATTGGAGGGTGAGAGCAAAAAATAGCAAAGGAACGAGTTCATGGTCTAGTATATGGAATTTTAAAACCGTCACTTCTGTGGTTATCCCTGAAGTTCCCAAGCCAATCAGCCCAACAAACGGAAGCTTAGATCTGTCAACATCTTTATTTCTCGAATGGGGGGCTGTCGATGGGGCCAAAACTTACCGGGTGCAGGTGGCAAAGGACGAAAGTTTCACCTCAATCGTTTATGATATTTATAACTTAACAAATCCTGGTATAGAAATTAAAAATCTCACCTCCGGTTCCTCTTTCTTTTGGAAAGTATTGGCAACAAATGGTGCGGGAAGTAGTAATTTTTCAAATGCATGGGGTTTTACAACCAAAACAAGCAGCATCACCGAAACCGTCCCTGTAACAGGTATTTCTATCAGCCCTACTAAAGCAAGCTTAGAAATTTCCAAAACCTTGCAGCTTGTCAGCACCCTGTCCCCCTCAAATGCAAGCAATAAAACAGTAACATGGACTTCCTCAGATCCAACCATTGCGGGAGTTAGTTCCAGCGGATTGGTTACTGGGATAAAAAGTGGTTCTGCTAATGTTACTGCAAAATCGCAGGATGGAAACTTTACCGCAACCTCCCAAATCACGGTATCAACTAGTGTGACTTTAAGTATATCGGGATTTACCTTGGTCAATGCAGATACTGATTCGGACATCATCACTATTTCCAACGGCACAACTATAGATATAAACCAAATCAAAGGAATCAATTTAAATATCAGGGTAAATACCAACCCAACCCCTGTCGGCAGTGTATCCATCAAATTGTCAGGTCCTGTCAGTGAATCTATTACAGAGAATGTAGTCCCCTATGCCCTATTTGGGGACAGCCGGGGAAATTATAATGGAAAAATTTTACCGGAAGGAAATTATATTTTAGAAGCAATACCCTACTCAGAATCTAACCTGGCCGGAACAAAAGGAAATCTTCTTTCAATTGGTTTTACGATTGGGCAAAAGGTTATCGCTCCAACTGCTCCAACCTTAACTAGTCCCGCCAATAACAGCACAGGACTTCCCACAAACCCAAAGTTATCTTGGTCTGCCGTATCAAATGCTGAAACTTATGCAGTGGAGGTTTCAAGAAATTCGGACTTCAGTACATTGGTTTCAAATAGTAAGCTATTATCAATCAATGAAGTAAGTATTTCAGGCTTACAAGAGGATGTATTGTATTATTGGAGAGTAAGAGCCACGAATCAAGCCGGAAGCAGCCCTTATTCCACTGTCTGGAATTTTAGAACCAAAAAGCCGGCATCTCTTCCTGCTGTTCCAACTCTTGTCAGTCCTACCAATGGGGCAAAAGACTTGTCCACCTCGCTTACATTACAATGGAATGCTGGCGTGGGCGCAAAAACTTACGGTGTTCAAATTTCGAAAGAAAGCAATTTTGCCAGCTTATTCTTGGACAATCCGGCAGTCACTTCAACTTCTTTACAAGTCAATAACCTGCAGGCAGGCGTAACCTATTACTGGAGGGTAAGCGCTACCAATGAATCAGGCAGCAGCAATTATTCTTCTGTCTGGAGCTTCCAGACTAAGCTGGCAGTAATTCCTCCGCCTGCCCCTGTCTTGACCAGCCCGTCCAACAATGCTACTGGTTTGGCAACCACTCTAAAATTAACCTGGAATGTAGTCACCTCGGCAAGCGGTTATGCCCTTGAGGTTTCCAAAAATTCTGATTTCAAAACTTTGGATATTGATATTAAAACTTTGAAAACCAACGAATTTACGGTTTCGGGACTCCAAGAAGATACTTCCTATTTTTGGAGGGTCAGGGCTTCAAATTCAGCAGGAAACAGCCCTTACTCCACTGTTTGGACATTCAGGACAATCAAACCAATCCCCGTTCCGGCAGCACCTAATCTGGT
This sequence comes from Aquiflexum sp. TKW24L, assembly GCF_023502205.1. GTDB lineage: Bacteria > Bacteroidota > Bacteroidia > Cytophagales > Cyclobacteriaceae > Cognataquiflexum. The sequence continues at coordinate 50,063 of NZ_JAMFLG010000030.1, read as the reverse complement.
AAGTCCTTCCAATGGGGCAAAAGATCTTTCGGTTTCACCAAGATTGCAATGGAATACTGTGACCGGGGCGAAAACCTACCGGGTCCAAATTTCCAAGGAAATTAATTTTGCCACTCTCTCCCTTGACAATGCCGCAGTAACGTCAAATTCACTTCAGGTCAGCGGCCTTCAGGATGGCGTAACCTATTATTGGAGGGTCAGGGCTACCAATGAATCAGGCAGCAGCAGTTATTCCTCTGTGTGGAGCTTCCAGACAAAACTGGCTGCAATTCCGCCACCTGCACCTACATTGAGAAGCCCTTCCAATAATGCTACGGGTTTGGCAACCACCCTAAAATTAACCTGGAATGTAGTCACCTCGGCAAGCGGTTATGCCCTTGAGGTTTCCAAAAATTCTGATTTCAAAACTTTGGATATTGATATTAAAACTTTGAAAACCAACGAATTTACGGTTTCGGGACTCCAAGATGATACTTCCTATTTTTGGAGGGTCAGGGCTTCTAATTCAGCAGGAAACAGCCCTTACTCCACTGTTTGGACATTCAGGACAATCAAACCAATCCCCGTTCCGGCAGCACCCAATCTGGTAAGTCCTTCCAATGGGGCAAAAGATCTTTCTATTTCTCCGAGGTTACAATGGAATACAGTTACCGGGGCTAAAACTTACAGGGTCCAAATTTCCAAGGAAATTAATTTTGCCACTCTCTCCCTTGACAATGCCGCATTAACGTCAAATTCCCTTCAGGTAAATAACCTTGAGGAAGGCGAAACCTATTATTGGCGGGTAAGTGCAGGCAATGAGGCAGGAAATAGTGCATTCTCTTCCGTGTGGAGTTTTAATACCAGAATTTCGCTTGATCCCCCAATAGCCCCTACACTCGTCAGTCCTTCTGACAATGACATCGGATTATCTACTGCGATAAAATTGACTTGGACACTTATTACCGAGGCGGATAAGTATGGTATCGAGGTTTCTACCAATAAGGATTTCAGTTCCATAATTTCCAGCAACTTTACCTTGAAAGATAATGAATTTACAGTGTCTGGATTACAAGAAGAAACCCAGTATTTTTGGAGAGTAAATGCTTCCAATTCTGCAGGAGTGAGTGGATGGTCTTCGGTTTGGTCTTTTACAACAAAAGAAAAAATCAATCCTCCCTCTGCCCCTATTTTACTAGGTCCGGCAAATGAAAGTGTTGGATTAACAGGCAAAACAGTATTTACCTGGACTAAATCCGATGGTGCAGATGTCTATGGCATCCAAATTTCCAAAGACGCGAGTTTTACCCTTATTCAAGTTGATTTGTCCAGTATTCAGGTCCAATCATTCGAAACCAACAGCTTGGAAAAAGGAGTGACTTATTATTGGAGGGTATTTGCTTCCAATGAGGGAGGACGGAGTGAATTTTCAGAAATTTGGAAATTTGAAACATTAAACGTTCCAGATGCTCCTACGCTTCAAAGTCCAAGTAATGGAAAAAAAGATCTGGAAATCAACCCAAAATTAGTTTGGAAAAGTGCAGCAGGTGCAGATTCTTACAGGTTACAAGTTTCCAAATCAAAGGATTTCTCTCAAAACATCGTTGATAACAGTAATTTAGTCGAGACCTTTATTACTATTCAAAACCTTGAAGAAGGAATTACCTACTATTGGAGAGTCAGGGCTACAAATATTGCAGGAAACAGTGCTTATTCGCCTATTTGGGAATTTTCAACAAAAAAACCTTTGAAAGCTCCGACAGCACCCATCTTGGTTAGTCCTATTTCCTCCATCATACTGGACAAAGAGAATATTATGCTTGAGTGGAAACCAGTCATTGATGCAGAAAGGTATCAAGTTCAAGTTTCAAAATATTCAAATTTTAGCCAGGCAATAGTCATTGAAAAAAATTCTATAACAACCGATACATTTAAGGCTGAGGGTTTGGAGCCAAATCAGGTTTATTTCTGGAGAGTGATGGCGATCAATATTGTAGGTACTAGCCCTTATTCGACAGTCTGGAATTTTGTCACCAAACCTCTTCCAATACTGGATTTACCCGTCTTATTAAGCCCGGGAGATAGTACTACTTTGGATAGCACATCAGTAGCGTTCCTATGGGATGCCGTAGAAGAAGCAGAATACTATCAATTAGATGTGTCTTCCGACAGCACTTTTAAAGAAAATGTAATGAGCTTCACACAAATTCTTGAAACGGAATTTGAGTTGGATAGTCTTGAAAGGGATGTTAACTATTATTGGAAGATAACTGCAAAAGGAAAGCGACCATCAAGCGTATCTGAAACCTGGCACTTTATAATAGCAGAAGACCAAGCAGCACTTCTTGCAAGATTATCACCGGTCAAAATCAAAACCTATCCAAATCCATTTACAGATATCATTAATCTGGAGTTTTCCAAACCCATTGAGGGAGAAGTCAACATCAGTATATTTGACGGCAAAGGAAGCCCTGTTTTCGAAAGTAAGGTTACCGATCCAAAAGAAAGGATTTCCCTAGAAATCCCCCAAGGCCTCCCCGCTGGCATTTATGTCATTAAAGTCCAGGGTTTTGGTGTAATGGAAAGTAAGAGGTTGGTTAAACGCTAGGATAGAGCAGGGAAAAAATTGTTTTGAAAATCCCTTAACTAAGAGCAAAGAGATTCTGTGCCAAAAGCTATAGTATCAATGACATAACTTCACGGCAAGCTCGGGGAACGTTGTTATGGTATTTTGGGGAGGAGGAAAAAACAGTTGCACCGCTTTTTCTTTCTTCCTATCAACCATAACAACCCAAATGACCGATATCTATAGCTCGTGGAGCAGGCTAATTTAATTTCATCCAAAGGTCATTACCCTTTTTGAGATTCTTTAATAATGTTGAATACTCAGAATTTTGGATTGAAAATTGAAGAAATAAATAAGGTTATCTGCTTCTTTGCCGGAAACCTAATATTCTACTACTTATTGGACGTCCGCTTGCCGGTAGGCATGGAAGTGTCCAGTCAAAAAACACGCGCTTATTGGAGAAAGACCGCCTGTTGGAGCGAATTTATTTACGTAACATTTCAACCATTTGACAAGATTTCTGTTGGATTAACATTCAATTGGCAAAATTGCGAGCCTACCTAAAATATTTGTTGGGTTTGATTTATTACAACTATATCCATTGGTCATTTATTCTCCCAATCCAGAATTTTTTTAAAATAGTTTTTTTGGATATTTCCAAAGAACCAAATATCTAATCAAAAAATATTTATTCTTCATGATGCCAATAGAAAATTTCTAGGCATTTTTGTTTTGGGAAATAGCCTAAAGCCAAATCGGATTATTGTCAAAGCATCTTTTATGGGCCTCTGGCTTAAATTTGCTTGGTTAATCGTGATAAAAGAAAAAAGCTTAAACAAAAGCATTGACATAATAACAAAATAAATGGCAAGATTTTTTTTTACACAAATTGGAAATATTGAAATGATTGTAGAAGGAGGCAAACCTTTAGGAGGGGCAGTAGTTGCCACTCAAGTGTGGATGAATGCATTACACGATTTAGGACATGAGGTGATTTTGGCCAACTATGAAAATGACAAAAGGAAGGTTTTAGAGGAATATTCATGGATAGAGATTTGCTCCGTATACCACCAACATAAAGGGATGCCTGTTCTTAGATGGGTAAGTTACCGGTTACCTAGGTTTTTTAAAGCGTTAAAAAAATGTAATTGTGATTATTTGGTGGAATCAATTCCCACTTGGAATTCATTTTTCGTTGGGGTTTTGTGTAGGATATTAAAAGTTAAACAAATTATCAGGGTAGCCAATGACAACATGCTTGATCATAGGATTAAATTAACCCATACTTTCTTCGAAAGATTATTTATTGATTTGGCTTTTCGAAGAGCCTCATTCATTCTTGTACAAAATCAATTTCAATTTGAAAAATTAATAAAAAGGTTTCCAAGGCAAAAAATTATCAAATTCTCAAATCCTTTTGTAATTAACACCGATTTTTTAGAGGTTAAACCCAAAATGGAAGGTTATATTGCTTGGGTGGCAAATTTCCGACGTCAAAAAAATCTGGAGTTGTTGTTTAGGATTGCAGTAACCTTACCATCTGAAAACTTTAAAGTTGCAGGAATGCCTAATTCAAGCATTGATAAAGAAACCTCTTTTTTTGTTGATAAGCTTAAGTCACTTTCTAATGTAGAATTTGTAGGACTGATCCCTAGAAATGAAATACTTCTGTTTTTTTCTAAATCCAAATTTTTGTTGAATACCTCAAGGTATGAAGGTTTTAGCAATACCTTTTTGGAAGCCATGATTACAGGAACGCCTATTCTCACCACAAATCATGTAAATCCTGATGGCATAATTGACCAGTATAATTTGGGCATAATCTATGAAAATGAGGATGATCTTCGTTTGAAGTTGAATGGGATTTCGGAAACAAACTACGTAAAGAAATCCACCAACTGTATTGATTATATTCAAGAAAACCATGACCATTTAACCTTGGGTAAATTGCTCCTTGAATTTTTGGGGTTGACCTAGATCTTGCTTTTCAAGTTTTATTCGGATGATTGATTACTTTTATATGCCTGATTTTATTTTTATCGTAATTGCAAGATTCAAATCTACTTCTTTTTTACCTCTCACTCTATTTTGATCGTGTGCTTTATAAATAGTAAAAAAAGATTCTCTAAGATTATTTTCGGCAAGATATTTGTGTGAGAAAAAAAATATTTTCTAAGATTCTTAGAGAATGTAAATCATTTGTAAGCCCTAGTAAATTATAAGCCATGAAAATCTTAAATCAAAGATTACTAATAACATGTTTTTTATTATTTTTTCAATCTCACCTCTTCTCTTCCTCCGCTTTAAGTCAAACTTATCCTCCATCTGATTTTGATCCCAATCTCAGTCAAATAATCGCCTTTCCGGGTGCAGAAGGATTCGGCAAGTATACCACAGGTGGCCGAGGAGGACAGATACTCAAGGTCACCAACTTAAACGACTCAGGGCCAGGTAGCTTGAGGGAAGCCATCGATACACGAGGGGCAAGGATTATAGTGTTTGAAGTCTCGGGAAATATCAAGTTAAAATCAATTTTGAAAATTAGACATGGCAATATCACGATTGCAGGGCAGACCGCTCCCGGAGAAGGAATCACCATTCAAGATTATCCTTTCCAAGTTGCAGATGTTAAAAATGTAATAATTCGATTTATCAGGTCACGGCAGGGGGATTTAGCAAATGTAGAAGGGGACTCTTTTGATGCTAAAAATGTTGTTGGTTTAATAGTAGATCATTGTTCATTTACTTGGGGTACGGATGAGACTTGTTCTATATATGATGTCCATGATGCAACTCTTCAGAACTGTATCATAGCCGAAGGGCTTAACAGTTCAGTTCACAGCAAAGGTAGGCACGGTTTTGGATCCATCATGGGCGGAAACGGATTTTCTTTAATCCACAACTTATGGGCACATTTTGTGATCAGAGTGCCGAGTATGGCAAGCGGATCAATACCTAGTTTGATGGATTTGAAAAACAATGTAATTTATAATTGGGAAAGTAGGGCTGCGAATAATGGGTCAAAAGTCAACGCAAATTTCTTTTCAAATTATTACAAGCCCGGACCTGCAACCTTATCAAATGGAGGATATACCCCTCTTATATATCTTTGGCCAAGTGCAGTTAACTCTGACCGTTCTACATATGGAAAATTTTATCTAGAAAGCAATAAATTGGTTGGTCATTCCATAATTGAAAGTAACCAATGGGCGGGCGTGCGATTGGAGTCTACTGTGTTGACAAATACCTATTTGGAAAGTTTGAAAAACAAAGACCAAAATGGTAAGCTAGTACCCTTTCAGACCCCTGCTAATTTATATGACCAAAACATTTCAGCTGATGCAGCTTTTCTTTCTGTTTTAAATAACGTTGGAGCCAATCTTTTTAGGGACGCAGTTGATCAGCGAATTCTTGACGACGTCAAAAATGGAACAATTACTACCAAAGGTTCAAAAACAGGTTTGTTGGGAATTATAGATAGCCAAAAGGATGTGGGTGGTTGGCCTTTACTCAAAAGCTTATCTGCTCCTTTGGATACTGATCAGGATGGAATGCCAGATGCATGGGAATCGGCCAATAAACTTAATCCAACTCAATCCAATGACCGTGAATACAACCTCAGCCCTTATTATACCGATATCGAGGTGTATATCAATTCCTTGGTAAGTGATTTGGTTAAAGACCAATATCCTTCAACACCCCTTGCCGTAACACCCTTGCTTCCATCCTCAAATGCCAACAATGTTACTCCTATAGATGTCAGTTTTGCCTGGGAACCTGTTGTCAATGCAGATACCTATCAAATCCAAATTTCTAAATCATCCTCTTTCAGCAGTGGAAACATAACTCTCTCCAATCTTAAAAATAAAAGTCTTGTTTATCCCCAATTAGATGCCAATAGCACCTATTTTTGGAGGGTTCGGGCCTTCCTCAGTGGCGTAAGTGGACCCTACTCCGTCTCCAGAAGCTTCCAAACCAATTCTCTCAATGCAGTGCCGGGGAGAACTGTTCTACTTCAACCAAGTGATAACCAATCAGAAGTTAGCCTTTCTCCTATTTTTTCATGGGCCAAAGTCCCCAACACCCAAAGTTACCAAATCCAAGTATCCTCTCTTTCCGATTTTTCTGCTTTAGTGGTAAATCAAAGTGAGTTGCCAGAAACAAGTTTCATCAGTCCAAAACTGGCTGAAAACAAAACATATTATTGGAGGGTAAGGGCAAGAAATGCCAATGGATCTGGAAGTTATTCTAGTGTAGGATCATTTAAAACTGTTTCATATTCCTCCGTGCCAGAGGTGGTCGTGCCCATAAGACCCACTAATGGAGTCAATATCAACCCCGTTAATATCAAACTAGAATGGAACCCAATTTCTAGTGCAGAATCCTACCGGGTTCAAATCTCTACCAACAACGCATTTAGCAGCACCGTACTGGATAAAATCGGAATATTAGACAACTTTTTAGATATCCCCAACTTAAAGTCCAATACCACTTATTATTGGAGGGTTGTTGGAATAAACAGAACAGGGACCGGCTGGTATGCTTCAAACTTCTCTAGCTTCCGAACAAGCCCATTTACCCAGACACCATCTCAAATTGTTTTAATTAATCCAGTAAATGATTCCAATCTATTTTCTACCTCCATCACCTTCTCATGGAATGGGGATCCTATTGCCCAAAATTACACCTTCCAATTATCAACCAACGAAAATTTCACTAGTTATGTAGCCAATATATCCGGTCTTACCTCCACTTCAAGGACTGTCTCCAACTTACAGACCAATACCCAATATTATTGGAGGGTATGGGCTACCAATGATGCGGGTAGCAGTCCTTTTTCTGAAGTCCGAAAGGTTAGGTCTGCTACTTATTCAGGAACTCCACCTGCAACCACATTGGTTAGCCCAGCCAACAATGCGGTTGTAGGATCCACTGATATTTTATTTAATTGGCAAAATCAACCTAATTCTGAATTTTACAGACTGGAAATTTCAGAATCTGTAACCTTCAGCTCTTTGGTTTTTGTGAAGAGTTCAATCCGGGAAACCTCTTGGCTTGTCCCTACTTTGACTTCCAATAAGACCTATTACTGGCGTGTAAGGACATCCAATCCTGCAGGGACTGGTAAATATTCAGAAGTCTGGAAATTTTCGAGCAGCACAGGCACTGTCTCCTTGTCTCAACCAGTTTTGAAATCACCCGATAATACCGCACTCAACCAGGCTACAAACCTGAGCTTTTCATGGTCATCGGTATCAAATGCCACTTCTTACGACATCCAAATCTCGGAGTCCAATACGTTTTCCAATATTGCCTTCTCTCAAAGCAATGTTACCACAACAAGTGCCAACTTTGCCTCCCTATTGGAGGACAAAACTTATTTCTGGCGGGTCAGGGCCAAAACAGGCAGTACCAATTCCAACTGGTCTGACATTTGGAATTTTAGTACCCAAGGTCAAATTGGGACCTCTCCCTTAGATGCAGGTTTGGTAGGGTATTGGACTATGGAGGAAGGTAGCGGCACACGCCTTCTTGACCAATCAGGAAAAAACAACAACCTGACCCTTCTAAATCAAGCAGGTACCTCATGGGCCAATGGGGTTCAAGGTAAGGCCGTATTATTAAATGGAGGTAGCAATACTTTTGCGAGTTTGGCACATAACAGTTCCCTCCAAATCCCAAATGGTCTTACCATCACTGCATGGGTAAGGCCCAATCTCCTTCATCGGGGTACCATCATGAACAAATCCGCCGGTAATGGCTTTGAATTTTGGTTTGATCTTGACGGGCAATTGGAATTTAGGCTTAACCGGACCAACAACGGTTCCTCCTACCGCTTACGCTCCAATTTTAATTATTCCAATTCCCTAAAAACATGGATACATGTAGCCGCTACCTTTGATGGCAGCGCCTGCAAGATCTTCATCAATGGGGTAGAAGACAAATCTATCACCTATAACCCATTCAGCATTGGAACGACATCCGGTAATCTGATTTTGGGAGCCTTAGGTACCATCCAACGCTGGCAAGGAGGAATGGACGAAGTGAGGCTGTATAACAGGGCTCTCAGTATCCAAGAGATCAATCTAGCTAAAGAAAATTCCGGTTCAATAGAATCCCTAAAATTCAGCCCAATGGCATTGTCCGGATATTGGAAAATGGATGAAGGAAGTGGAAACCAATTCCTAGATGCATCCGAAAATGCAAACCATGGAAGTGTTAGTAACACTTCCGGCATGTCTTGGTCAAGTGGGAAACTTGGGTTGGGTGTCAACCTGACAGGATCTTCCAACCAATTCGCCCGCGTTCCCCATCATTCCAGTTTGGAGCTATCCAAGTCCCTAACCATTGCAGCTTGGGTCAAACCGAACGTTATGCATAGGGGAACCATCGTCAGCAAATCTGCAGGAAATGGTTTTGAACTTTGGCTCGATTTAGATGGTAGCATAGAATTCCGCTTGAACAGGACCAACAACGGGTCAACCTACCGGATTAAAACTCCTTACAATTATACCAATGATCTTAAAAAATGGGTCCATGTAGCCGCTACTTTTGATGGACAAACCATTAAGGTATATATCAATGGGGTTGAAAACATCAGCAGAACCTATAGCTCCCCTTTTGAAATTGGCACGCTGTCGGGCGATTTGGTCATTGGGGCATTGGGAACCATTCAAAGATTTAATGGAAGTTTGGACGATTTGCAAATATACGGTGGTGCACTCTCTGCTACTGAAATACAAGCAATCATAGGGCAAAACAACGTTTTCAGGATTAATGATCAAGGCATGGATAAAAACCTGAATCGGACCCAAACACAAGAATCACCAACTCTCCAAATTTTGGAAGAAAAAACCTTATCAAAGGAGGAATCCAAGGCAATTCTTTTTCCAAACCCTGCGCAAGATAAAATCTCTGTAAGCCCACTTTGGATTCAGGAAGGACCTTTACAAGTTGCGATTGTAGATTTGAATGGTAGAACTGCTACTGAGAAAATCATGGAAGTAACGAATCATACTTTGGAAATAGAGTTTTCCGATTTAAATTTGGTATCAGGTTATTACATCCTGATTCTGCAGGATACTCAACATAGAGAAATATTTAAGTTTATAAAAAAATAAGATCCACCTTCATCTAATGATCCTGTCAAAAATGAAGTGAAGATTAAAAATTAGATATTAGATCAGAAAAGTAATGTGGTCAAAAATAGTTGGTGAATTTTACTGAAAAAATTATTATAATGTTTCGCAGATTTGAAGAGGACGTAAGCTCTGCTGAGGAGCAACTTACCAGCAATAAAATCTGCCAAGTGGAATGAAAGGGCTTCGTATTCCGGAGCCCTTTTTTATGCTTCATTCTTCTTTTCCTATGGCTAAGAAAAACCTTTTCTTCTAGCATTTTTAAAGTACAGATACCACTTCAAGAAGCTTTTTCTATTTCTTGTTGAGAGCCAGCGGTGGATATTTAAATTGGTTTTTAAATGTCCAAAAAATGACTCGAGACCGTTGTTTGACTTTGGAATTCTAGTATTATCCAGGTAAGCAAATAGGTTCGATAAAGCGTTTTTCTATACCTAAAAGGAACGTCTAAGCAGTTTGTGTTTATACCAATACTTTCCCGTTATGGGATTGACAGTTTTTTCATGAACAAACTGATGGTGCCTAGCATCCCAATTGGCCTGTTCGAGTAGCCAATAGCTGACTTCCTATTTGGACTGGATAAGGTGAATGGTAGAGAAAATTTTTCGGAGTTTTTGCACGGGAATGCTCTTAGGATTGCTGGAAAGCCATATTCTGCACATTCAATGCACATGGATCACACATCGCTGCAGGGTGACGTGCGGACAAACTGTACGGATTGCCCTGAGCAATCCCCGATATCCATCGCAGGTAATTGATTCGATCTGAACTCCAAGAATTAGCAGATTTTCTAGGTCTTCTTTGAGTTCCTCGTATTATCGTTCACCGTCGCTGAATCGACAGAGCTGGGTGAATTTGATGGTGTTGTCCCGATACAAAATCAGGCATAAATCCTTGGTAAAATACGTACCGTTAATGAGAAGATTTACCCGCTCGGAAAGGTAAACACTCAGCCTTTCCAACAACCCATTTTTCAAACCACACAAACCGATTGGTTTTGGCTACCGAGGGGTTGGAACCGGTCAAGAAAATGCAACAATTTTTAAACTTATACCGTTGCTTACCGGCCTGTTTTCCCCACTTGATTAAGTCAAGAAAACCACAAGCCCAACACCACTTTTTAGGAAATTTTCATGAAACAAAAAAACCTTATTGAAACCGGTTTCAATAAGGTGTTCGTAATTAATTTAAAATCAGATTGTTAAAAGGTGTTTTACCAACTATTTTTAACCATTATATCCCCTTTTCAGAATTAAAGGATAAAAAAGGAGTAAGGTGAAATATTTACCTTACTCCACTTTTACTGAAGGAATTTTCCAAGAAGCCCTAAGAAAGTCTGAACGTACTGCAGTTCTTTGAGTCTGTTTTGAAGGATTATTGCATTAAGCCTCACCTGTTAGACTATGGAAAATCCTTTGGATAACTTTGTTAGGTGCAACAAATTTTTCGTAGTACTCTTTAGCTCCTTTTTCCAGCTTTGCTCTATATTCCGGATCCTCTAATAAATGGTGAACAGCTGATTCAACCTCATCGATGGATGAAATAAAATGTATATTTTTTCCATGTACAAGATCTTCAGGCAATATGTTGGATAGTGGCATTGAAATAATGGCTTTCCCCATTGCTAAAAATTCTCCCAATTTCCAACCATGACAATTATGTACCGTAGGAGTATTGAAAACAATGGCGGATGCTTTTGTTTTGTTTATATATTCGATTGTAGAATAAGGTTTCAAAAAACAAAGGTGCTTATATTCTTCATATTCGGGATGATGCTTCTTCGCCAAAAACCCCCCTTCAAAATTGTAATCCCCATTTAGACAAGCTTCAATGAATTTTTTTCTCATTAAATTAGTCTGTTCAATGCTATTGAAACTATTCCATAATCTTCCGATTAAAAATATATAAGGCTTTGTATCGGAAATTTCGTTTTCATGTTTGGGTGTAAGATAATCATTCAAACTTCCGCGCAGATTTTGAGAACGGTAATTCAAGAAAAAACGTTTCCAAGAAAGATGAGTTGCCGACCTGGACTTTATAAAATTTGTCAAACTATGATAGATAGCATTAGGTTTATCCCATAATTTAATCCCGAAGCCAGGTGGGATACTTACCATTTTTTTCTCTAAATCACTTTTTACCAACTTATCATTGATATTTATTTTTGCATAAATATCAGCCCATTTGTATGCTTCTTCTACAACAACAGATTTATCTTGAAAATCAATAATTATGCGTTTAGAAATTTTGTTTGGTGAAACAACTACAAGTGCCAAATAGCAATTAAATGCTCCTTTAGTTCTATCAAGTTCCTTAAAATATTTATTTGAAAATGAAACATGCTGTTTACCAAATTCATCAATAATACCCTGAATGTAGAAAGTTGAAAATAATACCTTACTCGAAGGCTCAATGAAAACTTTGTCTATATTTCCCATAGTATAAATAATTAATAATCATACACTTTATCAGTATAAGTTTTTGTCCTTAATTGATAGAATAATACACTTTAGTTTTAGCTTACACCTTGAAGCTCAACCATATTTTTAAATTCTCTAGATTCATTTTGTAAACTGTAAAAATCCCCTGAATATTCTATCTGACCCTTATTAAGAAAATAAATTGTGTCTGCTGATTTAATTGTAGAAAGTCTATGGGCAATGATTATCAACGTAAATTTACCTTTTAATTTTTCGAATGATTCCTGAATCTCCTTTTCTGTTGCGGTGTCTAATGCTGAGGTTGCTTCGTCCATCACCAATAAATCTACATCTTTATAAATTTCTCTAGCGATGGCAATTCTTTGTTTTTGGCCACCCGAAACCATTATCCCGTTGTTCCCCAAGGGTGTATCTTCCCCTTTTTCAAGGCCATCCAAAAAACTGGTTAAAGAGGCAAGGTTAACAGACTCCTTAAATTTTTCGAAATTTTTAGGAGTTTTCTCTGACCAAAAAGTAATATTGTTAAACAATGAGTCACTAAAAATTACAGGTTCTTGGGTAATATACCCAATCCTTGCCTGAAAATTATTCAAGTTACTATTTTTAATATCCATTCCATTTACCAAAAGTGTTCCAGAATCAGCAAAAAGTAAGCCTGTTAAAATATTTGTAAGTGTTGTCTTTCCACTACCACTTTCCCCTACAAATGCAACAGTTTTATTTTTTTCAATCACAAGGTTAATTTGTTGGAGAAATTTTCGGTGGTCATAAGAAAATGAAACATTCTCCAATTCAATAGATTCTATGTTTGAAATCCTTTCACCAACATTATAATCCAATTTGTTGGCTTTTAATTCCTCAACAAATTCCTTAAAATTATTTAATGAACCTGAATAGTTCAAAAATCCATTCCAGCTATTTTGATAATTAATTAGTTGATTTAATGACCGGTAGAAAAACATCAAGCTCAAAATAATCGGTCCTAAATCTGACTTAAAATAGGAAACTTGCACTAAGATAACAACTACTACAACAGTGATAGAAAGAGGTTCCTTGGTAGATAAAAGGACAGAATTAAAAAAGCCAATTTTCCTAAAATTAATCGCTAGGCTTGTTATAGTTTTCTTTAACCGAAGGCTAAAGGCATCTACCTGACCTGTAGCTCTTAAATACTTAAAATTATGAACTTGCTGCATCATCAAACCATGAAATACATGGTTTGCATTGGTGATTTTTTTAGATGTATCTTTTGTTTTAGTATATAATTTTGTGTAAAGTAAATTGGACAGGCCTCCCCCAATAGCAACAAAAAGGGCAAATTGGGGGTTAGTGAGAAAGGCAAGTGCCATATAGACCAAAACCGAAATGATCGATTGGACAGATGATGAATAATACCTAAAGGCTTGTTGAAGTCTTTCAATTTCTCCACTCAGTGTATTCTGAATTCGGCCCGAATCGAGCGATATAAAATACCCATAATTGATGCTACTAATGCTGTTTACAGCTTCGATCCTGATTCTTTTAACAAAATTAGTTGTAAGAACCACGTTGTAATAGGATTCACAAAATTTGGCTATACCTTTCATAAGGAAAAAAAACAAGATAATTAACATAACTGATACCAAATTTAAAGGTATACCAATAGAAGTGAGGAAATTCAAAAACACATCAAAATTACCCATCCCTTCGGACACGACCTTTTCTGAACTGCTGCCTGAAGTCCCCCCTACCATTTGAAGCAAAGGAATAAACATCGCTAGCCCTAATCCATCCAATAGGCCGACTGAAAAACTAAGAAACAAAGCAATAAGCATTTTATTACCCAAGTAGGTGTAAAAAAATAGAAAATTTGGTAGCCTCTTTTTAAACATCTTATCGTAAATTACATTATCAATTGTGGTTTATAAATAAAAATACTTTATAATTAAAAAATCTTAAATCCATTTTGTTTTGAATTTATATTATTAACTAAAAGCTGGTTGTATAAACTTATGATCTTGGATGAACTTTCTTCTAAAGAATAATTCTTCTGTACAAAATCAAAAGCTTTATTTAACTCTTTTTCAACAAATTCCCAGTTATTCAAAAGCATCTCTATTTTTAATACATAATCTTTAGGATCTTGGTGAGCGACTAAAAATCCCTTTCCTTCGGATAGTAACTCCATATTTCCACCTGAAGTTGAGGCAATAACTGGTATTTTTTTAGACATAGCTTCCAAGATAGTCCTACCTAAGGGTTCATTATCAGATGGGCAGATTAGAATATCAATTTGAGAATAAACGAGATCGACATCAGGAACAAATCCAAAAAAATTCAAATTAGGAAATTTCTTTAGAATGGAGTTTATTGGAAAATCTAAGGTATTTCCAAAAACATTAAACTTAAATTTGTAGCGATCATTTTTATTTAAAATATCACAGATTTCTAAAAATAAATCAAACCTTTTCCGTTTCTCCAAGTTACCTATAAATCCTAAGTTAATAATTTCAGTAAGTTTTTTTCTATTTGTATGTTCTGATACGACGATGGGGTTTGGAATTTTAATTTTTATATTTTTAAAATTTTCCAAAGGTTTCCCGTTAAATTCTGACAAATATACGTATGCACTGGGGAATTTCTTAAGAAAAGACAAATATCCAAAAAAAGGCAATCTTGAATTTCTTAAATGGAAAACGTGCCTGACTTTTGAAATTTTTGCCACAAGAGTCCATCCAATATGAATCCTATTGTCATTACTATGGATTATACAAACTTGGCTAGATTTTACATATTTAATTAGTCTAGGCATTTCAAAAATCATGAAAAAAAAGAGATTTTTTTTATGATTTATCTTTAAGATATTATTTAATGGAAAAATAACGGGTTTTTCTCCCGTAGAAGTTAAAATCATTGATTCAAGCTTTTTATTTTCCTGATGCATTATAACACTTACATCAACTCCTTTCTCTTTTAATCCTTTGATTAATCCAAGAGAAGACCAATGACTACCACCAATTGTATCGCCTGTATATGGAAATAAAACTTTCATAATTTTGGAGATTTTAATTTAATCTTAAGGTAAGTTACTTGCAGTGAGATAGCCCAAAAAATTTCTTCCAATCATTAAATGGTCATGGTTTTTGGTGACATAATCCACAGTATTTTGTGACATTATTTGAAATTCTGATAATTCCATCGCGTCTAATTTAGACTTGAAATCTTTTGCGTCCTTGTAAAGTATTCCTAAATCAAATTTGTCAATAATACCATCAGGATTGACAGTATCCGTACTGAAAATCGGCATTCCTACCGTCATGGCTTCTAAAAAAGTGTTGCTAAAACCTTCATATCGGGAGGTGCTCAGCAAAATCTTTGCCATTTTCATAAATTCTAACATACCACTTTGGGAAACCTGACCTACAAATTCAACATTTGAAAGTGTTTTCAATTTTTCTACATAAATTTCAGTCTCTTCATCCATCGGAATCAATGGGATTCCAGCAATTTTAAACATTTCATTTTTACAAATTAAGGAAATCTCATAGAGTAGTTTGAGGTTTTTTTGATGCCTAAAATTTGCCACCCAAGCTATATAACCAGTTGCTTCCTTTCTAGGGTGCAAATAATCATAATCTAACACTATCGGATTAAATAATTTAAAAACTTTTTTACCATGAAACTGCGATTTTATGCCTTGATATTGAAATTCATTTTGAGTCACAATAAAATCAGCCAGCCTATATGACATTCCAACCAAGAATTTATCAAAAGGTGATAAAGATTTGTCCAGAGAAAGGTCTACATTTTTATCATTGGCTATCCTAATGATATGCTTGACACCTATAGCTTTACAGATCAAAGAAACATAAAATGAAAATGGACTAGGAATTGAGGTATATAGGTAATTACATTTTGTTTTTTGTAAGGCTAAAAACAGTTTGGGGAGACGGTAAAAATACCTTAGTCCAAATTTAGAGTATTTTTGGGAATGATAAATTTTTACAGGTTTCACCCATTCAAATTCAGGCATTAAAGGACGATCATCATCTTCTAACTTGGCCTGAAACACCTCATGAGCTAATCCGTGCAAGGCTTTCATCCAAACAAGCGTTTCTACCACAGATCCTCCCCGTGGAACACCATTTTCTACAATTATTTCTATGTTGCTATGTTGCAAGAAGAAAAACTTAAACATAAATTTAACTATTTATACCTTTAAATGATCGCATCTTGGATTATTATTGGTGATTGTTTTTTATTATAGGTGAATTTGAATCTGATTTTGCGAAAGGTAAAAACAAGATTGCAAACATCATCAACATGGCATTGGCTGTCGTATATCGCCCGGTGAAAAAATATAGTCCAAAACAAAGTACTATAAACCAAAATTGAAAAAATTCATCTTTGGTTAATATCCGTCTCCATACAGAATAAAATGCAATCAATATCATCATCAAATACAAAAACAAGCCAAGGATTCCAGATGCATGTATCAAATTAGCAAAATCCGTATGCAAAGACCTTTCCCCAAAAATTCTTTTCCCATAATTACCTTTGGAATCATCTAAGCGATAACCAAACCATGGATCATAATCATAATAAACAAACAGGTCTTTATAAATTATGTCTAATTCCATTAACCTTCCTTCACCTTCCAGCTCTCTATTATCTAAATCTCGACTTTCATACCTTTCGAGTAGTTGGGGTAGAAAACTGGTATTTGAAATCACGACAACAGTAATTATCAGTGTAATAAAACTATATAACAAGAATTGCTTGATTTTTTGAAAATCCAATAATTCTACCATCACCAAAATTGTCCCTATCAGTGATAAGACCATTACAGTCCGCCTTAAGGTTAGTAAAACCAAAAATACACTCACAAAATAAACTCCTAAGTATAGAACATTTTTATCCCGGATTCCTCTTCTAAGAATTAAAAATAAAGCTAAGGGAAAAATATTATAATAATCATTTGAAACATTACCAAAAAGTATTCCAGACGTTATTCCATAAATAGCACGGGGATTATATTTAAAGATTGTAGATAGTCCTGTGTTTATACTAAAAATTAACATAACTAAAAATGCCGCTGTACTAAGTTCATAAAAGACCTTTTCACGAGAATATCTTTTAAAAATATATGGTATTAAGGCAACTCCTAAAAACAACCATGTCACATTAATAAAATATGGTCTGATAGTTTTGAAATCTACTTCAATATTCTTCAATAAAAAAAGAAAATATAGAAAAATTAAGATAGAAAAAGGGTTCTGTTTGACAAAGGGTAAATTATAAATCACTACGTAGAACAATATCCCTGCTACAATTAAGAAATGGAAAAAACCTGGAAGCCTTGTTTCAATAATGTGGTAACTAAACAATATAAATGGAACATAAATAATAATTAGGGATTGCTTTTTGACAATCAAATAAATTGTCAAAATTGGCAATGCAAATTCAACCAATAGAAAAAAACCCTTCATTATAGTTTTGTTGTATAATAAATTTATTATACGGCAGCTTTATTGCTGCCAAATATCCCTTTTAACCCTTTTCTTTCTCTTTTTGATTCTTCATAATAGCCATAATTATATCCTCTGTAAGTAAGTTCCTTAGAAGGAACATCATTTAGAATGGCATAAATATTTTGCAAACCCTTTTTATATTTTATAGCGTTGATCTCCTCAATAAATGATTTCTCACTATAATTATATCTTAAAACAAAGGAAATCAGGTCAACATGTTTGATCACTTCAAAAGATTGACTGATCAATCCAACAGGGGGAGTATCAAGAATAATTACATCATATATCTTTTTTAATTGATTCAATAAAGAAATAAATCTTTCAGAAGCCAACAAATCAGAAGGGTTGGGTGGAATACCACCTGAAGTCAATATATCAAAATCAGGATAGGTTGTATTTTGGATAATATCAAATACAGAATCCACTTGTTTACTCAAGTAATTGGATAGTCCAACTTTGCCTTTCAAATCAAATTCCTTAAAGGTTGACGGTTTGAACATATCACAACTCACCAATATGGTCTTCTTCTTATTTACAGCGTAAATAGAAGCCAAATTTATCGCAGTAAAAGTTTTTCCTTCCCCAGACAATGTGGAAGAAACTGCAATAGTCAATTGTCTGTCCAGAGGTACCACAAAAGAGATATTGGTTTTCAAGGCCCGGAAAGATTCTGCAATTGCTGAGCGTGGTTCTTTTAATACTGCTAAGACTATTTGCGTGGTATTCTGGGGGATTTTAGCCAACAAAGGCATAGCAAGCATCCCTTCCAACTCTTTGGGATCTTTGATCCGATTATCTAATACCAGAACAATGCCGATGATTACAACTGGAAAAATAAATCCCAGACCAAAGAATATTAAATATATAGCAGTATGTTTTACAGTTATGGGATTATTATTTGCTTGCGCATATTCCACAATTTTATTGCTTGAAGAACTTGATGCCATCGAAATGGCAGCCTCTGCCCTTCGTTGCTGCAAAAACGTGATGATTGTTTCATTCAATTCTCTACCTCTTTGCAATTTAATAAGGTCTTGTTCCGTAGAGGGTAATCTTCTAAATTGATTTTCACTTCTGGCAATCCTACTTTCCAATTCATTGATTCGGAACTGGGTGTTGTTCGACAAACTTCTCAAAACCTCACCTAAAGATCCACTTGTGTCTTGGATTTTTCTGTTAACTTCCCTCACCCTAGGTGAAGCCTCAGTTTGCGTATAAAGTATATTTGATCGCTCTTGTTGCAGGGTAATCAAACTATTAATAAGGCTATTTAAATTTCCATCCTGAATTCCTAATGCAGAGGGGGCTATAATCTGGTCGTAATTTTCTCTCGCCAAATAATTCTTTAAGTTTTCAAAATAGTCCTTGTTAAATTTTTCCTGAGAAAGCTCACTTTCCAATCGGGTCAGTTCCTGATAAACAGTACTACTTTCCATTTCAATATTATAAGTTTTATTTCCGCTTCTAAATGTTTCTAAATTGGACTCAAAAAAGCTCAGAGAATCAGAAACTCCCGAAATCTGGCTATCAATGAACTCAACTGTATTTTTTGCAATCCTATTCTTTTCCTCCAGTTCCAGTTGAAGATAAACTTCCATTAATGCATCTAAGTAATCCGCTCCCTTTTGCGGATGTGAGGTATTTATGGTCAAACCTAATACAGAGGCTAAATTATCATAGGGAAAAATCTGCACCATATCCCCTGAATATTTTGAAACAAGAGTATTTTTAGTATTCAAATTAATCAGTATTTCACCTTCAGGTAAATTTTTAACAAGAGAAATTCTGAGTTTTAAAAAAGGCAATTCAATATCTTCTCCGAATTTAAACTTGAAGATTTGCGGTGTTTCAAAAATCAATTCTTCACTTTGGGAACCTTTAATATTTTTTTTATATATCTCATCGGGTAAACTTAAGGTAAAGTTTTCAGTATCAGTCCATGCTATTTTTATTTTTCCTCCTGTAAGCTGGGCATGTTCCCAATCCACTTGGGCAACTATTGGAGAACTTTTATACAATTCATTGTCTATGAAAAAACTAGGTTGAAAATAGTCAACCTCAAAATCTAATTTTTCCAATGCTTTCGATGCAACCGATCGAGATTTAAGAAACACAGATTGATTGGCCATTTCTTGGTCAATGCCTCCCGAAACTACAACCTTGGATAGACCGGTTAAGTTTAATACCCCATTATTGCCAACTTCTTGATTGATGTAAAATTTACTGTTTGCTTGGTAAACAGGTGGTGTGGATTTATTAACAAAATAGCCTATTGCCAATGAGATTATTATCGATAAAATAATATAAGGTAAATATTTGATGTATTTTAAAAAGAATTTGATTGGATCAAAGGCCAGACCTTGGTCACCGGGTTTAAAATTATTTTCCATATTCAAATGAGAATCTTTCATGGTTAATTAATTTCAATTTGTTGTGTTATAAACCAATAGAGCCAAGGTTGCAAGGCTTGCAAGGACTTGAATGGTTTGCAAAAGTGTAGTACCCGTACCGAGTTCTCTCACTTTCATAGGTTCAGCATAAATCATATCATTGGGTCTTACAAAATAAAACTCAGAACTCATGATCTGTTTATTGTTGAGATTTATCCTATGAGCTTTTGACCCCTCAGGGTATTGTCTGATTAACATAATATTGTCTCTTTTAGCTACAACTGTTAGATCACCTGCAGTGGCTATGGCTTCAAAAATGGTTACTCTATTCTGCAAGACAGTATACTTACCCGGACGAGCAAATTCACCTAGAGCACTAAATCTGATTCCTCCCAATCGAACTCTTACAAAATAATCATCATCTCGAACATACTTTTTGAGCTCATTTTCTATAGTAACTTTTGCGGTTTCCAAATTCATACCCACCAGCTTCAATCTTCCTAGCACAGGCATGTCCACAAACCCGTTATCATCTAAAGTGTATCCACTTAAATAGAAAATATCTCCTCCTGACATGATACCCCCGCCCATCATCATTCTATTACTATTGGCGGCAAGCACATTGATGTCCAACATTGAATTAAGGAGGGGATCTGAGGTTTTGATGTTGATTTCAATCACGTCATTAAATTGTAACAGGTATTCCTCAAATTTTGCAGGTACCATATCCCCTAATTTGACTAAGGATTCGTCCTTAGGTAAGTTTTGCATGTAGACAACTCTTTTATTTGAGATGCAGCTAAATGCCAAAAGGGCGATACAGAAAAGAAAAAAAATGTTTCTCTTAATTTTCATAGTATTGAATTGATTATTTTGCGGATAGATTATTAGACCAAACTGTAACAATAAACCAAAAGTACAAATTTTATTATTATAAAAATGTATTTCAAATATTAATTTTTGTATTTCATTTTTAATTATGTATTCTAGGCCTTAAAACTATTAAAATTAAATCAATTATCATATAAAACCACATTGGGGTTTTGAAGCATACAGCATCATTAGGTTGTTAATAACCATAATGATGCCAGTAGGGATATACAAAATAAAAGTTTGCACAAATTGCCCACAGTCATTAAATTAACCTGAAGTTATTACTTGAAAAGATAACAAATTATAATATCATCATTTCGCTATTAGTAATGGCCTAGAAGCAGTAATCAAATTTCCTTTTGAATCCTTTGCATAGAGATACACCCTCGAGGACTCAGAAGGAACTTTTATTTCAACAAATTTACCATTTAATTTTGTATCTAGAATTGGACGGGTAAGATTCCAATTTTGGTCATAAACTAACCATTCATACTCCAAATCCCCGGTATATCCATTGGTAATAGCAGCAGATAGCCAAATATTTTCTCCGGGGTTGAGGGCATTCCAATGTCCTACAATCGAGATATCAGGAAAAGACTTGACTATTGGTTTTTCATCCAGCCAAACACTCTGCAGATAATAATAAGAAGGCTTTAATCTGCCCTTATAATCGGTAATCCCAAACCAAGTGGCAGTTCCTTCATAGCGGTCCATCCAACTGAATGCCATTCCCCCAAGGTTTTTACCTTTGTGTTGATCAATATATTCTACCCACTGTTTTTTATAATACTCCGCTTTATTAAGTGAAGAAAGTTCGATCAATAAACTATCTTTCCAATAATCACCCAATTCTTTATTCCAGTAACCTTTCGGACCGAATTCAGTAATTGCATAAGGTTTGCCGGGATAAATTTTCCCGATTATGGAATCCAGTTTACTGATATTTTCCTCATAATAGGAATTTATTCCTATTACATCAATATGGGGTGCATAAGCCCTATACTGACTGATAGCGCCGATTAATCTTTCGTTGTCATGTTCCTCGGAAGAAAATACAGGTCTATCCGGATCAATCTGCTTGATCATCAAGGCCAAGTCATTTAAAAATTCCAGGTAACTCCTTCTTACCATTGTCAGGTAAGGCTGAGCATGGTGTTTTTTCAGCAAACCCCAGGTTTCATTCCCAATATTCCATGCAATGATACTTTTATCATTTTTGTATCGCCTGACCTGTGCCAGCACTTTCTTTTCGTAGGCTTTAAGTTTTTTACCATCCTTTGAATAATCCACCTTTGGATCAAACCAAAAACCAAACATTACTTTCAAATCATGCTCCGCGGCTGCCCTTAGAATATTTTTATCATAGATGCCGGGTTCGTACCTTCGAATGGTATTTGCCCCCATTTCTTTGATCAATTGTAAATCCGTTTCCAATTGTTTTCTTGACAAGGGATTAAATCCTTCTTCCCAATCATGCCCTGTATTGTAACAAATGCCTTTGATATAAAATGGCTGACCTTCCACCCAAAGCTGATGAGAGCCATTTTCGGTTTTCAACATTTTGGGGACAATCCCATGCTTTGGCAGGGTATCAGATTTAACCAAATAATTCCTTTGTCTAAATAATTTGAAACCATTATAGTAATTCCCAAAATTATTTAAATCGAAAGTCCAATCGATATAAGCTGAATTATCTTCAGGACGCCAATCATTGATCCAGTTTTTGTCAAAATCACTGTAGAAAAGCACAGTGGCCATAATTTCAGGATGCTTTCTTTTAATTTTTTTGAGGGATTCTTTAACCCATACTTTGCCATCTTCACTGTAAGACGTAGAACCAAACTCGGCTAACATGACCGGTAGTTTCAATCCTTTTTGTTCGATTTGTTCTTTAAATGGTAAGTAAATTTTATCAAAACTCCTTGATTTTTGCTCTTCATCGGCCAAATCATAATTCAAGGCCGTTAAACCAATCCAGTCAACATATTGCGTGTAAGAACCATCATTTCCATATGGGAAATAAGCCTCAAATCCAGCTGTGGACCATGGGCTCCACACCCATGAAACATTATGTGCGCCCAGCTTTTCAAACCGGAGATGTACATATTTCCAAGCTTCCACGTATTCTTCCGGCGTATTGTCCCCCGTTCTTGACCAAGAATACATGGGATTCTCCATTTCATGCCCAAATCTTAAAAAAACAGGTGAATTGAGGTCTCTTAATGCCTCCGCCATTTGATCGATATAGGCATCAAAATATCCGTCTGTGATGTACTTGAAAATTTTACGGTTGTTTCTTAGGTCCTCTACTTCTGCATAGGCTTCAAAAAGATCAGACCAAGGTTCCCAAGTGACCATGGGTATGGCACCATGGTTGATAATTTTTTGCCATTTTTCCGTAGGCAGTAGGCCATCCCCCCAAGCAACATACGAAGAAATGATAGACCATTGATGACCAGCTTTGGTCTCCAGATCACGGATGATGGAAATATCCGATTCAATATCAAAATGGGGATGGTAAATTCCCGTATAAAAGCCACCCAACTTTTTTTCAATTGGTGGTTTTATTTTTGGATTAAGATATTTATCACTTCCGATTTTAAAAGGACTAATTATAAAAAAAGAAGTGGCAAATAACATGATTACCAAGGCGACATGAAATGCTATCCTGCTCAATTTATTATAGGATAGATTCTTTTTCTGAATGGCCAAAGAGTCTCTAAACTTGTCCATTGAACTTTTTGATCTGTACACCCAAGTAGATTGTCCAATGGCAAAGGCAAAAAATAAAATCACTGCATTGAGAGATGCAAAAAGTGCCATTAGCATGCTGTAGGGTTGCCAATCTTGTGACAATCCATAAACGACTGCAATGACCGAAATCAATGCCACCAAAAGATTGGGTAAACCCAATAAAAACTCTCTCTTAGTGGTATGTTCTTTTGGGGTAGGAATGTAAGGGACTTTAATATTTAACAAGGTGTAGGCAAAACCAATGATAAATATCCACCAAGTACCTACCCTCAATATTCCACCCATTAAGTGTATTCCTATTTCCTCCCGATGATTTAGCCATCCTTGTGCAAAATACCTATAGACTAAGTTCATTAAGAAAAAAGGTGTAAAAAAAATAAAAAACACTATAGGATCCATTAACCATGGATATTCACCTGTGAACAAGGAATAAACAGGCACTATAAAATCAATTACCCCAATCAGGCCAAACAAATAATAAACAGGCAATAACCCATAATGAAGCTTTTGCCTCCATGTGAATTTCCTGAAAAGCTTGGGAAAAAGATTTATCCATAAATCAAATGTTCCCCTACTCCACTTGATTTGTTGTTTATAATATGCCGAAATGCTGCTTGGAACCTGCCCACGGGACAGAATAACCGGTTCGTACACGGACTTCCAACCTTTTGCATGAAGCAGCATGGAAGTATGCATGTCTTCAGTAAGTCCTGGTGCATGTCCACCTATAGAATCAAGTGCCACCCTTCTAAAGGTGCAATTTGCACCAATTGCTTGGGCGGTACCATATTCTCCCATGGCCTGCATATAAGGCCCATAAAAAGTGTAGGTTTGTTCAGCAGCTCCTTGGGCAATCAAAGACTCTCTTTGGTTGCTATAGGCTTGTACTACCTGCACATAGCCAATTTCTGGATTATCGAAATGATGCAACACATAATCTAAAAAATCAGGATAAGGTGCATGGTCTGGATCAAGGATAACACAAATTTCACCTGTGGCTTGTTTCAGCGCATTGTTGATATTCCCTGCTTTGGCATTTTCATGGGTATCACGGGTTACGTGAATTACGCCAAGTTCGGCACATAGTTTTTTTACAAAAGCATCATCGCCTTCATCACAGAGATAAGTAATATGTGGATATTTTACCGCCACCAAGGCCCTTAATGAATTTTCTAACATTTTATATGGCTCACCTGGACAAAAGGTAGTGAGCATATCCACCGTGTAAGGTTTTATGGGCGGTTTGGGTACTTCTGAATTATTCCGAGGTTCTGGCAATCCGGCATAATGATACCATTCAAATCCTATCTTTAATAATTTGAAAAATAAGGAAATGGTAAGTAAATAATACAATACTTGATGGCCAATACCAACCTCGGTAAAAAATCCATAGAGGAAAAAGGCTAATGAAAGAATTCCAAGAATCAGAATAGCTTTACCAAGCAGCAATTTTTGGCTCATAACAATTTAAATGGGTGAATAAAAGTTTAAAATACATTATTTCATATCTGAAAAACAAATTTTTTTATATAAAGAAATAATTTATAATGAAATAAAAATTTATTATTTAAATTTGAGAAAATCAATTTCAAAATAACACTATATGTTTCATATTTCAAAGAGTTTAAAAACATCTCAAATTTTAATCTGTGTGTTTTTAGTTTTTTCTTGTGGTAAAAATGAACAGGAAAACCTCAATCCAACGGTTGAAATAAGATACGAGGAAGGAAGGGCACAGCTTTTTAGACATGGTGAACCCTATTTTATAAAAGGAGCAGGGGGAACAGACCAACTAGAAAAGGTTGCAATGTATGGAGGGAACTCAATTAGAACCTGGAGCCTATATGATGTAGACCGCATATTAGATGAGGCCCATAAATTGGGATTGACGGTTACCCTAGGGCTAGAAATTGGCAGACCTCATTGGGGCAAAGATTTTAGTTACTGGAGATTTTGGGAAGTTGATCAAAAAATTGAAGAATTAAGGCCTTTTATCGAAAAGTATAAAGATCACCCTGCTTTATTGATGTGGGGTGTTGGAAACGAAGTAACTAGATATGGCGGAGGGGGTAGATTAGAGATATTGTACATAATAAATAAGGTGGCAAAAATGGTTAAAGAAGTTGATCCCAATCATCCAACTATGACAGCTGTGGATTTTCTCTCCGGAAAAACGAAAATCGGATCAATCGAAAAAATAATCCCGAATATTGATATATTAGGTTACAATATTTTTAAATCGCCGCTAGATATTCATGATGCCATGTATAAAAATAATGGATGGAGTAAGGCCTACATAATATCTGAATGGGGACCTACTGGTCACTGGTCAATACCAAACTCTGAATGGGGGGCCCCAATAGAACTAAAAAATTCAACGAAAAGAGAATTAATGGAAAAGCATTGGAATTTAATGAATAATGATTCGGTTTTTTTCTTGGGAAGTTATGCCTTCTATTGGGGCTTTAAACATGAAGCGACCCATACTTGGTTTAGTTTATTTTCTTCGGATGGATCTGAGACCGAATCAGTAAATTTCCTTAGATATGCCTGGTCGGGAGAAAATACAAAAAACTTAGCACCAATTGTTGAAAATTTATTTATTGAAACTAAGGAAGGTTTGGTGAGTGACAATGTTTATTTGGCAAACTATCAGGACTACACTGCTGTTGCTACCGTCGATGACCCAGAAGGAGATGCCTTGACATACAAATGGGAAATTAGGCATGAGGAAAACTATTTTATAGATGAGATAAATAAAACTGATGTTAAATTAAATTATTACAATATGAAGTATCTGATTCAGAAGGTTGAAGACAATAAAATTCAATTTAAATCACCTAAAGAGGAAGGTCCATATAGAATTTTTGTTTTTGCCTATGATGGTCAAGGGAATGTGGCGTCTTATAACATTCCATTTTATGTATTTATGAAATAACTTATCTTAATTTTAGTTTCCAAATTGACAAAAAGTAATTACGCATGTATTTTAGACTTATTAAAATCCTTAAAACATTTGTGGATTTATCTGAAATCATGAAGGCAATCCCGTAAGCGTGAGACTACACTCGATATCGGACAGTATGATTTATATAAAAACCCATAATAGACTTGAAGCATGTACATTCCTGATGGAAATCCTGTCCATCCAAATACCAGAATTTGTTGACTTTTTTACCTGGGTAATCGGGAAAGGTACCTACTGGATATCAAAAGAACAATAAATCAGGGGGCCAATTTTATGTTGTCGCAAACACCAAATAATCAAAAAGCGGTAGGTTCGTTTGAACCTACCCTATTTTTATAATCGTTTTTTGAAGACTAGAGATTTAAAGCAATATTTAAAAAGCATTAATTGATCTAATATTAATCATCTCACCATATCTTCTCAAAATCCCCTTTAACAAATTTTCTATTTACCGTTTTAAAAAAACTATTATACTTATTAGAGAGCAAAAGTGGATCATTACTAAACATCCTAGAAACTAGCGCAATCGGAAAAAGAAAAAGATAAAATATTATCGCCATTAAAACAGTTGGAATAATATGTCCCAAAATTTTCGCCAATCCAAACCAAAATTTTTCAATTTGCAATCCTATTTTTGTAGAGGCGACTGCTAAGACCCCGATTCCAAAAGCGAAATAAAGCAACCAAACACTGTCAAACACTAGATACAAAAGGGTAAATCCCAATACAATAACCAGAATCGTGCCTGAAGAATCTTTTTTATTTTTCATAACAATAACCAAAATTAAAACAATGTATAAATAAATGGAGCCAAGGCACTACTGCCGCCAAAAACAATCAAAACACCTAGAAGCAATAAAATAATAATGATTGGTGCGAGCCAAAATTTTTTTCTTTCCTTCATGAAAAGCCATAAGTCTTTTAAAATATCCATAAGATTATTTACTTTTTAAATTCGGTTTAAATTATTAATACTTTGTACTTTTTTCTTGTTATCGGTTAGCTAAAATGTATTCCACAACTAAATTTCCCAAGAGCTGATGTGATTCTGCCGAAATATGCCTATTTCCATTGGGCACATGTGCCAATTTCATCTGACTATATTCTTTCAATAAATCCTGAGAATAAATAAAATAATTACTGTTGTTATTAAATGTATCTAAAAGATTATCAGGGACAGAAGATTGTATGCCAACCCTTGGAATATCTAAAATGATCAAAGGAATAGCAAGTTCAGAGGTAAAATTGTACATTCTTTCCAAAAGTTTCCTTACCAATTTTTGCTCATAATCGGAATAATCATCATCCATCGCAACAGCATATTCGACGGCTATTTCTTTACCTTTTTTTGAAAAAGATTCCTTAACCATCGCCCAAATCGTGTTGTATAAATAGGCATACAAATACGAATTCTGGCCCAAAAACCGAACCAATCCAAACTTGTATATTACATTTTGGATTTTTACACCAGGTAAATAGGTCTTGTTATTCAGGATAAGAGAATCATTATTTATCTTAAAAATTGATGATCTGACATTATCTGCAAAATCATTAGCATAAAATCCTAAAACAACAAAATCCGGATCGTATTTATATCCTTCATTTTCTAAAAACACTAAATGTTCTGCCGTTCCACTTCCAGCAAAACCTGCATTTATTACGGTGACGTCTAAGCCATTTTCCCTTAATAAATATTGCGTAACCGCAGCATAACACTCCTCTTGATTTACCTCTGCCCCGAAGGAATGAGAATCTCCAATTACCAAGACCCTTAATTCATTGGCCTTTTTTGCATATTCAATATCCTCATCACTTCTAAACCCCTTGTTATTTGTTTTAAAATGAAATACGCCATCCACACTTCTATGCTTGAATTTTAAATTTGGGATCATTCTTCTAATACTGAATTCACCATAATGAGCGTCTGTCGTATATCGAGGAAAAAGGGTTATTTGGTCTTTGTAAAGAAGGCGAATGACTCCTTCTCCGATCAAAAATGCAATTGTCAACGAAACAACTAAAATAAGTATGTTACCAAACCAGATTTTTATTTTACCCGCCATAACACAAATGTTAATCTAATTTAAATTTGCCTATCCACTTTTCCCTGTTTTCCCAATCAGGCTGTTCAGTTTTTTTCAGGATATAATTATCTACAACCAGATAATCCATTTCGGTTGCCATGAAGCACTTATAAGCATCTTCGGGCGTACAAACTATAGGTTCCCCACGCACATTAAAACTTGTATTTACCACCAAACCATACCCGGTTTTTGCTTTGAAAGCATTGATTAAATCCCAATACCTGGGGTTGGTTTCTTTATGAACTGTTTGGACCCTTGCTGAATAATCAAGATGTGTTACAGATTGGATATCACTCCTTTCAAAATATAGTCTTTCCCAAAGATCCCTTTCAAAATAATCATCAGGTAATTTTTTTCTCCTGCTTTCATTGACATCTGCTATCAGTAGCATATAAGGAGATATTGCTTTTAGATCAAAGTATTCTTCGACGTCCTCTGCTAGTACAGAAGGGGCAAAAGGTCTGAAACCCTCCCGGTATTTGATTTTTAAATTCAATTTTTTCTGCATTTCAGGATTTCTTGCATCACCTAAGATACTTCTGTTTCCCAATGCCCTCGGACCAAATTCCATCCTGCCCTGAAACCACCCCACAACATTGCCTTCATCCAAATACGCAGATGCCTGCTTGCATATCGTATCAAAATCATCAAAATAATGAAAAACTGCTTTATGT
The DNA here is from genome assembly GCF_023502205.1 of Aquiflexum sp. TKW24L. GTDB lineage: Bacteria > Bacteroidota > Bacteroidia > Cytophagales > Cyclobacteriaceae > Cognataquiflexum. The sequence goes on along the minus strand of NZ_JAMFLG010000030.1, from coordinate 20,685 downwards.
TTCTTAAATGCAATTTCAATTTCTTTTCTTGAATAATCAGGACCAAGATATGACCCCCGCATTTGGTCCATACTTTGATCAATAATTCTTTCTTGGTCATAATATAGATGATGAACAGCCTGCGCAGCTCCAAGCGCACCTCCCGCATCTCCTGCCGCAGGCTGAATAAAAATATCTTTAAAAATACCTTCTTTGATTAATTTACCATTTGCCACGCAGTTCAAAGCTACACCACCTGCCATACATAAATAGTCAGAACCTGTAAGTCGTTTTGCTTCATGGGCCATTTTTATTACAATTTCTTCTGTAACTTTTTGTATAGCATTGGCAAGGTTGCAATGTATTTGGGATACCTCTCCATCAGGTTTGACAGTTGGAAAACCAAACAGTTTCTCCCACTTTTTCTCATTGATCATTTTCAAGCCAGTGGCATAATTAAAATAATCCTGATTTAACCAAATCGATCCATCGTCTTTAATTGAAACAATGTTGTTTTTTATCAATTCAATAAATTCAAGAGTCTGTTTGGCTTCAGGGTTTCCATATGGGGCCAACCCCATCAACTTATACTCACCGGAATTAACCCTGAAACCTAAATAATATGTGAAAGCAGAATACAGCAGACCGACTGAATGAGGAAAATCCATTTCCTTTATTATTTCAATACTTTTACCTTTCCCATGTCCAATAGTTGCCGTAGCCCACTCTCCTACCCCATCAATTGTCAATATAGCTGCTTCCTGAAAAGAAGATGGATAAAAGGCACTTGCAGCATGGGAAAGGTGATGCTCAGGAAACAAAAGCTTAAAACTCTTTTTGTCATAACCTTCGACCTCTTCTAAACCTTCATAGAGCAATTTTTTTAAAAACATTTTTTCCCTTAGCCAAACAGGAATTGAAACCACAAATTGTCTTAATCCTCTTGGGGCGAAAGCGTAGTAAGTTTCCAAAAGCCTCTCAAATTTGAGTAGTGGTTTATCGTAAAAAACCACAGCATCTAATTCATCAATAGTTAATCCAGACTCCTCTAAACAATATTTGACAGCATTAACTGGAAAGTCCGGCGTATGCTTTTTTCTGGTAAATCTTTCTTCCTGTGCTGCGGCGATTATCACACCATCTACAAGAATTGCAGCAGCAGAATCATGATAAAATGCCGATATTCCTAAAATTTTCTTCATTAGTAAAAAGGGTGTAAAAATTTAAAATAAGGATTGGAAATTATGAATAATTTTCTTTAGAAAAATACTACCAAATAAAAACTACAACTTGTAATCGAAAGGAACTTTTCATTTGAGATAGTTTCTGGTCAAGTTCAATAATGATGCTCTTAATGGGTAACGAAAGAGAGAATGCCACTAGACATTTATCACCAATATTTTTTAAATATTAAAATTTATTTTGAATTGCCAAAATATTTTTTGAAAACATACTAAAAACAAAAATAAATATATGACATAATCCATCTCTCGCTACCTCCACCACATCATCTACAAAATCCTGTTTCCTGCCCCTATTAATGCCTTTGGAAAACCCAAATCGTTTTTGGTAATCCGCCGGAATCTCTATTGTTTTTCCTCATGCATTTGAGGACTTCAAATTAGTCTCAATAATTTAAATCTAATATTTACCTAACTCCTAGTATCCCAAATTATGGTTGAATGAATAAATGAGACTCGATTCTAATTATGACTAATTTTCTCAATTTTCTTCGTCCTATTTATACCTCCATATCGTCCACAATATCTTATACCCCGCTCCAATTACACCTTTGATGGTTCCACTTACCTTGGAAACTCCGATTCTTTTTCGGTAATCTACCGGGACTTCGGTCGTTTTCAATCCTGCTTTGGCGGCTTTGATCTGCATCTCGATTGTCCAACCATAGTTCTGGTCCACCATCCCCAAGGCTTTCAACTTGTCCCATTTGATAGCTCGGAATGGTCCCAAATCGGTGTAGTCTGTTTTGTAAAATACGCTCATCAAACTAGTGGCCAACCAATTACCGAATACCTGTGGCAAGGTCATAGAGCCACTTTCTCTAATTCCCCGAGCCCGGGAACCAATGACCATATCGTAATCGTGCTTTAAAATAGGATCAATGACAGCAAGCAGCTGTTCGGGATAATCACTGTAATCCCCATCCAAAAAAACAAGGATGTCAGGCTCCACTTCCAATTTCGCCAAATAGGACATCCCTGTCAAACAAGCTTTTCCATAGCCCATTTTTGGTTCGTCCAATACTATCGCTCCTGCTTTTTCGGCCACTTGGCGGGTGTTGTCCTTGGAGTTATTGTTGACAACGATGACATGCCTTACAGACTTGGGAATGTCCTGGATTACTTTTCCGATCGAACCTTCTTCATTATAGGCCGGAATCAACACGTCAATAATCGGATGTTGAATATGCTGTTTGGCCAAATTGGAAGACATTGTTTTTTTGGGTGAAATTGAAATAGAACTTCTGAATGGCTTTTAAAATTCTTGGTTATTTTAGCCTATAACTTTTCAATGACTCAAAGAAAACCACGGAATATCCAAAAGTCAGCATCAGGTGAAAAACCAACATTTCATAAGTTTGGAAGTGAATCGATAATATTACCATTGTAAAGAAAATAAAAGCTAATAGCCCTTCAACATAGGTAGTAAAAGGAATTTTGATCTGATTGTAAATGTTCTTGGTCCAAGATTTTTGGCTTTTCTCTAGGTTGTATTTTGGAGTACGGATGAAAGGAGACCGTTTTCCTGTCAAGCCTTCCCAAACTGCCTGTGCATTGTGCAAGGCAAGTCCCATGGATACCGCTAGAAACAGTGGCAACTCCCATAAAAATCGCCCGATTCCTTTCCAAGAATAGTCCACTAAACTCAAATTGGCAAAGAAGTAGACCAAAGCAATGATCACAAATCCCACAAAAAATACCGCAGCTCCCTGGAAATAACTTTCCGGAATATGTCCCTGATGGAAAGCCCACCAAATCGGAATGCTGCTAAGACTTACCAATAATACGGCGATGAAAATCACCGCATTGAGCAAATGAGCAGTGGCATGTAGTTTGGTTTTTAGTGGCAGCTTTTTGGAAAGCACATCCCCAAGATGCTTTACCGCACATTCGGCGCCACCTTTTGTCCATCTGAATTGTTGGGATTTGATCGCAGACATCACGGGAGGAAGTTCTGCGGGGGATTTGATATCTGGGCGATAGATAAATTCCCAACCTTTTTGTTGCGCACGGTAGCTCAGGTCAAGATCCTCAGTAAGTGTATCATCATGCCAATTGCCGGCATCGAGGATACAGCTTTTCCTCCATATCCCTCCTGTACCATTGAAATTAATAAATGCATGCTGCCCATTTCTCCCCATCTGCTCCACCATAAAGTGGGCATCCAAAGCAAATGCCTGCAAGCGGGTCAATAGAGAATATTCCTCATTTAGGTGCGTCCATCTCGTCTGTACCATTCCCACTTTGTCATCCTGAAAATGCCCGATAGTCTTCATCACAAAATCAGGATCCGGGACAAAATCGGCATCAAAAATCGCTATAAATTCTCCTTCAGCCACTTCCATTGCCTCTCTCAAAGCACCTGCTTTAAAGCCTTTTCTGTCTATGCGATGGACATATTTGAAATTTACCTCAGGATATTCTTTCAACTTGCGTTTTATGATCTGGGAAGTTTCGTCGGTACTGTCGTCTAATATCTGGATCTCAAGTTTATCTTTTGGATAACGAAATTTGGAGACAGCATCGATCAATCTTTCTACAACATACATTTCATTGTAGACAGGAAGCTGCACGGTCACTTTGGGTAAATCCGTGGCTGCGGGTTCCAAGGAAAAATTTGGATTCTTTTTGAATCTAAAAAAATGATACAGCAAATGAGCCTGGGCAAAACTGTAAAAAAGGATAAACAGCATTGCCAGAATGTATATTCCCAAAAAGAAATAAATGAAGATCATTAAGCTTTTACAGTGATGGATTTGTTGCCGATGATGATGGGCATTTCGTTGATTCTTCCATCCTCATCGCCATTTTCTAGTTTTAATACTCCCCTTGGACAGACTGCCGAACAAACGCCACAGCCGACGCAGGAAGAACGTACAATATTTTGGCCCCTTTGCGCATACCATCTGACGTCAATGCCCATTTCACAATATGTGGAGCAATTGCCACAGGAAATGCACTGTCCGCCGTTGGTCGTGATGCGGAACCTTGATTTGAAGCGCTGAACAATCCCAAGGTATGCTGCCAACGGGCACCCAAATCTACACCAAACCCTGTTACCCATCAAGGGGTAAAATCCTGTTCCTATGACTCCTGCAAATGCCGAACCAATTGCGAAACCGTAAATGCTGTGCAGCTGATCGGTTGCCTGTCCCAAAAGCTCGAATCCTGAAAAATAATTTGCAATGGTAAATCCTGTCATCAATATCGCGAAAACCAAAACACCGTGAACGAGATAACGTTCGATTTTCCAAGCCTTGACTGATTTGTCAGAAAGCTGACGGTAAGGGTCTCCCAAAGTTTCTGCCAATCCTCCACAGCCACAAACCCAAGAGCAATACCACCTTTTGCCATAAAAATAAGTGAATAAGGGAACCCCAATCACTATTAGGATAATTCCCCAGACCAACATGAACATTCCCAAAGCTCCGGAACTGACCATCCCTTCTACTCTGTATTCGTAAAAAAAAGTATAGTCCAAAGGCCAAATGTTTTTAAAATCATGCCAAGGCATATTCATCAACACCAAAATTTCAGGAAGCAAAAATGCAAATGCCAATTGGGAAAACATGACAGAGGTCGTCCTGATTGTCTGATAAGCATTGCCCCGATATTTTCTAAACATTCTGATGCCCATCACGATGATGGCCAAGGTGTAGATGAAACCATATAAAAACCATTGACTTGCAGGATTGCCGGAAACCGCCATGCTGATCGGGTCGACCATCAGGACGAGATTGGTGATGTATTCCGGAAACCAATAAAGCACGATATAAAAAAGGATCAGCCAAGCGCCTGTAATCATTCCCAAAAGCCCCCTTGACTTCATCGAGGAAAAGAAAATCCCGTCATTTTTGATCCCCTCCGTTTGGCCACGGTAAAGGGGAAGAATGTAAAGCAATGCCCCAAAAACTCCTATCAGAACGGTAATCCCCAAAAATAAAAAGGGATTTTCTGCAACGGGGCCTGTTGAGGAGGCTTTGGTCAAGGCAAAAGCATAATTGTCCCAAATTACCTTGTCCCATTCCTGATTTGCTTTCAAACCGTCATTGTATGTATTGAAATAACTTTTGAAATCGCTGATAAAAGCAAAATTTGAAGAATAGGTTTTTCCAAACATGGGAGAAAGCACTTCCACCATTTTGCCTGTATGGATTTCTTTGACGTTGGCCTCGACCGTTCCTTTTTCCAACTGATAAGTGCCAAAAAAAGGAAGCAAGGAGAACAAGGTCAGTCCAAAGACAAAAATTACAAGTCCTATTTTTTGAATAGTTTTCATGCTCTTGAACCGATTAGTTTCTTGAAAAAAGACTCTTTGTGCACCTTTAGGGATTTTCCCTTTTGCTTGTTGTAGTGGTCCAAAACGGCCTTGTAATGGGATTTGAAAAACTCCGGATTGAAGCTCGCTATGTTCAGGTGGGTCAATACTTTTTCAAACATCCAACCTTCTGAGATGGCCTTGTCAAAATAATCATGCCGCAATCTCCAGCGAAAAGCATTCACTCCTTTGATTTTCATGTCCGATTTGCCATACAAAAACCGGATCGCAATTTTCCCTCCGGCATCTTCCCAATACAAACTTTCATATTCCTCCGACCAATTAGCAGGTACAAAACCATAAGTTTGGTATTCAATATCAAAGAATTTGGCAGAATTGAACCAAACACCAGGTTGATAGGGAACAGGGTTGTCTGAAGTCAGGTTGTAGGCGAGCGTCTCCCCGTGCATTCGGCCTGTGTACCAAACCTGTTCGATGTTTTTCCGGTCTGAGGCCGGTGCTTCTTGGAATTCTGCACAGTCGCCGATAGCATAGACGTCGGGAATATTTGTTTTGAAAAACCTGTCTACCACAATGCCTTTGTTGGTTTGCAAGACTTTCTCTTTAAGAAAACCCTCCAAGGGTTTTGAACCCTTGGAGGGTTGCGCGTAAAGAAATTCGATATTTGGACTGACACCTACGGTCAATCCTACAAACTGACATGCAATGGTTTCTCCTGATTTGGTGGTGATGGCCTTCACCATTCCTGATTCATCTCCAATAATTTCTCCCAATTCTGTACCCAATCTCAGGTCAATATGATGTTCCAAAATATGGCGGTTGATCATTTTAGATTCTTCCAAGGGGAGAATATTGTCCCAAAAGTTGTTTTCCCTCACCAAGAAAGTAACCGGAATTTTCCTACTGTTTAGCATTTCTGCCATCTCAATCCCAATCAATCCTCCACCCACAATGACCGCCCTGCTAATATTTTGGGTATTGGCTTGCATAAGTTCCAAATCCTGAAACGAATACATGCCCTGTACGCCTTTCAGGTCTTGACCCGGCCAACCGAATTTATTTGGCTTGGAGCCTGTGGCCAATACCAAAACATCGTAGGCCATGGATTCACCATTGGAAAAAATGAGTGACTTCTCCTCAAAATCAATTTTTTCTACCCATGCCCTTTTCAGGTTAATCCTGTTTTTTTTCCAAAACCAATCTTCGTAAGGTTTTGTATGCTCATATTTCATGTGACCCATGTAGATGTACATGAGCGCCGTTCGGGAAAAAAAATGATCTGTTTCCCCTGAAATGATCGTGATATGGGCGGATTCATCTTTTTTACGGATATGCCTGGCACAGGTCACTCCGGAGATTCCGTTTCCGATGATGACAATATTTCTGTTTGCTTTACTCATTGAGGGACCAATCGTAGTCAAGGTGTGAGACCTTGGCGTTTGGTTTGATTTTGATGGTGGAATATTGGTTAAGGTAATCAATTAAGCTTCCATTTTTTGTAAAGTCACCTTTGAACCAAGAAAAAATTGATGAAATCTCAATCTTATCGGGGGTGATTTTATTCCTTTTGGTATCATTGACAAATGTCCTTGCCACCTTGTCGAGCTGTTGGTCAATTTTTTCGGGAACAAATGCCTCGTTCAACAAAGGAGAACAAGAGAAAGAAGCACAGTTGACCGCAAAATGGATTCTTGGCTCTTCGAATTCCTTCCTCAAAATCTTGTGTTCGATCTCGTCGAGAGAAGCTTCCTTCCCTCCTATTTTGAAAAATTTGATATGCCAAACGGTATTGATCAAAGGGATTTTGACTTTGGGATGTAGGTCCTGAATACTTTTGACAGGATAATTGTCGACGATAAGCTTTACCGTAAAGGCATTGTAAGCGTTGATCCAATAGGCCAATTGCTCTTCTTTTGACCATTTTGCCCGGTCCGGTGCATTGTTGCTCAGGAGATCGAGGTATTTGTCAAGCTTGGCTTTGTCTTGGATAAATCCCTTGTAATTGACAATCCCGTCTTTGCTGACGTGCTTTTTCAGCAACTCATCAAATACCTGATGGGAAGGTGGTGTGGAATTGGCCTGACCAAGTTCGGAGGAACCACAGGAAAGGCCGAAGAGAAAAAGACCGATAATAAAGAGTATTTTCATTTTATCTGAATCAGGTTACAAATTATCTAATCTTAAAGACATACGGAATAGAAATGATTTTAGCTTAGGCATTCCTCATTTAAAGGAAATTAAATGGGAGCAAAGTCAAATTTACACCCTGTTACAAACAACATATGTCGGGAGTAAGACAACAGAAAAAAAGGAGAGAAGGAAATTTAATCTCGGTCAGTTAGTGAAGATTCTATGAACTTTTCCAAAGTTTGGAATTGAGGTTGGTAAATTTTCTGGGTTTCGTTCCAACTTTGGAAAAGATTTACCGGAAGGACATTGGAATATAATTTGAAAATTACCGCTTCGGGGCAAGATTGGGATAATCGGTGATAATTCCATCCACTCCCATTTCTAATAACCGCTCCATCTGCTCGGTAGTATTCACTGTCCAAGGAATGATTTTCATTCCCTTTTGATGGAGTTGGTCGACCGTCTCCTTGGTCAAAGCAATAAAGAAAGGGGAATATATCTGTGGTTGAAATCCCAATTCAGCAAGCTGTTCGGTAGGTTTGGCCGCCGTCTCCACCAACATGGCCAAAGTCACCTTCGGATAAGCCTGATGCACGTATTGCAAAACCCTGAAGTCAAATGATTGAATAGTAACCCGGCTCCAATCGAGTTTTGCGCCTATTACTTTATATACCAAATCTGAAAATTCCTTGGGCGTAGGATGATAACTCCCATCACCATCCGGGCTGCTTTTGATCTCGATGTTATAATTAGGCTTGGGTAAGCCCATATCGGTCACATATTTTTCGACAACATCAATCAAGTCTGCAAGCTTGGGTTTGCTGATAGGAAACTTCACCTGCTTTGGGAAACCCGAATGGTATTTGGAACCACAGTCGTATTTCACCACCTCTGCAAAGTCCATTTGATAAATATTATGAGACTTATCTCCTGAAGCAATCTCTTTTCCCTCGGGCGTCAGGCAAATCACAGGATTCATATAAGGTTCGTGGGAAACAATGACAATCCCGTCTTTTGTAACAGCTAAGTCCAATTCCAAAGTGGTGGCGCCAAGATCCAAGGCTTTGATCATGCCAGGAATCGTATTCTCAGGCATCAATCCCCTAGCACCGCGATGGCCTTGGAGGTCATAGGTAAATTGGGCGGAAGCAGACATAATCAAAAAGGAAAAAAAGAGTGTGGTAAGGATGGTTTTCATTGAGTTCTATTTTTGACCAATTTACTACAGAATTTAAATTTGATGAGGATTTTGGGATTATTGTTTCGTTAATTCCTTAACTGACCAGAGGCCCAAGTTATCCTGCTTCTCCAGAAGCCGGACTTAAACCAAACAGGAAGAGGGAATGCTGCTTTCAGAAAAGCAGATTAACATGTCCCAGCTGTCCTGCTTCTCCTGAAGCTGGACTGAAATTCAACATAAATATGGAATACTGCTTCTGGGGAAGCAGATTAACGTGATCCAGCTGTCCTGCTTCTCCAGAAGCCGGATTATACGATTAAGTGCTGTCCTGCTTCTCCTGAAGCTGGACTTAAACCAAACAGGAAGAGGGAATGCTGCTTTCAGAAAAGCAGATTAACATGTCCGAGCTGTCCTTCTTCTCAGGAAGCTGGACCTAAATCAACAATAGATTGGAGTACTGCTTCTGGAGAAGCATCATAACAGAAGAGAATTTTGCTTCTGGAGAAGCAGATTAACATTTCCGATCTGTCCTGCTTCTCCGGAAGCAGGAAATAAAACACTTTGCTGCTTCCGGAGAAGCAGCAGAACTAGATTTAAAGAAATTACTAATACAATTCAACCTTTACCAAACCTTTTCTACCAGAATAATCACGTGCTGAACTGAATAGGTATTCCGTGGACTCTTCAACAATTAAATCCTCCACGGGATTGTTGTGAATGTAATGTAACTTCTGTTCAAAAAACCAACTTGACTCCACAGAAATCGCATGAAGTCCGTCCTTCCAGAATTTATAATTAGTTATGCGGTTTTGAGATTCTCCCCTTTTTCTCAAAAAATCCAATATCCACTGAGATCTAGATTCAATGGATTCTTTTTCAAGACTTTCTAGGATCTTTTTTGCTGTAAATTTTTTAAAGTCATGAATGGTTTCTGATAACTTCAATGCCTCTTTCGATCTACAAAGCAAATGGAGATGGTTTGACATCAAACACCAAGCAAAAATCTCTAATCCTTTTCTCTCTACACAAAAGTTCAAGCTATCGACCACTTCAAGTTTATATTCCTTTCGGGTAAAAATATCTAGCCATCCTTCAATAGTGAGGGTTAAAAAATATACTGAATGTTGATCAGAAACTTGAAACGGCTTCATAACGTGACCATGCTGTCCTGCTTCTCCAGAAGCTGGACTGAAATTCAACATAAATATGGAATACTACTGCTTCTGGAGAAGCAGATTAACATTTCCGAGCTATCCTGTTTCTCCGGAAGCTAGACTCAAACCCAATGTAAAAAATAAATACTGCTTTTGGAAAAGCAGCAGAACGAGTTTAATAGGACCAGCTGTCCTGCTTCTCCTGAAGCTGGACCTAAATCATCAATAGATTGGAGTACTGCTTCTGGAGAAGCAGCATAACGAACTAGAGAATTCTGCTTCTGGAGAAGCAGAATAACGGTCGCTTCAAATCACATCCCCATACAAATCAAATTCAGTGGCATCGCTGACTCGAACATTCACAAAATCCCCCACCCTGCAATAATGCGTTGAAGCATCGATCAGAACTTCATTGTCCACTTCGATAGAATCAAATTCCGTTCTTCCGACGAAGTATCCGTTTTCTTTTTTGTCCACCAATACTTTATATTCCTTGCCGATTTTGGCCTGATTGAGGTCAAATGAAATCTGCTCCTGAATCTCCATCAGGTGGTTTGCCCTTGCCTGCTTCACTTCTTGGGGAATGATATCCTCCATGGTATGGGCGTGGGTATTTTCCTCATGGGAATACGTAAATACTCCCAAACGCTCAAATTTCATCCTTTCTACAAAGTCTACCATCTCCTGAAATTCAGGTTCGCCCTCTCCCGGATGCCCTGCGATCAAAGTCGTCCTGATCGCAATTTCCGGGATGATGTCTCTTATTGAGTGGATCAATTCCTCCTGCTTTTCCCGGGTTGTGCCTCGTCTCATGGTCTTCAAGACCGAGGTAGAACCGTGCTGAAGGGGAATATCGAGATAGTTACAGATATTGGATCGCTCTTTCAACACTTCGATCACATCCATCGGAAATCCAGTTGGATAGGCATAATGCAGCCGGATCCATTCGATTCCTTCCACATCAGAGAGGTTCCTGAGCAGGTCTGCCAGGTTTCTCTTTTTGTATAAATCCAAACCGTAATAGGTCGAATCTTGGGCAATCAATAAAAGTTCTTTGGTTCCGTTGGCGGCTTTGTGTTGGGCTTCCTTCACCAATTCCTCGATAGGTCTTGAAATGTGTCCTCCACGCATCAGCGGAATGGCACAAAATGAACAAGGCCTGTCGCAACCTTCGGAGATTTTCATATACGCGTAATGCGCATTGTGCGTCAGCAACCTCTCTCCTACAAGTTCATGTTTATAATCTGCTTTGAATTTTTTGAGCAAAGCGGGAAGGTCTCTCGTGCCAAAATAGGCGTCCACCTGAGGAATCTCCTTTTCGAGGTCGTCTTTGTATCGTTGCGAAAGGCAACCAGTCACATATACTTTATCTACCAATCCCTTTTCTTTGGCATCGACGTATTGTAGAATCGTATCAATGGATTCCTGCTTGGCATTGTCGATAAAGCCACACGTATTGATGATGACGATGTTATTGTCCTGATTTTCGGATTCATGGAATGCATTGATTCCGTTTCCCCTCAATTGCGTCAAAAGCACCTCGGAATCAACCAGATTCTTGGAACATCCCATGGTGATGATATTGACTTTGTCTTTTTTTAATGTTCTCGCTTTCACGCTTTTCCTGCTTTGGCTGCAAAGGTAGGGGAAAAAGGGAGGATTGAAAGATTGGAAAATTGGAAGATTGAAAATTAGAAAATTAAAAGGTTACAAGGTTGGAAGGTTGAAAGGTTGGGAGAAGGATTGAAAGATTGAAAAATTGGAAAATTGGAAGATTGAAAAATTCAATGATCAGAAAATTAGAGGAGCGGTAGGTATAAAATTATTGTTAGAATATTTGGCGATTAAAAGAATTTCAGATTACTTTGTAATTCAAAGTACTTTTAAATAAAACTCATCATATCACTATAACCCTTTAAAACTTATGAAAGACATCAGGTTAAAATTAATCCTAGCTGTAATCGGCGGCTTATTACTCATTCCGCTTGTAGCCATGCAATTTACGGACGAGGTGGATTGGTCTCTCTTTGATTTTATCGTGATGGGGATTCTGCTTCTCATCACAGGAATGGCAATAGAATTAGTCCTGCGAAAATTCAGAAGTCTTCAAGCAAGGATTCTTGTTTGCGGAGGCATTCTTTTCGTTTTCTTCCTAATTTGGGCAGAACTTGCTGTTGGCATTTTCGGATCTCCTTGGGCAGGATCTTGATCCGATTGGGAAAATTGGAAGAAAGAAAAATTACAAGGTTGGGAGAAGGATTGGAAGATTGTAAAATTGGAAAATTATAAGGTTGGAGGATTTTAAAGTTTTAAGGTTTGACCTTTTTTATTTCAATTTATTTCAACCGTATTTCCAATTTATTTCAACCGTATTTCCACTTTATTTCAATCTTGCTCTCGCTTCTCGGCTCTCGGCTCTCGCTTCTAATTTCCCGTAATCTCTTTCAATAACTTAAAAAATCCCTTTTTCCGCTCTGAATTGGTCCCCCAATCAACAGGTACACTCTGATATCCTTGCTCAAAGCCTTCATCTTTCATGCGGTAATCAAACAGTCCCCATGATGTATAGGCTGATACAGCCGCTTTAAAATTATTGCTATCTTTGTCAAAATCAAAATGATCGTCTTCGTTAAAAAGTATCGGCATTTTTTGATATCCTTCTACTTCTTTGGTCAGATTAACCATTTCAACAATTCTATCCGGATTGCTTACCCCATTGCCATGTAGCAATATAAAATCAGAGACTTTGACCACATTTGGTTTGGGAATGCTTCCTCCTCCATAACTCGTACTCACATAAAACCTGTACCCCTTTTTTTCTATATTCTTAGCCAACGTTATCAATTCATGAACTCTTGCAGGCTTTAAAATTTCGTGGTCATAAGCATCAACATCACATTCATTGTTTATTTCGATCAATACATTCCTGTATCCACCATCATGCAACCAATCTGTCGCGTTTTGCACTGCCGCAATGACAGCCTGTTCGTCCTGCAATCTTTGGTCCTGACCAAAATAAAAATACCCTACAATTGGAACCATCCCTAGTTCATCCGCTTTGTCAAGGATTCTTTTTAACCGCCCCATATAATCTCCCCTCAATTCACCCTTTTCGGTAAAAGCCGAATTATACCAAGGTTGACTTTGGGAATATCCAAATGGGCTTCCACCCTGCAAATTGATGGTGAAAGAAAGCAATCCATGATTTCGCCATTCTTCCATATTGGCTATAAATTCATCTGTGTTTCTTTCAGGATCCCATTTTCCCGAATCCGGGTATTCCCAATTAAATACAGTTTCAGGATTTAAGTCATCAAATATCCCCTGTACCATCCTGGAATTCATCAATAATCCTTCAATCTTTTGGCCGTTCCAAACTCTATTCTGATAAGTTGGCTTGCCATTAATGTAAAATTGATCTCCCTTGATTGCGACGGTTGTTTTTCTTTTTTCCTGATCAAAATCATTGTTTAAAATCAAACTAAGGAGAAATATTAAAATTTTAGAAAGTACCATAGGTCCCGAATATTTATGTAAAGGTGTTCTTTAGCAGGTCATTAAGTTAAAAGATTATGTGTTCAAAAAAATAATAAATGGCAATTTTGATTTGAAAGGCATCAAACTGGACCTCTTATATTATTTAAATATTAATTTTTGAGGATTTATTTGGGTTTAAATTAAAGTATCCTTAACGGTTAATTTCCTTTTGCGGAAAGGTTTATATCTACTTTTGAACCCGTACAGCAAACGAAAATTTTTTCATTAACCTTGCATTACTTTTAGGCGTCGATGTGAATCGACGCCTTTGCTTTTTTTTACAGTATTGAAAGATTGGAAAATTACAAAATTGGAAGATTGGAAAATAAAGGGTTTTAAGGTTGAGTCCTAGTGGAGGTGTCGGCTTAAACCCACAATAAAAAAAATTTGATCCAAACACCAACTTATTTCCTCAAACTTACATCCCGACTCCCCTACTTCCTAACCTCCCACTTCTTACTTGTCACCTCTCTTCCTAACTTCCCACTTCCCGACTTCCCAACTTCCTTACCTCCATCCTTCCTCAACCTCCTATACTCACTTGGCGTCATGCCTGTGATTTTTTTGAATTGGGAAGAAAGGTGCTGAACGGAACTGTAATCTAATTTATACGCCATTTGGCTCAAGGTAAGTTCTTCATAAAAAAGCCATTCCTTTACTTTTTCGATTTTGAGGCTGATGAAATATTTTTCAATCGTAATTCCCTCCATGCTGCTAAACAGGTGACTCAGCATGCTGTAATCTTCCGGGATATGGGAATTGATATAGGTGGAAATATTCAAGCCCGAAGGAATTTCATCTCTCTGAAACAACAGGGTGAACAGGTTTTTGATCTTTTCGATGCGCTGCACATCTCTGTCCTTCAAGATTTCAAACCCAAGTTTTTCAATTTCGGTTTCAAAGATCCCGTAGGCAACTTTATCCATTTGGGTATTTAACCTCACTTTCCCAAGTTCTACCCTTTCAAACCCAATATTTTGTTTGTTCAGGACATTTTCAACTGCCATGATACAGCGCGGACAAACCATATTTTTGATCAGGATATCTACCATAAATATTTCCTCCTTTGCTTATTGAATGAAAGATTTGGATTTAAGTAAACATAACCCATTTTGGTACAAGATAAGTTCTATCCAAACCTTGGGGAGAAAGCTAAATTCAGCTAATTTGGCATCAAATTATAAACCCTATGCCCAATCCAAGCACCGAAGCGCAAGCAATGATTTTTGATAGAAAAGAGTATTCTGACAAAACTTTATTGGATTTGTACGAATCCCTTTTGATACCGAGAAGGATTGAAGAAAAGATGCTCATCCTCCTCCGTCAAGGGAAAATCTCCAAATGGTTTAGCGGTTGGGGACAGGAAGCCATCTCCATCGGCGCGGTCAATGCCCTCCACGAAGACGAATATATCCTTCCGATGCATCGAAATCTTGGGATATTTACCGGTAGAAATCTTCCTTTGGAAAAGCTCTTTGCACAGTTTCAGGGTAAAAAATCGGGTTATACCAAAGGGCGCGATCGTTCCTTTCACTTTGGTACCAACGAACACCATATCGTGGGGATGATTTCCCACCTCGGTCCACAGATGGCGATTGCCGATGGCATCGGTTTGGCACACAAACTTTCAAAAGAAAACAAAGTCACCTTGGTTTTTACCGGGGATGGGGCAAGTTCGGAAGGGGATTTTCACGAAGGACTCAATGTAGCCGCAGTATGGAAACTCCCCGTAATCTTTGTCGTCGAGCACAACGGATACGGACTTTCCACTCCAAGTGAAGAGCAGTTTGCTTTCAAATATTTTACCGAAAAAGGCCCCGGATATGGTATGGAGGCTGTTCGGGTGGATGGAAACAATGTTTTGGCAGTCTATGATACTGTCAAAAAATTAGCAGAAGATATCAGGCAAAGCCCGAGACCGATTTTGTTAGAAGCCATCACCTTCCGGATGCGTGGACATGAGGAAGCTTCGGGCACGAAATACGTTCCCAAGGAACTCATGGAAACGTGGGCGTTAAAAGACCCGGTGGATAATTACGAAAGGTTTTTGGAAGAATCAGGTGTATTGACCCCAGAAGCCAAAGATAAAATCAACAAAAAAATCAAAGCTGCGATCAATGAAGGTTTGGATATCGCCTTTGCCGAAGAAGCAGTCACTGCGGATATTAAAGAGGAAATGGTAGATATCTATGCGCCATTTCAGCAGGAAGTAATTGCTCCAAAATCAGATCAAAAAACCGAAAAACGCTTCTTGGATGCCATCGCCGACGGACTCCGCCAATCCATGGAAAAGTATCCAAACCTTATCCTAATGGGTCAGGACATCGGAACTTATGGTGGGGCATTTAAGATTACGGATGGGTTCAAAGACAGATTCGGCGCCAACCGAGTACGCAACACTCCGCTCTGCGAAAGCGCCATCATCGGAGCTGCTCTCGGATTATCCATCAAAGGTTATAAGTCAATGGTGGAAATGCAATTTGCGGATTTTGTGTCTGTGGGATTCAATCAAATCGTAAACAACTTGGCTAAAATCCATTACCGATGGGGTCAAAATGCCGATGTTGTCATCCGCATGCCGACCGGTGCCGGAGTCGCCGCAGGACCTTTCCATTCCCAATCCAACGAGGCTTGGTTTTTCCACACTCCGGGATTGAAAATCGTCTATCCTTCCAATCCTTACGATGCCAAGGGATTGCTGAATGCGGCTTTTGAAGACCCGAATCCATACATGTACTTTGAGCATAAGGCGCTTTACCGCTCCATTTCGGAAGCCATTCCTGATGACTATTATACCGTCGAAGTGGGCAAAGCCAACTTGGTACAGGAAGGGGAGACGCTCAGTATCATCACCTACGGCATGGGTGTTCATTGGGCAAAAACAGCGGTAAAAGAATTGGGTGTTTCGGCAGACATTTTGGATTTGCGGACTTTACTTCCTTGGGACAAAGAGGCGGTTGAAAAAACGGTCAAGAAAACCGGGAAAGTGATTTTTCTTCAGGAAGATTGTCTCACAGGCGGAATAGGTTCGGAGATAGTGGCCTGGATTTCGGAAAACTGCTTTGAGTCCCTTGATGCCCCTGTGATGCGGGAAGGAAGCTTGGATACACCGGTTCCTTTTGCGCCAAGTCTGGAAAAGAATTTTCTTCCTGTGGGGAGGTTCAAGGAGAAATTGAGGAGGCTGATGGAGTACTAGGGGGTTGGAAAATTTCAAAATTGGAAAATTGGAAAATTTCAAAATTGGAAGGTTTTAATGTTATAAAGTTTCAAGGTTGTGTTGTCGTGACGTCATCCTGAGTTTTTAACAATTTTAAGAATGTTCAGAATGGGGAATGACAAGTTGGAATATTGAGGTTGAATAGGAATGTAGCTTTAGCCCATTCACAAATAAATGCCGAGTAAAAATCGGCTTTAGCCAAAACATTGAGACAGAATTAAAAATGCCCGCAGCTCCGATGGCGTCATCCTGAGTTTCAAACGTTTTCAAATGTTCAGAAAAGGAATGACGGTTGTTCTAGCGTCATTCTGAACCGTAGCTTGCGGAGGTGAAGAATCTCATACTTAATAAATGTGGAGACTCTTCTCTGCCAAGGCGGATCAGAGTGACGAACCAAAAAACGACTATTCATACAGCTTTCATCAAAATCAATTTCACCAAGTTTTTCATTAAATTAGAATGATGAAAACCGAAGAAACCGAAAACAAAGTCAGCGAACCTTTCACCGAGTATGGTAAGTATTCCTATGCGGATTACCTGACTTGGCAAATGGATGAAATGGTGGAAATCATAAAAGGAAAGGTTTTTAAGTCTGCTGCAGCGGCCCCTAGGAGAATTCATCAAAAAGTTTCACTGATAATTTCTAATAAAATCTTCAATTTTCTCGAGAATAAATCCTGTGAAGTATATACTGCACCATTTGATGTAAGGCTTCCAATTAAGTCGAAGAAAAACGAAGATATTTTTACCGTAGTTCAGCCTGATATCTGTGTGGTATGTGACCAGAGTAAACTGGATGAAGCAGGATGCATCGGCGCGCCGGATCTGATTATCGAAATTCTTTCTCCCGGTTCCAACCGGAAAGAACTCAAGTACAAATATGATGTCTATGAAGAAAGCGGTGTCAAAGAATATTGGGTGATCCACCCAAATGAACAGACATTATTGGTCTATACTTTGACAAATGGCAAATACCTTGCCTCCCGCTTTTATACTCCCGGCGATATTGTCCCTTCCGTTTGTATTGAAGGTTTTATCTTAAAATTGGATGATGTATTCACTGACTAAAATTGACTTTTAAGACTATGAAAACCGAAGAAACCGAAAACAAAGTCAGCGAACCCTACACCGAGTACGGTAAGTATTCCTATGCGGATTACCTGACTTGGCAATTGGATGAAATGGTGGAAATCATAAAAGGAAAGGTTTTCAAACTTGCCGCCGCAGCGCCAAGAAGGATTCATCAGGAAGTAACTTTAAAAGTTGCCAGAAAACTTGCTGATTTTTTGGATCAAAAGCCCTGCAAAATATTCGTTGCTCCCTTTGATGTCAGGATTCCTGTCAAGTCAAAAAGAAACGAAGACATCTACACCGTCGTGCAACCAGATATCTGCGTGGTCTGCGACCGCAGCAAACTGGATGATGCAGGCTGTATTGGTGCTCCTGACCTTATTATCGAAATTCTTTCTCCCGGTTCCAACCGGAAAGAACTCAAGTACAAATATGAAGTCTATGAAGAAAGTGGCGTAAAAGAATATTGGGTGATCCACCCAAATGAACAGACGCTATTGATCTATACGCTGACTGAAGAAAAGTACGTTCCCTCCAGACTTTTTTCACCCGGAGATATTGTAAGTTCAGCTTGTATTGAAGGATTCAGTTTAGATTTGGAAGAGATATTCCAAGACTTGGATTGAAATAAAATTTCTAAAACTGCATTAGGTTCTTTCTGTATTTATTCCAAAAACACTCAAATGACTCGGATAATCTGTCTAGCCATCTTCCTCCTGTCCGCATCTGTTTCCCAAGCCCAATATTTTTCCACAGGTTTTCAGGCCAATCTTGGTGTACCTGTGGGTGATTTGAGGGAAATAATGGATGGCTCGGTTTTTCCTGAATATACCATGTCTTTCTATTACAAATTCCCCATGAAACCCATTGAGGTGGGGTTTGGAATTGGATATGGAAAGTATGGGACAGAACTCGAAGAAAGAAATGATCTCTACCCTGGGTTTAACAACATAGTGAGACTGAGAAGAAACAATAACCTGATGACTTTTATGGGGATCTTCAGGTATAATTTCGAAAGTGAAAAGCGGATCATCCCATTTTTGGAAGCCCAGGTTGGCGCCAATTATTTCTACACCCGATACAAAATCAGGGAATCGCAATTTGAAGAACCAATCGAAGAAGGGATGGATTTCAGTGATTGGGTATTGGGTTACAGGTTTGGTGGTGGATTTAAAATCCCATTCAAAAACAGAGAAATGGGGCATTTTGAGTTCAAGGTTTTATATCACGACAGCGGTCCGGTGGATTTTCTCAGAAAACAGGATACCGAATACCTTCCCGATCAGGGCGATGGCGAATTTGTCTATGCGCCGCAGCGGTCACCCATTACCGTGATCCAACCCGGAATCGGATTTATTTTCACAATTGGCAACTGAAAAGGCAATGGCACAGGATTTGTTTCGTTAAAATAGAATCTAAACCAACTGTATATATATCCTAAAACCGACAGGCAACTGCCGGTTTTTTTATTCCTTAATTTTCACTTTGTAGAAAATATTGTAATCCCGTTCTTCCTCCGGATTGGCATTGTCATTGACATAAAGGATTCCTTTTCCGTCCAAAAATTCCAATCCTCCATGAACCGGTAGCTCATCTATGATCCCGATCTGCTTGCCGTCTTTGACTACGATATGGTAATTTTTCACATATTTTTTCAATGCTTCTTTGAACTCGGGCAGTTTGTAATATTCTTCTGACTTGGCTCGCAACTCGGTCATAACAGATACCGGAACTTTGGTACTAAAGGAAGCAATCAGGTAATCGCCAGCAAATAGGACATTGGCAAATTTGGGATATTCTGAATCCTGATTTTCCCCTTCCGTATCAAACAATGGTGCCGCATCAGGTCTTAAAGGATGTGAAAGTGGAATATCCGATGTCAGGACAGGCTTGCCATTTTGGAATTCATAAATAAACACCTGATTACCGACCAAAGGCAGCAAAGCATATTTCTTTTTGGAATCATGAAGCGCCACGAAGGGTAGGTCCGGTCCTACAAACCGTTTATTCAGTCTTGGTTCCCAAGATTCGGGGAAAGATTCCAGGATTTCATTTTCTTCAGTTCCAAGGTTGTAACGGTAGATGCTGCTGATTTTGGAATAATAATCCATTCCTAGAGTTTTGTAGTCCGACTCCTCATTTGAGAAAAAATTCTGTTCCTCCCCTATCATCATGTCCTGACCATTTTCGACATAAGGATGAAAAGTAGTCCTGGTGTTGTAAATTGAAATTCGGTATAATTCTTTGGCATTGTTGGCGACTTTTCGGATCTGCTTCCCCTGAAGGTCATAAATAAAATACCCTGTAAAAAGTCCCTGCGCCACAAACCTGTCTTTATCAAGGAACTTATAGCCAAAAGCACCATTTCCTCCTGTACCGTTTGGTCCCTCCCCTTTCAGGTCAAACTTATTGAGGATTTCACCCTTTTCATTGACCAAAAACGGGTTTTTGGACTTGGAATCAAAAAGCATATACAATCCTGCCTCAGGTGAATAATCCTGAAGCCTGAGCGGAACCAGTTCATCCACTATCAGAGAATCCACTAATTCCAATTGGAGTTGGTTGAGTGGATTATCGGCGAGAGTTTCATCCTTTGAGGTACAATAAGAAAAGAGGAGAAGTGAAAAAAGGAATAAAATAGAATTGGGTTTGAGATTCATATAAAGAATGGAATTTGGGAGTTGGACAAAATGAGTTTCAATATTTGTTAGTGCAGGGAGGACAGAATTATATGACAAATATGCGTTGAATTTAAGGGAAAAAACCAAAGCAGCCCTGAAGGGACAAAATTCCTTAGAATTCCTGAAAATATTCCGCCCTTTCAGGGCTTTACCAGAATTCCCAATTCATTTGATGGATGGGCTGCACCCATCCCTTTGATCTCTCGCCCCGTTGGG
>NZ_JAMFLG010000003.1 GCF_023502205.1 Aquiflexum sp. TKW24L | reverse complement strand
AAACTTCCTTACTTCCCACTTCCCACTTCCCAACTCCCTAACTTCCCAACTTCCCACTTCCAAACTTCCCAACTTCCCAGCTTCCCACTTCCAAACTTCCCACTTCCCAACTTCCCACCTACCTCAACCTATCCATCAATCCTTCTTGATAACTGACACTGATCGGGACGAGCTTATCACCGACAGTCAATTGGTGCCTCTCGATTTTTTGAACGTGTTGGATATTCACCAAAAAGGAGCGGTGGGATTTGACAAAATTGGATGGCAGGATTTTTTCGACTTCTGCCAGGGTCATTCTACTGAGGATTTTATCTTTTGAAAGTTGGAAATTCACATAGTTGCCATTTGCCTCGCAAAAGAGCAACTCGTCGAAATTGACCTTTATCTGCTCATAGCCTGTTTTGACAAAAATAGTCCCCGCGGCATTTCCTTTTTTCAGTTCATGCCATTCCTGTGCTTTTTGGCAGGCTTTTAAAAACCTCCCGAGGTTGAAAGGTTTGAGTAGATAATCCTTCGCATCCAATTCGAAACTCATCACAGCGTGCTCTGAGTAAGCTGTAGTGAAAATGACCATGGTATCCTTCGGAATCAAGGCTGCGAGTTCCAATCCTGAGATATCGGGCATTTTGATATCAAGGAAAATCAGGTCCACTTGCTCGCTTCTGATATAATCCAAGGCAAGGATTGCATCTGTGAATACCTTGCGCAAATCCAAAAAAGGCACTTTGGCGGCATGGGCTTTGATTACCTCAAGGGCCATCGGTTCATCATCTATGGCTATTGCATGGAGCATATCAGGAGCGTTGTATGGTTAAATGTACAAAATATTCCACTTCGTTTTCCCGAATGACAAGTTCGTGCTTCCCCGGATATAGGAGTTGAAGACGCTGTTTGACATTGTCTAAGCCGATACCGTTTGACTTGGATTCAGGGTCATCTTCATGGCTACGGTGGATACTGTTGTTGACATCCAAATGGATGGTTCCATCTGTACAACGCAGGCTGATTTTGACCCATGATTTCTTTTGGAAACTGATTCCGTGCTTAAATGCATTTTCGACAAAGGGTATAAGCAACATCGGCGCGATATCTCCTGTACAATTTTCATGGTTGTGCCTAAAATCAATCTCAACATTGCTATGGGACTTGATACGTAAGACCTGCAAATCCACATAATTGATCAGGTATTCTTTTTCTTTGGCAAGCGGGATTTTGTCCTGATTGTTTTCGTGAAGCATAAAACGCATCATGTCTCCGAGCTTTTGGATGCCTTCGGAAGTCCTCTCTGCATTTTCCTGAAGAGCTGTTCCGTACAAAGTATTTAAGGCATTAAATAAAAAGTGTGGATTGATCTGTGACCGGAGGAAAGAAAGGTTTGCTGACCCTTGGTCCACTTTGTAGCTCAGCGTATTAATCTGACCTAAAAGGTGATCATATTTTTTGAACATCAGGTTGGAAAAGGGGATGAGTAGCCCGACAACAAATATCACCACAGCCAATCCAATGACAAGGATACCGACATTATGATTTTCACTTGCCAAAATGAAAAAGAAAAATCCCAAGGCCAATATCAGCAATACAAATAGGGAATTGGCAAGCTTGTTTCGTTCTTTCTTTCTGTTTCGGTAAATGAAGAAATAATTATAAAGCACAATGCCAAGCATCACAGGGATCGCAATCGTGTAGCTTAGCGGAATCCAGTGTTGGATAATATCTTGCAAGCCAAACAGAAACAACATCGCAAAGGCGAAAACTGTAATTATTCTTACAATATTATAAGGCTGAAAGTCTTTCGTTTCTGCACTAGGAAAAATTTGTTCTATCACATCACAAAGCAAAAGGTATCCAATATAAAGGCCCACTGTACTGAAATAGTAGGGTGCTGCGAAGGTTTGGGTGAGGTCACCCATCATTGAAAATCCGCCTATTAAAAGGAAGGACATCAAAAGGATGAGGAAGGAGTAAATGTAGTAGGTGGATTTTCGTTTTCTGGTTTCCTTGCTCGGAATCAATATCTGATGGTGCAGAAAGAAAGAAAGGAAAAGTATAACAGGTATCAGGATTTTGGCAAAATATCTCGTTAGTTCCGACCAATCCGGTTCTAAATGGTAGAAGTTGGACTGGAAAATGTTGGCTAAAATGATGGTGATAAACAATACTGTCATCACCCACCATTCTATTTGCCTAAAGGGTAGCGGTTTTTCTTTCATGGGATTAGTTTTCTTAATTATTTGGATTGGGTAGGGTTATTTTTTGAGACCGTAATCCCAATGGTGGCTTCAGGTTTTTGCTTTTCTTCTTCCGCTTTTCCAATTAGCCAAATGTTATATAGAATGGCTGCTATCAGTAAAATGAAATAGGGAGTCTTTGATTTCATGGTTTAGGTTTGTCGATTCTTTGACAAGGATAAGGCCGATAATAAAGTACCACAAAAAAATGTGATGAAGCGATTGGTATCTGGGGTGGAAATGCAGTGGTCAGTTTTCAGTTGGCAGACAGCAGTTGGTAGTCGCGGTATTCAGTTCGCAGTCGCGGTCGCAGTTTACAGTGGACAGTCTCAGTAGGCAGTCGCAGTTTTCAGTAGGCAGTTGCAGTTTTCAGTGGTTAGTGGTAGTTTTCAGTTGGCAGTCGCGGTTTACATTGATTAGTAGGCAGTTGCAGTTTTCAGTTGGGAGTGACAGTATGCAGTTTCAATTTTTCAATCTTCCAACCTTCCAACCTTCCAACCTTCCAATCTTCCAACCTTCCAACCTTTCAATTTTTAATCTTCCAATCTTTCAATTTTCCAATTTCCAATTTCCTAACCTTCCAACTTTAAAACCTTCTTAACCTTTCAACCTGCTAGCCCCTTCCAAACACTCATCCCCCCGAGCAACAAGGTGATCAGCCAGATTGCGAAAGCCAAAACATTCATCCAAGGCCCGTTAGTATAGGCTCCCATCACGGACTTTTTATTGACCAACCAAAGGATGTAGCCGCTCAATAATGGCAGCAAAACACCATTTGCCAATTGGGCGAAAAGGATAAGTTGGATCGGTTTGATCCCGAGTGAAGAAAAAACCAATCCCAAACCCAAAATCCCCACAATACTGATCCGCATTGGGAGATTTTTGAGGTCTGTTGATAAGCCAAAACTTCCTGCTACCACCAAGGAACCTGCCAAAGGAGCAGTAATCGCAGAGGTTATTCCTGCAGCAAACAATCCAAAAGCCATAAAGTACTTGGCCATTTTGCCCATCAATGGCTCCAAACCAATCGCCAAATCAACAGCTGAGTTGACTTCCGTGGCAGCTCCAGCCTTAGCCGTAATGATAATCGCCATAGATACCAATCCTCCAAGTACGACAGCTATCAAGGTGTCCACTCGGATATATTTGAGGTCATGGATTGATTTCCATTTTTGAGAGACAAGAGATGAATGTAAAAACAGGTTATAAGGCACGACGGTCGTGCCGATCAATGCGACGATGGTAAAGATATTCGCAGAATTTACAGTGGGTTTAAATCCTAAAAGCAATTCAAGAATATCCGGTTTGGAAAAGATTGCAGTACCCAAAAACGCAACGCTCATCAAGATCACAAGACCCGTTAGGAAATTGCTGATGGATTTATAACTGCCTGTCAATAATAAAATTAGTGCGAAAGATCCAATAATAATGTTTAATAAGTTTACATGTAACTTTCCCAAATTCAAGATTGGTGCAGCGAAAAATAATTCTGCTCCCAATGCACCGCCGCTGATATTTCCGGCTTCGTATGCTGCATTTCCAACAACAATTGCAGTCATCACCAAAAAGATCGAAAAGTACCTTAGAATTCCATTTTGGAGTGTTTCTGAAATAACCGATGCCAATCCTTTTTGGGTGACCAATCCAATCCTTGCAGCCATTTCCTGAAGAACAATCGTTGCAATCACAGACAAAGCCATGGCCCAAAGAAGGTCAAAACCAAAATTGACCCCGGCAAGGGTGCAGACCGTAACCGTCCCAGGACCAATGAACGCAGCTGCGACTATCGGCCCAGGACCGATATATTTCCTCCAACTCATGGTGCCTGCTGCAATGCATAAACTGCAAAACTGCCCAACCAATGCGTTCCTTCATAATTGTCATCCACGATGGAAGGCAGGGAATAATTGATATGGTCATTGGCTACCTGCATCAGGTGCTTGTACTCTTCAGGATATTCTCTGATCAATCCATACAGCACCCAGGCCCTGCTGAAGTTAAGACCATCGAGATGAACCAACTTTCCATCTGTCCGATCGCTGACTTTTCCGGGTTCCAAAGCAAAATCAGTATTCGCCAATTGGGGTAAAAATTGTTTGACCCATGGTTGAAATTCTTCTTTGGGCATCACTTTCCTCATGATATCCAATTCCTGAAAGCAGGGCGACAAAAAGTCAAATCCACTTGGTTCATAGACGAGCGGGCAATTTTCATCTTTGCCAAACCAATCCATTGCCCTCGATTTGATCAGTTCTTGAAGGCCAGCATGATTCATATTTTTGGCATAATCATAGGCTAGGGATAATCCAAATGCGATGTTGGTATGCTCACCAACCCGGATAGGATAGATCAGTTTGGGCAAAAATTCGAGGTATTTGTCAACCATCAAATCCGTCAAAGGCTGAAGGTTTTTTTCTAATTCTCTTGCCATTGGATCATCCCAAAGATTGATTTCCTCAGCCAATTTCAGAATCCATGCCCACCCATATGTCCTTTCAAAACTTGCATCAAAAGGACCTTGAAAATAGGCAACTTCCACAGTGATATTATCAGCACTGATGTTTTCCAATAATTTCCTCCTGATTTCCTCTTCATTATCCAATTCAGGAAATTGCCTCAAAAGACTCACCAACATCCAATGTCCATGTGCACTTGAATGCCAGTCAAAACAGCCATAAAAAGTGGGATGAAGTGCTTTTGGTCCCTTTAGCTCAGTTTCATTTCCCAAAGTCTGATTAAGTTTATTGGGATATTCGGTCTGCATGCAGTGAAGAGGAAGTTTTGCAAGCCTGTTTGCTTCTTCCAAAGTAAGCTTGATTGATTCAGGGAATTCTTTGAATTCTGTTTTTGATTGACAGGAAATTTGCAATCCGATTAGGAAAAGATATAAGAATAAGAGTCTGTTCATGGAGATGGTTTTGGATTTTGAATATAAGGTATAAAGGTCATTTTTTTAGAAAGGTCATTTTATTTGATAGTTTAGGGCAGACAAATAGCCGGATAATTGATATTTTGCCTGTGATTTAACTCCCTGATATTCATGAAAAAATTTATCCTCAAGCTCATTAAGGTTATTTTACTTTTTGTTTTGGTGGTGATCCTAGCCTTGATGGCAAGTTATAGAGGTGATATCTCCCCTGAAGAACTCAGGGAAAAATACACTGACGAAAACTCATTTTTCTTAAACATAGAAGGGGTAAATGTCCATGTGAAAGTAAGGGGAGAGGGCCAACCGATTTTTCTGATCCATGGGAGTTTTTCTTCCCTCCATACTTGGGAAGCTTGGGAAAATGAGTTGAGTACATTTTTCATGACCATTTCCATGGATTTGCCTGGCCATGGTCTTTCAGGTCCGGATATCCAAAAAAGATATGGGATTGAAGATTATTCCAAACTAGTTTTTGGAATCGCTGATCATTTGGGTTTAGATGAATTCCATGTGGCAGGAAACAGTATGGGAGGAGGAGTGGCGCTTAAAATGGCTTCTGACCAACCTGACAGAATTTTGACATTGAACCTGATCGACTCATCCGGTGCAAGATCAAAATCCAAAACAGATACTGTCCAAAACAAATCCTACAATTCCGGTGCAATGATATTTAAGGTAGCCCAAAACCCCGTATTCAACAAATTACTTCTCAAATGCACTCCAAAATTTGTGTTTGGGCTTAACCTCAAGCAGGTCTTTTATGACAATTCCAAAATCAATGATGAGATGTTGACGAGGTACTATGAACTCCTAAGAAGGGAGGGAAACCGTCAGGCCACTTTGGACAGGTTGACTACAAGAAAACCTTATGATGTAGATTTCGAAAAGTTGACCATGCCTGTGTTGATTATGTGGGGGGAAAATGACAATTGGATTCCTCTAAGTAACGGTGAAAGATTGGCTGAAGCCATTCCGGGATCCAAACTCAAGATTTTTGAAAATGCCGGACACGTGCCGATGGAAGAAATACCGACGGAGACTGTCTCGGAATACCTTTCTTTTTTGGGGATTCAGGCAGAAAGGGATTACTTTTCGACTCCCAAATATGTAAGCCATGTCCATTGAAACAATTTTGATTTCCCTTTCAGTTTTGCAATTTATCCTGATTATTATTTTGGTCTTCCAATTTCAATCACAGCTTTCAGATAAGAATTCCAATCAATTGGAAATAAATCAGTTAAAGCAAGAATTTGCACAGCAAATGGCGGCAAACCGAACCGAAATCCAGGAAGGTTTGGTAAGGCAATTTGGATTGGTATTCGATTCGCTTCGGGCAAATTCGAAAGAGCAATCAGAAGTGTTGAAGGATTTTGGAAGGCTTTTCAGAGAAAATGTCAAAGAATTCAATGAGCTGCAGAGAGAAAAATTCCAAGACTTGATTTTCAAGCAAGAGCGTATGTTGGCCTCAACAGAAGAGCGCCTAGACAAGATGCGGGAAACGGTCGATGAGAAATTACAGAAGACTTTGGAAGCAAGATTGGGCCAATCTTTCGAGTTGGTGACTAACCAACTTTTGGCGGTGCAAAAAGGACTTGGGGAAATGCAGAACCTTGCAACAGGAGTGGGGGACTTGAAGCGGGTGCTGAGCAATGTGAAAAGCAGGGGAGTGCTTGGTGAGTACCAACTTCATGGAATCTTAGAAAATGTTCTTTCCCCAGAACAGTATGCGAGTAATGTCTCGGTCAAAAAAGGCAATTCCGAACGCGTCGAATTTGCCATCAAAATGCCTGGAAGTAAGGAGGATGGACCCGTTTATCTGCCAATAGATGCCAAATTTCCGCAAGAGACTTTTTACCGGCTTCAGGATGCCTATGATACAGGAGACAAAATTCTGATAGATCTTGCAAGGGCAGAACTATTCAAAGCCATCCGAAAAGCCGCTCAGGATATCAGCCAAAAATATCTCCATCCACCTTTTACTACAGATTTTGCCATGCTATTTCTTCCGATGGAAAGTTTGTATGCGGAAGTTCTGCGCGAACCCAATCTCGCCCAATCCTTACAAAAAGATTTCAAAATCATCATTACCGGACCGACGACTTTGGCTGCCATGCTCAACAGCCTTCAGATGGGTTTCAGGACCTTGGCAATTCAGGAAAGAAGCAGCGAGGTCTGGAAAGTTTTAGGCGCTGTCAAATCGGAGTTTTCAAAATTCGGTGATTTGATCAGCAAAGCACAAAAGAAAATTTTTGAAGCGCATACAGACTTGGATGAATTGGTTGGCACTAGAACCCGAGTGATTCAAAGAAAGCTGAAAGATGTGGAATTTATGCCCGAAGAGGAAGGAAGAAAACTATTGGAATGATTGGACAGTTTATTTTACGTGCACAGGCGACAATCCACAGAACCGCCAATCGTTTCCCTGGCATTATTTGTTTGATTACGTGCAATAAAGCAGATACACATATTTACCTTTGAAAAAACTGTTAAAAAATGAAGTATTTGAGTTTGATGATTTTCCTTTTGGTAACCCAATTTTCTTTTGGGCAGCAGATTTTTGATGTGGATGCTGAGGTTAGAGGCAATTCCATTGACATCAACAATACCGCAGTGGATATGATTTCCAAAGGCAATTATGAAAGTGCTGCAAGAATTTTGGAAATAGTAATAGAAGATGATCCATCATTTCATTCTGCGTATTTAAATTTTTACAGGGCAGGTAGCCAATTGGAGTCAAAGAAAGAAAAAGTCATCGAAACACTTCGTGAAGGGCTTTTGATTTTTGAAGAGGATGATGAAATGTCATATTACTTAGGCAATATTCTTCAGAGGGAAAACAGGATCTCCGAGGCTATACAAGCCTATTCGGATGCGATTAAATACAGCAAAATCAACGGAGAGGAGTTTGAATTGGTCTGGGCATATCATTTTAACAGAGGAAATTGCTATCTGAAATCCAACCAGCATGCCAAAGCAATTCCTGATTATGACTATGCCCTCAAGTTGAGCCCATCCAATGCTGATGTCCTGACCAATAGGGGATTCTGCCATTATAAAGTAAAAAACAATGATTTAGCCTGCGAGGATTGGAAAGAAGCTAAAAGATTGGGCAATAAACAGACAGATCAATACCTCCAATCCTTTTGCAAATAAAAAAGGAGTTTCTTATTGCGCTTAGTTTGAAAACATCCTACCTTTTGCCCGATTTGGACAGGTAAAGCTTTTACACCCCTGACAATTATTTTAATACATGGGAATGAACATCGTCATTGCAGGTGCTGGAGATATGGGTTACCATTTAGCTGAGCAACTGAGTTATGAGAACAAAGATATTACCCTGATTGATGTTGACAAAGATGCATTGGACAATGCGGCCTCACACCTTGACGTAATGACGATCATGGGTGACGCTACCTCCCTAGAAATTCTCAACAGCGCAAATCTGAAGGATACCCATATGTTTATGGCAGTGACCACCTCCGAAAAAACCAATATCGTGGCGGCTACTTTGGCCAAGCAATTGGGAGCCAAACGGGTGATTGCCAGGGTCAGAAACCATGATTACCTCGCTCCCGAGCATGAGATTTATTTCAAAAATATCGGTATAGACAATATCATCTCCCCAACCATGCTTTGCAGCGGTGAAATCTACCGGATGATCAAAAACTCTGCTTTTACAGAAGTCTTCGAATTTGAGGGAGGTAAGCTGAATATCGTCGGGATTACTTTGGATCAGTATAGCCCACTTTTCAACAAAAAAATATCTGATATGAAAGATATTCCTTTATTTGGGGATATCAGGATAGTGGCGCTTGTCAGGGATCAGATTACCATCATTCCACGTGGTAACACCATTATCAGAAGCAATGACCACGTTTTTTTTATTTCCAATAAAAAAGCGGTTGAATCCATCATCGAACTGCTTGGCCAAAGGAAAGTTACCATCAAAAATATCATGATCATAGGTGGTGATGATATGGCATATGCCACAGCATTGAAGTTGGAGGAGGAGTTTAGGGTAACGCTCGTCCATAGAGATAAAGAGCGATGCAAATGGCTTTCTGAAAGACTAAATAATACCTTGATTATCAACGGAGATTATAAAAATATTGAACTGTTGATAGAAGAGGGTTTGGAGCAGATGGAGGCTTTTATATCGCTTACCGAATCTTCCGAAACAAATATCATAACGTCACTGAGTGCCAAGAACCATGGAGTCTACAAGACTATCGCGCATGTAGATACAAGGGAATACATCCATATTTCACATAGCATCGGAGTGGATTCTTTGATCAACAAAAAGCTTGTTGCTGCCAATCAGATTACAAGATTTTTGAAAAAAGGAAAAGTCGAATCAGTTTCTGGAATTTACGGGGTAGATGCAGAGATTATCCAATATGTCATTACCAAAGGAAACCGATTGACCAAAAAACCTTTGAAAGAACTCCATTTTCCTGATTCAGCCATTGTGGCCGGTGTAATCAGAGGGGAGGAAGTATTTATACCTGATGGGGATTTCATTCTTCAGGTTGAAGATAAGGCGATCGTACTCGCTTTGCCGGCCGCCAAAGCTTTGCTCGAAAAACTTTTACATTGAAATGATCCATTACAAAGCAATTGGGAAAATCATGGGAGCATTGTTGATGCTACTATCCCTATTGATGTTACCGGGACTTGGTTTTTCATTTTATTATGACAGTGGCGATCATATTCCCTTGCTCATTTCCGCCTCTGCTTCATTATTTGTAGGTGCTGTGATGTTTTTTTCTTTTGCGAAGCAAGATAAAAATATTAGAAAAAGGGAAGGTTATTTGATCGTTTCCCTCAGCTGGGTTTTTATGTCGATTTTCGGTATGCTACCCTATATACTAAGTGGGACCACTCACACTTTCAGCGATGCACTTTTTGAAACTGTTTCTGGATTGACTACTACCGGTGCAAGTATTTTGACAGACATTGAGGTGGTGCCGGAAGGCATACTTTTTTGGAGAAGTATGTCTCAGTGGATTGGTGGACTTGGAATCATTGTCTTGACTGTAGCTATTTTTCCTCTTTTAGGAATAGGCGGAATTGAACTATTTGTGGCAGAGTCACCCGGGCCAACTTCAGATAAACTCCATCCGAGGATTCAGGAAACTGCCAAAAGGCTTTGGCTGATTTATGTAGGGCTTACCTTTACCCTTGGCCTCCTATACTTTTTAGGAGGGATGACTTTCTTTGATGCGGTCAACCACGCCTTGACAACCATGGCAACAGGTGGGTTTTCTACCAAAAATGCAAGTATGGCTTTTTATGACTCTGCTTTTATACAGTATTCTGCGATCATCTTCATGTTTTTGGCCGGGACCAACTTTACCGTTATTTACTTTGGGTTGACAGGAAAATTTGATAGGGTGTGGAGGTCTGATGAATTCAAGGCTTATGCAGGAACCATCATTGTACTTTCATTTTTCCTTACTGTACCTATTTATTTTTATTCTGGCCATGATCTCGAAAAAGCCTTTCGCGATACCATGTTTCAAATAGTTTCTTTGATCACCACAACAGGATTTATCACAGCAGACTACACCTTATACAGTGACGGACTGACAATGATTTTTTTCATGTTGCTTTTTCTTGGGGCTTCTGCAGGTTCCACTGCCGGTGGAATCAAATTTGTCCGGCATTTGACTTTCTTCAAAAATAGCTGGCTTGAGTTCAAAAGAATCGTACATCCACGAGCTATTGTCCCTCTAAAAATAAACGGGGACAGGGTTACAGGAAAAATTGTCACCCATATCATGAATTTTCTGTTGATTTACCTGATGATTTTTGTAACGGGATCAGTCGTGATTTCATTGATGGGCTACGACCTCCTGACCTCATTTGGCGCAGTAGCTACCTGTCTTGGAAATGTTGGGCCGGGAATAGGAAATGTTGGACCGGTCAATAACTTTGCTTTTTTTGATCCTTATTCAAAATTATTCCTTTGCTTTATCATGCTCTTGGGAAGACTTGAATTGTTTACGATTCTGGTTTTGTTTACTCCTTATTTTTGGCGGGCAAATTAAAATTTGGGAAGGGTGAAGCAAAATGTAGAGCCTGAACCAATCTGGCTCTTTGCCCAGATTTCTCCTCTATTTTTCTTGACAAGTTCTTTGGAAAGCAATAATCCAAGTCCGGTTCCTTTTTCCTGTTGGGTTCCTGTGGTACTGTAAAAATCACTTCCAAATAACCTGCTCAATCCGGCTTCTGTCATGCCGACTCCCTGATCAGAAACTGATACAGTATAAAATCTTTCTTCTTCCTCAATGGTTATGGTCACTTTATCAAGTTCATCAGTAAATTTCAATGCATTGGTGAGGAGGTTTCGGATAACGATTTCAAGCATGGTTTTATCCGCCTCGATTTCGATGGATTTGGGGATATAATTTTCCAAAACCTGCCCTTTGAAAAATCCTGATCCATGAAGAAATGCTATATTTTGCTCAATCAATTTGTAAAGGTTGAATCTTGAAAATTGAGAATTCATTCCCCTCATCTGACTCCTTGACCAAATCAAAATATTTTCCAGTAACATGGAATTGTTACCGAGATTTTGGGAAAGAATTGGAAGATAAGATTCAAATTCTTCTTGGTTGAGGTTATCTTCGTTCATCAACTTGACCATGCCCCAAAGTGAATCCAAAGGTGCTTTGAGATCGTGAGCAAGGATTGAGAATATTTTATCTTTTTCTATATTGAGTATGTTTAGTTCTTTTGCCTGACTTTCGATTTGCTGTTGTTTTTCCTTCAACCTGCCGATATTATAAATCTCTTTTTTGTATGACCTATAATAGATTGAAAGGGCAACAAAAAGGGAAAATGCCAACATCAACAGTGCAAAGGTGATGTACAATTTGAACTTTTGGTTGGCTTGCATCAGTTCGTTTTCCCTGCTAAGAGCGGCTATTTCATCTTTTTGCTTTTTGATTGTCAATCCTGCAAGGTAATTTTTAATCTTCTCGGCACTCAAAATGTCTTTTTCCTGATCCAAAAGGGAGAGGTATTTTTTTGATTCGGCTGTATTACCCCTATCAAAAAATAGCTGATACATCATCCCAAAAATTTCGATCATAGATTCCGAATTAGGCCTTTCTTCGTGAAGGACTTTGGCCTCTTCCGCCAAAGAAATTGCTTTGGAGGCATTCCCCTTTGCCAAGTTTAGTTCTATAAGCTTCTCCAAAGCATGGATTGCGCGGATCTTATCATAGGTGATCCCATAATGATAGAGATTCATAATATCTTCCTCGACATTATCAAATTCTTTCATGGACATCAATAGGACAGATCGATTGAATTTTGAAACAAGCAATTGTCTTTCATTTCCCTGTTCCTCGCGGATATCGATGGCTTTGTTGATGACTTCAAGAGCTTCCTTGTTTCTACCTAAAGCTCCCAAAACCGGACTCATCCCGGTATAGTTGTAAGCCAATCCTTCCTTGTTGCCCACTTTAAGAAAATTGGTCTCGGCAGCTTTATAATGCTCCAAAGACTCTTCGTGCATGTCGCGAAAAAAATAAATCTGACCGATATTGTTTAAAGAATGTCCAATCTGAACGGGATTTTTATTTTTTTTACTGATCTCCAATGCTTCTTCATAAAGCTTAAGTGCTTCTTCCTGGAGGTTCATGTTTCGGTAATAAACACCTAATCTGTTTAGATTTTGGGCTTCCAAATCATGGTCTTGAAGTTTATTGGCCAGCCTGATAGCTTCCGGATAGTACTTTTGGGCAGAATCAGAATAGTGTATGACTTTGACCAACTCTGAGAGTAAATCAAGTTTTTCTCTATCTGAATTTGTGCTCTGATAGCGGTAAAGTAAACTGTCGGCTTTGTTACCATTTTCCTGATAAAAATTCCCGAACGAAAATGTCGGCGAAAGGAACAGAACGAAAAGGAACAAGGAAAATATTGGAAGCGGGTAAGTTTTCAACATGGAATATTTTTCTGCTCAAGGAATAAAAAACGTTCGAAAATAGCCCTAAAACCTCTGATAACAAAATGTTTAATTGACAAAATGCTAAAAAAATTGTCGAGAACAAATATCAGAACACAAATTATCAATTTTTGCATATAAGAATAAATAATCGGGCTCGTCTAGTTGAAATATTAATTTATTCTATCAACTGGGCTTTCATTTTTGCGACTCTATCTTCAAGAGATTCTGAGGAAATTGTTGTCCTGGATAATCTATCGACCATAATCGGAAATGAAAATGGCGTGAATTGACCGGGAGTTTTAAGGACTATCTGATTTGAATTGATTCTGCGGATAGCTTCCAGGACTTTGTCTTTTTCCATCTGCATGTCCATCACCTCACGATGGGCCTGCTTCAGAAGTAAATTATCCTGATCATAATCTTCAAATACGCCATATAAGATTCCGGAATTGGATTGGAGGTGTTTGAATTTTATAGGCTTTCCCGGGAACCCTTGAAATACCAGGCCTGAAATTGTAGCCACATCTCTGAATTTCCTTTTTGCCATCTCACTTTCATTGATGCAGGACTTGATATCTTCTGCAAGATTATTCTCGGAAAAAACATCTTCCTCCAAAATGTCCTCTATAGGAATCGGCATATCAGAAAGCAATTCAAACCCATAGTCGTTCATAGCAATGCTTAGACTCATAGGGTAACTCACGCTGATTCGGTATGCGATCAATGCTCCGAGGATTTCATGAACCATTCTCCCTTCAAAAGGAAAAATGAAAATGTGGTAGCCTTCCCTTGATATAATCTTCTCAATCAAAAGCGTCTTTTTATTAGGCACCAGAGAAATCCTATTTTGTAAATCCAATAGCGGTGCCACGTAGGCTATCTCTTCTGATTCATAGATTCCATGGATTGTTTTTTCCAAAATCTCACGGATTTTTAAAGCAAGTTTGGAGGTGAGTGAAATCCTTCCTCCCATGTAAGAAGGGGTATTGGTACTTTTTTTATTGGTGAGCTGGACAATGGCGCTCATTTCTTTGATGGCAACAAATTCTAAGTTTCTTCCTGCAAAGTAAAAACGGTCTCCTGATCTTAGTTTGGAAAAGAAGGACTCTTCAATCATTCCTAAAAAGCTTCCATTTTTGAATTTCACTTTGAGCATTGGATCACTTACAATAGTACCCATAGAAAGCCGGTGAACCATTGCTGCCCTTTTGTTTTTGATCCGGTATTTTCCGGTTTCATCTTTTTCTACCTTCGAAAATTCCTCATACCCTTGCAATGATTCGCCACCTTGGGTGATAAATGACAATGCCCACCGGTAGTCTTGTTCGCTGAGGTCTTGAAATGAATAAGTGTTTTTGAGTATGGGATACAATTCTTCTTCAAAAAAACCTTCACCTACAGCAAGAGTGACCAAAAACTGGATCAAAACATCAAAAGTCAACGTTGGGCAAAGGATGTTTTCAGATTCATTGTTTTCCATGGCACTTTTTAATGCCGCCGCTTCGATCAATTCCAATGAATGGGTAGGAACAAAATAAATAAGGCTGGGAAGACCGGGTTGGTGACCTGACCGGCCTGCCCTTTGGATAAAACGAGCGACACCTTTTGGACTACCTATTTGGATCACAGCATCCACCGGTCTAAAATCTACACCTAGGTCCAAACTTGAGGTACAAACCACCAGCTTGAGCTTCCCAAAATGCAATGAATCCTCAACCCAAGTCCTGACAGTCTGGTCAAGAGAGCCATGGTGAATGGCCGCCAATCCTGCCCAATCTGGTCTTTTATCCATGATATGGTGGTACCAAATTTCTGTTTGAGCGCGTGTATTTGTAAAAAGTAAGATGGAATTATGCTTCTCTATTATTGGAATGACCTTATCTATCAGCTTGATTCCCATATGTCCTGACCAAGGGTATTTTTCAAGCTCATCAGGGTAGACTGTCTGGAGCTTGATACTTTTTTCAATCTTGGCTTTGACGATATGTATCGGATGTCTGTCACCAAGGAGAATCTGACAAGCTTCCTCCAGATTACCAATGGTAGCTGAAATGGCCCAAAGCCTAATCGGTTGAGGACATTGATGCCGGATATATGCCAATGCAAGTTGAACCTGCACGCCTCTTTTGTTTCCCATCAGTTCATGCCATTCATCGATGACAATAGCCTGCAGATTTTGAAACAGGGCTTGGTTATCCTTTTGTGCCAAAAGAATTTGAAGTGTCTCCGGTGTGGTGATCAAAACCTCAGGCGGATTCTTTTTTTGGGAAAGACGCTCTTTGTTTTCCGTATCCCCATTCCTAACCGCAACTTTCCATGGCAGTCCGATGGCCTCACAGACTTCTTGCATGGCTTTATGGATGTCTTGTGCCAATGCCCTCAATGGAGTAACCCAAATCAGTTGGATGCCATTTTTTCTTGGTTTTTGCCAATCATCAGGGTGGCTATGGATGTATTCTAATATGACAGGAAAAAACAATGCGAATGTTTTCCCACTTCCTGTAGGTGCATTGAGCAAACCTGATTTGCCATCCAAAAAATCCTGCCAGGTTTCCACCTGAAATTCAAATGGAGTCCATTCTTTTTTATGGAAATATTGAAATGCAACCGAAAGTGGATTACCTGCCATAGACTGAAAGTAGTGATTTTAGATCGTCCAGAGTATTGGCTTCTTCGATCGGCTTGTCTTTTCTCCACCTTTGGATTCTGGGAAACCGCAGCGCAATTCCCGATTTGTGTCTTGGGCTTTCCTGAATTCCTTCAAAGGCAATTTCGAAGACCATGGCTGGTTTGACAGTCCGTACGGGACCAAATTTTTCGAGGGTATTTTGCTTGACATATTTGTCCACCTGCCTGATTTCCTCATCAGTTAGTCCGGAATAGGCTTTTGCAAAGGGAATGAGTTTATCTCCTTCCCAGACAGCCAAAGTATAATCGGTATACAGGTCTGCCCGCCTTCCGTGGCCTTTTTGGGCATATAGTAGGACGCCATCAATTGTCAGGGATTCAATTTTCCATTTCCACCAAGAGCCTTTTTTTCGACCGACTTCATAAATCGAATCTGCTC
Source organism: Aquiflexum sp. TKW24L (assembly GCF_023502205.1). Classification (GTDB taxonomy): domain Bacteria; phylum Bacteroidota; class Bacteroidia; order Cytophagales; family Cyclobacteriaceae; genus Cognataquiflexum. The sequence continues at coordinate 191,443 of NZ_JAMFLG010000003.1, read as the reverse complement.
TTTTTAACATAAACCCTTCTGCCATCCTAATTCTCGATTCAGTCTGAAGATAGATCAAATCATTCCAGTCTTTGGCTTCGACCAAGGCGGAAATTTCAAGTTTATTGCTGTCAATTGAACTTACAAGGTTTTCTAAGACAAGCCTTCGCTCTTTGATGGGGTAATTTCTGAAATCTTGACCAGCATGTTCTAAAACATCATAAGCAATAAAACTGACAGGGGCATCCTGGAGGATTTTTTTACTCAGCGTTTTTCTCCCGATTCTGGTCTGAAGCAAGGAAAAGGGTAGGGGCATCCCTTCTGAAAATGCGACAATCTCCCCATCCAATACAGTCCCGGAGGGTAATTTTGAAGCCATTTCCGTCAGTTCTGGAAATTTTTCTGTAACCAATTCCTCTCCCCGGGACCAGATAAAAACCTGGCCATCTCTATGGATGATCTGCCCTCGGATTCCGTCCCATTTCCATTCCACCTGCCAATCGGAAAGGTCTCCATAAGTTGACAAATCCTTTTCCAAGGGATAAGCCAAGAAAAAGGGATACGGTCGAGAAAGGTCATCACTTTGTTTTTTTGCCAAAATCAAATCTGCAAAGGAAACATTTTGCGGAAGCCAATCACCCATAATCCGATGAGCAACCTCTGTTTTTTCGAGATCAAAGGCATCTGCGACTGCTTGGGTGATGAGATTTTGACTGACACCAATCCGAAAACCGCCTGTCATCAGTTTGATGAAAATAAAGCGTTCTTCTTTAGTCATCATTTGCCAAGCCTGCAAGATTTTTTCCTTTTTGGCACCTTCATCAAGTTTACCAAGATCCATCAAATAGTGTATCCAATAACTCAGAGAATAATCCTGCTGACCGTCAGTGATGGGTAAGAGCAGAGAAATCGTTTCAGCCAAGTCGCCTACGGTCTGGTAAGACTCCTCAAAAAGCCAATCAGGAATTCCCGACCATTCGCAGCACCATTCACGCAACAACCTCGTATTGACCTGTCGCTTTGGCCTGCGATGTGTAAAAAGTGCAATCGTCCACAACCTGTCCTCATCTTCAGCAGACAATAAATACTCCTTCAGCGCCACGATTTTATCTGTGGTTTTATTACTTTGGTCAAGGCGCATGAAAAGAGCCGCAAATTGTCTCATTGAATAATGTTTATTCCAAGTTCAAACTTTAGATATTGTGACAAGGTTCACATTGTGAAAAAACTTAAAATTGTATCTTTAGCAGTCTGTAGAACTTATGGCCTTGTACATCGTAATTATATTTAAAACCATACCGATATGAAAAAGTTGGCATTTATCTTTCTTTCAGCACTGCTATTGATTTCCTGTGAACAAGATAAAGAATCGCTATATACTTCAAATGAACTGACTTACAACCTGTATCAAGGTTCTGACTTTGCTTATACCGGTAAGGTTCAGATAAAAGAATTACTAAATGGAGACCTTGAATTGACTTTAGAACTCAATGGTGAAAAGAATAAAGATCCTTATTATTTTCCTTCCCACTTACATTTTGGATCTTATGATAGTGCGGATTCTCCGATTGCATTCCAGCTTGACCCTGTAGATATCAGGACTTTGAAAAGTGTAACAATCCTTGGTCGGCTTTCTGATGGTTCCAAATTGCAGTTTGCTGATTTGGATACTTTTGATGGCCATATAAAAGTACATTTGGCTGATTCGGGACCGGAATATCAGGTAATCTTGTCGGTCGGTAATATCGGAACCAACGACAACAGTCCTCAGGCGTTTAAAAGGGATGAAATGTCAATTTGTTCGCCTTACCTCAAATAAACAAAAAAGGTCATCTCGCGATGACCTTTTTTTTTTAGATTATTTTACTTCTTCCATGATTTTAGGAAGGGTAAGTATTTTAAATTTTTCGTGGAGTTGGATGATTTCTGCATGCATTACTTTTTGGTAATCAAGATGCTCACTGTCTTTGAAAGGTTTGATCGGATTATGAATATGGTATTCTCGCGCATGATCGTCATCATGGGAATGCTCATGTCCAGGAACTTCAATGATATCCTTGTCCCAGGTTTTAAGCTCCTCTTTTAGATCAGAATAGTCAATGTTTGAGGCTTTGACTTGCTTCTCAAACCCGGTAATTTCCTCCCTTAAATCGAGGGATTTTTGAAGGTAATCATTTGCCTCAGCATAGATTGCAGGATCTCCTTCGACTTCCTTTTTTCCCGAACAGGCGATGGCAACTGAAATGACCAAACCAAATAATACAAGATTGGATAAATTTTTCATAAGGTTGAAATTTTATGCCAATATAATTAAAAAGGCTGCTTTTTAAGAAGCAACCTTTTTGAAATTATCAATTTAATATAACGGGAAAGGTGATGTCAAGGTCCGTTTCGCCTCCTGCCTGGACAAAGTTTGCCCAGTTTGGATTGTTTGCGCCAGCGAAATTCTTGTTGAGATCATGTCTTAAGACCACCCTCATCTGGGCATTGTTAAATCCAATGGTCTGAACAATTCCTCTAAGTCCTACAGGATTACCATCTATATCCTCATCACCATAGGTGTAAGTTAGGATGGCTGTTCCTGTAAAAGCTGATCCTAGAAAATAGAATTGATGCTCTTCTTTTTCTTCACGGATTTCTTCTGTGATGTCTTCATTTTCTATGCTATTGAATAAAGAAATTTCCATAAGATAGCTTTTACCTCTTGCAAGTGTAATGGTTGCAATGGTCGGTCTATTACCAAGTTCCAGACCAGCAGGATCGGTGGCTTTAAATTCCAATGGGGTTCCTATTGGTGCTCCGGCTGCATTTAGCTCTGTAAATTTTAAGGTTACGTCTGTGATTACTTCCCCTTCATTTTCCGGTTCAGGATCATCACTTTTGCAGGATGAGAATAAAACTGAAATAGCAAAAAATGCTATTACTAGGTAGTTGAATCTGTAATTTTTCATTTTGTAATTGGTTTATAAAGAAATAGATTAAAATTCATAATTAAGTTTGATCATCACATTCCGTCCCATTTCATGGGAAAAATACCGGAACCTGTTCATATAGTCTTTGTATGCTGCGTCAAACAGGTTAGTTACCTGTAATCCAATATTCAATTTATTGTCACCCATTTGAATTCCGGTTTGTAACCCAAGATTCCAAAGCATATAAGCAGGTGGGGCAGGAGCGAGGTCAAAATCAGGTTCCCTTTTTTGTTTGGCTACCGCAAGGTTACTGAATGAAATTTTCGATTCTTTTTTGGAAATACCTGTTAGGAAATTATAGCTCAAGCCTGTTTCTAGCCTGTCAGTCGGAATAAAGGGCAAAAAGGAATCCTCGGTTGTATTTTTAGCCCTGACTAATGATCCCCTAGAAAAAAACTCCCAATGGGATGATAAAGTCCAAATGGCACTCAAATCTGCTCCTGCAAAAAAAGCATCTGTCTGAAGGTATTCAAAGACATTGAATGTTCCTCGTATGGAGACAAACTGTTCCTCAGTTGGATTGAGGTAAATATAATTATTGATCCTGTTGGTGTATCCGGTAAGTTCAATATTGAATTTGCTGTCAGAATAATTTAGGGTATTCATCCATTTTAGGGACTGTTCACTGACAAAATCTGGGTTTCCTATTTCAATTCCTGCCAATCCGTGATGCAATCCCTGGCTGAATTGTTCATTGATACTTGGTGGTCTCCATGCTGAACCAAGATTGGTATTGAAAGTCAGGTTACGGGTAATTGGATACATGGCCCCTATGAATGCGGAGAAATTATTGAAATCAAAAACATCCTCCTGTAATATACCGCCACGGTTTATCCTTGCAGCTTCGACATGTCTAAAATCATATCTCAAACCGCCTTCGATTTCTAATGGACCACTTGTGAATTTTTCGATGGCAAAGAAACCAACATTGAGCATGTCATAATTTGGAATCAATGGTACCACTCCTGTACCTGGAATATTGGAATTTGCCTGCTGAATGAGTTGAACGCCGACAGATCCATTCCAATTTTTTCTGGTTTGATGGTTATAGCTGAGATCGATCGTATTGGTAAATAGCATCAGATCCAACGAAGGCCTGCTGTTCAAATCTCCACGTCTTCTGTCAAATTCCTGCCGGTGGTTTCTCTGAAAGGCATATTGGAGGTTCAGTTTCGCACCGTCAGCCAAATGGTAATGTCCTTTGACTTTGAGAAGTTGGTGATCTACATTTTGCTTTGGGCTTCGGATGTCAAAAGTAAAATCAGGATTTCTGAAAGGCCTGCCATTTTCGATGATGCTTTCAAGGTCTGATAGATTGCCGGTATGTGAATCAGTCAGAATTCCGATAGTAGTTTGAAAATGACTGAAATATACCTCCGTCCCTAACCTGGAATTACTATATCCCAAAGCTCCTGAGAAATTCATTTCCCTGACACCTGTATTGTCAAGCATGTAATCAGGTGTCTGGAGATTGCCGGCGAACTTGGATGAAGCCTGAATCCAATATCCCAGACCTTTTAATTTTTCAGATCCGCCCAAAAGTCCCACTGATCCATTGAGCCCTCTTCCGTTAGAAAATCCGATTAAGTCGATTTCCCCACTTTGACCACCTTTGACAGGAAGGGGAGCAGGATTTACCAAAATCACTCCACCCATGGCATTGGGACCAAAACGGACAGTCTCAGCTCCCTTAACCACGGAAATTTCCCGAGCTAAAAAAGGATCAATCTCAGGGGCATGGTCCGCTCCCCACTGTTGCCCTTCTAGTCTTACTCCGTTGTTGAGAATCAAAATCCTATTGCTATGAAGACCGTGTATAACAGGCTTTTGGATGCTGGATCCTGATGAAAATGAAGTGATTCCGGGAATTCTTCTCAATGTCTCGCCGAGGTTTTGACCTCTTGATAACCTCAGTTCTTCTCCGTAGATGCCCGAAACAGTATTTGTGGTCAGTAGGGCGTCCTCATGTCCGTGAATTTCTACTCCTTCCAATTGAATATCCTCTGCCTTCATTCTGATGGTCATGTTCAAATTGGAATTGAGAATGATTTTTTCAAAATACTCTTTATGTCCCATAAATTGTACCCTGAGAGTAAGTTCTCCGGGACAAATTTTTTGAATCCTGAAATTACCTTGGGTATCAGTGACTGCGCCTGTTTCAGAATCGATTAGCCATACATATGCCCCGACTATCGGCTCATTGTTTTCTTCATGTAGCACCTTTCCCCTGATGGTCAATGTACAGCCTTCCTGACCTAAAGCATTGAAAGCCAACAGAAAAATGAAGATTGAAAGTATAACCGATTTAGACATAAATGAAACTATGTTGCAAAAATAGGGAATATCACTCTTTTGGCCTAGAGTTAATGCAACTTTGTTTCAAATTTGATTTGAGGAAGAAAAATAAAAGAGGGTCACTGAGAAAATCCCTATACAGGAAACTTTATTTCAATTTTTGTAAGAAGCATGAACGAAGCGTATTTTATGAATATGCCAAAAAATGATATTTTAATAAGAATTTTCTTTTTTTTATTTTTTTCACACACTATTGAATATCAATTATATTTTGACTTAATTTAACAATGCCAAATAGTGTTTGGCAAAATTCTCTATCTAAAACTTATTCTATCATGATCAAAAAATTCTACAAATTTGTTGGGAAACCTGCAGGAATTGCAGTTTTCGCTCTAGCCTTGTTAACATTCTCCTGTCAGGAAGATGCTGAGTCACCTATCTTGGAATCTCAAGACCAAATTATGAGATATAATAATGGGGATATCATCCCCGGAAGCTATATCGTAGTCTTAAAGCCCCAATCTGTAGGTTTTAGAAAGGATGGAAGCTACCAAGATAACCAAGCTTCAATGAGAAAAAATGCCTCAAGTATTTTGGCTAAATACAGAATTTCTGACCAAAACATTGGAGCCGTCTATGCAGCAGCCTTAGATGGTTTTGCAGTGACCTTAGATGAGAGCCAATTCGAGTTGTTAAAGAATGACCCTACCGTTAGTTATATTGAACCAGACAGGGTGATGACTATTGCTCAAAAAGGTAAACCTGGAGGAGGTGGAAGCACTGCACAAGAAACGCCTTGGGGAATCACTAGAGTTGGAGGTGCTGTAAATTACACCGGGACAAAAGTAGCTTGGGTTATTGATACAGGGATCGACCTTACCCACCCGGATCTGAATGTTAGACAGACTGGTTTTACTGCTTTTACTTCTGGTAGAGATGCCAACTTCAATGATGGAAATGGACATGGAACGCACGTTGCCGGGACAATAGCGGCTATTAATAACTCGATTGGTGTGGTTGGTGTTGCTGCGGGTGCAACTGTGGTGCCTGTTAAAGTTCTGGACTCAAGAGGTTCAGGTTCATATTCTGGGGTAATTGCTGGAGTAGATTATGTCGCAAGCGCAGAAAATGGAAAATCAGGCGACGTGGCTAATATGAGTTTGGGTGGTCCTGTTTCTCAGGCATTGGATGACGCTGTTTTGGCTGCATCAAATAAAGGAATTATTTTCGTGATTGCGGCAGGTAACAGTTCTGCAGATGCAAACAACTATTCTCCGGCAAGGGTAAACGGTACAAATATTTATACAATTTCTGCTTCTGACAGTGGTGATAATTTTGCATCTTTTTCCAACTTTGGCAATCCTCCTATCGAATATGCTGCTCCGGGAGTTGGCATCAAATCAACATGGAAAGATGGCGCTTACAATACCATAAGTGGTACTTCAATGGCAGCCCCACATGCTGCCGGTGTGTTGCTTTTGGGAGCAGCAAAAACCTCCGGAACTGTGATAGGTGACAAGGACGGCACCCCTGACCCTATCATCTCGAGATAATTTTAAAAACAAAGAATAATTTCCAAACCGCCTACTTCACTGTGGGCGGTTTATTTTTTTCAATTCTCTTAAGATTTCTTCCAGACCATTGAGTCGAATTTCATAAAGTGTATTCAGCCACATGCCGAGCTTTCCTTCTGGAAAACCTTTTCTATGCATCCAGATCAAATAATCTTCTGGTATATCACAAAGCAGCTTTCCTTTGTACTTGCCAAAAGGCATTCTTTTTGTCACTAAGTCCAACAAAATTTGTCTATCCATAGACCAAAAGTAGGTGATAAGATCAGCTTGACAAATGACACTTATTAAATCATTTATGTCTTGTCTTTTTACACTAAAAAATTGAATTCCAAAACATCTATCAAAAAAATGAGGTTTTCATTCCGAATGAAGGATTAAGCTAATAACTTCGTGTAGTTCAAAAAACCAAAACAAAACTATGAAATCTATCACTTTTAGCAATGGTGACCAAATGCCTATCATTGGCCTTGGCACTTGGAAATCAAAACCTGGGGAAGTTTATCAAGCTGTATTGTGGGCAATTGAGGCGGGATACCGTCACATTGATTGCGCAGCTATTTATGATAATGAAAAAGAAGTCGGTAATGCTTTGACCAAAGCATTTAAAGATGGATTGGTAAAAAGAGAAGAACTCTTTGTCACCTCCAAATTATGGAACAGCAATCACCGTCTTGATGATGTAGTTCCCGCATTGAAGAAGACATTGAGTGACCTTAAGTTGGATTACCTTGATTTGTACCTTATCCATTGGCCGGTGAGTTTCAAAAAGGGAATTGGCTTTGCCCAGACTAGAGAGGAATTCTTCACTTACGGGGATGTTCCTTTGGTACAGACTTGGGAGGGAATGGAAGAAGCAAAAAATCGGGGATTAGTAAAACATATTGGTGTTTCAAACTTTAATATTGCCAAGCTTCAAGAGATCCTGAAATCAGGCAGGATTGCTCCTGAAATGAATCAGGTCGAGATGCATCCTTTCCTTCCGCAAAATAAACTTGTCAATTTCTGCAAGACAAACAGTATTCTCATGACAGCTTATTCGCCTTTGGGATCGGGAGACCGGGCGGCCGCTTCCAAAAAATCCAATGAACCAAGTCTTTTGGAAAATGAAACTGTCAAGGAAGTAGCTACAAAACATGGTGTTTCCTCAGCTCAGATTCTGATTTCTTATTCCGTCCATAGAAATATCGCAGTCATACCAAAATCTATCAACCAAGATAGAATTAGCCAAAATCTAGCCGCCATTGAAATAAATCTTGATGATGAGGATATGAATAAACTGTTGAATATCGGAACTGCCTACCGATTTATCGATGGATCATTTTTCACTGGTGCTCAAAGCCCATACAAACTGGCAGACCTTTGGGAGACAGAAAATAGCTGATGATTCAACGATTTAAAAAACTTACGGCATCAAAGATAATTATTGACAGCATCAAGGATTTTTTCTCGGGAGAATCCATGGGTTTGGCGGCGGGAACGGCTTTTTACACCATTTTTAGTTTGCCAGCCCTTCTGATCATCATCCTAAACATTGGAACGACCATCTACTCTGAAACAGAAATCAAAAATGAGATTCTGTTTCAGATAGAGGAGTTGGCAGGAGAGGAGAGTCGAGAAACATTAGAGGAAATCCTGAATAATTTCAAAAAAGACTCCAGTGGTGTTATTTCAAATTTTATTGCTTTTTTAATTCTTGCTTTCAGTGCGACTACCGTTTTTGTAAGTCTCCAAAATGCCATCAACCACATCTGGCATATCAAACCCAAACCCCAAAAAGGATTGGTCAAATTTATCGTCAATCGCTTGTTGAGTTTTTCACTGGTTGCATCTATAGGTTTTATCCTTTTGGTTTCCTTGATTTTGGATGCAGCTTTGGTGATCATCCACAATTACTTTTCAGAAAATGTCATTGATTTGCCTGTCAACATAGCCACTTTTACCCATTTAATTACCTCTCATTTGATTCTTATTGTGGTTTTTGCACTCATGTATAAGATTCTTCCCGATGCCAATGTAAGGTGGAAAGACACTTGGCTCGGAGCTTTTGTAACCATGATTCTTTTTGCTTTGGGAAAATATTTGATCAGTTTATACATGGGAAACAGTGACTTGGGGTCATCTTACGGTGCTGCCGGGTCCTTGGTGATTTTGTTGATTTGGGTTTACTATTCAGTAGTAATTTTCCTTTTTGGAGCACAGATCACCTACTATATTGCCGAACATGTAGGTGGAAGCATCATCCCAAAAAATCAGGCAGTGAAGGTAGAAATGAGGGAAATTGAAGATTTACAGGAATAATTCTAATTTTTGCCTAATTCTAGATTGAGGTTTTTACACGCAAAATTCAAGAAGACTTCAATAATGAAGTAAAAAGAAGAATTGTCTTTTTATAATTCAAGAATTCTTTTTGTCAATTGCTCCCATTCTTTCTCTAGACTGATGTCAGGTCTTACTTCCCCCGCTCGCCGGTACCAATAATCCGCATTCCAAATATCCCCTTCCTTTCGGTGAAGATAGGCGTGAACCCTTGCGGAAAGTTTGTCAGAGGGACCATCAGCCCTGTCATGAGCACTTTTCCAATCTCCTTTACCATCATACCACAGGGCTTCCAACTGAGTACCTATTCCCCCTGGTGGTTTTTCATTGGAAAAAGAAGATTTGAATTCTGTGAGTGTCATGGCAATTCTAATGTTTGTGGATTACCGCTTCTTTGCCCATATCCTAATATTTCTCTACATACAAGACGGAAGACAGAAGTTAAATTTACCGAAAATTATTGTCTACCCCTATAATTCATATTGAGTTATAAATTCACTGACATGAAAGCGGTTTTACCTGTAAGACTTTTATCTATTTTTAGAATGGATATCCAATACCAATATTGAATACGGTTTGTCCCCTTTGGCCCGGAAAACTCCTGAAAAAGCTATCCAATATGTAACGTTGACCAGGCAACCTTGCCGGATCGTATGCTTTGATTCCCATATCCAATCTTACGACCAAAAAGTCAAAATCCATCCTTAGTCCAACTCCGGTACCGACAGCGATTTCCTTGTAAAATCTGTTAAATTCAAAATTGGCACCGGGTCTGGAAAGGTCCTGATTGAATGTCCAGGTATTTCCGACGTCGACAAATATGGCCCCATCAAAGTACCCGTAAATTTTAGACCTGAATTCAAACATACCTTCGAAAAGAATTTCGCCCGGTTGCTCAAAGCGATAATCAAAAGATCCATCCTCTAAAGTATTCGGAGCAAAAGATCCTGGTCCCAATCGCCGGGGTTGCCATGCCCTGATACCTGTGCTACCTCCCGCAAAGAAGTATTTTTCATATGGAAGTACGCCATTACTCACGCCATAAGGCTTGGCTAAACCCAGATTTAGGCGGTAAGCAAAAGTTTGGTCTTTGGTCAGTGGGACATATTTTCTATAATCCGACTGAAATTTCAAAAACTGAAAATATGCGAGTGACCTTTCGGCTACAAAACTACTACTAACAAAATTCAAGGTCGTTCCTCCACTTTCGAAGAAAAGTCGCCAAAGTGATGCTTTGTTTTTCTGAAAAGCACCGTATTGGTTAAAGTTAAAAATCACCTGCCCCGAAACACTGCTAACATAAGAAGGTAAAAATGAATTGATGAGGTTGTTTCCTTGTTCTTCTAGACCTTTTAGTAGAGCCAAAAAATCTTCACTCAAATTGGATCGGATAAAATTGGCATCAAGCGCATTGACTGAATACTGCTGACGAAGATTTCTCGTGTTCCAATTGTAGGCGATGATTCCGTTGATACTTTCCCGGATGTATTCGGGCCTATTGATGTAATTGTAGCCGATCAGGGTTCTTGTACGAGGGTTGTATCTACCAAACCTTTCAAGGGAATTGACATTGAGTGGAAGTAAGAATTGTGGAAAAATTACAGAGGCAGATGTATTCAATTCCCTGCTTCGGAAAACTCCGCCTTCACCTGTGGCAGATACTACTCCTTCCAAACCTGCCCTAAAGAAGAATTCGAAGATTTCAGCTCCCCGAAATAAGTTTCTATTCCTAAGCGAATGACTAAAAAACGGACCGGGAACTTGCTCAGTAATAGTGGCACCGAGCTGATTGGTAATCAAATATTTCTGGTTGGACTGGGTATAAATGCGAGGCCGTAAGACATTACCCAAAGTATCAAATGCAATGTTTACAAACCTGAATAAATCCAGATTGGCAAGTTGCCTTTGGGTTTCAATCACATTTGTCTTGTTGTATAAATTCCCTTTTTCCATGAAAATCCTAGAGGAAATTATTTTTTCAGAGTACCTGTCTTCATATACTTCAAAAACAATATCCCGAAAAGTGTTATGGAATTCATAATCGACAAAAGCTTCTGAAGGAGGATCGATAAAAAAGTAAATGGAATCAAGGGTGTAAACTTTGTGACCTTCAGAAAAAGAAGGATTCCGGATAATTTGCTCAATCTTGACAGTATGTTCAACTGTGTCCTTATACACATTGTACTCCAGAGAAGACCGCGAAAAAGTGAAATATCCGTTGTCTTTCAACAGGTCTTCTACCCTTTGTCTTTCACGGGAAATGGAGTTTTGGTTATAGTTTTCGCGAACCTTGATCTGGTTCCCTTTTTGATTTTGCTCCAAAAGAGCCAAAATTCCTTCATCTTCGGAGGTGATATAAAATGAGTCTACGACGTAGGGTTCATGCTCTGTAATGAGGTAAGTAATTCTTGCCTTTTTGTTTTTAAATGAAGTTTCAAAATCTGTTTCTGCATCAAAAAAGCCATTGTTGACCAAATAAAACTTCATTTGACGGGTTGTTTCTTCTGTAAGCGTACTGTCAAAAATGACCCTTGGATTTCCGGTTCTCATAAAAAAATTTCCGTATTCAAGCTTTTTACCCAATGAAGTCAGGTTGTTATTAATTTTGTTTATTCGCTTGATTTGCTTTTTGCTGAGTTGTTTTTCATCACTGATCTTCCGTAGCGTATCCCTTTCAGCGAGTAGTTCGGCCTGTCTGTTAAGATGCTTCGTACTGTCGTATACCCATTCGCCAAATCTATATATGGAGATGCCGACAGAGGTGTTTAAAAGTGGAACTCTTGTATTGGGATTTTGCTGGATTAGGTCTGAAATGTCCGATTTGTCACTTTTCTTTACCCCTTTGACATTAACATCATATACCAAATATTCGCCTTCCTTGAGTCCTTTGGTCAAAGAACAGGAAGAAATTAAAAAAAGCAGAAAAAGAAAGTTTATATATTTGGCTTTATTCACAATTAGGCAATTAACCGAATGTTAAGCAAAAATACGCTTAAGTTTATTAAATCCTTACAACAGAAAAAAATCCGAAAACAAGAACAGTTATTTTTTGTGGAAGGAAGTAAAAACGTAACGGAATTGCTTCAATCAGATTATGAGGTAAGTCAGGTATTGTTTACTCAACAATATGGCAAAGGGCATGCTGAACTTCTCAAAAGGTCAAATGCCGATATTTTTGAAGTAAGTCAAACCACCCTCGAATCTGTTGGTTCCTTCCAAAGCAATGATGCAGCGCTTGCTGTAGCCAAATCCAAACCAAATACCCCCATCGAAATGACATCAGATGAATGGGTAATTGCCCTGGATGATGTCAAGGATCCGGGAAACTTGGGAACAATAATCCGGATTGCCGACTGGTACGGGATCCAAAAACTTTTATTGAGCGAAGAATCCGCTGAATTCTACAATCCAAAAGTACTTCATGCAAGTATGGGCAGTTTTACCAGAGTCAAGGTTTTTTATACAGATTTAAAAAGCCAATTTGAGAAAGCGGGACTTCCCATTTATGGTGCCTTTTTGGAAGGAGAATCTATTTATGAATCCAAATTTGGAAAAGGAGGAATTATCCTCATGGGAAACGAGTCCAATGGTATCTCAAGGGAGCTTGAATCCTCGGTAACCCACAAAATTACAATCCCAAGATTTGGCAAAGCGGAATCCTTGAATGTGGCAGTGGCAACAGCCATCTTCTGTGACAATATAAAAAGGAGTTCAAAGTAGAATCAACCACAAATATTCCAGATGGCCAAATTAAGAGGAACCCTGAACCGAGTTGGATTGAATACATTTTTTTTCCTGCTTGTGGGAATGATTGTCTTGGCAAGCACCTTTCCTGATTGGGGTTCTGATGCAATTCTCAAGCCGCTAAAGACCATAACCGGAATCGGAATTTCTTTCATTTTCTTTTTTTACGGAGTCAAATTAAGTCCAGAGAAGCTTAAACAGGGATTGTCCAATTGGAAACTTCATTTATTGATCCAATCGACGACCTTCCTGATATTCCCCTTGGTTGTCCTTTTGCTTTATGCTGTTTTGGGAGAAGAAACAAATCTCTTTTGGATCGGTACATTCTACCTTGCAGCTTTGCCATCCACAGTGTCATCCTCGGTGGTGATGGTTTCGATAGCAGGAGGAAACCTTCCTGCGGCAATTTTCAATGCGAGTATTTCAAGTATGGTGGGAATATTTATCACTCCGCTCTGGATGGATTTGATGCTTCCGGAGACAGCGGTAGATTTTGACCTGACAGATACCATCATCAAATTGAGTTTTCAGGTGCTGGTCCCTGTGATATTGGGTTTATTGGTTCATAAGTATCTAGTCAAGTTTGCCAACAAATACCAAACGGTCCTAAAGAATATTGATCAGGGGATAATCCTTCTTATCATTTTCACTGCTTTTGCGGAGTCCTTTGCTGCCAATATGTTTGACGGTCACTCCATTGGAGAATTGGTTTTGTTGGGAGTATTGATGTTGGCATTTTTCCTTCTGATGATGGGATTGATGTACCTAATTTCCAAGGCATTGAAATTTTCAAGAGAAGATATGGTTACAGTATTATTCTGCGGAAGCAAAAAGTCTATGATTCAGGGAGCTGTCATGGGCAGGGTGATGTTTCCAGACCCGGTGGTTTTTGGGGTGATGCTTTTGCCTCTGATGATTTATCATGCACAGCAGCTGATGGTTGGATCGGCTATTGCGCAGAAGATGGGGGATTTTAATAGTAATCAGTCTCAGTGATCAGTTGGCAGTTTTCAGTGATCAGTCGCAGTAGGCAGTTTTCAGTGGGCAGTTTTTGGCCTCAGGAACCAGATTGTAGCCATTCTATTTTGATTATTGACGGAATCCCGAAAACAATGATAACAATGACAGCTCAATAACAACTACAACTATTACAACAATTACAACCATTATAACAACTACAACCCTACAAACATGGAACTTAAAATCTACCAAGTAGACGCTTTTTCAGATAAGGTATTTGGAGGAAATCCTGCAGCCGTCGTTCCGTTAAAGGAATGGTTAGAAGATGATATTCTTCAAAAAATAGCCTTGGAAAACAACCTTTCAGAAACCGCTTTCTATGTCAAAGAGGAGAATAATATTGTTTTGAGGTGGTTCACACCGGGAACTGAAGTAGACCTCTGTGGTCACGCAACACTGGCTACAGCGCACGTACTTTTTGAACATGAAGGTTTTGAAGGATCAGAAATCTCTTTTTTTTCACTGCGGTCAGGGATTTTGAAGGTCCGAAAGGAGGGAAGCCAACTCGTGATGGACTTTCCCCTTGATCAAATCGAAGAGATTGAAATGGCGAAAGAATTGACTGATCCATTTTCTCCAAAACCAATACAGGCATTTAAGGGGAAAACTGATTACATATTGGTTTTTGAAAATGAAAATCAAATTAGAACTTTAAACTTTGACCTTACCTTGATTTCCAAACTACCAGTTCGAGGAGTAATAGTAACCGCAAAAGGAGAAAAAGTGGACTTTGTTTCCAGGTTTTTTGGGCCACAGGTTGGGGTTCCTGAAGATCCTGTCACCGGTTCTGCACATACAAGTTTGACACCGATCTGGTCACAGAAACTCGGAAAGGAAGAATTGACCGCCGTTCAGGTGTCCGCGAGGGAGGGCAAAGTTGGCTGTAAATTACTTGCAGAAAGGGTGATTTTGACCGGAAATGCAGTTACCTACTTGATCGGAAAGATCTACATTTGATCCAAACTCAAGGTTGGATGTAAACAAAAGCATTGACATTCATACCTGCACCTACAGAAGCAAAAATCATAACGTTGCCTTGATGGAACTGGTGCTCAGGTAGCTCGTTTCTTACAATCATATCGTACAAGATGGGCACGGTTGCAACTGAATTGTTACCCATTTTGGCAATGATCATGGGCATGATTTCTTCCTGCATTTTGTCTTTACCAAAGAGTTTGAAGGTTCTTTCGAGAATGGCGTGATCCATTTTGGCGTTGGCCTGATGGATCAAAATCTTGGAGATATCATCTATTCCTAATCCTGCCTTTTCTATGACCTGTTTGATAAGAATCGGAACAGTATTCAATGCATACTCGTAAAGCTTGCGTCCATTCATTTTTAGGAATAGCGTATCATCCTTAAAATCGGGATTATAGGACACATCCATTTTTAAGTAGTGGGCTTGTGTAAGGGTGTCTGTCCTTGTTTTATGCGCGATGATCCCAACAGGTTTTTCACTTTCAGTTCCTTCTATCACCACTGCACCTGCACCATCTGAATAAATCATGGTATCAATATCATGTGGATCAACGATTCTTGAAAGGTTTTCAGCTCCGATAACCAAGGCACTTTTTGCATCTCCCGACTTGATAAAATAATCAGCATGGATTACACCTTGTACCCATCCGGGACAGCCAAAAGGAAGATCGTAAGCCACGCAATCCGGGTTTTGGATCTGGAGCAAATGTTTGACCCTGGTCGCAATAGTCGGGACCATGTCTGTTTTCTTATTGTCATGTCTGATTTCACCAAAATTTTGAGCGACAATGATATAATCCAAGGTCTCGGGATCTACACCTGAAGCCTCGATCGCTCTTTGGGAAGCAATAAAAGCCATGTCTGAGGTGTTCATATCAGCCTGCAAATACCTTCTTTCCTCGATTTCGGTGATGTCTTGAAACTTTTGGATGATGTCTGCATTTGCCTTGGGCAATTTGTTGCCTGAGGAATCAAGAAACTCATTTTTCAAAAAATCTTCGTTCTTTATAACGATGTCCGGCAGATAAGAACCAGAACCAATAATTACAGTATAGATAGACATGGTGGCGATGTTTGGCTATTGGAATCAACCTCCAATTAAGCAATAAAAAAATAAATTCAACCAAAAATAGATAAAGAAAAAGCTCCGTTTTCTCAGAGCTTTCTCAATTTAAGTTCAAATATTTGGTTGTGGAGTAGTTCTCAGGTAAGATTTTATTTTTGTATGCCCTTTTGGAAATTTAGCTGGGATATCTTCATCCTTGATGGCAGGAGCGATGACCACATCCTCGCCGTTTTTCCAGTTAGCCGGAGTTGCGACAGAGTACTTGGCTGTCAATTGTAGTGAATCAATTACCCTGAGCAATTCGTCAAAGTTCCTTCCTGTGCTGGCGGGATACGTAATAATGAGTTTGATTTTTTTGTCGGGACCGATTACGAATACTGACCTTACCGTAAAGTTCTCATTGGCATTGGGATGGATCATGTCGTACAGCTCGGATACATTTCTGTCCTTATCTGCAATCAAAGGAAAATTTACAGTCGTATGTTGTGTCTCGTTGATGTCCTTGATCCAAGCAGCGTGGTCTACAAGTCCATCCACACTCAGTGCCATGACTTTGACATTTCTTTTTTCGAATTCGGATTGCAGCTTGGCGACAGCACCTAATTCTGTGGTGCACACCGGTGTGTAGTCTGCCGGGTGTGAAAACAATACTCCCCAACTATCTCCTAAATATTCGTGAAAGTCAATTTTTCCTTCAGTCGTCTCTGCGACAAAATTTGGTGCTAAATCGCCTAATCTTAGTGACATGATATTATTATTTAAAGTCTATCGAATTGATAGGTAAATAACCCTTAGCCGCCAAAATAAGTTTAGATTTTGAATAGAATTTTGGGTTATTCGCTTTATTGTAGAGAATCTTTAAAATTACTTCAATAGAAAATAAGTGAAATTTGTATTAACCTTGATAGTTTGCTAGGAATTGAATGAATTATGAAAAATGAAAATGCGCTCATCGTCTTTCAAAAAAACGCAGAATTAGGAAAGGTAAAAACAAGACTTGCTGCAACTATCGGAGACAAAAGGGCCTTAGAAATATACCAGTCTTTGCTGTTACACACTTACCGCATAATTGAAAAATTGGAAGATATTGATACAGTCATTTTCTATTCGGATTATGTCGAAAAAGGAACATTAGACCAATTTCAGCCTGACTCAAAAGAAATACAGACAGGAAAAGACCTTGGGGAAAGAATGGCAAATGCTTTCCGATTATTATTCGATCAAGGGTATAAAAAAGTCGTCATCATCGGTACAGATTGTCCCGAAATCAGCGCAACAGAAATCACCGAAGCCATCCTTACTTTGGACCAAAATGAAGTATGCATCGGTCCAGCCTTGGATGGCGGATATTATTTACTCGGAATGTGCAGATTTTATGATTCCATTTTTCAAAATATCCCTTGGAGTACATCTAATGTGTTTAGTAGAACAATAAAATTACTAAACAGGCATCAAATCAGTTACGGATTATTGAAAACACTTCATGA
Organism: Aquiflexum sp. TKW24L; assembly: GCF_023502205.1. Lineage (GTDB taxonomy): Bacteria > Bacteroidota > Bacteroidia > Cytophagales > Cyclobacteriaceae > Cognataquiflexum. The sequence continues at coordinate 174,012 of NZ_JAMFLG010000003.1, read as the reverse complement.
CATAGATACGGAAGAGGATCTCCAAGCATTTTTTCCTAAATAAATCACTTCTCGAAGTCATTTTAATTTTGGAATTTGGCATGATCGGAATCAGAAAAATATGAAATCTCTCTATAAAATAGCGCTTTTACTGTTCTTTTTTCCTATGGACCTACTTGCTCAAGTCCAAGAATATGATATTTCAATAGCAGGGATATCGATCGGGGAGATGACTGCCACCAAAAAAGTGACCGGAGAGATTTCCCAAATCGATGTCAAAAGCAATGTTGGATTCTGGTTCTTTGGCAAAATTGAACTTGATCTACATACCATTTCGGTTTTCAATGGAAAACATTTTATTAAAAGTGATTTGAAATCAAAAACCAATAAGGGAGATTTCCGCTCTCTCATCACTTGGGAAAATGACCACTACAAGGTCAATTCGAGGAATTATAAATATGAATTGGATACAGAAGTCCAAAGGAAAGTGTTTTTCAGCTCCGCCTCTTTCTACTTTGAAGAACCAATAAACGTGAAGGAATTTTTTGCTGAAGGATATGGATTGGTGTGTCCTGTGATCAAGCGCAAAGATCATTACGAAGTCAATGTCAATGGAAACAAAAACAGATTTTACTATGTCGATGGAAAACTTGACAAAGCCGTCATGGAATTTCCGATAAAAAACTACCTCGTAAAAAGGAAATCGAAATGATAACACTATGAAAATCAGTGTCATCATTCCTGTAATGAATGAAGTAGAAAACCTGAAAGCACTTTTGCCATTGTTTCAAAATGGAAATCAGAATAGCTCTCTCGAGGTCATCATCGTCGATGGGGGAAGCAATGACGGTACCAAACAAGAAGTATTGGCAGCCGGATTCACCTTTATTGAATCTGACATCCAAAGCAGGGCTGTGCAAATGAATCTTGGCGCAAAGATAGCAAAGGGAGATATTTTATATTTTGTCCATGCTGATGTGAGGATTCTCAAGACCTTTTTTGATGACATCAAATCGTGCCTTGATGATGGTTTTCAGGCTGGCTGTTTTGCATACAATTTTGATTCAACCAACAAAATGCTTCAGATTAATTCATGGTTTACCGAGTTCAATGGAGTGCTGTCAGGAGGAGGCGATCAGACGCTTTTTATCAAAAGAAATACCTTTTGGGAATTGGGTGGGTTTGATGACAAGTATTGCCTGATGGAGGACTTTGATTTGGTTCGGAGAATTAAGAAGAAGTACAGCTTCAAAGTAATTCCAAATAGGATTTTGGTCTCCGCCCGTAAATATGAAAAAAACTCTTGGCTAAGGGTTCAATTGGCTAATTTGACCCTTATTGTATTTTTTCATCTAAAAGTTTCTCCCATAAAGCTGAAGAAAACATATTCAAAACTGTTGAAATAAGAAAACGGAACAGCATTGCCATTCCGTTTTATATATCATCAATACCTATGAAGAAAATTTACTGATGCAAATGTATCTTCAATAAAATTGGCGTCGGTTACCTCAGTGTGAAGTTACAATCAACGATTGGTTACTAACAATGCGATTATTTTTTGTCCATCATGATTTCCTGATTTTTCAGGATATCCATTGCAAATAAGCTCATGGCTTTGATTCCGGTTTTGATGGTGGGTTCAGGAACAGGTGCAAAAATAGGGCTATGAAGTCCTGGAATCTCCAATCCTTTTTCTTCCGCTTCTTTTAGGAATACAGGATCATTGGCCCCCAAGTAAAACATAGTGATCGGAATATTCCTTTCCTGCATGCCAAATCGGCTGAAATCTTCACCGATCATCTGGGCTTTGACTTCCACTACTTTATCTTCACCAATGTTATTTTTAAATACCTCCACCATTTGCTTGGTGAGGTCGGCGTCGTTGATCAATGCCGGTGTGTGTGGGTTTCTGATCCAATAAGTAGGCATTTTGTTGTCAGGAAGTCCTGCAGCTCTGGCGAGATTTTCACTGATCCTTTTGATGCTTGAGATCATTTCTTCCCTGACATCCATGGAATATGACCGCAATGTTAACTGCATCACCACTTCATCCGGGATAATGTTGTGGACCGTACCACCATGGATCGATCCGACAGTAACCACTGCAGGTTCAGTTGGAGCGATTCTCCTGCTTACAATCGTCTGATAAGCTTGAATCATTTGTGCGCTCAAAACAATAGGATCAATTCCTTTGTGCGGCGCAGCACCATGGGCTCCCTCGCCATAAACTGTCACATTCATCATATCGACGCCAGCCATCAGGGCACCTTCTTTATATCCCAAAGTTCCTGCAGGAAGAAATGGGTCATCATGCAGCGCTATCGCAAAATCAGGATGCGGAAAACGCTCATAAAGGCCATCATTCATCATATTCCAAGCACCCATACCGTTTTCTTCGGCGGGTTGACCGACCATCAGCAAGGTTCCTCTCCATGAGTCTTTATATTCCATCATCATCTTGGCTGTTCCGATAAATACCGTCATATGGATATCATGTCCACAAGAATGTGCTATAAAAGTATCCTTGCCGTCATTGCTGATTCCTTTTTTGACTGAAGCGTAGGGTAGGCCGGTCTTTTCTTCCATAGGCAAAGCATCCATATCCGAGCGGATAAGCAATACAGGCCCGGGTCCGTTTTTGAAAACACCCACCACGCCATATCCGCCTACATTTTCGGTTACCTCATAGCCAACGGCTTTGAGTTCCTTTGCTATGCGGGCAGAAGTTTCTTTCTCCTGAAGGGAAAGTTCAGGGTTTTGATGGAGGTGTTTGTAAAGCCCATCGAGTTCAGGATAAATTCCGTCAATGTAGGAATCAACAGTCTGCGCTATCAAAATATCAGTGGTAAAAAGGGTCATACTCAGAAGGAAAAGGGTATTTTTTATCAATTTCATTTGGATTGATTTAATTTTGTAAATCAAATAAAACAAATTATTCCCTGTTTTGTGGATATGTTTTTATTTTCACTAATCTGAATTCTCCTTTTTTATGCCTTTGATTGAAAACTCCACCTATGGGAAACCTCCCAAATTCCTTTTCAACGGGCATTTGGAGACAATCATACCCAGTATTTTTAGAAAAATCCAAGGCATCCACTATTCGCGTGAAAAGATCAATACTCCGGACGGGGATTTCCTTAACCTTGATTGGTCACAGATCGCAAGCAAAAAACTCCTCATCATTTCCCATGGCCTCGAAGGCAGTTCGGACAGACATTACGCCATGGGATTGGCCAAGCTTTTCAACAACCACGGTTTTGATGCCTTGGCTTGGAACAACAGATCCTGCGGTGGCGAAATGAACAATGCACCGATTTTGTACCATCATGGTGCTTCCTATGATTTGAAAACAGTCATTGACCATGTCGAAAAATCCCATTCCTATGAATCCTATTACTTGGCAGGAATCAGCATGGGAGGAGCTCAGACTTTGAAATATTTGGGAGAAAACGGCATTGACCTCAATTCAAAAATCAAAAGAGCTGCCGTTTATTCCACACCCTGTAACCTTCCTGACTCAGCTGCGACATTAAAGGAAAAGAAAAATGCCTTTTACAAAAACCGGTTTTTGGGAAAGCTAAAAGCAAAAATGCTAATCAAAGGAAATCAGTTTCCAAATCTGGTGGATTTGGATTTACTGAAAATGGTCAAAGACTTTGACACATTCGATACCCACTTCACTGCCAAAGTTCATGGGTTCAGAGATGCGCATGATTTTTACCAAAGTGTCAGTGCAGACAATTGGATGGCTGATATCCAGATTCCGACTTTGATCATCAATGCCCTCAATGATCCACTGATTATGGACCGTTGCTTTCCCATCAAGCTTGCAGAAAAACATCCCCACATTTTCCTTGAAATGCCAACTAGGGGAGGACACACCGGTTTTTTGGTGCCCGGTCAGGAATTTACCTGGGCGGAGTATCGGTTTTTGGAGTTTTTAAATTTGCCGGTAGGGTAATTGAAGAAAGGTTAAATTAATACCGCCCTTTTGCCAGCTCACTGACTTGTTGTCGACTAATGCCTAATGGAATGGCTAGACCATTCTAATTCAAGCATTTGTCATCTAGTGCCCCGAGAATTCGCATCGAGATGGGGGTTATAATATTTTTATTTATCTACAACCACCCCAAATAAACCGAATCGGAGAGTAGCATTTCAGCACTCTTGGTCTGCTCCTGACTAAAAGCAAGATATATATGCCATTTATCTTTTAGCCTGTTTACTGATAGCGGAAAAATCTGACTTTCAGATGACCTGTCATTGCCAAATATGACAACCCCCTGTTGGCTCTTTTGGGGAGGTTTTTCGTGGTCTTCAAAGGGTCTGTCCAGCCATTTTTGGAGCTCGATTTTGACGAATATGTTCAAGCGGATAAAAGCGACCAGATTGGACAGGTGCCATCCGAATTTTGCTGTTGCCTTCATGGCTTTGAGTAGCAGAATGGTAATCAAAGCAGTCCAAATCTGGATCATTACCGCATTTTTGGAGGTTCCGATGAAGGTTTTGATATGCAGTAGCTGTTTGATGTCACGGAAGAATATCTCGATTTCCCACCGGGATTTGTAAAGGTCTCCGATGGTCTGGGCTGCCCACCTGAAGTTGTTGGTGATCAGTTCGACGGTCTGCTGGTTTTTTTCGTCCCATACTGCCACCCTTCTGAGCCTTCCGGGATACTTTGCCTTGGACTGTGGGTTGGTCAGTTCGATCTCTTCGTCCTTGAGCACCTGCTGGGCGGTATGATCGGGCAGTTCCCGTTCCCTGACCGTGGTGAAGGCCAGGTTGTCTTTGTGCCGGATCACGAAGAATACCCCGCTGCTGTCCCAAACGTTGAGCAGCGGAAAGTCATTCTAATACCTGTCCGCCACGATGACGGATCCTTTCTCCAGGGGAATATCGTAGGCCCCTTTGTTGTCTGCCACACTCCCTTCTGTAATGTTCACATAGACAGTGAGTTTTCCATCATAGTCCAGGAGCGTATGCAACTTGACGGCTCCCTTTTTGGTACGGAAGGTTGCCCAGTCAAAAACCGAAAGGCATAGACTGACTACCGTGGAATCCAACAGGTAGACAGGGGCCTTGATCCTGAGATTGACTCGCCGTAAGGAGGCCTGCTGTCCTAAATGTTTCAAAAGTGAATAATACAGATCCTTGAACAAATCAGCGTCCCTGCGCTTGTTCTGGTAGCTGATACTCGACTTAGAAGGGGCCTTGGAAGTCTGAGGTTTTTGGTGCAAACCCAAAATAGCTATTTTGGGCAAAAAGTAGGGCCTCTCAACTTTTATTTAGGACGGTATTGTTTTAGTTTAGGAAGAAGGTTTATATTTTTTACGTTTTTTAGAAAAAATCAATTCTCCTTGAAATAATAAAATGATTTTTGCAATCTAAAGCACGGTTAGGCGTGAAAAGACTTGGACTTTATTTACTCGTCTAGAGTGCAAAGAAGAAGTTATTGATTCCCGATTTTAGTTATAAATTACAATGCTTCAATCGTTGCAATTCATCCCTTTTAATCTCAAAATTCATATATGAGCCAATATGCGTTAATCACAGGGGCTAGACAAGGTTTGGGTAAGGCCTTCGCCATAGAACTGTCCAAAAGAAAAATCAATACCATTCTCGTAAGCCGGCCAAACAACGGGTTGAATATACTTTGTGAGGAATTGAAGGAAAAATACCAGATCGATAGCAGGTATTATGAAACAGATTTGTCAGAATATAAAAATGTGATTGATTTGGGAGCTTGGATAAACCTTCATTTTGATATCTTCATTTTGATAAATAATGTAGGAACAGGTGGTACAAAAAAAATGACCGAGGCTCCCATAGAATACATCAATAAGATTTTGAACCTGAATATTGTAACTACCGCAGTACTCACCCACCAACTTTTGCCAAATCTTTTGAGACAGCCTAAAGGTTATATTTTGAATGTAGCAAGTTTGGCTGCTTATCTTCCCATCGGTTTTAAAACTGTCTATCCGGCATCAAAATCTTTTATATACTCATTTTCAAGAGGACTTAATCAGGAGTTGGAAAATACTAACGTTTCTGTAAGTGTTGTCTGTCCCGGCCCTATCAAAACGAACGGCGATGTGATAATAAGAACCGGAAAGGGATACTTTGGCAAATTTATGATGTTGGAACCTGAAGTGATCGCAAATAAATGTATTCGGCAACTTTTTGAAAAGAAAGCTGAAATCATAGTAAACCCGATGGTTTGGTTCCTCATTAAGATTTTGCCGACCTGGATCAAAACTCCCTTGATGACTAAAATAGCGAGGAAAGAAATAAGCTGATCTGGTTTAATCAAATTTGGAAATAGATTTGGAATTACCCGGGAAAGAAAAAGTACCGAGCTTCCAAAATAGTCAGGTAAGATTATTATAACCTTACCTAACCATCTCGATTAATCTTAAGATTTATTATATCAAGCAATTACAGATATGATGTAATACTGTTTCTTGCCTTTTTGGACCAATAAATACTTCCCTTGAAGCAGTGAAAAAGAAAGACTTTGATTGGGGTCTGTAACTTTCTCTTTGTTGATGGCTACGCCACCACCTTGGATCATTTTTCTTGCTTCTCCTTTGGAAGGGAAAATGATACTATTGGTTTTTTCAGAAAGCAAATCGGTCACGTTTGTGATTTCTTCAAATTCCCTCCGTGAAATTGTCGCTTGAGGAACGCCTTCAAAAACCTGTAAGAAGGTTCGTTCATCTAATATTGCCAAATCCTCTGTGGATGATTTCCCAAAAAGAATATCAGAGGCTTTTACAGCCATATTGTATTCATTTTCGCCGTGAACCATGATGGTAACTTGCTTGGCGATTTCTTTTTGAATTACCCTGAGGTGAGGAGCGTCGGTCTGTTCTTTTTCCAAGTTTAGCACAGTTTCCTGATCCAAGACCGTGAAAATCCTGATATACTTGGATGCATCCTCATCAGAGACATTCAGCCAAAACTGATAAAAGGCATAAGGGGAAGTCTTCTCAGGATCCAGCCAAACAGAACCGCTTTCAGTCTTTCCAAACTTTGTGCCGTCAGCTTTGGTGATCAATGGGACGGTAAGGGCATAGGCACTTCCACCTTCCATTTTGCGGATCAATTCAGTCCCGGTAACGATATTTCCCCATTGGTCCGAACCTCCAAGTTGGATGGCTACATTCTTGTTTTTCCACAAATGATAGAAATCGTATCCTTGGATCAACTGATAGGAGAACTCTGTAAATGAAAGGCCATTTCCATCTTCCAACCTTCTTTTGACCGAATCCTTGGCCATCATGTAGTTTACCGTAATATATTTGCCTACATCCCTGATAAACTCCAAAAACGAAAATTGGGACATCCAATCGTAATTATTGACAAGCTCCGCTTTGTTGGAAGTCCCTTCTCTGAAGTCCAAAAAATGTGACAATTGCTTTTGAAGACAAGCTACATTGTGGTCCAAAGTGGCTTTATCCAAAAGATTTCTTTCTGCTGACTTGAAACTTGGATCGCCGATCATTCCGGTTGCCCCTCCCACGAGTGCAAAAGGCTTGTGGCCTGCCCTTTGGAAATGGAGCAAAGTCATCACGCCGACGAGGTGACCGATATGCAATGAATCAGATGTTGGATCAAATCCAAGGTAGGCAGCGGCTGACCCTTTTTTCAGGTATTCTTCGATTTCAGGGGTCATATCCTGAAGCATTCCTCTCCAGCGCAGCTCTTCAATAAAGTTATTCATGGGAAACTCTGATTTTTTGAAGGTGTAAATATAGTTTTTTGAATTCCTCATTCAGAGAAATACTGTGAATTCTTGAATCAGATATTGAATTCACTCTAATTCGTGAAGGATAAGAAATGATTTTGGTCGCAAGTGGACATTTAAGATCGTCATCGGACAAAGGGGAATTAATAAATGTCGTTTTTTCAATAATTTCAGGTCTTTCTTTGGCTTGATCCTTGTCCACATTATTTCTTTGATCCATTCCACTCAATTCAACATTCAAAATGATTTCAAATTACCTTAAGGTTTCACTGAGAAATATCATTCGCCAAAGAAGCTATTCTGTTATCAACATTGTCGGCTTGGGTATTGGCTTGGCAACTTGCTTGCTCATTTTTCTATGGATCCATGACGAATGGAAATTTGACCGGTTCCACAGCAATTCGGATAGGATTTTTAAAGTGATGGTCAACAATACATTCTCAGACGGATCAATAACCTCCTATGGCGCTACCCCGGTGAATTTGGCTGAGGTGATTCAAAGTGATCTTCCCGAGGTGGAGATTGTTTCACAAACAAGCATGGATACGGAGCTTCTTTTAAAATCAGGAGAAAAAGCATTCCTTCAAAATGGTATTTATAGTGATCAAGGGTTGTTTCAGATTTTTAGTTTTCCCATTGTAAAGGGAGACAATATGAATCCCGTTGCCAACAAGAAAGCCATCGCCATTTCAGAAAACCTTTCCCAAAAATTATTTGGGAATTCCGATCCAATAGGTAGGGTCATTCTTGTAGAGGGGAAGCATGATATGATGGTAAGCAGTGTCTTTTTGGATCTACCATCCAATTCAAGTTTGCAGTTTGATTTTGTCTTGCCTTTTGACCTATTCAAAGAAGAAAACCCTTGGACAAAAAATTGGCAGAGTGGGGGATCACGAACTTATGTCGCTTTGTATAAGGACGCCGATCTGGATGCGGCAAATCAAAAAATTTCCAACTTGATCAAAAAAAACTGTCCTGAATGTATCAGTAACCCCTTTTTATTCCAGTTTACAAAATACAGGCTGTACAACAAATTTGAAAACGGACAAATTGCCGGAGGAAGGATTGACCAGGTATGGCTTTTTTCTGTGATAGGTATGCTGATTCTCATCATGGCCTGCATCAACTTCATGAACCTAGCCACTGCAAGGTCAACGACTAGAGGTAAAGAGATTGGGATACGGAAAGCAATTGGAGCAGGAAAAGCTGGTTTGATTAAGCAGTTTCTCCTCGAATCTATTCTACTTTCTTTTTTTGGCCTTGTCGTAGCCATAGTTTTGGTCATTTTGATTTTGCCTTATTTCAATGAATTGACAGAGAAAAATATTTCATTGGAAAATGCCGATTCAATAATCCTCTTCGGAGTAGTTTTATTGACTTTGGCCTGTGGTCTCTTGGCAGGCTCTTACCCTGCTTTTTTCCTTTCTTCCTTCAAACCTGTTGCTGTTTTAAAGGGAGATTCGGGCTCACAATTAAAAGGTACAGCTATAAGAAAATCCCTTGTAGTGGGTCAACTGGCTTTGTCCACTATTTTGATCATAGGCAGCTTGGCTGTTTACAAGCAAATTGAGTTTATCAGCAACAAGAACCTGGGTTACCAAAAGGAACAAATTATTGTAATTGATGCCCAAGAATCACAAATTAAAAATCACGAAGCATTCAAAAATGAACTCAAAAATTTTGGAGGGATAGAAAGTGTGGGCTTTGGAGGAAGTGATATTCTTTCAATCCCCATTACTGCCAACGATATTACTTGGAATGGAAAGTCTGAAAGTGATAACATTACCTTCAAAATTCTCCGATGTGATGAAGATTTCCTACCAACGATGGGAATTCCATTTGTGGCGGGCTCAAATTTTTCTCCAGACCAAAACCCCGAAAATCCAAAATATATCATCAATAGAAGAGCAATGGAAGCAATGGGGATTCCCAAAGATGAAATAATCGGGTCTGAGATAGAGGCTTGGCATGGTCTAGGTCAGGTGATCGGTGTCACGGAAGATTTTCACAACAATAGCCTGAGGGAAAACATCGAACCGATGGTTTTTATGTATAGCCAAAATGTTGGATTCCACTACTATGTCCGGACCAATCCGGAATATGGTATGGAAGAAACGCTGAGCCATATGGAGGGAATAATAAAAAAATACAGCCCTGATTATCCTTTTGGGTATACTTTTTTGGATGAAGCATTTCAAAGGGAGTACCAAATGGAACAAGTTATCGGCAAGCTTTCTATGGGATTTACAGGAATAGCAGTCCTCATTGCATGCATGGGATTGTTCGGCCTTTCTTCTTTTTCTGCTTCCAAAAGGGTCAAAGAAATGGGTATAAGAAAAGTAATGGGTGCGTCCTCCAGCCAATTGGTCCTATTGTTGGGAAGGGATTTTTTCACGTTGGTTTTTCTTGGTGTTCTTTTAGGCTTTCCTTTGGCTTGGTATTTCTCCAAAATGTATTTGGCAGGATTTGCTTTTCATACCCAGCTCACAGTTTGGGCATACCTGTTTACCACATTGTCCTTATTGGGAATTGCCCTTCTGTCGGTTTTCTATCAATCCATAAAAGTTGCTTTGTCCAATCCGGTTGATTCCTTGAGAAATGAATAAATCAGGAATTAATAAGCTTTCCCAACCCCTACCAAGCTATCCCATAATCCTCTCCATGATTGCTCGATCCTCCCCAAAATGTCCCATGCTTCCAATCAAACCAAATGGCATTGAGTGGACCTGAAGTTCTGTCAAGCATATTTGGCTTGTAGCCCCGGTTTTGCAAGTCTTTTCTTACCCAAGCAGGAACCTGACTGTTGAGCGTGATGGAACCGGGTTTTGACTCATGAGCGCCAAAGGAAGATTGGATCTGGTAATTATGGATGTTGGCAGCTTCTGCGGCTTCCTGCACAGTCATCCCAAACTCTACGATATTCAAAAACATCTGCACCAAATCTTGGTCTTGGGTATCTCCGCCCTGCACGGCAAAGGAGAGAAAGGGTTTACCATCTTTCAAAGCCATACTTGGGGTCAAGGTTACCCTTGGTCTTTTCCCCGGTTGCAGGACATTGAAGGGATTGAGCCTTTCATCCAAAACGAAACTCTGCATCCGCTGACTCATGCCAACACCGGTATTTCCGGCAATGGTCGCAGGAACCCAACCACCGGAAGGGGTAATGGAAACCACCCAACCTTCGGCATCAGCCGCTTGGATGGAAGTCGTGCCTGCAAGAAAATGGTCCAGAAAAGGATCGTCTAGGCCTTGGATCGGCAACTCAGGTCGGTCATACACCAAGGCTTCTTTCCTATTGGCCAAGAGATGTGAAAAAGGATTGGTCTCTCCTTGGAAAGGGTAGGGGTCACCGGGACCCATTTCAGGATCATTTTTTTCTTTGATCAACTTTGCCCGCTCTTTCGCATACTCCTTGGAAAGCAAACCCTTCATCGGGCTTTTTGGAGTAAAATCAGGATCGCCGTAATAGAAATCCCGGTCTGAAAATGCCAAACTCATACTTTGATATACTGTATTGATATAATTGGCTGAATTATACCCCATTGACTTGAGGTCAAAATTCTCCAGGATATTCAGACTTTGGAGCAATGCCGGTCCTTGGGTCCATTCCTGAAGTTTGTATACATCAATGCCTTTGTAATTTACTTTCAGCGGTTCTTCGATTTTAACTTTCCATTTTGCAAAGTCTTCCATCGTAAAAAGTCCACCTTGTTCTCTTGCTCCTCTTACAATTTCGGCGGCAATATCTCCTTTGTAAAAACGCTCATAGGCTGCATAAATGGCTTCTTTTCTGTTTTTACCGGCTGCAAGCGCGGCTTTTTCGGTATCCACCAATTTCTTCAAAGTCTGATACAGATCCTCCTGCACAAAAACTTCTCCCGGATATGGCGCTTCTCTTTCTTCTCCAAGATGTGGCAAAAATACCTTCTTGGAATAAGGCCATTCTTTGATTTTGTCTTTATTCCTTTCGATCATGTTTGCAGTTTGGGCTTCGATGGGATATCCTTTTGCCATTTCCATGGCTGGAGCGAGCACTTGTTCCAAACTCATCGTGCCATACTCGGCTAACATGGTCATCAATCCACCAGGTGTTCCCGGAGTCGTAGCGGCCAATGGTCCAAACTCAGGTGGGTAGGCCATTCCCTTTTCTTTGTAAAATTCGACTGTAGCTCCTGTCGGGGCGATTCCCATGGCATTGATGGCAATGACCTTTCCGGTTTTGGGATTGTAAATCAATGCCTGTGTTTCGCCACCCCAACTCAATACGTCCCACATGGTACAAACTGCCGCAAGCATGGCGCATGAAGCGTCTATGGCATTTCCTCCTTGGTTGAATATCATGGCACCGGCCGTAGCACCAAGTGGTTTTCCAGTGATGGCCATCCAATGTTTTCCATGAAGTGGGGGTTTTTGCGTCTGAGCCGAAACATTGAAAGTGAAAAGACAGATTATTAAAATCGTAAAGTTCCTTATCATGGCTGATTTTCGATTAATTTGGGAAGTAAAGCATCAAAGCCTTCATAATTACTGTTGTATTGGGTGAATAAACTGAATAGGGAAGATGGCTCCTTGAGGTTGAGGTCGTTAGCATCTGCAAATGCTTCCATTTCTGTTTGGCTATCACCAAAAATCGGGAATATTTTTTTCTTGTTTGAAGGGATTTCAATGACATTTTTTCCTTCTATGTAATAATAAACAAACCTTTTTACCACACGATCATCCCGCTCACCCACCATTAAAGCTTGGTTGTAGTTCGATTCCTTGATGGAGGCGATTGTTCTTCTGACCAAAGGCATTTTGCCATCGACAAGAACTTCAAAAAATCCTGCTATCGGCGAACCTTCATCTTTGAAATCCATTCCATTGACAAAATACCTCGGCACACCATGCTCAGAATCAATCCATACCATGTTCCTAACCCTCAATCCGGGAATAGTGGTGGCATCATCGGAGTTTTCTGACCTCAGTTCTAAATTGTTACTGTTGATGTTATACCTTACGAAGTAACCTTCTATCAACTCTTCATTTTTATAAAGTAAGATAGAAGCCTTATTCCACTTTGTATCCAAGTAGAAGTTTCCCTGGAGTTGTTTAGGCTCAGGGGGAATCCCATAGATGGAATTTCCCCCGATGAAATTTGGCCTTTTACTGAACAATTCGGCAATATTGGTCGCCCTAATTGTTTTTTGCAAGGCAGCACCTGATTCATCTTCATACCCAATTGGAAATAAGGTAATCAGTCCAAGGTTCAAATTATCAGATACCTGAATCTGTGCTTGATAGGATTGAAAACCATTCATTTTTATGTTGAGTACATAGTTATTGGAAAAAACACTGTCAATAAAAAACCTACCTGATTCGTCAGAAAGTGCGGAGTATGCAAAATTCTTCATGGTAATTTCAGCACCGCTTAAAAGCTCCTCGGTGGCTCCGTTTCTAAGCATCCCGGTGACTTTAAAACGTTGGGCCATGAGGTTGCCAACAGTGAAAATCATTATCATTAAAAGGATAAAGGGCTTTGTGTATTCTTTCATCATAATGTTTTTCCAAAAATTAATGTACTGACTGTAAATAGGTAAGAGCACCAATTGTTTTGTAATATGGGTATGTTAACCTACATTTAAACTTTGAATATAAATATTGATTTGGAATAACTGGAACAAAACCCATGTACTTATTTTTTCTTTATTTACTGAGTGGGCTTTTTGTGTTTGCGGGGATCATGCATTTTGTTAGACCTTGGATGTATATCAAAATCATTCCTCCTTATCTTCCAAATCCAAAACTGTTGAATGCGCTTTCGGGCTTGTTTGAAATTGTTTTTGGGTTTGGACTGTTATTTGATCTTACTAGGACAATATCGGCCATTGGAATAATACTTCTTCTCCTGGCTGTGTTCCCTGCAAATATTTATATGTTTCAAAAAGGCGCCAAAGGAATACCAAAATGGGCCCTATTCCTGAGATTGCCATTACAATTTGTACTTATCGCCTGGGCCTATCTGTATGTCTAAACTGATTGACTTTGAATTTTAGTGATTTTAATTTTGAATCAAGCCTGAATGAAGGACTTGATGCCATGGGTTTTGATAAACCTACCCCCATCCAGGAGTTTGCAATCCCTGTGATCCAGCAGGGCAAAGACTTAATCGCCTGTGCCCAAACAGGAACCGGAAAAACTGCTGCATTTATTTTACCCATTTTGAATAAAATGGCTAGAGAAGGTCAAACAGACCTTAACACATTGATTTTGGCTCCCACAAGGGAATTGGCCATTCAGATTGACCAACAAATTCAGGGATTTGCCTATTTCTTAGGAATAAGCTCGATTCCTGTCTATGGCGGTGGTGATGGTATTGCATGGGAACAACAGAAAAAAGCCATGGAAGTCGGTGCCGAAATTATCGTTGCTACCCCCGGCAGGTTAATAGCCTTATTGGCTGGAGGGAAAATCAATTTTGACAAATTGGAGCACCTCATCATGGATGAAGCGGACAGGATGTTGGATATGGGTTTTTCGGAAGACATTTTGAAAATTGTCAATTACCTTCCAAAGAAGAGACAGACCATTCTTTTTTCTGCAACCATGCCTCCGAAGATCAGGCAATTTTCCAAACAACTTCTCAATAATCCTGAAGAGATCAGTTTGGCTATCGGTAAAACTGCCGCTAATGTGACGCAAGGTGTATATCTCGTCTATGAAACCCAAAAGGAAGCGCTTGTGAGAGCAATCCTTTCCAAAAAGGATTATGAGGCAGTTATCATTTTTGCTTCCACCAAAGAGAAGGTAAAAAACTTATTCAAGCTGTTGAAAAAAGATTTTGACATAGAGGCTTTTCACTCTGATTTAGAGCAGGTTGAAAGAGAAATTATCATGTCAAGATTTAAGAATAAATCACTTAAAATTTTGATAGGGACTGATATTATTTCAAGGGGAATTGATGTAGTCGGTATTGAGTTAGTCATCAATTATGACACGCCTAATGATCCCGAGGATTATGTCCACAGGGTAGGCCGTACGGCAAGGGCCGACAGCAACGGGGAAGCTATCACTTTTGTAAGTGACAAGGACCAATACAAACTTTCCAGAATCGAGCAGATGATCGCGATGGAAATAGAGAAGTTTCCGCTTCCTGAAGGTTTTCAATCAGGACCTGATTATAAAAGTAAAAGTCATAATTCTGAGAAATCCGGAGATTTTAAGAATAAGAAAAAATTCTCTAAAAATTCCGGAAAGAAAAAGGGTTTCAAACCAAGAGATAATCAAAACGTTGCGGCCAAAGACACGGGTCAAACCAAACCTGCAGAACCAAAACAAGCCCCAAGGCCTCCGAGAGAAAAACCTGCCGATGGCAATAATGAAAAAAACACTCCTTATGGGAGAAGGACCAATGTGATTGAGTAATCCATTTAAATCAGCTTCTTTGTTGGATTCCCATTATTACACTTTATATGGGATGGAAGTCCGAAGTAAGGAAGTTGGAAGTTGCAGACTTGAAATTTCAATCTTTCAATTTGAAGAACTATACAATAAAGAAAAAACGTCAGCTTCCACTGACGTTTTTTTGTTAGGGACATTAGTAGGGCTTTTACTTAGGCAAACTTTCCAATATCATCCTGACCAATTCCCCTTTTTCTTTGTCTTTGATCCACCTTGCCACGATCACCAAGTCGTTTTCTTCATCCACATAGACCATGTTCGTTCCTGCACCTAGATGGAAAAATGCAGATTCCGGAGCAGCTGGAATTTCTTTTCTGTCGGTATTCAGGAAATAATTCATGAATCCATAATTTGGTTGGACGGATGTTGGCGTTCTTGATTTTTTGATCCAAGCTTCAGATAGCACTTGTACGCCGTTCCAGTTTCCCTTTCTTAAGGTAAGGTATCCAAACCTTGCCTGATCGTAGGCATTGATAAACATGCCACCACCCCAATGTGAACCTCCGCTGACAGATTGCATGATTTGTCCATCGAGAATGATAAAGGAGTTTTCATAACCAGTCCATCTCCATGTTGGGCTAGCACCGATTTTGTCCATCAGGTTTTCTTTCAAAACCACCGGAAGTGGCTTTCTCCACACATTCAAAATCGCCAAAGCCAAGACATTCACTCTCGTGTCATTGTATTTGTAAACTGTCCCCGGTTCATTTCTTGGCCTGTTGAGCCATTCAGAAGAATTCCCCTGTGGCCTGTCTGCCCAATCAGGTTTGCCCCAAAGTGTCCCTTCCCAATCGGAAGTCTGACGCAGTAGATGTTCCCATGTAATCTTTCTATTGTGCTCACCTGCAAAAAGGTCAAAAACATCTTCCTCATTCAAGTGGTCTGCTTTGTTTTTGAGCGCTTTATAAGGATCATAAGGAATGATCGGCCCCACATAAGGATAAACCAAGTCCTTTTCACTTTTGATCAGTCCTTTGTCTACAGCCATCCCCACAGTGGAAGAAAGGATACTTTTGGCCACACTGAAGGTCAGGTCAACCCTGTCCGGGTCTCCCCATTGTCCAATGATATAGCCCTTATAAATAATCAAACCGTTTGCTGCTCCTCTTTCTTTCATTGGGCCGACAGGAAATCCAAAAGGCTCCCTCCCAAAAGCACTTTGATAGTGTGCCATTTTCAGATTGGGGTCAGCTTCGCTTTCGGTAGCAATGGCAAAATCAATCGCTTGCTGAAGTTTGCCTGCATCCACCTTCATTTCGGTAGGCTTTTTTTGTTGCCAATCGCCGGAAGCAGGGAAATAATCCTTTTGGGCCAAAGTTGAAAAGGGGATTAAAGTCACCGTCAAGGCCAAGAAGATTTGGGATATCTTTCTCATCATATTTTTTTTCGAATGTATCGGCAATCTAGGGTTCTTGAAAATCAAATTACAGGATTAGCCCTTTTAACATTTAAAAGGTTGGTAATAATGCACTAAATTGTAGCGTAAAACAATTGAGAAGAATATTTGTCTTATTGAATATTAGCTGAAATGGATCAACAAAAAATTTATATAATAGGAGCAGGAATTTCCGGCTTGATAGCAGCTTATGAATTTGAAAGAGCGGGATACAGCCCCATTATTTTAGAATCTTCTGAAAGTGTAGGCGGAAGGGTCAGAACGGACAGTGAAAAGGGATTTCTGATGGATAGGGGGTTTCAGGTCTTGTTGACTGCTTATCCTGAGGCCAAAAGATATTTAGATTATGAAAAATTAAACCTCAAGATGTTTGATCCCGGAGCGTTGGTTTTCAAACCGGGTGACTTTTTTGCTATCCATGATCCTTTGAGAAATCCTATGAGGTTGTTGGGAATGGCTTTTTCTAAAGTGGGAACCCTCAAAGACAAGTTCAAAATATTGAGTCTTACCAATGGCCTGAAAAAGAAAACTGAAGAAGATATTTTTGCCGCACCATCCATTCCCACCATTGATTTCTTGAGGAATTATGGCTTTTCTGAAACCATCCTTGACAATTTCTTCAAACCTTTTTTCAAAGGAATTTTCCTTGAAAACGAGCTGCAGACATCCTCAAGAATGTTCAACTTTGTTTTCAAGATGTTTTCAATAGGAAATGCTGCTGTTCCGGAAAATGGAATGCAGGAAATCCCAAATCAGTTAAAAAACAAACTCCAAAAGACTATTTTCCATTTCAATTCTCCTGTCGAAAGGGTAGAAGGTAAGACGATTCATTTAAAGGAAGGTAAGCAACTGCAGGCCGATAAAATCATCATCGCTTCAAGACCGGACAAAATTCTTACCCAATTAGATGGTCAGTTTAAAGAATATAGAAAGGTCATCAATCTATATTTTTCCCTTGAAAAATCCTTCATCGCCCAACCCATGATCGGGTTGGTACCTGATGCTCAGTTTCTGATCAATAATCTGGTGTTTATGACAGATGTCTCTAAATCTTATAGCAGTTCCGGCAAAGCATTGCTTTCTGTCACAGTCACCAAGGATTCCAAAGCCGATGATCAACTGATCAAATTAGTCACAGTGGAACTTGAATCCCTCACAGGCATTTCAGCCTCCTTTTTCCACCATATCAAAACTTACGAAATTTTGGAAGCTCTTCCTCAGGTAGATGACATGCAATACACTTTCTCTCCGACGAATACCAAGATTCAGGACGATATATACCTTGCAGGAGATTACCTGCTCAATGGTTCCATTAATGCTGCCATGACTGCCGGAAGAAAAGCAGCAGAAGCAGTTATGTTAAGCCTTCAACCCACCCACTAAATTGAAAAAGACCATAGCAATTGCAGGAGCAGGAGGATATATCGGAAGGTGGTTTATCGATAAGTACAAAGATAAATACAAGATTATTGCACTTAGCAGAAGGGATGCCATCCAAAATCCGAATCCAGAAGTAGAATGGAGAAAAGTAGAACTATTCTCAATTACCTCTACAATAGAAGCCTTACAGGGTGTGGATTATGCCATCTACCTGATCCATTCTATGAGTGCTTTGACACGGCTCGACCAAGGTAGTTTTGAGGATACTGACCTACTTTTGGCGGATAACTTTTCGAGGGCTGCAGAAGCCAATAATATCAAACAGATACTTTATCTAGGTGGAATTCTTCCCAAAGAAGTAGAAGAGGAAAAAATGTCAATTCATCTCAGAAGCAGGCTGGAGGTAGAAAAAACACTTGGTGAAAGGGGAGTACCTGTCACTGCACTTAGGGCCGGAGTCATAGTCGGTCCAGGAGGTTCTTCTTTTGAAATGGTGCGTAATCTCGTCCGAAAACTCCCGATTTTGATGTGTCCAAAATGGACTACTTCTCAAACGCAAGCCATTTCTCTCCGTGATACATTGATTATCATGGATTCCTGCATTGGAAATGAAAATGTATTTGGGAAAGCCATCGAAATCGGAAGCCCCGAAATTCTGTCCTACAAAGGCATGCTGGAAGAGACCGCAAGGGTGATGGGAAAGAAAAGATTTATTTTCACAGTGCCGGTTTTCTCCGTGGGATTTTCAAAACTTTGGGTTTCCTATTTTGGAGAAACTCCAGCGAAATTGGTTTCTCCTTTGGTAGAGAGTCTCAAACATACTTTGACAGTATCAGAGGAGCTCAAATTCAAAGAAAAAGAAATCGATTATTTGACATATGAGGAAAGCGTCAAGGAAGCCCTTGATCCTGCCAATAAACTTCCGGCAATTCCAAAGTTTAAAAATGACAGGGATGTAAAAAACACTGTCAGAAGTATCCAAAGGATGCCCAATACGAGACATAAAAGTGCCTTGTGGGTAGCTAACAGGTATAAAAGATGGTTACCGACTTTTTTTAGATTTCTGATCACTGCCAAAGAAAACAGTCGTGGGGACATAGGCTTTTACATATTGAAAGGATCGAAACCGATGTTGCAACTGACCCTTATTCCGGATCGAAGTGACATCAAACGGCAATTGTTTTACATCACAGGAGGATGGCTGGTCAAAAGATTTGACTACGGATGGCTGGAGTTCAGGGAGGTTTTGGGAGGAAAATATATGATCACGGCGATACATGAATTTGTACCCAGACTGCCATGGATTGTATATGTCAATACCCAAGCTAGAATTCACCTTTGGGTAATGAACCGATTTAGGGAATACCTAGAAAAGTACAAGGGAAGTTAAATAAATGGAAATGCGCTTCTTTGCCTTCAACTCCTTATTCTTATGCAGTCGGGACGGAAGACGGAAGACCGATGCCCCGGGCATTCTGTCAGGAAACAAGAATTATAATGGATATCCAATCTACAGGGATCAATCCGTACGTACAATAAATATATCAATAAATAGGAGTTCAATAGCCTACTGCCTTGTCATCTCCTCTTTTGTCAGCGCCTCCTTCAAATTTCCCATTGGGAAGTTTTAAAATGGCGTCGACTTTCCCAATAATGGGGGTGAAGCCTTCATTGATAAGGTAACCTTTGGATTTTAATTCATCCAATATACCTAGCGGAAATCCCTCAGGTTCAAAATTGATCAGGTCAGGAAGCCATTGGTGATGGAAACGGGGCGCATCAACAGCCTGTTGCATGGTCATATCAAACTCGACTACATTCAAAATGGTCTGCAATACGGAGGTGATAATCGTAGAACCTCCCGGTGTTCCCACCACCATGAGAAGCTGCCCATCTTTTTCTACAATGGTAGGAGTCATAGAACTGAGCATCCTTTTTCCGGGAGCAATGCTGTTGGCCTCGGCCCCGACAAGTCCAAACATATTTGGAACACCAGCTTTGGCACTGAAATCATCCATTTCATTGTTGAGAAAAAAGCCAAGTTCATCACTGTACAATTTGGAACCATAAGCTCCATTCAATGTGGTCGTTATCGCCACAGCATTTCCAAAGGGATCGACAATGGAATAATGGGTGGTTTCATCACTTTCTACATATTGAATCATTCCCTGAGATACAGCACTCGACAAAGTGGCTTTGCCGGGGTTGAAATCTGAAATCCTATCTTTCAGATAATCCTTGTCAATCAATTCATTTACCGGAACTGCCACAAAATCAGGGTCACCCAAATAGAAATTTCTGTCTGCATAGGCCCTTCTTTCTGCTTCCGTCAATGTTTGGATGTATTGGGCAGAATTGTGTCCCATTGACTTCAAGTCAAAACCCACGAGCATTCCAAAGATTTGGGCCAAAGTAATCCCACCGCTGCTAGGTGGTGCCATCGAAATAATCCTGATGTCTTTATAATCAAAGGAAATAGCATCACGCCATTTGGCTTCATAACCGGACATGTCCTCCATGGTGATGATTCCTCCTTTTGCTTGGAGGAAATCCACCAATTTTTGGGCAGTCTCCCCCTGATAGAATTCATCTTTTCCGTTTTTGGCAATTCTTTTCAATGTTTCGGCAAGAATCGGGTATTTGATGGTGTCATTGGTTTTAAATTCCCTCGCAAAAAAAGTATTTTCTCCATTTACCTTGATGAAATTATCCCTGTTGGAGGCGAGTCTCTTTTCTTGGTTTGCGGTAACAATTACTCCCTTTTCGGCCAAAGCAATCACTGGAGCAAGGATTTCCTCCATGGGGAGTGTCCCAAACCTTCGGTGAACTTCGAAGATTCCTGCTACTGTTCCGGGCACGCCCACAGCCAAAGCTCCCATGGTACTCAATTCAGGTATAACCTCCCCATTTTCATCCAGATACATATCCCTCGTGGCTGCCAAAGGTGCTTTTTCCCGATAATCCAAAGACCCGGTTTCACCGTTTTCCAACCTGAATACCATAAATCCACCGCCTCCAAGATTGCCTGCAAAAGGATACGCGACGGCCAATGCCAATTCCGTGGCGACCATGGCATCAAAAGCATTCCCACCTTTTTCCATGATCATCAAACCAATCTTGGAAGATTCTTCTCTTGCGGTTACCACCATCGCTTTTTCAATGATTAACCCACGGTTTTCTAATGAAACCGTGTCATTTTGCCCGCATGAAAAAACAAACAGGAGCACAGGAAACAGTAGAATAACGGAATACCTTTTATTTTTCATTTTCTTCAAGTAGCGTTTCATTGAATAGTTTTAGAACCCTTTTATACTCATCTGTCCAACTGCTTGGTTCCACGAAGCCGTGGTCCTCCACTGGATAAACAGCCATTTCCCAATTGTCTTTGCCCAACTCAATCAGCCGCTGTGCCAATCGGACCACATCCTGAAAATGGACATTGACATCTATCATCCCATGGGCAATCAAAAGATTTCCCTTAAAACCCTCAGCAAAATAAATAGGGGAGGACCTTTTGTATGCAATGGGGTCGTTGAAGGGTTCATTCAGGATATTGGCTGTGTAACCGTGGTTGTAGTGTGCCCAATCTGTCACGGACCTCAAAGCAGCACCTGAGGTAAATGTTTCAGCTTCGTTGAACAGCGCCATCAGGGTAATAAATCCACCATAACTTCCGCCATAAATCCCGATTTTTCCGGGTTTGACGCCATGGTTTTCCATCAGAAATTTAGCACCATCCACTTGGTCCGAAAGGTCTTTTCCGCCCATGTGACGGTAAATACCTGTTCGCCAATCTCTGCCATATCCCGCACTTCCCCTGTAATCAATATCCAAAACAGTGTAACCCAAATCCGTCAAAAGATTATGGAACATGTATTCTCTGAAATAGCTTGACCACCATTTGTGGGCATTTTGCAGATAACCCGCCCCATGGACAAATATCACCGCAGCTCCATTGTTGTTGATGGCTTCAGGAACATATAATCTTGCAGGAACCATCTGACCGTCAGCGGCTTTGAAGTTGACCAATTGGGGATCGCGCCAAGAATAGGATTTGAACGCATCACTTTGACCAAAAGTCAATTGCCTTGGTTGTGATTTGGGTGTGTTGGCTTGGATAAATAATTCTGTAGGCTGATTGCTGTAGGAGTAAAGAATCGCCATGTTTTTCTCATCCGGAGAAAGCGATACTTCATTGTTTCCGGTAAGCGTAGTCAGTTTTTCCATTTTGCCACCCATGAGTGGCATCATATAAAAGTGCCTTTCTCCGGGGTGGACTTCAGAAGTGGTGAGGTACCAATACTTGCCATTTCTCGAAAGAAATGGATCAAAGACTTCAAATTTTCCTGAGGTCAAGGCTTTTTTATTTCCTGTGGTTACATCCAATATATAGAGATGAGAATAGCCACTTTCCTCAGATTGAAAGTAAATGTGCTTGTTGTCCGGTAACCAACCCAATGTTCCTCCTCCAAATCCCCATCCGATGCCGGGACCTGCGATCCATGCTTCATCACGCTGTCTGTCAACAGATTTTAAAGTGGCTGACTCAAGGTCAAGAAGGGTAATCCACCTGTCTTTGTTGTCATTTGCGCGGATATTGACAATTGCATGCTTGCCATCATTTGAATATACAGGAGCTGCTATCGCTACTTTCCTCAACTTTTCTTCCCATGTTTTTTCAGGATAATCTTTTACATAATCCGGAAGTTCCTTGATGCCAGGAAGGCTGTCGGTGGTGACAAAAACAACGGTGTCTTTTGCAAAATTATAAACTGCAAGTTCAATGGTTTGGGGCTGATCTCCGACTTTGGATCTTGTGTTTAAATTGGTCGTGTAGCCTGATGCATCCGTATAATCCGGCACTTCCGTTCTTTTATTTTCTGCCCGACCTACAAGTAATAGTGTGGCATACTTTTCATCCGGTGAAAGCTGCAGATTGATGACCTGCTTGCCTTCGGTGTAGAATGTAAATGGGTCTTTATCAGAAAAGGATTCGTTATATTCCTTTGACTTTTCGGCTTTATCTTTTCTCTCCTTTACCACTTGTAGGAGACCTAGATTGTCTTCATGCAGCCATTTTTCCCTTTCTGCTTGTTTTTCTTCTTTCTCTTTGGGTCTGTTTCCGTTTTGGATTCGGGTCACTTTCTGCAATTTTCCGGTAGGAATATCAAGCAAATAAAGGTTGTTAGAGAATTCAAAAGCCACTTTATTTTCATTGGCGAGGAAAACGGGATTAGAAATTCTGTCTCCCAGATTGATTAGCGATGATCTGTTGCCTGAATTAAGGTCGTAAATGAAAATTTCTCCGTCTTTTGAGTAGATCTTTTTTGTCTTGGCAATGTTGGTTTTCGCATTGCGGGGTACTAGGCTTTTCAGTTCAGCCAGACTCACTTTTTCAGGTATGGCTCCAGGCAAAAGAGAGAGTTTATAGAGGGAATCAGCCGGATTTTGCTCAGGATTATATTTAAAATAGATCGATTGACCTTTGTCATCCCATTGGACATCAGATGGAAAGCTTCCCATCCATTTTGGGTCTTTCATGATTTTTTCTACTGAAAGTATACTTTGGGAAAATGCATAGTGACAGGAGAGTAGGCAGAGAAAAGCGAACAGGAATTGGCTTTTTTTCATAGGAAATGAATTTACTAAAACTTAGTTTTTGAATAAAGGTCTAAGAATAGGATTGATTTGGGAATAAAAAAATGGGGATAGGTAAAAAAATTATTTTGATTACAGAGAATCAAGGAAAGTGTGAAGTTCTTTTTCAATAATTTCTATGTCACGAAGTAGGTCATTGAAACGACCATGGGAATTTTCTAGATCAGCCTCTATTGATTCTAAAATTTTTCTTGTTTGGATAGCTCCTATATAACTGAGGCTTGGTTTTGCCTTGTGACATCTTCTTTTGATAAGCGCCCAGTCATGTGCATCGTACAGTTCATCCATTTGCTTCAAGTCATGAAGATTTGAATCCAGAATTATCTGAATCATTTCCTGCAACATTTCTTTGTCGTCATCGCCGAAATACTGAAAAATAGTTTGTGGGCTAATAAGTTGATACATAAAATATTCGAATAGCTGTAGGTTGTATATAACAATCAAATTTATGTATTTCAAAATAAAAAAAAGTGGTTTTATGGTTTTTTTTTAAGACCTAAAATTACCCTTTCTCTACAATATTTGTAAGGTGTTCATTCTGCGGTAGTTTCAAATTTTATAACAGTAAATAATCTTCTAATTTTGACAAATTGAACAACTCTAAGTTATTAATGTTTCTTTGATTATTGCTATGAAAAAAAATAAAATTATTTTCTTGGTTCTAGCTTTCATATTTGGTCTGTGCATGCTTTGGATAGGAATCGATATGTCAAGTAAAACCACATTTCCTGGTTCCAAAAAGAATTTGAAAGAAAGAATCGCCCCATCAGATACAGTAAAAACCAATGTCAAAGAAACAAAAGATTGATGTCAGCTTGATTGACCTTGATAAAATGAAGGAAAAGACCACAGAAATTCCCGGTCTTTTACCCTATGCCCATCAGTCAGGTAGTGCCATCATCAGACCTGAAGATACAGGAAAAATTACCGGTAGGGCTGTAGCTGCCATGCATTCTCAAACCGATATGCAGATGGCACAAATCTATCAGCAGATGCAGCTCTTGGCAGAACAGGCAAAATTGATCCAAAACAGGGTGGAAATATCCGAAAGGATCTACAAAACCTCCATGGGTTTTGAGCCTTTGATCAACCATCATTATTTTTTGTATGAAAAGGAGGATGGCGGTGATTTTCTCAGTTTGATAGCGCCTGAAGAGTGGGGGAGAAAGAATAGATTTTCAAGATTCATCGCAGAAATAAAATTGCTTGCTGACCATACTTGGGAAATCATCCGTAAAGAAGGTTAATTTTGTCCATGCATCTTTTGAAAGTGGAAAATCTGTTTGGGGTATTAAAAAACTCAGACATCCCGGTAGAATTCAGTCATACCCTTGAAGTCAATCCAAGCTATTTAAAAGGCAAAGGAGAAATGCTTTTGGGTAGCGTTTTCTCAGAACTTGGAGGAAAAGGCCACTTACCGGTCTTGGAAAGATTAAAGTTTGACTTCAAGATAAACCGTCATGTATTCATTTATGACGATGAAGTCCATTTCAATAGGTATCGTTTGACATCTCTGAAGGCTTCGATTTATGAAGTATTTACTTTTCCTTGGGTAGAATCCTACCTCAGACTTTGCAGGACTTATGAAAAAGAATGTCTCAAGACAGGTTTGCAGGAAAGAATCTGGAATGGCCCACCGATAGCAGACAAACTATTTGGCAAAAGCGAAATTCCGGGCGATCTCTCAGGAAATGGATCTTCGGGATGGAAGCTGAATGCTTACAACGATGCCCAATACGACCTTGTCAGCAGGCTTCATGGATTTAAATTGATAAGAATACCCTTGTATGAAAACCTGATGATAGGAGGTAGTCTCAAAAAAATTGATGATTTGTTGTTACATCCAAAAGAAGAGTACCAACAAGGCATACTCAATTGGTTTTCAAGGAAATTGGTTTAAAATTTTGGGTTTTTAAGAAAACAGCCCGTACATCTCCCGGTCTATACGCTGTACAATAGATGAAAAATCTTCAGGATATTCTACAAAATCCATCTGATTGACATCCACAATCAGCAATTTCCCTTTGTCATAGCCACCGATCCATTCTTCATAGTGGGAATTCAGGTTTTTTAAATAATCAATCCTGATCGCATTTTCATAGGACCTGCCTCTTTTCTCAATCTGACCCACCAGTTTTGGAATGTCTGCCTTCAAATAGATAAGCAAGTCCGGGGCTTTGACATAATTGATCATCGAATCAAACAGGCATAAGTAATTTTCATAATCCCTTTCAGAAAACAATTTAGATTTATAAAGATTGGCTGCGAAAATATAGGCATCCTCATAGATCGTCCTGTCTTGCACCACTGACAATCCATCTTCTCGGATTCTCTTGATTTGATTGAATCGGCTATTGAGAAAGAAAACCTGCAGATGGAAAGACCATCGCTTCATATCTTCATAAAAATCTGCTAGATAGGGATTATTTTCCACAGCTTCCAATTCTGCATGCCATCCATAATGCTTCGCCAATTTGATGGCCAAAGTCGTTTTCCCACTTCCTATATTTCCTGATACCGCTATGTGCATGTCTTTTTGTTTTACTTTTTCTTCTGATTTTTTTTGCACGAAATAAGAAAAGGTTATTTTTTAAATCTTCCCGAAACCTTCAATTCCTTGCTTCCGGGAGAATATTCATAAAAACCTTCACCCGATTTAACACCTTTATACCCGGCTTCCACCATGTTGACCAACAATGGACATGGGGCATATTTTGGATTTCCAAAACCGTCATGTAAAACCTTCAGAATGGAAAGACAGACATCGAGACCAATAAAATCTGCAAGCTGAAGTGGCCCCATCGGATGCGCCATACCGAGTTTCATGACGGTATCGATTTCTGCAATTCCCGCTACTCCTTCAAATAAGGTGTAAATAGCTTCATTGATCATTGGCATCAAAATCCTGTTGGCCACAAATCCGGGATAGTCATTCACCTCAACAGGTATCTTTTCCAGCTTGGCACAAATATGCATGACATGATCTGTCGTCTCTTGGGAAGAAGAATACCCTTTGATTACCTCTACCAGTTTCATTACGGGAACCGGATTCATAAAATGCATTCCGATAACCTTTTCCGGCCGTTTTGTAGCCGATCCGATTTTAGTAATTGATATGGATGAAGTATTGGAAGCCAGAATTGTGTTTTTTGGACACAGCTCATCCAATTGACGAAAAAGGTCCAATTTGACCTGCAGATTTTCTGTAGCAGCCTCAACCACCAAATCCGCATTTACGACCCCGTCGCCCAATGAAGTGAAGGTCCGGATCCGGCCTAGAGCGTCATTTTTTTCATTCTCAGTCAAATTTCCTTTGGTAACCTGTCTGTCAAAATTTTTCGAAATAGTTGTCAATGCCTTGTCCAAAGCTGATTGTTGGACATCAATTAATGAGACGTTGTAACCAAATTGAGCAAAAACATGGGCTATTCCGTTTCCCATTGTGCCGGAACCAATTACAGAAATATTATTCATTTTGATTTGGGTTTAGTATTCAAGTAGTTAACAATTGAAATGAAAAGTGTCCCAATTACGGGCAGGTTTTTTTGATCTATTTTTGACCAAATCTAGTTTGATTCGGAAGTAAATCCAATTCTCAATCATTTAAAATGGCTAACTTTGAACGATGAGAGAATTAGGAAAAATCAGTTCACTGCTAATAAACCGATTCACAGCCAATGGGGCATATCTTGCCCTGCGGGAAGGCGGGGAAGTTTTGTTACCAAAAAGCTACCTAAAAGGCGAGGAAAAAGAAGGGGAGGAATTGGAAGTTTTTGTTTACACCGACAGTGAAGATAGGCCCGTGGCAGTCACCAATAGACCTGTTGCTTTATTGGATGAATTTGCAGTGATGGAAGCCAAAGAAATCACTGATTTTGGTGCTTTTATGGATTGGGGTCTTCCAAAAGATCTTTTTGTTCCCAAATCTGAAATGGCAAAAACCATGGAGGTTGGTGGAAAATACCTTGTGATGGTATGTCAGGATTACAAAACCAATAGGTTGATTGGGGTTTCTAAATATGAAGATTTTATTCTCATGGATACCGAGGCATATGTCGCAGGGCAAGAGGTGGATGCATTGATTTTTGAGGAGACTGATCTTGGGTTCAAAACGCTCATTGATGGAAGTTATGAAGGATTGATTTATAAAAACGAGGTGTTTCAGCCCATTAAAGTGGGAGATAGGATAAAGGTATTTGTAAAGAAAAGACGTGAGGATGGGAAACTTGATTTGCAGGTTTTGCCTATCGGGCGTGAAAAATATGAAGAAGGGGCTGAAAAAATCCTTGGAGTTTTAAAAGTCCAGAAATTTTTGCCCCTTCAAGATAAATCATCCCCTGAGTCTATCAAAGAGTTGCTGGGAATGAGTAAAAAGCACTTTAAACAGTCAATTGGTCAACTATATAAAGCTAAAAAAATAACAATACAGGAAGACGGCATCAGACTCGCTTAGTCTAATTCAAGAATTACATTAGGAGTAAGGCAAAGCACTGCTTTGTCTTTTTTTATTGCGATCGGAGCCTTAAGCAGGTGTGGATTTCTGATAAGGATATTAAGCCAACCTTCATCATCCCATGATTTTCCCGCTATAAATTTCTGATAATCCGGATGCGCCCTGTTCATCAGGTCCTTTGGCCGTAGGTTTAACTTATCCAAAATTGTCCTCCAGCCTGTCATCGTGATGGATTCTTTTTCGATGTTGATTTCATTGACATGACGGGATATTGACTTGGCATATGCCCTCATTTGCTTGTCTACATTATGGCTTGGATTGTAGTAGAAAAACAATTCGCTTGGATGTGCTTTCATAGTTTGTTGGTTTAGAGACACTTAATATACTTTTTTTAAACAAAATAACAAAATAATTATCTCTATAATTTCATGTAATCCAAGCTTTATATTTCTTTTGTCTAATTTAATAAAAGGAAATTGCATCAATAATGTGGCAACAGAATTTCATTTGGACTAGAAATTAAGAGTGGGCATTGTATCTATTTTGCATATGCAAGGGGTTCAAATAGAGCTTTTCTTAATTTCAATAGGATTTTCCGTAAATTTTTGGATAGCATAACCCTCAGAACTACTTTGATTTGTCTGTTTGCCTTCGAAATATTTTAAGACTTTATCAAAGATTGTAGGAAGTGAGCTAATCTGTTTATTATTTTAGCATTTAAAACCTATTGAAAAATAACCATGAGCAAAGAAGAGGAGCATTTTTTGGGAGTCGATGTGGGAGGAACCCATTTAAAAATCGGTTTGGTAAATAAACAAGGGGAAATTGTTTCGTTTGAAAAAATTGATACCGCACCATATAGAGACGACCCTCGGGGATTCAGTGTCTGTTTTACTGATAACATGGTAGATATTCTGAAAAAATATCCTGAGGTCAAAAAAGTAGGAATCGGATTACCTGGATTGATTTCCAAAAACCGAACCACGACGCTTGAGATCCCGGCTATCCCTGATTTGAACGGGTACAATCTCAAAGGTGAACTCAAAAAAAAATATCCCGGCATCTCTTTTTACCTGGAAAATGATGCTGCCGCCGCAGCTATTGGAGAATACCGTTATGGTAAAAACAATCCACCTGAGAACTTCCTATTCATCACCATGGGAACAGGAATCGGAAGTGCATTGGTATTAGATGGGGAAATTTTCAAGGGATCGCGAGGCAATGCCATGGAAATGGGCCACATGCTTTCCCGAGGAAATGAAGGATTGGAAAAGTTGGTCGGAAGAAATGGGATTCTCAAAATTATGGAGCGATTTATCCAAGGATACCCACGACTTGCACATGATTTGATAGATAAAGAATTGGGAACGCACCTTCTTGTGGATACAGCAAAAGCCGGAAATGAAGTTTCCCTGATGGTATTTGAGGAAGTGGGAAGGATATTGGGAGAAGCCATCGTGTCAACCATCCGCATCCTGGACGTGACCCATGTCTATTTTGGAGGAGGTATATCAGCAGGTTTGGAATATATGATGCCTTCTTTGGATAAGACTGTCAGACAATATCTCACCCCATATTATGTCCGGGATTTGCAATTGGTCAGGGCGACTTTAGCCAACAATGCCGGTACCCTTGGCGCGGCGGCTTTGTGCTTTATGGAGGAGGACTAAGGGTTTTAAGGTTAAAATGTTAGAAGGTTTTAAGGTTTTGATCAAACCTTAAAACCTTTTTTTTGATAATTTCTCAATTTCAAATTTATCAATCCGACCTATTGAGGGTAAAATATAAGCTAACGCAAATTTCTGAATCAATATCCATCAATATCAAATATCAATGAATATCAATAATTCAAAAATTTAATTCTTTCCCAACCTTTTAACAATTAACCAATTAACCTTTAACCATTTCCTCACGGATCCAACCTACTAATCACCACCTCACTCACCCTGCTGTAGGCATTCATCCTGAGCATGACTTTCATAGGTTGTTCTGCAGCAGAATCAAAGTTCTCACAGGATGGTGCCGGATCGATAAAATAGATGAAAAAGGATTGGCTCCTGTCCGTCAATTCAACCTTGTCAGGCCTTCCAAAGGTTTTTATGATTGATTGGTTGTCTTTTCCCAACAAATCATTTTTTACAACACGAAATGATTCTAATTCTTGAGTCCTCAATCCAATACATCCGTCACGGTCTTTTTTCCAGTTTTCCAAGTTCACATTTTTGAGATCCACTTTACTGGAGCAGGAAGAAATTAATAGTGTAAAGGCAATGAATCTAAATGAGGCTATGAAAATTTTATACATTTTGAGGAGTTTGGTTGATTGATTTTTGGAAGTTTTTGACTGTTCCAAAATTAAACCAAAGCCAAAAGTAGGAGAGAGAGGCATAAATAGAAAGGAAAACAAAGGATATGTTCGCAGAAGCCAATTCCTGAAGGATATACCAATTGGCAACCACAAAAACTGCGATCCTAAGAATTTCCTGAACATGATACCACTTCTTTTGTTCAAAAATCCCGGAGAAACTTACAGTACTCCAGATAATCAGGATTGAAAGCCCAACTTTGAGCATCCAGTCAAACTTGTCAAGGTTAAAAAGGAAAAAGGCTGTCAGACCCATCAAAATAACATACTGAAAGAAGACATAGTAATTCAGCGGCAGTGGAACTGTGGTGTCGAACTTTTGATAATCAGGGCCTACATCCTTCACTGGACGATAGCCTCCGAGATATTCAGGCAGCCATCCTGGCTTGTTGAATAAATATCTCATTTTATCCTTCAAATTGGGAATCATCTTCATTTCCTCCTTCATCGTAGCGTAATGGGAAATATTCACCCAAACTGGATTCCAGCTTTTGACAGGCGTGGTGATGCCATAAATTGGTCTTTCTTCCTCGACTTGAAACGTACCAAACCATTTGTCAAAGATGATAA
Organism: Aquiflexum sp. TKW24L; assembly: GCF_023502205.1. Taxonomy (GTDB): domain Bacteria; phylum Bacteroidota; class Bacteroidia; order Cytophagales; family Cyclobacteriaceae; genus Cognataquiflexum. Next base: position 143,021 of record NZ_JAMFLG010000003.1, on the reverse strand, counting down.
ATGTACCGCCATGGTTTTTGTCTATATATTTTGGATTTCGGCCATGATGGACACGGTGGTGGGAGGGAGTGTTCATGAATTTTTCCAGAAAACCCATCCTATCAATTGCCTCAGTATGGATCCAAAACTGGTACAAAAGATTGATACCTGAGACGAGGACAAGCATTATGGGATCAAAACCGATTACCGCCAAAGGCAGATAAAACATAAATGTCCAGATCGTCTGTGTAGAGCTTTGTCTTAAGGCTACAGAAAGATTGTATTCCTCAGAGGAATGGTGCACTACATGGCCCCCCCAAAAAAGGTTGATTTCATGACTTAGCCGATGTGCCCAATAATAACACAGATCATAAAGGAAAAAGAGGAGAAAGAATGTCCAGACATTGTTTGGAATCTGAAAAACCCCCCATGTTTCAAAAAAGAAAGTATAAATTCCAATGGAAAGTACTTTTAGAAAAACTCCTGAAACTTGTGATACCACTCCGAGGTTGATGTTGGTAATGGCATCGTTGAGCCTGTATGTCGGGCTTTTTCTAAACCTCAAAACAAGCAATTCAATCCCCATCAAAATAAAGTACATCGGGATCGCTATGACAACTGGGCTCAAATTCATCTTACTATCAGTTATTTGGGATTTGGGTTTGGAAATCTACTTATAAAAACCCAAAAAGGAAAAAACAGTATCTGATTTGTACCATCATTAATCTTTATATTAGCGTCCAAAATCAACTTCATTTATGTATTACCGATTCGGAAAAGTATTTCATTTTATTTCAGTACTCTTGTTTTTATTCACCTTTCTTTATTTCTATTCTGCCATGCCAGATGTCGTGGCTTATGAACTTGATGAAAACGGCTATAATTCTAAGGAAATTTCGAAAAGCACGTTTTTTTATATTGGCATCATCCTCTTTGCAGTTTTGAATCTGGTAATGGTAACTGTTTCCAAACTGATCGAAAACAAAAGCACTAAAACCTTCAGGCAACTTTTCCCCTCAGGGGATATTTTCAGAGATTACATGCTGACCTGGACCTATAGTTTTACTGCGATAATCAATATCTCACTTGCGATCCTGACCCTCTTTATCCACACGATCAACAACCAGAATGAGATCAGTTCCGGTAGCTACTCACTATTCTTTTATCTGATTCCAATTCTTTTTGTGGTTTGGATTATCGCTTTGTTTTGGATATTGTTGCAGAAATTCAATTCAATCAGAAGTAACAGCACCATTTAACCAAATTACCATTAGCAAATTTTCATGGCAGAAAACGTTAAATACAACGAAGACAGCATCAAGTCATTAGATTGGAGGGAGCACATCAGGCTGAGGCCGGGTATGTATATCGGGAAACTCGGAGACGGAAGTGCCCAAGATGACGGGATATATGTTTTGGTCAAAGAAGTCCTGGACAACAGTATCGATGAACACATGATGGGATATGGGAGGACCATCGACATCAAAATATCTGAACACAAAGTAGAAGTTAGGGATTATGGCCGGGGCATTCCCTTGGGCAAAGTCATTGACTGCGTTTCCAAAATCAATACAGGGGGCAAATACGATTCAGGAGCCTTTCAAAAGTCTGTGGGCTTGAACGGTGTCGGTACCAAAGCAGTGAATGCCCTTTCAGACTTTTTCAAAGTTCAGTCATATAGAGATGGAGAAACCAAAGTTGCCCAATTTGAAAAAGGCATTATGGTCGAAGATCGTCCTATTGAAAAAACCACTGAGCGCAATGGTACAAAAGTCGTCTTCTCCCCAGATGCCGGAGTTTTCAAAAATTACCATTTTATCCCTGAATACCTAGAAAACCAGATTTGGAATTACGCCTTCCTCAACGCAGGCCTGATTATCAATTATAACGGTAAAAAGTTTTTCTCAGAAAGAGGACTATATGACCTTTTGATGAGAAAAGTAGATGAGGAAAGCATCAGGTACCCGATCATCCACCTCAAAGGAAATGACATCGAAATAGCCATTACGCACTCCAACCAATATGGGGAGGAATACTATTCCTTCGTGAATGGCCAATTTACTACCCAAGGAGGAACACACCTTGCTGCATTCAGAGAGGCTATTGTCAAGACCATCAGGGAGTTTTACAAGAAAGAATATGATGCTTCAGATATCAGGGGAAGCGTGGTAGCAGCTGTGGCTGTCCGAGTCATGGAACCGGTATTTGAATCCCAAACCAAAACCAAGTTAGGTTCCCAAACCATTGGGCCTGATGGACCTACTCTTCGGACTTTTGTCAATGACTTCGTCAAAACAGAACTTGACAACTACCTGCACAAAAACCCGGCTGTTGCAGATGCCTTGCTCAAAAGGATTTTGCAGTCTGAAAGAGAAAGAAAAGAAATCTCAGGCATCAAAAAACTGGCAAACGAAAGGGCAAAAAAAGCCAACCTGCATAACAAGAAACTGAGAGATTGCAGGGTTCACTATGACGACGCAAAAGGCGACGAAGAACAAAAGAACAAATCTATGCTCTTCATCACCGAGGGAGATTCAGCCTCCGGTTCCATCACAAAATCCCGTGATGTACAGACTCAGGCGGTATTTTCTCTCCGTGGCAAACCTTTGAACTGCTATGGAATGACCAAGAAAGTGGTCTATGAAAATGAGGAATTCAACCTGTTGCAGCATGCATTAAACGTTGAGGACGGAATTGAAAACCTTCGTTTCCGAAAGATTGTCATCTCCACAGATGCCGATGTAGATGGGATGCATATCCGATTGCTCATCATGACCTATTTCCTCCAGTTTTTCCCTGACTTGGTCAAAAATGGTCACCTCTACATTCTTGACACACCGCTTTTCAGGGTAAGAAACAAGAAGGAAACCATCTACTGTTACACTGATGAAGAGAGACAGCGCGCTATCCATAAAATAGGAAAAACCGCCGAAATCACCCGCTTCAAAGGTTTGGGAGAGATTTCTCCTGAAGAATTTGGGAAATTTATCGGAGATGATATCCGCCTAGAACCGATCATCCTCAGCAAAGAAACCAAAATCGTGGAACTGCTCAACTTCTACATGGGCAAAAATACTCCGGATAGACAGACATTTATCATTGATAACCTCAAAATAGAAAAAGACATCGTATTTGATGACCCTTCCAAAAAACAGGAAGAAGAGATTGAAGCGGCCTAAAGGCCGCCTTTTGACCTAAGTAGTGGATTCAATTACAGTTTACCCAATAATGATGGCTTAATCTCCATCAAATCATTCAAAATATAGCATGAGCGATACAACCAACGAAACTCCGGAAGGAAAAGACGGAGGCCTCCATGAATCCATTCCAGTAACAGGAATGTACAAAGACTGGTTTTTGGATTACGCCTCTTACGTAATTCTGGAGCGTGCCGTCCCGGCGATTGAAGATGGCCTCAAGCCGGTGCAACGCCGTATCCTGCATGCCATGAAGGAAATGGATGACGGCCGATTCAACAAAGTCGCCAACATCATCGGTCAATCCATGCAATACCACCCACATGGTGATGCATCTATCGGAGATGCCATCGTCAACATGGGCCAAAAAGACCTCCTGATAGAAACCCAAGGCAATTGGGGAGACATCAGGACTGGCGATGGTGCTGCGGCGGCAAGGTATATTGAGGCGAGATTGTCGAAGTTTGCTTTGGAAGTGGTGTTCAATCCCCAAACCACTGAATGGCAACTTTCCTATGATGGCCGAAAAAGAGAACCTGTCACCCTTCCTGTCAAATTCCCTTTGGTATTGGCGCAGGGAGTGGAAGGGATTGCTGTTGGGCTATCAACCAAAATTCTCCCGCACAACTTTTGCGAGCTGATTCTTGGATCCATTCAGATCCTCAAAGGAGAAAGAACACACATCCTGCCGGATTTCCCAACAGGAGGAATGGCAGACTTTTCGGAATACAATGAAGGCGTTAGAGGGGGACGAGTTAAAGTTCGTGCAAGGATCGAAGAAGAAGATAATAAAACATTATTAATCAAGGATATACCTTTTGGTACCACTACCAATTCTTTGATAGAATCCATCATCAAAGCCAATGACAAAGGCAAAATCAAGATCAAAAAGGTGGTCGATAACACGGCCAAAGATGTAGAGATTCAGATCCAATTGGCTCCGGGTCAGTCTCCTGACATGACGATCGATGCGCTCTATGCCTTCACAGATTGCGAAGTCAGCATCTCTCCAAATGCCTGTGTCATCAATAGTGACAAGCCTGTTTTCCTTTCGGTCAACACCATACTTGAATACAACACAATTCAGACCAAAGCACTTCTGAAAAGAGAGCTTGAAATCCGCAAGGCAGAACTGATGGAGAAATTGCTTTTCTCCTCTCTGGAAAAAATCTTCATCGAAAACAGGATTTACCGGGATATCGAGGAATGTGAAACTTGGGATGCAGTCATTCAAACGATCGACAAAGGTTTGGAACCTTTCAAGCCGGATTTTTATAGAGAAATCACCACAGAAGACATTGTCAGGCTGACAGAAATCAAAATCAAGCGTATCTCAAAGTTCGATGCTTTTAAGGCTGACGAACTCATGAGAAGGCTGCAGGAAGAGCTCAAAGAAGTCAACCATCATTTGAAGCACTTGACCGACTATGCCATCCAATACTACCAAAACCTTTTGGATAAGTATGGAAAAGGCCGTGAAAGGAAAACCGAAATCAGGGCATTTGACACCATCGAAGCCACTGTCGTCGCTGCCAACAATGCCAAACTTTATGTAAACAGGGCTGATGGATTTGTGGGTTATGGATTGAAAAAGGATGAATTTATATGCGATTGCTCTGATTTGGACGATGTCATTGTCTTCAGACGAGATGGAAATTGCGTCGTGACCAAAATCCAGGAAAAAGGTTTTGTGGGGAAAGACATTCTCCATGTCGCCATTTTCCGCAAAGGAGATGAGCGAATGGTGTACAATATGGTCTACTTGGATGGTGAATCGGGCAAGGCGATGGTGAAGCGTTTTCAGGTAATTGGTGTTACCCGTGACCGTGAATATGACATGACCAAAGGCAGCAAAGGTTCCAAAGTCATGTACCTGACCGCAAATCCAAATGGCGAAGCAGAAATCATTACCATATTTCTGACCCAAGGTGCCAAAGCCAAAATAAAAGTATTTGACTTTGACTTCAGTACCATCGAGATCAAAGGACGTGCAGCAGGTGGAAATATTCTGACCAAATATCCCGTCCGCAAAATCCAGTGGAAAATGGCAGGAACTTCCACTTTGGGAGGACTTGATATCTATTTTGACGCCTCCATCGGTAGACTCAATACAGACCAAAGAGGCCGTAAAATCGGTAATTTCCTTGGCGAAGACAGGATTATCGTCTTCTATAAAAACGGGGATTATGAACTGACCACCTTTGAACTGACCAACAGATATGAGTCAAATGAGGTGGTTTTGATCCAAAAATTTGATCCGGAAAAAGTGATTTCAGCGGTCTATTTTGATGGAGGAAGCAAATCCTTTTTTGTTAAGAGGTTCCTGATAGAAACCACCACCGTCAATAAGAAATTCAATATCATCTCAGACCACAAGCAATCATATCTTAAAATCGTCTCTACCGAGAAGCAACCTCAGGTAAAAGCAGTCCTTCAGAAAGGCAAGGAGAAAGAAGAACAGGAGTTTGACCTTGATATCCTGATTGATGTCAAGGGATGGAAAGCCATCGGAAATAAACTTTCTTCCTTTCCTGTATTGGAGTTGGGATTAATAGAAAGCTCACCTAAAATCACTGAAGAAACGGAAGTGGCATCAGAAGCCATCGAAGAAACAGAAACAGGGGAGGAGGATTTAGAAATCGGATCTACCATCGAATTTAAAATCAAAAAAGAGGAAGACGACAAAGACCAGCTCGATTTGTTCTGATTTGATTTGCTATGTATCACAAAAAAAGGCACAAAAGAAATCCATCTTTTGTGCCTTTTTTCATTGTGTATGATGATGAACCAATTCAGAATTATTCATTCACCATCCTATACTTTACTTCCTACCTCTTACTCCCCATCTCGGAATTCCCAACTCGTAAATCGTACTTCGTAAATCTTAATTCTAAACTCATTTCTTAACCACAGGTAACTTGATAAAACTCGGGAATTTACTTGAATGGTGAATCTTATTTGTAGCAATAATTCCATGTGTTTCATCATAATTGTTCCCTCCTGTATTCATATTTCTGTCAAACCTCGGGAAGTTGGAACTTGAAACTTCAATTCGGATGCGGTGTCCTTTTTCAAAGTAATTAGAAGTGGACATAGGAGTAAGATTCACTTCATACACTTTCCCACTTTCCATAAATACTTCATTTTCATACCCTTCCCTGTAACGTACCCTTTGGATTGTTTCATCGAGATTGTATGCTTTTCCATCAGGATAAACGTCGATCAGCTTGATAGTCAAATCGGTATCTTTTACATCAGTGGATAGGTATAATTTAGATTCAATAAATCCGCTTACCTCTATGCCTTCAGCCAAAACTTCAGAAGTATAGACCAAGATATCGTCCCGAAGCTCCATTTCTTGTTGGTCAAAAGACCCTCCCTGCACCGCATTTCCCGTGCAGCAGACATTACCTCCATAGGAAGTCACTGGATTCATAGGATCGTATTTGAAGGTATCAGGATTGTCTTTGCCTGGTTTTTTATTGGTCAAAATTCCATCACCATTTCTAGAATTGGCTTTGCCGCTGCTATTCAGGTAATAAGTCGTCATTTGTGCCTCTTTAGGTGGCCAAGTATCTGAGGTTTGCCATTTATTGGAGCCCATGGTAAAATAGGTCACCTTAGGCATTTCCTTCTTGGCATTGCCTTCGTCTCCTTTGAGCCAAAAGTCAAACCAAGCATACGTCATTTCATTATATGGAAGACGCGCATCACCCATGCTTCTTTCACCCACATTGGTATTTTCAGTTGCCCGGGTAAATGCACAATGAAGGGTAGGAGCAATGACGAGGTATTGGTTATCCCTCACTTTGGGATCTTTTGCATTGGTCCTGATATGGTTGTACATCGCCAGATTTGGACTCGTGGAAACATCATACCAAGAAACAAACCAATAAGCCGGCTTTTCAAATTCCATGTTGTCATGGTATAACCCACCTTCATACCATTTTGGATCATTGGGTTTTCTGGTAATCATTTCCTCATATATTCCATGGGGACCGTTTACATTTTTGATGATATCCTGCACAGGCAGATGGCTGAGCCCTTCTTTCCAATCTACTTTGGGATATCTTGGTGCCATGTCATAGAACTTTTGGAGTCTTAACAAATCCTCCTGAGAAATTCCTTCCGGCAACTTTGGTGCCATGGGATCATGCTGAGTGCCATATAACCATGCTGTAAATAACATCTGACCTGCACCGCCGCGGTACCAATTGCCTTGTTCATAATAATTACCGATTCGGCCCACTCCCGCACCAAATGCCTGTGGCACCAAGGCCACATGCGCAGGATGATTTAAAGAAGCCACCGCCATCTGCCATTCGGCGGTGGATGAACAACCAATGGTTCCGATTTTCTGATTGCTCCAAGGCTGTGCTGCCATCCAGGTAAAAGCATCATATCCATCTGTCAGTGGAAGTCCAAGTATATCCCATTCTCCTTCAGAAAAGAACCTACCACGCTCATTTTGAACCACATAAGCATAACCGCGTTTTACCGCTTCTAAGGCAGTCTGAAGGCTGCGTTCCTGGATTTCGCCATCACGGTATACATTGAAATTGTAAGGAGTTCTCGAAAAAATTATCGGAACGGGCTGTTCTGTCTTGGGCCTGTAAATGTCAGTGGCCAACCTTACGCCATCGCGCATAGGCATCATAACTTTTTGGTCGATGATGGCTATTTCTTCCAGTTGGACCAATATGGATTTTTCTTGTGCAAATAGGTTTGCATGCAGAAAAACATAGAGAATCAAAAAAAGGAAATGTGTCTTTTTCATAATAAATGGGGGTAAGTTTTATATGGATTCAAATTAATCAAAAAGTCTCTTTGCACCTTATATTTTATTCAAATGGAAAAATATATCTGAAAGATTCGGCTGAGGTGCATTTAGTAATGCATGAATAATTTCCGCTTATAGTATCAGTTAGATGAGTAATTATTGTTCTAATTTCAGCATTCGTGTTGGATATCCTTATATGTGAGTTATGTTTGATCAAACGCTTATTTATTCTTTTCACCCCCTAAAACAATTAAACAAATGAAACCCTCAGCACCGAAGAATATTACATGGATAATTGGATTGGTTAGTGGTACCCTAGGTATCATTGGTCACTTTGCTCAAGTTCAGTTTATATCTGAGCATAGCTTTACCCTGATACTTGTTGGTTTTATTGCTTTGGCACTTGGAACCTCCTTAAAAGGGATTTAAAAACTTGAGATTAGGATATCGATTTATAGGCTTAGGTGTAATATCATCTAAGCCTGTATTTTTACATCAAACTCTAATAATCCTGAATTATTGTTTACAAAAAAACCAATTAAACAAACTGCGCCTTTTCAACTAGACAACGTAAAACAAATATTTTAACAACAAATACAACCACAACATCATTTTCAACTTGAAAGTCTGAAAATAGTTACCTAAAAAATTTCCTACTTCCTAAAGTTTTGAAAGATAGGTGTCCTTCCTTTTTTCCTCTTTTCCCGCTTGTTTTTCCTTCTTTTCATATCCTGTTCTTTGCTTTTGACCAAAACCATTCTTGCTGAAATACCAACTTGACTGCGGTAAAATTCTTCACGGCCTGATAGGTTGAAGTTAGGTTTATAATCTACCGAGATCACTGTATTGGCAAGTGTCATTTCTAACCCTCCTACGAGGTCTACGCCGGTAGTGGGATTGCCGTAAGTATGGATAATCTGGTTTGTTTCGGGAACCTTGAGAAAGCTCTCTTCCCATCCAGAGGACAACCCTGCACCCAGATAATAATTGAACCGCTTGGATATGATTGGATTGTGTTTTTGTATGAGCAGGTGAAGAGTTGTATTTCTGTCAAAATCAGATTGAATGATTCCCTCTAACGTCACATGTTTAAATACACGCTGCTGCGCTGTGATGCCAATAGTCCTGCTGTAAGAATTGTTTCCCATTCTCAGACCAACAGCAGTACCATATCGCTGTGCAAAAATATCCTGAACAAATATAGATTGGATGACAACAATCAATACCAAATAGCTGCGAATCATAGAGATAAATTAGGTGAGCTGAATAATCCCCAATTATTGTTCCAAATAATGAATTCTGTATTTACCAATCCTCACCTTGGTTTCCCGTATCAGGATTTTCAGGAAACTTAATAAACGAATTAATAAATTCTTTGTTGTTTTCATCCACCCAAACCTTAGTTTGGGAAATCGACCTATATGCCTTTTCGAGGTTTTCAAAAGTAGCAGAAGGGATATGGACAGGGATTTTGAATATTCTTGGATCGTTTTTTTCAAATGGGGGAATCTTTTTTCCCTGAAAAAAATAGGGAAATAGGGTAGGAGAACAGCCGAATGCAATCAGGTCAACTCTTTTATCCTCAAAATAGGATTGAAGTCTTTCGTTGATGCTTTCAAAAAAATCAAGAGTTTCCTGAAGCCTTACCCTTGAACCTGCCCTTGACTTTCCTTTTGTTTTCAGGTATTTGATTTGACTTTTCCCCTGTTTTTTCCTCACCATGTAGGCGCGGAAAACTTTATGATCCATCAATTGGAAATTCTCATAAAATGCCACAGCAGCAATTCCCGATTTGATGGAGATGATGACATGATTCTGAAAATCCTGATGACGAAGATTTAGATCCTCCGTAGAAAATAAGGTATGGACAGAATGCCTGAATTTTAATTCATATGGTAAAATTGGATTTATACCGCATATAATTTTTTTTTGTAGATCATATGAAATAGAAAACGATGATACCTTACAATATTCAAGGATTTTATTTGTCAATTCATCATTTATTTTTACCCAATACATAAATTTTTTTTCTTTCAGAATTGAAATGGTCTAATATTTGTAACTTACATACAAAAAAATACCGTAGCTTCATTTTGGTCCAATGAATCAAATGTGTCAAAAAGATTTCAATCAATCATAATTTAATATATATAAGACAACTTCTGTTGTTTTTGATAGGCAAATATATTTAGTAATGTTTGGGAAAATTGTAGTCTTTGATTATCTTCCAAAACATAAACATTATTTAAAAGTTTATAATATGACCAACCTGTAATCGTTATATAAAATAAAAAACTTGGAATAATCCATGAAAATTAAAGAAATGATTTTACTGCATGAGGAATTCTTAGCTGACTTCGGTTTTAGCTTAGAAAAAAAGCAGTTGCATTATTCCAAATCAATAAATCAAGGAAAGCAGATTATATTTTTTCACCATACCCACTTCAATGATGCTTCATACTTGGAGTACCATTTAGGTTTAAGGTTTGATTTGGTAGAATCAATCATCCACAAATTTTTGCCAACATTGGGTGATTACAAGGATAGGAGCATCACTTTAGTAGAAACGTTAGACAAAATTGATCCAAGTATGCCAAAAAGATACTTTTTGGAAAATGATATGGAGATCAATCCAACCATTGAGAAAGTAGAAGAATTTCTGGTAAAAGATGGCTTCCCATGGATGGATCATTATTCCAAGGGTATTAGTCTTGAAAGGTTTTTCAACGAAGATCCTGAAAGAAATATAGTCACTCAAAATTTCACCTATAGGTCATCACGAGGTATTGCCTTGGCAAAACTCTATAATCCGACAAAATATAAGGAAGTTAGGGACATTTATTTAGCTAGAATGGATGAAATGCAGGTAACCCCTTTTACTGTTGCCTGTTTCTTAAATCTTTTGGCATATTTGGATAATCTTTGATTTCAAAGATTGAGAGTCTATAATTAAAATGCATTTTTAACAATTCTTTCCTTAAGCCTTTCCCTGATAGCCTCTCCATTTTTTCCTTTATTATGTAAAATGGTTTGCGCATTAAAAATTTCGGTAGTTGTATTTTGAATCAATTTTTTCTTAATAAACTTTGGTAGCAGTTTTGAAAACATAAAATATCCTTTCGTCAACCTTCCGGGAATTATCTCAACTCTCTTTTCTAAACATTTTTGAATACCATATTCTGCTACAAACTCCGGATCCAAAAAAGTCGACTTTGAAAATATATTCAAAAGTTGACTTTTCCTGATATGGCTGATATTAGAACTGATACCGCCGGGGGACATCACGCTAACGTGCACGTTTGTGTTTTCCAATTCTTGCCCAAGACTTTTTGAAAAGTAATAAATATATGATTTGGTAGCACCATATACCTGCTTATAAGGACCTTCAAAATGTGCAGCCATAGAACTTACATTGAGAATGAAAGCACTTTCTTGATCTTGAAGTGTATCCATCAGCTTATGGGTAATTAGCGTCAGGGCCGTAATGTTGAGTTGGATCATACGATTGAATACTATAAAACTCTCATTCGCAAACCGGTAGTTACCCCCAACACCGGCATTGTTTATTAGAAACGAAATGGGGTAATTTTTTGCTTTTACATAGTCTATGAGGTGTATACAATTTTGGACATCTGTCAGATCAAGCTCTAGAAAATCCACAAAGACTTCAAAGTTGGATTTGATAAGACCACACAATTCCGGCAATCCTGTTTCGGGTAAAGAAACTAAAAATAGATCCATCCCCCTTTTTGCAGATTCGATGGCAAAAGATTTTCCCAATCCTTCACTTGCACCGGTAATCAACACAAAATGCTTCATAATTGATGTTTTTTAGATAAAAATTGAATGGTAGAAGTGATAGCCTGATCAAAAGGCGTGATGAAATATCCAAGTTTTGAAATGGCCTTTGAGCAGTCGAAAGCAGCATTTTCATTTAACCTTTTGACAAAATCAGGAGTAATTTTGGGCTCGATACCAAATCGATCTGCTAAAAATTGGGAGAGGAGGGAAAAGTGCATCATCGGCCATAAAGGTATTTTAAGGATTATTCCTTTTTGATTTATACTATTTTTGATTACCTCAAATAGTTCGAAAAGGGTTTTGTTTTCTCCTCCCAATATATATTTTTCACCTATTTCTCCTTTTTCCATAGCCAAAATATGGCCTTCGACGATATCATCTATAAAGGAATAATTGCCTATAATGTGGCTTTGAATCGGAATGATAGCCATTCTCTTTTTTAGAAAACCTATGATAACCCTATTGACTCCCGAGCTTGGAGAGTCAATGCCGGGACCAAAAATCCTCGAAGGCAATACGATCAAACCAGGAAAGCCGTTATCAACGGATTTCATCAATTCCTTCTCTGCCAAAGATTTGCTGATTTCATAATCATTGTTAAAACTACTCCATCTTGGGGTTTCCTCATTGTTTTGAAGGTTCAATGAAGGTCCTATGGTACCGGTGGTGCTTGTCAAAATAAACTTTGAGATCTTCATTTCTTTGGAGACCTTGATCATATTAGAAGTCCCTTCTAGGTTGACCTTATAAAAGTCGTTCCGATCTTTGGTCCAAACCCTTGCAAGTGCAGCCACATGAAAAACAGTGTCACATCCCTGCATTCCTTTTTGGATACTACCTATATCCATGAGGTCGCCATAAAAAATCTTGATGTTGGGGTGGTCCAAGTCAGCAGCGGATTTAGGATTCCTGATCAGTGCATGTACCTTATCTCCGTTTTCCGCAAGTTTCATGGCCAATCTTTGACCCAAATATCCTGAAGCTCCTGTGACAAATGATATCATAATGGTGGTTTTAAAATGAAGTGATAAACCAAATCTACAATCAGTTAGGGATAAACTAAAACGGAAAAGACAAAGAAAAAATGCTAAATCGTGTGGAATATAATTTAATATGAAGTGTTGAGTTTACATTTACGCTTTAATCCCGTATTTTTTATTCTTATTGGAAAGAAAATTAATTTTCAATTATTTAATATTTAGCATTTGCAAATAGTCATAATGAAATTGGCGTGTTATTTATACCCCAATTTGTGAATTTTATTACCAATGTTGAAACTCATAATGCGCCGAAATCAAAAATTAAATATTTATTATAACTGTATTCCCCTGTTTGGTTTTCAAGGTAAAAGTGAACAAAAACCAATCCAAGGATCAAAAAATCTAAATCCTATATGTGATCATTATCGGTTATCGTCTTTTGACACCGCTTACGGCCACAGCTTGTAAAGGCTCTTCAGGCCAAGAATGTTTCGGATACCTTCGCTTTAATTCTTTTTTCACTTCAAAATAGGTATTCATCCAAAAACTTCTCAGATCGGAGGTAACTTGAACTGGTTTGAATCCAGGAGACAATAAATGAAGCACCAAAGGTATTTTACCCGCATTGATTTTAGGTGTGTCTACCCAACCAAATACTTCCTGCAGCCTCACAGCCAATACAGGGGGTTCCCCGGAATCACCGTAATGGATTGTAATCAAGCTTCCACTTGGTACAGCTATCTTTTCCGGAGCAAGTTCTTTGAGTAGATTTTGCTGCTCAAAATCTAAACTGTTGATCAATATTTCTTTGAGATTCAATTTAAAAAGATCATCCTCATTTTTAACCCCAGACAGATATTGCGAAAGCCATTTATCCGAGTTTTCTAAAAGTGCTTCAATGGTAAAATCAGGCCAATTCTGACTTTCATTCCAAACCCTAAGGGAGTTGAGCCGGTTTTGAAGCTGCTTGGTATCCTCATTAAAATCCAGTAGCGCTGAACCGTCTGTTTTGATGGCATCCAAAATGGCTTTTGACTTTTCTTCCTCTGATATAGAAGTTAAAGGCGTTGATTTTAGAATGATGGACCCAAGACAAAGGTTTTTGACAGCCATCAATTCACCATTTCTTTTATCCCATTTGATAATTTTTTTTTCTTTCACCATCGGGAGCAAATCCTTGGGATTCAAAGGTGAAGCCATAAAAATTTTTCCAACCCCATCCCTTGCATCCACATGTGAGACCGCTAGCCACGACTCATGGGCAAGGTCATCCCGGTGTCCCATCATGACTATTTTTCCGTTTGCCAATTGGAACTGGGCATTATTCCCAGGTCTCGAACAGGCAACCCTCTCAGGATATGCATAGGCAATCAACAAGCCTGTTTCAAATGGGTCAACAAATCCGTTTTCCTCATCGATTTGCAACATTTTCCGATATTGACGGGCAACTTTTTCGATTTTATTGATCCCCTTTATATTCAGCCCTTCTTTTCGAGCTCTTCTCAATGCTTCCACTCTCAGGTTGATATCCACACCGGCATCAATATCCAGAGGATCTCTTTCCTCTAATAAGGCAGCGATATCAGTAGCCAAACCTGATTTATTGATCCTTTGAGCCATGATCAACATATGCGCTATCCTTGGATGTGCCGGTATCTCATGGATTTTTCGACCATGGGAGGTGATTTTTCCCGATTCCAATGCATTGATTTCATGCAATAAATCTAAGGCTTGGGAAATATGTCCCGTTGGAGGAGGAGTCAGCCAGGTAAGTTGCTGAAAGTCTTTGATTCCCCACTGAACCATATCGAGAACCAAAAATGCAAGATCTGCTTCCAAAATCTCAGGCGTTCTATAATCCGCCATCAATCCATGGGTGTTTTTGGACCACATCCTATAGCAAACCCCCGGTCCAAGTCTACCTGCTCTTCCTGACCTTTGATCCGCAGAATCCTTAGAAATCCTGATGGTTTCTAACTTTGATAGTCCGGTTCTAGGGTTGAATTTGGAAGTACGTCCAAAACCTGAATCCACCACAATTTCGACGCCCTCTATGGTCAAACTCGTTTCTGCGATGGAGGTGGCCAATACAACTTTTCGTTTTCCATTTTTATTGGGAAAAATAGCTTGGTGTTGTGCTTGTGGACTAAGCATTCCATACAATGGGTGAATCGAAAAACCCGGAAGTTGTCTTCTTAAGATCGCCTCGGTTTTTTTTATTTCTCCCTGACCGGGCAAAAAAACAAGAATATCGCCCTGATGTTTTACAGAAGCCTCAATTACAGTTTTTGAAACTATCTCAGGCAAAATCCCAAAATCAATGTCACCGATATAATATTGAGAAACAGTATAGGATTTCCCCTCACTTGTGATGGCAGGAGCTTGGAGCAAAGCAGTCAGTTGTGGCATATCCAATGTTGCTGACATTACCAGGATCCTAAGGTCAGGTCTCAAGATCTGTTGGACTTCACGGCAAAGTGCCATAGCCACATCTGCATGGATATTTCTTTCATGAAACTCGTCAAAAATCACCATTCCCACATCCTCTAAAGTACTGTCAGAATGTAGCATGCGAGCCAAAATCCCTTCTGTGACCACCTCGATTTTTGTTTTTGAGGAAATCTGATTTTCAAACCTGATTCTAAATCCTATGGTTTCTCCAACATTTTCTCCGATAAGATCTGACATTCTCCAAGCTATTGTCTTGGCAGCAAGTCTACGTGGTTCGAGCATCAGGATTTTTTTACCTTCCAAAAATGGCTCACCCAATAAAGCCAAAGGCAAAAGTGTGCTCTTTCCCGCTCCGGGAGGAGCATTCACAATCAAAGTATTACTAGAACCAAGAAGGGATTTTACTTCGGGAATGATTTCCTTAATTGGAAGATCAATGGAATGGTAGTCGAATTTCAAAATTCAGGTTTTGGTGTAAAGGTAAAAAAAAACCGCTGCTTCCGGGATATTGAAATCCAAAGCAGCGGTGTTGCTATCAAATGGAATTATTTTTTATTCAATTTTTGCTGAGGCTTTGCGATATTCCCATCGGATCTCAAAGCTGTCAGATTTTACTTCATAGACTAATCTTTCTTCTAAAGTGGAAGTTTGTATGGATGGAACTTCAACCCTCAAAGCATCCTTGCTTTGGTCATATTTATAAGCTCCCCATTGCTTGGCTTCCTTATTGAATACGAAAGTCGAGCTGGTTTCACCTGGAATAATGAAGAAACTGTATTTTCCTGCCGGAAGTGTCTGACCTTGTATCTTAATGGCTTTGGAGGTTTCAAAAGTGGTGGCATCATCAGCACCTGCTCTCCAAACTTGTCCAACCGGAACCAATTCTCCCCAAATTTCCCTGCCTTTGACCGCAGGACTACCGTAATTGATTGTGATTTTAGAACCTTTTACAGTTCCTTCAGCGGTTTTTGCCGGACTTGCTTTTTCTTGGGCTATCGCCACAATAGACATCATTGCTAAAGCCATGGAAAAAAAACCAAATTTTTTTAAGCTCATTTTTTTCATTTTTAGATTGGATTAGTTGTATGGGTTTAACTTCCTTACTTTATTTTGGTTGTCAATAATTTGTTAAATCTTGACCCAAGCCTGTTTTCTATGACTTTCGATGATCCTTTCGCAAATCAATAGTTCCCTCAAGCCATCGGCGAAAGTTGGGAAACTTGGCTTCTCGGGCTGCTTTCCTTCTCTGATGGCAGCATAAACCTCCTTAAACAATTGCTTGGAGGTATCAGGAAACCCTTCATTGTGCCCTCCGGGAAAGCTGACCAAAGCGGAAGCCTCTTTGGCGAGTAGGGAAGGGTCTTTCATCAAATGGTGGTTAGCAGTTTCCCTTTTACCGATCCACAGTTCATTGGGTCTTTCTGAACACCATTCAAAATTTGCTTTCGAACCTGAAATTTCAATATTGAGCCTGTTTTTCCTTCCTGCGTTAACCTGGCTTACGGTCACGGAACCTTTGTTTCCATTATCAAACCTCAACAAAACACTGGCATGATCTTCTGTGTTGATCGGTACTTCTGCATAATCTGAAGCATCCAACATTTTGCCTGAATAAGTTTCTAGTGGCTTCAGGGGCTTCAATCTCGTCTTATGGACTGTGGAAAAATCTGCCATTACCTCTGTGACTTTCAATCCAGTGACGTACTCTGTAATATCCAACAAGTGAGATCCAATGTCAGCAATTGCCCTTGAGTCACCTGATTTATCAGGTTCCAATCTCCAATTATAATCTGTTTGCAAAAACAACCAATCCTGAAGGTAAGATCCCATCACACTGTAGACTTCACCCAAATCTCCATTCTCTCTCATTGTTTTCATCTGTCTGACAAGAGGGTAGTAGCGGAGGTTAAAATGGACTGCATTGACAAGTCCTTTTTCCTTAGCCAAAGCCACCAATTCTTCAGCTTCTTCGATATTGGTAGCAAGAGGTTTTTCACATACTACGTGTTTTCCTGCTAGTAATGCTGCTTTGGATTGTGAGAAATGAAGGAAGTTGGGTGTGCAGATATGAACCACATCGATATCAGTTTGCTTGAGCATTTCTTCAAAAGTAAATGCATTGGGAATACCAAGCTGATTTGCCTTTTCTTTGGCCAAATCTATATTAACTTCACACACTGCGGTAACTTCAATAAAGGGTAATCTTCTCAAAGCTTCAAGGTGGGCAGGCCCAATAAAGCCTGTCCCTACGATGGCTGTTTTTATTTTTTTCATCGGTTAATTTGGTTTGAAATCAAAAATAAAGATAGGGTCAAGAATTCAATTTTAAAAAACATAAAAAACAAAAAGGCAATCCCTAGATGTAAATCTCAAACCCAATAAAAGAAAAAAGGCCACCACACGATGTGCAGTGGACCTCTTCACCAATTATGAATAGATAAAAAAATTAGCCAAAGTCAATGTCTTGGAAAATCGGAGAGTCTATTTATAAAAATATCATAATCACAGATGCAAAAGCGGTCAATATTCCTAGAATCCTAAAAGTTTTTGCTAAAAGGCTTCTTAATTCATATGCACGCTGTGCTTCGTTGCTTTCAAAGGTGACACTTCCATCCCTATTGGTATGGTAAAAGGCATAAATGTCAGTTTCAAAATTATTCTTGTGAGCAAAAACCAACAGGGTGATTGATAAAATTATACTGATCAATAAAAGGTTTGATTTGTTAAACTCCCATGGAAATTCGGAGTTATCTCCCAAAAAAGGGAAAATGTTAGCTTGTGTGAATTGAGTTGATTCCTCTCGTACTTTCACCTCATTTTGTAGCGGTTCAAAGATCGGGCTTACTGCTTCTTTGGCCAATAGAGAATTGGACATAATCGAAACGCAAACCAATAAAATAGCCAATGTGCCTTTCAGAAATCTTCTCATTTCAAATGGAGTAAAGGGTGAGATTTGTTGGGTGATTGGGTGACCTAACTGATTGAAAATAAGTAAGAAAAAAATTACTATCAAAATATTATTATCAAAAAAATGTACATTACAAAATATACAGGATGAAATATTATTTTTTCGATGTGAAATTTTTTTTAAAATAAGAATATAGGTGAATTTTTTTTGTGTGAGTATGATTTCTGGCCAAATCATCCTTTAAATTCACTAATTGTTGTGAAAATTCAGCCCCGAGAATTAAAATTGATTTTATCATTGCATGGAGGATCAAATCTTCCATCCAGATTTTTAAATGGAAATTGGATTACTGCCAAAAACGCGAATAATCACATAATTAATTTCGAAAAATAAGGAATTAGCAATTTTTTATATTAAATTAATGCTGTTTTTATAAGAAAAGATGCAAGATCAATTTGATATAATAAAATTTGATGCATTGGATGGATTCCAATGCAATCTGTGGCATTTTAAAAAATCAGGAACTACTAAAGGTCCTGTATTGCTGGTTCACGGAGCAGGAGTGAGGGCAAATATTTTTAATGCCCCTACAGAAAAAAACATAATTCAGGCATTGGCAGAGGATGGCTACGATGTGTGGCTGGAAAACTGGAGGGCAAGTATAGACCTCGAGCCAAATGAATGGAATCTCGATGTTGTCGCAGACAATGACCACCCGGCTGCTGTCAGGAAAATTGTGGAATTGACAGGAAAAAAAGAAATCAAAGCTATCATACATTGTCAGGGAAGTACCAGCTTCATGATATCCTACGTCAAAGGTTTACTTCCCGAAGTGAAAACCATCATCAGCAATGCTGTATCACTTCATCCTGTGGTGCCAAAATTTTCAATTTTCAAAATCAACGTTCTTGTTCCGATAGTCAAAATGATGTTTGACTATCTCAATCCACAATGGGGTCTTCACGCGCCGGATTTCAAAACAAAAATGCTTCGAAATCTTGTCAAATTCACCCATCCTGAAAATGATACCATGGTGGGTAAGTTTGTGAGTTTTACCTACGGTTCGGGTTTTCCCGCGCTTTGGCTACTGGAAAATCTCAATGAGGAAACCAAAAACTGGATACAGCAAGAGTTTGCCAATGTGCCTTTGACATTTTTTCAGCATATCCAAAAATGTATCCGAAAAGGAGTCCTGATACCATATAATAGTAATAATGGACAAAACTATGCCTCTGTTAATTTTAACCCGGAAGCAAGAATTATCCTTTTTGGAGGTATGAAAAACCTATGCTTTCTACCGGATAGCCAACAAAATACCTTCGATTATCTGGAAAAGGTGGATCCTGGTGTCCATCAATTGTACCTATTGGAGAATTATAGCCATTTGGATGTATTCTTTGGCAAAAATTCCCATGTCGATGTATTTCCTTTGATGATTGCGGAATTGAACAAACCCTAATAATTACTGTCATGCCACCTAGCAGAATAAAAAATTATACCGGTAGACATGCTTTGGTTGATGGCATACCCTATGTTATGCCGGTCAGCGCCAAAAATTCACCTGCTTTGATGGCGGGATTTACCTGCGATTGGGAAAAAGCCAATGCCCTACTTCCAGGGAATGAAATTCACGCGCTCAGATTGCCTAATGGAAAAGCAACTTTGCTGATTACTGTGATCAATTATTTGGACACAAGTATTGGCAAATACATCGAATACAGTATTGCGATCGGATGCACCCACGGCCCCAAACCTGCTCCCCGAATTATGAATGCTATGATGCTAAAAACATATGGCACCGGCCAATACATCCTTGACCTTCCGGTGAGCAGCGAAGTTTCTGTTAAAGGAGGGAAAGGCATCTGGGGAATGCCTAAGCATAAAGCAAATTTAGATTTTAAAGTGACCGAAAAGCACGTTACCAGCCAATATGAAAAAGATGGCCAATTTGCCTTTAGAATAGAAATAGATAGACCAAAAAGTGCATCACTAAAGCTGAAAATAGGAGCAACCAATTATTGCAGGTTTCGGAATATGCTTATGGCTTCATATATCTATTTTGATACAAAAGCCGGAGTCAACCTTTTTGGAAAAGCGAGGGGTAAACTTTATATCGGTAACCACCCCAATGTTTCATTCCTGAGGGATATAGAGATCAATCCTGATCCCTATTTCACTTTGTTTATGCCCAAAGCAAATGGCATACTTGATGACCATTTTGATAGTTGGTTTATGACCTATAATGAGCCTCAGAAGGAAATGCCTGAGGGACTTGAAAGTATTTATGATTTGGGGTTGAGTGAAGATTGGCTTCCCGATCCTTCGATTACTGATTACGAAAAATATAGAATCTAGTCCTTTTCAAAAAAAACCACCATACTATGAGCCCTCTAAAACAAACCATCGTTGACCTTAGCAATGCCTATATTTTCTTTTGTGCATCCATTTACTTGGGTATGTTCTGGTCTCTCCACTACTTCTGGTTTCCCAATTACCCTTCGACATTGACATTGGACAATTATTACGATGCCATCATTCCCCAAACCACTCTAGCCACTAAGTTTTTTTTCATCACCATCCCCATCATGGCAGTTTGCCTTGTGATCATGTTGATATCCGAATGGAAGAAAAAATTGATGTGGGTTCCTATCGCTTGGATCCCGGGGCTTTTGGCACCTGTTGTCATCCAACAGGCATTCATTGAGGATATTAATGATCAATTTTCAGCAGGTGTCACTGATGAAGCCACACTTCAAACATTATTGGCTGACTGGATGTATCTCAATGACTTAAGGTGGATAATTCTTACTGTAATGTGGTGCATAACCATGTACTTTTTTATTGCTAAAGCAAAAGGGAAATAAAACCATTTCCACAATACCTATTCAGTTTTACCTCTAAAACCCTGAAAAAGGATGAAGAAAAACCTCACTTTGATTGTAATTGCCATTTCAGTCATCACCATCATTTCGGGATTGACGCAAGTAGTGATGCCTGCTACTGTCCTGAAAGTAATCGGCGCCGACATTACAGATTCTACCCAACATTTATTTGGGATAGTGGGCATGTTTATGGCCTTGTTTGGGGGAATGATGGTCCATACTGTATATGGCACACATACAAGTAAAGTTGTGGTTTTTTGGAGTGCCTTGCAAAAGCTAGGGGCTTTTGTAGCTGTCACTTTAGGTGTAGTCAATGGATTATTTTCATGGATGGCGCTGAGTGTAGCGGCATTTGACCTCTTTTCGGGACTTTTATTTTTGTACTACATGAAAACTCTACCTAAGGAATGAAACAAATCAGCTATTTCTTTTTCTATACTTATATAGGTTTGGTCGTCTTAGCCGGCATTTGGGGGGCATTTATAAATCCCGTTTGGGATTTCGCGATGCTTTTCCAATTCCAAATCAACGATTTAAATGACTTTGAAAGAATTAACATACTAAGTCAATATAGATTCTTGAGAGCTTTGGAATTGGGTTTTGGAATTTTTGCCCTGACATTTTTCAAGGAAATATTTACCCAAAGAAAATTCAATTCAGTATTCTTAACCATCATGGGAATTGGAATATTAGCTAGGGTGGTATCATGGATAGTAGATGGAAATCCTGGGTTATTGACAAAATTTTTCATGTTTTATGAAGCCTTAGGATGGGTTTTAATTTTTGCATATTCTAAATCTTCTCTTTCCAAAAATGGTCGATCCTAACCTAAATAGCATAAAATCAAAAAAATCATTAATCCTTGCCGGAGGAGGAATGAGAGTCGCTTATCAAGCCGGTGTTTTAGTTGCGCTTGAAGAAACCGGAATTCAGTTTGACCATGTTGACGGGACCTCAGGCGGGATATTTAATGCAGGAATGCTCGCAAGCGGATGGAAGCCAAAGGAGATTGCAGAAAAGTGGAGAACCTTGAAACTCTCAGGATTTATGTCCGCAAGTAGTGCAAAAAGCTACCTCAAGCCATTCAAAATGCAGGGATTTGCAGATGCAGACAATATCAGAAAGAAAGTTTTTACCCATTTAGGAATTTCCATTTCAGCGATAAACAAACAGAATAAATTCACTTCTACTTTCAATGTCAGCAACTTTTCAAGCAAAACGGTTGAAGCAATACCATCGACAAATGTCACCGAGGACCACCTTATAGCAGGGGTTTCATTACCCATTTTTATGCCTGCTATCCAGATTGGCGGAACCTGGTACACAGATGCTGTTTGGGTCAAAGATGCCAACTTAATGGAAGCAGTGAGACAAGGTTCGAAAGAACTTTGGTTAGTCTGGGCCATAGGAAACAGCCCTACATATCTTGGCGGAGCATTCAATCAATATGTGCACATGATCGAAATGAGCGCAAATGGAGCGCTTATGGAAGAATACAATCAGATAAAATTGACCAATCAACTCAACAAACTATCCGGAAATCCTTCAGATTTAGATGATATTAAGATTTTTGTTATCAAGTCCGAAATTCCACTACCTCTTGATCCTGATTTTTTCTTTAACAAGATAAATGCAAAAGAACTCATCAACATGGGTTATGCGCAAGCCAAAAAATACCTTTCCAAAATTCCTCCCAATGGGGAAGTAATGGATGGAAGTGCTACTAAAAACAGGGAACCTGAGTACATCTATAGTATGAGGGCTGTTTTTTCAGGAAAAACGAACAATCAATCCTTCCCAAAAATGCTGAAGTATTCTCTTTACTTCCGCTTTGCAGAGTTTTCGGAGAACAATAAACTGGAAGTGTACAGTAGTCTCAAATTGGCGGGAGGCAATCCTGAGATTTCAGGATTTGACCATACCTCAACTACTTCCAAATCCATAAATGGGAATAATTTGGAAATCAAATCAGCAATCCTCATAGACGGAAAAGCCCATACAATTTTTGTTACAACGAAGCTTACACATCCTATTGAAATCCTGATGGGATTGAATTTTAAGCAATTAAACTTTAAAATGTGGGATGAAAATGATAAATTAATATTTCAAACAACTCTATTTCAATCTATTAAAGACCGAGTAATGGCGGTTTATTATAGCAGTCTCCAAACAACTTTTGAAAAAAAAATAGGTCTAAAAAAAAGATTTTCCACTTTAAAAAATTTTATAAACTATGGATTTTAAAATGAAACCGATGGTTGACTGGTATGACCCAAAGCAACTTGCTGCCACAGGAATAAAGACTGTTGTTTCGACTGTTTTCGGAAACTTTGCAGATAGGAGAGAAATGCAAGCTGCATTGGATCCGGGAAAGGGATTCTACGATTATTCAAACAGAACTGATTTATGGATGGATTATATTTCTGATCTGGGAGATGGATTTAACCCAACCTACACTATTGCTAGCCTTCTTGCTCAAGATCATTTGGAATTGGGAGGAGTCCTGACCAAAAGAGGGAACATTTTGGTCATGGGAGGAGATGAGGTATATCCAACACCTGAAATGGAGGAATACAGAAACCGGCTCCAAGGCCCTTATCATGCTGCCTGGCCTAAAAATAACGAAGATCCTGATCCACCAGGACTATTTGTTATTCCCGGTAACCATGATTGGTACGATGGATTGACCAATTTCTTGAAAATTTTCTGCCAAAGCCGTTCTTTGGGAAATTGGAGAACCCAGCAAAGCAGGAGTTATTTTGCGGTGAAGCTTCCTCATAATTATTGGCTGATCGGAATCGACATCCAACTCAATGCTGACATTGATGTTCCTCAACTTAATTACTTTCAGAATCTTGCTGCACAAAAACTTAAAGCTGAAGATAAAATCATTTTGGCCACAGCAGAACCTGCTTGGGTATATGAATCTTTTGATGAATCAAATTCTTCAAATAAACGTCTTAAGTTCTTTATTAATAGAATTTTAAAGGGAGAAACTGAGGATAAAACTGATCCCGAATGTTATTATAAAGGGAAAAACAAAGACATAGAAATCACAACAATTCTGACCGGTGACCTTCATCATTATTCAAGATATGAAGAAAAAGTAGGTCCAAATGAAACCAGACAGTTAATAACCGCAGGTGGGGGTGGAGCTTTTATGCATACAACCCATAGCCTCAAAGAAAAAATCAAACCAAGTGAGGGATTTGATGCAGCTTTCAAAAAAGCATTTCCTTCTAAAAGTGAGTCGCTGAGTCTCAACAATAACAACTTACTGTTTTTTATTCATGGCCCGTGGATGGTTCTGATTTTGGGTTTGGTACATGCATTGTCATTTTATTTCTTGATGATCAGTGGCATTCAGACTGAAAATTTTTATATCACCGATTCCTCGGATTCAGTCCTAGATTTATTGTCAATAGCAATATTAACACCTTCAGTGATTTTATTGAACCTATTGTTTGGAGTCGGAATATTCATATTCACCGACTTTAAATCCGGGAATTTTAAAACAGCCAATAAAATTACAGGTGCAATTCATGGGCTTTCCCATGTGTTGATATTTTATGTCTGCTTGTTCTATTTGCCAGTTTTTAATGCCAACAGTCTTTCAGGGGTTCCATATCATGGTTTGATCTTATTTGTTGAAATGTGGATAGTAGGAGGATTATTAAGTGGATTTGTATTTGGATTCTATCTCTGGTTCAGTTCAAGATTCCTAGATAATCACATCACCGAAGCATCTTCTTCATTTAAAGGGGAGGATTTCAAGAATTTTATTAGAATCCATATTTCTGCTAAAGGAATTACTATTTATCCGGTAGGCATTAGAACAGTAGTGAAGAACTGGAAAAATAATGGAGATGAAAAAAATCCCCGATTTGAAGGGGATGAAATCAAATACGAACTGATCGAAGAACCCATTCCTATCCCTAATAAATCATGAAGAAACTATCCAAACACTTGTCAGACCTGAAAAGCCATTATGATTTTGTCGTAGTTGGTTCGGGATATGGAGGAAGCATTGCCGCATCACGCATGTCCCGATTAGGCAAATCAGTTTGTCTATTCGAAAAAGGAAAGGAATTTTTGCCGGGGCAATTTCCTGCTACACTTGCAGAGGCAGCCAAAGAAATGACCATAAGCATCGGTAAAGAATCTAAAGAGAAAAATGGGCTTTACGACTTTACGGTGGGAGACGGGATAAGTGTCCTGAAAGGTTGTGGACTTGGCGGTACCTCACTCATCAATGCTAATGTCTCAATCAAACCGGATCCCCGAGTGATGAATCAGCCAGAATGGCCCAGTGCTATTAGGGAAGATTTAGCTTCATTCTATGATGGGTTGGATAAAGCTTGGGATATGTTGAAACCCAATCCCTATCCTGAAAACCAAAATGGCTATCCTGTCCTTCACAAAACCCAAGGCATGAGAAAATCGGCTGAACGGATGTCAGAAGAATTCAGGCTTTTGGATATCAATGTTACTTTTGAAAATAAAAATGACAACCATGTGGGCATTTCCCAACCAAAATGTATCAATTGTGGAGATTGTGTCACTGGCTGTAATGTAGGTGCCAAAAACACCACTGCAATGAATTACCTGCCGGATGCATTTAATCATGGGGCAGATATTTTTACCAATATCAATGTCCAACATGTCGAAAAGACAGAGAAGGGTTGGCGGGTCTATTTCAATCCGATGTGTACGGGCAGGGAGGTTTTTGATGCGCCGGACATGTTTGTTGAGGCAGACAATGTCATTCTTGGCGCAGGTTCACTTGGTTCTACTGAGATTTTACTCAGGTCGGCCCAAAAGGGACTTTCAATTTCGGGTTTCATTGGGAAAAGATTTACGGGAAATGGTGATGTACTCGGATTTGGCTATAACAATGATTTAGTCATCAATGGCATAGGACTTGGAAAAAAGGCAACTGATAGAATTGCCGAAGTCGGTCCCTGCATCACTAGTGTGATTGACATGAGAAATAGGACGAAAATGGAAGATGGGATGACCCTTGAGGAAGGAACTGTTCCCGGTCCGATACGGGGGTTGATGGCAGGGATGCTCGTCACTACCTCACGGTTATTTGGAAAAAACACAGACCGAGGCTGGGGAGATTTTTTCAAAGAAAAAATCAGGGAAATAACCAGCATGATCAGAGGTCCCTTTTTCGGTGCGGTCAACCATACCCAGATTTACCTGGTGATGACTCATGACGATGGCAACGGAGAAATGGTGATGGAGAAAGACAACCTGAAAATCAAATGGAAAGGTGTTGGAAAACAAGAGATATTCAAAAAAGTGTCTGGAGAATTATATAGTGCAACCGAAGCACTTGGCGGCACCAAAATTCCAAATCCAACCTGGAACAAACATACGGATTATGACCTCGTAACGGTCCACCCATTAGGTGGCTGCAACATGGGAGATGACGCTGCCAAAGGTGTCGTTGACCATAAAGGGCAGGTTTTTGCAGGCAAATCAGGAACAGAATTACACAAAGGTTTGTATGTGATGGATGGTGCAGTCATCCCAAGGCCTGTAGGCACCAATCCCTTGCTGACTATCAGTGCTTTGGCTGAAAGAAGCTGTAAAATAATTGCCGAAGATCTTGATTACGTATTGGATTATGATTTGAAACCAAACCTAGAAAAAGATGCGTTCCCGAATCTTAAACCCGGAGTACAATTCACTGAATCGATGAAAGGATTCTTTTCCTTGGACGAAACAAAAGATTATAACCAAGGATTTGAAAAAGGAAAGGCTTCGAATTCGCCTTTTGAATTTACTCTGACGATCAAATCAGAAGATGTGGATTCACTTGTAGGAATAGCCACTCATGAAGCAGGGATGTTTGGGACAATGCTAGCTCCGGCTTTGTCCAAATTTCCACTTTCGGCAGTCAACGGAATTTTTAACTTATTCATAAAAGACAGCCAAGAACCCGATAGGAAAACAATGCAATACAATGCGCTTCTTTTAAGTCAGGAAGGTCAAAAATACTATTTCATAGGATTCAAAGATGTTTTTAATAATAAAGGGTTTGATGTTTGGAAAGACACCACGACCTTATTCATCACAATTCATGAAGGAGATTCAGTATCAGGTAAAGTGATTGGGAAGGGGAAACTTATCATCCAACCGGCTGATTTCGCAAAACAATTGACAACCATGAAGGCATTGAATACTAAAGGGAAAGTTCAAGAGTTGAAAGCGATCGGCACCTTTGGAAAGTTCTTCGCAGGTAATGTTTTCGAAACCTATTTCAAAAAGTTGGGAAGATAATCGGGATCAAGGTTTTTCGACACTTTCTCTTAAGGAGGTCAGCCAAGCAGGGGTTGCCCTCCTTTCTTTTAATTTTGTCTGCACCCACCTGTTTGCTTTTTCCAAAACACCTTTATTATGAAAATCATATCTCGCAATAAACAACAAATCAAAAAATACTTCCAGCTCATTGTTTTGCCTTGTGGTAAATAAGGAATCAGTCTTTAAAATATCATTATTAAATCCCTGGTCTTTTTTAAATATCGACCGGGAATTACCAATTTTCAAGTAGCCATTTTGATCCAATTTATCCTTAGCTTTTGGATTGAGAAGGTCAAGATACATCTCGGGAATGACATGATTTACACTATCATTTTGGTATACATTCAAGGCAGAATCTTTAACAGCAACATTTCTCGATTTGGGATTCGACATGTCAATGATGTCCTTATTTTCAATAAAACCTGCTATTAATATTGGGTCATAATTATAGGGGTAAAGCAATCCTGCCAACAAATCGTCTGCACTTTTGGGGTTTTTTACAAAAGTTAAAATAACCTTCTTATCACTAATTTTATTATAATTTAAAACTTTGTGAGTTTTAAAAAATGCTGTATCCGCATCAACCGTCTGCATGGAAATGGTATCCACATTCCCCACGACGAGGTTGTTTTTGATAAGATTTTCTATACTCAAATTGAATGCCGTCATGTATTCAACCGGATCATTGTACCAAAAATAAACCGGAGAGGGAACCTGCGTTGCAAACTGATCAATTCTATCCTTTAATTTCCAATCGGGCCTCAAACTTTCCAACAAAATCTTTTCCGAATCATCCAAAACACCATCTCCTGAGATCTGCAAAATGATTTTTGAAAAATAGCTGTAATTGGTTGAAGTCCCAAGCATGGGAAGTTTTTGAAGCCTTGAAATAGAGAAAGAAATATTTTTCTTTTTTTGCTCCACAGTTCTAAAGAGCTTACTGTCTTGAGTCATTGCTAGTTCCAAGGTATCCAAACCGGCAATTTCCATTCTAAGCAAAGAATCAAATAAACTTAGTTCAAATCTACTTACTGCTTCATCAGATTCAATTTGTGCCACTAAGTCTGTAATCCTATCATGATGGAAAACAACCTTTTGAACATCTTTTCCGGTCATAAGGGAAAATAAATTTTTGAGGGTTTCAGCTCCCTGGATTTCTGCATTTTTAAGAATTTCGGCGCGGTGGGCAAAGGACATTAGTTTTTCCACGCAGTATTCCTTTACCCGTTTGGCATCTTTAAAGTCCACCTTACCATTGTAATCTAGGATTTCAAACCCAGGAATTCCTTTCTCAGGGATAAACCATGGATTGATGTCTGCATTGAGGATAGTTGGAGCCAATCCAAAAATATGCACTTCACGGACATCATCGTATATGACGACTGAGGAAGGGTTTAGTTTTGTAAAATCAAATCCTGCTTTGACCCATCCTCTTCCTACCATGGCGAGTTTTTTTCTAGTCTCCTTCCGGCTAAAATCTGCCACTTTATTTTGGTAATAAAAAGTCATAAAATCTACAGAAGCGAGGGAATCATTGGCCGTTGGAGTTTCTTGATACATCAGAAACAAGACTTCTTCTTTGTTTCGCACACTTGGATTCCACTTTTCGTTTTTATTTTTATTGGTTTTTATCCGATAAAGGTACTCCAGCATGTCATCATATAGGGGATCTATAGCCACATCATCAAGGTATCCATGATAATTTAGCTTATCCATAATGTTCCTGCTTTCGACCTCCCATCTGATTATTCTTCTCCAATTATTGACAGGTGTCATTTTTTTATACTCTTCGTCCCTTTCCTCCTTGGATAAGTTCTGAAAGTTCTTCAGGTTTTTGATGGCTGATCTGATATCCTGATAAAGGATCTGGCCTCTCGTTCTGATATTTTCATCTTCGATCAAGTTAAGTCTTGCCTCGTCAATAGAAGCGATTACTTCACCGTAATATTCAGCAGTTACCAATTGTCCGATCTGCCGTACCTCAGTGACCATATTTGCAGTGTCATTTAATTTAATCCCGCCACCAAAAATCCCAAATGGGTTCCAGATAAATAGCCCTATCACTATCCCCAAAACGATGAGGATGTCCAAAAGAAACTTCCAATTTTTGAGGAATAGGCCTATCATTGTTCTACTACTGTATCTGTATCTACCAATAAATTAACCTTTGAAATGATCAGATCATCGCTTTCGAAAGTGATGTAAATCTCCTTATAGCCAAGGGAAGTCAATAGGATCTGAAACAATTGCCTTGTATGGTTTTGTGTAGTCTTGACAATTCCTATGTAGCGTAAATTTTCTCTAATATCGAGTTCAGCAAGCCTGAAAAATTCTTCTTGGTCTCTGATATTGATTTTATTTAAAAATACTTTTGGATCTGATATCAATGAATCTTCCACAAAACTTGCCGGAGGGTAGGAAAAATTGATCACTTCAATCGGTGGTAGTTCAAGGTGGATTTTAGTACCCTCAATCCTGATATCCGCTTCTTTGATTTTACTGAGATCTATCCCTGCTTTGACCCTAGCCTGAGAATAGGCCATAAAGCTTGCCTCGCTGATTTTCAATAGGGCAAGTTTTTTGGTTTTGGTACCGAATACGATTTTATCAATCACAAATTCGGTAGTGGCTAAATCAGAGGCGTTTTGGATTTTGCCGACTACCAAGGCCCGCTCGTTTTTTTTGCATGAAGATAAAATGACCACCACCGTCAAGAGTGTCAATAAAGAAAACGGGCGAAGTACGAATTTACCGAGCCTCATGAATGCATCTTTTTAAATTTTTCATAGGCCGCCTGTAACTTGGTATCGTATTTATTGACTTTGTAGCCGCTGCCATTATAGCCGTGAGCAAAACTAGCCCAATCATAATTTCCTGATTTTTCCTCCGAAATAAAATTGATCAAAGGCACGCCTTTGAGCTTTTTGATTTTGATAAACTCCAAAAAGTCCATTAAATGAAACTTTTCATGTTCATTTTGCTTTTCCTCAAACTCTTTATAATCAGCGTATTTTCGGCCTTTAATATTGTGGTTCAGGTTTTCTCCAAGGATTTGGAACAAGCCCCAAGAGGCCGAGAAAACCGCGATTTCAGGATCGATTTTCCTAGCACGGTCAAGCCTGTCATATTCAGCGATTCCACCTTTGTAGTATTTTCGAGTCCAGCTTTTATAAAGAATATCTTCATTGCTTTTTTGGAGCTTCAGTATTTCCTCTTCAGGCATTTTCCTTTCGCTGCTGAGAAGTCTCCACATCAGGTGACCTTCAAACAAAATCTTCGCCCGTCCATCGCTGAGATGGCCTCTTCCGGATGACTCCACAGAAATGACCGATTTTAATACAGGAAGTGAAAGGATGATGTTCTCTTTTTCTGCAAGGTTTTCGAGAACTTCCTTGATCTCTTCGTCATTCAGGATTTTGCTGTTGATATTGTCTATGATCTGGACAAAGGCAAAATTACTGGCCACAGGAAGTTGTTCTTCTCTTGATTCTAAAAGCGCATGTTTGAGGTTTGTGACCGGAGAACCTGTAGCCGGAGGTGGCTGCACGTCTCCGACGGTTTCTTCACCTTCCATAAATTCCCTATCATCATCACCCAAAGAATCATCCTGTTCCAAACTGGGCGGAGGGGTTCCTGCACTTGGCATGACTCCTTCTGGAAGTTGGGAGTTAGGTGGGGCTGTCGGTGGGGTTGGAGGAATACTGCCATCCGCCTGCTGATTCGGATTTTTCCACCTTTCCCTGAAGTACTTAAGAGATTTGTCCCCAAAGTAAAAAGCGATCATCATCAGGAAGGCTGTCTCAAAAAACTCAAACTGCTGAATGCGTAGCGCAACAAGATCCGAACTGAGTTCTTCAGATCCCATACTGCTGATCAATAAGGAAATACCTCCAAATAATAAGGTAAATGCAATCATCCCCCGAACCGTTCCGGGCGGCAAACCAAATGTCTGACTCCTGTAAGGGTTATATAAGGGTTCGCGGACTCCGCTTGCAGGGAGGTCCATTCCAAATTCCCGAGCTTCTCTCTTTGCTTCCGCAATTTTGCCCCATTCACCGTCTGTGATCCCAAAATTGATATTGAAATGATAAACTGACCAAACGAAGTATATCATAAAAACAGCGATCCAAATCACAATTATCAGTAATCCAACTATTGAAAAGAGATTCTTCTTTTCTATATACATTAGAATGCTATAGAAAATTGTGATCAATACCAGAGTAATCGCAAATACGATGGTCCCCTTGAAAAATATGTCATGGTACTTATTGACATAATAGGAGTTAATCTGCTCTTCGGTTTTGAAGTACCGGATCAAAATCCCATAGATCAAACCTACAGCAATGATAGACGGAATGGTCATAGCCAGCATCACATCCTTTTCTTCTGTGTAGAAATTTCTGATCAAAAACCCTATGGCCACAGCCATCAAAATGGTCGCTGCAATTTTAATGATCAGCTGGTAAAAGGCGCTTTGTTTTTTCATAGTGATGATAGTTTACTTTTTTCAAACCAATCTTCATTGAGTATCTGAATAGTGACAGGCTCATTTGATTTGAGCAGGGCACTTACTGTTTTATAAAATCTTTCGAATGCATCTCTTGAATACTGAAGGGATTTGGTTGTTCCCGCCGAAACGCCATCTGCAATCAAGATGCAGCCATCTGTATTTTGATGGGTGTTACCGACATGTATAAAGACATTTTGAAAATTTGGGATGTGCTGAATCTCAAGATGAAAATCAAACCAACTACCGTAAAGATTTTTATATTTTTCGGTCAGGTCAATTTCATTTTTATTGAAATTAATAGTGTAAATACCTGAAGGAATACGTGTTAGCTTTTCTATTTTCACGTAATTATGAGTATCCTCAAGGGTATATGCAAAAAACTTATTTCTCAAAAAAATCAGCCCGAGGGTAGTTTCACCATCATCAAGGTATCTCAATACAGTTAATGTGGATTTCCCCAAAACTGTATCCCCAACAGATTTTGCTTCTTGCAGCTTGATTTCCAAATCCTTGATTTTTTGTTCAGGTTTTAATTCCTCAGCTAATTTTTCAGGGAATATAGAAGTGGAAGTGGGAGGGGAAGTTTGTAAAAGAGCTAAGGGTATTTTTGGAACTTCTTTATTGGGAGTTAAAGCCGAGGCAATTTTTTTATAGCCTTTTTCAACCAATACCACTACATAGCCAATAAATCCAATAATGTATAGCCAGATTTTATTCAGTAAATCAGGATTGGTCACAAAGATGAGAACCAAGACGGCTATGCATGCAATGACTAAAAGTGCTGCCAAGTTTTTCATGGAAATTCGTAGAGGAAAACATGAATTTTATCGATGTACTCGAAAAAGGCTATAAATAATTTTAAAATTTAAATATTTACTATCTCAAAATCAAGAAAATACTGATTTTTCATTTCATCTTAATTGTTATAGATAGAGGACCTATCACAAATACACAAAAAAAAAATATCATTTAGAGGGATCATTACTTCTGCAAAAGAGAATTTCATACTTAGACCTTCCCCGTTCAAATCATTTATATACTTTTTATCAAGAAAGCTCAAAAAAAGGAGGGCAAACCTCTCTGAAAATGGTAGGATTTACTTAAATTTTGAATCTAATCAATCAAATATCAATCAAATGGCAAACTACAACCTTCGAATTAATGGAAACGAGTATAACGTTGACGTTGAAGACGATACGCCACTCCTGTGGGTGTTGAGGGACCATATCGGCTTGGTGGGAACCAAATATTCCTGCGGAATAGCCCAATGCGGTGCTTGTATGGTCCACGTCAATGGAGAAGCAGCTTATTCCTGTACATTGCCTGTTTCAAGTATTGGATCAGACGAAATCATCACCATTGAGGGACTTTCCGAAGAAGGTGACCATCCAGTCCAAAAAGCTTGGGACGAAGTAGATGCCGCCCAATGCGGATATTGCCAGGCTGGACAGATCATGACTGCAGCCGCATTTTTGAGAAAAAATCCTAACCCAAATTTGGAGGAAATCGAAAATGCAATGAACAGAAACCTGTGCCGTTGTGGCACTTACCACAAAATCCGAGAAGCAGTAGCCTTAGCAGCAAAACTTAAATAATCATGGCAAATCTAACGAAAACAAATAGGAGGGATTTCCTCAAAACAGCAGCCACTGCTTCAGGGGGGTTGTTTATCGGTTTCTATTGGTCAGGATGCGATTCTCCCAAGATGAAGGTTTTGACCAATGAAGAGGTGCTTCTCAATGCACATAATTTTAACAGCTATCTTACTATCTCTCCAACAGGCGAAGTGGTGATTTATTCTCCCAACCCGGAACTAGGCCAAAATATTATCACTTCTTTTCCAATGGTCGTAGCCGAAGAGCTAGATGCGGATTGGAAGAAAGTTAGGGTCTTTCAAGCCAATCTCGATACTGAAAAGTATGACCGGCAGTTGACCGGTGGTTCTGGGGCTATGCCACATTCGTGGGAAAGACTTCGAAAAGCCGGGGCGACTGCAAGACATCTTTTGATGGCTGCTGCAGCTACCAAACTGAATGTGGATGTAAGTACGCTTTCCACAGCAAATGGAGAAGTAATACATAAAGAGAGCGGTAAAAAATTGGGTTATGGTGAATTGGTTGCAGATGCATCCAAACTGACTGCTCCTGAAGAGGTCGCTTTAAAAGATGTAAAAGATTTTAAGATCATTGGCACGCCTGTCAAAAATGTGGAAAACAACGCCATGTTTACAGGAAAGCCACTTTATGGACTTGATTTTTATAGGGAAGGCATGCTTCATGCTATGATCCAAAGGCCACCTTTTGGCATGAAAATCAAATCCGTGGATGATGCCGCAGCCCGAGCTATTTCCGGTGTTGTCGACGTAGTGAGTTTCAAAAATAATGTGGCTGTGGTGGGTAAATCCACTTGGCCGCTGATGAAAGCAAAGAAATTGCTGAAAATAGAATATGAACTGGATGGCGCTGTAGAAAGTACTTTTGACCATGACAGGCTTTTTGCAGAATTGCTCAACACCAAGAATGCTGAAGTCAAAAGAAAGGATGGGGATGTAGATGCAGCCTTTAAAAATGCTGCTCAAGTCATCACCAGTGAGTACCAATGCCCATTTCTATCGCATTCTCCCATGGAACCTCAAAACTTCTTTGCGCATGTGCAGGGAGACAAGGTTGAATTGGTTGGACCGACGCAGACACCTGACAGGGCTAGGAATGATACAGCACAATTGTTGGGCATTCCGCCAGAAAACATCACCGTCCAAATCACCAGATTAGGAGGAGGTTTTGGCAGAAGGCTGAGAGCCGACTTTGTAGTCGAGGCAGCGGAACTATCCAAAATGATGAATGCACCCGTCAAATTAACCTGGAGCAGGGAAGATGACATGACGGGAGGAGCATATAGACCTGCTGTTCGATATAGATTCCAAGCGGCTTTGGATGAAAGTGGAAACATGATTGGGTATAAGTTAAGGGGAGTGGGAATCAATGCTGGTAATTCCACGAGAGAAAATAATTTCCCATCAGGTGCTGTAGAAAATGTGTTGATCGAATCTGTAGACCATAAATCTGCCATCACCACCAATGCATGGAGAGCTCCGATTACCAATTTCTTGGCTTATGCAGAGCAGTCATTTCTAGATGAAGTGGCTTTGGCCGCCAAAAAAGATCCGGTTCAATTCAGATTAGATTTATTAGCTAAAGCAAAATCCTCACCTGTCGGAGAACTTCAATATGATGTGGACAGAATGATCGGTGTGATCAAACTAGCCGCTGAAAAGTCCAACTGGGGAAAAGATGCAAATGTGATGCAAGGATTCAGTGTGTACTATTCCCACAGATCATATGTCGCTCAGGTGGCAAACATCGAAATGGAAAATAACCAGCCTGTCCTTAAGAAGATTGTTGCATGCACAGACTGTGGTATCGTCGTGAACCCAACAGGTGCCAACCATCAGGTACGGGGCGGTATTGTAGACGGAATGGGACATGCAATGTATGGAAACCTGACCTTCGAAAACGGTCTTCCAAGACAAAAGAACTTTGACACTTATCGTTTGATCAGGATGAAGGAAGTTCCTGAAATCGATGTCCACTACGTCCAAAACGGCATCGATCCAACCGGCCTAGGTGAACCAGCTTTGCCGCCAACAGGTGGTGCAGTGGCCAATGCAATCTTTAAAGCAACCGGAAGGAGACTTAGAAGTCAGCCATTTATTGAGCAAAAAGAATTCTCAGATATCAAATTGCAGATTAAAAGAGCTTAAAAACAGCAAGGTAATAGTACAGGCCCACCGTTGGAATTATATTCACGGTGGGCTTTTTTTATATCTCATCCATCTCTCTTTCAGGCCAATAGGGTCCGGTCAAAGAAAGATTTTGGAATAATAGATCAAATTCAAATTGAATGGGCATTTCATCCCGCTTTTGTTCATGGATATTGAGGCAGGCATTAAAATGGACCAAATCAAAGTCTAACATCAACTTACCTTTCAAATCGTTAATAAATTCAATTTCCCCCTTCAACTTGACTTTTTCAGCTACAGCGCCTTCTTTTTTGAAATAGTAGGAAAGAAAAATCCCCAAGTCTCTTTCATTTGCTTCCAATAATTCCTTCAAAAAAAATTCAGGATTCTTTGGCTGATTTTGAGAAGAGAGGGGGAATTTCCAGGTTTCTTGCATCTCTAAAATTAATTAATTCTACCATTAATCCGGTTTGGTTTGCGGCTTTTGGCTAAAGGTTTTACATTGGAATTTACTTTAAAATTCGATGAAATACCCGATTTACTTGGATTACAATGCGACTACTCCATGTTCCCCTGAGGTAATCGAAGAAATGATACCTTGGTTTGGGCAGCACTTCGGCAATGCGGCAAGCAAAAGTCATCCCTATGGTTGGATGGCCGAAGATGCCGTGGAAACCGCACGGGAGCAAATCGCCAACCTGATAGGTGCAAAACCAAAAGAAATCATTTTTACTTCAGGTGCAACGGAAGCCATCAATTTAGCTATAAAAGGGATTTTCGAGCATTATCGCGGAGAAAAGCAACACTATATCAGTTGCACAACGGAGCACAAAGCAGTATTGGATACTTTGGACCACCTTCAATCCAAAGGAGCAGAGGTCACTTATCTTCCTGTCAATCAATTCGGTGAGATTGATCTTGATCTACTGAATTCAAGCATATTGCCACATACCAAAATGATTGCCTTGATGTGGGCCAACAATGAAACCGGGCTTATCCATCAAATGGATCGGATCAAGGAAATTGCCGAAGAACGAAATATTATCCTCTTTACGGATGCAGTACAAGCGGTAGGAAAAATCCCTTTGGACATAAAAGGTATCCACTTGATGGCTATTTCTGCCCATAAAATGTATGGACCAAAAGGCGTCGGAGCAATGTATGTAAGACACAATCATCCACTTCCAAAGCCTTTGGCATTAATCGATGGGGGAGGACACGAAAAGGGATTCCGAAGCGGAACTCTCAATGTACCAGGAATTGTAGGTTTTGGAAAGGCTGCTGAACTTCGGTCAAAAAATCAGATTGTAGAAGCTAGTCGCTTAGAAAACCTCCGAAATCAATTAGAAAGCAAGATTTTAGAAATAGAAGGAACAACCGTGAATGGGAACCTTCAAAACAGGTTGTCGCATGTTTCGAATATTTCCTTTGGTGGGGTGGAGGGAGTGGAGCTACTTCAAAGAGTAAACAAAGAAGTTGCCGTAAGTTCAGGTTCGGCATGTACGAGTATTTCGCCTAAACCCTCACACGTTTTGGCTGCGATGGGCATTGATCCCGATTTGGGAAGGGCGTCGATCCGCTTCAGTTTGGGTTTAAATACTACCGAGTCTGAAATTATTTTTGCTGCTGAGTATATCAAAAAAGTGGTGGAAACATTGAGGAAATCTTAGCTGCCACTTTTCAGCTTTTGGTAATCTTCCATGGTGTCGATGTCAATGGCTCCGTGAGGAAAATCAATGGTATGTAAATCATCTTGGTGGGCCATTAATAATTTTTTAGCACCTTCATTCCCTGTTAGGGAAAGTAGTTCCGGAAAATACTTTTTGGTGAATAAAACAGGAACGCCAAAGGTTTCATTATAACGGCAAGCTATAATTTCACTATCAGTATTTAATTTACTTTTAATCAGTGAGTTAAGAATTTTATAATCTACAAAAGGTTGGTCTGAAAGCATCAAGATTACCAGATCAGGATCTGAATTTTCCAATAGATAATTCAGCCCTTTTTGCATGGAAGAGGCCATCCCTTTTTCCCAATTTTCGTTGATGACTTGATTTACTTTGGTGTGGTGGATTTTTTCAACAATTAAATCCGCATTTGCACCCAAGACAATTACACAGGAATCGGCTAGTGAATTTTGTGCAGCCTCGACCGCAATTTCAAGGAGGGTTTTTCCTTTGAATTCGAGCAATTGTTTCGGTTGTCCCAATCGGGAAGAACTACCGGCGGCAAGGATAATGACACCGGTTCTTATCTCCTTGTTCATCTTTGTTCATGGATTGGACCCAATTTATTTTTCAAAAAATCAGGGTTTTTCTTAGCCAAAACGGCTTTGATTTCAGCCAAGGCGGATAATGCAATTTCCTCAGATCCTTCAGCCCCGATATCCAAACCAATTGGGGCATAGATGTTTTCGGTGGGGACTTTGGTCCCTTCTGATTCCAACCGTGCTATCAATTTGTCGGTTTTCTTTTTTGGTCCCAATATACCGATATAGGGAAGCGCGTAAAGTATCAGGTCCTTTAGCACCACTGCCTCATAGTCAAAATTATGGGTCATCAGTAATGCAACCGTATTTTTGTCAGGATTCAAACCTGAAACAGCCCTGTCAGCCGGCTCGATGATGATCTTTTTAGCGGTAGGAAATCTTTCCGTTGTCGCGTGGTTTTTTCTACCGTCAATCAAAGTCAATTCCCAACCCAACAGAGAAGCTAATTTGGCAACCGGGATGGCGTCATTACCTGCACCAAATAATAAAATTCGGATTGGAGGGTTGATGGCTTCATAGAAGACCCAAATTTCATCCGGGTCAAGATATTGTTTTATTGTGCTAGTTCGGTTTTCAGACTTGGAATTGATTTCAAGCTGAATTTTCTCTGACAGAACAGGATTTAAAGTTTCGATTTTGCCAAATGTCGCACCCACTTTAGATAGCACTCTTGTACCTATTTGCTCTCCACGGGCATTTTTCAAAGAAAAAGCAGTAACCAAAACACTTGGAAGGCGGTCACTTAGTGCCACTTTCAACAATTCAATAGGATTGGAATCGTCCTCAAAATCCAAGGGTTCGATCAGCACCTGAATGATACCGTTACATCCTAAACCCACGCCGAATTTTTGGTCATCTTCGTCAGTAGTGTCATAGGTCACAAGCATTGATTTTTGTTGAAAAATGACCATTTGGGCTTTTCTGAGTGCATCACCTTCAAGGCAACCGCCACTGATTGCTCCGGTCAATTCTCCATCTTCCGTGACAAGCATTCTTGCACCGGGGCGCCTGTATGCAGACCCATCGACTTTTACAACGGTGGCCAAAGCTGCTTTTTGATTGCGGACTTTACAATTTTCGTAAGCGTGCAAAATCTGTTGAAGGTCTTTCATGTATAATTGGTTGGCTATGGGCTTTTGATCAAAATTGGCAAAGATTTATTTCTTTAAAGCCTTTTCGCTTAAGAAAACTTGTCAATAAAATTATCCTCAATCTAATTATTTCTAAAGAAGTGCGGCAGAAAATTATTTAAGGGGAAAATCCCATTGGCGATTGGGTGATTTTGGTAATTTATTAGCCTGTGGTTCATTGAGAGTTAATAATTGTTAAAATACTTTTTCTATAAAATAGGAAATACCCAAAAATTCCCGGATTTTTGTAACATATGGCAAAATCAAGAGACACCTTCGACAAGAAGGAAAAAGAAAAATTGAGACAGAAGAAAAAACAGGAGAAGCAGCAAAAGAAAGATGACAGAAAGTCCAACACTGCCAAAGTTACGGATTTCGAAAATATGATTGCTTACGTGGATGAATTTGGGAACATTACTTCCACCCCCCCTGATCCATCCAAAAAAAGAGTCTTTGATGCTGACACCATTGAAATAGGTGTTTCAAAGCACGCTGATCCACTTCCCGGAGAGAATCTTAGAAAAGGAAAAGTGACATTTTTTAATGCTTCTAAAGGATATGGATTCATTAAAGATGAGGTGTCCCAAGACAGCATTTTCGTCCACATCAACAAATGTATAGATCCCATTCAGGAAAATGATAAAGTTATTTTTGAAACTGAAAAATCTCCCAAAGGATTGAGTGCGGTAGATGTAAAGCTTTTCAAAGCTCCCTGATTAAGGATTTGCTGACCAAATTGACGGTTAAATCATCATGAAAATCGGCAGCCTTTCAGATATAAAAAAAGAATTAACCTTTCTTGATACAAAAGAATTGTCCGTCCTGCTGTTGGATTTAGCCAAGTTCAGTACGGACAATAAAGCTTTTTTATATTTCAAACTTTTTGAAAGGGAAAATCCAAGACTATTTGTTCAATTGGTTCAGGAGGAAATCGATCTCGAATTCCAAAAATCCAATACCCGCAATTACCATTTTGCGAAAAAGTCGGCTCAAGTAATCAGAAGGAAGATGAACAAAAGCCTTAAGCTTACCAAAGACAAAGAAACCCTTATCGAATTAATCATTTACTTTTGTGAGCAATTTAAACTTTACGGATTCTTGGATTTCCGTCATCCTGTTATTGATAACCTTTATCGGGTTCAGGTAGGCAAAATTGAAAAATTGATCCTCGGGCTTCATGAGGACCTTCAATATGACTATCAAGAAAAACTTGCTTTATTGAAGGAGAATTTTAAGTGATCATCATTTTTGATCCTGATATAAATGAATCTCATAAATCGAATCGATAGCCACCAACATTTTTGGAATTATTCAGCTGAATCCCATTCTTGGATGGATGAGTCGATGCTTCGGATACAAAGAGATTTTCTTCCTAAAGATTTGAAGCCATTGTTGGAGGCAACTGGATTCGGGGGTTGTGTTGCAGTACAAGCTAGCCAATCCGAGTCAGAGAACGACTTTTTACTTTCCTTTGCAGAGCAAAATGATTTTATCAAAGGAATTGTCGGATGGATTGACTTACAGTCAAAAGATCTTACCGATCGTTTGCATTATTATTCACAGCATCCAAAAATCAAAGGATTCAGGCATATCATTCAAGATGAACCTGACTTAGATTTTATGCTTCGTCCGACTTTTCTTCATGGAATAAGCAAGCTTCAGGAGTTTGGATTTACATATGACATTTTGATTTATCCACAACACCTTCCCAATGCCTATACTTTGGCCAAATCAATTCCAAATCAACTTTTTGTGATTGACCACCTTGCCAAGCCCAATATTAAAGGCCCAGAGGTGGAATTCTGGAGAAAAGGTTTGGAAAAAATCGCTTCCCTTGAAAATGTCCACTGTAAGATCTCAGGAATGGTGACTGAGGCGGATTGGAAAAGTTGGGAGAAAGAGCAATTTGAGCCTTATATCGCAACTGCTTTGGCTACTTTTGGAATCGACAGATTGATGTATGGTTCTGATTGGCCGGTATGTACTTTATCTGCAACTTATAAAGATGCTTATTGGATTGTTGAAGATTTTTTCTCCAGCTTCTCTAAATCGGAACAAAACAAACTATTTGGGTCGAATGCTTCCTCTTTTTATAAGCTTTAGATGAATGATTATTAGAATTTCGCTGGATCCTTTTGGTAGGGTAATAATACCTTAAAAAAGAGGTTTAGTTGAAAGAGCGTCAAAGGTCATCATTTACAGGTACAGTATAATTCTGTTCCTCCATCAGAACTGTTGTTTTTGGCTTTGCGTTAAGCCGTTATGCAGAGAAAATTATTAGCCTTAGGTTTCTTGATTTTAATCCTATCGGGGAATGTAAGTGCCCAAGAAAGAATATTTGATTTGAATGCATCAAAAAAAATCATCTTAAATCAAGCCAGTTTTGAGTTGTCTGAAGTCTTGGATATTCAAGACGACATCACTTTAATCGGAAAAGTATATATAGCTAATAACCAACAGTATAAAGCAAAAATAAAAGCTGGATTAGCTGAAGGTATTAGAACTTTTTATCAAAACTCAATAAAAAATGCAGATTCTGATAGGGCCATTCAAATGAGAGTTCTGGAATTTAAAATTGCGGAGACACAAACAAGCAGCAAGGTAGCTTCAGGAGAGTTGAAAATTAAATTCAGCTATTTCCTTAAAACATCATTTGAACCTGTTCATTTGGTGGATTATGAAGCTGGGATAACTTACCAAAGGTCCATCCACCGTACTGATTTGATTGATCAGATTTTGAATAGAGGGTTAGTAAATTCCATTGTTTTTTTAAATGATTGGATAAATGATCATGCCACTCACAATAGGAAGCTAGCAAAAGCTGTCAGGTTGGAAATTGTTGAAAAGGAGAAAAAAAGTGATCAGGATACAGTTTTTTATGATTTCAACCGACCACTTTCTTGGAGTGATTTTCGGGAAAAACCAAGCAGGACAAGTGGATATAACGCCACGATTTTTACCAGTTTGGCTATGGAAGGCTCTCCATTTATGGAAGAAGGTGTTTTGGTGCTTCCCGTAGAAGTCAAAGTTTATATGCTTCCAGGATCTTCTTGGGCCAAAGCCCAAGGAAAAAATGATTATGCATTGAACCACGAACAAAGGCACTTTGATGTCACCAAGGTAGTTGGCAACCGGCTCATCGACAGATTGAAAGCTTTGCAGGTAACTCCGGAAAACTATCAAGCTTTGGTCAATGATGCATTTTTTGATTCATACCGAGAGATGAACAAGCTTCAGGAAATCTATGATGCTAGAACAAGGCACGGTTTGGACAAGGATACCCAATCCCGATGGAATTCCATCATTGATCAAGCCTTAAATGGAAATATGGATGAAATTGAAAAAGAATTGTTGAAAGGAAAGTAAAAAAGGAAATAAAACTTTTTTTACAATTGTCAAATGACTATTTTTTTATAGTCAAATGAAAATTAATCAACTTCCCTTTCATTATTATGCTCACAAATAAATCTTCCAAAAAACCTAAATTGTATCCTGAGCCTGATTCAAAGGAAGAAAATCTGGTGTCAGATTTTCAAAGTCCAGAATATGGTAATCCTCCGACATTTAAGGTAAGCAGGTCAGGTCAGTTAAAGTCATATGAGATCCCTAGTGGTTATGGATTTTTTGTACCCGCATTTACTAGAGCAAAAGGAATGGACGAAGTAGGGGAGTTATTGGACAAAAATCTACTTTCGGAAGATATTTTTCCGATAATTGAATATTTGGGCTTGAAGATACAAGACATTGCCAAGGCAGCTTCTGTGTCTCCTAGCACGGTTTCTAGGTGGGACAATAAAAGCCCAATAGGTACTCCGGGTTCATATCAATTTTTTAAAATCGATGAAGTTATCAAAAAAGGAGTGGATCTTTTTGGTAATACAAACCATCTCAAGCAATGGTTGGACAGTCCTAATATGGCCCTAGGTAATGAAGCCCCTGTCAAGATTTTGACCTCGATGATTGGTTTGGAATTGGTTGATGAGGCTTTGGATGCACTTCATTTTGGCAATGTCATGTAGGGTCTATGCGCTATTTTAGAATCATGTCAGAAACCTATTACAAAGCTCCCTTTAGTTGTTCCTATAATGCAGGGAGATGGAATCCAAAAGGTATGGGGATGATTTGTGCCGGAAGTGGGCCTGCCATATCTTTATTGGAATACCTCTGTATCAAGGGGAATGCTGTTTCCGGGAAATCATGGTATATGATTGAATTTGGTATTCAAGATCCCAATTTGATTGGTACTTTGGAGAAAGACAGTTTGCCTGAAAATTGGAATGTGCTGGCTCATGCAAAGGTTACACAAGATTTTGGGCGAGCTTGGTTACAGGAAAAGGAATTTCCCTTTTTGAAAGTACCTTCGGCAAGACTGAACTTATCGTTCTATCCATTAGAACATAACCTTCTGATCAACCCTGATTTTCCTGATTTCAAAAACCATATCGAGGTTGTGGATGAGGTTAGGTTTGATTATCTTATGAATTCTGATTGAAGAAAAATAGGTAAGTTAATTATGCTTCAATCCATTATAATACATTTCAAACCTATCCTATCAGACAATGAAACCCATTATAATTATATTGCTTTTTTTAATCTACCTACCGGTTTTTGCCCAAAACTCCCTTCCCAGAAGTACCCCAAAGGCCCAAAAGGTTTCCTCCCAAAAGATTATTGATTTTATCCATGAGGTTGAAGCAAGTAAGCATGAAGTACATAGTATGATGGTGCTTAGACATGGGAAGGTGATCGCCGAGGGTTGGTGGGATCCTTATAAGCCGGAACTCAAACATACCATGTACTCAGTCAGTAAAACTTTCACAGCCACAGCAATTGGCTTTGCAGTAGCTGAGAAAAAGCTCAAAGTAACAGATAAGGTTATTTCTTTTTTTCCTGAATCTCTCCCTGATCATATTTCACAAAATCTGGCGAATCTTGAAATCAAAGATTTGCTTTCGATGAGCGTAGGCCATGATAAAAGCTTTAACCAAGAAGTATTTACCACTGAAAACTGGGTAGCAGCATTTCTGAATATGCCCATTGCCAATGAACCGGGAACAAAATTCCTGTACAATACCTCCGCCAGCTTCATGCTTTCATCCATTATCCAAAAAGTAACCGGTCAAACGCTCTTGGACTTTTTGGAACCAAGATTATTGAAGCCCTTGGGGATTACAGGATTGGATTGGGAGACGGATTTACAGGGGACCCAAACTGGTGGTTGGGGTATCCGGGTCAAGACTGAGGACATGGCAAAGCTCGGTCAGTTATTTCTGCAAAAAGGGAAATGGAACGGAAAACAAATACTGGCTGAATCCTGGATCGAAGAAGCAAGTACTTTGAAAATCATGCAAGAACCCAATGCTTCTGCGGAAAAAATGGCTTCCAATGATTGGATTCAGGGGTATGCTTATCAAATGT
Organism: Aquiflexum sp. TKW24L; assembly: GCF_023502205.1. Classification (GTDB taxonomy): domain Bacteria; phylum Bacteroidota; class Bacteroidia; order Cytophagales; family Cyclobacteriaceae; genus Cognataquiflexum. Next base: position 98,665 of record NZ_JAMFLG010000003.1, on the reverse strand, counting down.
GGAGAAGCCGACATAATTCTTACCGCGCTGATGGAGCATTTGGACAGTATATTTTAATCCTACCAGAAAAAGATGCCGTCATTATCCTCACTTCGGAGACCACCGATATGCAAGGATTGCTTGATTTGGTTTGGAGTAACTTGTTGCCCGCATTTGGTACAATCTCTGATCAAGACACAAAATTGAAAGAAAGACTCAACATGCTTTCTTTTGCTCCAATGGAAAGTGCAGAAAACCCTATCTTGGAAAAAACAGTTTCTGGAAAAAATTATAGCATCACATCTAAAGTTGAAAATGTTAATGGCTTTTCATTTGGTTTTCAAGATGAAGTCTGTGTTTTGAATCTTGTTCAAGGGGCTTATACTTTTAAATTGATCTTTGGATCAGGCAAATGGATCAAGGATGAAACAGACAGGATAGGGCCTAACCTCTTTACTTTTGCTATGAACCAGCAAGTAGGATTGGCTCCTTTTAAAATTGCAGGAAGTTATGCTTGGCTTGATCTTAATACCGTGGAACTTCACCTGCGGTACATCGAAAGTCCGCATTCTGAAATCATCCGGGTTAAGTTTGAAGGAGAAAAGGCGATCATCACATTTATAAACAGCTTTGAAGGAGAGGGGAAGAAGGTGAGTTTTGAGGCGAAAGTTGACTGAACGGGACGGAAGACCGAAGTCGGAAGTAAAAGGTTAAAAGTGAAAGGTGGAAGGAATTTAAGGATATAATTAGAAAAAAAATATTATGAACAACACAGAATCAATCATCAAATCCATTAAGCAAACAAAAGGAGATATCAATTGGTAAGAATTGTTGGAAACCATTATTGCAGCTTTTGATTGTACCACGGGAACAATCCACACCCTTGACAAAGAGACCAATTTGCTGATGCTGAAATCGCAGAAAGGCATTCCTGATTTTTTGTTGCCCAAGATGTCGGTGATTCCGATCGGCAAAGGAATGGCGGGAATTGCAGCGGAGCGGAAGCAGCCTGTAGAGATGTGCAACCTGCAGACAGATTCTTCCGGAGTGGCAAGACCTGCCGCAAAGGAAACCAAAGTCGAAGGTTCCATTGCAGTACCGATGTTGCTTGGAGGCGAATTGTATGGGACGCTGGGAATAGCCAAGCCTGTTCCTTATGATTTCACCAAAGAAGAAAGTGAGGCATTGATGCAAATCGGAGGGGAGATTGGGAGAAGGTTGATTAGGAAGGAATTTTAAACGTCGAATCATTTTCTATCCAAGTTGATATTTATGGATATTGGATATTGATAGATATTGGCTCAGGATCTAACTTACTTCGGATTTAAATCATTTTAAGGTGGTTTTAAGGAAGTCTTTTGATTTCATAAAAGAGGTTGTTCATATAATTTCCCAAACCCATTTCCAAAAAATTGCCGATATTCAGTCTCCTTTGCTAATTCCCATCTTATGAATTTAATCATAAAACTCCTTTTTACGCTGTCCTTTTTTTTCATTGCAAGTGGTTCTTATTCCCAAGAGATGATTTTCACCCGGGCAGATACGCTGCGGGGAAGCATCACACCGGAAAGGGAATGGTGGGATTTAAATTACTACCACCTTGCCGTGGAAGTTTTTCCTGAAACCAAATCCATCAAAGGAACCAATACAGTTCGGTACCAAGTAAAGAAGGCACATCAAGTATTGCAGATAGACTTGCAGGAACCTTTACGGATTATCAATGCAAAACAGGACGGAAAAAATCTTGAAATCCGAAAGGAGGGAGCAGCCCATTTTATCAGCCTCCCCAAAAAGCAGGTTGTGGGGGAATTTGAAGAAGTTGTAATTTCTTATGAAGGCCAACCCAAAGAAGCGGTGCGGCCACCTTGGGACGGCGGCATCACCTGGCAAAAAGATGAAAATGGGAATCATTTTATCGCTTCTTCCAATCAGGGAATCGGTTCGAGTATCTGGTGGCCAAGCAAAGACCACCCGGCGGATGAGGTGGACAGCATGCTGATCAGCGTGACTGTTCCCAAAAACTTGATGAACATTTCCAACGGGCGTTTGAGGAAAACCGAGACCAATGGACAGACCAAAACCTTTCATTGGTTTGTCAGCAATCCCATCAATGACTACGGAGTGAATATCAACATTGGCGACTATGTCCATTTTTCAGAAAAATATCAGGGTGAAAAAGGGCTTCTCGATATGGAATACTATGTAATGCGGGAAAATCTGGAGAAAGCGAAAAAGCATTTTTCAGATGCTGGTCGGATGATGGAGGCTTTTGAGCATTGGTTTGGGCCTTATCCATTTTACGAAGACAGCTACAAACTGGTGGAAGCGCCTTACCTCGGCATGGAGCATCAGAGTTCGGTCACTTATGGCAACGGCTACCAAAACGGTTATCGCGGTGCGGACCTGAGTGGAACAGGTTGGGGGATGAAATTTGACTTTATCATCATCCATGAATCCGGTCACGAGTGGTTTGCCAACAACATCACTTACAAGGATGTGGCGGATATGTGGATCCACGAGAGCTTTACCAACTATTCTGAGAGCCTGTATGTCGACTATTTCTATGGAAAAGAAGCAGGACAGGAATATGTGCGGGGTACGAGAACCCGAATAGATAACAAACTTCCTATAATAGGTAGGTACAGCGTCAACAGCCGAGGTTCGGGAGATATGTACTACAAAGGTGGGAATATCCTGAATACACTCCGTGAAATCGTGAATGACGATGAAAAATGGAGAAAGATCCTTAGGGGATTGAACAGCGAGTTTTACCATCAGACGGTCACGACTGCACAGGTGGAAGATTACATTTCCCAAGAAGCAGGAATAGACCTTTCAAGCTTTTTTGACCAGTACCTTAGAAATAGCGCTGTTCCAATTTTGGAATACTATTTTTCAGACGATTTGACTTTTAATTTCCGATGGGCAAACTGCATTTTATCATTTGATATGCCGGTGGACTTGCACTTGGGAGATAAGAAAGTAAGAATTCAACCAACTACGAAATGGACTCAGGTGACCTTGGAAAAAAAGTCGGACCTGACGGTTGATGTGGATTATTACGTAGGGAGCTTGAGGTTGAGATGATTTTCGGAATCTAATTCGACATCTTACATAAACCGCACCGCTGTCCCAGTCAACCTATTTTTACCATCAATGATATCATACTTGACATCCACTAAACCATTTGCACCTGCTCTTTTTGCTTGCCTTACCAGTCTATTCATCTTCGTTCTTGGCCCTGAGAGCCAGCCACCTGTGACTCTAATTATTCTGACTTCTTGATAATCTCTGCCCAAAGGCACATTAGAGGTAAAAATTTCCATGCCATCATACCTGTTTTCTGAAATTGGGATAGTTCTCAAGGATGTACAACTTGCAAAAAGGAATATAAAAACCAATAAGACTGAAATTGAAAAATATTTTCTCATAAAATAAAAGATTTAGTTAATGGGTTAACGTTCAATTAGGTCCAAGGTTATTAAAATCTTACCCTTTAATCCTCAAAAATATGGAAGGTCAAGTCCGAAACTTCTCTCTTATCAATCAGGATAATCTTAAGTTAAAAGAAATCATCTCCCAAAAATATCTTGATTAAATTCATCCTGGTAATGTCATTACATTGGATTCCGGTTCAACAACTCCAACTGGTTGTGAACTCCTTCGATATCCGAAATGAACCAGAGCTCACCCTTGTTATTGATAAACCTAATCGGATTGTAACTGGCTCTTTTGCTTCTTCTGCCCAATGGGTTGCTGAGCAAATGGAGCTTTTATTAAATAAGTCTTATCACTAACCCTACAAATACCATAATGAAAAAAAATTTGTAAGTATCTTCTTTTAAAACCATGATTCTGTTGTCCATCAGATTCAGACAAAAGCCAAATTTTCAATCTTTGCTTATTGGTATAGATTCATGTAGAAAAAGGAATTACAAATTCCGAGGATAAAATGGTGTAGTAACAATTTAAACCTAGCAAAGGAGAGTTTGAAAGTGAGATAAAAGTAGAAACGCTTGAGTGTATAACTTTTAACATATTGAATATTACATATTGTATTTTACCAATTTTAGTTTTAATTTGAATTGCCTTCAACCAATTTTTTACCAAGCAAAATTTTGACAATGCAATAATAAAACCCCCGGAAAAATGAAAGATACCATCATCACGCTGTATGTAAACACCAAAAAGATCATTGCTTTAAATGAAAAACCAAGCAAAGAAGAGGTCATGGAATGCATTCTTATCGGAGACAATCACAACGATTCACCAAAAAAGGAAAATTTTGTGAGCAATATCAGAGATAAGTCAAAATTGGCTTGGGTGGGAGCGGCCATGCATATCATGGAAAGTGTCCAAGATTTTGTCATTATTACGAAGATCGTAGTAAATAAAAAGAAATCTCTGATCAAACTCTATGATGATGGGAAAAGCTCCGGGAAAACACACAAAGATGGACATGTCGGTAAGGCAAAGCATGGGGCGGAAGAAGAATATAGAATTCACTTTCTAGTTAATTCCGGTGGTTTGGAAAGAAAATTTAAGATCGACCCAAAGATTCGAGTTATATGATTTTCCATGATTTTGTTACGTGGAAATGAAAAAATTCCCGATTCTCTTTTTATTTTTTTTCTCTTTTAATTGCGCTTTTTCGCAATCAGAAATGGATGTGGAAAAGAATATTGCTTTACTTGATAGTTTGAAAAAGCTTTATTTCCAAGGAAATGGTGACAAGGGACTTTTGGAATCTATCCTTCAAAAAGACCCGAATCCGGATAGTCTTCTAAAATATGGTCAGATCTTAATAGATAAATCGGTGGTTGAATCGGATTATAAAGGTGCTTATTACGGCTACTTACAAGTAGGAAACGGACATGTATTGAAAGGTGAACTTTCACAGGGTTTGGATTTTTACTTTCAAAGTCTCGCTTACGTCGAGAAAGCCAATTACCAAGAGGGTAGGGGAAAAGTTTTTTTGGCAATAGCTGATACTTACTCACAAAGTGAAAACAGTCAGAATGCTGCCATTTACTATGGCAGAAGCATAGAAATCCTCAGAAATGTAAATGATTCACTAGCCCTGGCAAGTGGCATATTCAATGCCGGCGATGAGTACCTGAATCTAGGGAAACTTGACTCTGCTTTACTTTTAACCGAAGAAGCCTTAGCCATTTTTAAGAAGGTTAATTACCCAATTGGTGAGGCTTATTGCTTTGGGAATCTCGGGATGATCAATGCTCAAAACGGTAATAATACAGCCGCGGAAGAAAATATCAACAAGGCAATTGCCATTCTTGAAGCTTACAATGAATTCTATCCCATATCGGTATACCTCGAATTCATGTCCACCATTTATTTGGAAAGTGGCGATCGGATTCGCGCTTTGAATTATGCCAATCGAAGCCTGGAACTCGCCAATCACTACGGACTTAAAGACCAAATCAGCAATTCCAACCTGACCCTTTCCAAAATTTATGAGCAGGATGGCCTTCCTCAAAAAGCACTGGAATTCTACAAAAAGCACATCATTTATCGCGACAGTGTCAATAATATCAGCGCCGTGCAGGAGATGGCAAATCTTAGGACTGATTATGAAGTTTCTCAGAAACAAATAGAAGTAGACTTATTGGAAAAAGAAGCTTTCATCAAAGATCTCCAGACTAAAAGACAAAGATTTATCATTTATGGAGTGATAATCGCGATGATATTGATTGCATTGCTGGCATTTGTAGTTTACCGACGTTTCCTCTATGAGAAACAGGCCAAACAGATTATCGAAAAAGAAAAAGATCGGTCGGAAAAACTTCTATTGAATATTTTGCCCGCAGAAACGGCGGAAGAACTGAAAGAATATGGTTCAGTCAAAGTTCTGCGAAATGAATCAGTCACCGTTTTATTTACTGATTTCAAAAATTTCAGCGCTACCGCGGAAAATATTTCACCGGAGGTCCTGGTTAAAAGTTTGGATTACTATTTCAAAAAATTTGATGAGATATGCTCCCGGAATAATTTAGAAAAGATCAAGACCATCGGTGATTCCTATATGTGCGTCGGAGGACTTCCAAAGGAAAACCAAACGCATCCCCGAGACGTGGTTCTCGCAGCCAAAGAGATGATGGCGTTTGTAAATAGTAAATCAGATGAAGGAATTTGTGCCTTTGAAATGCGGGTAGGGATCCATACAGGTCCTGTTGTAGCGGGAATAGTCGGAATTAAAAAATGGCAGTATGACATATGGGGAGACACTGTCAATATTGCCTCCAGAATGGAATCTAATTCAGTCCCGGGAAAAATCAACCTTTCCGAATCGACCTATGATCTCATCAGCGAGGAGTTTGAATGTGAATACAGAGGAAGTTTCGAAATAAAGAATAGAGGTACTTGGAAAATGTATTATTTAATTGAAGATTTTTCCTAGCAGATTATTGTACAAGTAGTTTGGATTATTAGGAGGGGAGTATTCGGTAGAGGTAATGCCCTGGGTTATTGTAAAAGCTGAATTTCTATTCAATTTATTGATATATTTCTTGGAAAATTTCCCACTTTTTGATGGAATGAAGCATTCACTCGATAAGCAACATAATTATTTCTAATTAGCTGGACTCAATGGTGGCATTTATTTGGATTTCACTCGGCATTCTAATGGTTTGGTTTACTATTGTTTTGACGAGGGATTTTCTCAGACATAAAAACAGGTTGGAACCCATCAGCTGGAGAAAAACTTCCATTATTGGATTTGTGGTCAATTTTTTTGACGTGTTGGGTATTGGTGCATTTGCTCCTCAAACAGCGTTGTTAAAATTTACCAAACAAACTGAGGACAAGCTCATTCCGGGTACTATGAATGTTGCCAATACACTTCCTGTATTGTTACAGGCCCTGATTTTTATCACGATCATTGAAGTCGAGCCAAAAACACTTATTCTAATGCTTGTCTCGGCTGCAATAGGTGCCATCGTTGGTGCAGGCGTAGTCTCAAAGCTATCCGAACAAAAGATCAGGCTGACTATGGGATTTGCATTGCTTATTACAGCCGGTTTTATGCTTGCCCGCAACTTGGATTGGATTCAAGGAGGTGGCGAGGCTATCGGCCTTGAAGGAGGTAAACTTATTATTGCAATAGTTGCCAACTTTTTCTTGGGTGCATTGATGACTGCCGGTATTGGCTTGTATGCCCCTTGTATGGCTTTGGTTTTTGCACTTGGGATGTCTCCGCAGGTGGCTTTTCCGATCATGATGGGATCATGTGCTTTTTTGATGCCTCCCGCATCTATTCGTTTTATCCGTGAAGGAGCCTATAATAGGAAAGCTGCAGTAGCCATGGCAATTCCAGGAATTTTAGCCGTATTGATTGCTGCATTTATAGTGAAATCATTGCCATTGGATATTCTTAGATGGCTTGTGATAGTGGTTATACTTTATACCTCAACAGTGATGCTGAGAGCTGGATTGGTTCAAAAGGAATTGAGTATGGATTTGGAGAAAAAGTGATTTGGAATTATTTTGAAATTACAATCAGGAAAAATGAATTAGAAGAACTGCAGTTTACCAACACGAAGAAAAAACGGTGTATTATATATTACTTTATGCTAAGCAATTCCTTATAGCTATGATTAGCAAAACTACTTTTGGTACTCTATTTTAAGAATTTTCCATACAAAATCACCCATTTTGGTTTTAACTATCACCTCATCTCCAACAGTTTTACCAAGAAGCGATTCAGCCATGGGAGAGTCCATAGAGATGTAATTTTTGTTACCTATTAACTCTTCGTAACCAACAATTCGAAGACGATTTTGAAGACCTTTCTTTTCGTTTTTAATTTCTACCCAAGCACCAAAATTCACTTTTCCTTCTTGGTTGGGGTGATAGTCAATAACTTTAAAGTCATCAATACACTTTCGTAAATAACGTAGGCGATTATCAATTTCTCGAAGACGTTTTTTGTTGTAATGGTAATCGGCATTTTCTGAACGATCTCCCAAACTTGCGGCCCATGCAACCTTAGCGGTAACGTCTGGACGTTCAACTCGCCATAAATGATCATGTTCTTCCTTTAATTTTTGTAAACCTTCGGAAGTAATAAATTGTGAGCGATTGAGTTTTGGTAGAGTTGACTCTGGGATTTTTCGCCTCATGATAAATGATCTTACTTTGAAAATTTTCACAAGATAATATAATGATGGGATAGGTTTGTATGCTCCTTGTATGGCCTTGGTTTTGCACTTGGAATGTCACCTCAGGTTGCTTTTCCAATCATGATGGGCTCATGTGCATTTTTGATGCCACCCGCATCTATTCGATTTATCCGTGAAGGAGCCTTTAATAGGAAAGCTGCAGTAGCCATGGCAATTCCGGGAATTTTAGCAGTATTAATTGCTGCATTTATAGTGAAATCATTGCCATTGGATATTCTCAGATGGCTTGTGATAGTTGTAATACTTTATACCTCAACAGTGATGCTGAGAGCGGCTTATTCTAAAAGTAATTGATCTTTTGTTTTCTTTTTAGTCACCTTGAAATCAGACTTGATTTGTAGGACACGTATGACATTGAAGTGATTTTCAAATCGGCCTAATGAAGAAATGATATCCATTTATAAACAAAAAGCGGTGCTGAATTCACAAAATGTGTGAATACAGCACCGAACAGTAAATGTTAGAAATTAAACCTTTCCTTGAAATTACAGGGATATTTTCAATTCCTAATTTGATTAATATTTATGGTTTTCATCTTTGTCCCAAAGCCCCCAATAGGCACCTACATCTCCCTCGACTCCAACCTTCCATGACTCATCAAATGATGAAAAATAGAAAATTTCAATATTCTCTTCTTTTGACCACTTCTGTGTATTGATAAAATATTTGATAAAATTTTCATCAGAAGGCATGGCAGCTCCTAAGCTAGTTCCCTGACTCGGCCAACCGGTTTCACTGATGATAACTGGTTTTCCTTTGGCAGCACGCTTTGCCCTGTTATACATTTCCTTCATGTATAACAATGAATAGTCTATGTGACATCCTTCCCAATAAGGATAGCAATTGGCCAAAATAATATCACAGGCTTCAGCTATTTTTGGATAATCCTCAAATTCATAATAGGCATCTACATAACCAACAGGAATCCCCTTAATTGCCGATTTTACTTTTTGCATGAAGGTTAAAAGCTCGTCCTCGGTGAGGTCTTCGCGGTACATGACTTCATTTCCAACTGCGGCAATGTCGACATATCCTTCATTAGAGATTTTGATCAGATTTTCTATCTCCATCTGATTGATTTTGTCCTCCTTGCCGAGCCATGCACCCACTAAAGTTTTCATCCCATATTCCTTGGCGATTTTTGGAATCAGCTCATTCCCATCCGTACAGGAGAAAGAGCGAACCCAAGTTGTATAAGGCCTAATGATTTCCAATCTCCTTCTTATTTGCTCCTCTGAAATGATGTCTCCGGGTTTTTGTCCTTCTATGTATGGGCTGAAGCCAATCCCATGAATCCCAAAATCCAGGACTTTTCTATACAATTCTTTCAGGGTTTCAAAAGAAGCACCCTCAAATGAAACACCGGTCAACGATAATAATTTTTCAGCTTTTGAAGACATTCCTAGATGTATTTTAAGTTTTCATTCTTATCCCAAATTCCCCAACGTTGACCGACATCACCTTCATGGTGTATTTTCCATGACTCATCGAATGATGAAAAATAGAACATGTCTATTTTTTCTTGTTGGGACCAACTATTGGCATTAATAAAGTACTTCATTGCATTCTCTTCAGAAGGTTCGGCGTCTTGGACTTTATCTCCCTGATTCGGCCATCCTGTTTCTGTAATCATGATTTTTTTACCATTTGCAATGTCTTTTGTTGACGCATACATATGCTGCAAATGGGAAGAGGCTTCTTCAATACTTTTTCCTTCCCAAAAAGGATAACAGTTTGCTAAAATGATATCACAGGCATCCACAAGTAGGGGATGCTTTTGGTGTTGAAAATAGGTGTCCACGTAGCTGACAGGCGTATTGGGTAAGGATTTTTTCACCTCCTTGATGTAATCTATTATTTCTTGCTCTGTCAATTCATTTCTAAGCAAAACCTCATTGCCAACCACGGCGATATCCACAAATCCTTGTTGTGCCAAGCTGATCAGATTTTTAATCTCCTGTTCATTTTTCGCTTTATCGACTCCAATCCAAGCGCCCACCATCGTCTTAAGTCCTTTTTCATGGGCTGCTTTGGGAATGTATTGATTTCCGTCAGTACATGAAAAAGAGCGAACCCATTTGACATTTTTTGAAACCAAGTCCATTCTCCTCCGGATTTGATTCTCGGATAATTGATCACCTATATTCTGACCTTCCAAATAGGGACTGAAACATAGGCCATGAATGCCCGAATCAAATGATTTGGAAAAGAGTTGCTTTATTTCGGTGTTGGATTTATTTGAAAAATCAATGTCTGTTTTAGGAGAAAATTCATTTTGCACTTTGGTCAATACCGCTGAATTTTCATTTTGCGAATACGGGTTTTCCAGGCTTTTTTTGGCCTCTGCCCGCTTTTTTAATTCTTCACGGATTTCATTGGCCCTTTTTTCATCCACATCGTAGTCATGCATGAGGTACATGGCCGCTATGGTTCCCAACATCGGAAGCCCCGAGAAGAAAATCCTCAGACCATCCACAGCACCTTCGGGCTGAACCGCTGCATTTCCATCGAAACCTACTATAGTCAGAATCAAACCACTCAAACCGCCTGCTATGGCAAATCCGAACTTCACCATGTACCAATAAATGGCACCGAATACTCCTTCCCTTCGTTTTCCGTAATTCAGTTCGTCTAAGTCGATCACATCGGCAGTCATGGACATCATCAACACAAAAAGGCTACCGATTCCAAAAGAGTGTAATGGAAGGGAAAAGATGAACATCCAAGGCTTGCCGGGCACAAAAAGAAACCACAAAGAAAGATAGCCTACCAAGGCTATGCCTTGGGATACCATGAAAGCGTTTTTCTTGCCAATCTTCCTGGACATCCTAGCTACCACAGGAATGACAATAAAGGTAGTGACCAACGCACCGATACTTCCGAACAAGGGTGTCCAATAGCCGGCTGCCCCAGCATCGCCCTTAAACAAATGCCAAACCACTATAAAAAAGACAAAGCCAGCTACTGTATTAAAAGCATTGAAGATAAAAAATGTGGAAATACACAATTTTCTAAAAGGTGTTGAGGAAAAGGCTTCTTTGAACCCTCTGATGATTTGGGAAATACTATCTCCTATAGCATTGAATGTCAGCGGTGAGTAATTCTCATCTTTGGTAGATTTACTGGGAATGAAAAAAGCAGGAACCATAGCGCATAAAGCAAAAATCACTCCGACCCAAATTGATAATTCACGTGTAGCAGCTTCCGGGGATGGGAACCAACTTGGCTCATACATAATGACCCAAAACCATGGAGCAATCACCCAAGCCCACTGCCCAATCCATTGGGCTATGGCCATAATTTGGGTACGCTCATGGAAGTCCTCACTCATCTCATAGCCCATGGCTACATAGGGCACACTGAAAATAGTAAGCCCGATGTAGAAGGCAAAAGAGCCAAATAGGAAATAGGTGAAGTTATAACTCACACTGTTATCCCCATAAAGTTGCCACATTACCGAAAAGGTAATCCCCATTAAAATAGCGCCGATAAATACATATTGTCTCCGCCTTCCCCATCGGGATTTGGTATTATCTGAGATAAAGCCCATGATGGGGTCTGTTATAGCATCGAGGACACGCGGAATAAAGTAAACGATTCCCCACATCCAACCGGGGAATCCCAGGTTTTGCACTAGCACCACCATAAATATCCCTAGTGAAGCAGGAAACATTTGGTTGGCTAACATACCAACGCCGAAGGCAATTTTTTGGCCCATCGGTACTTTACTCGAGGTAGTTGACATAGTTATTAGGGTTTGTTGGTGGTTTTGGAAATTTTTATTTTTAGTGGTTATTATAAAATGCTATCTTCCGGGACTTACTTATTGGGATTTACCAACACATTTTTCATGAGCTGATCTTTATCGCCATTGAATGTTTTTACAATCGGATTGCCATTTCTTGTCAAGCCTTTAAAGGTGCCCTTATCCACCAAATCCCAAAGCCCATATTTTGCTTCTCCTTTGAGGGTAAAAAGTCCAAAGTGGTTTTCTGAACCAATTGGATTTTTGGCATCCTTCCATTGCTCATTGAAAGCCTCAAAATAAAAACATGAAATACCAGATACATTGGTCCATTCACGCATGTGCTTATAATATAATCCCTGCTTATATTCATCTGCTGCCCTTGACCCTTCAGGTCCATAAAACCCATCTGATTCGGAAGCCCATCCTGTCTCACCAATATGGATCGCTTTTTCCACTCCAAGGCTATTGACATAATTTTTCACTGCATCATACTGAGCTTTGGAAAAGTCTATGGACCTTAACAGCGCTGCATCAATTTTCTCTACATCTGAAAATTGGCTTTCTTCAGGAGTCACATGCCAAAAAACAGGGTAATAATGGGTGTTGTGAAAGGGATAGGTATGCATGGAAATATAATCCACGGCTTTAATCAATTTTTCAAGATCTTCGGTATGATAGCTCGGATCAGCTCCTCCCCATGCAGCAAAATCATCAGAGCAGGTAATCCATAAGTCTTTGGGAAGTTTGCCTTCAGTTTTCAGGGATTGTAAGTGGGTAACCCACTTTAGGATTACAGCAGGCTTAACATAGTAACTGGCGGCCCAGGTAACCATTGCCTCATTTCCAACTGCCAATATTTTAACAATGTCAGGATATTGATTTGCAAGTGCTGCAGCCCTTGCAATCTCACCTTCATTTTGTTCGCTTTCCAAGTCATGGTCAGGGTTTTCATCAGTCCATGCATTTTTACAGTCTATCCAGGCACCCAACATCACATACATTTCAAAATCCGGATTTTCCTTCTTCAGCTCGCTGATTGCTTTGAGTACATTTGAAGCGTGGGGGAGCTGTACATTATAGGTTCTCAAAATTTTAATTCCCATGGCGGATAAGATCCTCATGTCTTCTTTAAGTTCCTCAATGGTGGGCTGAAATTCTCTTGATTTTTCACGGTATCCTCCATAGGATATTGCCGGGTATTCAGGATTGCCTAAGATTTCTTTTGCTGTCACTTCTTTTTTTGTTAGTTGATTCGTTTCTTCTTTTTGTTTTTGGTTACAGCCAAAGCTAAAAGCTAAGACTGCAACTGCATTGAGTATTATTGATGATGACTTCATACTAATTTCTTTTGTTTATGGATATTTCAACTTCATTTCTCATTAAATCAAGACTCCCAATAACGTAACCCAAACCCTAGTGGAAACAGTGGTTTTATCGAATCATCCCAAAAATTAGGACCGTATTTCCCATTGTAATCATCTACAGATTTTGGCCAGGAGTGGGGTAGTTTTCCTTTAAAGTCATGCTCACCGTAAAGTACTTCAGCAATGCCATGACCTTCAGACCCCGGCAACCATGCCACAACAAATGCATCCGATTGTTTAATTTGGGGCGTCACGACCAAGGGCCTACCGCAAACAAGTACCACTATTATTTTTTTACCTAGCTTAATATAGGTATCGATATAATTCTGATGGATTTCAGTAAGCGTAAGTTGATAAGCATTGATTTCTCCGCCTATATCTCCAAAAAACTCAGCATAGGGGGTTTCCCCGACGACAATCACCGCGATATCGGCATCATCATTTCCACTTCCCTCTTTGTCAAAAGCGACTTCAACTGATGAAATTTTTCTAAAGCCCTCCAAGATGGTTGTTGCTCCTCGATAGTTTTCATTGGTTCCCTGCCAGTTGACCGTCCATCCACCTGACTGCAATCCTGAGTTATCTCCAAATTCACCCACTAACACTATTTTAGCATCTCTTTTTAGAGGTAATATATTGTCTTCATTTTTTAACAAAACCAGTGACTCCCGTACCGCTTGTCTCGCTACTTCCCGGTGCTTTTTAAGGCCTATTTTAATGATGAGTTTGTTATCGGGGAAGGGATTGTCAAATAACCCAAGTCTGAATTTTTGTCTCAATATTCTACGCACGGCATCCTTAATTCTAGTCAGCGGAACAACTCCGCTTGAAACCGCCTCTTTCAGTCCGTTTTGAAATCCTTCCAAATCACCATCTACAGCCATTACCATGTCAATGCCCGCATTGATGATATCATTTTCCCCAAACCTCGAATATCCTTTCCAGTCTGAAACCACGATTCCATCAAATTTCAATTCGCCCTTTAATAGATCTGTGATCAACGCTTTATGGGCGTGCATCGAAATGTCATCTAACTTATTAAAAGAGGCCATAATCGCACCCACCCCTTCATCAACTGCAGCCTGATAGGGGGGAAGGAGTCTTATTTTAACCTCATCAAGGGATAAAGATGAGTTTCCTCCTTCTACACCAAAATCAGTAGAACCATCACCAATGAAGTGTTTTGCTGTTGCCAGTACATTTTCACTTTGTCTGAGATCACCTTGATGTCCACGGACCGAAGCTCTAGTCAATTCCACGGTTATATCCGTGCTTTCAGAAAAAGCTTCGTATACTCTTCCCCATTTTTCGTTGTATGGAATAGCCACACAGGGCGAAAAAACCCAGTTAAACCCTGTTGCCTGCGTTTCTAAGGCTGTTATTTTAGCGGCCTGCTGGACAAGGCCTGGATTTGCTGAAGCACCAAGACCAATATTATGTGGAAAAATCGTAGCGCCTTCAAATGTATTTTGGCCATGCACAGCATCTACACCAAATAACAATGGAATTCCTAAGCGTGTGGAAAGGGCTTGTTTTTGCAGATCAGTTACTTTGGCTTGCCATTCTGTGGCAGTAAGGCCGGGAAGCGGACCCTGGGTATGGATGACAGAGCCAATAAGCTTTGTTTTAATATCATCCCCGGAGATATCATCAAAATGCCTTACTTGCGTCATCTGACCTATCATTTCATCGATGGTCATCCTTTCAAGCAATGAGTCGATTTTTTTTTCAATGATTTGAAAAGTCTTTTCTTTTTTACCCATCCGGTCGGTTCTGTAAAAAACTGATTAAGTATAATCCAAAATTCTTAAGTTAAGTAGGACGGTCAAGTATCATTTAAACGCCTTTCTATCCAAATGAACAATAATTTGACTGATTTCTCCGGTTCTTCCAAATATACTTTGGCTAAAATCAGTATCAAGAGTAAGATTTGGACTATTTGAAATATAGCCATTTTTCATTATTACATCAAGTTCAGAATGATCAGCAAGTTTGTATACGATTGGGATCTGACAATAAGTAAAGCCTAGAGATCCAGCTTCTAACTTTAATTTCAACCATTCTGAGTTGACGTCAATATATTCAAAGATTTTCGCCTCAGTAAGAAACTCATCCTTTCTAAGCATAGAGGCATTAAATCCCAACTTTCCATCTATTACAGACACGCCAAGCTCTCCAAATCGACTTAGAACATCTTCTTTAACCTGACCTGTCATTCCCGGTTGTTGTACACCTTTCCCCATTGGGGTATGTGAATAGGGATCAGTCGGGAAAGCGCCATAAAGGGTAGGGGATTTATGCAGTCCGATCCCTTCATTGATTTCATAATAATGATTTTGAATGCTCTGAATCAGGTCCTCTTTTTCATTACTTTTTATAGCTTCAAGACAACATTCCTGTACTGCCAAAGACAATTTTGAAACCATGTGCCAATAAATTGACCCCAAACCTTCATAGCCGAAAAATGTCCCTGATCGTCCCGTAAAGGATTTATGTTTAAAAATTTCTTCGAATATCTCCAAGGCTTTCTTTATATCCGATTCATTGATCTGTTTGTAATTGGTTTTGGCAAGAAATTCTAATTCGTTTCGAAGGTCATTAGCATTTTTAAAATTGCCATTAAAATGGTAGCCTCCGTTCACATCTTTCTCTACTATCTGCTTATTTCCCTCATTGATAAGCATCATGAGCAACGAAGAACTTGAAATTGCAGTTTGAGAAATATTATTTTTTTCCAGAAACCCTTTTAAATTCTTATTGGGATAAAGGATGTAGCTATTCTGATCTTTTCTATACAGCGCACTGCTTCTCAATACATCTAATAAATCCAACACCTCTGAAGATGACAAGTATCCTGAACTTAAAACCGCAACCTGACCCTCTAACATTTCACTCAGGTAAGAAACAGAAATTTCATCCTGATTTTCAACCGTCATCAGGTTATAGCCATGATAAAGGCCGTCTTTTCTTTTATTCGCGCGAATGCTGTGTTCCAAATAGGCAAGGCATGTCTGGGTGAAATCCCTGAGGTCTTGGATCTGAATAGCCTCCTGATTGCCGCTAAAGGACTGTTCATAGATATGATTTCTATATTTGCTTCCGGCCAATCCAACACCATCCAAAACCTTTTTGCGATCCTTGTCGGCAAAAGAGACTTCAAGAAGGTGTTTGTTTTTTATAAGCGTTTCTGACACATCCTTAAAGAAAGTCATCAATTCCTCTGAAATCTCAACTTCTTTCGATTTTGTATTTTCAAGAATTCCATCAAAAAAAGTAAGAAACCTCCTTAAGTAATACAATGTCACCATGGATAATCCATTTCCGACCAAGGCATTGTTGGCGTCATTCCATTCGGGCCGCTGCGTATTCATCCAAATACCACCTTCCGGTATAAAATTGGACATCTTTGCCAACAGCGTCGCTAAAATCTTCTCCACAAAATTGACATGATAAATCAAACCTTGTCTATCCTGAAGCAAGGCACTGTCGGCACCCAGCCACAACCAACGTTCCTTGATCTTGGTATCAAGTTCATGATCAAAATCTATCGTGTCTTTTGGGTTTTTTAATATCTCTTCGTAGCTCTTTATTTTATAGGGTACATTGGCATAGACAAAATCCCTCCTGTCAAAATAGCTTTCTATCCTTCCAGGATAATATTTCACAATAAACTCCAAAAACTTCAACAAATAAATGATTTGGTGATCGCCCCAATAACCGATATATGACCAAGGATCGTCCGGCTCAATTCTTTCCCAATCAATACCATCCATGGTCACCCGATAAGGATTGTACCCGTCGAAAGTGGAAGCATTGAGAAATTTGAAAATCATTCCTTCAATAAACTCAGGATAGGAGTGGACCAATGCCTCCCAATTCTGAAAAATATCTCTCCAATTTCCCTGATAATCAAGAATTTTTGACCCATCAGTTTCATTATATGTGTTTATAGAAAACTTATTCCAGGGTCTGCTTGGATCCCCATGCCGTCGGCTGAACTTTAAGGGTAAATATTCAATGCATAATCTTCTAAAATCAGAATTTTTTGAATTGATTATTAAATCTTTAAAACTCCTGAGTGAAAGCTGCAGTGGAAGGTTTTCACTGAGTTTTTGCCAATAAGTTAAAACCTGTTTATTTGCCTTCGAAAAATAATCGGTGATGTCTTTCTTGTCGAGTCTGTAGTTGTTATCAAAAATTCCACCCCGCATAATGTTAAACAGGGAGTTGGCGAAATGCCGGGTATCCCTCAATGTATCTTTGGTCAATTGCAGTCCATCTGCGGCGGCATTCAGTTGGATCAACTGTCTTGTTCCGGCTTCAATATCCCCAACAACCTTTTGAGCCAATTGTGGATCATTTTTTATCTGATTGGCGATTTCAATAACTTGTGTGACACTATTATTTACATTGGCGACGATCCGCCATTCCTTTTCTTTTCCGGGAGAAATTGAAATATCGCTATTCACAAAATATGCTCCCTTTTCGGCTTTGATATCTGATTCTTCTCTGATTGCTATCCCTTTTCTAAAATTATCGAGCTGCAGGGATGAAAGTAGGTGCTTGGGGTTTTCTAAACCAAGAGACCAAGCAATATTTGCCTTTAATGCCTCACTTGGTTCAGGCTTATCCACAATAATCACACTGAGGGCAAAGATTCCAATTCCACTTTCCTTATCGAGTTCGTTCCGCTTATAGGCGTCCACCAGATTGCTTACTTGGTTTTGGGTTGAACTTGGCACCCCGTAAGGAACAATATTTTGGATCCCATCCAGAACAGAAATGTCAACCGATGTTGAATTATTATTAATCAACCTGCTTTTTTTGACAAAACCATAGCGGTGGCTTGTACTCCATTGGTAATGAAAAATCAGGTTCAAATCGAAGTTGATTTCTTCGAACAGGATCGTATTGCCGAATACATTCTTGTAAAGGTTCCGCTGTATTTTATACTTTTCTGAACTCTTAATCGAAAAAGGTTCCCAGATTACAGATTGGCCGGATCGGGAGACTGAAAAAATGGATTTCGATCCTGTGATGTCTGCAGACTCTGTAATTTTATCCTCCGTATAGTAGGGAAACAACGCATGTTCTGCGTTTTTTCTACCTGCACTCAAACCACCATTACTGCTTATAAACATCCAATGATTGGAGCTGCTTACAATACTCATAAAAAATGGCCGCATTTGATCGACATTCAGGATTTGGAAAAAAAGTTGATTATCTATCGTAACCTGCTTCAGTTTTGGCACTTTTCGGTCTTCTGTGATTTCTTGCATTGGGATATGATTACTGATGATGGGCAAGTGGAATATAATTCTGAAAAATTTAGAATTATGCCTTAATACGAAGATAGAAGTATTTTGCAAATAGCAAAAGGCTAATAGATAGGCACTAAAGGATTTCTTTCCCATGGGTCAGTCATGCTAAATTTTTAAATTCGCATAGTCATCCCAAACAATGATATAAGTTAACTTAAGGATGGTGGGGGAGAAGCTACTAAAAATCTAAATAGGGGAAGGCAAAAAGAGTTTAATTTTGAAGTCAAAATGTAACAATGGAATTGCAAATATTAAGACTAGAAAGGAATTAGACACCTTCCTCAAATTTGACAGCAGTTCCGGAAATCGTGCTACCGACATGTAGTGTATTGTATTGAACATTGACTAAACCATCAGCGCCAGATTCTTTGGCTCTTTGTACCAATTTTTTCATCAATCCTTTTGGACCTGAAAACCATCCACCTCCAACTTCAATAAACTTGATTTCATTAAAATCTTTTCCAGGGTTTTTTGCTGTATATACCTCAATACCCCTCATAACTTCCCTCCATAGTAGGAAAACTTCTGGTTGTAGTGCAGCTGCTTAGAAAACCAAGTACAAAAATTACAAAAACTATTGGGAGGATATTTTTCATAAGGTTCAGAGTTATTGGATACTTCGAATAACGGTATTTTATTTAGTAAGGTGGTTTTGATTGAAATTGAAGAGAGCAATTTCATTATGCTTATTGTTTTGAATTACAAATTCAAAAGGTAAAAAGGTGGAAATACAATCGAAACTTTGGTTGAATAGGCTATTGTCTTAGTATCAGCATGTGCGGCCTAGACAATGTGTGTTGTAGGTGCCTTTATAATCCATAGGATTGCCCATTTTATATATGCTTCGGGATATAAACTTGTCCCATGCTGATAAGCCTAGCAGTGCGTAAGACAATTGACTTCTTAATAGAGATTTTTCCCTCTGTATTTTCTGTTATTAGTTGGACAGTAAACTCTCCTGTGGGATGTTCGATAGATAAACCTGCTTCATGACTTGATGGGAGGGAAGCTATTTTATTAGCAACTGTTCCCTCTATGATGCAAGCCGTTGCTGTGGATACCGCACCGAGCACGCCAATGGCTTCATGGCATACATGAGGAATGAAGGTTCTTGTGTTGACAGCGCCGCCATGAAGAGGCCCGGATACCACACATATTTTGGGAATAGATTGGTTTGTCACATCACCTAAATTCATTTTTGGGCCCATCTGCAATCGAATAAGCTCCAGTTTTCTTTTTAATTCTTCATTAGAGTTTAACTCTATTGGTGATTCATTTCCTGATATTAGTAGATCGCTTGCGCGGATAAGTATTTCGGGCATGCCGTTGTCAATGCAGGTGACAGAAATTCCATCTACAATATCGAGCAAGTTACCCGTAGGAAATAAACTTCCACAGGTTGCACCTTCAGCACCAAGGTAATTGCAGAGTATGGGTGCGGAAGTCCCAGGAACTCCATCCACTTTAGTCTGACCGTTATAGTTCACAATACCATTGGGTGTTTCTACCGTGACTTCGCAATGTCCACCTGTGTTTACGAGATTGACAGTGGCTGTTGTTGATGGACTATTCGCTTTTATCAATCCTGATTCAATGGCGAAGGGTACAACTGCTGATAGAATATTGCCGCACGTTTGTGTCGTTGAAATCTTTCCTTTGCCAATCAAAACTTGTAAAAATAAATAGTCGAGGTCAGCATTTTTTTCTTTAGATAGACTAACGACCGCAACTTTGCTTGTTAGCGATGTGGCTCCACCCATTCCATCGATTTGTCGCAGATCCCCCTGACCAACTCCCTCCAATGCTGCCAGAATGTACTTATCACGAGTTGCTACATCAGCAGGTAAATCTGCAAGATGAAAAAAAAGTGCTTTGGAACTTCCACCACGAAATAGCATAAAAGGTATTGATGTTTGCATGGTAATTATTTTCTGTTTTTCAATTTAGTGAGATTATCATATACAGCTTTTGAAATAAACGGTTCGATTCCTTTTGACTCCAGCATTTTCGCTACCGCTTCCATTTCGTGCATGCGCCTTTCGGCATGAGTAACACTACCTTCAATAAACCGGTCAATCAATTCATCGTTCCCACCGATGATGGATTGAATTTGTTCGCGTACGTAGCCTTCCAATTCAAAAATTTTTCCCGCCTCAACAGCCTCACATATGACTGCGGCAATTCCTTTGTATACAATCGAGCGAAGTAGTTTTCGGGTGGATGCATCGCCAACGGTTTCATTTAAGACCGAAAGGTAAAGATTAAGATGGCTTAACTTTTCTTTCAAGATTAAGGCTCCAGGTCCAGAGGTTAACAGAGGAGTAAAAATACCATTAGGCGGCACGGGGGCCATGATTGCAACATCCACAAAATGAACTCCTGATGATTGTAAAATAGTATTGATTCCTACTTTCATCTCAGGAGATGACGTATTCATTTCGGCATAAATCTTTTTGCTATTTAAGACGGGTAAAACTTCCCTTACCACCGCTTCCGAAACGGATGAAAGATTTACACTTAAAATAATATCAGCATCACGGCATGCTTCCAGATTACTCTTTGCAACAAAAACAGCTGCATTTAATTCTCTTATCAGATTGGGATCCCAGCCAGAAACGCGAACGCCCAAGTTCACTAAGTCATTTGCAAATCGACTTCCCGCTTCGCCCAAACCAAGAATGGCAATATGCAATTTATCCATCAGTAACCAAATTTTTTATCCCATCCATAAATCTGTATAGAGGTTTTTCCTTCTCTCAATTGCTTTCTGACTTTTTCTTCTTTTTCCTCTCGTGCCCTCGATTTCTCAATCGCCTCATCCATTCTATCTTGAGGCACAACTACAACTCCATCACGATCACCAATTATAATATCTCCCGGATGAATCATGCAGTCACCAATGATAATCGGTTCGTTCAACGTACCATCACCATGGTTGCTGGTGCCTCGTATGCATAACCCGCGGCTGAACACCGGAAACCCCATCGCTTCTATATCATCCGCATCGCGCACACACCCATCAATTACTAAACCAGCAATGCCTTTTGTCTTTGCTCCGAGACTCATTAAGTCACCCCAATATCCCGCTTCATAAAACCCGCAACAACTCGCAACAATCACATCGCCAGGTTTCGCATAAGCGTAGGCACGATGCAACAAAACATTATCCCGTGGCATTGTCATGACTGTATAAGCGCGACCATACACCTTCATTTTTGAATGAATAGGCTTAATGCCAGAGGGTAGATTTCCATTCCGGCCCATCGCTTCATGAATAGTAGCGGAGGAAAACTTGCATAATTCTTCGATCTTGTTCATGCTCATTATTGTTAGAAAATACTGGATACAATCCGAGGCACCTGACTTTGATATGCTTCAGCAAACTTGATGTCTTTTTTGCCCGAAATTCTTCTTGCATGATTTGCCCTACGTGAGGCTAATTCAGCATAATAATCTTTCAGGTAGTTCTGTGCGCCCATGCAACTCATGGCCTCATTTTTTTTGTCCATCACAGAGCTGATGTCTACAAATGTATCCGGTACAAAGCCTGACAATTCGGGTTGATGTGGTTCAAAGGAATACCATGCTGGCGGATCAATATTTTTGAATGCACTTGGTACTCCTGCTCCCGATGAAAGAAGTCGTGCGCGCTGCACAGCCTGAAATGCCACCGGATGATCGGGATTGAAGGGATCTTTTTCGGAATGGGTTAGAATTACGTTGGGTTCAAAATCACCGATGATTGTTGTCAGTTGCTTTATACGATCATCCGTGAGGAGCATCGGGTAATCACCCCAATCTAAAAATTGAATCGGTGCACCCAGTATTGCCGCAGCCTTGGAAGCTTGCTCGTGTCGAATGATTTTAACGCTCTCTTCAGTGCGATTCGGATCTTCTTTCCATAGTTCACCTGATTCTCCGCGCTCTCCATATGACATTGCGATTACTAATGTGGTCCCTCCCTCTTCAATTGTTTTAGCAATCGTTCCGGCAGCACGCCAAACAAAATCACCTGAATGTGCGCCCACTATCAAAAGTCTTTTATTCATATTATTTAAATTTAATAATTACATCAAATCTTCTGGCATCGGTGTACCTCGGGTGTGAAAACTAGGTACTGTAGCTAAACCCCAAGCCTGACCCTTTTTACGTTCCTCTATTGTCCAGATAATTGTTTCATAATCCGGATCAAGAACAAGTCGTGCTGTTGAATTTGCTACTTCAATTCGGTTGCCGCCCGGTTCGTAAACATATAAAAAGAATGTTTGCTGAATGGCATGCTTGTGTGGACCAGTTTCTATGGTGATTCCGTTTTCCAAAAATATATCAGCAGCAATCAAAATTTCTTCGCGACTGTTAGTGGCAAAAGTAAGATGATGAAACCGACCGTTCAAGTTTGTGTGGTCTTCGGTAACAGCCAAGTCGTATGACTTGGAATTAACGGCAAACCAAACAGCTTTTGGGTTCATATCGGTGGTGTTATCCACAATGGTTTCTGTAAGCATACCACCTAGGTTTTGCAAATGGAAATCACGGAACGCACGTACATCTTTAGCAAATAAATTTAAGTGATCAATGCGCCTTACATTTATGCCCTTGCCGGGGAATTTGCTCGCAGTATTTTTTAGCGCTGACATATTCTTGGTTGATGCTTTATACTTCTCCGTGTCGAAATATATTTCGGCCAGATGTCCATCGGGGGTATGGAAACTAAAAGTACGACCATGCCCGATGTCGCCATCGTGCCAACCTATTCCCAATTTAGTGGTTTGAATAGCATCAACCCTTCGTTGCAAAGCTTGCTCGCTTCTGGCGCGCCAGGCAAAGTGGCGCATGCCGGCATATTTGTATGCTGTTAGCTTCAGGGAATGATGTTCGTAATCATCGTATGACCGAAGATAAACAGAATCTCCTTTAGCATCGCTTACCGACATGCCCATAATTTCGGTAAAGAAGCGGACACTTTCATCGAGTTTAGGCGTTAGCAATTCCACATGCGCCAAATGAGCGATATCCCAAATGATTTCTTTCTTCATTTTTCAACTTAGTTCAGATGATTTTATAAAAAGAGTAACAACACCGGCAACAACTAATGGCAAAGCAAAAGCGATGAAGTTTAAGTCTACGGACCAGCCAATGTTGATTAAAAGGCCGCCCACAAAGGGTCCGATGATGGCTCCTAATCTTCCAAAGCCAATTGCCCAACCTATACCAGTACTTCGAATCTCGGTGGAATAAACGCGAGCTGCTACAGAATATAATCCAATGAAGCCACCTTGAATTCCAAATCCTATAAGTCCAAAGAAGATCAAAGTAAGTGCTGTACCTGTAAAAAATCCGAAAAGCAACATGAGTAGGGCAGTGGCCAATAAAAAAAAACAAATCACTTTTCGCAATCCAAACTTTGCTGAAAGATAGCCTTGTGTAAGGATACCTACAAAAGCTCCCAGATTAAAAAGGATTCCTGCATAGATGGAAAGTGAATTTGATAGCCCAGTAATAGAGGCTAACTTAGGTATCCAACTTGTTAGAAAATACAGTGCAGCGAAGCACATAAGAAAGGCAGTCCAAGTAAGGATGGTGGCACTCTTTAGATCGGCATTGAAGAGCATCGTTACGTTTGTCTTGGCCTGATTCTGGTCAAAGGTGGGCAGCGTTGAAATACTTTTCAACTTCATGCTTAATAAAATTGAATTAATTTTTTGAAGAGCTTGTGTGGGTTGTTTTTTTAAAAGGAAATCGATGGACTCTCTCAGGAAAAAATATCCTAAAGGAATGGTTAACAGCGTAATGATCCCTGAAAAGATATACATGGAAGGCCATCCTTGGTGCGCAATCAGTTGGGTTGCCACAAGTCCCGAAAGTACCGCACCAACAAGATAACCAGACATGACGAAACTAACCCAGAAATTTTTTGTACGCTGGGGTGCATATTCTGAAGCAAGGGTGGAAGTGCATGCCAGCATACTGCCAATCCCAATGCCGGTAAAGAATCGCAAGAAAATTAATTGCTCCAAGGAAAGTGCGTAAGCCGTAACAAAAGAACCCAAGCCCATCCACAAGGCGCATAATAGAATCATTGGCTTTCGCCCGATTACATCAGCCTTTGGTGCCAACAGCATGGCGCCCAAAGCCATACCTAATAATCCAACACTAAACACAATACCAAAACTGGATGGATTTATATTCCACGATGAAGTAATGGAATTAGCCGTATATGAGATTACCATAACATTCATGCCGTCACACATATTCATCAGGAAACAAATCAAGATTACTCCATAATGAGTTGAAGTCAGTTTTGATTTGTAGTTCAATGGAAATTCTCCTGAAGCCATCGCCTTATTTCAAGTAGGCATCCAGGAAGACAAAGACTAATTTTATATTTTCTGGAGTTTCAAATGCAGGACCACCATGCTTACTGCCTTCCAATAACACAAGCGTGACTTTTTCTTTGCCTAAAACTGCTTCAAGCTTTTTTGCAAAATTGATAGACTGTTGAGTAGGCACAAGATGGTCTTTTGTGCCATGTTGTATAAAAAATGGTGGATCATCGCTGGTAATATAAGTTTCAGGATTTGCTTCCTTTACCTTTTCGGGTATCTCAGTAATTTTTTGCCCCAATACTTTAGATTCTGGCGAGTTCGCCTCGCTATGATCTGGTGTACCGTTGCCGGTTTCTCTTAATTGATCATCCATAGCTAAAAAGTCAGTAGGACCAAACCAATTGACCACAGCTTCGACCCGACTGGATTGATCGGCGTTTCCCAAACTCATGTCTTCTAATTCTTTCACATCCCCAGAAGTACCTGCCAATGCCGATAAATTTCCACCGGCAGAACCTCCCCATAGTGCGACCTTATTCGCATTGAGGTTATACTGGTTTGCATTTGCTTTTATCCAACGAATAGCAGCTTTGACATCATTAATATTTTTAGGAAACAATGCTTCTCCGCTCATTCTATAGTTGATAGATACAACGGCATAGCCATGCTTCAAACCTTCAAGCATTGGTTTGAGTTGGCTGTCGGCTTTATCACCAAACATAAAAGCACCTCCATGTATGCTGATGATGATAGGATAGGGGCCTTTGCCTTTTTCATCAGGTAAATAAATGTCCAGCTTTTGTGCGGGTGATATCGTTGCATACTCCAAATCCAGCCATTTTTTTTTTATATGATCAGTGTTGATCTTGCCTGATTGCTGTGAATGAGTGCTGTGACTCACGAACAGCAAAAGCGCAAATATGACGTAGAGCTTGGTTAGTTTTATCATAGTTTTTTTATAAATCTGGAACAACTTGGAAACTATTCGAATAATTTCATAAAAAAGCATGATTCTCATTTATAAAATGGCTACATTTTAGAATTATATGGATACAATTCGAACATCTCCCAAACTGAGGCACTACGAAGGACTTTATGGAGATATAAGTCATAAGCTCGATGCCGAGTATGTGTTTTTGGAAGCTATTGAAACGCGAAGCAAGGGATTTGATTGGGTGATTGACCCCCATATTCACTCTCACTTGTATCAACTTTTTTTTATTGAATCAGGCAGTGTGAAGTTTATCGGAATATCACAAGAAACGTCTATGGAAGCACCGTGTATTCTTTTTGTTCCACCGAGTTCGCTCCATGGATTGCATTATAGCACGGATGTAAATGGCCAGATATTAACGCTGTCGGACTATGTAGTTGAAATGCTTTTCCCCCAATCTTCTGCCGTAATGATGGTATTGGAAAAGCTGCAATTGATTTCATTTCCTGAAGAAAAATCTATAAATTTTGCTGAAGTCATGAATTTGATAAGAACCGCTAGTCACGAGTTGTTCTCTGACCATGCGGAAAAGAAACTAATGCTCGAGGCTGTTTTAAAAAGGTTATTATTAATTATTTATCGAATTGGTAAAAATAATGATGCCAATTTTTCCAAACAAAATAAAAGTCTGGACTACTACGCACGGTTTCAGAAAATGCTAAAGAACGAAAATCAGACTAGAGGCATTCCCTCCCTTGCCAAAGACATCGGCATTACACCGGCACACTTAAACCGTATTTGTAGAAAAGTGAGTGGCAAGTCAACATTAACCATTGTACATGAAGTGCTTATTCAAAAAGCACAAATCTATTTGGCCCATACCAGTTATTCTGTCTCAGAGATTGCTTATCTCTTACAGTTTGAATATCAAAATCATTTCGCGCGCGTATTTAAAAAAATTACCGGAGTAGCACCTTTGGTGTACAGAAGAAGTAGGAGGTAACTCCTAATATTAGATGCAATTGCTGCCGTAAAAATAACACTACCCGGTGGATAAGCGTAATGGCTGTTGCCATATGGTGATCAAAATATGATTATATAACTTCGGATTAAGAATTTAGAAAAATGAAAGTTATATAATTTACATTA
Organism: Aquiflexum sp. TKW24L; assembly: GCF_023502205.1. Taxonomy (GTDB): domain Bacteria; phylum Bacteroidota; class Bacteroidia; order Cytophagales; family Cyclobacteriaceae; genus Cognataquiflexum. Next base: position 71,646 of record NZ_JAMFLG010000003.1, on the reverse strand, counting down.
TGTTAAATAAAATCGAGCACAATACGATATCTCTTTATTTACAAGATCGTTGAGCATAATCCACCACTCTCATGATTAAGGTTTGAATTGCTTGATTTTTTTGGTAATTATAGGATTCAATTGGTGACATGAACCCAGACCTTACATCACGCATCGGTATTATTCTTGGACCGGTTTTATTTCTGCTTATTTTATTTTTTGTAAAGCCTGTAGCAATGTCTTCTGAAGCTTTGGCCATGATGGCTGTGACGGCTTGGATTGCGACTTGGTGGATAACTGAAGCGATTCCGATTGCGGCTACGGCCTTATTGCCTTTGGTGCTTTTACCGACTTTGAATATACTTCCTATTACTGAGACAGCCGCATCCTATTCCCACCCGATGGTGTTGCTGTATATGGGTGGGTTTATGATTGCGATGGCGATAGAAAAATGGAGTCTACACAAGCGGATCGCTTTGAGTATCATATCTTTTATCGGCACTGATATCCAAAAGATCATTTTGGGATTTATGGTGGCGACCGCATTCCTTTCCATGTGGATCTCCAATACGGCTACTTCCCTGATGATGTTACCCATCGGTGTGGCCGTGGTGACACAGTTGACTCCCAATGCATCCATCAAAGAAGTCCTGCCAAACAACCTCGGCAAAGCGCTGATGTTGGGAATTGCTTACAGTGCATCCATAGGTGGTATGGCTACCTTAATTGGCACGCCTACCAACATCATTTTGGCTGGTGTTATCAAAGACATGTATGGCTATGAAATAAGCTTTTCCCAATGGATGATGTATGGCCTACCTGCAGCGTTACTCCTCTTGGCATTTTGTTGGATTTATTTGGTCAAATTTGCTTTCCCTTTTGAAAAGAACTTTCAGATGGCCGGCGGTAAAGATGAAATCCAACGTCAACTCTCCCTTTTGGGCCCGATGTCAATTGAAGAAAAGCGGGTTGCATGGGTATTTGGCTCGGTAAGTTTCGCCTGGATCAGCAGGACATTTTTACTTCAAGATTTAATTCCTGCCTTGGACGACACGATTATTGCCATTGCAGGGGTTTTGGTACTGTTTGTACTCCCCTCTTCCAAACCGAAAACTAAACTACTAGATTGGAAAACTGCAGAAAGCATTCCTTGGGGAATTTTGCTCCTTTTTGGTGGTGGTTTGTCTTTGGCTGAAGGATTCAAATCTACGGGATTAGCTTCCTGGATCGGAAATCAATTTGTATTCCTAGATTTTATAGCCTTTGGGTTGTTTTTATTGGTAATCATCGCAGCGGTCAATTTCCTGACTGAGATCACTTCCAATGTAGCTACTGCATCTATGATCCTTCCAATTTTGGCGGCAGTCTCCTACTCTATGGGTGTCCATCCTTTTGGATTGATGGTTGGTGCAACGATGGCTGCGAGTTGTGCTTTTATGCTTCCTGTAGCGACACCGCCAAATGCCGTGGTATTTGGTTCGGGTTACCTCAGGATTCCCGACATGGTCAAAGCTGGCTTGTGGATGAATATCGTTTCTATCCTTGTGATCACATTGTTTACTTATTACCTGTTGCCGTTAATTTGGGGGATTGAGTTAAAGGTTTATCCTTTCTAGAGTTTTTTGCTCATCCGAAAATTTGAAAAATAATCTAAAAGGTTTTAATAAACTTTCTATACTTCAATGTTAAGGTCTCTATCGCAAATTCATTTTTTCCAGATCCTACGGCTGCAAGACCCCAAGAAATAGGAAATGCCTGTTCAAAAGACCACGCCGCAAGCTGAATCGGAATATTGGCTCCTTCCACTGCTTCTGATTTGGAGGATAATAACCTCAATTTGATTTCCATAGGCTTAAATTCAAAATTCTCTATCGTATCTCTACACCATTTTTCAAGATCTTCGCTTTTTGAAAGGCATCTTTTGAGGACTATGTCTTGATAATTGATCGATTTGGGTATTTGGTGGACAAAGACATTGTCACCGCCCTCCTTTTTTTCCGTCGTTTCAATCGTCTCTTTCAATCCCGAAACCTCCTGAAAACTGCTGTCCATCTTGGAGTTTCCGTTTCCTATAAAAACTATTTCAAAATAGAAAGCAATTGGTGGTACATACCCTTGCGTAAAGAAACTTGAGGTATCCATTCTGATTAACCGTTAGCAATAGTAAGACCCTCATGTGAAATCTCGATAGTTTCCACTGCCACCTCATTGGCATCAGACTTCATGTCAGTAGAACTGATTTTTGTAGGCCATGCATTGGCTAATGTCCATGTCATCGTCGGATTTCCTCCTTCGTCACATAATTTAATGACGACATTTTGACGTTCGACAGTGTTCATTTTGATCTTATTGTACCAATCAAAGAACTTATTGTCCTTCACAAATACACCCTTCTTCATCGTCACATTGTTGTTTTTGACGATGCCGGGCATATTAATCGTTGAGAATACCGGGCTATTTCCGTGTCTGTATTCTTTAGGTTGTGCAGTCACTTCCAGACCGCTTACTTCTTGAAAAGGAACGTCTGTGGAACTTCCCAAATCTACTTTGAAGTAAAACTTGGGTAAAGGCCAATCGCTATCTTGTGCTTCTCCTGCCATGTTTTATGGGATTAATTTTATTTAAGTTACCTTTTTTATTTAGAGTTTTTGCATTTGTTGTTGGAAAGTGACCACAATGAATTCCGCAGGTCTGACAATGGCTAATTTCACTGACACCAGCAAATTACCTTCGAGAATATCCAACCCGGTCATGGTAACTCCCAATCCGATCTGCACATCAAAAGCATCCTCAGGCGAAGCTCCTGCCAATGCGCCTTGCTTCCACTTTTCTGTCAAGAAACTGACAATCATACTCTTGACCGTAATCCAAGTATTGGCATCATTAGGTTCAAAGACATAAGCTCTGAGTGCAAGTTTGATTGATTGCTCGACCATGATGATGGTTCTCCTGACATTGATATATCGCCAATCTAAGCTGTTGCCATCGAGGGTCCTTGCACCCCATACCAAAGTTCCGACTCCAGGAAAGGTCCTGATCGCATTGATTGATTTTCCTGAGACATGTACATTTAAGTTCTCCTGCTCTTCATGGGATATCTCCACAGCAGGCTTAATCACGGCATTCAGGGAAACATTTGCCGGAGATTTCCAAACTCCTCTGTTATTGTCCACCATCGTATATACTCCTACCAAAGCCGCAGCGGATGGCAATAAATTCATCATACTCCTTATTTCTTCCAAAATCGAGGCATACGTTGGACTTGTTGCCATCAAGCCCAAGTGTAAGTGGTCTTTTTTCTGATTGACAAAGTCATTGAAAGCAACCTCAGGTATTTGTGAAATATTGGGAAATTCCTTTTGAAAGGCAATTCTAAAATCAACTTCATTTTTTGGAAATTCCAATATCAATTTTTGAGCATTTGACTCAGGAAGTATTGATTCCAAATCTATTTCAGGATCAAGGTTTTTAAAACTCACTTCACCTTTTTGGACCACTGTGGTATAAAGCCATGGATAATAGGCAGCCGCATAACTCAAAAAATCTATACCTATATTATCTCTAAAAAAATCTATCGGATCGTATCCTTTCTCTCTGCTTTTATATCCATCAAAGAGGTCAAAAATCCCGATTCTGTTTTGCATGTGATTACAATGCGCCAACACCTCTCTGTAAATCTCATAACATTCCACCCCCAATAAAACCGCCTCCGGTATAACTACCATAGTAGGTTCTTGTTCTTTTTCCAATGAGCGCAAACCCCCATCAATAGGTTTACCATTTTCATACTTTCCATGACCCAAAAGCTGATCCTTATTAATCTTTAGGGAATCTTTTCCCTCATAAGTCCCCACTGATACTATATAGCAAGTCCCTCCCCCATTGGCATAAAACAGTTTAATGCTGTTATAAAAAAGTAGATGGTTGTCCTCCGCATATTTTATAGCAAATTCAGTATCTCCAAAATTAACCTTACTTCGATCTCCGTCTTGTGGTGTTTCAAGTTTGAATAATGGATTAAAGCCACCTCCAAATAATTCTACATATTCCGCAAAGGAGGTAATCCTTGTGGGGATATTTATAAGAGATTTACCGTTGCGAGAGGCCTTTTCGGTATATCCGATAAATGCGGGTATTGCAGTCGCGACTTCTACGACAGAACCGGGAAAGGCATTTTTTTCTTCAATGTAAATTCCAGGAGTTTTAAGATTTTGAGGCACGACAGATTTGAAATTGGCGGATTGAAAAAACTTTTGGCTGATTTTTTACCAGTATTCAATATATCAATTATCTACAAAAAATTGAAATAGGCCGAAATGAAAAAAGGGTAGCTATTACTACCCTTTTGAGCCCCCTGCCGGGATCGTCCCGATAGCTATCGCGGACAGCTACCTTCTGATTACAAGTTTTACAGTTCTCTATATTTTTCAAGGAGCTTTTGACTAATTTGGGGATACTTAGCCAAATCCACTAAATACTTCCTTGACCTATTGTTTTTGATGTGTTTTTCAATTTTCAATGCTTGTACTATTGATTGGCATTCAATTATATGAAAAACCTCCCAATCTTCGGCCTTTTTTGTAAAGGCACCTTGGAAAATATGTTGGTTGTGCTGATCAAGTCTAGTTTCCAAATTCTCAGTGTAACCAATGTAATATTGGTCAATGACCTTGGAATAAAGGATGTAAACACAAAATTTTCCCATAAAACCAAAAATTGATAAAAAAGAAAAAGGCAACATTGCTGTTGCCTTTTGAGCCCCCTGCCGGGATCGAACCAGCGACCTACTGATTACAAGTCAGTTGCTCTACCAGCTGAGCTAAGGAGGCATTTTCATTTGCTCTACCATCCCGATAGCTATCGGGATAAGGAGGCGATTATAAAGAAGGTTTGTAATTCGAAATAGACCGTTGTCTGAAATCGTGGTGCAAATATAGCCGTATCATGCATTCCTGCAAAAAGATTTTAAAAAAAATAAGGAGATAAAACTTATCTCCTTATTTCTGAGTGAATTAAAATTCCTTCAGGATAGTCAGTTTTTTCTTCAACTTCTCAATTTCACTCTCAGCCTTTTGGATTTTGTCTTCAAACTGGATTTTGAGCTTATCTGCAGTCTTTGAGGAAGCAAAAAACTCAATATTATTTTTCCACAAAGTCACATTGTTTTCCAAGTCAGTGATTTGCTTCCTAATCCCGTGTTCTTTTTTGTTGAGTACACGGTTACTGTTTGGATCTGACTGAAGTTTGTTCAAGTTGAGCCTAAACAAGAAATCATCTTTCTCTCCTCCGCCAAAACCAAGGTTTTTCACATATTCATCTACAGCCTCATTAAACTTGTGGACGATTTCTTTCATGTTTTTCCTTGGAACAAACCCCAATGAATTGAACCTAGCGATATACTCTTGAAGTACACTTTCAGAAAGACCAGTTCCTTTGGCTTCCTCTTTGATTTTTTTGATGAGATCTTCCTTGGCTTGCAGGTTTTGTTCAAATTCTTTATTAACCTGTTTGTTGGAATTTCTTCTGTTTTCGAAGAAGGCATCACAGGCAGTCTTGAATCTTTGGTAAAGGTCATCCCTAACCTTTTCAGGTGTAGGTCCTATTTGCTTCCAATCCTGCTGAAGGGAAATCATTTGACCAGCAGTCTGCTGCCAATCTGTGTTTTCTTTCAGGGATTCTGCTTTTGCAATCAGTTCTTCTGCTTTGTTCTTATTGGTCTGACGGATTTCGTCAAGTTCCTTAAAAAAATGGTTTTTGCTTTGGAAGAAGTGCTTGAATAATCCCCAAAATTGCTTGTTTATCTCTTTTCCGTTTTCTCTTGGAACAGGGCCGATGGCTTCCCATTCTTTTTGCAAAGCCAAAATTTCTTTTGTCTTGGTGTTCCAATCCTTTATTTTTGAGCCTTTATAATCTGAGTCAATCTCCAATTTTTTGATCAAGGCATCCTTCTTTAGGAAGTTTTCTTTTAGTCCTTCTTTTTGACCATCATAAAACTCCTTCCTTCTGGAATAAACAGCATCAGAAGCGATTTTAAAGCGACTCCATAACGTCTCTTGATCGTCTCTTGGGACAGGACCCATGTGCTTAAATTCCTCATGGAGATCATTTAGAATTTTGATGGCATCCTTCAAATCCGGCATACCTACCAAGCCTTCTGCTTTTTCGCAGATTTCTAATTTTTGTTCCAGATTTTTCTTTCTATCAAGCTCTTTTAACTCAAAATAAATGCTTCTATTGTCATAAAATCTATCCATCAGTGCGTTAAAAGATGCCCAAAGGTTTCTATTTTGGGAAGCAGGAACGGGCCCGATTTTTTTCCATTCCTCTTGGATATGCTTTATGGTATTGATGCTGTGGGTGGTCTCTTCGCTATCTACAAGTTCCCTGAGTTTGTCCAGAATTGCATTTTTGGCTAGAAGGTTTTTCTCCTTATTTTTTTCCTGCTCTTTCAGGAATTCTGATTTTTTTTCTCTGAATTCATTAAAGGCAGCAAACAGTGACCTGTCTTCTTCTGAAGGCCTATATTCAAAATCATCAGCTGATCCCCCGTTTTTGGTGAAATCCTCCAAAGCAGCTCCTTTTTCCTTATGAAATATCTCGTCGAAATGGGACTTTATTTCTATTACCTGACTGTCTATTTTTAGGTATTTTCCTGTTTCCAAAAGTTGCTTTAAAGAAGCTAAAAGTTCTTTTTTGGAAAAATTTGAATAATCGACTGATTCTGATATTTCTTCTTCATGATCATGTTCGACCACTTCAGGTTCTGAAACTTTTTCACTTTCAATTACACTACCCTGAACTTCTTGAATTGCTTCATTGGTTTGGGTCACCTTGTCTTCTTCAGACACTTCTTTTTCATTGCTCATAATAAAACTGATACTTTTTTGCAGGACGTCTAGAACAAAAGTAATAAAATTGGATCAATTTAGCCTCGGATCAATTGGATAATTTGCCAACAGTTGGAATTCACCTCCCATGTTTTTAAGAATGTTGCGCCATAATTCGACGGGAGAATCATTGAAAATATGATCAGTTTCAATTTTTTCACACACTATCCATGTCTTCTCTTCCAATTCCTCATCAAGTTGACCTTCGGTCCAACCTGAATAACCGATAAAAAAGCGTATATTATCATTGTTAAGCTCACCACTTTTAAGCTTTAAAATAAGGGCTTCAAAATCCCCGCCCCACCAAAGATCATCACCAAGCTGAATACTACCTGAAATGGCTTGCTCTCCTGAATAAACAAAATGCAGAGTATTCTGCTCAACAGGACCACCAACATAGACATCTAGGTCAAGAAAAAACAAATCTTCCACCAGTTCACTGATCTTCAAAATTGATAATTTATTCAAGACAAGACCAAATGATCCTTTTTCATTGTTTTCACATATGAGAATCACAGACCTCACAAAATTTTCATCCTGTAAAAAAGGTTCAGATATCAATAGCTGACCTGCTAATGGCGTTTTTTTGAAGCTTTGGCTCATAAAAAATGTGTCTGATAATTTTCTTAAGTTATGTCTAAATTTTATAAATGCAATAAGTATGGTAATTTTAGAAGAAAAATTAAAATCACATGAAACTGGCAGATATCCGTATTGATTACACGCTTAAATCCCTAGATGAAAAAGATGTAAATGAGTCACCGATTGATCAATTTAAAATATGGGTCGAAGAAGCGCACCAATCCAAGGTTGATGAATGGAATGCAATGAATCTATCAACAGTTCGACCCGATGGAAGGCCCAATTCCCGAATTGTACTTTTGAAGGACGTGGATACCGGATTGGTATTTTTTACCAATTACAATAGTGCCAAAGGAAATGAACTTGAGCAAAATCCTTTTGCGGCAATCACTTTTTTTTGGCCCGTTTTGGAAAGGCAAGTGAGATTTATGGGTAAGGTTTCCAAAATTTCTTCACAAGAATCTGACGAATACTTTTTTTCAAGACCTTTTGCAAGTCAGATCGGTGCATGGGTCTCGCCTCAAAGCACGGTGATTCGAGACAGGGCCTATCTTGAGGAAAAGGAGTCAGAATTACTCCAAAAAATCAGTCAAGAGTCGATTACAAGGCCTGAACATTGGGGTGGATATAGGCTAATCCCCGAAGAAGTTGAATTTTGGCAAGGTAGGTCAAGCAGGCTTCATGACCGGATTCACTATCAGAAGTCAGCTGATAGTGTATGGAAAATCGAAAGACTTGCACCTTGAGGATTGGGGTTATTCCACTGATTTATTTGAGATCAAATAAATCAGTGACACCCAAAGTTCTTTCAATAGTAAATCCCTCACCATATTTGACCATAATACTGTGTCCAAATTCCCTTGAACGGGCTTCTATAAAATCCAAAAATTCTGCTGATGATATAAAACTTTGTGGCTCCTTATTGTTGGGATCAAAAAACTGAGATCTGAATGCTTTGATACTTTCAATTTTTTTATCCCAAAACTCAGTGATATCAACAACAAAATCCGGTTTGATATAATTGTTTTGGATATAATGGTAAACATATTTTGGTCTCCAAGGATCTTGAATGGTACCTTCCAAAGTAGTCTCTATTTTTCTTAAACCACCCATAAAACAGGAATTAGAAACCAAAGAAGCACCTTTACCATGGTCTGGATGCCTGTCAGACACGGCATTTGCCAATACAATTTCAGGACGATATTTTCTGATGATCTTTATTATTTCCATACGATGGCTGTCATCATCTTTGAAAAAAATATCTTTGAAACCAAGGTTTTCCCTTGTAGCAATCCCTAATATTTTCGAAGCCGCCTCAGATTCCTGCAATCGGATTTCGGGTGTTCCCCTTGTTCCCATTTCACCTTGGGTGAGATCAAGAATTCCCACCGTGTAACCTTTAGCGATTTGCGCTGCAATCGTGCCTGAACAAGCCAACTCAGCATCATCGGGATGGGCGGCAACAACTAGAATATCAAGTTTCATAGGTATTATTTAAGGAATTTCAAAATGAAGTATCAGACTATTTTACACGTAAATTTCTCCCAACCTTCAGGACTGAATTGGCAGAAATCCCATTCAATCTGGTCAGTGTACTGACTCTCACTCCATATCTTCTGGCAATAGAACTTAATGTCTCGCCACTTCGAACCCTGTGGTATGCAGCCTGTTGGGTTTTGATCACATGATCAAAACTTGATGAGGTAATGTCATAATATTGCCCTTTGATGCTACCCAGATTGAAATCAAAAACCTCGGTTGGATTGATGGACAAGCCTTGATACCTGATCTCATAATGAAGATGCGGGCCTGAACTTCTCCCTGTACTCCCTCCCAAACCTATTAATTCTCCTGCTTTTACCTCCTGCCCTATTTCAACCCTGAATTTGGATAAATGCCCATAAAGAGTCTCTAGTCCATTTTTATGTCTGACTACGACATAGTAGCCATAACCATTTCTATCATAAGATTTAATCCTAACGATTCCATCAAAAGAACTATACACAGGATCTCCGATATTCAGCTTAAGGTCAGTTCCATGATGCCAACGGTACCTCCTAAATCCAAATTCGGATGTGATTCGGGTTTCATCTAAAGGCATTTTCCAATCAGTTCCAAAAAAAGGATCAAATAATTTTATCTGAACCGTATCTTTGAATTCCTTGGGGTTGAAATCATAAATATTGATTTTTTTACTGTCCCAAGATGAGTAGTACTCAAAAGCTGTAACCCAGATACTGTCTATCAATACCTGCTCGGAAATCTGAATCAATTGATTTGTGGGAGCCCAATCCAGTGAAATAGTATCTTCAGCGATAATGCTCAATCGCTTCTTTAATTCAACATAATCTTTGAAGAGTAATGAATCCGTAGATCGGGTAATATCCTGAAGGTATTTATCAGGGTCAAAAAGCCTTAAATCTCTTGCTAATGGATTGGTTTTGGGTTTCTCGGTAGATTTTTTCTTGATAATTTTTGGGAAATTTTGGGCATGGGATTGAATAGATCCCATGCCCAAAAACAAAACTATCAATATCCCGAGACCTTTTATTTTCATTTTTCCAAATTATGCAGATTCTTTTGCAGCAAGGTATCTTTCTGCATCCAAAGCTGCCATGCAACCGGTTCCTGCGGCAGTTACTGCCTGTCTGTAAATATGGTCTTGGGCATCACCACAGGCAAAAACACCCTCCTTATTGGTCCAAGTGCTACCCGGAATTGTCTTGATGTAACCATTTTCATCCGTATCAATAATATTCTTAAAAATATCAGTGTTTGGATGGTGACCTATTGCCACAAAAAACCCGGTCACTTTAAGTTCTTTTGATTCTTTGGTAACATTGTTAAATATCCTCACTCCTGTCACCTCGTCTTGGCCAAGGATTTCTTCCGTTTCGGTATTCCAAAGAACTTCGATCTTAGGATTGTTCAAAACCCTTCTTTGCATGATTTGCGAAGCCCTCATTTCGTCTCTTCGGACGATCATGTAGACTTTGCTACATATATTTGACAGATAAGAAGCTTCTTCACAGGCTGTGTCTCCTGCACCTACAATGGCTACCTCCTGACCTCTAAAAAAGAACCCGTCACAAACTGCACAAGCGGAAACTCCCCTCCCATTTAGCCTTGTTTCACTTTCCAGTCCAAGCCATTTGGCCGAAGCACCGGTAGAAATTATAACTGTATCGGCATGGATTTCAAGTTGGTCGTCAACTATCACTTTATGTGGAAAGGAATCAAAATCAACAGAGGTCACTACCCCATACCTGACTTTGGTACCAAATCTTTCAGCTTGTTTTCTAAAGTCCTCCATCATCTCCGGACCTTGTATTCCTGCCGGATATCCCGGATAATTTTCAACGTCAGTAGTGATTGTTAGTTGGCCACCAGGTTGTACACCTGTGTAAAGCACGGGGTTCAATCCAGCTCTTGATGCATAGATGGCCGCAGTATAACCTGCCGGTCCAGATCCAATTATCAATACTTTGATTCTTTCAATTTCAGATGTCATTAGATTGAATTTTTGAAGTTGGCAAATTTTGTTAAAATACCCTTCACAACAAAGTTAATGGGTGTTAAAATTCCCTAATTGTGGTCTATGCCATGAAGTTCAGAGAGTTAAATTTTCTGAACCCTTCATAGGGGTAATTAAACGAAAAAAGGGGACAAATCCCCTTTTTTTATTATTCAAATCCAATGTGGACAATTATCCAAGATATGGTTTCAAAGTTTTACTTCTAGAAGTATGTCTTAACCTCCTGATAGCCTTCTCTTTAATCTGCCTCACTCTCTCTCTTGTAAGGTTGAATTTTTCACCGATTTCTTCCAAAGTCATCGCATGTTCTCCATTCAATCCAAAGTATAGTGTAATGACATCAGCCTCTCGTTGGGTAAGAGTTGATAGCGCTCTCTGAACTTCTTTTCTCAAGGAATCTGTCATCAAGCCATCATCCGGCTTCTCATCCCCATCATTTTCAAGGACATCCAACAAGCTGTTTTCTTCACCTTGCACAAACGGTGCATCCATGGAAACATGTCTACCAGAAATTTTCATGGTATCCACCACTTCAGCAGCAGTCACTTCGAGGACTTCAGCCAATTCTTCTGGAGAAGGTTCTCTTTCAAATTTTTGCTCAAGTTCGCTGAATGTCTTGCTGATTTTGTTCAGAGATCCAACCCTGTTCAAAGGAAGCCTAACAATTCGGGATTGTTCAGCCAATGCCTGAAGAATCGATTGTCTAATCCACCACACTGCATAGGAAATAAACTTAAAACCTCTGGTTTCATCAAATCTTTGGGCTGCTTTAATCAGACCTAGGTTGCCCTCGTTGATCAAATCACCCAATGAAAGACCTTGGTTTTGATATTGTTTGGCTACAGAAACAACAAATCGGAGGTTGGCTTTTGTAAGTTTTTCTAATGCCAGTTGGTCGCCTTCTCGGATTCTTTTTGCAAGAACCACTTCCTCATCGGCTGTCAATAGATCTACTTTTCCAATCTCCTGTAGATATTTATCAAGGGACTGACTTTCCCTGTTGGTGATCTGTTTGCTAATTTTTAGCTGCCTCATTCAATAATATAATTTTCAGTTACTATTCGATTTATAACAGGAATCCAAATAAACAAAGTTCAAAATAATAAATACTCTATTGAACTTAGTCGTTTTTGTCAGATTTTTCTGGTTTTGGTAATAATACTTTTCTAGAAAGCTTAAACTTCCCTGTTTTTTTGTCTACGTCAATCAGTTTAACCTGTATTTCTTCTCCCGGTTCGAGAACACCTTCCATATTTTCAAGTCTTTCCCACTTGATTTCAGAAATATGTAACAGTCCATCCTTACCCGGCATGAATTCAACAAATGCGCCAAAAGGCATGATGTTTTTCACTTTACCGGTATAAACCTCACCTATTTCAGGCATGGCTACGATAGCCCTGATTCTTGAAATAGCTGCATTCATTGATTCTTGGTTGTTTGAGAAAATGTTGATTTTTCCCATGTTATCTTTTTCCTCAATGATGATAGTCGCACCGGTATCTTTTTGGATTTCCTGAATGACTTTACCACCTGGGCCGATTACTGCTCCGATAAGTTCTTTAGGGATACTCATCATAAATGACCTTGGAGTATGTGGCTTGAGGTCCGGCTTAGGAGCTGAAATCGTCTTTTTGATTTCATTCATAATATGAAGCCTACCTTCTTTGGCTTGATACAAAGCTTCTTTCAAAACGCTGTAGTCAAGACCTTCTACTTTCAAATCCATCTGACAAGCTGTAATTCCTTTTTCCGTTCCGGTTACTTTAAAATCCATATCTCCAAGATGATCTTCATCACCCAAGATATCTGAAAGGATAGAATATTTTCCTGTTTTGGCATCGGATATCATTCCCATTGCAATTCCTGTGACAGGAGCTTTGATCTGAATACCGGCATCCATCAATGCCAAAGAGCCCGCACAAACAGTAGCCATGGAAGATGAACCATTTGATTCCAAGATGTCAGAAACTATCCTGATGGTGTAAGGATTTTCATCTCCTGAAGGAAGGACTTTCTTCAAAGCTCTCATAGCTAGGTTACCATGACCCACTTCTCTCCTTCCAACTCCTCTATTGATTTTTACCTCACCAGTAGAGAATCCTGGAAAGTTATAGTGCAAATAAAATTTGTTATAACCTGAAATCATCGCGCCATCTACCATCTGCTCATCCATCTTGGTACCAAGAGTACAAGTGGTAATGGATTGGGTTTCACCTCGTGTAAATACTGCAGATCCATGGGCGGATGGCAAGTAATCAATGACTGACCAAATTGGTCTAATCTCATCCAGCCTTCTTCCGTCCAATCTCTTTTTCTCATTTAAAGTAAGGTTCCTGGCAGCTTCTTTGTGGATTTTGGAAAAATATGGTCCTATCAAACTTGCTTCAAAACCATGCTCTTCGCCCAAAGAAGCAACGAATTCTTCTTTAACAGCTTTGATCAAATCATATCTTTCTGACTTATTGGCTATTAATCTACCAACGACATCGTAACACTTACCATATACTTCAGCATGCATTTTTTCATACAATCCTGAATCTGATTTTTCGTGGCTATATTCTCTTTTCTTCTCTTTGCCTACTGCAATAGTCAATTCTTTCTGGATTTTGCAGTGTTTCTTGATTTCTTCATGGGCAAATTGCATGGCTTCCACCATTTCATCTTCCGAGATTTCATTAGCTTCACCTTCCACCATCAGAATATATTCCTCAGAACCGGCTACTATAAACTCCAATGAAGCTGTCTCTAGCTGGGTAGGTGTTGGATTGATAACTAATTTTCCATTGATTTTACCTACTCTAACTTCTGAAATCGGTCCATTGAATGGAATGTCAGAAACAGCTAAGGCGGCTGATGCTGCAAGACCTGCCAAGCAATCAGGTAGAACATCAGAGTCAGCAGACATTAAGGTAATAGCGATTTGGGTATCGGCATGGTAATCATCTGGAAAAATAGGTCTAATCGCTCTGTCGACGATTCGGCTGATCAAGATTTCATAGTCGGAAAGCCTTCCTTCTCTTTTCAAAAATCCTCCCGGAATTTTTCCAGAAGCGGCAAATTTTTCTTGGTAATCCACAGACATTGGGAGAAAATCAACTCCTTCACCTGCTTCTTTTTTTGACATGGCGGTTGCTAACAACATGGCATTTCCCATGCGAACAACAACGGCTCCATCAGCTTGTTTTGCCAATGCGCCTGTTTCAATAATGATTTCTCTACCATCCTCAAGGACAATAGTTTTAGAAATTACGTTTGGTAACATACAATTTTGTAAATAATAATGAGTGTAGAATAGTTATAAAAGTAAGGTTTAATATCAGGGGTAAGTAAAAAAGTAAGGTTCTCCCATGAGAACCTTACATTGATCTGATTATTTTCTAATTCCTAATTCGGTAATTATAGATCGATATCTTTCGATATCATTCTTGATCAGGTAATTGAGAAGGCTTCTTCTCTTACCAACTAGTTTCAAAAGACCAAGTCTTGATGAGTGGTCTTTTTTGTTTGTCTTCAAATGGTCTGTCAAATGCTGAATTCTAAAGGTGAATAGCGCGATCTGTGATTCCGGGGAACCAGTATCGGTATCAGCTTTTAACCTGCCATGATTTTTAAACAACTCCGCTTTTTTCTCTGATGTTAAATACATGCCTAGTTAATTAATTAATTTTAAAACAGGTACAAAGGTAATCCTTATAATGGAATTTCAAAAATCAAGGAAGGGATTTAGGAGATTTAACCTGAAATTTGGCTTTAATTTTTTTGAAAAACTCAATATAAGTATCAGGTTCAAACAACCTTGCGTCTTTCCTAGCCTGCCTAAGGAAAAAGAACCCAAACGGCAATAGGACTAAATTTGAAAACCATGTTCCAAAAAGTGAGTTGGTGACTCCTTCTTTTGCCCATTTTTCTCCCGTTATAGTCAACATATAAAATAGAATAAAGAAGATTATGGATAATAAGACTGGCATACCCAAGCCTCCTTTTTTTATAATGGCACCCAAGGGGGCTCCAATCATAAACATCACAATGCATGCAAAGGCGGTTGTATACTTTTGATACCAAGCAATCTCAAATCTTCGAAACTCCCTTTCTAAAGCGTCTATTTGGGTCAATTTTGTGCTGAAGTTATTTTTTATGGTTCTGGCATTATTCATTCCTACTGTTGCGGCTTTGGTATTGAAATCTCCTTTTAAAATTACCGAATCAAATGCTGCTCTTTTTTCCGGTGTAAATTCAAATTTCTTTTTGGGTTCAACCGTGTTATTCAAAACAAGTTCGGGGCTACCAAGGCTATCAATTTCAATTTTAGAGATGATTGAATCCGTTATTGAATTTGATTGGTTTCCTTTTATTAGTTTCCTGTTGATAGTTTTCCTTGAAACAAAAGTGTCTACTTTTTGAGAGTTCTCCTTATTTAAAATTGGCCTTTCGGTTACCAAATCGGATGTGGGATTGGATAAATCAGGAATTGAATCTTTTTTAAAGACCAATTCACGATCCAATGTAATAACGGAGTCAAAAGGTTCTGTCAGCGATTTTTGGATTAGAGAATCAACCGATTGTGAACCGGTCACGCTTGCCTTTAATTCAATTTGACTTCTTTCGGTTGCTTTGGCGATCTTGACAGAATCATCTCTTTCTTTTCTCCTTACGACTTCAACTGGAGGAATTAATTTCCTTTCCCGTGTAAAATAGGGATAGGAAGATTCTGTATTCAGGAAATTATAATATACGATTTGATTGATTTCGGAATTCATTGAATCTAGTCCCACCTTAAGTTGGGCGATATTTTTTATCGAACGGTTTGTTGACCATAGATCCTCAGGAGTTCTATTTAGTTGAAATGAAGCAAGGTCAAATACAATCTGGTTTTCTGAAAAAAATGTCCGGCTCAGTTCAGCGGGTTTTTCGGTAATTCCCCTCTGCGATCTAGATTCCTTGTAGCTGACGCCATTATATAGTGTCAACTTCATATAATTGTTGTTAAAAAATGGCTCCATTCTGCCTGAATCGGCCATGATTACATTGATGTTACCTTGTCCATCAGCATGGTTGTAGATGATAATGTCATTCAATCTGACTTCATCTAGCTTCTTATTTACCTTAATACTGTAATTCGGGATCCCATTGTAAAATACGCCTTCCTTTATATCAAGGGCCGGTGACTTCATCCGGATGTCGTAGAGCAGACCAAAAGTTTTGAGATTTACTTTCGGAACAACAAAATTATTGGAAAAAAAGGCGGCAAAAGTAAGAAAAACAACAAAAACGCCAATTGGCAATAGGGCTCTGACCAAAGAAATACCGGCACTTTTTAAAGCTGTCAATTCAAAATGTTCCCCTAAATTTCCAAAAGTCATCAAAGCTGAGAGCAATACGGCCAATGGCAAAGCCATAGGAGAAATACTGATTACAAAATAAGAAAACAGCTCCATATAAATCCAAAAACTCAGGCCCTTGCCAAAGATTTCGTCAAAATATTTGAGCATATTCACAGTAAGCAGAATGAAATCCACCACCACAAAGGTCAAAAAGAAGGGGCCTATAAAAGACCCCAAAATCAATTTATCAATTTTTTTCATTAATTATGAAAACCTCTACTTGGGATTGTAACGGCAAAGGTTGGAAATATTTTCATAAAACCGGAAAATACACAGCTTATCCACCGATAATTTCTTTAAGAGTATGGATTAAACTTTCCCAGATGGATTCCAATTCATCATCATCATAGGAATCACTATAGTCAATGACTTTCAAAAACATCGTTTGAGTGAGTTCATTTTCATCCACCTTAAATTCAATAAAGGAATTGTCCTTTTCTTCAGGATTAGTTGGATCAAAAAATTCGAACTTAACATGTATGTTAGTCCTCAATGCTGTAATCCTGGCATGGTGGTCTTCCCCATCAAAATGAAACTTGTAGGTTTTATCCTCATTGATATTTACATCATCCGCAAACCACTCGGCTAAGCCACTGGCAGTACTTAAATAGGGAAACAAAATTTTCCTTGAAGTATTGATTTGATAATCAGCAACAAACTTATTTTTTACCATTATTACTTTAATTTAGTTAACAAAAAGTCACCTTTTTTGAAACATTTTGTTTGCAATTCAAGACTTAAGACCTCATATTTGCAATCCGATTTGGCGAGGTAGCTCAGTCGGTTAGAGCGCAGGATTCATAACCCTGAGGTCAGGGGTTCAACTCCCCTCCTCGCTACACAAGGCTTCTCTTTTAGAGAAGCTTTTTTTTTACTTATTTCAAACAAAAACCTTTGTAGTTTTCATTCCCTGAGCGTCAATTGGGTTCTCCCGATGACTATTGAAATCGTTTATTAGCTTTTTTTTATTTAAAAACCAATCCTTCAAAATCTAACATTTGATAGATTTTAAAGATTGGTTCAGGTATTTCTTGTACAATTGTAATATAAGAAATTATTGTAAACTGTCCTTATCCTTTCAAATAATAGGTATAAAAAAAGCCCCGATTTACGGGGCTTTTATATTAAAATAAGAAAGTGCGTTCTTATTTTACTTTTTCAACAACAGCTTTGAATGCCTCGGGATGATTCATAGCCAAATCTGCAAGAACTTTTCTGTTCAATTCGACATCCGCTTTTTTCAACAATCCCATAAATTGTGAGTATGAGATGCCAAATTGTCTGGCACCTGCATTGATACGCTGGATCCATAAAGCTCTGAATTCTCTTTTCTTTGCTTTTCTGTCCCTATAAGCGTACTGTAATCCTTTTTCGTACTTGTTTTTGGCTACTGTCCATACGTTTTTACCTCTTCCGAAATAACCTCTTGTAGCTTTTAGTACTTTTTTTCTACGTGCTCTTGAAGCAACCGCGTTTACTGATCTTGGCATAATTTTTTGATTTTTTGACCCTTGGTGTCAACCTTTGTTTCAGTTGATCTTGGAGACCGAAGCGCCTGGTGAATAAATAAACCTAATTTTCAAAAGAAATGAATTCGGATCAACCGATTCTCAACATTGCTTTTACTCTTCCTTCATCTGACTCATGAACCAAACCCATCTTGGTAAGATTTCTCTTCCTTTTGGTTGATTTTTTGGTCAGAATGTGGCTTTTGTAAGCATGCTTTCTTCTGATTTTGCCGGTTCCCGTTAAGGTAAACCTCTTTTTTGCACCTGATTTTGTTTTTACTTTAGGCATAACTGTGTTTGTTTGTTGAATTATTTCTTTGATGGTTTCGGAGCCAAGAACAGAAACATCCTTTTCCCTTCCAGTTTTGGAAGTTGCTCTACTTGGGCATATTCCTCCAGCTCCTGCGCAAACTTCAATAACAACATCTCTCCTCTTTCTTTAAATACGATTGACCTTCCCACAAAATGGACATAAGCCTTTACCTTGGCCCCCTCTTTCAGGAAGCTGATCGCATGTTTCAATTTGAAATTGAAATCATGGTCATCTGTATTGGGTCCAAATCGGATCTCTTTGAGAACAGTCTTGGCAGCATTGGCTTTAATCTCCTTCTGCTTCTTCTTCTGTTCGTATTTAAATTTCGCATAGTCAATCACCTTACATACAGGTGGAGTGGCGTTTGGAGAAATTTCTACGAGATCAAGTTCGTTATCTTCAGCTACTTTCAAAGCCTGAGCAAGCGTCAAAACAGCGTTTCCGCCTTCAACGTAGTCTCCTACGACCCTTACTTCCCTAGCTCTGATCCTGTCGTTAACCTTATATGGTTCCTCTTGTCTCTGCCTGAACGGTGGTTTTCCTTTCAAATTCTTATCGTTATTTAATGAAATTGCGTGCAAATATCGGAATTAATTTCAGATTTAAAAAATCTGCCTCATTAATACCGATTAATTTAATTTTTTAATGATTCTCCTATTATTCCTTTGAAATAGGATACAAATTCAGCCGGCGAGAGACTTCCTAAATCGCCTTCTCCATGCTTCCTTACTGAAATCTTACCTTCCTGCTGTTCCTTCTCTCCGACGATCAGCATAAATGGTGTTTTCTTAACTTCCGAATCACGGATTTTTCTACCGATTTTTTCATCCCGGTTGTCTATCATCCCGATGATATCCTCATCTTCCAAGATTGCTTTTACTTCCTCAGCATATTCAATGAATTTTTCAGAAATTGGCAAAATTGTAATCTGCTCCGGAGAAAGCCACAATGGGAAATTTCCTGCACAATGCTCGATCAAAACAGCCACAAATCTTTCTAAGGAACCAAACGGTGCCCTGTGAATCATGACAGGCCTATGTTTTTGGTTATCCGAGCCGATGTATTCTAATTGGAATCTTTCGGGAAGGTTATAATCCACCTGAATCGTTCCAAGTTGCCATTTCCTGCCTAAAGCATCTTTGACCATGAAATCAAGTTTCGGTCCATAGAAAGCCGCTTCTCCCAATTCAGTGACCGTTTCAAGGCCTTTTTCGGCAGCAGCTTCTACAATCGCAGATTCTGCTTTTTCCCAAGCTTCATCTGTGCCGATGTATTTTTCTCCTTTTGCCGGATCTCTTAGAGAAATCTGGGCAGTATAATCATCAAAACCCAAGGCTTTGAATACATATAAAACCAAGTCAATGACCTTGATGAATTCCTCTTTGACCTGATCAGGTCTACAGAAAATATGCGCATCGTCCTGAGTAAACCCACGAACTCTGGTCAATCCATGCAATTCCCCACTTTGCTCATAGCGATATACGGTTCCAAACTCAGCGTACCTGATCGGAAGATCTTTATATGACCTTGGCTTGTGCTTGTATATCTCACAATGATGCGGGCAATTCATCGGCTTCAACAAAAACTCCTCTCCTTCATTCGGAGTGCGGATTGGCTGAAACGAATCCTTTCCGTATTTCTCGTAATGTCCCGAAGTTTCGTAAAGTGCTTTATGTCCAATATGCGGTGTCACCACTTGTTGGTATCCCGATTTATCCTGAGCCTTTTTCATGAAATTCACCAATCGCTCACGAAGCAAGGCACCTTTGGGCAACCAAAGCGGTAATCCCATTCCGACTTTTTCGGAGAAAGTAAACAACTCCAATTCTCTTCCTAACTTCCTATGATCACGTTTTTTGGCTTCTTCAAGCATAAAAAGGTAATCCTGAAGCTCCTTGGCTTTGGGAAATGTAATGCCATAAAGACGTGTGAGCATCTTGTTTTTCTCATCCCCTCTCCAATAAGCTCCTGCGATATTGAGAAGTTTAACAGATTTGATAAATCCTGTGTTGGGAATATGCGGGCCACGGCAAAGGTCAGTGAAATTACCTTGCTCGTAGAAAGTGATTGAACCATCTTCAAGGCCATCTAACAAATCAAGTTTGTAGGGGTCTGCTTTTTCGGTAAAGTAAGCAATGGCTTCTTTCTTTGGGACTTCCTTTCTGATAAAGTCACTTTTCAGTTTGGCCAATTCCATCATTTTGGTTTCAATCTTTTCGAGCTCTGCGCCGTCAAGAGATTTGTCTCCAAAATCCACATCGTAGTAGAATCCATTTTCAATCGGAGGACCAATTCCGAATTTTGTGCCGGGATAAAGGGCTTCCAAAGCTTCTGCCATCAAGTGGGCGGAAGAGTGCCAAAAAGTGTTTTTACCTTCTGTGTCATTCCAAGTCAAAAGTTGGACTTTGGAATCTTGGTGGATCGGCCTGCTAGAGTCCCAAACCTCACCGTTTACTTTTGCTGCAAGTACATTTCTGGCTAGACCCTCGCTGATACTAAGTGCAATTTGTAGCCCCGAAACTCCTTTTTCATACTCCCTGACAGAACCGTCAGGAAGGGTAATGTTGATCTGTTGGTTAGACATTTAAAATTTTTACTTGATGAAACATCACACCTTTACAAACAGGTGTGTTTTTGATTTGCAAATATGCGAATTGATGTTGGCTTTTTTTATTATCAAATTAACAAACTCAATTATTTTTTTGAGTTTTATGCACTTAAAAAAAATCATACGGGATGTTTTCAATCCCCTAAATGGATGATTTGGAGCAATTTTAATAATTCCATAGACACTCTGATAAAAATCAATCACCTGTTTATATTTGAGCAGAAATTGTATACAAAAATGACATACGATATTATCATTATAGGAGGAGGAATTGTCGGGCTGGCGACAGGTTTGAAAATCAAACAACAAAAACCTGATTTGAAAATTGCAATCCTTGAAAAGGAATCCGAAGTAGCCAAGCATCAGACCGGCAATAACAGCGGAGTGATCCACTCGGGGCTATATTACAAGCCGGGATCGCTGAAAGCCATTAACTGCATCAATGGCTACCATGAATTAATCCGGTTTTGTGAAGAAGAAAATGTTCCTTTTGAGTTGACAGGCAAAGTGGTAGTGGCTACCAAAGCTAATCAAGTTACCATTTTGAATGGCTTACTGGAAAGAGGTCTTCAAAATGGGCTGACGGGAACAAGGTCGATCAGTTTGGATGAATTGAAAGAATATGAACCATACTGCGCCGGAGTGGCTGCCATCCATGTACCCCAAACAGGGATCGTTGATTACAAGGTGGTCGCACAGGCGTATGCTTCAAAATTTGAATCAATTGGTGGAGTGATTTTTTTGGAACATAAAGTAAATCAGATCAAGACTTTAAACGGAGTTTCTTATGTCCGAACAGCCTACCATGAATTCTCCTGTAAATTGGTGATTAACTGTGCGGGGCTTTACTCTGATAAGGTGGCGCAAATGAACCAAAGAGAAGAGATCGACGTCAAAATCATTCCTTTCCGAGGAGAATATTACAAGATCAAAAAAGAAAGGGAATACCTGGTCAAAAACCTGATCTATCCTGTTCCGGATCCCAATTTCCCATTTTTAGGAGTACATTTTACGAGAATGATGAAAGGTGGCGTAGAAGCCGGACCAAATGCGGTCTTGGCATTTAAGCGTGAAGGTTACAAACGTTCCGATTTCAATCTTTCAGAATTGAGGGAAACCTTGGCTTGGCCGGGATTCCAAAAAGTAGCTGCCAAATACTGGAAAACAGGAATGGGCGAAATGTACCGTTCTTTTTCAAAAGCCGCTTTCACCAAAGCATTACAGGAATTGATCCCTGATATCAATGAATCTGACTTGGTAGAGGGCGGTGCGGGTGTGCGTGCCCAAGCCTGTGACCGAACGGGAGGATTATTGGACGATTTCAGTATCAGAGAAAATGAGTTTACCATCAACGTCCTGAATGCCCCCTCTCCTGCTGCGACGAGTTCTTTGTCCATTGGTGGTACTGTTTGTGAATTGGCATTGAAGAGATTTGGGAAGTAGTCTGGATGACAGATGACCGATGACGGATGTATGACCAAAAGTAGCTGCCGTCAGTCTTATTTTTGACCATTTTCAGAGTAAGGTTCCGAAATAGGAATAGTGATTGGTATTGATTCTGATTTCGATAAAACTTATTTTTTCGATTAAATTCCCTCCTGCTTTAGCTGGAGGGGAAAGAAAAGCACCGATCTCCCCGGCTTTAGCCAAATCCTATCCAACTTCATAAAATCCAATCTCATTATTTTGGCTAAAGCCGATTTGTTGCTTGTTATTTATTTGTGATTGGGCTTATTCCTATTGACTAAACCCCACAGGAGGCCTGAATATATCCCATTCATTAAATCAAGTTAATTGATTACTTCAATGCCGGCAAGAGGTGTTTCCAAATCAAATTGATTTCACCCTGCATGTCTTGAATGTTGGCTGTGGTTACGATGACTGCATCCTTTTCAGGGAGGATCAATACAAACTGCCCATTGGCACCATCTGCGCGGTATGAATTATGACGGCTTCTCCAAAGCTGATAGCCATACCCTTGCAACCAATCGCTGTCTTTTGCTTTTACTTTGAGGTTTTCCTTTTTGACTCCTGCAGGTAAGGATGGAACCTGATTAGAACTCGCCTCCTCAATCCAAGATGCTGAAAGCAACTGTTTGTCGTTCCATTTTCCTTTTTGGAGATAAAATTGTCCCAACTTGGCCAAATCTTCCGTTTTCAGGTAAAGTCCCCAACCACCAACAGGAATACCCTGTGGGCTTTCTTCCCACATTGCTCCTACTATTCCTAAAGGCCTGAAAAATCTTGGCTGCAAATAATCAATCACCCGTTCTCCGGTTACTTGCTGCAAGATGGCTGAAAGCATGTATGTCGCCAAGCTGTTGTACACGTATTGAGTTCCGGGTTTATGTTCCACAGGTGTTGTCAAAAAAGCCTCTACCCAATCTTTGTCTTTTTCAGCACGGATAGCGCGGGAAGGATCCGTGTCATGTCCGGCAGTCATGGTCAGCAAATGCCTGATTTCCATATTCCTTAGATTTTCACTTACCTCGGAGGGGAGTTTGTCAGGAAAGAAAGAAATGACCTTGTCGCTGACTTTCAGAAGATTTTCCTGTACCGCAAATCCAATAGCCGTTGAAGAAAAGGTTTTACTGACTGAGTGCAGAACATGGGGTTTGTTGGAAGCATTTTCCCCAAACCAATATTCCGCAACCACTTTGCCATGGCGAAGGATCATCAGGCTGTGTAATTCCTGTCCACTTGCTTTTACCGCTTCGAGGTAAATTTCAATATTTTTTGGATTTACATTTTCATCAGTTGGGGTGCTTCTGGGCAATGCCTTTACCAAAGAAGGAAAATTGACAAGTTCAATGTCCCTTTCGGAGATGGCTTTCTTGACCTTTTCACTTGTCCAGGTATCGGTCACACCTTGACGATCCACTGCTACATCTTCATAGCCGATATGTCCCACACCCTGCATTTCAATGTTATCATAAGCGGGATGGTCCACAAACATGTAACTTTTGCCAGGCACAAGTTTTTCCAACATGCGGAGAAATGCCACTTCTTTTTCCGCTGAGGTAGTTTTGGCCCCATCATAAGAGACCCCAGAAATCCCCAAACCCTGCATCACTGCCCTACTCATCACAGGCAGGTCATATTCTGCTGACAAGCGGTCCACCATTTCCACCACTTTGGGATCAAAACCAGTCGAACCCATATGCCCGGAAAGGTGGCTGATTTGGGGAACTTCCTTGAGGGCGAACTCAATCTGTGCCCTAAACTCCCTTTCAATTTCTTCCAGATTCCATTTGTTCTCGGTTATCGCCAAACCGGGATAGTTCTTATTTGGACCCATCATCGGGAAAAAATAGCCGTTATCGTCCACCAAACTTGGGCAGTCTGTCAATGGTCTCCATTTGATATTGTCCCATTCGCTGGTAAGGACAAGATGAAGCCCCAAATCGATTCCGGTATGTTTTCTAAGCAGTTGAGCTGCTTCGGGAAACCACGGCCCAATTGCCATGACCTCGATAGAAGTCTCAATGCCGTTTTCATAGGTTTCTATACTCGCTAGGTTGGCCGACCTGGACGAACCCATGTCATCCCCTCTTACAATTAGCTTTGGACCAGGTGCTTTTTGTGCAAATACCGATAGGGATAATAAAAGAAGAATCCCTAGAATCGCATGTTTCTTGAAAAGATTCATATCTGGCTTTTGGTTTAAATAGGTTTATTGGTTGTCAATTCTTCTGGCAAGCAATCGATGTACAGTCCGAAAATACAGCCGAAATACGGAAGAATTATTACCGCTCAAAGCATTTGCAAGAACAAGTTTCATCCAATTGAATTCCATTCATTCTTGACTCGAGCCTAGCTGCCTTATTTTTAAAACGACTATTCGTTGCTACTGAATCCAATCAGAACTCATCATTTTGAATTCTTCATTTCCCTTCTATCTGATTTTTCATTTTTTCTGCGTCCATCTGTGTCATCTGCGGGAATATTCTTTGTATGAATATTTAATTTACTTAATATAATTTAACCGCATTTCCCCTTGACTCAAAGCCATACTAGTCCTAAGTCTCCCTTACACCATAGTAGACTCCCATTTACCCATCAGTTACCTATTGACCAATCATTGACCAATCAAACTCCAATCAAACACCAGTCCCAGAACTATATATTTTTGGTGAGTGAAGCATAAAGCATGTTGTATTTAGGTAATATAATTGCCCCTTATGTTGGTAGTTTTACTTTATTATCTATATATTAAGTTTTCATTTTTAATTATCACCCACATGGCAAGCGTAAATGATTCATCCGGAGGAAAGTTCAAGGGTAAGGTTGGCGGGTTGGTTTATTACCAGGTTGGAGGCAAAACCTACGTTCGACAAGCACCACCCAAGCAGACAAAAGCTAAAAAGCAAAAGACTTCTGAGCTCAGAATGCTATACCAGAGTAAAATGACTTTAACGCAAAGTCACTTGAAATCGCTTACAGGAGCCATAGCTTTTGGTTTTCAGAATTTTGCAGATGGTGCCAAAAGGCCATTCCATGTCTGTGTTTCCTACACTTTATACAATGCCTTCGTCTCTGAAGGGCGAAACTTTGCCTTAGACCCATCACTGTTTAAGATAAGCAGAGGTAATCTCCTACCACCCCAAGATCCAAAAGCAGAAAAAACAGGCGATGGTATTTTGATCACTTGGCATAACAATTCTTATGTATCCAATTCAAAACCTTGGGACAAAGCTTTTGTAGTCCTTCATAATCCTGAAGATATGATATCGGAACAATACCGTCCTAAATAAAAGTTGAGAGGCCCTACTTTTTGCCCAAAATAGCTATTTTGGGTTTGCACCAAAAACCTCAGACCTCCAAGGCCCCTTCTAAGTCGAGTACCAGTTACCAGAACAAGCGCAGGGACGCTGATTTGTTCAAGGATACGTATTAATTTTAATATGAGTATCCGCTTTATTGCGCGTAGCTAAACACGGATTTCCACCTCGAAGAGTGAATTTCTTAACCTTCCTACCTCCTAGAAATAAAACAGAAGTTTTATTTCTTGAAAGCGGAATCCTATTAATCATGCGTTTTTAAGGGTATTATTTTTACCTTTAGAAGGCACAGGCTATTCAATTATGCGAATTTCTTCCTTTTTTTTGTTTCTTTTTTTACTTCTTATTTCGGGCATTTTACTATCCTGTATCAAAGAAGAACCCCAAACTCCTGAGGCCACAGCGGATGAAATAGATCGGGTTGTCAACAATATCCATGAAGGATTCTTTGTTTTTTCTATACAGGGAGGTACGAGGGAACAGGCATTTTCTATTAAAAATGAAGGAATGGATGGCATTTACGGTGTCAGAAGGGCTGAACTTGAAAACTTGGAAGGGGAAAATCTTTCTTTGTATAATTGTGTAAATACCCTTAACCCCGGAATTCTCCAAAAAATCAAAATCAATGGTGCAAGC
Source organism: Aquiflexum sp. TKW24L (assembly GCF_023502205.1). GTDB lineage: Bacteria > Bacteroidota > Bacteroidia > Cytophagales > Cyclobacteriaceae > Cognataquiflexum. The sequence continues at coordinate 45,436 of NZ_JAMFLG010000003.1, read as the reverse complement.
AATACATTTTCGGTTTGCAGGTATGCTGTAGGTTTGTCCTATATCGCAGAAATAAAGGTTTTGCTTGAAAAAAGTGAAACCGAAAGATTGGAGATAATCCAAAGATTTGAACAGGGAATCATCACCGAATCCGAAAGCGATACTGAAATGGACGATTTGAGGGAAAGATTTGCGGCTTCTTATTTGGGCATCAAGAATTTTTACAGCAATAATTTCAGGACCTGTCTTCACACCCTCGTCACGGAGATAAGTGTCATTTTGGACAACGATCAGTGGCAGATTTTTATCATGTGCATTGACAGTTAGGCAATTACTTTATTCTTCCAAAAATTTACACTTTATTCTGACCTGAGTTTAATATATTTGAACCTAATTCGAATAAAATTCAACTATGGGAGCTCAGGAAAGACAACAGAAGGAAAAATTGATTTTAGAGGCTTCAATCAAGCTTTTTACAGAAAAAGGTTATCTCGCCACCAAGATGGATGACGTGGCCAAGGCTTCCAAAATAAGCAAGGGACTCACCTATTTTTATTATAAAAACAAAGAAGACCTGTACATGGCAGTGACCAAAAAAGCTTTTGATGAACTGAAGGATGTATTCCGTGATATCATCAAAGTGAAAGGAAGAAACGGCCTCGACATGCTGATTGAGCTATCCAATAATTACTTCAAGTTTGCCAAAACAAACCGGATGTATTACGAAGCTGTTTTGAATTTTATGGGATTGGTCCAGCTCTATAATGATGAAAGTCTCAGGTTAAAAATTGATCCTTTGGTATTGGAGAGTGAACATTTTCTAAAGCTGCTTGAAGTCCACCACGATTGTGGAAAAATTGGGACACAGATGGTCACCCAAGGAATCAAAGATGGAAGCATCCGACCTGAATTACAGGCGGAGGCTACTTTTTACACAATTTGGGCCATGTTGATCGGATATGAAAAGTTATTGGGACCAATCGGATATGAAGGAAAAGATGCCAAGATCAATCTTGAAACCTGGAAACCGTCCTTCAACCGCTTGCTTCAGGACATGCTGAAAGGAACTTTCCAAGCCCAAAAAATCCAACCTGTTCAGGGGAGTTTGTTTTAGTGAATGTGGTTATTCTTTTTTTTCGATTAAATTTCCTCCTGCTTTAGCTGGAGGGGAAATAAAACCACCGAGCTCCCCGGCTTTAGCCAAATCCTATCCACCTTCAAAAATCCAATCTCATCGTTTTGGCTAAAGCCGATTTTTTACTCGGCATTTATTTGTGAATGGGCTTATTCCTATTGAACTACCAATGACATCACCGGAGATTAGGATATCTTGATTCTGATTTCGGTAAAACTTATTTTTTCGATTAAATTTCCTCCTGCTTTAGCTGGAGGGGAAATAAAAGCACAGATCTCCCCGGCTTTAGCCAAACCCTAAACAACTTCATAAATCCAATCTCATCATTTTGGCTAAAACCGATTTTTTGCTAGGCATTTATTTGTGAATGGGCTTATTCCTATTGAACTACCAATGACATCACCGGAGCTTAGAATATCTTGATTCTGATTTCAATAAGACTTATTATTTCGATTAAATTTTCTCCTGCTTTAGCTGGAGGGGAAATAAAAACACAGATCTCCCCGGCTTTAGCCAAATCCTATCCACCTCCATAAATCCAATCTCATTATTTTGGCTAAGGCCGATTTTTTACTCGGCATTTATTTTTGAATGGGCTTATTCCTATTGAACTACCAATGACATCACCGGAGCTTAGAATATCTTGATTCTGATTTCAATAAGACTTATTATTTCGATTAAATTTCCTCCTGCTTTAGCTGGAGGGGAAATAAAAACACAGATCTCCCCAGCTTTAGCCATACCCTAAACAACTTCATAAATCCAATCTCATTATTTTGGCTAAAGCCGATTTTTTGCTAGGCATTAATTTGTGAATGGGCTCATTCCTATTGAAATCAGGATGACGGAGGAACAACCTTCATCAGAAAAAAGCATAAAGGAGAGAAAATACTCCCCTTTATTTGATTATGAAACCAACAATACTTTCCCGTTTCTTCCACCTTTTTCGTAGGCTTCAAGCGCTTCTTTGAATTGCTCCAAGGGAAATGAATCCTGCACATCCACCTTCACTTTATTGGAAAGCAAATAGGTGAAAACAGTTTTAAAAACGGTTTTTCTTTGTTCGGCGCTCAGGCTTTCCATATAAGTTGTCAACCAAAACCCTTCTACTTTCAGGTTTTTGAAGATCAATAATCCTGAATTCAAAGGGATATTTTCCAGACTCAGCAATCCAAAAACCATCATTTTTCCACCGGATTTTAAGCATGCGATGGCTTTGCCCCCAAGGACCCCTCCTACCGCATCAAACACAACGGATACACCTTCACCCGTATGCTCGGCAATTACCTTTTGGAGTTTTTCCTTTTCAGTATTGATGACAAGGTCCGCACCGATGGATTGTAGCATTTCCTTTTGATCGTCCCTGCGAACTGTGCAGGCGACTTTGATGCCTTTTTGATGCGCCATTTGGATGGCCAATTTGCCAAACGCAGAGGCTCCCGCAGTGATCAACAACCAATCTCCTGCCTTCAATCCACTCGTTTCGATCATCCCATATGCCGTCAAAGGGTTGACAAATGCCTGACAGGCAACTTCATCTGTCATTCCCTGCGGTGTAGGAATCACCATTGCTGCCGGAATGCATAGATATTCTTTCCAAGTACCTATAGCAGTAAAAATCACCCGTGTCCCTACCGGAACGGTATTGCTTTCATCTGATGAATCTACGACTCCGGCTGCCTCGAACCCAGCGCTGCTGGGTAGTTTTGGGGTGATGCCATACATTCCCCTTACAAACATGATGTCTGATGGATTGATGTTGCGTGCGGTTACTTTGATCCTGACTTCATGTGCCTTTGGCTGTGGCATTGGTGCTTCCTCTAGCTGCAAAACTTCTGCAGGAAGACCTGTTTGGTGAAAAATTACTTGTTTCATAATTATTTAAAATGAGTTTTTTACTGGTTTTCAAGATTGAAATTAGGAAAAAATACTCGGTATGCATAATATTTTTCTTCTCCGAATAGCCATTAAAGCCTTTAATTTTTATCTTGTAGCCTATCTAAAAACCCAAATAACAATTATGGATTTATCTGCATTATTTTCACTGGCAAACAAAGTAGCCATCATCACAGGTGCCAGCAAAGGTATAGGTTTCGGTATCGCAGAGATTTTTGCAGCTGCAGGAGCCAAAGTCGTCATTAGCAGCAGAAAGCAGGACGCTTTGGATGAAATGGCTACCCAACTGAGGGGGAAAGGCTATGAGGTTGCTGCTATTGCCTGCAACGTGGGTCGCATGGACGAATTGGATAGCTTGGTCAAACAGACAATCGAAAAGTATGGCCAAATAGATATTTTGGTCAACAATGCTGCCGTCAACCCGGTTTTTGGTCCTGTTCATAATACGACTCCCGAGGCTTTTGACAAGATCATGGATGTCAATCTGAAAGCCCCTTTTCACCTGATGAATTTATGTTTTCCTTACCTGCGGGCTTCTTCGGGTGCGGCAGTCATCAACATCAGTTCGATCGGCGGAATTTCGCCTGAACAGGGATTGGGAATCTACAGTGTCAGTAAGGCTGCCTTGATTTCTCTTACAAAAGTGTATGCCAAAGAATGGGGCGACCATAAAATCCGGGTCAATGCCATCTGCCCGGGATTGATCCAAACAAAATTCTCGGAAGCACTTTGGAGCAACGAAAAAATCATGGAACACATGATGAAAGCCCTTCCTATCAAAAGGGTGGGAACAAGTGAGGAAATCGGTGCCATGGCGCTCTTTTTAGCATCCAAAGCCTCTTCCTATACCACCGGCGCTACCTTGACAGCCGATGGTGGTTTTACAATTTAACTATCAACCTTATGGAATTCAATAAAATATTTGCCTCGAAAGAGGTGCAGGAGTTGGTATACCGGTACGACTTGTTTCTCAAAACACATGTACATCCCCTCGAACAGGAAGCAATTTATGGCTCTTTCAAAGCTGTTTTGCCGAAGTTGAAATCCTTAAGGGAACTGGCAAAAAAGGAAGGCCTTTTTGCTCCCCACCTATCCAAAGAAGACGGAGGATTGGGCTTGGATTTGACCGAGTTTGCGAGCATTTCTGAAGTTTTGGGGAAAAGCCCGCTTGGACATTACATATTTAATTGCAATGCACCCGATATCGGGAATATGGAACTGATGCATCGCTTTGCCAGCAAAGAGCTTAAGGAAAAATTCCTTGCTCCTCTTCAAAGGGGAGAAATCCGGAGTTGCTTCGCCATGACCGAACCCAATAACCCGGGCAGCAATCCTGTTCACCTCTCTACCACCGCTGTCAAAGAAGGAAATGAATACATCATCAATGGTCATAAGTGGTTTACGACAGCGGCAGATGGGGCACATTTTACCATCGTCATGGCTTTGACAGATCCGGCTAATCCCAATCCATACCAAAGGGCAAGCATGATATTGGTTCCTTTGGATAATCCCGGGTACAAATTGATCCGAAATATCCCCATCATGGGTGATGTTGGGGAAGATTACCTTTCTCATGGTGAAGTGATGTTTACCAATTGCAGGGTTCCGATTTCCAACCTGATTGGGGAAGAAGGACAAGGATTTGCTTTGGCACAGGAAAGATTGGGACCGGGTAGAATCCACCACTGCATGCGTTGGATTGGAATCTGCGAACGTGCTTTGGAAATGATGTGCAGGCGTGCCTTGTCCAGACAATTGGATCCCGGCAAGCCCCTCGCCTACCAACAAACCATCCAAAATTGGATTGCCGAAGCCGCGGCCGGTATCAAAGCTTCCCGTCTGATGGTGATGATGACTGCACACAAGATCGAGCAGGAAGGAGCGAAAGCCGCAAAAGAGGATATTTCTACAATCAAGTTTTTTGTCTCTGATGTCCTGATGACTACCCTGGACAAAGCCATACAGGTGCATGGCGCATTGGGAATTACCGATGACACTTTACTTTCATTTTGGTACCGACATGAGCGTGGGTCAAGGATTTACGATGGGCCGGATGAGGTTCATAAATCAGTTTTGGCCAAAAGAATCCTAAAAAACTATTCTCAGGGATGAACAAGGAACCTCATGGTCTCGAAAACCTCTTTCCTTTTTTGGAAGCAAAACTGAATCTCGATCCTCAAAGTACGGTGATTTCCCAATTCAAGGGAGGGTATTCCAACCTTACTTTTTTGATCAATTCTCCTGATGGGCAATTTGTCCTGAGAAGGCCGCCTCTCGGAATGAAAATCAGCAAAGCCCATGACATGGTCCGGGAATTCCGGATTTTGGAGGCGCTGGAGAAAGCTGGATACGATAAAACCCCAAAACCGATACTCTGCTGTGAAGACGAAGCTGTGATCGGCGCGCCATTTTTCATCATGGAAAAAGTGGATGGTCTGATCCTGAGGAATAAAATTCCCGAGAACATGATTCTCGGAAAGGACTATTTCAAAGAACTGTCTAAAAACACGATAGATGGATTATTGGAGCTTCATCACCTTGAGTTGGAAGAATCCGGATTGGCCAAATTGGGTAAACCTGAAGGCTATGTGGAAAGACAGGTTTTGGGTTGGTCAGAAAGGTATTTCAATGCCAAAACCGATGAATTGGTCGAATTGGAACTGGTCATTGACTGGCTCAAATCAAATCTCCCCAAAAACGAGAACATTGGATTTATCCACAATGATTACAAATTTGACAACCTGGTATTGTCAGGGCCTAATGCTAAAATAAAAGCTGTCTTGGATTGGGAGATGGCGACGGTCGGAGATCCATTGATGGATTTGGGCACTTCCTTGGCCTATTGGGCGGAGCCGGGCGATGCGGATATTCTGAAAATGTTTAACCTGAGTTACTTGGAAGGCAATATGACGAGGTCTGAAGTCGTTGAATATTATGCCTCCAAAAGCCCACTCAATTTGGAAAATATGATTTTTTATTATACCTATGGTTTATTCAAAGTAGCTGTGATTGCCCAACAGATTTATAAGCGATTTAAACTTGGTTTTGCCCAAGATCCGAGATTCTCTGGATTGATTCTTGTGGTTGAAGCCTGCGGAAAAAAAGCCTTGCAAAGTATTCATTCCCAAAAAATTTGAATTATGAAAATCAAAAAAGTTTGTGTTTTAGGTGCCGGTACATTGGGAACCCGTGTTGCCCTTCAGGCTGCCTTGTCTGGATATGAGGTTTCTATTTATGACATCAACCTCAAATCCCTGAAAAGCGCAAAAGAAGTGATGGAAAGGATAGTCACCAAGCTCGCAAAAGCAAGTGGCTTGGAATCCGAATCAGGTTTGATGGCCATAGAAAAAATCACTTTCACCAAAGATCCTAAAGTAGCTGTCTATGAGGCAGATATTATCAATGAAAGTGTATCCGAGGATGTTTCAATAAAGACCGAAGTATGGAAACTATTTGGAGAAATCGCTCCTGAAAAAACCATCTTTACCACCAATACCTCCTACCTGTTACCTTCCATGTTTGCGGAAGTTTCAGGCCGTCCTGCTAAGTTTTGTGCCCTGCATTTCCATGATGTATTTATTGCAAAAGTGGTCGACATCATGCCGCATCCAGGCACAGATCCTGAGCTGATTCCGGTACTGATGGATTTTGGCAGGTCCTTGGAACAGGTTCCCGTTTTGGTCAAAAAAGAAAACAACGGGTACTTATTCAATACCATGCTGATGTCATTTATAGGTGCCGCAGGAAAGCTCTTGGTAAACGACATCGCCTCGATTGAGGATATTGACAAGTCTTGGATGGTCAACTTCAACATGCCAGCAGGACCCTTTGGAATCTTGGATACCATCGGGTTAGAGACCGCTTGGCATGTCACCAAAAACCAGCCTGACAAAGCCTCCCAAGCTTTTGCCGCCCTCCTGAAAACCTACGTCGATGCAGGAAAACTCGGAGAAAAATCCGGAGAGGGATTCTACAAATACCCCAAACCAAAATATAAAGACCCTGATTTCTTGGTTTAAGGAAGAAGTTATTATATGGATATATGCTACTTTGTCAATTAACCAGCATTCTATTACCAACAGGACGGAAGACCGAAGTCGGAAGACGGATGTACCGTCCATTTCAGTTTCCTTCCAAGGATTAAATTGAATTATCATTTTACTGATATCATTGAATAGATTTTAATATCCATTTACAAAATGGGATGTTGGGTATTTAGCCCTACATCTTTTTTTGATCTACCTCAGAATATTGGAGGAGTCAAAATGATCTGATAGCGGATGAATTTTAAAGGTCCTAGATAGAGGGGTTTTCAATTGTAATTTCAATTCCTGTCTGCACGACTTCTTGGGCAAACGGATTTAAAGAATTAAAATCCTGCTCTTTAATTGGGTGAGGCTCAATTCTCAGATCAATCTTTCTACGTAATTTCATTAAATGCCTTTGGGTAGAAAAAAAATCAGGCATATTTTCCAAAACCAATGCGATGTCTATATCGCTTTCTTCCCTCTCCTTCCCCTTCGCAAAGGATCCAAAAAGAAATGCTTTTTTTACTCCAAGGTTTTTTGGAATAATCATGACATATCGCTTCGCAGTATCTATAACTCGTTGATCAACCATTGTCTTAATATATTGATTCGTTTTGGCCAGAGATCTGTAAACTCTTTTGTGCATAGTTTATAAAAATCCTGCTTATAGTTATCATACCTCGCATTAATGTTAAATGTTGATATTTCATCAAGCCATTCTTCATATTCTTCACTAATTTCAAGTCCCGTTTTTGATGCAAGTCTCAGTAAATCATGAGTAAATATCGTGTGTTTTTCCTGACTCTTTACATAATATGCTTTCAATAGTTTTTCTAATACCAAGTGCCCAAGAAACATCGCCCAACTGAAATCTTTTGACTTCAAGAGATTTTGCATGGTCTGATAGTCTTTTTCAGAAGTATCTTTCCAATACTTTACTACTTTATCGATATTTTCAAGTTTGTCGTCCAACGTAGTGAAGATACAAGATTTTTTTGGGGGATCATTTACCAAGATCTAAGAGAGTCTGATTGACTAGGAATTTGAAGGGGATTATAAGGAGAGAGGAAGAGGATTAAAAGATAAGGATGAAGGGTTCAAATAATGAGGTGAAAGGTAAAATTAAGAGGTTTTCCCGTCATCCTGAACGAGGTACGAGTGAAGGATCTTTAATTATCATGGATTAATCAAAACTCACCCTTATTAATCCTTGCTTCAAATTTCATTTTTAAAAACTGAACATCAATTTGACTAATAGGACCTTTATTTAATTTTCCCCACAATCCATTTTGGGCCAATCTATCAATTTGAGCAATTACCACATCATCAATAAATGAATCACTATTTGGATATTTTTTGTTTAACTCCTTAAGTACATCATATTGAGGCTCACTTTCGGTAATCCTCATATGCAATTTAAAAGCTTTACTTAAATCTTCGAAAGATCTGTCATCGAACGTAAGGAGGTAAATACATTCATCAAAATCAATATTTTTGATGTACCTCTTCTCAAAATCAATTATAAAGTTTCTATGAAGTTTTACTGAAAAGATTGATGAACCAAGACTTAGATCAAAAGTCTTTGCTGAACTATCCGAGCCTAATGGAAATGTGATTTCCTTGAAATACAAATTCAAAACATAGAGAGCAGCAGCTATGTCAAATAGGTATTTGACACTTCCAAACTTTAAAGAACTGACTCTATCATGTTTAAGATTCTGATAGGCATTATTCCAAGTATAAGTTGGCCTGTTGGAATTTGTTCTATTTTCGGTCTTTTGGAATGGTTTTAATTCTCTCTTTGTAAGAAAGCAATTACCTGAACTGATAATGACTGATTTTTCATCAAGTTTCCATTTGGAGTTCAAAAACTTTAAAGCATCCTCATCATAGTTTAGTTTTTCCTTTTGAGGACCACCATTTACCTTATACAACTCCTTAGAAATAGATTCAATTTCAACAGCGCACCTCATTACCAAATCAGAAATCTTTGCCGAATAGACATTCAAATGTGCGTCATCCACATGGATGTGAAACATAAGATTTTCAATCTCACTTTCTATGCTTCTATAGACAGGCCAATAGATATTCGAATTCATAAAAATATTACTCAACGACAAACCTTTTTAAGACTTCGGAAATCACTTCAACTTGATGTTCTTTGGTATACTTTTTCCCTAATCTGATCTGATCCTCAGATAGCTTCTGAAAAATTTCATTTTTAAGTTCCAAAGACATTTTTTTCCCATCCCCGCCCAGTTTCACATGAATTTGATCCAATGATTGATTTATTTTTTCAAATCTTGCATTGGTCAATCTCATTATAACTCCATCAATTACCCCCCTTAAAACTTTCTTTTCAATGATTAAATATTTTTCATTTGAGTTTATTGATAATTCAGGTGCTTTATTTAAAATTTCATTAAAACCATAAAAATCTTTCTCTTTTACCTGATCAAATTTTCCTCGAATACTTAATTGAATAATAAAATCTCCAATAATCATTATTTTGGGTTTTGAAAAATTAAAATCCATATTTAAGAAGCCTGCAAATTCAGTTGAATATCCAGGACAATAAATAACTTTAAATTTTACTTTAGATAAGTCTCTATCATATATTGGAATATTTTCAATTGACCTATCAGAATGTTTTGGAAGGTGCTTATCCAATATCCTTCTGATTGTTTCCATCTCATTTGTTGTCAATATGGGTTTTTCATTATTTAATGAAAACCTCCAAAATACACTAAGCCAAAAAAACAAACTTACTTTGCATGAATCTTTTACGACACAAATACCCTCATTATCAGTATTTTCAAATATTGAATCAGGTTTATTAAGAATTTGAGAAAATTGACTTTCTATTAAAGAAAATCGGTTTTCACATTCAGAGCAGAACACATGATCTACAACATTTGGTTTTGAACTTTTTTGTATAATTTCCTCATCAGTTAAATCCCCAAAAACTTCCTCCAATTTTTCCGGGAGTATAGATTTACCTATATATGATTTGGTTTCATTGTTTGAAATAACAAATCCTAATTCTTTATCTCTTTTCAAAGATCCCACCTCATTATCGATGTATTTCATCAATAAGAACGGAACCATATGAGATCCCTTTTTATCAGCCTCTTTGCTCCGACATAGTTTGCAATTCTTATCACTTTTCATCAAAAATCCTTTTTTCCTTTTTAAGTTATATTTATAACCTCACCCCATCCCCATTCCTTCAATAAACGTCTCCACAAAATCTACAATCCTTTTTAGGATTCGGTCGCCGAGTTTCTTGCGCTGCATGATGGTGGGCTTCTCTCCTGCTATCAGATCCAATACCTCATCGCGCATAGGTTCTCGCTCTGCAAAAAGATAATCCTCAATCAACTTTTCAGTCTTTTCGGCAGAGAGATTTTCTTCCTCCACGATCTTCTCAAACTCATGCTGCTGCTCCTTACTCCAAAACTTCTCAAAAGCAGGTGTGATGTCATCAGCATCTGAGATGTCAGGAAGGTTTTCCAATATAAATTTCTGGATCAGTTCCCGCTTACTTCTCAGTGTGGCCTCAGTACTCAACAGGTTAAAAATCTCCTGCTCAGCTTTGCCGGCATCTTTGTTTTTGTCAGATTTAAGTTTGATCAGCAGTTGGATGATGTAAGCAACATTGATTTCATCCCTGTGGATCAACTCAAGCTCAAAGTCTACATCCTCCAAGATCGAGACTTTTTCCTTCTGATGGTTGCCGTTGGTCTTATCATAAAGATCAAGGTATTTGCTTTTGAAGTCCTCAAAAAGCTGCTCACTCATCTGCAGGTCCGCCCAATTAAAATCCGAGAAGGAAGCCAGCACATTCTTGACCCGCATCAGGTCGCGGAAAGCTTTGATAAACTCCAGCTCATCATCTTCTGTCAGGAGTTCATTGACGCTATCCGTCGTCGGGGTGATTTCAAGGAGTTTTGCAAATGCCTGATCAAACTTCTCGGTGTAATCCTCATAGGGTTTCATGATGATTACTTCTATCGCTTCCTTATTGCTAAAAAGCGTGATAGCTTGGTCTGTCTTGCTTTTGAGATTGCGGAAAACCACAATATTTCCCTGTGATTTCTGCTCGTTCAATATCCTGTTGGTTCGGCTGAAAGCCTGGATCAATCCATGGTATTTCAGGTTCTTGTCCACAAAAAGCGTATTGACCTTCTTGGCATCAAATCCCGTCAAAAACATATTGACGACCAACAGAATATCAATCCTGTTTCCTGTATTCTCGGGCTGCCGCTCACGGTCTTTGAGCTTTTTGGAGATGTCATTGTAGTAATTGTAAAAGTCTTCACTCGTATTGGTCGAATACTTCACACCAAAAAGCTGGTTGTAATCCTCGATGTATTCATCCAGTTTTTCACGGCTATGGGCCTGAAGACCATAGAGCGCTTTTGGTTCTTCTACCACAGAGACTTCCTCGGGTATAAAGCCATTGGCATCTGCATCATCTTCATTGGCGGCGTAGCTAAAGATCGTGGCTACATTCAAAGTATGTAGCCCTTCGGCTTTCTTCCTTTTGAATATATCATAGTATTTGATCAGGGACTTTACACTGTCCACACAAAACATGGCTGAATAATCCCTGTTGTGGGTTTTCCTGCCATGATGGGCGATGATGTAGTCTGCGATCTTTTCAAGTCTGCCCACATCTTCCATCAACTCCTTGGTGTCAATGTCCTCGACTTCAATGTCAATTTCTGTGGCGGTTTCCTTCTGCTTGTACCTGCCCACATATTCCACCGAAAACTTCAACACATTCTCATCCTTGATCGCATCGGTGATCACGTACTTGTGCAGGCAATCTTCAAAAAGGTCCTTGGTCGTCCGCTTGCCCAATTCGTTTTTGTTTGCATTGTCGGCAAAAATAGGCGTGCCCGTAAAGCCAAACATTTGGTTGTTGGTAAAAAAGTCTTTGATCCTATTGTGGGTTTCGCCGAACTGACTGCGGTGGCACTCGTCAAAAATAAATACGATTCTCTTATCTTTCAGGTCTGACATCCGGCTTTCATACTTCATCTTGCTGATGGCAGTATTGAGTTTCTGTATCGTCGTGACGATCAGCTTGCTGTTTTTGGCTTCTCCCTTTTTGTCTCTGTATGCGCCGACAAACTGCTTTACCAGATTGGAAGTGTTGTCCGTGCCGTCAATACAGCCATCACTGAAGCTGTTAAACTCTTTGGTCGTCTGGTAATCCAAGTCCTTGCGGTCCACCACAAACACCACTTTGTGTACCTGCGGCAGGTTCATCAGAATCTGACTTGCCTTGAAGCTCGTCAAGGTCTTGCCCGAACCCGTGGTATGCCAGATATAGCCGTTTTTGGTTGAATTCTTTACCCTTTCTATTAAAGCCTCCACCGCATAAAACTGGTAAGGCCTCAAGACCATCGGTATTTTGTAGGCTTCATTCAACACGATGTACTTGCAGATCATCTTGCTAATATGGCAAGGTTCCAGAAAGGCATCAGTAAAACCGTTGAGGATATTGGTCAGCCGCTTATTATCTACATCTGTCCAATAAAAAGTCTGTTTGAAACTTTGGTTGCGGTTGTTGGCATAATACTTTGTGTTTACCCCGTTGCTGATGATAAAAATCTGGACATACTGGTACAAAGCCGAATTGGAACCAAAGGAATGTCTTTGATAACGGTTGATCTGATTGAATGCTTCTTTGAGTTCTAATCCCCTCCGTTTGAGTTCGATCTGCACCAAAGGCAAACCATTGATCAATATGCTGACATCATAGCGGTTTTTGTATTTGCCTTCCTGTGCGATTTGGTTGGTAACCTGATATTGGTTTTGGCACCAATGCTCCGTATTGAGAAATTCAAAATAAAGGTTGTCGCCATTATCCTTGATGATATGCTGTTTTTGCCGGAGGGTCTTTGATTTTTCAAACACCGAACCTTTATTCAGCAGGTTAAGCACCTTGTCAAATTCAGAGGCCGAGAAGGTAATGTTGTTGTGTTTTTCTAATTGGCTTTTGAGGTTATTTAACAATGCCGCTTCACTGTTGAGAACAGTGTATCCATAACCCAATTTTTGCAATTGGACAATCAGTTGTTCTTCTAAGATCTGTTCAGATTGTTTAGCCATAGAATTTGTCTTTTTCCCAATTCAATGGATTGGTTTCGATATAGGATTGAATGGTTTCGAATGATTGTGCATTCCGAATGATATGGTCATGAAACCGGGATTGCCAACCAAAATCTGCGTGGATTTTACGCGCATGAATGGTCACCATCCGTTTGTATTGATTGATGATTACCCCGATTGTCCCCGGATTCCATTTGTCGTTTTTGCCACCGTGGGATGGCGACGGCGACGGCGTTGGCGGTGGCCCCGTAGAGACGCCCAAATTGGGCGTCTCTACAATTGGCGTTTTTTCCATTGGCGTTTCCCCCCGATCAATAATCAATATCCCATGAACGTGGTTGGGCATGACGACAAAATTCCCCAATTCCACAAATGGAAAATGGTTGGGGATTTCCATCCAAAATTGTTCGGCCAATTGACCGATTGTATTCAATTTCATGGATTGTGGATTTCCGGCAATATCCCCAAAAAAACATTGCCTGTCCTGCGTACAAATCGTAATGAAATACGCACCATTGGCGCCATAATCCCAATGTTGCAACCGGGCCGATGGAATGCGGTATTTGTTTTTGTATTTGTCCATTGGTTCAATATTATGGATTGGCGATATCACACAAACATCCGTTGCAACAATCCCTTTTTCCATATTTCCGTTTTTTCTATCTGTGCCTGTGAATGATTTATTTTTTCGTCTAGGGCAGAAAAGAAATTGGCGATTTTCGTTTGTTCGGGAAGGGAGGGGTAAGGAATCGGCATTTCATAGAAATCATTTGTTAGAAAACTCATTCGATCGTCTCGAGCTCCATAATTAGATATGTCTTCCATATGTTTATACCAAAAAGTAGAACTAAAGAAAAACTCTAAATATTTGAGGTCTCCCTCTAAAAATCTAAATACAGAATACAAAGGAGACATTATACCTGTTTCTAAATGATTTCGAGAGATAGGACCTACAGGTGCATATTTTGAAATTCTTGGATTATATATAAAATCATCCTTTTCCACTACATAATATCCTAATAAATTATTCTGGTTTGCTATGTCTTTATCAAAAAAGTCTCTTTGATTAACAATACCAAATAAAGCTGAATTTGTAAAGACATTCTTAATCTTGTTATCCTTGTTTTTAATTATTCTTTTTATAGCCACCTCCCCCAACTTCTTCATTTCCCAATCCGGAAAATCCTTTCCATTACCCGCACTGAGCAAAGTCGAAGTGTCATCCTGAAAGCGAATTTCCTGAGAAAACAATTTTTGCATCACACCTTTTTTGAATTCCTCCAATAGGTCCTTTTTCTTTTTCAGAGATTGGAGTTTTTCGTCAACTGCCGTAAGAAAAGAGGCGATTTTGGTTTGCTCAGGGAGGGAGGGAATCTCCACTCCTAATGATTCTAAATCACTTTTTACAAATCCTTTAATTGATGTCCCTTGATTAAATTCAAGTAATTTATTTGTTTTTATTTTTAGAAGATATGCAAGAAAAATATGGTCGTCCCTCGTCGGGATTAGGTTTGTAAAATCTTGACTTGTACAAAGTTCAACTTCACTTACAGCAATTTTACCAACACCTACTCTGGAAACAATTAATATACTATGTTTAGGAATTATTTTTGTCGCTGAATTTGAAACTGCATTTTCTGTAATAAACCTATTCATTCTAATTTGATAAATACTATCATCAATCAGATCTGAACTCGAAATCCAAGGAATATTGCCATTCCAAAATTCTATATTTTGAGTTGAAGGTGTTCCTCCCCCGAGAAAAGTCCCCACTTCCCCCAACTTCTTCCTTTCCCATTCTCCTCCGAATTCAGGGAAACGCAATCTTGGTTTATTCTTTTGCTTTTCCATCATTCAAAAAGGGGTAGCAATATTTAACTCTATACAAAAAACCACGATGTTTTGATCAGTGGTCTTGATTCTTTCATCTATGGCTTTGATTTCCATGGCAATGGCTTCAATGTCTATTTCCCCTTCCGCTTCGAAGGTATCCACATAGCGGGGGATGTTTAAGTTGTAATCCTGTGCAGCTATGGAATCGGAGCCGCCATGAATAGGGGCCTTACGGCTGTATTTTTCTGTTTCGATTCTGTTGCGGTAGGTGTCGATGATCTTGTGGATATGTTCTTCCCGCAAGACATTCTGCGTTTTTACTTTGTCATAGTCATTGCTTGCATCTATAAAAAGGACATCATCGGGATGCTCACGGCACTTTTTGAACACCATGATACAAGTGGGAATACTTGTGCCATAAAATATATTGACAGGCAGGCCGATGACGGCATCGAGGTAGTTTTTGTTTTCGATCAGGTACTTTCGGATATGTTGCTCCGCCCCTCCCCTAAACAGTGCCCCGTGCGGCAAGACAATGGCCATCGTTCCGTTTTCTGCCAAGTGGTACACCATATGCTGCACAAAGGCAAAATCGGCTTTGCTGCCCGGGGCGAGTTTTCCATATTGGCTAAACCTGTCATCACTGGTAAAGATGGGATTTGCACTCCACTGCGCCGAAAAAGGCGGATTAGCCACAATCGCTTCAAACTGTTGGTCGATGTGTTGTGGATGCTCAAGGGTATCTTCCTGCTTGATGTCAAACTTGCGGTAATGCACCCCATGCAAAATCATATTCATCCGGGCAAGGTTGTAGGTCGTCCGGTTCATCTCCTGTCCGTAAAACATCGCCACGTCCTTCACTTCCCTCGCTACCCGAAGCAACAATGAACCCGAACCACAGGTAGGGTCATAGACTGTTTTGAGTTTTTGCTTTCCTGTGGTCACTATCTTTGCAAGGATTTTGGAAACTTCCTGCGGGGTATAAAACTCCCCGGCTTTCTTGCCTGCACCACTCGCAAACTGTCCGATAAGGTATTCATAAGCATCGCCCAACACATCCAATTCGGAGTTTTCTAACTTAAAATCAATCTTATCCAGGTGCGTCAGCACCTTGGCAATGATGGTATTCCTGGCATCAGGTGTTTTGCCAAGCTTGGTGCTGTTCAGGTCCATGTCCTCAAAGAGGTTGTCAAAATCCTCCTCGCTGTCGGTCCCCATCGTACTCAGTTGGATATTGGTCAGGATTTTTTGAAGGTCTTCAAGGATGAAATTGGTGACGATGGGTTCTTCGGTTTCGGAGACTTCCTTTGGAGAGACGCCCTGTAGGGCGTCTGTACTGAAATTGCCCATGCCACGCTTGGCCACTTCGGTAAAAAGCTCCTCAGGGCGTAGAAAGTAGCCGAGTTTTTCGAGTGCTTCCTCTTTGATGGCTTCGAGGATTTCTTCTGCCTGAGGCAATGCGGTATTGATATCCCTAAAACGGATCTTATCCTGCGTCAGGATCCCGTTGGCAAAGAGCTCCATTTTTTCACTCAGGTACTTGTAAAAAATAAATCCCAATATATAATCACGGAATTCGTCTGCATTCATTTTCCCCCGGAGTGTGTTGGCGATGTTCCACAGCTGTTGTTCCAGGATTTTCTTTTGATCTTCTGACATGGGTACTGAGAGGTTTGTAATTTAGATTGGCTAATCTACTCCTAAAATCCCTTTTTTCCCTATCCCCTTATCAGGGTATTTTTCCATAAAGCAGAAAAAAGCATAAACGAGCTACTCAGAATAGTATAGGCAAAAAAAAAGAGCGGGGGAAGGTCGCTCTTATTATTGATTGAAGTAGAAAAATTCATTTAACTACTGAACCGCCAATTTCTTGTAGGTGCTGTTACCTGCTGGAACGTTGTCTGTCCGTTGGTTTGTTCTAAAAAGTCTGCAGTCGGTTTGGCTCAAAGTTAAAACTCGTCTATGATTTCAACTGTTTCTTGAGCAAAAGGGCTTTTGTCAATTTGCATTTGCAACACTCTCCTAAAGTTGTTTAATTCCCTCTGCTCAATTACTTCTTGCATTTTGGTGCGTCCTTGAAACCCCTTTTGTAAAATTAGTTCTATTGCATCATCAATTCCTGTCAATGTGCTTGGCATATCAAAAAGCATCGCTGTGGGCGCTTGTTTTGGGTCAAGTTGAAACCATGCTGGATGTTTTCTAAACTTTGTTTTCATGGCATTTTCGACAAAACCATGTCGCTTGTAAAACTGTGCTGCTTTTTCTCTTATCATTCCATGTAAGTTTTTTGGAATTACAACTTTCAATTTGAAATCAGAATATTTTACTCCGTCAATCTCTAAAGCTTCTGCGTCTTGTGCACTCTCAACCAAACCTGCAACAAAGTTTTTATAGTAACCAATTGCTAAGGCTGTTGTCGGATAAAGGCTAAGATGTCCTAACTTATAATGCTCTTCAATTTTGTCGGCGTATTCATCACAAGCGATTTTTATTTTTGTGTCGTCACCCTTGTCAAAACGGGGCATATAAATTCCGCTAAAGTCTGTGGGTAATT
Source organism: Aquiflexum sp. TKW24L (assembly GCF_023502205.1). Classification (GTDB taxonomy): domain Bacteria; phylum Bacteroidota; class Bacteroidia; order Cytophagales; family Cyclobacteriaceae; genus Cognataquiflexum. The sequence goes on along the minus strand of NZ_JAMFLG010000003.1, from coordinate 27,888 downwards.
TTATTCCTTCTTCCACTAAAAGAAAAGATTTGTCTCTCCCCATTGCACCAAGGAACAAAGCCATTTCTAAAATTACATTGTCTCTCGGTTCAATTACGATTTTATCATATGTTAAAGTCAGGTCGTCGGCAGTCGCTACAAATACACCGAAGTCAAAGTAAGAAACCAATCTAAGTAGGTTTTCAAAGGTGCTGCGATTTAGCTCCCAAACATTAGGGTCTTGCCATAGAAAACAGTCGCCAATACTTGCTAAATTGCTTTTTACTTTTTCAGCAACGGAGTAACCTGCTTTGGAAGAGCCGATAAATATTTTTGGTTTCAGGTCTGTCATTTTAGTAAGTTAAAATTGCTTTCTTGATTACTTGGCTATTTAAAATTTCTCTTGCTGAATCTTCAATGAGAGTATCCAAATCAGCTTTTAAACTTTTTATTTCAGGAACAATTTCATCTTTCTCTAGAGGTGTCTCTGTGCCGTTAGGACTTTTGATTCCCTTTCTGTAAGTTGGGTCTTGAATCAGTTTATTCAATTCTTCAGATATTGCTTTAGCAATGCTTAATTCATTTCCTCGTGAATATGCTAGGTTGTTATTCTCAATTGCATGAACAATTGTTGTGAGGTGGAAACTCTTTAAACTTTTTAATTCTGTATCACTGTCGGCACGAAGTGTTTTAAGTAAACGAATTCCTCTCCGTGAACCGTCTGTTGTTGTGTCGCCCTTGGAATTAACTTGATGAATGTGAGCAAAAGGATAATCCAACTCTCTTGGTCCGTTTGGAAATTTATAAAGATATATTCCACGATAATATTCATCGTTTCGCTCAACTTTCGTCTGTTCGTATTTCTGTGAGTTATACCAAAATCCAAATACAACATCTACTTTTCTGTTCAATGACTTATTAAATATTGAAACACATTTGTCATGGGTATCATCTACATCATCATAAATGCCTTTCAATATTTTTGTGGCTTGTCTCCGAAGTTCTTTTATATCATCCTTAGGGTCAGAATCGGTATATGTATTTCCATTGGAAACTTCTGGATAGAAATACTTGTCAATGATTGTGAGCAAATCGAAATCACTATGAACTTTAATATTAGTCCCAGTTCTGACCGAACCTTGTGTACGATATGCCCTATTGAAATGAAGATTAAATCCGTCTTGCAAGTGTTTTTGAACTCTGATTGCAGCATCAATCGTTCTGCTATTGTATTTCTGGTTGATTGGCAACATAGATTCTACCATGTATTTTACATTGTCAGGAATGTCTGGTGCACTAAATGATTTTGAAATAAGCGATTCGTTAAGTTCTTTATCAAACCTTCTGTTCTGAAGATTAGCAAGTCGTTTGATGTAATTTAATGTTGCCATTTTATGAAATTTTTAAAGTGTTATTCAACCATTGTGCCTTTTGTAATTCTCTGAAAAATTGTCAGCAAAAAGCAAGTCAGTTGATGCCATAAATGTAGCCAAAGCCTTTCCGGTATCGTTCTCGCGCTTGGCGCAGTGGGGGATAAGGAGCACCACACTTGACTACCAGTACGACGTACTAAAGTACGAACAAGGTTGCAGTTTTGCACTAAAACCCCCATTGCAGCCAAACGCGTGTTAGCCTTCGTACTTTTCAATTAATTTGCCACAGAAGTCATCTATTTTATGACTTAGTCCTTCTCTAGCATCGTAGAAATTTAGGACTTGCATTTCGAATGGTAAATCTGCATTGTACAAATAAACTGGCAACACATAATCATCCCCTTGGTTTATGAACTTTAGGTTGCAAAATAAATACTCGTATCTGCACATTTTAGAATCAAGATAGTCTGGCGAGATGCACACTATAAATCTCTCTGAACTTTTTAAACTTGTGTTTATCTTTCCTAACCAGTTCGTACCTACGTCAATGCTTTGCGTATCAAAAAACACTTTGAATTTGCTTGAAAGTTTCTTTTCAATTGCGTGAGCATGATTTGCATTTTTTCTGCTATAGCTTATAAAAAAATCGTATTTATTTATATTGCCAATTTGCTGATTGTAAATCAGTTTTTGAGATTTAAATGCTTCACTTAGTAGGTCGATTTTAAAACCACCTCTCTCAACTATTTTAATCACTTCTAAAGAAGAGTCGTTATCCAACCAGAATAGACATGTTTTTACAAGCTCTTTTACAACTTCCAGGCTCGAATATCCTTGGTCGCCGGTCAAAACCAATGGCATTGCCACTGTTTTAATGGAATGAGTGATAGTAAATGGCATAATACTTTGAAATATTCCAGCGATTAAGCTGTAGGGATTCCATCTTTCCGTTGGTTCAAAGCACAAAACTCTTCTAATGTTTTGAAAATTAATTTCTTTAGATAACCAACAATGAAATTGCATTCTCAAATCAATTTCTTTATCTCTTGCTAATGCACTAACAGAGAGACCTGCACTAAAAAGTGCACCTATCAAAGAAGATGGAGTAGGAATATAGTCATTGGGATACGCAGAAAGAACTAAAACATCAACTTTATGGCTTTCGGGAATCTTTGTCAAATCGCCTTTCAAAAGCTGCAGTTTTTTACCTCTTGCTGTTGTTATTTCTTCTAAGACTTCCATAGTGTCATGTTTCAGTTTGTTGGCTAACTCAATTATATATCTGGTTTTCCCAGACATATCTTACTAAATCGTAGAAATAGGCCTAGTTTCCATTCACAAAATCAAATTGGATTTTTATCAAAATTGATCCCAAATTATCACCTCAATCTCCATCAACCGATTTTCAAACTTACCCATTCCCTAAGAACATAAAAATACCTTAATCAGGGTATTTTTTAATTATTGAAAGAATTATTTACCAAAAACGGAGATGATCTAAAGAAAAACAGAAAATACCTTTTATGAAAAGACAAAAAAAGAGAGCGGTGTTACTCGCTCCTGTTCTTACCTATGCATGGCTTCATGGCAGGATTGGCAGATGGATACAAGCCATTCTATTGGTTCTTTCCCGATGTTGTTTTTTCCGTATTTTTTATGATGAACTTGGGTCGCTCTATTTCCACAATACACACAGGTCCAATTATCTCTTTTGAGCACTATATATCTTTTGCGGCTCCATGAATCTGATTTGAGGTATTCGTTGATATAATAATCCCGCCGACGCTTTCTCTTTTCCTCAAACAGCAACCATTTAATTATCGGAATTACGATTATGATAATTAGAAAAATTAAAATCTGATAATCCATGTTACCGGTTATAGAATTATTATTGTATTGCTAATCTACTCCTAAATTCCCTTTGTTCCCTATCACGTGATCAGGGTATTTTTCAAAAAATAAGTAAAGGCCTGATAATCAAAAAAAGGTTTGTGTCATGGGTTTGGGTGCATGTTCCCCTACCCTTCAGGTATAGTCCCTCCCACCTTCCCCTATACTCCCCCTATCCATACTCCGTGTCCTAGCTAGGGATACTCCGTGTCCTAGTTACCTATACTCCGTGTCCTAGCTATAGATACTCCGCCTCTGGGTTACCCTTGAGCTACTTTCTATCTACCCCCAATCCTTAGATTCCCCTACTCCCATCCCCTACTTATCCCTGTAGCAGTCCTGAGGTTCCCTTACCTCAAAGTAAAGTCAGTCCTGTAGTATCCTTACCCATTGACCAGTGCTTGACCAATTCATGTCCAATGCAAGTCCAATCCTTATTCAATTCTTTTGTCACCCATGATGTATAGGGCAGGCAAAAAATTCCTGGGATATGCAGATACATTCAATCCCTTCAGGATTGGTGTAGCCTTGTTATATAGTTTTCTTATCCCCGCATTGCAATGCGGGGTAACTAGATATTTGATCCCTCCGGGATCTTTTCAAAGTGCCTTGTTTTGTCAAATCAAATCCCTTGCGACCATTGCGATACCTTACCGTCCTTTGCGGTTAAAAAATATTTCCTCACGCGGAGCCGCAGAGAAAAAGGAAAGGAAGAATATTTGTGGCGACACAAACATTGGCAGTTAGTAATCTTCCTCTTTCGAAAAATTCATACTATGGAACAACTGCGCGAAGGAAGCGCAATTCCGGGCCGGCGGTGGCCTTGAGCGGGGAAGGATTATTGCGCTTGAACTTTTTGGTTACTTTTTGTTTCAAAGCCTGCCCCGTATTTATCGGGGACAAAAAGTGACACAAGAAGAATACGTAAAAAATGAAATAATCAATTGAATTTGAAAAAACACCCCCTCCATTTCGGTATTGAAAATTCTTCTATTTACAAAATCCGGGACCGAAATAAAAATAACGGCATTCCTGTTTAACCATGGGCTGCGGTGCAGGGAGATTTGTGATAGTATCAAGATGGTTTTAGCACCTTACCCATGTCTACCAATATTTCGCCACGATGTGGCTTTTGCCCCAAACCATTCAAATTCACTTTTGAGGAAACATAAACATCGGCGATTAGGATTTCATTTCACCCCAACTCAAACCAAATTCCTATTTGTTTGACCTTTGTCCCCCTCCAGGGGGATTAGGGGGCAAAACCTTCGCGACCATTGCGAAACCTTCGTGTCCATTGCGGTAAAAAAACTCCCCCTACCATTTCGGTAATTAGGATTCTCCTATTTTTGAACTTCCGGCTAAGTTTTAATTTGCCTAAAAAAGTTTATTTTACATTTATTTTAAATCAATTATCCCAAAAAGCTGATCTGTTGTAATAAATTTATCCCATCCTTTATTTTTGAGTCCTTTTTGCAATGCTTTGTCCCCACTCCAAAACTTACCCTTAATGTGTTCCGTCAAAGCTACAAATTCTGTGTCGTCGATATCGACATCTTCAGTGAGGACCAAAGTTTTTTCAAAAACATTTTTAGGAATTAATCTTTAATTTATAAACCTGATTTTATGGGTAAAAATAGCCAAAATCCTTTTAAACTCAGCTTCGGAGTATCCTGATAGCTTTATTAATTTTTCGGAGTGTTCATCAATTTCATCTAATAACCTTTCGGTAGCGTAAAAATTAAATTTACTTTTGGGATGGAGAAAAATCTTGGCAATTTTGCTGTTTGAATTTAACATTGCACTAAACACCACATTGGTATCAACTACAATTCTCATAATTCAAGTTTATTTTTGGATTTCTCCCATCTTCCTTTTTTTATTTGCTTCACAAGATCATCCACCTCTTTTTGTTTAGCTTTCGATTTCCCGGATATTTCCTTAAACTCAAAAAGGTCAGTCAAATCTTGTAGATCGTCTATGTTGGTGTTGCCAGGTAACCTGAATATCACCTCATCTTTGCTTCTTTCTATGATCATGGCTTTTTTATCAATTATACGAATTTTGAAGCTAAGGTTAAAATTTTAAACTTATTTATAATTGTAGCATAACATAATTCTACTCACACTCAAATCCATAATTGTTGTTCCATTATACCATGGGCTGCGGTGCATGGGAATTTATGTAAGTATAAAGTTAGATTTATCACCTTACCCAGGCTACCGATATTTCGCTCCGAAGCGGCGGACTTTTCTTCCAAAAACATCTAAGTCATGAAACTGGGAGAAATGATTGTCGGGGATCACCTACTTTAGAAAAATCCCACAATGAAACACAACTACTTCCACCAAAATTATATTTTTTAGACCTTAGTCCTCCTTCAGGGGGATTAGGGGGCAAAACCTTCGCGACCATTGCGATACCTTAGCGTCCATTGCGGTAAAAAATATCACCTCACGCGGAGCAGCAGAGAAAAAGGAAAGGAAGAATGGTGAATTACCTCTGTGCTCACTGTGAGCTCTGTGCTAAAATTATAATCCCCCTTCGCGACCATTGCGAAACAATGGCGTTCATTGCGGTTGAAAAATATTTCCTCACGCGGAGCCGCAGAGGAAAAGGAAAGGAAGAATGGTGAATTACCTCTGTGCCCACTGTGAGCTCTGTGGTAAAATTATAATCCCCCTTCGCGACCATTGCGAAACCTTAGCGTCCTTTGCGGTAAAAAATATCACCTCACGCAGGAGCCGGGGAGAAAAAGGAAAGGAAGAATGGTGAATTACCTCTGTGCTCACTGTGAGCTCTGTGGTAAAACCCTTAGATCCGGCTTCTGGAGAAGCAGGATAACGGGAGACCATTGCGATAGCTTACCGTCCTTTGCGGTAAAATCAGATCTAGATCACTGACTTCTCAGAGAGAGGATGAAAGTTGCCATGGCCCTTGCATCCTCTTTTTTAACTTCAGCATGGGGTGTCATGACAGGGTAACCCCAAGAACCGCTGCTTCCCCGAATAACCTGACCGGCTAAATGTTCTACATAAATCTGATTGGCGGGATATCGCTTAGCTATATCCCTGAATGCAGGGCCTTTGGCTCGGTTTTCCTCACTGTGGCAATCGTAGCAATCTGAGTAAGCAATCAATACCTTCCCTTTCTTGACGAGATCCTTGTTTAAGATTTCGTCTTCCCCATTAATCGTCCTGATATAATCTTTTCTTTCAGTCTTTGTTTGAGAAGTCAATGCTTCTTGCTCCTCTTTCTTTTGGCAGGATATTCCAATACAAAAAATCAACAGTATGTATAGAATTCTAACCATTTTTAAATGTTATAATTTGATCAAATCGATTCGTAAACATTCACACCTAAATATCATTTTTCCATTACACTAATTCGCCGACATTTAAATCACAATTCAAATATTGCCAAAATACGATATTATTAAATGCCTAAAAATAAATAATATAGGATTTGGGTGAGAAGGTGATAAAAAAAAATACAAATATGACTTTAACAATATTTTTTTGAAGATTGAACATTGGGAATTGTTGTTTAGTCCTCGTATAATTGGTAAAAAATACTAGTAAAGCTTAATTTTGTTAAGCGTTTATTTTATTTTCTTCCTCTACACTTTCATCAAATTAAGTATTATGGGATTTTACCCAACATCCGCCCGATATGCAATAAAGCATACCTTGGTTTTTTTGTCTCTTTTTTTTGCTGTTGGATGCGCAAAAAAAGAAGAAGTCATCTTACCTCCCATAAAGGTCAATGTGGTGAAAGCCATCCAAAAAGATGTGCCTGTCTATGAGGAATATGTTGCCCAGGTATTTGGGGAATCTGATGTAGATATCAGAGCCAGGGTAGAAGGATGGGTGACTTCTGTAAATTTTAAAGAAGGATCTTTTGTAAAAAAAGGAGACCTGCTTTATGTCATAGATGACATCCAATACAAAACTAGGGTGGATCGTGAAAAAAGCCAATTAGCAGCCATGGAGACAGAAATGGTCCGTGCCCAAAGCGAACTTAGCAGGGTTAAACCTTTGGCGGATATGAATGCCCTGAGCAAGCAGGACCTAGACAATGCCAAAGCGAAATACGAAGCATCCCAAGCACAAGTCCGCGCCGCAGAAGCATCATTGGAGAACACCAAAATCGAATATGGGTACACAAGAGTATATGCTCCATTCGACGGATTAGTAGGAATTTCCAATTTTCGGGTAGGTGATTTTGTGACAAGATCAGGTACCACGTCAGTTTTGACTACCATTTCCAATATCGGTGCAGTTAGGGTCAGGTTCCAGATCAGTGAAAGGGAATACCTCCGTCTAGCACAGATGACAACTGAAGAATTGAGCATGGCAAAGAAAAATGTCCATTTGATATTGGCAGATGGAACCGTTTACGCTGAAGCCGGGGAGGTTGATTTTGCTGACCGGGAAGTGAATCCCAAAACAGGAACTTTGACTATTGAAGCTCGATTTCCCAATTCAAAAGGAGTTTTAAGACCTGGTTTGTTTGTGAAATCAAGGGTATTGTTCAGAACGCTACCAAATGCAATTTTAGTCCCACAGCGGGCTGTTACGCAACTTCAGCATATTAGCCAGGTTTTTTTAGTTACAGATTCGAGTACTGTCAAAGCAATCCCTGTAGAAATAGGACCAAAATATGATGATGGCTGGATCATCACCAAAGGGCTCAGCGCAGGTGACAAGATCGCCATCATTGGTTCATCAACGATGAATCCAAATGCGAAGATTGAAATTGTAGAACAAAAGTGGCCTGAGAATTCACAAAACAAATAAAATTAAAACCTCTACCTGACACCAAGTTTTTATGAGTGAATTTTTCATACGTAGGCCAATAGTTGCCATGGTGATTTCGATCTTGATGATCATCATTGGCCTAATTACTTTAAGGGGAATTCCTGTTTCCAAATACCCTGACATCACACCTCCGATGGTCCAAGTGACCACCAATTTTACCGGTGCCAATGCTGTCAATGTTGAACAGGCAGTGGCAACACCGATTGAGCAGCAGGTAAACGGCGTCGAAAACATGCTGTATATGAAGTCTATCAATGCCGCCGATGGGTCTCTGACCTTACAGGTCTCTTTTGAGGTGGGTACTGATCTTGACAATGCCAATATGCTCACCCAAAACAGGGTTTCTCAGGCAACAGCAAAAATGCCCAATGAAGTCAAGAATTTCGGTGTGACAACCAAAAAATCGCTGGTTTTTCCTTTGATGCTGGTATCACTTTCCTCACCCAACAAAACCTATGATGGGCCTTTTCTCAACAATTTTGCCAACATCAATATTGTTGATCAGCTCAAGCGACTTCGCGGTGTCGGAGATGTATTTTTATTTGGAGGTGCAGATTATTCTATGCGTATCTGGCTCAATCCTGATCAGCTTACCAAGCTTAACCTGACAGTGAATGATGTTTCCAATGCGGTAAGAAAGCAAAATGCAATCTCTCCCGGAGGAAAATTCGGAGCTGCCCCCTCCCCTCCCGGTGTCGAATATACCTACACCGTTACGCTGCAGGAAAGGTTGGTGACAGAGGAGGAATTTGGAAATATCATTGTCAAATCGGATGACAAAGGATCAATTGTCAGACTGAAAGATATCAGCAGAATTGAATTAGGTCTGGACAATTACAGTTCCTCTAGCAGATTAAATGCAAATCCGGCAGCGACTATTGTTGTGTTCCAAATACCCGGTTCTAATGCCTTGGAGGTATCGGAAGAAGTCCAAAAGACAATGAATGAATTGGTGAACATTTTTCCTGATGACCTCAAATATGACATTTCTTTAAATACTACCCGAGCGATTTCAGTGGGCATCGAAGAGATTATTCATACCCTTTTTGAGGCGGTCTTTTTGGTAATTTTAGTCGTTTTTTTATTCCTGCAAGATTGGAGGGCAACTTTGATTCCATTGCTGACGGTACCGGTTTCATTGATAGGAACATTCATCATTTTCCCAATGCTGGGTTTTTCTGTCAATGTTTTGTCTTTGCTCGGTTTGGTTTTGGCCATCGGGCTCGTGGTTGATGATGCCATTGTGGTCGTGGAGGCGGTCATGCACAACATCGAACATGGTATGAAACCCAAAGAGGCTACACAAAAAGCCATGAAGGAAGTAGGTGGTCCGGTAATCGCCATTGCGCTGATTCTTGCTGCTGTTTTTGTTCCAGTCGCATTTGCAGGAGGTATTACAGGACGTCTTTACCAGCAATTTGCCATCACCATTGCCATTTCTGTTTTGTTTTCTGCTTTCAATGCATTGACTTTAAGCCCTGCTCTTTGTGCTTTACTTTTGAAACCAAAGAAAGAATCGAATAGTGGGTTACAAAGGTTCTTCAATGGTTTTAATCGGGTATTTGACAGATTCACTTTAGGATATACAGGTGTTGCCGCAATCGTAGCAAGAAAATCTATCCGCTCTGCAATTATTATTGGTATAGTCATGGTATTTGCCCTGATCATTGGAAAGGATATTCCCGGAGGATTTGTTCCTGAAGAAGATGAAGGATATTACTTGGTAAACATTCAACTGCCAGATGCCGCTTCTCTCGAGCGTACTGATGAAGTTGCCGCCAAAGTAGAAAATATCCTTGCCCAATATGAGGAAATAGAGTATTCCACCATGGTCTTGGGTTTCAGTTTGATCACAGGTTCTTATTCTACCAACAATGCCTTTGTATTCATTTCATTGAAACCCTGGGATGAGAGAAAGCGAACTTCCAAACAATTGATTGCGGAGACAAATCTAGCTTTCCGCAATATCGTTTCTGAAGCATCCGCAATTGCCTTTGGTCCACCGCCGATTGAGGGCCTTGGAACTTCTGCAGGTTTTACCCTTCAGCTTCAGGACAGGTCCGGGAATACCCCACAGTTCTTGGACGAGCAAGCCCAGCTTTTTATCGCCGAAGCAAGAAAACGTCCCGAAATCGGGAATGTATTTACACTTTTCCGATCCAATGTACCTCAAAAGAAAATTTTGATAGATTATGATAAAGCGGAGAAACTCGGGATTGACCTTGCAGAAATAACAAGTACAGTGTCGACTTACTTGGGAAGTGCTTATCTCAATGATTTCAACAGGTTTGGTAGACAATATAAGGTTTTTGTCCAAGCTGAAGGCGAGGACAGACTTCAGCCTTCGGACCTGAGCAAATATTATGTGAGGAGCAAGTCAGGTGAAATCATCCCGCTGGGCACATTTACCACGGTAGAAGACATTACCGGTCCGGCAAACACCAACAGGTTTAACATGTACCGCGCAGCGGAAATCTCAGGCGCTCCGAAGGAAGGATACAGTTCCATACAAGCCATCAACGCATTGGAAGAAGTGGCAGCCGGACTTCCAAAAGAACTCAGCATTGCCTGGAGCAACATGTCTTATCAGGAAAAAGCAGCTGAAGGCACCGGAGGAACCATGTTTTTGATGGCCTTGATTTTTGTGTTTTTGATCCTTGCTGCGCAATATGAAAGCTGGAAATTGCCCTTTAGCGTTTTGCTGGGAGTGCCTGCTGCGATTTTCGGAGCATACCTCGGTCTTTGGATGGGAGGATTATGGAGCACAAGTTATGTCAACAATGTTTTTTCCCAGATTGGATTGGTCATGTTGATTGGCCTAACAGCCAAAAATGCCATCCTCATAGTAGAATTTGCCAAAATGGAATATGAAGCCGGAACACCGCTATTAGATGCTGCACTCAAAGCAGCCAAGCTTAGGTTAAGGCCAATCTTGATGACATCTCTTGCCTTTATGCTTGGCGTTGTGCCTTTGTTGACAGCTTCAGGAGCAGGTTCAGAAGCCCGCAAAGTAATGGGCATGGCAGTTTTCAGTGGAACTTTGATAGCCACCATCATCGGGGTGATCGTGGTTCCGGGATTATATGTGCTCATCGAAAGCATAGGATCAAAAAAGAAAAAACCAAATGAACCTCTTTCAACCTCAGAACCGACTCATTGAAATGAAGTATATCCACTACCTTGTAATTGTAATGTTGGTTTTTTCGGGCTGTGCGGTTGGTCCGAGGTATAGCAGGCCTGACATCCAACAGCAAGAAACCTATATCCAATCACCTATTCAGACCAATGAGGTCACCAATCTAAAATGGTGGGAAGTGTACCAGGATAGCCTTTTGCAAAGTCTGATTCAGACAGCAATTGATTCAAACTTGGATTTGATGAGCGCAGTTTACAGGGTGGAAGAGGCTAAAGCTGTTTTGGGATATAACAAAGCCAATCTCTATCCTTTCCTCGATTATAGTGCTACGGGAAGGGCCTCCGAATTCAGAAATTTATCCGATCAGGCAGGTGTGACTTTTTCACCAAATATGGTGGGACTTTTGGGGAATGTTTCCTGGGAAATTGACCTTTGGGGAAAACTCCGTCATGCCAACCGTGCTGCTTATGCTGAGTTGATGGCAACTGAGGAGTCTAGAAAATCAGTTTATATCAGCTTGGTGGCGCAAGTAGCTGAACTTTATTTCCAGCTTAGAGGCTTGGATGAGAGATTATTTATATCCCAAAGGGCGTATGAAACCCGGCTCGAATATTTGGATATCATCACCGCGAGATTTGAAAAAGGAAATGTTTCTGAATTGGATAAACTTCAAGCCGAGCAAATAGCCGCATCGGCCAAGGCCCAGATATACAGCTTAGAAAGAGATATTATCCGGACCGAAAATGCCATGAATGTGCTTCTTGGCAGAACATATTTACCAATAAACAGGGGCTTGGAAAACAACCAACAGCAATTGCCTTTAGAAATCCCAAGCGGGTTACCATCTGAATTGCTTGAAAGAAGGCCGGATATAAAATTAGCCGAACAGCAGTTGATTGCTCAAACCGAGCGCATTGGGGTAGCAGTCGCATTGCGGTTTCCTTCACTGAGTTTGACAGCTTTATTTGGAGTTGCGAGTCCACAGATTTCGACCTTGTTTGGAAGTCAGGCCTTTTTGGGATCTATTTCAGGTCAGTTAGCAGGACCTTTTTTCCGATTTGGTCAAAACAAAAGACGGGTTGAGGCCGAAAGAGCTAGAGCAACACAACTTAGCTTTCAATACGAAAAGACCATTTTAACTGCTTTTGCTGAGGTTGAGAATTCTTTGGCAGAAATCCGGACATACAGCAATGAATTTGGTGCTAGACAAACGCAGGTCTATGCAACAGAAAAATCATTGATGTTATCCAAAGCCCTTTATGACAATGGCTATACCTCATTTCTCCAAGTATTAGACGCAGAGCGCGAATATTTCAATTCAGAATATGAAAAATCCTTGGCGCTGCAAAACCAATTGATTTCAACAGTACGGTTGTATAAGGCATTGGGAGGTGGTTGGTAGGATTCTCCGGCCACTTCCTTTTTACTTTTTGTAATGACGATTGGTTTCGCGTCATGCTGAGTCCCCAACATTTTAAAATGTTCGGAAAAGGAATGACGGTTGTTGCGTCATCTTGAATCCGAGGTACAGGCAGTCCCGTTTAATTCGGGAAGGATGAAAGATCTCAGAATAAAAGAGACTCTTCCCTACACTACAAATGACAGAAATGGAAATTTCCCCTTCGACAAGCTCGGAGATTCATATCATTGGTACTGAGCTTTAATTGGATTTGTCAAGCCATAACTGGCACCATATCAAGAACTCTTCTTCCTAAATTGATCTCCCCTGAAATACTCACCTGTCCCATAATCTCATCGGGCCGAAGGTTTTTGCAAAATAGTTTCCAAGCGATTTTGTCTTCCAATTGGACAATTGTAGTTGGAGGTTTATTTACCTGATCGAATAATTTCCAATGATGTTCGGACTTTTCGAGAAACCAGGATTTTGAAAACTCTCCGATAATCTTGACTTCTATAACGGTGCCATTTGCTGCATTTTCTTTGGCAAAAGTAAAAGGCAAAGCCATCATGAAAGTATCCATCAAGGGTTCAAAAAATCTCTTTTCCAAAAGTCCCTCTTTGCCAACTGCGTCACGGATTTGTTGTTGGTGATGCCATTTTTCGGTGTATTCCCTAGCGAGATGCATCCAATTCAAACTTGTCTCCTCCCCTGCCCAGGCAACGGAGAAAATTGCTTTTTCCATATCCGGAAGGTCCACATAATAATCCGAGACTTCTTTTCCCGTGCATTCCAAAAATGTAATCAATACATTTGGGCTCAATCTTTTGGTGGCTTTGATCCAATCAGCATTCAATTGGTTAAGCCATGAAACCAATTCCTCATGACCATTGATTTTGAGATGTTTTTCTCCAAAATGGCCATCTCTTTGGATACTCAATGTCCGAAGATTTGTGTCCAATAAGTGCGATGCAACATCTTTCACAGTCCAAAGTTTGGCTGAAGTAGGTTTGTCCCAACCAGAATCCTCCAGACTTTTGAGTAAGTCAATAAGAAGAATATCCAATTCATGAAACAAATGCTTTACTTCAATCATAATCGATTGTTTTACAATGGATTGGTAACAAAAATAGCTTTAATCTGATTGAAATTTGATTAAAATTAATGGATAGGAAAATGGATTCATACTTAGGTTGATTTAATTCTAGTGAATAAAATTAATGTATGTCCGCAATGATGCCTGTAGATTGGTTATCTACATTAAATCTTGCCTCCAAACTGAAATGCCCGGTACTTCGGTCTTCCGTCACGCTTGAAGAATAACATAGGGTTACTGGCAAAGAAACGGATAACCATATTAAATTATTTATACAACTCCCCATGCAACTTCTTCAAAACATCAATCGGCATCTTGATGACTTTCCTATCATAAGTCATAATCCCGTTTGTCTCTATTTCGACATCGGTCGTTTGGGTGTAGACAGCTGCTGCCAAACCCATTGGAATCAAATCTTTCAAGTCTCTCATCAGAATTTGATACCTCGCCAACAATTCTTCCTTAGACTTGAAACTCTGGTATCCCCAATTGTCTTTTTCCTGCCAAGTATTTCCTTCTACCGGTAATCCCAATCCCCCAAATTCCCCTAAAACCAAAATCTGAATTTTTCCAAATAACTCTGGAGAAGGCATCACAGGATCCGGATAGTTGTGAATATCCAAGATATCGCCAGCGATTTTTGCGCCTTTCAACTCAAAATTCCCGCCACTTGCACTGTTGACCAACCTCGAGGGGTCATACGCCTTGGTCCAGTTGGAAATCTCATGGGTTTTGAACTGTCCCCAAGCCTCATTGAAAGGAACCCAAACCACGATGGAAGGAAAGTTGTAATTGGCATCGATGATGGCTTTCCATTCGTTTTTGAAAATGGCTTCTGATTCAGGTGTTCTCTCCCTGTCGGTTCCTTTTCCGATGACCCCTAGCTTTTGTTCCCATCTATTTCCCATATCACCACTCGGCATGTCCTGCCAAACCATGATACCCAGCTTGTCACAATGATAATACCAGCGTGCCGGCTCAACTTTGACATGTTTTCTGATCATGTTGAAGCCCATTTCCTTTGTTTTGATGATGTCAAAAGCTAAAGCCTCGTCCGTAGGCGCGGTATATAATCCGTCAGGCCACCAACCTTGATCCAAAGGTCCATAATGGAAAATCTGTTTGTCATTCAGCGAAAACCGTTGCATTCCCTTGGCGTCGGTGACGATGGATACTTTTCTCAATGCTCCATAAGAAGTTACCTTGTCAATGACCTTTTTTCCCTTTAGCAGGCTGATTTCAAAGTCATATAAATGGGGATTCTCCAATGACCAACTGATTGGATTGGGGATTTTAAGGGCTGTTTCTTTCCCAAAGCTCCCTGAGCTTTCAGCCACTTTGGAGCCTTTGTCCATCGCAACGATGGTGTAGGTCAATGTTGGGTCTGAAGTGATGGCATTTATAGAAAATATAAAAGCTCCTTTATCCCAATCAGGTGTGGTTTTGACATGGCTGATATAGGAGTTTGGCACAAATTCCACCCAAACAGTCTGCCATATCCCAGTCACCGGCGTGTACCAGATACTTCTTGGTTGGTTGACTTGCTTCCCGCGTGGCTGAGGGCCTTTATCGCTTGGGTCCCAAACCCGCACTGTGATTTTCTGATCTACGCTTTTGCCCAGGAAATCAGTGATATCATAGGAAAAAGGGTCATAACCTCCCTGATGTTTTCCTACTGATTTTCCGTTTACAAAAACTTCCGACTCCCAATCTACAGCTCCAAAATGCAACAGTACCTTTCCTTTTCTTTCGGAATTGGAAACCTGAATGACTTTGTTATACCACAGTTCTTTCTCAGCTCCTACTGATTTGGCCACGCCAGACAGGTAAGATTCCACAGGAAAAGGAACTGTGATCTTTCCATCAAATGATAAGGGAGCCGCTTTTCCTTTTTCCTGAATGGCATAATCCCACTGACCATTTAAATTCTTCCAATTGTCTCTGACCATTTGTGGCCTCGGATATTCGGGATGCGGTAAGGTTTTGTCTACATTTTCAGCCCAAGGAGAAAGAATTGGTTTGGTATTGATCTGCTGCGCAAAAGAAATAGAATATGTTCCAAGGAGGAAGCTCAGGACGATCGAGAAGTATTTTAAGGTTTTGGTTTTCATGGGTTTTATTTTTGGGAGATTGAATTCAATTGATATAATCTTCAATATAATGGAAACTAAGCCAATCCGAAAGAAAGAAATGCTTAAAGGCGAAAAGGATAAAAGATTAGAATTTCTTCATTTTTAAGTTCAGGCTTAAACAAGCTTTCTTCCACCTGTCAAGTCTAATAATTTAATTCTTTTGGAATTTTTTACCTTGACTACCTTAAATTAGAAAAAATCCGAACTCGAAATCGATTGCGTAATTTAAAACTCTCCAACCTTGAAAATGAACTCGTTTTTAAGGACTTTGGTATCTGAAACAAACCCCAATTTATAATGAGAATCTCAATTCAATTTCTATTTCTAGTATGTTTAACAACAATTTTTTCTTGTCAACCAAAGGGAAATAAGTCAGAGGAAGGTTGGACAGATTTATTCAATGGTAAAAACCTTGAAGGCTGGAAATCCCTAGGCGGTGAGGCTGAATACAAAATCGAAAACGGCGAAATAGTGGGTTACGCCAAAGCAAATACTCCCAATACTTTTTTGGTGACTGAGCAGGAATATGGGGATTTTGTTTTGGAGCTTGATCTCAAAATAGAGGATTTGTCGACCAACTCCGGCATCATGACAAGGGGACAATTTGATCCGGCGGGAAAAGATGGCAAAGGTTTGGTCTTTGGGTATCAGATCGAGGCTGATCCGACAGACAGGGCATGGTCTGGAGGTTTGTACGATGAGGCAAGAAGAGGTTGGATTTATCCTTTGGATCTGAATCCGGCTGCAAAGTCTGCTTTCAAATTGAATGAATGGAATTCCTATAAAATTGAAGCCATTGGGAATGAAATTAAAACATGGGTAAACGGACAAGAAGTTGCCTATGTGGTAGATGACATGGATGCCAAAGGTTTTATTGGTCTTCAGGTCCACAGTATAAAAAAACCGGAGGATGAGGGAAATAAAACCTATTTCAGAAATGTAAGGATCAAAACTGAAAACCTGACTCCTACCCCATTCACAAGTGAAATTTTTGTGGTCAATACAGGGCTGAATGAATTGACTGAATTGGAAAAAGCCCAAGGATGGAAATTGCTATTTAACGGAAAGAATGCTGATGGTTGGAAAAGTGCCAACAAAGAGACATTTCCGGAAAAAGGATGGCATATCCAAGATGGAATTTTAAGAGTAGAAAGTGCCGATGGTGGGGAATCAAGTAATTTTGGAGACATTGTGACAGTTGACAAATACAGCACTTTTGACTTGGTTTTTGATTTCAAATTTACCGAAGGGGCGAATAGCGGTTTGAAGTATTTCGTGACTTTAAATGAACAGACTTCCGGTTCTGCAATCGGATTAGAATACCAAATCTTGGATGATAAAAACCATCCAGATGCCAAAATGGGAATTGAAGGAAACAGGACATTGGCTTCCCTCTACGACTTGATTAAGGCTGATAAGAAGGTAAGTCCTGTGAAAGGACCCGGAGAATGGAACAAAGGTCGTGTTGTGGTGTATCCCGACAACAAAGTCGAACACTATCTCAACGGTGTCAAGGTACTAGAATATGTCCGAGGTTCTGAAGAGTACAAAAAATTGGTCTCAATCAGTAAGTATAAAGTATGGGAAAATTTTGGTGAGGCTCCCGAAGGTCATATCCTGATCCAAGACCACGGAAATGAAGTACATTTCAAAAACATAAAAATCAAGGAACTGAAGTAAAAAACCCAATAACCATGGAAAACAACAAAAACAACCGGAGGGAATTCCTCAAGAAAACAGCTTTGGCCACAGCAGGAGTTTCTTATTTGGGGGCAGTGGGATTTTCAGCAAAAAGCTACGGGAACATCATTGGGGCCAATGACCGTCTCAATGTCGCAATTGCAGGTTTGGGAAGAAGATTGGGAGCTTTTTACGAGCCGATTGCTTTGCCAAAAAGCAACGTCCGCCTTGTGACGCTGTGCGATGTCATGAAGTCCCAAAGGGATAAGGCTGCCGCAAGTTTTTCCAAGCACATCGATTATACAGCTAAACTTGAAAACAGCATCATAAAAGTCATCGAGGACAAGGAAGTCGATGTGTTGATCAATGCGACACCGGACCATTGGCATGCGCCTGGGACTTGGATGGCTGTGGAAGCAGGCAAACATGTTTATGTAGAAAAACCATGCAGCCACAATCCTTGGGAAGGTGAATTGCTGATTGCTTACAAAAACAAGTACAATAAGGTAGTCCAAATGGGTAACCAACAGCGCTCTTCTGACCATACTATTGAAATTATCAACCAAATCCACAATGGCATCATTGGTAAACCTTTTAGAGCAGTAGCTTTTTATATCAATGGCCGAGGCGAAGTTCCACTGCAGACTGATGCAAACCCGCCTGAAGGATTGGATTGGGAACTGTTTCAAGGTCCGGCACCAAGAAGAAAATACACACACAATACCTGGGACTATAACTGGCATTGGTACGGTTGGGACTATGGCACTGCCGAAACAGGTAATAATGCTACCCACGAGTTGGATGTCGCACGCTGGGCACTTCAGGTAGAATTTCCCAAACATGTGACCGTAGATTCGGGTAAATACCATTTTGTCAACGACGGATGGACGATGTATGATACCATGCTTGCTACTTTCAAATTTGAAGGTGACAAAACTATTGTATGGGATGGAAAAAGCAGGAACAACTACGCCACTTATGGTTCCGACAGAGGAACAATCATCTATGGCTCTGAGGGTTCCGTTTTTGTCAACCGGGAATTATACAGACTTTATGACCGTAATGGCAAGCAAATCAAGGAAGTGAAAACGGGCAATGTCGAAGGAAGTACAAACCTTGGTGGTGGTGGCGACATGACCACAGTCCATGTGATGAACTTCTTTGAAGCCATCAGAGGCAAAGAAAAACAAAACTCAACAATCGATGAAGGCGCAGTCAGTACCTTGCTGTGCCACTTGGCAAATATCTCCCATCGAATCGGTGAAAATTTTGAATGTGATCCTACAAACGGACACATAAAAAATAAAAAAGGAATGGCGCTATGGTCAAGACAATATGAAAAAGGCTGGGAACCAAAACTGAAAATCTAATTTCTCTTTTAAGACCTATTAAACTACCCTATCGGAAATCTTCGGTAGGGTTTTTTGTTGGAAGTATTCAACTTGATGATTCTCTTAACTCAATCTGAGAAGGCATGACAATAATCCTGTCTTCAAATGCAGGCTGATTGGGTTTAATCAGCTTTTTCATCAGGAGTTTGGCTATTTCTGAACCGATCTCAAAAGCAGGTTGGGAAATGGTAGTCAATGACGGTTTCAATAAACCTGCGATTTTCATGTTGGAAAAACTTACCATCCTGAAGTCTTTGGGCATTTCAAGTTTCGTTTCCCTTGCCGCATGATAGGTCGCAATCGCCAACTTTTCTACTGAGGCCAATATTCCATCCGGCCTGTCCATACCAAATAGTAATCCCGAAATCAATTTGATGTTGGCTTCCTCAGATTGACTGCATTGGATGATCCATTCTTCTTCAAATAACAATCCGTGTTTTTTGAGAGCGTCCAGGTATCCTCTTAGCCTTTCTTTTCCTATGGATATTTCTTTAGACAACATCAAAAAGAAAATCTTTTTACATCCCTTTTCGATGAGATGAACGGTTGCTTTGAATCCATTTTCATAATCATTGCTGATAAATTTGGTAGTAGCAATCTCCTGACATATCCGGTCAAAAAATATCAGTGGTACGCCTTTTTCGAAGACAGTTTCAAGGTGATCAATTTTCTTTGTCTGACTTGAAACAGACATCACAATAGCATCCACCCTACCATTCAAAAGGTAAGAGACTATTTTCCTTTCCGTCTCCACATTTTCATGGGTACTGTAGACCAAAAGGTGATAGCCATATTCTTGGGTGATTTCTTCAATACCGTCTATCACTTGGCTAAAAAAGTTATTTATCCTTTCGGGAATAATGACCGCAATGGTGTTACTCTTCTGTTCCCTTAGGCTTCTTGCAAATGGATTGGCCTGATAATTAAGCTCTTTGGCCATTGCAATGACCCTCTCTTTGGTAGGCTGACTGATTTCATAACTGTCATTGAGCGCTCTTGAGACTGTCGAGGGCGAAAGTTTCAGTTTTTCAGCGAGGTATTTGATGTTGACTTCGGCCATTTTTCTTTGCAAACCAATAATTCGAATTTAATATAACCATCCTTTTGGCCAATCAGCAAAATAATCACAAATCTTTGATCTTGGAGTTCAAATTGACCCTTTGGCACGAAATCGTTTGCATCAAAATTTGAATTATGGTTAATTGCAATTCTCTTTAAAGGTTTAAATTGACGTTTATTTTGTAACCATCTTGTTCTATGCATGTGCCAATTTCTAATGTAAACACATCTTTTATAACCGAGGATTTTTTGCTGGAAAATAAGTATTCTAAAATCTTATACCATGAGTATGCTGCGAAGCAACCGATCATAGATTACCATAACCATTTAGCGCCTGACCAAATTGCTAACAATAAAATATTTGACAACATATCATCTATTTGGCTGGCAGGCGATCACTATAAATGGCGGGCAATGCGGGCTTTGGGGATTTCAGAACATTACATCACAGGACAGGCGAGTGACCGGGAGAAGTTTGAAAAATGGTCCTACGCTGTTCCTTACACGATGCGAAATCCGCTCTATCATTGGACACATCTGGAGTTGCTAAGGTATTTTGGGGTTCATGATACCTTGAACCCAAATAATGCCAGGGAAATCTTTGATCTGACCAACAGTCAACTTCAATCTCCTGACTATAGTACCCAGAGTTTGTTGTCTAAAATGAATGTGAAGGTGGTCTGCACCACGGACGATCCTACAGACAACCTGTTCCATCATCAGAATTTCGCATCACAAGGAAAAGATTTAAAAATGAAACCGGCTTTTCGACCTGATAAAGCCTATGGGGTAGAAAATTTACTGACCTACCACAGCTACATCGAAAAGCTTTCAGAAGCCAGTTCCATTTCCATCAAATCCTACTCGGATCTTTTGGCTGCGCTTCAAAACAGGATTGATTTTTTTCATCAAGTGGGTGGAAGGATTTCTGATCATGGCTTGGAGAGTCTGTATTTTGAACCTGATTCAAAACAGGATTTGGATACCATATTCAAAAAAGCCATCACCGCACAAATTTTAACAAAAGAGGAAATCTCATTTTTCAAATACAGGACCTTGATCGAATTGGGAAAAATGTACCATGCCAAAGGTTGGGTGCAACAGTTCCATTTGGGTGCCTTGAGAAATAACAACACAAGAAGTCTTACCAAATTGGGACCTGATACCGGATTTGATTCCATCGGGGATTTCAGTCAGGCTTCTGCCCTATCCGGTTTCCTCAATGAATTGGATAAAACAGACCAATTGGCTAAGACCGTCATCTATAACCTCAATCCTTCTGACAATGAAGTAATCGCTACCATGGCGGGAAATTTCAATGATGGAAGCGTCAAAGGGAAAATCCAGTTTGGGTCGGCTTGGTGGTTTTTGGATCAGAAAGATGGCATGGAGAAACAGATCAATTCCCTGTCTAATATTGGTTTGATTTCCTGTTTTGTCGGGATGCTTACAGATAGCAGAAGTTTTCTTTCCTTTCCTCGACATGAATATTTCCGAAGGATTTTATGCAACTTGTTTGGAAGGGATATTGCAAATGGGGAGTTACCAAATGATGAGCAGTGGATTGGAAAGATCATCAGCGATATCTGTTACCACAATGCCAACGAATTTTTTGATTTCGGCAATTAACCCAAAAGAGCATGTTTGATATCACAGATAAAAAAATCATCATTACCGGCGCCACAGGAGTATTGGGCGAGACCATGGCTTTTCACCTTGCAAAAGAAGGAGCATATGTCTTGATTATTGGCAGGACAGCATCAAAAGTCGAAAAATTGATCAGCGAAATTAGATCCCAAAACGGAAAGGCTGATGGTTTTTTGGCGGATGTGACCAAAGAGAATCAAGTGGAAGCTGCCGCCCGACAGATCAAATCAAGATATGGAACAGTTGATATTCTCATTAACCTTGCCGGAGGAAATATGCCGGGGGCAGTCGTGAGGCCAGATCAAACCATTGGTGATTTGTCTGTTGATGCCATGAAGAATGTCATGGATTTGAATTATCAGGGCACATTTATTCCGATCAAACACTTCATTCCATTAATGCTTCCTAATGGACGAGGAAATGTCATCAATATTTCTTCCATGGCGGCGAGCAGACCGATGACCAGAGTGATGGGTTATGCCTCAGCCAAGGCAGCCATCGATAACCTCACCAAATGGATGGCAGTAGAGCTCAATACCAAATACGGGCCTGACTTTCGGGTCAATGCCATTGCTCCCGGATTCTTCTTGACAGAGCAAAACAGATCATTGCTCACCGAAGTAGACGGTAGCCTAACCCCAAGAGGAAATCAGATAATCTCCCACACTCCGATGGCAAGATTTGGAAAACCTGAGGATCTTTTGGGTACACTTCAATGGCTATGTTCTGACGCTTCCAAATTTGTAACCGGGACTATCGTCGCTGTGGATGGTGGATTCGGTGCTTATTCGGGTGTATAAAAAGACGCTAGACATAAGACAAAAGACTCAAGATGAAAGATGTGAGATTTGAGAATAAAAAGAGGCAAGAAGTAATCTTAATTGAACAAAGTATTAAGTACCAAGCCACCTGACAACGCGCAGCAGACAGCCCGAGAACCTGACAACGCGCAGCAGACAACTTGAGAACCTGAGAACATTTCCACCACTACAACATTTCCAACCACTACAACCACTACAACAATTACAACCCCTACAACCATTACAACCGCTACAACCCTTATAACAAAATACTATGGCCTATAAAATGGAGCAAACCATGCGTTGGTATGGTCCCAAAGATCCGGTGAGTCTGGCAGATATCCGTCAGGCAGGTGCCACAGGAATCGTCTCTGCCCTTCATCATATTCCAAATGGAGAAGTTTGGACAAAAGAGGAAATCAGCATCAGAAAAAATCTCATTGAAGCAGCCGGACTGACTTGGTCCGTGGTAGAATCTGTCCCAGTCCATGAAAATATCAAAACAAGGTCAGGGGACTTCCTTCGAAACATAGAAAATTACAAAACCACCTTAGAGAATCTTGCATCGGAAGGCATACATATCGTCTGTTATAATTTTATGCCGATCCTTGATTGGACCAGAACCGAATTGGCTTGGAAACTTCCCAACGGTGCCAAAGCCCTTCGGTTTGAGAAAAAGGAAGTTGTTGCCTTTGATTTATATATGTTAAAAAGAAAAGATGCAGAAAGTGAATATACTTCAAATGAAATCCAACGGGCTAAAGACTTTTTCGAAAATGCATCTGCCGAAACCCTAAAAAGGGTAAATGACAATATCCTCAAGGGTCTTCCCGGATCTGAAAAAGGCTATACCATGGAGCAGTTCCAAGCTGCTTTAGACTCTTACAAGGGAATTGGCCATGCAGAGTTGGAGAGAAACTTGCAACTGTTTTTGGATGCCATACTTCCAATTGCCGAAAAAAACGGAGTCAAAATGGCGATCCATCCTGATGACCCTCCATTTGATGTGTTTGGATTACCGAGGGTGATGAGTACCGCAAAAGACATGAAAAGGCTTATTGCAGATAATGCAAGTCCTAGCAACGGTTTTACGTTTTGTACCGGTTCTTACGGTGTCCGGGCTGACAATGACCTTCCCGCAATGGTGGAAGCGTTTGGAGACCATATCCATTTTATCCACCTCAGAAGTACAAGAAGGGATATTGAGGGTAACTTCTATGAAGATGACCATTTGACGGGTGACGTTCCCATGGAAGCTGTCATCCATCAGATTTTAAAGGTTCAACAGAAACGTCAAATTTCCATTCCCATGCGACCTGACCATGGACATCAGATGTTGGATGATATCCAAAAACCAATTGTCAATCCAGGATATACCGCAATTGGAAGGTTGAAGGGTTTGGCAGAAATCAGGGGTGTAGAGTCCGGGTTGATCTATTCAGGAATATTAAAGTGATCTAAAGAGAGGATTATATTAAGTCATCTTCCCACAATTT
Source organism: Aquiflexum sp. TKW24L (assembly GCF_023502205.1). Classification (GTDB taxonomy): domain Bacteria; phylum Bacteroidota; class Bacteroidia; order Cytophagales; family Cyclobacteriaceae; genus Cognataquiflexum. Next base: position 3,990 of record NZ_JAMFLG010000003.1, on the reverse strand, counting down.
CATCGATAATTTCATTTCTTTTATTTCTAGACATGGGAACTTTGGCATTAATTCCAAAAAATTGATCCAAACAAACTCCAACTCATTTTTATATAGAACCATTAAAAAAACAATGATACCTATTAATAAATTTAATTCAACTTTAGGGGTTTTAGTTCGTTGTACAAATTATAACAATGACCCAGAATCCCTTTCTGCTCATACGGAGAGTAAGGATTTTCTTGTAGTTTAGTTGACGACGTTATTGTATAAAAATAAAGGGGCTATATGCCCCTTTATTGCTTTTTGAAAATCAAACAAGTCCTGTTGGGAAGATAAATCTGAAGTTGTTGTTTCTTGTCAGTTGGATAAGTTGGATCACCATCGATCCTTTCAAAGCCCCCAAATTTTTTATGATCTGAGTTCAAAATGATTTTATACTTTCCTTTTTCTGGCACTTTGAATTCAAACCCAAAATAGGATTCCGAAACGTGGAAGCAAAATGTGAAGATCAACCCTGCCCTTTCAAAAACAAGGATTTTTTTATCAGGATCCAAGTGTAGTTGGTTAGCTGGTGGTGATGCCAAAACTTGATAATCAGTAACCAATTTGATCATAGCTTTGTCCCATTCAAACAAATCATGGTAACGAAGGTGATCTGTATCCACAAGCGACCATTGTCTTCTTGCATATTGATAGCTCCAATCGTTTCCTTCTCTAGGAAAATCAATCCATTCGGGATGCCCAAATTCATTACCTATAAAATTGAGATAGCCTTCTCCACCTAGTGAAATGGTAATCATCCGGATCATTTTATGCAATGCCACTCCCCTATCTACCACGAGACTGCTTTGTAGCTTGGACATGCTGGAGTACATTTCCTTGTCCATCAGCCAAAAGGCGATGGACTTATCCCCTACCAAAGCTTGGTCGTGAGATTCAGCATAAGCGATAGTTTTTTCAATGGCAGGTCTGTTGCTCAGCTCGTGCCACATATTGAACAGGTCCCAATGCTCATCTGGTTGATGTTTCAATGTTTTGATCCAAAAATCCGGAATTCCCATAGCAAGTCGGTAATCAAATCCGATTCCTCCATCCTCGATTTTGCGGCAAAGTCCCGGCACCCCGGATACTTCTTCGGCAATTGAAATAGCATTTTGGGAAAAATCATGAATCAATTTATTGGCCAACTGGAGATAAATAACTGCATCCACGTCAACACCTTCATCGAAGTATTTACTCAGGTTATCAAATGAAAGGTTACCGTGATGGATATAAATGATAGACGTAGCTCCATCCCATCTAAATCCGTCAAAATGGAATTCTTCTAGCCAATAGCGGATATTTGAAAGTAAGAAATGTTTCACTTCCAATTTACCATAATCAAAAAGCTTAGAATCCCAACCTTCGTGATATCCCCTATCTCCGGGATGAAAGTACTGATGCTCAGAACCATCAAATTTATTCAGTCCTTCAAACACATTTTTGACAGCATGCGAATGAACGAGGTCCATCACCACCGAAATTCCCATTTCATGGGCTTTATTGATCAAAAACTTCAATTCTTCGGGTGTTCCAAACCGAGATGTAGGACAAAAGAAATTGGAAACATGATAGCCAAATGAACCATAATAAGGATGCTCCATGACCGCCATCATCTGAATGGTATTATATCCTGCTGCTTTAATTCGGGGAAGGATATTTTCAGCGAATTCCAGATAGGTACCAACCCCTAGTTTTTCTTGGGCCATACCGACATGGCATTCATAAATGAGTGGTTGATTTAAGTTTGGAGTTGGATCAAAACTTTGATCAGACCATTTAAATTGGTTTTCAGGAAACCAAAGCTGACCGGTGAAATCATGCGTGGCTTCATCTTGGATCACCCTTCTTATATAAGCAGGTATCCTGTCCAAAGCCCCATTTTCTCCTTCGACGTGGATTTTTATTTTGCTTTGATGTACAAATGAATTCTTATATTCTTCATACGGTAAAAATATTTCCCAATCTCCTCTGTGATCCTTTTTTAAGGGATGGCTATACCTATTCCATCCATTGAAATCCCCCATCAAAAAAAGATTATAAGCTTTTGGTGCCCATTCACGATAAACCCACCCTCTTCTGAAAGTATCGAAATGGATACCATAATATTCATGCGCCCTTGCAAACTCCAAAAGGCTACCATAATCGTAATTAATAAATTGGATTGTGGCTAGGTATCTTTCATACCTTTCTTGGATATCCAAGGCATGTGGTTCAAGCCAGGGAGAGTCCTTTATTATTTGTAAAATTTCAGGATTGTTCACGAAAAACCTATTAGTAATTTTCTAATTTAAATAATATTCGACCCGCAAACCAAATGTCTTACCATTAAAAAATTAAAAAGCATCATCCTATTTGTCCGGGCAATTAGGAAATCATTTTCATTTGAAAGCCGGGTTTCATTAAACTTTTGGAATTAGACTCATATGGGAAAAGACTCTTGGCCAAGAGGGCCCTGTAATTTTACAGGATAAAAAGAAAAACCATGGTGGCAGCCAAAGAATAACCAAGCAAAAAAGAGAAAAATATCGGACCGCTCAATGCGAATTTGCTGTACTCCGGTACATTCCTGTGGTCAGAAATATGACTGACTTTTTTAAGGTATTTGTCCGGGTAAATAGACAAAAAAAATAAAGAGTAAATGATCGTTAATAGGGCTAGGGTGAAGAAAATCTCCATGATCTGAATTTTGAATACACAAATATAGCATTCAATTCAATTTTTGATAAACTATATTAAAAAATCTTTAAAATAATGTTAAGAGAATATTTCCTTGCCAAGGTTTTTTAAGGAAGAGCCTCTTACCACCAACTTGGTTTTGATTTCAAATGTTTCATGCGTTTCCACATCATGATTTTGTATCAATTCAATTAGCATATTCATAGACTTGATTCCCATTTCATAGCCATGTTGGTCCACTGAACTTAATCCGGGACTTACTACTTCGGCCAGTTTCCAATTACTAAATCCCATGACGCCGACCTGATCCGGTATGGTATATCCCTTCTCCTTCAGGTACTTGATCACACCCAATGCCACAAGGTCTGTAATACAAAAAAATGCATCCGGAGGGTTGGGACTTTCCATCAGTTCTTTTGCAAAATCAAACCCCTCTTGTTCACTTATAGAGATACAGGATTTTACCCAAGTTTCAGAAAACTCCATCTGATGGTCAGACAATGCTTTTCGGTAGCCTTCATATCTTTCTTTTGCATTTTTGACATTTTCCCTTCCTCGGAGGTGGGCGATCCGCCGGTATCCTTGATCGATCAAATGGCATACAGCGTGGTGGGCCCCTTCAAAATCGTCTACCGTTACTTTGGGAGTGTCTAGTTGGTCTGTGATTTTATCAAATTGGATGACGGGTTTACCTTCGGAAATGAAATCCAATAAATGATCCCCCTCCAAAGTTTCATTGGAGATGGAAATCAAGAGTCCATCTACACTTGATGCCAACATGGTGCGGCAGGCAACAATCTCATCTTTGAGCAAGTCGTTCGATTGGCTAACCAATACATTATAACCACATTTTTTTGCTTCATCGATCGCACCGCTGATGACGGTCGAAAAAAAATGATGAACCAATTCAGGTACGATTAGGCCGATGTTGAACGTTCTACTTTTCCTAAAGTTGACAGCCAAAAAATTGGGAACATAATGGTGGGCCTCAGCATATTCTTTAACAGCTCGAATGGTTTCTTTGGCAATATCGGGATGTTCTTTCAAAGCCCGAGAAGCAGTTGAGACTGATATTTTCAGTTCTTTCGCAATATCTTTTAGAGTTAATTTCTTCTTTTCTAACATGTTAATTTGGGACTACGTTAATAATAAGGTCTTTGGGGTTTAATTCCTATTTCTTACTTGATTAATTCTTTTTTGTTTTAATTCAAGTAAAAAATGAAGGTTGACTTCATTCGATTGAGAAAGTCAGGAAATAGAAAAAAGCAAAATTTGAAAAATTGATTTTAA
>NZ_JAMFLG010000029.1 GCF_023502205.1 Aquiflexum sp. TKW24L | reverse complement strand
TTCATACCTGAGGGTCTTTTGCGTTTAAGACCCACCAACCCCGCAGACCACAGAATTTTGCTGAACAACAAAGAAACAAAGGGGACAAAGACTTTAAAGACCACCGTATAGTTGTCCTCACTTACGATCGCTATCTATTTTTAAAATGGAGCAGGCGATAGGTTTAGATTCCATCTATACCTTTTTGATAAGTAAGATTTGTAATTCAAATAACCAAGAATTACCTTTCGTTTTAGCGTTTAGTTTAATAGTCCATCAATCGCAATACAACACCTAGCTGGGATAATAATGAAGGGATTAATGTTTATTGTGGTTTTAATAATCATTTCAAGTTGTAATAATAAGAGGAGTTTAAATTTTGGGGAAGAAATAAATTACTTTGATGATGGCTTTATAGATCATTTTCCAAAAAAAATAAGATATCGAAACTCTTTTCAAGCAGTTTCTCAAAATATTTCAATTTCTCACCCTTATGTTTGGCTTAAATACCATCCAGATCAGACCGAACTAGATAGTATTAAAAATTCCGCAAAGGCATTATCTATAGCAGTTTACAATTCAGAAGATAGTTGCCTTGTGGGTTGACAAACATTTAACAGCTCAAAATTGGATTAAATATGATAAAAAAATCAGAAAACCGAGAAAAGTAGAAATTAGAGAACTAAATTGCCAAGAAGGAAAATATCCTGTCCCAAATTTTTTCAAAGAATGGATTTTTGAAACCAATTTGACTTTGACAAAACTGGAAGGGTATAAAATGTATGTGTTAGAATCAAAAAAAGGATCATTTATGAATCCTGATAAATTACCAAATGGCGTATATACTCCCAAGGGTTGGGAACATGGCTATAGTAAGGGGATTGCAATAAATAATGAAACAGGTGCTGTAATCTACTGGGCTGATATTTGGTAAAGAGATTTATCTTAGAAATATCTTTTTATACCCTTCAACTATACAAAGTTAAACTATTCCCAGCTGAGATTTTCCTCAGCTAAGCAATCACCAACTCACCTCCACCATCACCGGAAAATGGTCTGAAGGGTACTTCATTCCATAATTGTCTGTCAAGATTCCATGTCGGAGAACGGTCATATTTGGGCTGACAAAAATATGGTCAATGATGCCTTCAGGAAGCTTTTCCCAATTGTATCCATTGAATGTTCCCTGATTTCCTACGGAAGGAATTTTTGAAATCAGCCTGCTGTCTTTCATTTCGGAATTATCCAGCACCGTCTGGTACGCCGGATTGTTGGGCATGACATTGAAATCCCCGATGAACACCACAGGAAGTTTTTCTGTATTGATTTCTTTTATTTTCCTTATCACCAATTTACTGCTCTCTTCTCTCGCCTTTTGACCGATATGGTCATAATGGATATTGAATACATAGAACTTTTCACCTTCCCTATTTGTAAATTTGACCCAAGTGCAAACCCTATTCAAAGCTGCGTCCCATCCTTTTGAGGGCTTTTCAGGTGTTTCGGAAAGCCAAAACGTGCTTTGATCTAAGACTTTTAGCTTTTCAGGATTATAGAAAACCGCACTGAATTCCCCTTCTTTCCCTCCTTTGTCCCTGCCGACACCCACATATGGATAGCCCAATCCATTTTTGATTTCCTCAAGTTGATGGTACATCCCTTCTTGGGTTCCGATGATGTCCATTTGGTGAAATTTAATTTGATTAATCAAATGAGGCGCTCGGTCCTTCCAAAGATTTCCTACATCATTTGCATTATCAAATCGGATATTGTAGGTAGCAATGTTTAGGTTTTGGCCAAATGAATGTGAAAAAGGAAAGGAAGCCATAAGGAGCAATAATAAAATAAGAGAATAATGGCAAAAAGATAATTGTTTCATGGGCTTTGTGAGTTTTGATTTTTTAATTTAGGGAATAAATGTAGGTCAATGCAAACCGTTGAAAGAAACCTGAGTTATTATTATAAAATGGATATCTGCTTCTATGCCATTAACACTATATTCTTCTTCAATCGGGACGGAAGACCGAAGTCGGAAGACCGATGTACCGGGCAATTAAGTCTTCAAACAAGAAATAAATAAATATACTATCTTCTCGAACCATTGTGTACAAACAATTATCATAAAAGTAAAAAATGAAGACCATCAATCCCAAGGATGTTTCGATTGCCCAATTCCACAGCTACCTGCTAGGTGCCGTAGCCCCGCGTCCCATTGCTTTTGCCAGTACGGTGGACAAGGAAGGTAATGTCAATTTAAGTCCATTCAGTTTTTTCAATGTCTTTGGCACCAATCCTCCTGTGTTGGTTTTTTCACCTTCCCGGAGGGTCAGGGATAATACGACAAAGCACAGCTTGGATAATGTATTGGAAGTACCCGAGGTAGTCATCAATATGGTCAGCTTTTGTATGGTGGAACAAATGTCTCTGGCAAGTACCGAATACGAAAAAGGAGTCAATGAATTTGTGAAATCCGGGTTTTCGGAAGCTTCATCTATTTTGGTAAAACCCCCAAGAGTCAAGGAAGCTCCTGTGGCTTTCGAATGTAAAGTACTGCAGGTATTACCAATTGGTGAAGGGGGAGGGTCAGCCAATCTGGTGATCTGTGAGGTTTTGCTTGCGCATATTTCCGAGCAGATTTTGGATGAAAAAGATCAGATAAACCCTTTCAAATTGGATGCTGTGGCAAGAATGGGAGGAGACTGGTATTGCCGAGCCCATGGGGAAGCCTTATTTGAAATTGCCAAACCTATCAGGAATAAAGGCATTGGTGTTGATAACATTCCGCCTTACATCCGAAACAGTACTGTACTGACAGGAAATAACCTCGGTAGATTGGGGAATTGTGAGCAAATCCCTGAAGCTGTTGAAGTGGAAGCCTATTCCGGTAATCACGTGATTCAGGAAATGAAAATAAGGTTTAAAAATGACAGGGAGAGTTTTGATTTTCACCTTCACGAATATGCCAAACAAGTGTTGGAATCTGGGGATGTAATCACTGCCTGGAAGATTTTGCTTCAAGAGAAAGAATAAAAAAAGGAGCGTATAGCTCCTTTTTTTATCTGATAATGATGTCATATGGCATCCTGACCATCATACCTTCATATTTCTTAACACTTTCAACTTGTTTGTAAATGGGGTAAAAAGTTCCGAGCTGCTGCTTCTGATAAAATACCTGCACATCATTGGTAAATTCACTCAAGAATCTTTCAAACCAAGGCTTGGTTTGTGGGTAATAAACCACACGGTAATCGTCTGCCACTCCAGCTTTTTCAGCTGCGATTTTTACCGCATCATCCAATCCCCCCAACACATCCACCAAACCATTTGCCAATGCCTGATTTCCTGACCAAACCCTGCCTGAAGCGACTTTCTTGATTTCCTCTTTGCTTCGGTTTCTTCCGTCAGCCACTCTTGTCAAAAAGACGTCATACCCTTCTTCTACCTGAGCTTGGAAAATACTCCTTTCCATTTCAGTGATTTCTCTGGTTGGTGTAAGGAAGTCGGAAAGCTCACCAGTTTTGACCACATCGGTGGTAATTCCCATTTTGTTGTTTAGAAAACCTTGGGCATTGAACCAAAGGGCAAAAATTCCTATAGACCCTGTTATGGTATTGGGCTGTGCGACAATCGTATCTGCTGCTGCTGCAATATAATAACCTCCTGATGCAGCGACTTCACCCATAGAAGCGATGACCGGTTTTTCTTTGCTCGCCAAGTCAAGCTCCCTCCAAATTACTTCTGATGCCAAAGCAGATCCTCCTGGAGAATTGATTCTCAAGACAATGGCTTTGACGTCCTTGTTGTTTTTTGCCTTTTTGATTTCTTCTTTGAAGGTGTCCGAAGCGATTGAACCTTCGGATTTGCCACTGACTATGTCTCCTTCTGCCACGATTACTGCGATCCTGTTTTTGGAAGTGAGGTTCTTGGTTTTTGAAGACTTGTTGATGCCCGTCATGTTGATCGTATTAATTTTATCATCTTCACCTAACCCAAGTTTTTCTTTCATAAGTTCGATCACCTGATCTTCGTACCACAATCCATCTATGAGTTTGTATTTCAAGGCATCGCTAAGTTTCCTAACGAGCATCTTAGAATTGATTTCTTTGATGGAATCAAGAGAAATACCCCTGCTTTCGCTGATTTCATTTAAGGCAAAATTATTAAGATCATTTAGAAAAGAGGCCGTCTGCATTCTGCTCGAATCACTCATTTTATCCAAAATAAATGGCTCTACTGCACTTTTGAAATCGCCGACACGGAATACCTGAGGCTTAATTTCAAGCTTTTCAAACATCCCTTTGAAGAAAACCACTTCCGAAGCAAAGCCATTGAATTCCATCAATCCTGAAGGGTTGATGTAAATTTCATCTGAAATTGAACTCAAAAAATAGCCACCTTCGGTATAATATTCACCGTAACTCACAATAAATTTATCGGAAGTTTTAAAATCCTTGAGTGCATCTCTCAATTCTTTGATTCCTGCCTGACCTGCTGAAAAAGTTCCTGCTTTTATAAAAATCCCTTTTACATTATCATTGTTTTTTGCAGTTTCGATAGCCCTTTTCAATGAAGTCAACCCAACTGTCGAAACTCCCCCGAATAAATTGATGGATGAAAAATCAGGATCATCTTCACTGCTTCTTTCCACCAAAATTCTGCCATCTAGATTTAATACCAATACGGTATTTTCTTTCACATCCACATCACTGCTTGATGAGGAGGAAATGACTGCAATGATGCCGGCAAGAATAAAAAAACTCATTACTGAAAATATCAGCAAGCCAACGATGACTGCCAAAACGTTACCAAGAAATCTCATAATCTTTATTTTTAGGGACTAAATTACTGCTTTTTTCTTTATGTTTATCCAATACAACTCATAACAGAAGAATGAACCAAGTAGTTTTTATATTAGGGGGGAATCTTGGTGACAGGCTAGGATTTATACAGGTGGCTGTTAAAAATTTGGTTTCCTATTTTGGTCCGTTAAGACAAAAATCCTCCATTTTTGAAACTGAGGCTTGGGGTGGCAAATCTACAGGAAATTACCTCAATCAGGTGTTAGTATTTGATACGTCAATCAATCCTGAGAAAATTTTGGACATCATCCTTGAAATTGAATTACTGTTGGGTAGGAGACGTGATGAAAAGTGGGGAAACAGAACAATGGATATAGATATCCTATACTTTGGAAATGAAATTTTCAACTCAGATCGGCTTAAAATTCCTCATCCATATATTCAGGATAGAAGATTTGTGTTAGAACCTTTGGTAGAAATCCTCCCTGATTTGGAGCATCCAGTTTTAATAAAAACCAACAAAGAACTTTTAGAGCTCTGTTTGGATAATTCAAGCGTAAAGGCCTTTACAAAATAAAGAAGCCCTCCCAAAATTTGGAATGGCTTCTCACTTCAAATTCATTCATCTAATTTTCAGTCAATTTTATTTGAAATTAATTAACCAATTAACCAATTAACCAATTAACCAATTAACAACTCTAAATGCTGCTGACCTCTGCTTCTTTATGAATTTTTTTGACAAGGCCCTGAAGTACTTTCCCCGGTCCGCATTCCACAAAATGTACAGCACCGTCGGCTACCATTTGCTGGATGCACTGTGTCCATTTGACCGGTGCGGTCAATTGGGCGATTAGGTTTTGCTTGATTATATCTATGTCATTGACTCCTGTAGTACCCACGTTTTGATAAATGGGACACTTTGGCTGATAGAAGGTAGTGGATTCAATGGCCTTTCTAAGTTTTTCGCCTGCAGGTTCCATCAGCGGCGAGTGGAAAGCACCTCCGACAGGTAGTGGCAAAGCTCTCTTGGCACCGGCTTCTTTCATTTTTTCGCAGGCGATTTCTATTCCTTTGTTAGTTCCAGAAATAACCAACTGACCCGGACAGTTATAATTGGCAGGCACTACAACCTCCTCCTTGATGGAAGCGCAGATTTCTTCCACTTTTGCATCCTCAAGTCCTAATATAGCAGCCATTCCAGATGGGTTGATTTCGCAGGCTTCCTGCATGGCAAGAGCACGTTGGTAGACCAGGTCTAATCCATCCTCAAATTCTAAGGTCCCATTAGCCACCAAGGCAGAAAATTCTCCCAAGGAGTGGCCTGCCACCATATCCGGGTTGAAATCTGGATCAGTTTTGGCAAGAATTACGGAATGTAAAAAAATGGCTGGTTGGGTAACTTTGGTCTGTTTCAATTCCTCATCAGAGCCTTCAAACATGATGTCAGAAATTCTGAATCCTAAAATTTCATTGGCTTTTTCAAAAAGTAATTTTGCTATTTCACTGCTTTCATAGAGGTCTTTTCCCATTCCGGGGAACTGTGCTCCCTGTCCGGGAAAAATATATGCTTTCATATCTCGTGGTTTTTTGATAAATGAACGGCAAATATATCAAAAAAAGTGGCCCATTTCTAGGCCACCGATTCATTCCAATGTTTTGAATTATACTTAACTATTCACCTCCGAATGATGGAAATCTCCAAGATTATAGATTTCCATAATGTCTTTTAAAATGGCCTGAAAATCTATATTCAGGTCTATCAGTTTTCCGGTTTGGATGTCAAAAACCCAACCATGTACTTTCATATCCCTTTCTTTGATCGCTTTTTGGACTGCGGCGGTTTTGATCAGGTTTACACACTGTTCTTGGACATTCAGTTCTACAAGTCTATTATACTTTTCATTTTCATCAGTAATGGCATTCAATTCTTTCCTATGGATCCGGTATACATCCCTGATATTTCTCAGCCAAGGGTTTAATAATCCCAGGTCGGCTGCATTCATCGCTGCTTTTACGCCGCCACAGAAGTAATGCCCGCACACTACTACATGATTTACCTCCAAATTTTGCACCGCATAGTTCAATACTGACATTACATTAAGGTCAATACTGATGACCATGTTGGCGATGTTTCTATGCACAAAAACTTCACCAGGCTGTACACCCATCAAATCTTCTGCCGTAACCCTACTGTCAGAACAGCCAATGTATAAAATATCGGGTTTTTGCCCTTTAGACAAATTCTCAAAATAATGTGGGTCAATCTCAAGCTTTGAGGTGATCCAGTTTTGGTTGTTTTCAAAAACTCTGGTTATATCCATAACTATAATTGTTATTATTATTATTTTTTAAGATACTGAGAAAAAGGAAGATCAAACAAGATTTTTATCCCGAGCGGTTGATTTTTGGTTTCTCTACTACAAAAATTTCCTTTTTTCTTTCGTCGTTGGTATTCTACAGGTTTCTTTTTTTCCAAACCACTTGTACCTGTTTCTCGCAATCCAATCATAAACCGGATCACGAACTGCGGATGGAATAAAATTGAAAACATACAAAAGAGGCCAAATGCCACCAAGATTTCTTGCAATTTCCAGCGCTGCCTTACTCTTGTAAAATACTTGATCTCCCCTGATCAAAATGATAGAGTCAAGGTAAGCCTCATTGATTTTATAGTCTTTCAGAATACTTTTGGTAGCATTGTCTTGGAGTGCCCCAAACTTAAACCTTTCCTTTTTGTCCCTTTTGATTACAAAATCAATGGCATTGTTACACAAATTACAAACCCCGTCGAAAAGAATGATATCATGCCTGTCTTGGATTCTCATCGGATGATCTGAACTGTTCCTTTGAGTTTTTGCTCTTGCTTTGTAGGGTCTAAAACGTCGAACTTAACAGTCGCGGTATAGAAATAAGTACCTGAAGGAAGTTCATTGCCATTTTTATCAGTACCATTCCATCTGATGTAAATGTCATTTTCATTGGAAGAGAGACTGTTGTATTTGAAAACCTCAACACCCCATCTGTTGACAATAAATACTTCTACGCCAAGTACAAACCTTGGGCATTTGGCAAAAGGATTGTCAAATGCCATAAATGTTTCATTGATTCCGTCACCATTTGGAGTAAAGGCATTTGGTAGGAAATAACTCGGGCAATTGTCTACACAGACGATATTGCTAGGTTCGCTCTCATTTCCAGACCTATCGACTGCAGTGATATAGTAGCATCCTCTGTAATTTGAAAGATCCCTTATCAGGGCATTTCTCTCAAATGCTGAATAAGTTCCTGCCAATTCAAATTGACCGTCTTCACCTTCTGAAGTAAAATAGAGCCTGAAGGCACTCAGTTCATCATCACATACTCCGCTAAAATCCGGTTCCCAACTTAATTCATGTTCATAGGTATTGTTTCCACAGCCTTTGTCAGAAAGGTATGCTGAACACTCAGGACCTTCAAAAACCAAAACCGGTGGACACGGCAACCTGTCATCATCCGGTCTTGCACAGATTACTTGGGATTTATTTTCCAAAGGATATTCTATTTTATTCACATTATACGCACCCTTAGTGATCACATAATAGCAATATTCAATGTCCTTTTTCAAACCCACTCCATTGTGTCTTCCGTCATCGAAATAGGTAAATCCTGTGACTGTTGGGTCAACTTCAGCAATCAACAGAAACGTGTTTTCATCCGCAGCATTGGCATCATTTCTATTTCTGTAAACTTCGTGTTTGTATTGAGAAATAGAGTTGTTCCAAGGAGTATTGAATTGCCACTTCAACTCAATGGCTTCGTTGATGATAATCAAATCCAACCTGACCGAAGATGCGGAACTGGAGCTGTCAATCGTCGTGGAATTTTCTTTGAGGATGACCTTGTAGTTATAAACAAGATTTTCTGTATTTAACCCTGTGTCTGTAAAAGTAGTGTCTGATGTGCTGATCACCGAAACCCTATTTTGGCTTCCTGTAAACCCGTTATTCCTTAACAATTCATAAGTAAAAGGACCGGGGAACTGAGTCCTATCGATATCATATGGAGGAGTCCATTTTACAAAAATCTCACCTGATTCGCTGTCTGTCGCTTCTACACTGACATTGGTGATCAATGGCACGTCTACATCAATGGTAATGCAGATTTCTTCGGATACAATACTTTGTCCTGACCTTGGGGCGGGAAATCCTGCTACCAACCTGTAACAATAAGTGTTTCCCGGTGCCAGACCTTCCCCCATATTGGTATCCAAGAAATTAAATGTGGACATATTAGTTGTTCCAACCAACTCATATCCTGCCCGTATTCCGGTTTCACAGGAATCAGGTTCATAAGGGTCAGAATTGATTCTTCTCCAAACTTGCATGGTCTGGGCAGAACTGCTGCATGAGTAAGGTGACCAGACTACATTGACTGATCTACCCTGCTGTTGTTCGGCGGTTTCAAGCAAAGGCGGTGGGCCGATTACTTTGATATTCCATGTTTTGATATCAATCAATGCCGGACCTGATCTAGGTTGGTCGGTGATTCTGATCCTCACCTGATATTCCCTTTCCCTGACATGGCTACAGATGGTCTGCCATTCGAAATTGATCACTCCGGGTGTTGGCTGGAATACAGAAAGCGGGGAGTAGGTAGCCGGAGAACTCAAAATCTCAATTGGATCTCCAAAAACCTCAATTTTGATAGGATCCCCGTCAGGGTCAGATCCTTGGATGATTTCTTCGATTTTGGTACCTGCTACCACACAAAGGTCATCAGGAAGAATTAGAACAGGCCGGTTATTATTTGAGTTTTCGATAATGATCTGCATGTCCCTCACCACGTATCCTATAATCTGCCATTCTCCCGCGATTCTTCGCCACTCAATTATTCGAAATGCAACATTATATTGACCGGCAAGACCTGGGGCATCCCATACAAGATCACCTGTAAATGGATCAACAGTCAAAAATGGATTAGGTGAGCCGTCCTCTCTGTTAAAACTGAATTCGGATGTAGCGGGGCTTCTGTAATTATTGACAGGTCTTTGGAAAGCCTGTTTTGGGATATCAAGACTATAGGACAAACTATCTCCGTCAGGATCATATGCCCCAGGATTATGGATAAATCTTTTATTCACCACCCCGTTGTCCACCGGTGGAATGGTCAGCACCGGAGAATTATTTACTCCGATAAAAGGATCAATGGTAATAAGAGTTTCTACATAAAATGGAGTTTCTACAGAATTGTCCATGTTTAATGTTTTGTCGTTCCTATTGAACTCCCTAAACCAGATTGTGTATTTACCGGGTCCCTGAAAAGTATGCTCAATGACAAATGTGTTTTTCTCGATTTGATTCCCCAAAGATTCAACCAATACAAAATCACTTTCAGTATTCAGGCTTACTTCTCTTCCATCACCAAAATTGATAAAACCGGGCCCAAAAATGACACTTGATCTTGTGTCAGTATATCCGACCACAGTGATCTTGTAAGTCAATGTCTGGACGGATACCCGCTCTGCTGTAATCTCCCCTGCACGGATGTGCGTGGCATATGCCTGTGTGGCAGAAAGGATGAAAATGCAAAGCGAAATTAAAAATGAATATTTAAATCTCATGCAGGTAGAATTTGATCATCAAGATATACGAAAATAAATAAATCAGGATATAATTATATACTTAAACCAAACAATAAAAATAAACAGTTGGTTAGACAAGTGTTCAAAATTAACGAAAAGAAGCACCTATAATTGTCTATTTAGAATAATTTAAAATAAGTTCAATCGATTGTTCTCGGATTGTTTACTAACCTTTCCAAATGTAAATTTGGCCACGAAGTTCAAAAACCTATTTTCAATCGAACACTTAAGAAAAATCATATGAGTTGGGTATCAAAAACCTTAAGTAGCACCTTGGGCCGAAAATTAATAATGGCCCTTACCGGATTGTTTCTAATACTATTCTTGGTTGTCCATCTTATTGGTAACCTGCAGCTTTTATTACCCGACAATGGTGAATCATTCAATCTATACGCTGAAAGTATGGCTAGTAATCCATTGATCAGAGTGGTTTCCATAGGTAATTTTGCTTTTATACTTCTTCATGTCATCTATTCTATATTGTTGTCGAGATACAATAAGAGTTCTAGACCGATTGAGTATGCGGTAAGTAAAGCCTCCACAAACAGTTCTTGGTCATCAAGAAACATGGGAATTCTTGGAACAATTATTTTAATTTTTCTTTTAGTACACTTAAAAGGATTTTATTACGAAATCAAATTTGGGGAAATGCCTGTGGTGGACTACGCAGGAGTCACATACAAAAATGTATTTGCGATAGTCGCCGCAGCTTATTCCAATCTTTTATATGTCGCATTTTACGTGGTGGCTATGGGTTTCCTTGGATTTCATTTATCCCACGGATTTGCCAGTGCATTCCAGACACTTGGTCTCAATCACGTGAAATATTCTCCATTGATCTCAAGGGTCGGTTTTGGCTTTTCGATCATTGTTCCGGCGCTATTTGCCCTGATTCCTATTGTGATGTACATCCAATCGCTTTGATTGGATTGATTGAAAAATGAATGTAGAAAATTAAATCTGACCTAGATGATACTAGATTCTAAAACACCTGAAGGCCCATTGGCAGAAAAATGGACCAAACATAAATTTAATGTGAAGTTGGTCAACCCGGCCAACAAGAGGAAATATGATGTAATTGTTGTGGGTACGGGTTTGGCAGGTGCATCAGCAGCTGCTTCATTGGCTGAGTTGGGTTATAATGTCAAAGCATTTACTTTCCATGATAGCCCCCGTAGAGCCCACTCTATTGCTGCCCAAGGAGGAATCAATGCTGCAAAAAATTATCAAAACGATGGGGATTCCGTATTCCGATTGTTTTATGATACTATCAAAGGGGGGGATTACCGGGCAAGAGAATCTAACGTCTACCGATTAGCAGAAGTGTCTGTTAAAATCATTGACCAATGTGTAGCCCAAGGTGTTCCTTTTGCACGTGAATATGGGGGTCTATTGGCAAATAGGTCTTTCGGTGGTGCTCAGGTGTCCCGTACTTTTTATGCACGGGGACAAACAGGACAGCAATTACTTTTGGGCGCATATTCGGCATTGAGTCGTCAGGTTGCCAATGGTAAAGTGAAATTGTATCCGCGTACAGAAATGATGGACGTGGTGATGATAGATGGACAGGCTAGGGGAATTGTTACACGAAATCTGATCACAGGAGCTGTAGAAACCCATGCTGCACATGCAGTATTGCTATGTACGGGAGGATATGGAAATGTATTCTTCCTTTCTACCAATGCGATGGGCTGTAATGTAACAGCAGCTTGGAGAGCTCACAAACGTGGAGCTTATTTTGCCAATCCTTGCTTTACCCAAATTCACCCTACCTGTATTCCTGTTTCAGGAGATCATCAGTCTAAGTTGACACTCATGTCGGAATCATTGAGAAATGATGGGCGTGTGTGGGTTCCTGCCACCACAGATACTGCTGAAAAGCTTAGAAAAGGTCAAATCAAAGTCAATGATATCAAGGAAGAAGACAGAGATTATTTCTTAGAAAGAAAGTATCCTTCCTTTGGAAATCTTGTTCCACGTGATGTGGCTTCCCGAAATGCAAAAGAGGTTTGTGATGCCGGAAGAGGCGTCAATGAAACCGGTGAAGCAGTATTTTTGGATTTTCGTGATGCCATCAACCGTGACGGCAAGGCACTGATCGAGTCCAAATACGGGAACCTTTTCGATATGTATATGCAAATCACAGGGGAAAATCCATATGAAGTACCGATGATGATTTACCCGGCTGTTCATTATACGATGGGTGGCCTTTGGGTGGATTACAACTTGATGACTACCATTCCTGGTCTTTATGCCCTTGGGGAGGCCAACTTCTCTGATCACGGAGCCAATAGACTAGGTGCTTCTGCACTTATGCAGGGGCTTGCTGATGGCTATTTTGTCATTCCATATACCATTGGGGATTATTTGGCACAGACACCTCCAAAGCCTGTTGACCCAAATCACCCTGAGTTTACTAAAGCCGCAAAAGAAGTAAAGGACAGAATCAGTCAATTGCTTAATATCAAGGGAAAGAAAACCATTGACCACTTCCATAAGAAACTTGGAAAAATCATGTGGAATCAGTGTGGTATGTCGCGAACTGCCGAAGGCTTGAGGAAGGCAAAAGCCGAGATCAAACAATTGAAGAAAGATTTTTGGTCAGATGTAAAAGTTTTGGGGGCAAATGAAGAACTTAATATGTCACTGGAAAAAGCCCATCGGGTTGCAGATTTTATCGAACTTGGAGAATTGATGATCGATGACGCACTAGACCGAGATGAATCCTGCGGCGGTCACTTCCGTGAAGAATACCAGACCCCCGAAGGAGAAGCCCTCCGGGATGACGAAAATTTTGCATATGCAGCTGCATGGAAATATGTGGGCGAAAATCAAGAAGAAGAACTTTATAAAGAACCGTTGGTGTTCGAAAATGTGAAGCTTACCCAGCGTTCGTACAAATAATTTTAAGACAAAAATTCATACCTACATGAAATTGACTTTAAAAATCTGGAGACAGAAAAACGCATCGGATAAAGGTGGTTTTACTACCTATCCCGTAGACAATGTTTCCAAAGACATGTCTTTTCTTGAAATGTTGGACGTGTTGAATGAAGACTTGACAGAAAAAGGGGATGATCCGGTTCACTTTGACCATGACTGTCGTGAAGGAATCTGTGGGACTTGCGCTTTACATATCAACGGTAAACCTCATGGACCGCTGCAAACAACAACCTGCCAATTGCACATGCGCTCTTTCAATGACGGTGAGACCATCACCATTGAACCTTGGCGAGCCAAAGCTTTCCCGATTTTGAAGGATTTGGTTGTGGACAGGTCAGCTTTTGATAGAATTATCCAGGCTGGAGGGTATGTTTCAGTGGGGACAGGAGGAATACCTGATGCCAACGAAATTCCAATTCCTAAGACCATTGCTGATCTTGCTATGGATGCGGCGCAATGTATTGCATGTGGAGCATGTGTAGCAGCATGTAAAAATGCTTCAGCCATGTTGTTCACTTCCGCCAAAGTATCCCAATTAGCCTTATTACCTCAAGGTCAGGTGGAAAGAAAAACGAGAGCTGAAAAAATGGTTGCTCAGATGGATGCGGAAGGGTTCGGTGCATGTACCAATACCGGTGCCTGCGAAGCTGAATGTCCCAAAGGAATCAGCATTTCAAATATAGCCCGAATGAACAGGGAATATTATTCTGCTGCTCTCAGCAGTCAAAATGTTTAAAAACTTATACCATAATGCGTAAAGCCGGTTTATCCGGCTTTTTTTTTGCCTTTGTGCTAAGTCGTATCGGGGTAATTATATGAATTCTTTCTTTTATACTAAATTAAATATTTGTATCTTTGAAAAATTATTTTATATAAGTTTTTTATTAGATTTTAATCAAAAAAAGGATGCATTACATAGACCTCGGCATTTTTGTCGGGTACATGTTGCTGATGCTTGGGATAGGATATTATTTCATGCATCAAAACAAGAATCAGGATGACTACTTTGTCGGTGGACGAAATATCGGAAGTTGGCACATAGGACTTTCTGTAGTAGCCACAGATGTTGGAGGTGGGTTTTCTGTAGGTCTTGGTGGGTTAGGGTTTTTAATGGGGATATCCGGAAGCTGGATGCTGTTTACGGGTTTATTAGGAGCTTGGCTTGCCGGGGTATTTTTGATTCCACGGATTAAACAGGACAGGGCCTTTGCAAATTTTTATACCTTTCCCCAGATTTTCGAATATTTATTTTCCAAAAAAGTCGGATTGGTAGCGGCTTTTATTTCCCTTATCGGATACTTGGGATTTACTTCCTCACAATTGCTTGCAGGCGCCAAATTGGCCTCCGGTACATTTGAAGGTCTTTCACTCAATCAAGCACTGATTTTTATGGGAGCCATTGCTGTGATCTATACAGTATTGGGTGGATTGAAAGCTGTCATCTATACTGATACAATCCAATGGATTATCCTGATGTTGGGATTTATTTTTATTGGATTGCCCATAGCCTATTTTCATGTAGGTGGATGGGAAGTCATTCAGTCATCGCTTCCTCCCGAGTTTTTCCGGTTGGACAATCTTACTTGGCAGGATTTCGCCAATTGGGGGATTACAATCTTACCAATTTGGTTTATTGGGATGACATTGTATCAGAGAATTTTTGCGAGTAGGGATGTTAAGTCAGCCCAAAAAGCTTGGTTTATTGCTGGCATTTTCGAATGGCCTATTATGGCCTTTATGGGTGTCGCTTTAGGATTGCTTTCACGGGTTGCTTTTGAGCAGGGATTGTTATTTGTCGATGTGGATATGTTAGATCCTGAGATGGGTATACCAATATTGCTTCGTACCATTCTTCCCCCTGGTATTTTGGGATTGATGATGGCAGCTTATTTCTCTGCAGTATTATCCACGGCAGATTCCTGTCTGATGGCGGCTTCAGGAAATTTGACGACTGATATTTTTGGTAAATGGATGAAGTTCAAAAGTGAAGACAAGCAGATGCGGTTCAGTCAGCTGTTTACTTTCATTTTAGGATCAGGAGCTCTCATGATTGCGCTTCAGATGACCAATGTTCTGGAATTGATGTTGTATAGTTATGCATTTATGGTTTCGGGGCTATTTATACCCATTATGTTTGGATTATTTACAAACAAAAGAAACCCAGATGCCGCAATTGCCTCGATGATTTGCGGAGGTCTAGTGACCTTAACTCTGGGTTTCATTGGCTCAGAACTCCCTTTGGGACTTGATCCTAATTTCTATGGGATTACTACAGCGTTGGTGATCTATTTGCTTGTATTCAAATTAAGAAAACCTAATCACCAAATAAAATTAAAGGCATATGCTTAAAATCGAAATATTATCCTCATTTGACCAAGCCACTTACTTGCAGAAAAAGGAAATCGCAGATTTCCTTTTTGTCCAATTGGAACAATATGGAGACCCCATTGATCAAATTCTAAAATGTTTGGATTACGCATTAGATCAGGCTGGGGACAAAGGTGGATTTGTAGTCATGGCGAGAGATAATGGAGAAATTGTCGGTGCTGTGGTCGTCAATAAAACCGGCATGTCAGGCTATATCCCGGAAAACATCTTGGTTTATATTGCTGTTGATGCTTCTCAACGCGGAAAAGGAGTAGGAAAAACTTTAATGAACTCAGTGATTGATTTGG
Source organism: Aquiflexum sp. TKW24L (assembly GCF_023502205.1). Lineage (GTDB taxonomy): Bacteria > Bacteroidota > Bacteroidia > Cytophagales > Cyclobacteriaceae > Cognataquiflexum. Next base: position 43,956 of record NZ_JAMFLG010000029.1, on the reverse strand, counting down.
CACATGGAGACATTGCCTTGCATGTGGAACCGGATAATCCGGCAAGAAAACTCTATGAGAAATTAGGGTTTACCAACAAATATCTTGAAATGAGATTAAAAAAATAAGATGGCATTTTTGACTTTAAACAGAACTAAGCTACAAGAAAATTTTTCTTTCCTTAGGCAGATATTCGAAGATAATGATATCTCTTGGGGTGTTGTATCAAAATTATTATGCGGTAATAGATCTTTCCTCAAAGAACTGATTTTACTCGGTGTTAATGAAATCCACGACTCACGGATCAGCAATCTTGCAAAAGTCAAGGAGATTGCCCCAGATATCCAAACTGTGTACATAAAGCCTGTTTCGAAACGAAATATTCCCAAAATGGTCAAGTATGCAGATGTGAGTCTAAACAGTGAATTGAATACCATCAGGTGGATTTCTGAAGAAGCAAAAAATCAATCAAAGAACCACAAGGTTATCATCATGGTGGAAACAGGAGATCTCAGGGAAGGAGTTGTAGGTGAGCATATTGTCGATTTTTACGAACAGATCTTTGAACTGCCAAATATCGAAATTATTGGTTTGGGCACTAATCTGAATTGCCTTAATGGCGTGATGCCCTCTTCGGATAAATTGATTCAACTTTCATTGTATAAGCAGATTATTGAACTGAAATTCAACAAGAAAATCCCTTGGGTTTCGGCAGGTACTTCTGTTACCATTCCATTGATCAAAACCCGACAACTTCCCAAAGGGATTAACCATTTCAGGGTAGGGGAGACCCTTTATTTTGGTGTAGACCTTTTCGAAGAAAAAACAATCCAAGGAATGCACCCTGATGTATTCGAACTGAATGCCGAAATCATAGAAATGCAGGAAAAGTCTTTACTGCCTACCGGTACATTGGCGGCTAATCCTCAGGGTGAAATAGTGGAAATAGATGAAAGTTTATATGGAAGGACTTCTTTTCGGGCGATCTTAGATATAGGATTGCTGGATATCGATCCCAAGTACCTCATTCCAAATGACGAAGAGTTTGAGATTTTGGGTGCTAGTTCTGATATGTTGATTCTTAATCTGGGCCGTAATCCCAAGGGATATAAGGTAGGAGATCTTGTCAAGTTCAACATGAAATATATGGGTGCATTAGGAGTCATGAATTCCAGTTATATAGATAAAGTAATAATCACCTGAGTTAATCATTTTCTACTTTTTAAAGGTTTTTGGGCTTATTTGGCATGGTATTGGACTCTTGTCTAGAAACTAATTATTATTTCTTATGAAAAAAGTATCGTTAATTTTCGCTTTGTTTTTAGCATTTTCCCTACAATTACAAGCCCAGGATTCCGACAAAAAGGGTGGACTTGGAATCAGGGCCGGTGCAGGCTTCTTCAGCTTTGGGGGAGAAGATGCTTCCAATAATGATTATGACAATCGGATAGGTTATCATGTCGGATTGTACAATACATTCTTTCTTGGAAGTTCTATAGCCATTGAGCCTGGAGTATTTTATTCAATCAAAGGAACCCAAAATGAGGATTTTGCTAATTCAAGAGCAGTTTTGAATTACGTCGACATTCCTGTCTTATTAAGGTTGTACGTAACTGACGGATTGAATATATTTTTAGGACCGCAGGTATCTTTTCTTACTTCATCCAAATTTGAAGGAGATTTATTTGGTTCTACGGTCGCTTTTGACACTGAATCAGTAAGAAGCACTGATATGGGTATGCTTTTGGGAGTTGGTTACAACCTTCCCAAAGGTTTGAACATTCAAGCCTCTTATAATTACGGATTGAGTCCTGTATTCAAAAATAGCAATGTGGATGTTTACAACAGAGGATACCAACTTTCTCTTGGATTTACATTCTAATCCAATATTCCTTTAAAACAAAAACACCCCTTTCAATTTTGGAAGGGGTGTTTTTGTTTAATGGTTATACGCTTCTTTGACGGCACTTCTTTATTTTTTTTGAGTGGATATTATATGCTCATAATTGTGAACAAGCTATTTTTTTTTAAGTGAATATACATTTTGAAATCACATAAACTCGGCTTGAACTTCCTTATAGCGGGCCATGGACTGTCAACTATTGTCTAGGTACTTTTAATACTCATCATTGATTTCAATCCAGTATCCATCAGGGTCTTGCACGTAAATCTGTTTGATCCCGTCAGGTCTTACATTGATTGAATTTTTATTTCCTGGCCAATCTTCATATTCAACTCCTTGCTTTTTGAGATTGGCAATGATCAAATCCATATTAGTAACACTAAAGCAGATATGATTGATCTTATTGATGGTGACAGGTTCCCATGGCGCTTCGATAATGTGCAGTGACAAGTTATTGCCAATATTCAACCATGTATGAAGCCCATCTTTAAATGGCTCTTCTATTTCAGGAAACTGAAATATGTTTTTATAAAAATCACTGCTTCTCTTCAGTTCTTTGACATAGACAGCGATATGTGTGATTTTTGATTGTTGTGCCATAAGGGTGGAGGAGATGATCGGCAAGATGAAAATAATCAACGCCAAAGCAATAGGCTTTCTCATAGGATTTTGGGTTTGGTATATCTGAAGGTAATGCTTTTATTAAATTTTTCCGATTTTACGGGTAAGTCGTTGCGCAAGAGTCAAAAAAAAATGGGGTTGTTTAGACCCCATTTTAAAGTTGATTTATCTTATTCTTCCTTCTTGTCTTTGGAAGAAAATGCAAGTTTTTCTGCCTCGTCAAATAGTCCTAATGCTTGAAGGTAAACCTCATTGATGTCATTGATTATCTTATAGAAGGCATTGTCATCATAAATCTGTCTTCCCATATGTGCTTTCATCAGGACTTTAAGATAATCTTTTGACTTTTTAAAATCCTTTTCGTCAAATTTCACTTTGTTTCTTTCGCCTACTTTAACCAAATCCTGAAGCATTTCTTCTGAGATTTGGTATTTTTTATAGTAATCTTCGAAACTCATACCGTCAAATTTTTTCTTGTTCTTTTCAAGATAATCAAGGATAAATTCCCTTGAAGAATCCGAATTGAAAAGTCTATTCACATAAGAACTTGCCATAGTGGTGTCCAATGGAACAAAGAAGTCAGGCATGATTCCACCTCCTCCAAATACAGACCTTCCGGAAACAGTCTCGTATCTCAAGCTGTCATCGAATTTGATGCTATCTGCAGAAAAGAATTCACCATGCTCAAACCTGTTGGTAAAATCCTTGCTATAGTCCTCATCAGATCCGTATGGTTTTTGGATAGACCTGCCTGAAGGGGTATAATATCGAGCAATTGTAAGCCTCAACTCCGCACCGTCTGAAAGGTCTATCGGCATTTGTACCAATCCTTTGCCAAAGGACCTTCTTCCCACTATCAGACCTCGGTCGTTGTCCTGCAAAGCACCGGCAACAATTTCTGATGCTGAAGCACTTCCCTCATTGATCAGGACTATAACCGATCCATCTTCGAATAATCCGGGTTTCACAGCGTAAGCTTTTTGGTTGTATCTATTTAATTTTCCTTTTTGAGATACGATCAGTGAATTTGAATTCAGGATTTCATCCGCAATATTAATTGCAGCACCCATGTATCCGCCCGGATTGTTTTGAAGATCGAGGATGAGTTTTTTCATTCCCTTTTCTTTCAGTTCAGTCACTGACTTTTTGAATTCTTCATGGGTGGTGGCCCCAAATCTTGTCACCTTGATATAGCCAACCTCATCATTTACCATGTATGTGGCATTGATACTGTATTGGGGGATTTTGTCCCTGATGATGTCATAGCTGATCAGGTCATTTTGATTTTTTCTTTTGATATCCACGACCACTTTACTTCCTCGAGGTCCTCTCAATAGGTCAAAAACATCGCGGTTGGTGATTCCTGTACCTGCGACAGTCTTTCCATCCACATTGATGATTTTGTCTCCGGATTGGATTCCAAGTTTTTCTGAAGGTCCTCCTGTCAATGGAGCGACTACATATATGGTGTCCCTGATTATACCAAACTCAACACCGATGCCGTCAAATTCACCATCCAATTCAGATTTTGCCAAAGTAGCATCTCTTGCAGGGATGTAAGTAGAGTGCGGATCAAGTTTCTCCAGCATTTTTTCAATGCCAAATTCTACGAGTTCGTTTGTATTGACACTGTCGACATAATCCCGGTTGATGTAGGTGATTATTTCCTGAAGCTTGTAAATAGCCGCTTTGAGGTCATTGGTGTCACTTTTTGGTTCTGCAAAGGTGGCTCCTATCCAGATGCCGGCAGAAATGGCCAATGCCAAAATTAATGGCAATCTTATCTGTTGTTTGGTGTTTTTGATTTCGCTCACGATATCCTCCGGTTAGTAAATTCTGTTCTATTTTAGCAATGGAATTATTTCAAGTATACTAGTAAACTGATATTTGGGCCATTTCGTTTTGATTCATGCAATAAATTCATTTTTGGCCAATAGTCTAAGTGTTATTGGTTAATTTACCTTAATTTTGCAAACATGTTTGATTCCAAAGATATCGAAAAAAGCCCCATCAAAGAACTCGTTTCCGAGAATTATGTGTTTGCGGCTGTCCTTCATTTTTTCGGTATCAGCTTTTTTCAATATGAACACAATTCCCTTTTTGAAGTTTGCAAAAAGTTTAAAATAAATCCCCAACACCTGATCGATGAACTTGAATCTTGGGCAAAAATAAAAGAACCAACCTCAGAAGAATTATACTTTCATCCGATAGAAGTCCTTGTATCTTACCTTAAAAGGAAGCATTACTTTTTTGTGAGACAGGAATTGCCTTTTTTGTCCAATATGATTTCTGGCATAAAAGTCCAAGAAGAGGCATACTCTCCGATTTTGGCTGATTTAAGGATTATGTTTCCTCTTTTTGTGGATGATTTTATTCATCACATTCACGAAGAGGAAAGCCGACTGTTTAATAGAATCAAGTTGTTGCATCAAATTGAATCCGATGAATACCGACTCAACGATGCCCTTCATATTTTGGAAAAAAGCCCTATTACTTTACTTTCTGAAGCGCATGATGCCCATGATGATGAAATGGAAGGGATCAGAAAACTGACCAAAGAATACTTTTTGCCCGAAGATGCTCCCATCAGCATGAAGGTGCTCTACAATGAACTGCAGGTTTTTGAAAAGGAGTTGAGAGTTCATGCACAGATTGAAGATCAGCTGCTATTTCCTAAGGCCATTGAGCTCGAAAAGGAAGTGCTTAGAAAAGTAAAAAAACAAATCCGAAATAACTGATGGGGAGAATTTTAGCCATTGATTTGGGAACCAAAAGAACGGGTATCGCAGTTACGGATACGCTCAAGATGCTCGCCAATCCCCTTGAAATGGTGGAAACCCACAAGCTCTTGGATTTTCTTACAGCCTATTTCAAAAAAGAAGATGTGGAAACCATTGTCTTGGGTTACCCGAAGCATTTGGACGGGAATCCAAATGAAATGACACCCAAAGTCATCAGCTTCAAAGAGAGGCTTTCAAAATTATTTCCCGATAAGAAACTCGTTTTTGTTGATGAGCGTTTCACCTCCAAAATGGCCATGCAAAGCATGATTGCCATGGGGAGCAAGAAAAAAGACAGAATAGAAAAAGCAGGAAATTTAGATAAAATCAGTGCTGCCATCATCCTCCAATCTTACTTAGAACAAATATGATTTATCCAATAGTCGCCTATGGAAACCCAATCCTCAAAAAAGAGGCTGAAGAAATCCATGAAGGTGAAAACATCAATGAATTGATTCAGGACATGTTCACAACCATGGACAATGCCAGTGGGGTGGGATTGGCTGCTCCCCAAATCAATAAAGGCATCAGGCTTTTTGTAATTGACAGTACCTTGATGCTCGACGAGAAAGATGAGGAAAAAGGAATCAGAAGAGTTTTTATCAATCCCATCATTTTGGATGAATACGGAGATGATTACAGTTTTGAGGAAGGCTGTCTAAGCATCCCGGATATAAGGGCCGAGATAATCCGACCGGAAAAACTCACTTTGGAGTATTTTGACGAAAATTGGAACCTCAAGGAAGAAGAATTTTCAGGAATGACAGCAAGAGTCATTCAGCATGAATATGACCACTTGGAAGGGATTCTTTTTATTGACTATCTCAAAGGCCTCAAGAAAAGGATGGTTCAAAGCAAACTCGTAGACATCAGTAAAGGAAAAGTTTCCACTGATTACAGGATGGTTTATCCATTGAAATAAGAACCCAATACCTAATCTCCCAATGACTTCAACTTCGCTTAAAATTGCCTTGGTTCAGACTGACATTTTTTGGAAGGACAAAACAGCCAATATGGCAATGCTGGAGGAAAAGTTATTGAACCTCGACTACGAAGCCGACTTGATCATTCTTCCAGAAATGTTCAATACAGGATTTACAATGGATGTTCATAACGTAAGTGAACCCATGAATTTCACCACCACAAAATGGATGAAACAGATAGCGGCCCAAACTCAGGCAGTTGTCACAGGAAGTATGGTAGTGGCAGAAAAGGGAAGTTTTTACAATCGCTTACTTTGGGTTTCACCGGATGGGAAAGTTGACTGGTATGATAAAAGACACCTTTTTAGGATGGCGGAGGAAGATGCTCATTTTGACATGGGTAGGGAAAGAAAAATTTTTGAATGGAAAGGTTGGAGAATCATGCCGCAGATTTGCTATGACCTTCGGTTTCCTGTTTGGTCCAGAAATAGGGTAAACGCAAGCGAACTTGAATACGACCTTCTTTTTTATGTGGCAAGTTGGCCGAGCCCAAGAATCAATGCTTGGGACATATTACTGAAGGCAAGAGCAGTTGAAAACCTCTCTTTTGTCATAGGAGTCAATAGAATAGGTGAAGATGGAAATGGTGTCCTGTACTCAGGCCATTCAGCAGCTTATAATTACAAAGGAGAAGCTTTAACTTTTTCTGATAATAAAGAAGAAATACTTTATGTTGACTTTGACCTAAATTCCCTGCAGGAATACCGAATAAAATTCCCTGCTTGGATGGATGCTGATGGGTTTGAATTAACCTGATTTTTATGGGGATTAAGGGAGAATTTTTAATGCATCACACGGGATTTGCCCTTTCTTTTTCCTGATTTCCCCTTGGTATAATCCTTATTTGAAACCGCAATAAATTGATTAATTTAGGCGGAATTTTAAAAGCCACCCATGTCATTTTGGATTGAAGCCGATTATTCAGGATACAATTTTGGGACCATGTGCTTTTTCATTTATTAATTGTTACACCTATCTCATGCTATTGAAGATGACCACAAAAACAGCTAAAATTCTTTATACTCTGACTGACGAAGCCCCCGCTTTGGCAACCTATTCTTTGTTACCTATTGTAAAAGCCTTTACAGATTCTGCCGGAATCGTGGTGGAGACAAGAGATATCTCGTTGTCCGGAAGGATAATCGCTTTGTTTCCGGAGTTTTTGAAACCTGAGCAGCAGATTAAGGATGATTTGTTGGAATTGGGCAGCATTGCTACTTTGCCGGAGGCGAATATTGTCAAATTGCCGAATATATCGGCTTCCATGCCGCAGTTGAAAGCAGCAATCAAAGAATTACAGGGTTTGGGATATGCCTTACCCGATTATCCGGATGATCCAAAAAGCGAGGATGAAAAAGCTGTAAAAGCAAAATATGATAAAGTAAAAGGAAGTGCTGTCAATCCGGTCCTAAGAGAAGGGAATTCTGACAGAAGAGCACCATTGGCAGTGAAGCAATATGCTAAAAATAACCCTCACAGCATGGGTAAGTGGTCTTCAGACTCCAAAACCCACGTTGCAAGTATGAGTCACGGAGACTTTTATGGAAGTGAAAAATCAGTCACTTTGGGAAATGCAGGCTCCATAAATATTGAATTGCATACCAAGGAAGGTAATGTGGTAAAACTGAAAGAAAAACTTGCCTTGCAAAAAGGAGAGATTATTGATGCTTCTGTTTTGAGTGTAAAGGCTTTGAAACAATTTTTTAAGGAGCAAATCGAAGATGCAAAAGCCTCAGGTGTTTTGTTTTCCCTGCACATGAAAGCCACGATGATGAAGGTTTCTGACCCGATTATTTTTGGTCATGCAGTAAAAGTTTTCTTTGCTCCGGTTTTTGAAAAACATGCAACTACTCTGAAAGAAATTGGCGTAGATGTGAATAATGGTTTTGGAGATTTGGTAGCGAAGCTATCGTCCTTACCTGCTGATAAGAAAAAAGAAATTGCGGCTGATATAGAAGCATGTCTTGCTGATGGTCCCGAATTGGCCATGGTCAACTCAGACAAGGGAATCACAAACCTGCATGTGCCTAGTGATGTCATCATCGATGCGTCTATGCCTGCGATGATCAGGACATCAGGTAAGATGTGGGACAAACAAGGGAAATTGAAAGATACCAAAGCGGTAATTCCTGACCGTGCATATGCGGGAATTTACCAGGAGACAATTGATTTCTGTAGGGAAAACGGTGCTTTCGATCCATCTACAATGGGAAGTGTGCCCAATGTTGGATTGATGGCGCAGGCAGCTGAAGAATACGGTTCGCATAATAAGACTTTTGAGATTGAGGCCGATGGAGTCGTTAAGGTTGTGTCTGAGTCAGGGGAATTATTGATTGAACATCAGGTACAAAAAGGAGATATATGGAGAATGTGTCAGACCAAAGATGCGCCTGTGCAAGATTGGGTGAAATTGGCTGTCAATCGTGCAAAAGCCACCGGAGTTCCTACCATTTTCTGGCTCGACGAAAATAGAGCCCATGATGCTGAAATCATCAAAAAAGTAAACCAATATCTCCCCAATTTTGAAACTAAAGGACTGGATATCCGCATCATGACACCTGCTGCAGCTACAAAATTCTCTTTGGAGCAAATCAAAGCTGGCAAAGATGTTATTTCGGTTACAGGCAATGTATTGAGAGATTATTTGACAGATTTGTTTCCGATTTTGGAATTGGGCACCAGCGCCAAGATGCTATCAATTGTTCCATTGATGAATGGTGGTGGCCTTTTTGAAACCGGAGCGGGTGGTTCTGCACCAAAGCATGTGGAGCAATTGATTGAAGAAAACCACCTTAGATGGGATTCTTTGGGCGAATTCTTGGCTTTGGCTGTATCATTAGAGCATTTGGGAGATACTTTCTCTAATGAAAGGGCGAAAGTATTGGCGGAGACTTTGGATCAAGCCACAGGCAAATTCCTTGAGAATGACAAATCTCCATCCCGTGACGCAAAGGAATTGGACAACAGGGGTAGCCATTTCTATCTGGCAATGTATTGGGCGGAAGCTTTGGCAGCACAGGACAAAGACTTGGATCTCAAAACCAAATTTGGTCCTGTAGCCAAGGAACTCCTGGAAAATGAGTCTAAAATCGTCTCCGAATTAAATGATGCTCAAGGGGTAAAAGTTGACATTGGCGGTTATTACAAACTTGATGAAGCTAAAATCTCCGCTGTCATGAGACCAAGCAAAACCTTCAACGATATATTAGAGAAAATCTGATTTTGAATAAGTTATGAAAAGCGGCTTCGGTCGCTTTTTTTTTGTAACTGCCTTGATGTCAGTCAAGTGTTGAAACCTTGATCAAAAATTTCACATAAAAATTTATTCTTCTGATTATCAGAGTTTTGATTTTAGGTGGTTTTTCGCAATCGATTGTATTTTGAAGTTATTTTAAAATGTTCATTTTCAAAGCTTTAATAATTTTGGGGAGCAAGATATATTTGGTAATTTTAACCCAATCTAATTATTGAACCAATAGAATTAGATGAAATTTTAAACTTCAAATTTTCTTTTTGGATACTAACCAGTACAACAATAAATTAAATAACTATGAGCAAAATTAAAGTAGGAATCAACGGATTCGGAAGGATCGGTAGATTAGTTTTTAGAGCAGCACAGAGCAGAAGTGATGTTCAGGTCGTGGCTATCAATGACCTTATCGATGTAGATTATATGGCTTACATGTTGCAATATGACTCTACACATGGCCGATTCGACGGGAGTGTTGAAGTGAAAAATGGCAAATTGGTAGTGAACGGAAACGAAATAAGAGTATCATCAGAAAAAAGCCCTTCAAGCCTTAAGTGGGGAGAAGTAGGTGCTGATTACGTGGTAGAATCGACTGGGATTTTCCTTACCAAAGAAACTGCACAAGGGCATATCGATGCTGGTGCCAAAAAGGTAATCATGTCAGCCCCTTCCAAAGACGACACCCCGATGTTTGTGATGGGAGTAAATGAAGATTCTTATACTTCAGACATGGTGTTTGTTTCCAATGCTTCTTGTACTACCAATTGCCTTGCGCCAATAGCCAAGGTATTGAATGACAACTGGGGAATTGAGGAGGGCTTGATGACGACAGTGCATGCTACCACAGCTACCCAAAAGACAGTTGATGGACCATCGGCCAAAGACTGGAGAGGTGGTAGGGGCGCTGCCCAAAATATCATTCCGTCTTCCACAGGTGCAGCCAAGGCAGTAGGAAAAGTTATTCCTGAATTGAACGGCAAATTGACAGGTATGGCATTTAGGGTGCCTACTCCAAACGTATCAGTGGTAGATTTGACTGTACGATTGAAGAAGCCTGCCACCTACAAAGAAATTTGTGCTAAAATGAAAGAAGTATCTGAAACCACTATGAAAGGTGTACTAGGATATACAGAAGATTCAGTGGTTTCAACAGATTTCAACGGAGATCCAAGAACATCCATTTTTGATGCAGAAGCAGGTATCCAATTGAGTGATACCTTCGTGAAGGTTATTGCTTGGTATGACAATGAGTGGGGTTATTCCAACAAAGTCGTAGACCTATTGACCTATATTGCAAGCAAATCTTAAGGGATAAAATGCATTGCGGAAACAGGCTGTCTCAAATTTGGGACAGCCTTTTTTGTTAAATAATTTACCCAAATAACTGTAAATCCGTAATCTAAAAAAGAGGTTTTGTAATTATAGCAAACCAAATCCAATCCCACAGGTTAGTTAGATATGGACCATTATCTGCCTTTATTTCCTTTAAAGCTTGTTGCATTCCCAGGCGAACAATTGAATCTCCATATTTTCGAACCAAGATATAAACAGCTTATTGAGGATGTTTTAGCTACAAAGAGTGCCTTTGGGATTGCAGTATATATCGATAACTTAATGCCATTTGGCACTGAGGTGGAGTTGGAAGAGGTGACTATGAAATATGATGATGGTAGGATGGATATCAAAACACGGGGCAGGAGAATTTTCGAAATGCTTTCCTTTGAAAATCCCATGAAAGATAAATTATATGCCGGCGGTAATGTGATTTTTTATGACAATGACCCCAGAGTTGCAGAAAACCATTATGCAGAATTTATTTTTTACTTAAAGGAGCTGTTCAGGTTGATGGAGTACCATATTGAAATAATTCCTCTTAAAATCAATTCCTTTACTTATGCCCATAAACTCGGATTAAATCTGACAGAAGAATATGAACTTATGCTGATGACAAAGGAATCAGATAGAATCAAGTTTCTTACTACTCACATGATGAAAATAATCCCGGTTTTGCGTGAAATCGAAATTGCCAAGAAAAAAATCCAAATGAATGGGCATTTCAAAAATCTTGAACCTTTGGATTTTTAGGATTATAATCTCGTGATATTGTCCTTTTTGACAAATGCTACCTTTTCTCCCCAAGTTACCTCATACCACACGTCTTTGGTGGATTTGATGATAACCCTATGGCCTGGCTCTACGACTTGAATCAGCTTTCCCCCGGCAGTTGGTTGGTCCATGATCAGCGTCGGACTTCCTGTAACAATACCTGTTTTGGGCTCTGAAAGGAAATTATTGATTACAAATACCAACACGATTAAGATAACTGTAGGTAGGTAATACATCGGTTTATCGGCTTTCAACCTAAAGACGAACAAAAGAATCAGAGATAGGAATAATAAAAAAGAAAACGTGCTTGCAAGTTCGGTTTGGAAATCTGATATAAACTTGAAAAGTCGATCTCTGTCATCCAATTCATAGCCGATTAAGTTTGCTTGTTCGGTCAAGGATTTAATTTTTGTTATCACCCTTTGGTGGGGATTTTTGTCATAATATTTTGCCAAAAAGAAGCTAGCGCTTGAATAATCACCCTTTCCTTCGGATATAAAAGCCATCTTCAAAAGCATTGCCGGCGAGAAAGTTTCTTCATTACTAAGCAAATCTTCATAAACTAACATTGCTTCTTGGTAATTCTTCGTAGAAAACAAAGAATCTGCTTTTTGGAGCTTGGATATATTGGCCTGACAATTAAAGCTTTGTATAAAAGCGAATAAAAATATTATAAATTTTGTGAGAAAGATTCGGTTTAGGTTTGGCATTTTAAAATCAGAGGCTTAAATTTGCACTCCAATTACGGGAATGATTTAAAAAAAAACAAATCAAATCGTAACTGATTCCCCACCTAGAAATATCGAAGTGTCAGGAAAAACAAATGATTCCGTATCCCGATAGCTATCGGGACGGTAGAGCAAAACAAATGATTCTTTATCCTGATAGCTATTGGGATGGTAGAGCAAAACAAATGATTCCTTATCCCGATAGCTATCGGGACGGTGGAGCAAAACAAATGATTCCGTAGCTCAGCTGGTAGAGCAATACACTTTTAATGTATGGGTCCTGGGTTCGAATCCCAGCGGGATCACTGAGAAATCAAAGGGTTTTTCAAAATAGATTGAAACAGTTCGGGGTGTAGCGTAGCCCGGTATCGCGCCACATTTGGGATGTGGAGGTCGTAGGTTCGAATCCTGCCACCCCGACTTAATTACCGGTCCTGTAGCTCAATTGGATAGAGCAACTGCCTTCTAAGCAGTAGGTTTCAGGTTCGATTCCTGACAGGATCACGAAAAGACTGTATGAGCATCTCTCCTGAGGGGATGCTCAATTTATTAAAGAGAATTTCAATTCAGTTATTTGAATGATTCCGTATCCCGATAACTATCGGGATGGTAGAGCAAAACAATTGATTCTGTAGCTCAGCTGGTAGAGCAATACACTTTTAATGTATGGGTCCTGGGTTCGAATCCCAGCGGGATCACCAAGACCTCCTCAAATTAGGGAGGTTTTTCTTTTTTTTGACCTGGCTACTTTTTTCTCAAGGATTAAAAATTAAATATTGCACGGAATCTTAGGTTATTTGAATCTAAAAAATTTAATTCGATTTAAATTTCTCCAATAATCTTTGCCAACTTTAATAAAATTGGTTGGTAAGGATTGGAATCTATCTCATTACAAGTCCCAAACTATGTCGAGAACAATAACCCAACGAAGAAAGCTTAAGGTAGCCATAATCCTGACAGTTTTGATTATCATGATTTTTGGCAAAAATATCCTCGAAAGAAGAAATTTTAATGAACTCGGCAATTCTTTCGTTTCCTTTTATGAGGATAGATTGGTAGTTGAGAGCTATATATTTTCCATTTCAGAAAAGCTTTTTAGAATAAAACTATTGGTAAACCACTGTCAATTTGAGAGTGATTATAGCCATGTGGTGGAAGATATCAGTAATTACGAGACTGATATTTTGAACCTTGTCAAGGAATTTGAAGATACTAAACTGACGGTTGCTGAAGCCGGGTTTTTGACAGACTTCAAAAAGATTATCCAGGAAAATCTGAGAATAGCAGATTACCAATCTCTTTTTTCAACTGAGACAGGGATCAATGCCAATAAGGTAAAAGAATATAATGCCTCGATTGAGCGGGCAATTTTAGATCTTGAGAGACTATCTCAAATCCAATTGGATGAAGGGAAAAATTTGGCATCTAACTCTGAACGTATCGTAAATAGGTCCAAAATATGGGCCCAGTTTGAAGTAGCTGCTTTGGTAATTCTGATTGTGATTATTTACTTGTTGATATATACTTCAAGGTCGATCAAATCAAATTTTGTGGAATAGAAAAATAGGCCTGCAAAAGATATTGCAGGCCGTTCTTTTTAAAACACCAATGATTTCATAAAAGCAGCATTTTTTTCAGCAGCTTCCATGGGATTGGTTCCATCAAATCTTTCTTGCTCCACGATAAAATAGTCCATTCCATTATCCATTCCCGCCCGGAGAATGCTTGGGAAATCCATTATTCCTGTCCCGATAATGGTAGAACCATTGGGTTCTGAAAATTCGAGCTCACCGGATTTATCTTTGACGTGACCTAATGTAAACCTATTAGGATACTTTTTGATGTATTCTATTGGGTCTTTGCCAGCGGTATAAACCCAATAAGTATCCATTTCAAAATCTACCAGGCCTGGATCAGTATTGTTCAACATATAATCATGCGGAATCTGACCATCCACGTCTATAAAAGTATAACCGTGGTTATGGTAGGCAAACCTGATTCCATGCTTTTTACAGATTTCACCATGTTTGTTAAAATCATCTGTGATCCGCTTAAAATCATCCATGGATTTCTGAGGTCCCACCCAAGGATTGATCAGGTATTTCATTCCAATAGCTGCAGCCTCTTCAGCCTGTTTCTCTAAGTTTTCATAAGTATCGGTGTGAGACGCAAAGAAATCGAGACCCAAGTCATCTGTCAGGCTTTTGAATTCGGTATTTTTCATACCCCAAAAAATTCCTTTTCCATCGTCGAATCCTTCAATTTGGGTGTATCCAAATTTTGAAATAGCTTTTATTGTCGCTACAGGGTCTTCTGCCATTTTTTCTTTTACAGAATATAGCTGGAGTCCAAAGTTGTCCAAAATCCCGGGAAGGGCATCTATTTCTGCTTCCATAAGGGTGTCACTTTCTTTTTTTGGCGAGCAAAATTGCAAGGGTAAAAATGCACCTGCACTCAAGGCCGCACTTAATTTGATAAATTTTCTTCTGTTTTTCATACTGGGTTTTTGTGTAACGGAGAAGAGACTGTCCTTGGACAGTCTCTAGATTTGGATTTAATCAAATAGCGTAAGCCTTATCGCCTAGCTTGTACTCGATACAAGGATCGTATTTGCCAGGAACTTCGTAATATCTCAATTGCTGTGTAGCACCAACCTCAGAAGTAAAATATCCCAAAACTGTCAAATCTTGCAGCATTTTGACCACTGCTGCATTTTTGTCTTCTGAATTTGCTGTTGATTTTGTTTTTAGTTCATTGAGGTAAGCGGTTCGCTCATCTAAAGTAGCCTCCATAAAATCACTTCCTTTGGATGATTTGAAATCCTTTCGGATAAAATTCAATCCATCTACAAAGGCTGTCTGTTGCTCAGCATTATAGGTGTCCTTTACCATCATAACCATAAAGCTACCAATTCCTACAGCTTTGGCACCCGGAGTATCTGTGGTTGGGATGATTGCTTCTCCGATCTCATCCAAGAAAGCTATGTCTTTTGGCGAAAACTCCAAACCTACAATTTGGTCTTCCGGGGCACATCCCGTCAGGATTACATTGGCCCCGACCATTGTTCCTCCCATCATCAAAATGACGCTTTTCAATGCATCTCTTCTATTCATTGCCATGATTCAATTCTTTTAAAGATTATAAATTACCTTTCTTAAGTTCGGTGACAGCAAAATCTACTGCCCTGGCTGTCAGAGCCATATAAGTCAAGGATGGATTTTGGGCCGCTGCTGATGTCATGCAGGCTCCATCAGTGACAAATACATTTTTTGCATCCCATACCTGATTGTTTCCATTCAAAACAGATGTCTTGGGATCTCTGCCCATTCTTGCTGTGCCCATTTCATGGATTCCTTGACCGAAAGTGTAGCCTGAGTCAAAAGTATTGACATTTTTCAATCCTGCAGCTTCCAACATTTCGGCAGCATCATTCATCATGTCCACCCTCATTTTCTTCTCGTTTTCCTTTATTTCGGCATCCATCTCTAGGATGGAAATGCCCCATTTGTCGACCTTGTCCTTGCTGAGTTTGATGGTGTTTTCATGGTAAGGTAGGATTTCACCAAAAGCAGTGATTCCCATACTCCAAGGTCCCGGCTCGCTCAATGCTTCCTTCATTGGAGCTCCAAAGTTCATTTCAGCGACATTCCTGCTCCACCCTGACCGGGAAGCGCCGCCCTGATACCCAAAGCCACGAATATAGTCTCTCTTATCTCCATCGATGTTTCTAAATCTTGGGATGTACACACCATTAGGTCTTCTTCCAAAGTAATACTTGTCATCGTATCCTTCGGCAGTTCCATTTGCACCTAATCTAAAATGGTGATCCATCACATTATGCCCCAATTCCCCGGAGCTGCTGCCCAAGCCTTCAGGCCAAATATCTGTCGCAGATCTCATCAATATGGATGTGGAATTAAATGCCGATGCACAAAGAAAAACGATCTTGGCATTGAATTCATACGTCTGATTCGTCTCCCCGTCTATGATTTCAACCCCAGTGGCCTTTTTGCTGTCTTTGTCATAAATCAGTTTGGTGACAATGGACCATGGTCTCAAAGTCAAGTTCCCGGTTTTGATTGCAGCAGGCATGGTGGAAGCTTGGGTACTGAAATATCCTCCAAAAGGACATCCTAAGGAGCATTTATTTCTAAACTGACATTGGGATCTTCCTTCCAATGGTTGGGTTAAATTGGCTACCCTTCCGATAGTGACGAGTCTTTTTCCGTCAAATGCTTTCTTCACTCTATCAGCTACATCTTTTTCCACGCAGTTTAGCGGCATTGGAGGTTGGAATTCCCCATCCGGAAGCTGGGCAAGTCCATCTTTGTTTCCTGATATTCCGGCAAATTTCTCCACATACGAATACCATGGAGCTAGGTCTTTATACCTGACAGGCCAATCAACAGCAATGCCTTCTTTGAGGTTGGCTTCGAAATCAATATCCCCAAGTCTGTAACTTTGTCTTCCCCATAACAACGATCTTCCTCCGACTTGATATCCTCTAAACCAAGTGAATGGTTTGGTTTCAATATAAGGTGACTCTGATTCATGTGCCCACCAATCTAGATTAAGCTCGTTCAGTACATAATCCCTTTTAAGATTAGGATGGTTTTCTACCATCTCAACTGTTCTTCTCCCTCGGTGAGGTACTTCCCAAGGAGCAAGTGTTGCGGTTTTATAATCTGTTTTGTGTACTATATTAGGTCCTCTTTCGAGCATGAGAACCTTTAATCCTTTTTCTGTCAACTCTTTCGCTGCCCATCCGCCGCTTATACCGGAGCCTACAACGATAGCGTCATACGTATTTTCTGCCATAATAATAATTAGTTGAGGTTACTTAACTTATAAATCACATATTTTGATTGCTTCGGCAAGTGAAGCCATTTTGTCCGCCTTCTTTGGTACAAATTCCTGACAGAAATACCCTTTGTACCCTGTCTCTAATATTGCCTTTACGATCGGTGGATAAAAGATCTCCTGCGTTTCATCTATTTCATTTCTTCCTGGATTACCTGCTGTATGGTAATGGCCAAAGTACTGATGGTCTCTTTTGATTGTCCTGATAAGGTCACCTTCCATGATCTGCATGTGGTAGATGTCATATAGCAATTTGAGGTTTGGAGAATCTACCATTTTGCAGAGTTCTATCCCCCAGGCACTTTTGTCGCACATATAATCAGCATGGTCTACTTTGCTATTGAGCAATTCCATGATGATCATCACTTCGTGTTTTTCAGCTGTGGCCATGATTTTTTTAAGTCCTTCGGCAGAATTTTTCAAACCTGTCTCATCATCCATACCGTTTCTGTTGCCGCTGAAAGCAATCAGGTTTTTATAACCTGCTTTTGCTACCAATGGAATCACCTCTTCATAGCCTTTGATCAACTGTTCATGGTTTTTGGGGTCATTCCATCCTTTGACGATTCCCATATCCGCGCCGTTGCACAAGGAGCAGACTACGCCGTGTTTTTGGAGGATGTGCCAATTATTTGGGCCGATCAAGTCAATGGCATTAAATCCGATTTTCTTGATCTCTATACATAACTCCTCGATAGTCATTGGATTAAATGGCCAGTGACATACTGCATGGTTGACATTGCCTTTGAGCTGGTAAGGAAGGTTTTCGGCCTGGGCGCTTATAAGAGGCAGGCTCGAGGCTGCTACAGTTCCCATGAGTATTTTTTTGAGGCTGTTTCTTCTACTGAGTTGGGTCATGATGCAAGAGGTTTAATTTCAGGTTTTTTGTTCATTGTTTCATTCTTAAAGAAAATCAGGAAAATCAGTACCACTAATATAGCAATACCCGATGGAATCATCCAGATGGACTTCCAATCATGTGTACCATCTGCATTCAAATATAAATCAGTGACTTGTCCGGCGATAGCAAATCCTATCAGCATCCCCAAACCATAGGTTGCTAGGGTAATAAGTCCCTGTGCAGATGATTGAAATTTTTCCCCGGCCTTGGAATCTGTATAGATTTGTCCAGAGACAAAGAAGAAATCATAACATATTCCATGGAGTGCTATCCCAATAATTAGCAAGTAAAGTCCGTCCCCCGCGTCTCCCAACGAGAACAAAGCATACCTTACTACCCATGCCAACATTCCTACCACCATGGTCATTTTAAATCCAAATCTTTTGAAGAAAAAAGGAAGCAAAAGAAGGAAGAATGCCTCAGAAACCTGTCCGATGGTCATCTTTCCTGTAGGGTCAGACACGCCGATTTCAGCTAAGAACGGATTAGCATTCTGAAAATAAAAAGCCAAAGGAATACAGATCAAAATGGAGGAAATAAAGAAAATAGCGTAGTTTTTGTCTTTGAGTAGCTTCAAAGCATCCAAACCGATCAAGTCTCCTATTTTGACCTTTTCATTTTTATTGGCTCTTGGAGGGGTTTTTGGAAGTGTAAATGAAAATAACCCCAAAATCATTGAGGAAATGG
Source organism: Aquiflexum sp. TKW24L (assembly GCF_023502205.1). Classification (GTDB taxonomy): domain Bacteria; phylum Bacteroidota; class Bacteroidia; order Cytophagales; family Cyclobacteriaceae; genus Cognataquiflexum. The sequence goes on along the minus strand of NZ_JAMFLG010000029.1, from coordinate 25,158 downwards.
AGGCCATCAGGAAAGTGTTTTTGAGAAGTCCTTCGGACATATTTCCAACTTCGTCCCATAAAAAAATATAACTGATAGAAAGTCCAGATGCGATCCAACCAATGGTTCCCCAAACCCTAATCGGAGAAAACTCTTTTTCAGGATCCTTCATTTGCCTGAAGGAAACAGAATTGACCAAAGCCAAAGTCGGCATATAAAGCACCATATATCCGAAAATATATGGATAAAACAATTCAAAACTCGTGGCCTGATAGCACAGATAGAGAAGGACTGCTCCTATCAAGTGCAGAAATCCAAGAATTTTCTCTGCATTGAAATACCTGTCTGCGATCAATCCGATAATAAAAGGAGCGATAATGGCACCAAATGATTGGGTGGAAAATGCGGCACCGACTTGTGTAAATGTTGCACCGAGATTGTTAACCAAAAAAGTACCCATAGTCACATACCAAGATCCCCAAACAAAGAATTCCAAGAACATCATGAATGAAAGCTGGGCTCTGGTTTTGGCGTGCATAAATCGTGGTTATTTTGTTTGTAAACGTAGAGTACGAAACTGAAAAGTATCAATTTTCTGTTTAAAATTCAGGGATTTTGCCTTAATTTTAGTTTTTCCGAAACCGTGGTTGAAATAAATAAATATGTGGTTGCTCGCTTTACCGTTTATAACATCTTACTGCAATTGGTCATTTATTTTATTTCCTTTTCTCATGGAAAACAAATCATAAATTATCTTACAAATAATTTCATCCTATAAATCAAAGATTGAATCACAATAATCCCAAATAAATATGGCAGCACAGAAAAAACTCAAAATGGGAATGGTCGGTGGCGGCCCGGGTGCATTTATCGGTGCCATCCACCGCAGTGCAGCACTGATGGACGGACTGATAGAAATTACCGCTGGGTCATTTAGCAGTAATCCTGAAAAAACCCGGCAAGCTGGAGAAGAACTCATGCTCGATCCATCAAGAGTTTATTCCTCCTATGATGAAATGATCCAAAAAGAACTGGCTTTGCCCGAATCTGAAAGAATCGACATCATCAGCATCGTCACTCCTAACAATGTACATTTTGATCCCTGCAAGAAAGCTTTGGAAGCGGGGTTCCATGTTGTCTTGGACAAACCGATGACGCTGACTTATGATGAAGCCAAGGAGTTGTACAAAATCATCAAAAAAAGTGACAAGCTTTTTTGCCTGACACATACCTATACAGGATATCCCATGATCAAGCAGATGAAGCAAATGATCGCAGAAGGTGTCATCGGAGAAGTCAGAAAAGTCTATGTGGAATATCCACAGGGATGGTTACATAAGCTGCTCGAATACGAAAATAAACAGGCGGAATGGAGAACCGATCCTGCCAGAAATGGCAAAGCCGGTTGCTTTGGCGATATTGGTACGCATGCATTTAATCTTGCGGAATATGTATCCGGAATCAAAGTCGCTAAAATCTGTGCAGACCTTGATATCAAAGTAGCAGGACGTCCGATAGATGATGATGGAGCAGTTTTGATGCGATTTGAAAACAACGCCTCTGGAATCCTGACAGCATCCCAAATAGACGCCGGATGTGAAAATAACCTCAAAATCCGTGTTTATGGAGAAAAAGGTGGATTGGAATGGATGCAGGAAGATAACAATACATTGCGACTTAGATGGTCGGACAGGCCGGATGAAATATATCGTGCTGGAAATGGATATTTAGGCTCCATGGCCAATGAAAATACTAGAACCCCAGCCGGACATCCGGAAGGATATATTGAGGCATTTGCCAATATTTACAGAAACTTTGCGAGGTCTATTTATGCCTTGAGAAAAGGAGAGGAGCCAAAGGCAGAATGGTTGGATTTCCCGGGAGCCGAAGATGGAATCCGGGGGATGGCCTTTATCGAAAATGTATTGGCAAGCTCAGCTTCCGATCAGAAATGGACACCGTTTACAGTAGAATATTAAAATTAGAAGAGAGAGGCGAGAACCGAGAGTTGAGAAGCGAGAGACAAGAAAAAGTCTCAAGATTCTAGTAGCAAGTATCAAGTACTGAGTACCAAATTCACTTGAAGCATATGTTATCTCCCCCTAAACTTTGAAACCTTAAAACCTTCTAACATTATAATTTTCCAATTTTCCAATCTTAAAATTTTCTAATCATTAATAAATAAACCTATGAAAACTATAAAAGGACCAGCGGTATTTTTGGCGCAGTTTGCTGATGACAAAGCACCGTTCAACAGCCTGAAGAGTATTTGTGAGTGGATGTCTGCTGCCGGATACAAAGGCGTACAAATTCCATCTTGGGATGGAAGGTTGATCGACCTCCAAAAAGCCGCTGAAAGCAAAACCTACGCTGATGAAATCAAAGGCATCGTCAATGCCACAGGTATGGAAATCACCGAACTTTCAACCCACCTTCAGGGTCAATTGGTAGCAACGCATCCTGCTTACAACGAGCTTTTCGATGGCTTTGCCCCCGCAAACCTTGCCGGTAACCTCAAAGCAAAATCAGAATGGGCGACCCAACAGTTGAAGTTCGCAGCCAAAGCCTCCGCCAATCTCGGGTTGAATGCTCACGCCACTTTCTCCGGTGCGCTGATGTGGCAGACTGTATATCCATGGCCACAGCGTCCGGCTGGTTTGGTTGATACTGGATTCACCGAATTGGCAAAAAGATGGATGCCTATTTTGGATACATTCGAAGAATATGGAGTAGATGTTTGCTATGAACTTCATCCGGGCGAGGACTTACACGATGGGATTACTTTCGAGATGTTTTTGGAGAAAGTAAACAACCACAAGCGCGCAAACATCCTGTATGACCCAAGCCACTTTGTATTACAGTGCCTAGACTATTTGCAATTCATTGATTTCTATCACGAAAGAATCAAAATGTTCCATGTCAAAGATGCTGAATTCAATCCGACAGGCAAGCAAGGTGTCTATGGAGGATACCAAGGCTGGGTGCAGCGTGCAGGAAGATTCCGGTCCTTGGGAGATGGTCAGGTGGATTTTAGTGGTATCTTTAGCAAACTTTCGCAGTACGACTATTCAGGTTGGGCGGTACTCGAATGGGAATGTGCCATCAAACATCCCGAGCAGGGAGCACTTGAAGGAGCGCCATTTATCGCAGACCATATCATCAGGGTAACTGAAAAAGCTTTTGATGATTTTGCTGCGGCGGGTGCTGATGAAGCCTTCAATAAAAAAATCTTAGGAATTTAAAATTACCATTAACCTATATATTATGAAACTGTTTAAATCATTGACTCTTGGCTTAATAGCCGTATCCGCGTTGACTTACTCCTGTGGTGGAGGTTCTACTTCCGAAACCACTACCACTGAGTCTGCGGTCACAACCCCTCCGGCTGCAGTAGCTCCTGTTAGTTTGGAGGACAAATACAAAGACAACCCGATATTCATCGCAGGTCAAGCAAAAACCAAAGAAGCAGGCTGCACAGCTTGTCACATGGTAGAGAGAAAAATCGTAGGCCCATCCTATGCTGATGTGGCTGCCAAATATGAAAACACACCTGAAAACATTGCTTTATTGACCAAGCATGTGATTGAAGGCCATGTGGGTACTTGGGGTGAAATCATGATGCCATCCCATCCACAACTTGCTCCTGCGGATGTAGAAGAAATGGTTAAATATGTTCTCCTTTTGAAAAAATAAGGATGAAAAAACAAGGCTTAATATTCCTGATTTCAGCATCTATGGCATTTGCCTGTGGAGGAAATCAAGAGGCGACCGAAGAAACTGAAGTTGCTGAGGCAACAGAAACTGATACTGAAAACGAATGGATCAGTCTTTTTGATGGTACTTCTTTCAATGGATGGTCCAAGTATGGTGGAGGAGAAGTCGGCAAAGCATGGAAAGTTCAGGATGGTGCTATTTACCTTGATGCTACCAACAAAGCCGGTTGGCAGACAGGTGACGGTGGTGACATCGTGACCAATGAGGAATTTGACAATTTCCACTTTCAGGTAGAGTGGAAAATAGCTTCCAAAGGAAACAGCGGGATAATTTTATATGTTCATGAAGATTCGGCATATACTTACCCTTGGAATACAGGAATGGAAATGCAGGTTCTCGACAATGACGGACATCCAGATGCAAAGATTGTCAGCCACCGTGCGGGAGATCTTTACGACTTGATCGTCAGCAGTGAAGAGACTGTAAAACCGGTAGGAGAATGGAATCTAGCAGAGATCATTTCTAAAGATGGTAAGCTTGAGCTTCATCTCAACGGTGTCATGATCGTGTCTACCACTCTTTGGACTCCTGAGTGGGAAGCTTTGATCGCCAAAAGCAAATTCAAAGACATGCCAGGTTTTGGTACATACAAGAGGGGTAAAATTGCTCTTCAGGACCATGGAGACGAAGTTTGGTTTAAGAACATCAGAATCAAAAAGCTGTAGATATCTATAAAATTCATTGACAAACAACAAAACCTGGGCAAATGCTCAGGTTTTGTTGTTTTCGGATTTGCTCATCCTTTCCAAAAATATATTTTTATTCCTTCTTTTTTCCTGTAAAAGTTCCTTCAGCCATCGTTCCCAATTTCACTTTTCCCTTCATCTCATTTCCTGTTACGGTCCCATCATATTCAATGATTTCCCCACTTATGCTGAATTCAAGGTGAATGTGATTGCCTTTGAGTGTTCCTCTTACATCATAATCTCCCAATTGACCGGAATAAGTCCCCTTTAGATTGGTGGCATCCAGATGCTCAAGGACAAAAGTAGGTGAACCGCTGCCGGCACTTGTTTCGACATTCATGATCCAAGTTCCTTTCACGTTGGTGGAGGTTTGGGCAAAAAGAAAATCAGTTCCTGTGGCAAATATTAGAATGAAAATAAAGGCTAATTTTTTTCATGTTGATTGATTAAAGTGAAGGTCCAATTTATGGAAATTCCGCTATTATTTTTTTTACACAATTTGCTAAATTGTTAGTTTCTGATTAGGGTTTTTATAACCTACAATATTTCCTCTAAACTTGGAAGTCTTCAGTTTTTCGCCTTTAGATTTGATCTCCTACCAAGATCTTTTCAAATCAGAAATATTTGTGGATTTATAAAATCAAGCCAGGGCAGGTATTTCCCGCTTCTCTATTTTCCGGACGACAATCAGAAGAACAAGCCCAACTGAAAACCATATGGCCAATGCAATGATAGAATTGCGCATACTTCCGGTGAGGTTGTCCATAAATCCCCACATCACAAGTCCGCACATCATCGCCAACTTTTCGCAGACATCAAAGAAGCTGAAATAGCCAGCATTGTTTTCCGTTTTGGGGATAAACTTGGCGTAGGTTGATCGTGACAAAGATTGGATACCACCCATCACCATCCCAATAAAAAATCCTGCTATGTAAAAGTGGAAGGCCGTTTGAATAAAATAACTGCCGATGCATACAAAAATCCAGATGGTCACCGCAATGATCAAAGCCTGTAGGTTTCCCAACTTTTTGGAAATCCAAGCAAACAGGAAAGCGCCGACAATACCTACATATTCCAATAAAAGGATTGTAATGATCAATTGCGTCATTCCCATTCCTACTTCTTTTTCTCCAAAGGAAGCTGCCATAAACATCACCGTCTGAACTCCCATGATATAGAAGAAAAAGCTCATCAGGTACATCTTTAATTTGGGCTCATTTTTTAGCGTTTCCCATATTTTTGCCAATTCCTGATATCCGTTGAGGAGAAATTTCCTCTCGGTGGTTGTTTTGGTATAGATTCCTTTTGGGAGTTTTCGAAAAGGGATCTGTGCAAATCCAAACCACCATATGCCGGTAAGGAGAAAAGAAACCCTTGGCAGCAGCGAACCATCTTCTACGCCAAGCGCTTCCTGATTGAGGATGGCAGCAAGATTGAGGAGTAGCAATGTCGTCGAACCAATGTAGCCAAAAGCATAGCCTCTCGCGCTGACTTTGTCCTGTTGGTCTTCGGTAGCAATCGCAGGAAGGTATGAATTGTAAAAAACGATGCTCCCCGAATAACCAATCGTAGCCAACATCATGCAGGCCAATCCGAAGTGAACCATTTCGGGCCCATCAAAAAAGAACAGCAAAGAACAACCAATAGCTCCAAGGTAGCAGAAGAACTGCATGAACCTTTTCTGAATACTGTAGTAATCTGAAATCGAAGAAAGCAAGGGAGAAACCAGGGCAATGATCCCAAAAGCAAGGCCTAGGTTGATCGAGTAGGCGGCAGTGTTTTCGATCTCCAACCCGAAAACTGTGATTTTGCTCCCATACTCGGTAGTTGTGATAGAGTTGTAATAAGCTGGGAAAATCGCCGATGCGATCACTAAGGAATAAGCGGAGTTGGACCAATCATACATGGCCCAAGCATTAATGGTTTTTGGGTCATTCTTCACGAGGATTGGACGGTCATCTCTCATCTGACAAGGTCATTGGGTAATGGAACCCTATGAAGATAAAAAGAATTTTGGCCAATAAATAGCTGTCAATTATCCCTATTCTTCTGATATGCTGCAATGGCTTCCTTTAGAACTTCAAAGGACTCTTTTTTTTCACCTATTGATTTGATTTCCACCTGACCTTTTCTTTTGTAATTTTCAAACCATATAGTCAATATTGTAATCATCCCCGGATACTCCGCCTCTAGGTCTTTTATAGTGCGAATATTTTCAAGGTATCCTTTTGCAGGCAAGGCGATCAACTTGTCATCCAATTCCCCATTATCCAGCATTCTGATAATTCCAATGACACGACATTCTTCGAGGTTTCCTCGGGTTAGCGGCGGTCCTAAAATCAAAATATCAAGGGGATCTCCATCTCCACCCACAGCAGGATCTTGTAAGGTTTGCGGAATCATACCATAGTTTCCTGGGTAGCCAAGATAATTTACAATGCGCCTGACACCGTCTATTTCGGGTAATTCAAGCTGGCCGCTCTCTTTGTTGACTTCCCATTTTTCTAAAGTTCCTGTTGGGATTTCGATCACTACATTGACCAATGAATCCTCAGCCAAAGCTGGATAACCATGAAGAAAATGGACAGAATCCCTGATCGAATATTCCTCAACTTGAGGCATTGGTTGCAAAACAGGTATAGATCTTTCATTCGTATTTTGACAGGAAAATAAAGCAATTCCCAAAAACAAAATGAATCTAACAGTTACCTTATTCATAAACCTTTATAAAACGTTGAAGGTATAAAAGTAGTTTTTTAAATTCGATGGGGACACTTTTATAGAGTTATGGTTTGGGTTTATCGAAGTCATTTTTTAATTCAATTAATATTTTTGAATTTATTACCATGTTTTTGAAGGGAAAATATTGAGTTAATGGAATCTGTGAATTTTTCAATTATGAGGCATTCCATCCAAATCAAAAAAATCTCCCCGAGATCTGTCCAAGGAATTTGATATTAATGCAAAATTTTTTGAATTCGCTTTCAGGTCAATGTACTTATCGACAATCCTCCGGTTCTTATAAATGATGAATGTGTTCTCTGTTTCAGGATTGATCTTGTTTAGGTTAGCCTCTGTTTTGGAATCACTGAAGGAGGGAACGAAAGTCAAAGCAGTCCTTTTAAGATTCAGTTCTCTGCCAATGGTTTCAAGTTCATTTTCTCTTTTAGATTTGCTATATGCGTTTTCATTTCCATATACAAAATAAGCTTTGAGATATTTTTGTCTCGACATGCTCTGTAATTCTAAAAACCCAAGCCATTTTTTGATGTCATCCCAATCAGGATTATTTCCCACGAAAAATACGATCCCGTGGTACCTTCCATACTTGCAGACAGGGCAGGCTTGGCTTCCCTTATCCGGTCCAAAGGCGTGGAATGGGATAAAAGAGGGTTGGTCCTCGCCAATGTTTAATCCTGACTTTTTGTTCGAAACATCCTTTTGCGGATAATTGGGGATATTCAATCCTAAAATGATGTCATGTTCGGCGATCTGCAAATTGCCTTTCAAAAGAACTCTTACTTTTCCACTTCCTGCCCGGTTTTCGGATGGATTCTTTTTCAAATAGGGAATCAAAAGCGGATCATCATCAAAAACGACATCATCGGTATAGTACTCATTTTTGATATCAGATTCTTTGATTGAAAGGTGGATATGGGCAGGCATATCCTCATTGGGATAAGGGGCAGGTCGGATCGTGTAGATGCTGTATTTTCCGTTTTCATTGGATTTTACCCAACCTCTAAGCCTTCCATGACTTTTGGCTTTTGGATCAGTTTTGGTGTCCGCAGTATAATATCCTTCGGTGTCGGTATGCCAATAATAGATGATTACATTTGAAGCAGGTATTTTACCTTCTGGTTGGAAAACAGTTCCTGTCAACAGAAGCTTTTGTCCTTTTTCTTCGTACCAACCGGCACTGGTATCCGTAGAGCTTATTTTATTTGGGGTGCCGATATACATCAATTCACAGCCGTCACAACCACCTCCGACAACAACGTTTTTTTGACCTGGATTTGATCTGTGTTCAGAACTTCCAGTTTGGCCTTTACAACCGAAAACAATAAACAAGAATAGTATCCAAATAAGTGTACCCTTTTTCATTTGATTTTTTTCTGTAAAAATCAGTCATTAAAAACCTGGTTTGCAAATCAAAAGCGACAACAGGAGGGAATTATAGCTTATCCTGAGTAAGGAGTACAAGTTTGGCTTTGAAGTCCTTTGCAAAATTCCTGCTTAACCGCAGGACAGTTCCATCTCTCATCGTTACATCATAATCCCCGTTTTGTCGCGATTTATAAGATTGCACATGAAATAAGTTCACAACCTCAGATTTGTGAATCCTCACAAAAGACCTGTTGTCTAATTTTTCTGATAAGAACTTTAAAGTTTGGCTATAAAGGAATTTACTCCCTTGATAATAGACATTGACATAGGGAGTATTGGCAGAAAAATAGAGAACCTCCTGGGTTGGAATATGAAGTTGCTTGTTTCCTTCCTTGATTGTGAGACTGGTCAAAAATTCATTTTGACCATTGATTTTTGATTTGTATTGGCTTTGGAAATTGTTCAATCTGTCTTTAAAAAAGGAATACAGAATAATTGGAACGGTATATAAAATAAAAACTTTGAAGAAATGTTGGGTAAGGCCAAACTGAAAGGTCTGGCCAAACTTAAATGTATGATTATAAAAGACCGAAGAAATGAGCCATACCAATCCCGGAAAAGCAAAAAGGTGGAGGATGATCGGAATGATAATGAGCAGTGCAAATTTAAACTTGGTTTTGGAGGCTTCCACAAAAAGTAATTGCAAATACCAAAGCGGAAAGAAAATCCACCAATATGAACTAAACAACAAAGATTCGGAAATGTAAAAGCCAGAGTTTTGGAATCTGGATTCAATCAAATCAATCACTACTGTCAGCAAAATACAGGTGACCAAAAACCCCAACAAAATGATTGGTTTCCACAACGAAAATTCAAATAGTCCTTTTTTAAAAAACTGTTTCATTTTAAAATTTTGATATTGAGCAACAGAATATCATCAAGTTTATAAAATAAACACCAACCAAAAAATTTCAGGTAAATTTTCTATAAAGCTAATTACGCTACCTTTTAAAGGTGGTTGTTCTCTTATTCTCCACCGATCCCTTTCATTTTCCATTGGTAGATTTTGGGGTTTCGAGGCTGTTATTTTAAAAGTCAATGCCCTATATTACAGCAGTATTGCACCCCGAAATAACAATTATGGACAGAAGAAAATCGCTTAAAATCCTTGGTGGTACAGCAGTCGGTATCGCAGGGCTAGTCCTTGTAGACTGGAAATGGCAACTCGTGGACCTGTTGACACACAAGGGTTTTTTCTCTTTCGATGAAGAGCAACTGATCACTGCCATCGCCGACACGATCATTCCCGCAGGATTGCCACCCAGAGTTCCTACACCAGATGCACAACCCATAGGTGCGCTGAGTACCGGCACGGATAAGTATTTGATCAGGCTTTTTGAGCATTGCTACGAAAAGGAAGATCAGGACATGATCAAAGCACAGTTGGCATCCCTCGCAGTAAAGTCAAAATCAACCCTCGGAAAATCCTTTGACAAAGCTTCCCAAGAAGAGCGAGAAGGACTTTTACTTTCCTTTGCTTCCTCAGAAAATGAGGAGGAGAAAAAGTTTTTTGACCTTATAAAATCACAGACCATCACAGGATTCACCACAGTCAAAGAGGTGATGGCTGATTACCGCGGCTACAAGGTAGCTCCGGGTTATTTCAATGGTTGTGTCGATGTTCCTTCCCAAGCTTAAACCCAAGAGACATGTTACAGGATTCAAAAGATAAGCGCACCTATGATGCGATCGTGATTGGTTCAGGTGCCAGCGGAGGCTGGGCAGCAAAGGAACTCACAGAAAAAGGACTAAAGACTCTTGTGCTCGAAAGGGGCAGGATGGTCCGTCATGTGGAAGATTACCCCACCGCCTCCAAAGCACCTTGGGAGTTTGAGTTCCGCGGTGCAGTGCCTGTGGATAAGCGATCCGGAATCGGTGCCGCAAGGTGGGCGAGAGAAGAGACCATGCATTGGGCTTTGGCCGAAGATGAGCAACCGATTATTGAAGAAAAACCCTTCCGATGGTTTCGTGGATACCATGTCGGAGGTAAGTCGTTGCTTTGGGCAAGGGCAACACAGCGCTGGTCTGACTATGATTTCGAAGGTCCTGCGCGGGATGGCTTTGCGGTTGATTGGCCTGTCAGATACAAGGACCTCGAGCCATGGCTGGATTATGTAGAGACATTTGCAGGAATTGCCGGAGGCAGGGATGGATTGCCTGAATTACCTGATTCCATCGTGCAGCCGGGATTTGAGTTGAATTGTATCGAGCAATATTATAAAGAACAGCTAAAGCAAAATTACGGTGACCGACACCTGATTCAAGGCAGGTGTGCACACCTCACGGACCCACAGGAAATTCACCAAAAGCAGGGACGCTACAAGTGTCAAAATCAGGGAATGTGTAACCGAGGTTGTGTATATGGAGGTTATTTTTCTGCCAATGCTTCTACTTTGCCTTGGGCAGAAAAGACCGGAAACTTGACTATCCGTCCTGACTCGGTAGTAGAATCCATTATCTATGATGAAGCAAATGGAAAAGCCTCAGGCGTGAGAATCATTGACAGGAATACGGTTGATTCAATGGAATTTTATGCCAAGATCATCTTTGTCAATGCATCGACCATCGCCAGCAATGCCATTTTGCTCAACTCCAAATCATCTAGGTTTCCAAATGGGATCGGAAATGACAACGGTTTGATGGGCAAGTTCCTTGCTTGTCATAACTATAGAGGAAAAGGAAATGCGACCTATGAGGGATTTGCAGACAAAGCTACCGACGGCAGGCATGCAGGTCATGCTTATGTGCCGAGGTTCAGGAATGTTTTCCGACAGGATACAAACTTTCTCCGAGGCTATTCTATCGGGATGGCAGGAGGAAGAGGTCTCGGTTCGGATACAAGCGGCATTGGCCACGACCTTCGGGACAGTCTGCTTAATCAAAAACATGGTACTTGGCGCATGTCGGCTTGGATGCAGGGAGAAACCATTCCCATCGAAACCAACCATATCCGACTCAGCACAGAAGAAAAAGACAAATACGGTATCCCGAAAATAATCCTCTCTGTCGAATGGACTGAAAATGACGACAAGATGACGGCTGATTTCCTACAGCAGCAACAGGCTATGTTTGAAAAAGCCGGATTTACGGACATCAAAGTTGAAGACAGCAAAGCACCTCCTGGATCGGATATCCATGAGATGGGTGGTGTCCGCATGGGCAGAGATCCAATGACCTCTTTATTGAATGAATGGAATCAGCTGCATACCTGCAAAAATGTATTCGTGACAGACGGAGCCAGCTTTACGAGTACAAGCACGCAAAATCCTACGCTGATGTTTATGGCTTTTACTGCCCGTGCCGCAAACCATGCGGTGGAGGAATTGAATAAAGGGAATTTGTAAGTATGTATGGAAAGAAAATTCCATTGATGGAAGGTGATTGTCTTTAGATTTAGAAGGAAATAAAAAAAAACCGTCAGTGATGAGGCTGACGGTTTTTGGGTTAGAAGATTTTACAAGCAGTATATGTCCCTTTTGTCTTTTCCTCTTGATTGAGCTAGCTGCACTGACCTAACAAAAAGTAAATGATAACAAATACAATGATGGTGCTGATACATCCGCCACCTAATTTTTTTGCACCATAGCCGGCGATCAATGTTTTAAACAGGTTGTTCATAAGATATTTTTCGTGTTTGTTTTAATGACCAATTGGTCTCATGGTGCCGGTTTTTTCCTTCTGGTTTTCATTTTCAGCATTTACGTTTGGATCCTCATTTGGCGGTAGCTCTATTTCGGGATTTTCTTCGTCTTCATGTTTGTCTTTAGCAGGGTCCGTGGTTTTAGAAGTAACTTTAAGTTTTTCTTCCTTTTCTTCATCAAGATCAAATTCACGATCTATTCCTTTCTCATCGCGATCGGTTGGATTCAAATCGTATCTTCCCCTTTCTTGATTGGTTCTCTGGGTTGAACTTTGCTGATTAGGCCTATCTTCATTTTGAGGATTTTGGTTTTCATTTATTTGCCGGTTCATATTTTCTTGGGTTTAGGTTGATAAAAACTCTACACCAAAATTACCCTACCTATGAACTCATTGTGTTACAAGACCTTTCACAAATGATATAAAATTCACGGCTATTATAGATTTAATAGTTGTCAGCAATTTTACCGATTTCCCACACCAGATTTATAAATGAAAATTTTCTCTCCGGAGACAGGAAATACTTGTATTTGAGATATATAATAGTCAGGAGTAGCTTAATAAGTGAGGTGGATTTTCAATTTAGCAATGGAAAAAACTGCCCTTCCATTTTATGGCCTTTTGCTATTACGGGTACACCTTTGAGCAACTCGTCATCCGTATTGGAGATGGTGCCGTCGGCAAATACATTCAAAACAAAAGCCCTTCGGCTTCGCGGGGAGCGGTTTTCATAGCTTCCGTGTACCATCAGCGGATGGTGGAATGTTCCATATCCAGCCTTAAGTTCGATGGCGACAGGTTTGAATGCTGCTTTTTGTTCTTCAGTCATAAACTCCATCAATCCGTCCATTTTGCCTGCAAGGGCAGGTTTTTCCAACAGGCCCCATTTGTGGCTTCCCGGAACATAATAGAGGCAGCCGTTTTCGGTAGTAGCTTCATCAAGTCCACACCAACAGGTAAGGTGCTGCATTTTGATCGTGCGGGTCCAGTAGGAATAATCCTGATGCCAAGCCACTACACCGCCATGATGGGCAGGTTTGCAAAACAATTGGTCATGCCAAAACCTGACTTTCTGATTGCCAAGAAGCTGACTCGCTGCCATGACAAAAGCCGGATTCCAGATCACATCATGAAAAGCTTTGGAAATCCTCCAATGTCCCAAAGAGTGAAACAAAACCGTATTGGGATCATCCGATTCATTGCTGTGAAATTCATGAAAAAGGTGGTGTTGTGGATGCTTTGGATCCGCTACTTCTTCAAGTTCTATTTTGAGAGTTTCAATCTGTTTTTCATCGAGGAGTTTGATGCCACTGAGGTAACCTTGTTCATGAAAAAAATCAACCTGCTCTTTGCTGAGGAGATATGGTTCCCAATCTTCCTTGGTTTTTGGATAGTGGAATAGTCCTGAAATGGGATTGTGAATCAGCGATAGGTCTTGCATAGGAACAGTATTTTGGGACAATCCTTGAAGTTAATAGAAAGTAGGGAGAATTGGAAGATTACAAAATTGGAAGATTGTGAAGATTGGAAAATTACAAAATTGGAAAAATTGTGAAGATTGCAAAATTGAAAAAATAAATACCGATAGAGATGTTATAGAAAAGAAATAATGTGGCTCCAAAAAAGGACGCAACATCGGTCATCGGTCATCGGACACTCTACATCTCTACTTCTCCAGCCTTTCCAATCTTTCAAGCAGGGGGGGATGGCTGTAATTGAAAAAAACATACCAGGGATGTGGATTGATATTGCTAAGGCTATTGACGGACAGGGTTTTTAGGGCTTCCGCAAGAGGTTTGCCATCAAAAGTTTCCTTGGCAAAAGCGTCTGCCTCAAACTCATTTTTTCGGCTCATCATATTCATCCCTATTCCAAGAATGCTGGATATGGGCGAAAAAAGGATCGTAAACCCAATGATATTCAGATGAATGGCCATCTCTGTACCACCAAGAGCAAGACTCATCTGTCCACTGTGTATAAACTGTGCCAAAATAAATAGTAGAATTCCAACCTGTACCACAGAAGTCACCATGCTCCAGACGATGTGCTTTTTCTTGTAATGGCCGATTTCATGGGCAAGCACCGCGACCAGCTCATCTGGAGTATGTTGGTCGATAAGTGTATCAAAAAGGACTACCTTTTTTCTTTTTCCAAAACCCGAGAAGAATGCATTTGCTTTTGCTGAGCGTTTGCTGCCATCCATGACCAAGATATTGTCCAAAGGGAAATCAACAGATTTTGCATACCTGACAATGCTGTTTTTGAGTTCTCCCTCTTCAAGTGGGGTAAGTTTATTGAAAAGCGGAAGAAACCAGGCAGTATAAAACATATTGACAACTACCATAAAAACCGCTGAGATAATCCAAAACTGCCACCAAAAGTCTTTCCCCATCTGATGGATCAACCATAAAAGTATCCCTAGTAATATTCCCCCGATAGCAATAGATATGATGTAACCTTTAATTTTATCAGAGAAGTAAGTTTTTTTGGTTGATTTGTTGAATCCGAATTTTTCTTCAATCACGAATGTATGATAGTAATCAAAAGGTAAGGACATCAAATCTGATCCAATGAAAACAACTCCAAAATATATGATAGAAAGTAAAATTGGATGGGAGATATATACTTTCAAAAATGTATCGAGCCACCCGAAAACTCCGAAATAAATAAAAGCAATTGTCAAAATGAAAACAGTCGAATTGGTCAGAAGTCCAAATCGGAAGTTTGCCCATTGATAGGATTTGGATTCAAGAAGCTTTTGCTGACTGATGTATTGGTCGAGAGTTATCGGAATAGCAGGAACAGGTCTTTTGATGTTGAGGTAGCTGAGAAATTTTTCAGCCAAAAACCCTAAAACAAGAATCCCCAAAATGAGGTACTTGATCTCTTCAGCTTCCATCACCTAGAACTTTGGACAAGGTAGGAGGGTATCTCTTTTCCGTGTTCTTGCCTGATTTTTGTCAGCCAAAAGGAATGCGATGCTAACCTCATGAGCTCCACCGGACTGAATACCAAGTTGTGATACGGTGTAATCGAAACTGTAACCCAGACTCATTCCAGTGGGAAGGTTAAAACCTATCATCATCACGATGGCATCACGGTTGCTTTGATTTTCTACAGGCTTATAAGGAAGACCTCGGTACCAAAGTCCGAGATTCAAAGGCTCCAAATGAAGATATGCTCCGATATCCAATTGCTCAAAAGGACCTTGACGTTTGTAATTTAAGGTAGGTAAGAGATATCGTTGTTTTCTTTGGTGGGTAAAATCAGAACGGTAACTGCCGGTACCTAATGAAATCCTGTATCCTGTGTGGAAGGAAAATTTGGCGGGCAAGGGACTGACACCCTCTAGGAATGATTGGTTTGGTTCATTGACATGGTGGGCAGATAATCCAAACCAGAATTTGTCAGTAAAGAATAGTCCACCAAAAGACAAAGACAATAGATCGACAGGCTCTCCTGAACCTGGGAGGCCCGTACTTGGAAGTAGTGGACCAAAAGGATTTGTTTCATCAATCTGATTGGCAAATATGAGGTTTTCATAAAAACCAATATCTCTCCGTATATAAGAAGCTTGGATCCCAGGACGGAAATAAGCATTTTCTCCGACTCTTAATTCATAAGAATACAAACCCGATATTGTTGTTGATCTTAATTTTGCTCCGCCTTCCACATCGTTCATAACCATAATCCCTATTCCACTGTTGTAATCATCCAGATAAGTGTCGTAATAAGCGGCAAAAGTTGTGAATTGGGCATCTAATCCCGGCCATTGGTTTCGGTAGTTTGCACCGATTCTAGGGAGCATTTCAGAGCCCGTAAAAGCAGGATTCAAATAAAGCGGTGCAGCATAATATTGGCTAAATTGCGGGTCTTGGGCTTGTAAGGTCATTGTTTCCATAAAAATGAAGGAAACAAAAAAAAGACGGAGTATTAGAGACCTTTGCAAGTTGTAATTCGTTATGTTAGCAATTAGATTCACCTTTGCAACGTCCAAAACGTTTTGTTGTTTTAAACGCAACGTGTAAATTATGAAAAGCCGTAGTAATTCCATAAAAATATTCTTTTTTTTTAGTGCGTTGATCTTTTTGAACCTTGTATTCAATTCCGCACCCCTTTTTGCCCAAGGATTTAACAATAATGAATGGATATTTGGTGATTGCGGTACAGGTCAAAACAACATTCTTTCATTTGGAAAAGGGGAAAATCCTATTGTCAGGAATCTCCCGAGTGGGGTGATAGTTGGACAAAATAACAATGCTGTTGCCATCGATCCAATTTCTGGGAACATTATTTTTTACACCAATGGGGTTTTGGTCTATGATGCGAATGATCAAATACTTGAAGGAGTCGCTCCGGGAATCAATGGAAATATTAATGGACAACAAGAATTGGCCATCGGGGTTTTGAGTTATGACCCTGCCGGGGATAGGTTGTATTACATATTTTACCTAAGTCCTACAGGAGATTTGCAGTATGCTTTGATTGATATGAACGCACCGGGGCAGGCAGTTGGTAACGAACCCCCTTTAGGCGAGATCCTTGTCAAAGATCAGTTAATAGCAGGCACGGTTTCGGGTCCGATTATGGTGGTGAAAACCCCTCAATCTCCCTCTTATCTCATCAGTATTGAAGGAGGAACAATTGTTTCCAGAAGAATCGGAGAAAATGAAGGTGAGTTCATCGTCAGCTCAAATGTGGCAATTCCATTTACACCTAAGTCCATGGTTTTTGATGAAGATTCACAAAAAATCATCCTAATCCCTGAAGATCCCAATGAGAATATTGTCATACTTGATTTTGATGCTGCGACTGGAACATTTAGCAACATAACTCCAATCTTGGAATCAAGTAACGGGAATGCTTTTGGAGGTGCAGCATATTCGGAAGACGGTGATTTTATTTATTTCTCCAGAGGAAATGAATTGGTACGGGTTCCGGCTAGCGACCTTACCGCAACACCCGAAATAGTCCCTTTAGAAAATGACATCTTTCAGATTTATGACATCAAAACCGGTCCTGATGGCCGGTTATATTATATCTATGAAGAAGTAGATGGTGGGCCTCAATTGATTGGAAGAGTTGAAAATCCCGATGTTGCCGACTTAGCCGAGATAGAATTGGAGGAAGATCCATTTAACGGAACCGATTTTTGCGGAAGGATTTTTCCTCAGTTTGCTCCCAATCAAAATATAGATGCCACAGTAGATTTTGAATGGAATCCCGAAGAACCCTGTAGCAATAACCCTATCCAGCTGACAAGTTTGATTACTCCTGAGAATTTTCAGCCGGTTAGTTTTGAATGGACTTTTAATCCACCATTGACAGATGAAGATGGACAGGAGATCGACATTGATTTTACCCAAGAGCACCTTTTGATTCCTGAAGAAGCGACTGCAAATGAAAGCATAAGCGTAACCTTGACGGTGACTTTTGCTGATGGAACCACCCAGACCGTGGACAAGACCATCACCTTACTTCCCAATGATCTTCAAGTGCAATTTAGTGCGCAGGACACCACAGTCTGTGAAGGAGGATGTGTGGACATAGGTTCCATGCTGACCGTACAGTCTGGTGATGGTCAAGGTGGCGGCGGCGGCGGAGGTGAAGTTTATGAATACTTCTGGTCAAATATTAGAGAATGGAGACCTACCAAAGATAATTGTGTCGATTTGCCGGGTTTGTATTGGGTACTCGTAAGAGAGCCTGGATCTGAGTGCTATGCTTATGGTAGTGTTAGGGTTAAGATTTGGGATTTGAATGACCAAAGCAATAACATCTGGTATTTTGGAGATGGAGCTGGATTGGATTTCAACCCTGACCCAAACAATCCCAATGGTCCAACACCGAGGGCAGTTGGACATAATCAAAATATTCCAGCAGGTACCACCACGATTTCAGATGGGACTGGGCAGGTTTTGTTTTTCACAGATGGAGAAACTGTCTGGGACCTCAATGGGGATGTGATGGAAAATGGGGACAGCATCGGAGGAAGCAATCTCTCGTCACAAAGTGTCTTGGCAGTACCTGTTCCACAAGATGAAACGATTTTTTACCTTTTTACTACCCAGACTGCGGTGGATGGAAGTAATCAAGTCAAGTTTTCTGTGGTAGATATCAAAGTCGAAAATCCAAACGGAGTAGGTAATGTGGTCAGTAAGGATAACTTTCTATTCAGTCCAAGTACAGAACATTCCGCAGCTTTGGCTGCCGGAGACACGACATGGGTTTTATTCCATGAGCTTGGCAATAATACTTTTAGGGCATATCCTGTATCGATTTTTGGTATCGGCAGTCCTGTGTTTTCTTCTGTAGGATCCAATCATGGATTTAATACCGGAGTGGGAACAATGAAATTTAGCCCTGATGGGACAAAAGTAGCAGTCACTTTGCAGGATGGCGCCTGTAGCAAAATGGAGATTTTTGACTTTGATCCGGAAACAGGGGTAATGACCGAGTATGCTTTGGTAGATTTAGGCTGCAACAATGAACAGATTTATGGATTGGAGTTTTCCCCCGACGGAAGCAGGGTTTTTGTATCATACAGGGGAGGTAGCGGAAAAGTGGAGGAATTTCTCATTCAGGCTCCCGAACAAACAGGTACGACTGCACTTGCCTGTGCAACTTGTTTTGAAAATGCTACCTCAAGATCCGAGCGGGAGGCCTGTATCCTTAATTCTCCTGTCAGGGGAGTATTAAGTACATCAGGTCCTTTTGGAGCATTGCAGATTGGCCCTGATGGACAAATATACGTGGCCCGTCCAGGTCAGAATATGCTTGGCTCCATCAATGCGGGTACTGATTGTGTGGTCAGTATTTACAATGAAATGGGTTCACCTCCATTGACCGGAACGAGTAACCTCGGATTGCCATCTTTTGTCCAACAATCCGGAAGTAGCATTCCTGATCCATTGTTGGCAGGCCCAATAGATTTATGTCTGGATCTCCAAAATGGAACATTGGGTTCATTTGAAGGCGGAGGCGAACCGGATATCGACAGTTATTTCTGGACGATCACCCATGAGGATGGGACCGTTGAGCTCAATAACTTCGGAGGCCCAGGAGATCAATTTCAATTTTATGATCATCTATTTACAAGACCTGGACTTTATACAGTTGATTTGAGGGTTGGCAGATGTGGCGATCCTGATTTTTATGAAGGAAGACTCGAGGTAATGGTAATTGCCCCGCCTGTTTTGACCTTGCCTGAATCCATCATCTTATGCTTGGGAACTCCAGTCAGCCTTACTGCGATTGAGGGTTACGACCCTATCGAAGGGCTATATAATTTCGAATGGAGAAATGCCGCAGGGCAGTTGTTTGGCGACCAAAACTCAAATACGATTTTTGTAAATGAGGAAAGTATATTCACTGTAGTGGTGTCTTACAGACCAGCAGCAGATGATGATCTTGAGTTTTTCAACCCATGTCCTTCTGAGGCTTCTGTTTTTGTGGGTCCGGCGTTTGAATTTGACCTTACCCAAACAGACGATCAGGTTTGTTATGATGAAAATCTTGTCATTTTCGCACCCAATACTCCGATTTCAGGACAATGGTTTTATCAAGTCCAAGGAACAGTAAATAGGGTTCCACTTGGCGAATTCTTTGAATTAAATCTTGTGCCCAGTACCCTTCCTTCACCGGGAGTTTATGATATCATTTTCGTAACAGAAGACCCTATCGTGCCGGGATGTATCGTTGAAAAACAATTGGAATTGATTATTTTTCCCTTTCCGGCTTTTGAAGTGGTTGTATTGACAGATGCAGATGATTGTGATGCTGTAAACGGAAGTTTTGAAATAACAATGTTAGCTGATGCCGATGAAGTCAGGATAAGTCAGACGGGACAGTTATTTACAAATGTATTTGCAGGGGATGTTCTGCCTGTTATTACCGGACTCGAGCCGGGTGTCTATACAGTAGCGGCGACAAGTGAAAACGGTTGCCAATTTTTACTTCCTGTTGTTGTTCAAAATCTTAACCCTCCTATTGGAATTTCTGATTATGAAGTTACAGCTAACCCTGAGACGTGTTCAGCGACGGGTGTGGATTTAGGCTCTATTGATATTGTTTTTAACCTTGGTCCGCAAAGCGGTTCTTATATTTTGATCAGGCAAGAGGATGGACAGGAATTTACTGGGACATTTACTTTAGCAGATTCCATAAACATTCCCCTGATGGATGGAACATACTCATTGAGTATGGTTGATTTGGTCGATTGTACATTTCCAGATCCAGTATCATATGTAATTGACAATGCCGATCAGGTTGTATTTTCAGTCCCAACCAATGTGACTGCATGCGGGCTTTATATCTTGGTTCCCCAATCTCAAATAGCGCTTAATTATGAAGTGAGAGGTCCAAACGGACAGCTGATCAACGCTGATCAAGATGGTGGCTATCTGTTTGAATTTACCGGAGTGTATACCGTTAAGGGATTCGATCCTGAAGGAGTGTTGTGTCCAAGTGAGTTGAGTTTGATCCAAGCGGTGATCAACAGCCCGATTGACTTTTCGTTGACCTCTCCGATAGTGGATTGTGACCTTGGAGTTTCTTACCAAGTCGTTCTATTTGGGTTTAACCCAAATAATGCCAATTTCTTATGGAGAAATGCCGCAGGAGTAATTGTTGGAAGAAATCAGGAATTCTTCCCACCAAGCCCGGGTATTTACACCGTTGAAGTTCAGCCTAGAAGCGGTGGCCTTTGTCCTGAAAAAACAATTGAGTTTGAGGTTGAAGAGTTTCTCGAAAATCTGGAAGTTAACGTAACTGCCCAGCAGTTTTGCGAAGGAGATACCTTCGCAAACATCAGCGTAGAGGCAGACTTAACCAATGTTTCAGCCATCCAATGGTTCACTGTAGTGAATGCTGTCAGGACTCCATTACCGAACTCTACAGATCAGGAAACAGTCACAGTTTTTGATGTTGGGGTTTATGAAGTTGTTTTATTGAGTGTTTATGGCTGTGAAATAGCAAGAGAACAAGTGCAGATTTCTAGATCTGTGATTGTTCCTCCAGTATTGGCGCCTAGTTATACGATTTGTGCAGTGGAGAACGTCACGGTGGAGCTCAGGCCAGGTACTTTTGATTTTTATTCTTGGATATTGGATGGAACTGAAGTTTCTACTGATTCGGTTTTTGTACCAACTTTGCTTGGAAGCTACCTATTGACAGTATCTGATAATTTGGGTTGCGAGTTTACGGTAAGTTTCCTGGTGGTTGAGGATTGTGCATTGAGGGTGGTATTCCCTGAAGCTATGGTTCCAAGCAAACCAGACAGACACTTTTTGGTGTATACAAATGATTTCGTAGATGAGCTTGAAGTATTCATTTATAATAGATGGGGAGAATTAATTTTCTATTGCGAGCAAAAAAACATAAACGCTGAAACTTTTGTTTGCAGTTGGGATGGTAGTGTCAATGGTACATTTGTTCCTATTGGAGTGTATCCCGTAGTGGTTAATTTAAAAAGCAACAGGCAAAACGTAACCAAAAGAATAACAAAGTCAATTTTAGTTATAGAATAAATAATTTTCCCGGTATGATTACCCTCATTTCACCTGCAAAAACACTTGATTTAAGTACCCCTGAACTTCCTATTTATACCTCACCTGACTTTCAAAAGGAGACTTTTGAATTGGTAAGAATCCTGAAAAAAAAATCAGTTGAGGATATTCAGGATTTGATGGGAATCAGTGAAAACCTTGCATTGTTGAATAAACAGCGGTTTATGGATTTTCAGAAAAGCTTTGAATTGGAAAATTCAAAACAAGCATTGCTGGCATTCAAGGGAGATGTTTACATGCAAATGGACGTTGATAATTATACTTCTGAGGATTTTGATTTTGCCCAAGAAAAACTTAGAATACTTTCTGGTTTATATGGACTGCTTAAGCCTTTGGATCTGATTCAACCCTACCGATTGGAAATGGGAATAAGATTAGAAAATAAAAAGGGTAAGAACCTATATGAGTTTTGGGGAACAAGAATTGCCAAAGCTATTAATGAAGTAACCAAAGGTGAAACTTTGGTGAATTTGGCTTCTCAGGAATACTTCAAAGCTGTGGATCGCGGGGCTTTGAAACCAAAAGTAATTACACCGATTTTCCAGGAATTTAGAAATGGGAAATATGAAGTGATTGGGCTTTTTGCCAAAAAAGCAAGGGGGATGATGGTGAATCATATCATCCACAATAGAATCGATGATCCGGAAATGTTGAAGACTTTCAACGAAGGGAAATACGAATGGATTGGGGAAGAGGAAGGTGGAATCTGGAAATTTGTCAGATAATATGTTGATTTTTTATCCAATTAAGAAAAGTTAACAATCAGGTAAAAAAGATCATAAAAACGCATAAAATACTTTTTAATGTTTTTCAAATAAAAAAAAATGTATTTTAAATACATAAATATTTTTTTCTAACTCAACTTTGCATTAGATTTGGTTCAAAGATTCTTACGATTCTTTACCCTATCTCGCAAATGAAAAGTTTTCCTAATCACCTGATCCTATTCATGATACTCATTGCTATGGGCCAAATGTCGTTGGCAATGGGTTTGGAAAATGAACTTTCCCCGAAGTCCAAAATTGAGTCTGAGCTTTTTTTCAACCAAATTAATGAGTTTGGAATTGTTGGACCTGGTGAGCTTTGTCTTTATTATGGGAGTAACATTGGAGAATTTTTTGGTGGAGGTTTGATTTCTGATGTTTTCAGATGGAAAATTCTTTCATCAGATGGAAGATTAATAGTGGAAAGGGAGGGTGGATTTCAGTCTTTCAGCCATACTTTTTCTGAGGTAGGGATTTATGAAATTCAACTTAATATTAGAAGGGGTTTAAATGAGGTTTATCACGGAACCAAGCAAATTATAATCAACAAAGGGGTCGACCCGGTTATTCAAAACACCTACCTTCTTTGCAAAGGAAACAATACCACACTTACTTTACTTGATCCGAGTATCCCAAACCTTGACGCTTATCAGGTTAAATGGATTGATGGTACCGGTCAATTAGTTGGTACTACAAATAGTATTCAAGTAGATCGACCTGGAAAATATACTGCTGAGTTTTTTTCACTGAATGAAATCGGTTTGGAAGTTTGTCCCTTTTCTATTTCCACCTTTGTGTATGAGTCTAAAACTTACAGTTTAACAATAAGTACTCCACAGGTATGTAATGGAGGGACTGTAGTCACTGTTTCTGCTGGAAATTCAATTTTTGGAAATTGGTTTTACAAAAGGAGAGATGTCAATCAAAAAGTATTACTTGGCCAAGGTAGTAAGATAGAAATCATAAGTGCCGGAGATTTAGACGGGGTAGGAGAATACGACATCATTTTTGAAGTAGATAATGCGGATAATAATTTCTGTAAGGTTTCTGAGAAGATTGGACTTAAGGTAAATCAAACAGCAGAAGTGAGTGTTGTTTTTGAAAATCAAACGACAAGCTGTGTGTCCAATGACGGAGTACTTTTGGTAGTTGCATTGACGGATTTGGACCTACTTAGGATTAGAAGAAATGGGATTGAAATTGCAAGATTTGAAAACCTAGTCCAGGGACAGGAACTGAGGATACCGGGATTGTCTCCAGGGTTATATACTGCATCTGCAGCAATTGGTGGTTGTTCAAGGACTAGAGCAGCAGTTGTTCCATTGGCAAATCCACCTGCGGATATGAGATTTAATTTAGTAGAAGTTATTGGTGAAACCTGCAACGATACAGGTAAAATCGATGGACAGATAAAAATTAAAATGAATGACCCAAGTTTCATTGGATCCTTCAGATTATTGGGAACCAATGGAGCGGTTATAAAATCAGGAACTGTAGACAGTCAAATTATTTTTTCTATTTATGCTCCTGCAGGAATTTATTTCTTGGAAATAAATAATGATGAAGGTTGCGTGTTTCCCCGACCTCAGAGAATCACGATTGGCAGCAAAGGACAAGTCGCTTTTACCGCCCCAGAAAGGTTGACAGTGTGCGAATATTTTGATTTTACTCCGGTAACAAGCCAAAATCTGGAATTCACCCTTACCTATCCTGACAACTCGCAAGTAATCAGATCAAGCGCAGAGTCTTTTAGATTGGATCAATCAGGAGAATATTTTCTTTTGGGAGTGGAGAAAGATTCCCAAGGAGGGTTTTGCCCAAGAGAGACATCTATATTTGTAACTGTTACCAATCAAATCCAATTTGATCCTGAATTGATTTCCAGGGATTGTTTTGGCAATAAACAATATAGAGCGAATTTATTCGGGGCAGATCCTAGTAGATTTTATATCAAATGGATCAATGAAATTGGCCAGGTTGTAGCCACCGAGGAATTTTTATTCCCGGTTTCATCAGGGGAATTCAAACTTGAGGTACGGCCGGTGAATTCAGAGGCTTGTCCAATCCCAACAAAGTCTTTTATCATCGAGGCACCTGTCTTAGCTGTGGATGTAGCTTTAGCGGCATCAGTTCTTTGTGCAGGAGGCAATTCTGAAATAACTTTATCCACCGACTTTCAAGAGGTTGAAACTATCAATTGGATATACATCAGTCCATCGGGAGAAAGTATGTTTTTGGATAAATTCAAAAATAAAACCAGCATAACTGTCAACAATCCGGGTGCCTATGAAGCCGTGGTCTATAATGACCTAGCTTGTGAAATCGGAAGAAACTTGATCACTGTAATAGAAAGCAATGCTAAGGCTGATTTTGAGGTTCCGGAGCAATTTGTAATCTGTGATTATTTTGAATTGATTCCAGACACTGCATTAAAGTTGATATTTACCACTCTGAGTCCTACCGGAGAGGTTGGGATGTTCCAACCCGGCGAAAAAATCCTGATTTCCCAAAATGGAGAATATACCATTACATCCCAAAGTACAGATCCTAATATCCAATTGTGTCCCGTATCGAAAAAAATTA